>NZ_CP119559.1:1200000-2400000 GCF_029278565.1 Haloarcula halophila | reverse complement strand
GACTTCGAGCCGTACTCGGAGGTCGGTCGGTGGTGGTACGGGGAAGACGAGATAGATATCGTCGGCCTCGCCCCGGCCGACGACCGGATACTGCTCGCCGAGTGCAAATGGACGACTGATCCCGTTGGGAAACCACTCGTCGAGAGTCTGCGAGCGAAAGCGCCGAACGTTCGGTGGGGGCCCGAGGACAGAGACGAACGGTTCGTACTGTTCTCGAAAAGCGGGTTTATCGATGGCCTCGAAGACGACCTCGGCGAGCACTGGTCACTCTATACTCTCTCGAAGATGGACGATCTCATCACATCCGGGTCGACCGTCGCTGACTGACCGGACGCTAGCGAGTCGTATACCAAGCCGAGTTATATTCTCAGCTCAATACAGGAGAACTCCTCCGTACCGCGTTTATTGGCGCCCTCCCGAGGGTGCGGGCGCACCAGAATGTGTGTCCGTGGAACCAACGATGCAACCACCAGAGACGACCACCCTGTTTGCAGGTGTCGACGGACGAACGAACGGCGGACTCCCGTCGTGGTACGCACGACGGACCGACGGTGGCGACCCGATTTCCTTCGCCGAGGCGATCCGGAGCCTCCCTAGAGCCATCGAGACGACAGTCGCATATAACGACCCACGGACGGGCGAGTGGGTGCCGACCGATCGGTTCAACGCGCTGGTCGACCCGGCGAAGACCCACAACCAGGAGCACCAGGAAACGACCGAAGAGCAGAGTGCGGACCCGCTGTATCACATCCCGACGACGTCGTATGCGGTCATCAACCCGGTCGACGTCTACGGTCCGCTCGAAGCGGTGCTTCGAGAGGAGTCGATCGATGGCCACCAGCTCGGCGACGTGGTCTTCGGCGAGATCAGACGGTATCGCGGCGGCGGCGAGGTACACATGGACATCCTCTTCGACGGGCTCTCCGTGACGCTGCCCGACCGGGCAGAGCCGATCACGATGGGCGTCTCCTCGGGCTACGACTTCTTCGGTGGGCACGCCGTCTACGTGGAAGGCCTGGCTCGTGACAGCTACTGTGCGAACTCGATTCGACAGCTGACCGCCCGCGAGACGGTCAAACACGTCGGCGAGGTCGGCGACTTCCGGGAGTGGTGGGAAGCCACGCTCGAACAGATCGGGCTCGTCGCGAACGACTTACTGGCGTTCATCGAGGACGCCGGCGAGATCACGATCGAGTTCCCGGCAGTGCCCTTCGGTGTCGAGGAGTTTTTCGAGTTATTGGACGTTCCCGCCTACCTGGCAGCACGGGCGGCCGAGGATGCGAGGGCAGAGGCGACCGATCTACACGAGATCGACATGTGGACGTTGCATTCGGGGGCGACGTACGCCCTGACGCACTTCTTCGACGGGAAGGAGGGGGCGGCGCTGGATCGCTACGTCCGCGTGGCGAACGACATCCTGTTCAATCCGGAGGCGACCATCGAGACGGTGGAACGAGCTTACGAGGAACAGGCAGCCGCCGACACCGAGGCTGACGGACAGACCGATCTGGCGAGTCAGGTCGCCTTAGCACAACTCGAACGCGTGAGTCAGGATGTGAAGGCGAAGGCTGCCCAGTTCGAGCGCCGCGAAGCCACACTGCGTGAGCGGTTCGCAGCGGCACGCGAGTAACGCTGGGAGCAGGTGAGAGATTCACCGCGATTCGTCGGTATCTCAGACAGCACCGTGCCTGTACTATCAATATTTCATACTTAATGACTATTCTACATCTGCAGCGACGCAGCGACTGGAGGCCGTGATCCCGTTATTATATCTAATTATATTTGATTAGTACCAATTACGTAAACGTTTATATGGGTTTACGTAGCTCTGTCAGGTGGATTACCTCGCCCTCAAACCACCGCTGTCGGGTTGTCCGGCTTCGGATGCGGTGTCTGGCGACGATCCAGAGAAACATGTCAACCGATGCCGACTCGGGGATTGCCCCGAAGAAACCAGACAGTACAGTTGTTCGCGTTGCCGACCTCCGACTCCCGTTGCTCACCGTTCTCGCCGTGACGTTGCTGGCGAGCCAACCTGCACTCGCACAGACCACCGGGACGGACTTCTGTGGGACCGACATCGCTCAGACGATCAAGAACCTCTTTACCCTCATCCAGTTCGGTGGGCCGCTTATCGGCGGCGTGATCGCGCTGGGGACTACCGTGGCGCTGCCAGCCGTGCGCCGGGCCGACCTGAAGAAAGAGCTGAAAGAGACGCGTAACCAGGCCGTCGTCTGGGGTATCATCGCCGCACCGCTCGGAACCGCGATCGTCGCGTTCCTGCTCGACAACGTCGTTGCCGGAGGCGCGAGTTGCGGCTTCTGAGGCCACAGAGTTACATGACTATCTGTATGGCAGCGCTTGCACTCGCCGTTGCGGTGACGGGGTACTCGGCGAGCCAGCCTCCCGACGGCGCCGACCACGGGGTCGACGAGACCACGTACTGCACCCTCTGGGCGGGCGACGAGGACGTCTCGAACCTGACTCGCTGGATGAACCAGACCGAGAACGCGACCGACGTGTGTACGCTGGCCGCTGCGACAGATATCCCACTCGACTCACCACCCGAAGCTGTCGAGCGGTGGAACCGTGGCGATCTCCGGGACGTTCCAGTGACCGACACGAACCGATCGGTCTACCGGGAGAACGCGACGTTAACCGACGAAAAATTCATCCGCGACGCCCACGTCTCGGTGTTCGCTATCCAGCCGTCGACGCGTGCTCGGCTCTCGCCGACGGACCAACCGCTCTACGTCGCGCCCAACGGAAGCGTTCTGGGGATGATTGACTATCGAATCGCCCTCCCACCGGCGACTACGACAACGAACCGGAGCGAATCCTGGAATCTGACCACGCACGAGATCCGACGCGTTCGGTTACTCGCCAACGAGACCGAGATTGCGAACGCCAGCGGGACCCGGTTGGTAGAACTGCCATACACCCTCGGCGGGTACGGTGGCCAGCCCTCCACCCTCCGATTGGAAGCCGATGTCGACGTTTCACTGACGAAACGTACCGAGACCTGTCTTGCCTGGGATCGAAACGGGACCTGCACGGCTGTGAATCGGACTCTCACGGAAGTGAACGAGACAGTCACCGTCTCCGACGAGGTCGAGGTCGTCCGCTACGAACTCTCGGTCTCTGGGTATCGAGCCACCTATCTCGATGGCGACCTCGGTCTCGTGGTCTACAAGAACCAGCCGTGGCTGGGCTACGCTGTTCCCGGTGGCTCGGTTCGAGGCGTCTGGCGGTTCTACGCCGCTCGTGATGGCGAATGGGACACGCTGGTGACGAGTACCGAGCGTGGCCAGACGAGCGCACCATCGCCGGCCGTCCCAGTACAGGCCGCAGCGTTTCCGGTCGAATCCGGGCCGACCCCGTCGAACCGGTCGACGATACAGCTCGTAGACACCTACGGCGTGCGGATGGACTCTCCGGAGCTTCCGGAACACATCCACCTCGACGTGCTCGAAGGACGGTACGTCGCCAGCTACGGGATCGCGACACGAACGCAGACGGATGGTACGACTCTGGAGAACGTCACCGCCTTCGGGCTCGTTCGGGGGACCGACACGACCGTCCCGAACACATCGTTTGCGCGAGTGCCGATTCGGCGAAGTAACCTCACGCTGACGGTCCAGAACGAGACAAGTCAGCGCGTCACCGTCCGAGTGTGGCTTCGGGACGCCCAGACCGGCGCACCGATCAACACCACCGGACGGGATGGATCAGTCTTCGTCCAGGGTCGCCAGATCCAAACGAACGGTGTAGGTATGGCGATTCTTACGATTACCCGACCAGTCGGTGGCATCACAGCCCGGTATGAACCCGGCCACTGGTGGGTCGATATCCCTGGTTACCGTGGTGATTCCGATGTGGTCGCTCTCGATAGTCCCACCATTGCCGTGCTCGCGATCCTCTTCGAGTTCGCGGTTCCGGTCTCGTTGTTCCTGTTCGCCGTCTTCATCGTCGACCGTGCCACTGGCTGGCGGCTGTGGCCACCCTGGAGGGGCCTCTGATGGCCTCGATTACCAGGCGAGCGTTACTCCGTTCGGGCTTGCTGGCGGGTGTCGCTGCCCTCGCTGGCTGTAGGGGTTCCGAGACTCCATCGGCAGTCACGACACCGACGCCAACCCCGACAACAACACCGCTTCCGTCCGTCTTCGAGGACATCGGGACAGAAGGGAACGCCCTCGTGGTTCGACTGGTTGACGATCACACTGTCTCACGGCTGAACCTGATCGCCCCCGACGGGACGCTCTTCGGGAGCGCGACGATCCCGACTGGTGCGACTACCGCCCGGATCGAGATTCTCGATATCGAGTGGGGACTCGCCTCTTACGACCACTACGAGCCCGGGCAGTACACCCTCGTTACGGTCCCCGAATCCGATGCCGATCCCGTGTCGGTTCCCGTTGATCTGGTCCCGGAACTCCGAATCCTCGATATCTCGCAGTATCGGGACGGTGAATGGACTGCGGATCTCGCACAGATCGTAGTTCGAATCGAGAACGTGGGAACCGGCCCGACGTGGGTATCAGACTTCACGTATCAAGACGCACCGAACTGGACAGTCAACAATGATTACTTACGTGGACCTGGGTTGCCATCCTTTGCTGAGCCGAGCAATCTTGATGACATACTCCTTCCCCCAGGAGGTCAACAGACCTACGTCGAAGGAATTGGTCCTCTCCTCTTTACGAGCAACGACTGGGATAGTTGCGATATCGAGAGGGATATGACGGTAATCGTCGGGACAGCCGTAGGTGAGCCCCTTGAACAAACAGTCCGAATCAAGGCCGGCGGGGAACAGACATCAGTTGGTCTGGTGAACGACTTTGTCTGCTCTAGGGTAGCAATCTCCCCGCAGCCCGAGAATGCGGAGACAGGATTATGAGCACTATCGGAGATGTCATTATCGAGTCACTGAAGGATCTCATCCGAATCCTTGTGATCCCGATTGAGAGTTTGATTGAGGACTATGTCGACCCGCTGTTGAAAATTGTCGTCGGCACACCGACCCCAGATACAGTATTCGGCCAGCCGACGAACGACCCCTGGCCCGCAGTGTATGACTTCTACTGGGACACCATGATCCCGCTCAGTCTGTTCCTCTGGGCACTGTCGATTGGCCTGGTCATCTTTCTGGAATCGACGAGTCACCTCTTCGGGAGCTATCACCAGGCGAAGCTCAAGCGGCGGGCGTTCGCCGGGCTCCTTGGCATTCTGATGTGGTGGTGGGTCGCTGCGCTCTCGCTGCAGTTCGTGAATGTACTTACTGGCTTTCTATTGCCCGACCTCTCGGACATCACGCTCTTCGAGACGCTCTCGTTCGGAGCGATGAGCGTCCTGGGAATCGCTATCGCACTCCTGACAGACCTGCTGTTGTTCGTCCTGATCGCACTGCTGTACTTCATCCGCCAAGTGGTTCTCTACCTCTTCGTCGTGTTGATGCCGCTGCTGATCGTCTTCTGGATTCCCGGCGTTGGTCCGTTCGTTCAGGTCTCGCGGTTGATGAGCCGATTAGCGGGCTTCTACACACCGTTCCTCTTCATGACTATACCCGTCGCGCTGTTGTTCCGGCTGGGGGAACTCATCGGCGGGAGCGTCGACCTCTCGATGCAGGGATTCGGGCAGTGGCTGATGGCGCTTGTCATCCCGATCGTCGCCATCGCCGCGCCGTTCGTCCTGTTCTGGCAGGCTGGCGCGATCTTCTTCATGGCTGACCGCGCCTCACAGCGCCTCTCGTCACAGCGTGCGAGCGATCGGTTAGCTCGCGGTAGTGAGGCGGGAAAGACCGGCGTCCAGGGCGGGCAGAACTTCGTCCGCGGCGCTCGGGGCCAGCCCGCAGTTCGATCTGACGGACAGACCGTCCTCCATTCTGGGAACTCCCGTGCCCACACCGCTGGCTCTCGACTGCATTCGGCGGCGACGAGCGTGACAGAGACGTTCGAACGGCGTGGCGGCGGTCGTGGTGGCGGTGGTGGCTCGCTCGCAGACAGCACCGACCGGTCGAGGGCGGAACGAGACGCGGACTTCTCGAATCTCCGTTCGCGACCGGACGGAACATCCCGAGGATCGGGCACGCGGACCGACTCCGATGGGACGGCGATCGACGACGCTCCGCGCTACATCCAGTGATTATGCACGATACCGATCCTTCCAAGCGGGTCCCGAAAGCACTCGGGACCGAAACCAAACTGTTCGGCAACTACACGCTGACCGACATCGCCGTTGCACTCGTTCCGGGTGTCGCGGTCGTCCTGTTGATCCAGGTCGTCTTCCCACCCTCGCTGATGGTGGCTGGCTACCGACTCCAGACGCTTACGCTGCCTGTCGTTCTCGTCGCCATCGTCTGTGGTGGCATATTCGTCTTCCTGACGCCAGCCTATACCACGAGTCTGGAGTGGATAGAGACGTTCGTCGGGTTCGCCCGACGAGAGAAGCGCCTCAACCACGACGCAGCGAAGCAACACACACAGGTCGAACGCGTCCACCCGGAACACGGCGCGATCGAACGGACCGACGGTGCGCTCGTCGGGCTGATCCAAGTCGGTCCACCGCCGATGGCGCTGGCGACTGACGCGGAGTGGGCGGCCAAGACCGACGCCTTCCGAGACTTCTGTAACACCGTCGTCGAGTTCCCGATCCAGATCTACTCGACGACCCAGCCCTTCCCCGTCGAGGAATATCTGGCGCAGTACCGGAGCCGACTCGACGATCCTGACGTGAAGGCGAATCCACGCCTGTCGACCCTCATCGAGGAGTATCTCTCGTGGTACGCGACGGATCTCGAAACTCGTCGGATGACGATCCGGGATCACTACGTCGTCGTCTCGGTCACACCCGAAGAGGTCCACTTCGAACGGGAGAGTCTCACCGAGAAACTGGCGACGCTTCCCGTCGTGGGGCTGTTCGTCGACGCGTGGCTCGCTCCACGGGCCGGCGACGAGCGGGCAGCCATGTTCGACGCGCTCGCCGAGCGCCTGCACCGCGTCGAGGCTGGCCTTCGCGATATCGAGGGCTGTACGGCACGCACCGTGGATGTCGAGGACGCGACCACCCTCGTCGCAGAGTTCTGGAACGGCGAACCACGCGAACGCGTGGCGGCGGACCAGCAGCTACGGACGCGCCCGCTCGTCGGAGGATCGCGATGATCCCTTCATGGTTAGCGTTCTGGCGACGAGAGACAGACGAGACAGCGGAGCAGTCGGAGGCCGACGACGCGATCGTCGCCTACGAGCCGACTGGGACCGCCCTCGACTCGACTGCGGACGTTCACCAGACGCTCGTGACACCGTCGAGTATCGAGGAGGTACCGAACGCCGTCCGGACCGGCGACACCTGGGCGCGGACGCTGTGGGTCGGTGGCTATCCCGACACACCACAGAACGGCCTCTTCGAGACGCTGTACTCGACGGCCGAGACCCGGACGACGGATATCTCGATCCACCTCGATCCGCGGGATACCCACCAGACGCTCGACTCGCTGGAGAACCGGATCGAGGACCTCGAAGCCGACTTCGAATACCTCTCGGAGAAACGCCGGGCTGGCGCCCGCGGCGTCGAGAAAGATCTACACGACTACCGTCAACTCTACGATACGCTACGGAACACGTCGATGCGAGCCTTCGATACGTCGATGTATCTCACCGTCCGCGGACCCGCTCGCGAGAAACTCGATACGGATGCCGTCGCTAACACCGCCCGTCGCTCACCGGCGAATCTCACTCCCGTAACGCCACGGTGGGCACAGATGGACACGCTGATCTCAGCAAGTCCGATGGGTGTCGACCGTCTCGATGAGTCACTACACGCGACGACACCGATGCTCGGCGGCGCCGTCGGCGCGATGTTCCCCTTCGTCGCCGGTGCACTGGCCGAACCCGGTATCGAGTACGGTACGTACGCGCTCAACGAGAGTCCACTCATCCTCGATCGCTTCGCCCGCGAGACGGGGTATTGTGCGATGGTCATCGGCAAACTCGGCGCAGGCAAATCCTTCTCGACAAAGTTGCAGTTGGTCCGTCGTGCGATGTACGACGCCGACACTATGCTTGTGATGCTCGATCCACTGGAAGGCTTTGCCAGCGTGAACGACGCGCTCGGTGGCGAACGCATCACCGTCGGTGGTTCTCGTGGCGTCAATCCACTGGAGTTGAAAGCGACCCCCCAGCACGTCCTCGATTCGGTGCCAGATATGGACCCTTGGGCCGAACAGATCGCCTGGGTGCTCACCTTCTTCGAGACGTTCTTCAAGACGGTTGCCAGTAGCCCGCTGGAGGCGCGCAAGCAGACGCTTCGGCGAGCCGTGCAGGAGGCCTATGAGCGACAGGGTATCACGCAGGATCCCGATACACACGAGAATCCCTCGCCGACGGTTCGCGATGTCATTGCGGTTCTCGAAGCGATGTTGGCTGACCCTGGGGACTTCGAGTACGTTACCGAGGGCGAGCAGGAACGGGTTCGCTCGGATGTCCAGTCGCTGCTCATCGATTTGCGCCCGTCGTTCCGCGACGGCGGCGACCTGGCGAATCTGGCAGAAGCGACTGCGTTCGACTTCGAGAGCGACGTCATCTACATTGACCTCCACCAAGACGAAGGGAGCCGCGGACGCCAGGAGACGAGTCTCATGATGCAGGTGCTGTTCAACCCCGTGTACGAACGCGCGAAACAGACCGACAAGCGTGTGCTATTCGTCATCGACGAAGCACACTATCTGATGAATGATTCTACGTCACTCGGCTTCTTGGAGACGGCCGTTCGTCACAGTCGGCACTACGATCTCTCGTTGCAATTCGTTACCCAGACTGGCGGCGAGTTCGCGTTAACACCGGAGGCTCAGACGATCGCGAATCTCTGTTCAATGACGCTTATTCATCGAGTGGACGAGGCGGCATCAGAACTGGCCGAGTGGTTCGGCCTAAGCGAGCGTGAGGCTAATTGGGTGCGATCGGCGAAGGCCGGGAACGACGACGATGGCTACTCGGAGGCCTTGCTGGGTGTCGACGAAGAAGGATGGTTCCCAGTACGGGTTCGCGCCAGCGAGTACGAGGCTGACCTGCTGGGCTGAGGCAATCTTTTCTAGTCAACTACCTCACCCTGAGAGGGTCGCTCGTTGAGGAGGGGGCTTGTCCGTGGACTCGGCCTCAAACCCGTCCGGGTGGGCAGTGAATCCGCCACTCGGCGTTCACGAGAGCTCCGCTCTCGTACAGCCCTCAACCTTCATCCTCCGCGTATCGTGGAGAAGGATGTCAAGAGGCGTGTGCTATTCTCACGGATGGTCCCCGAGACGTGCTGACCTCGGCATGATACGTTCCGAAATAATGGATAGGTGCGTTTTTCATGAGGGCCACACTGTATGCGATATAGATGCCTCGCCCTCCGTCACTCTACAATACGGTGTTGCGACCGGTGACGGAGCGACTTGGCCTCCACGCAGTCATTGAGGACCTGTATTGGCGAGTGCAATTTGCCAGACATTCGGGCGTTGAGTCCCACGAGATAGCGGGAACAACGGCCCACTTTACCGTCACAAACCCGACCGAGTGTAAGCGGGTGTCGGAACTGATGGGGGAAATGCCGATCATCGAGGACATGCTCACCGAACTGGTGGCTGATGACGTAGTGTACGATGTCGGTGCGAACATCGGGACGTACACGTGTTTCCTCGCCCAGCGACTCCCGCCTGAACAGGTAGTCGCCTTCGAACCGCACCCAAGTAATTCCGGTGCGCTCCGGCGGAACCTCGAGTACAACGGTCTGGAGGCAACCGTCCGGGAGCAAGCACTGGCTGCGAAAACAGGCACGACGGACCTCGCCGTTGCGTCGGAAGCGTCGGGCGAGGGCGCCCACGCGCTGGCGACTGGTGAGGAAAGCAAGACGATTACTGTCCCAGTCGAAACCGGTGACAGACTGATCGAAGACCGGGCCCCAGTGCCGACGATACTCAAAATCGACGTCGAAGGGGCGGAGCAACAGGTCCTAGAGGGGTTTACCGACACCCTCTCACGTCCGTCGTGTCGATGCTGTTACGTCGAACTACATCCCGACCGATTGCGTTCATTCGGCGACTCCGTCGCCGCCGTCGAAGCTACGCTCGAATCATACGGCTTCGAACTGAAGGCACTCAAAAACAGGGAGCGTGAGTCGTTTGTCAAGGCAGCAAAAAGACAATGAGTGGGATCGCTACCGTGTTGGCCTCGTTGAAACCCTCTCAACGTCTATGAGCTGATGAGCGAATTAAATCGGAACCTGCTTCGGGGGTTCATCTCCGTACTCTCGGGCGATGTCGGCGGGGTCCTCGTCGGCCTTATCGTGACACCATTGCTGGTCAGAGCACTCGGCAGCGGCCAGTACGGTGACTACGCGTTCATGCTGTCAGCACTCAGTGTCCTGGTGGTGCTCACTAACGCCGGTATCAGCGATGGCGTCCGCAAATTCATCGCCGAAGACCGTGGTACGGAATGGGCCGAGTACGTGTTCGGCTTCTATACCCGCGTGGCGATCGCGCTCGCCGGCGTGACCGGACTCTGTATTTTCGCCGCCGTCAAAGCGGGACTCGTCGACGCCGTTGCGGGCCCGGCGTTCCGGCAGTACTTCTACCTGCTCGCCATCCTTGTCGGGGCTCGACAGCTGTTCCTCACACTCCGGAGCACCCTGATGGGCCTGGGGTACGAACACTACAGCGAACCGCTCACTGTTCTCCGGAAGATGCTGTTCGGTATCTTTGGTGTCATGCTCGCGCTGTTGGGCTACGGCGTTACGGGCGTCCTCGTCGGACACATCCTCGCTAGCAGCCTCGGGACGATTGTCGCGGTCACGGTGCTGGGTCGCCGGCTTGACCTCCGTGCTCTCTGGCAACGGGCGCCAACGACACTGCAGACCGAACCACGGGAACTACTCTCGTTCAATGCGCTGAGTGTCGTGTTGACTCTGTTGATGATGTCGCTGTATCACGTCGATATTCTCCTGTTGCGCCCCCTCGAAGGCGGGGCGGCGACGGGTTACTACCGTGCAGCGCTGCTGGTCGCCGAGTTCGTCTGGTTTGCGCCCTTCGCCCTGCAGATGGCGCTACTACACTCCACGTCGGAGTTGTGGGCCGAGGGTCGTCTCGAGGAACTCTCAGCCCTCGCTGCGAAAGCCACCCGCTATACGCTGGCGCTGACGCTCATCGTGGCGCTGGGTATCGCTGCCCTCGTCGATGCATTCGTCCCGCTATACTTCGGGGCGGAGTTCGTCGCCACGGGCCCCATCGTGTTGTTACTGCTCCCCGGCGCGTTCGGGCTTGCGGTGGCACGTCCGATATTCGCAATCGGGCAGGGCAAGGGGGACCTGCGTATTCTAATTGTTGCGACCGGAACAGCTGCCGTTCTCAATCTCGTGTTGAACCTGCTCTTGATTCCTCCCTACGGGATGCGAGGGGCAGCCGTCGCGACCAGTATCGGGTACGGGTTGATGGTCGTTTTGCATGTAGTAAGTGCCAGACGCATCGGATTCAATCCGATTGCTGATCTGCGCCTCGTGAGACTCGGTCTGGTCGGTATCGGCGCCGGAGTGGCCGTCTTCGGGCTTGCGAGGCTCATCGACACGCCAATCCTCGCGCTCGGTGTCGTCCCGCCCGTCGGGGCAGTGCTGTATGCGGTTGGCCTCCTCCGACTGGGGGTCGTTCGGCCGGCAGAGCTCGAACCCATTTTTATGCGATTGCCATCGCGTGTCGCTGACCCACTCGAACGAATCGTAGGCCGTGTGAGTTCGTGAGTCGGGCCAATGGAATAGCTTTTATTTTCGACGGTCCTGCCAGATGGTAACCGCTCCATGGAACTCACGTGGGCATCCCAGCGAATCGGCCGTATCAGGGACTGGAATCGGCAACGACAGCTCTACTACGGAGCGCTCGGGGCCATCGTCCTAATCGCGGTGGCACTCCGATTCCGCCGGCTCGGCGTCGCGTCGCTATGGATCGACGAGGCCTTCTCCAGTTGGGCCGCCTGGAACTTCCTGACCGGGAACGGTTTTTCCGACCCAATTGGCCCCTCATCGCCGTATCGCCGCGCGTGGCTGACAACCTCGCTCCCGATTGCGGCGTCGTTCGAACTCTTCGGGCGCACCGAGTTCGCTGCACGGCTACCCAGTGTTCTCTACAGTTTGGGGACAGTTGGGGTCGGCTATTTCATCGCTGTTCGGTACAACCGTCTGGGTGGGCTGTTGACGGCCGGCTTCCTGGCCGTGGACCCCTTCTTCCTGATATGGGGCCGGGTCGCCCGCATGTACACGGCGCTTGGGTTCTTCTTTTTCGCATCTATTTATGTTATCCTACGATGGTACGACCAAGAGTTCCAGTTCCGTAGCCCGTATCCGTTTGTGCTCGTGGTGTTGGTGTATCTTGGCCAGAATGCCCAGCAGGCGTATCTGGCGCTGGGTGCGAGTACCGTGCTGTTTCTCGCTATGTTGCTTGCTGGCCGATTGTGGGTCCTGGAAACGCTGTCTGTGGACGCGGTGGATTCGACCTCGAAGCGGTTGGCGGTGCTGATTGTCGGTGGGGTTCTCGTCGCAGGGCTGTACGTCGTGCTCAGGGGTTTCCCTGGTATCGTAACGGCGTCGCCGCCGAGTACCTGGCCCGACCGGGACCTGATGTACTACTGGAAGCTGTTCGGGCAGGCCTATCCCGTGCTTCGCTACCTGTTTGTCGCCGGTGCGATGTACCTGTGGGTGCAACGGCCAGATGCGCGGTTGCTTGTGTTGGCCTTTGTGGTGTCGTTTGTCGTTGCCTCGGTGACGCCGCGGAAGGCACCCCGATACGTATACCATCTTCTGCCACTGGTGGCTATTCCCGGACTGTACGCGATTGCGGAGGTGTTGACCGTGCTGTGGCGGAAAGTCACGGAGGGTGATGACGAGCTAGGTATGATTTCGCAGGGTGTGGTGTATGCGGTTCCGGTGGTTGTATTGCTCATCGTGGCGTCGCCGCTGGCGGGGTTTGCCGCGACGGAGTCGGTGAACGACAGTCCGTATCATCCGGGCGTGTCTGAGTGGCGGGAAGCAAGTGCGTACGTTACCGAGCATGCAGATGAGGACGATGTGATTGTGTCGACCCGGCCCGAGTTGTCAATGTGGTACTACGGCGAGACGGACTACTTTTTCAGGCAGAACGGGCTTGGGCCTGTGGTGGAACGGGACGGGGAGTACGTGCATCCACGGACTGGGGCTGTGTATCTGAACGATACTGAGGATGTTCAGGTGTTGCTTGAAGGAGAGCAGGATGTGTGGTTGATTGCCGGAAAGAAGTTCGAATTGAATTTTACTGATTCTGAGGCGAGAGCGCTTGTACAAGAGGAGTTCGAACGGCGCGGGAGTGAGTCATGGAGAAATATAGAACTATATTATCAAAATGGGAACTCTACACAGGAATAAACGGAAGTATTGTGATAGTTAGTCAGTTTTTCACTCATATACTCGGGCGATAGAAATCATGTGGTATGTGGTATAAAAACATGGCTAAAGCGAAATTAGAGCACTTCAGAAACAATGTACCGAAACTTTCCGGAAGAAGAAGGGGAGATCTCTTCCTTGAATTCGACTTCTATCTCTACTTCTTCACCCATGACATTGCGTATCTCAGATTTAATCGCTTCCAAGTCAGCTCCGTCCTCTGGTTCTCTTTTTACAATCTTAATTACCAAGCTTTCCCGTGATATTTGATGCACTTGGAATTTTCGCACCCAATCTTTGTTATAAAATAAATGAGTGAAATATTCTCCGTGAATCAGTTCTCCGGTAGGAGTTACGAAATGATCGGATTCTCGCCCCGTCACTTTCTTTAATAGTGGGAAACCGCGGCCACAACTACAGGATTCGTCAGAGCCGACTGCCATATCACCAATCTTGTATCTTATAAGTGGCATTGTATAGTTCGTTAAATTAGTCACTGCCACGTACCCTTCTTCGCCGCTCGGAACCGGGTTTCCATCTTCATCAACTATTTCGACATAGTTGGAATGAGTGAAAATATGTAGTCCCTCTTGATGGGGACACTCACAGGCGATATCACCAACTTCCCGGGAGCCATATTGATTGTGGACCTTAGTGTCAAACACGTCCTCAATTGTTTCTCGAACAGGTTCGTGTAATGTACCTGCCGTCGTAACGATGCCTGCTGGTGAATATACCTTCAAATTGTTCTTTTTTGCATATTGGGAAAGTTGATGCATTGACTCGACATATGCCCAGATAGATTTAGGCTGGTGTTGATTTATTTCTCTGATATACTGCTCCATATCTTCTTCACTCATTTTAAAACTATTCAGTGCCTGTCGATTGTATAAGAAATTCCGGATGCGGGTCTTTAGCGACCGACTGCCCTTCTGTATATCACGTTCACTCCCCCAAAGTTTTATTTCCGGTTCACCGAGTCCTTTCCCAGCTAGCGAGTGATAGTATATTTTGTTTGCGACGTTCCATTGCCAGTACCGGTCATCTTGAAGGAATTCCACGGGCTCCCCAGTGGTACCACCGGAGGTATTAGAATATGGATTCGGTCCGGGAGCGCTCGAATGCAAGTCCCCATCCGCTGAACGGATGTCCTCTTTCGTTAATAGTGGTAACTTTTCAAAATTATCTAATTTTATGCCTCCATCAGAAACTACATCGTTTTCTTTCAGTAGGGCATTATAGTATGGTACGGTCTCTGAGGCATGTTCTAAAAGCGATTTGAGTTTTTGTTGCTGAAGTTCTCTAATTGCCTCTGAGGAGTTCTCTATTTGTCTAATTTTATATAGATTACTCGGAATGTTGTTGCCGGTTAAGTGAAGCCCCAACAGAAGTAAAGGTTTTCTCCAATTTAGCATATCTGTTTGTAGAGTGAATAATACTGATCTGCGACTGTTTCCCAGCTCATGTTTTCTGCGAGTTTCCTTGATCTTCGTCCATCTGATTCTCTTTTCTCTTCATTCCTCATATATTCTTGTAGAGCATCTTTGATTGCATCAGAACTTCGTTTTTCTACTATTACTCCATTTCCGTCCAGTAATTCTGCCGTTCCGCCGGTATTTGTTGTTACAATGGGGAGGCCAGCGGCCATTGCTTCGAGTACTGTATTACTCATTCCTTCGTTGAACGATGGTAGAACGAAGACATCTGCCCGTTCGTAATACTCATGGATTTCATCATGTGGGACGTAACCAGTAAAATTCACTCTATCAGTAATACCCAGTCGTTCGACACAGTTTTTTAGTTCACTCTCTCGCTCACCTTCACCTACTACAGTCAACTCTGTCTCAGATACACAACTGATAGCATCTATTAGATACTTAATCCCTTTACGCTCTACTAATCGAGCAACACAAAGCACTGATAGGCGTCCTGAACGCGGGTATTCTGGGGTAAACTCTGAGATTGCGACACCGTTTGGTATCACTTCGATACCAGGCGTGGCTGTTTCGCGAGCTAATTCTCGTAGCCCCTCTGAATTTGCGACGACTGCCTCCGCCTCTTGCCAGACATGACGTATTATTGGTCGAAGCAAAGTGTATTGTGCTGTGAACCGCTCATTGTATCCTGGTACGTCACTACCACGGAGGGCCACTAAGAATGGGATATCTATCACTCTCGCAAGTACACCACTTGGGACGCCGAACCACGCATGCACCACATCGTATTCATTTTTTTTGATCAACTTCCGAGCACGCTGGAATGCCTGCCAGCTGTAACGGAGGATTTCTATCTGAGTCCAATGGTGAATGTCTTGCTTTTCGACATCGAGCTTATGAATAGTGATATTCTCAGCAAATTGAATTATTTTTTCGTTTGAAGCCGAAGACGTAATAAGATCCACATAGAGATTATGTCGATTGGCAAATTTTTGTAGAAGATATTGGTTCGCGTTTGCTGCCCCTCCTCCTAGAGGGGGAAACTCGTAATTCAACATTAGAACTCGCATTGGCCATGACTTGTCGTTACTGTTGATAATAATGACGGTAAGAGACCATACATAAGCACCCCATCTGAACAATGCCTATCTTCGTCCTTTTTATATTTAAATACCACTATACAGCTCCTGTCGTCAAATACATATCCGTTCATAGCTTAATAAGAAAAAATGAAAAGTAATGATACTATCAAAGTCGGTATCGATGCAAGAACATTGTCTATACATGGTGGTTCACGAACATATGCGCAAAACCTCATAAATAAACTTGAGGAAAGTGAAGAGATAGAGGTGGTTTTATATGGTAAGGATGACAACGGCATTATTTCCATCCGGGACTCGATATTGAGAGTATTTTGGGAAAATGTCTATTTGCCTGTTAAATGTATTAGAGATGACATAGATATTCTGCATGGTGTCAAGGATGTTATCCCCTATATCTCTCAGATTCCCAAAGTTGTAACCTATCATGATGTTACAGGCGTCAAGTTAGGAGATCTGTACAACACAAAACAACGTGCATACAATTATGTCTTCAAGCGACAGTACGTGAACCAAGCAGACAGAATAATCGCTGTTTCGAAGTCAACTAAGAAGGATCTTGAAAACCAACTGGGGGTGAAATCTGAGCAGATTACAGTGATTTATGAAGGAGTGAATCAAGAACTTTTCAACCAGAGCTACGATGGGGATATGTTGAAGGAATATCTCCAATCCAGTGAAATAGAAATACAGTCAGACCAGCGTGTTATTCTTTCAGTTGGGACAATAAGTCCAAGAAAGAACTATACGACATTGATAGATTCGTTTGAGTCTATCAAAACCAACAGCAACGAGCACACAAAGTTGTTGATCGCTGGTAGAGAAGGTTGGAAAACAAATAGCATTATCGAAAAAACAAAAAAATCTGAATATCGTGATGATATACATTTACTTGGGTTTGTGCCGGAATATGTTCTACCCCACTTATATAAAAGAGCTGATGTTTTTGTCTATCCCTCTCTCTATGAAGGATTTGGCCTTCCGCCGTTGGAAGCGATGGCTTGTGGGACTCCAGTTATAACGTCCAATGTTTCAAGTTTACCAGAAGTCGTCGGAGATGCAGGTATCAAAATAGACCCAAATGATACAGACCAGCTGACTGAAGAAATACAGAGAGTACTAGAAAACGACACTCTACATGAGCAAATGCAAAAAAAAGGACTTGATAGAGCGCATAAATTTACCTGGGAGAAGGCAGCTAACGAAACGATACAACTGTACAAAAGTATACTCAATAGTGAGTGAGTTGAAATCTCGGTACGAATTCGGGGCGTTCCAGTCCGAGAAAGAGCATATCGTTCGAATACAGGTGTTGGCAGCTCTGCTGACCCTAGTGGTCAGCAGAGCCCTTTTGCGGGTGTTCGTCGACCAGACCAGTGAATGCCAAGATAGCGCGACGTTTCCACCAGAACGCTGGGCGACCGACCGGAAGGTCGTCGCCCAGCTTGTCCTCCTGGAAATCGCAGCCGGGTACGGGTATCTCCGGCCAAATCTATAGTACTAGTTAGAAGTAATTGCGTATCTCGGGTACCGAAAGTTGTTGGAGGGCGGTGTCGATCGCCGTTGTCAGTTCGTCGAGCGAGTCGAAAAAGCGGTTGCTCAGAGCGGTTTGGAGCTGTCTCCAGCACTCCTCGATAGGGTTTAATTCCGGTGAGTATGGTGGAAGCGTGACGAAGGCGAGGTCGTCACGGGCCACCAAGTCAGTGACGGCCGACGCCTGGAAGTACGGCGCTCTGTCCAGCACGACGAGCAAGTCATCTTCGAACTCTTCACATAATGCGAGAGTGAAATGTTTCGCGTCTTCAGCGGTCACGTACTCTTCGAATCGGGAAAGAGCGATCACCGTTCTCGGTGATCGCGCGCAGCAAAGACGTCCAATCGCGCTGTCAGGATAGTTCGACGGAGAGCTGCGTGCCGCGCGGAAACCACGCGGCACGCGGCTCAACTTGCACGGATTTCTTGGTTTGGTCGATACAGACTACGGTGGCATCCATCTCCCGCTGCTTTTTTTGAGGTCATCGTGAAACTCCTCTTGCTCGTCTTCATCAGCTTCAGCGGCTGAACAGCGTGGTTTCTGATAACTCAATCCTGCTTCTTTCAGCAACCGCCGGCAACTCGGGAGTGAGTACTCAACGCCGTACGTTTCTTCGAGAAACTGCCGGACGAGCGCCGGCGTCCACGCCGGCGCGTCGATCCCGACTTCTTTGGGTGGGTCGTGAACGGTTTCTTCGAACTCTTGTTGCTGTGATTCTGAAAGTTTTTGATTTCTTCCAGAACGATAAGTATTAGAGACGGCGTGCTCAAGCGACTCGTTGGTGTCGAGTCGCTTGAGCCAATTGTAGATTGTTTTCTGGTGAACGCCGTGCCACTCGGCTAGCTCATCTTGCGCGACACCGTTCTTGTACGCAATAGCCGCTAACAACCGTTCTGTTGGCTTCTTCTTCTCCACGTTGTCGAGAGCATCTTGCAGCTCTTCGATGGAGATCTCGTCGAGGTGTTCCACCAGCTACTATAATAATCTCCTAGCAAATAGTTCTAACGACTACTATAGCCGAGTTCTTGTATTGTGAGGCACAGCAACCAGCTCCATCTCGGTCTACGCTGCTTGGGGAGGTGACTGCAGAGCTATGCAGCGGTTTCTGAGCTTAACCGAATACAGATGGAAGCAATCCTGCATCCTTGACTTTGCGATGCGGACGCCGGCTACTATCTATATTCGATAGAAACATTCATATATAACGGTAGACGCGTACTGACAGGATAGATGCACACTCTACTCCGCTCCATTCTTTCCATCCTCGCCGGAAAGTCCTTTAGTATCCTCATAAAACTCATATTTACTCCAATACTCGTCCGAGTGATATCACAAGAGCAGTACGGGTTGTATGCGAGTATCCTAGCTGCATTTAGTTTAATTACACTTCTATCCAAAGGTGGTTTGTTTGATGCTTGCAGAAAGACAGTCGCAGAAGCAACTTCGGACTCTGCAGAGATACAGAAAGTAATCTCTCTCTCACTCGTTTTTAGTCTGCTCTACGGTGCCATTGGAACAGCTCTGGTGTCGGTTCTGCTATTCTCTGGAATACTTCCGCAAATCTATCGACCATACGTTCTGGTTCTGTTGGTTTCAATCATATTCACTAATGTATTCAGTGTGATTCGAGGTGTTTTCTTCGGTATTCAGCGTGAACTCTGGGGTGAATTTCTGGGAGTGTCACGGCAATTAGTTTACGTGATAACAGGACTGATTCTGGCCTACGTAGGCCACGGATTATCGGGTGTATTCGCTGGGTACACACTTTCGTTTATAATTATTACTTTTATAAGTAGTGCTCTAATTATGAGGGAATTTTCGTTCCAGCTTCCGACATCGGACGATTTCCGGACGCAAGGTAAACATATCGCCACTTACGGAGGGTACCAGCTCATCGGAGGCATGAGTGCGGCTTTTCTGTATAAAGCTGATATACTACTCGTTGAGTTATTCCAAGGTGCCTCATCAACTGCACTGTATAATAGCGCGATCGTTCCTGCAGAGATGATTTGGTTTATACCATCTGTTATCCAACTCTCATTTCTTCAACATACCGCAAATCTCTGGAGTGAAGGTGAAATTGAGAAAATAAATGAAACTGTTAAAACAGGTATCAAGTATGGAACCCTTTCACTTGCGCTGTTCGGTGTAGGACTGTTCGGCTTAGCAGAACCGTTGCTTAGTGTCTACTTCGGACAAGAGTACGTCGGTGCGGCTACTACTCTCCAGGTCTTAATATTAGGTACATTCTTTTTTGGATTGAGCCGGGTCACTATGCCGGTCTTCCAAGCGATTGGCTGGATACGGGCGACCGAATTCGCAACGCTAATAGCGCTAATTATCAACATCGCTCTGAACGTAGTGTTAATTCCTCGATATGGAATATTCGGTGCTGGAATCGGGACAATGATATCTTACACTTCGATATTCGTCGGGAACATAGTTATTTGGAACCGATCTTCTATTGACATAGTACCGATTGAATGGTTCGCAAAACTGATTGCAGCTCAAGCAATTTTTGCAGCGATATTCCTGGGTACCGTTTTCGTTTGCGATTCCTCACCGATAGTCTCGCTGCTCATATTCCCTCCGTTTGGGTTGTTAGTATTTCTTGGAACCAACGTCTTCGCCGGATATATTCGGTTATCCGATCTGAAAGCCGTCTTTATGGATCTAGTCGAGTAACACACTATAATTCAAAGAGAAATTTCTTCCGCAACCCGGCTGTGACCTAACACAGTACCACCCCATAGAATTTTTCATACGTACGCCCATCCGTATAAAATTATTGATTTCATAGCGTCGCTCGAACAGCGTGTTTAAGAGCGTCTCGGCCGGTTTTCCGAAACAGTTCCCAACGTAGTTGAAACGCTCTGAGATACTGTGTCAACTTGTCTTTGGAGATACCTCGGTGGCTCTCGCAAGTGTTGACGTGTACCTCATCGTCTGCGTATTCGCCGTCGCCGTGGACGACGTATTCGCGGTTGAATGCTTCGTCCTCTTCGAGCGGTTCGTATGTTCGAAAGCCGTCAGTATAGACAGTGAGCGACTCCTGCTGGCGGTCGGCCAGCAGGAGTCGAATCGTCGATTCATCTGCGGCTTTCGCTGGATTCACGTATCGCTGCCCGGTACCACAGTCAGCGATAATGAAGATTGGTGGTTTGTCACCGCTATTACGAACCACGCCCGCGCGTGGACAGGCCATGCGAGCTCGACTGCCAGCCGCGCTCGTGGCCTTTCTTTCCGGCAGAAATATACACTTCGTTGATTTCGACCGAGCTGACGAGTTCGAGGGAAAGTGCATCGAGTGCTCTGGCAAAGGGCTCAATAGGCTGGTGCATCGTTTTGTGTGTCACCTCAATTTCGCCCTGTAGTTGGCGAAGACTCGTATTAAACCGGAAGGACGCGGAAATTGAGAACAACTACCGTCGGAGCGCAATCTTCGAGTTAATGAGTGAGGAATCTTTTGTGGGGTCGGTTCGATGTGCTGGCAATGGGACGCGAGCGACGCAAAGAGATCAAGCGTTACCTCTCGGAGGAGAAGCTCGACGAGCTTCTCCGCGCCGCCGAAGATAAGCACAGAATTCGGCGTCTCAGGTTCGTGAAGAATCTCTACCAAGGCGATACGATTGCGGAAGCTGCCGACCGGGAAGCACGGTCGGCAGCGACCGGCTGCCGATGGGCAGATGCGTGGAACGAGGGCGGGATCGAAGAATTGATGCCGAGTTTCGGGGGCGGTCGGCCCCCGAAACTCGACGAAGATGAACAGGAAGAACTGCTCGAACTGCTCCAAGAGGGGCAGCCATGGAAATCACAAGGGATACGACATCTCTTGGCTGAGGAGTTCGGTGTCGAGTACCACCCAGATTACCTCGGGAAGTTTCTCCGAGATCTTGGTTGTCGTACGCGAAACCCCGGCCGAAACGGCCGAATAGACCGGAGAATCCCGAGGAACTCCTCCACGAGGCTGACGACGAACCCCACAACAAAGAGGACGGTGATCAAGAGGATGGCTGGGTTGTCGACGACGATACTTGTACAGACGGCGGGACAGTTATCGGCTTTTTAGATGCTTCACACCCGCAACCGTACGATAATTCGCGGCGGGTGTGGTACGTTGATGATCCTCACGTTGAACGGCCGCTAGTCAAGACCGAGGACTCAGCGGTCGGATTCTACGCATTGAACGGAGGAAGTCTGGTTCGCTGGACTGAAACAGAGGAGAAAGAAAAGATTTGCAGCGTCTTAGAGACGGTCCGCGAGCAGAATCTAGAGCAGCGGATTCTGCTCGTCTTGGACAAGCACGGATCGCACATCTGTGAATACACGCGCAGGCGTGCCCATCAACTCGGTGTTGACCTCATCTTTCTTCCGTCAGGCTCGCCCAATCTCAATCCAATCGAGCAAGTCTGGAAACAGCTGAAATGGACGATGTCGCCGATTATCGTCGATGACAAGGACAAATTTCACGAACTCGTCAAAGACGTGTTTCAACAAGTGACGCAGAGAGTCGGCAACGCAAAAAAGTGGTGTGAGAAGTTCCTTAGCTTTCAGAAGTTATCTTGACCATTAACGGTCAGAAACGGCAGCGAAGACAGGTAACACCGTCACACCAGCGAATCTGCTCAAATAGATCCGCTGCGACCGATTCCGACCCAAACACATCTAGCGGAATCATACGTGTTGGGCACCGCTACCGCGGTGCCCTTGTCCTATTCGACTCAGCAGCTACCGCTTAACAGTATCAACAATCTCCTACGCAAGAGCGTTTCATGTGTTTCTAATCAGAGAGGTGTATACTTCGAAGTGAGTCGATTTGTAATCATCCCATTGGTGGTCCTGATCAAATTTCTCCCAGCAAAACTCATCTGAATCGGAGAGTGCTTCGTCAATTGCAGCTCCTATATCAGATTCTGAAGTTGAGTCGGATACAATACCGATGTCGTATTCGGTAATCAAATACTCTTTTATCCCACCCGGAGCAGAAACGACGGGCGTGCGGCATGCTGCAGCTAAGTATGCTGTCGCAGGGACAGTCGATTGATCATTCAAAATGAGTACTACATCACTTTTGTCGACGTATTCTACCAGCCCAGCATCACTTATGAATTTTGGATGAGTTGTCACAGGTTTAGAAGTCGTTGTAATAGCGTCCTGCACCTCTGTATGGATTGAGGTATCCATTGGTTTTCCTGCGATGAGCATGTTAGTTGCCACGTTAGAATGGTCAAAAGCTTGGATACCCAACGGTACACGCTTGTATCGACGAATTAACCCAATCATTGAGACAACAGGACCAGCACTTGGGAATTTGGATGATGGGTCCCCTCCCCGCTGCCGCTCTTCATGTAATATTCTATAGTTGCCGAGTTCGGCGACGGAAATTGGAGCACGTACTGAATACTCCGATTCTATTTGCTGCCTGATAGGGGGCGATAATACGAAAATGTGGTCTGCGAGAATAAAAAGAGTTTGACGACCAATCCGGTCGAGGAGTTCTATTTCACTTTCATGGCCTGTAGTGTGGTGTGCAGTCCACACAATCCTTGTACGTGTGAGTTTCAATATGATTACATTCAAAATGAAAAGTATTGTCCGGAAAATTGACAGAATAGGATGGCCGTTGAAGAATAAATTTGTCTGAAGATATTGCAAATGCACTATATTGTAGCCCTTCCGAACGCAGTGAATCGACCAAAATTCCGACCACGGTAACGGTAAATCGCATGCTATAACTTGCTCACTATCCTTGAATGGATGAACAATATGATTATCGCTGGGAACTTTATGCCATACTTTCATACTTAATGGTGGAATTTCTACACTACGAAGTATAACCACGCATGAACCTATTTTTGTATTCTGTCTATCTGAACCTGAAGGCCGTTGGGAACACTAAAGCCATCCAATTTAAATATTTTGCCTATGCGGTCGGTCGCGTTAAGTTAGAGAATGAGGCGGACGAGTTCTGAGTGTCTATGTCCGAATTCGACCGCCTCAGTGGGTGTATCGAGTGGATCGACTTGTCATTTGTGGAGCGCCAGCGGACTCCCGAGTGGGCGATTCAAGTGGGCATCCGGTGTCATCTGGCAGGTATATCACTTCGGGATGCCAGTCAGTTTCTCGATGAGTTGGGAGCCCAGCGCAGTCATGTCTCGATCCACGAGTGGGTTCACAAGGCCGACCTACAGCCGATCTCGACGGTGACCGCGGATCACCTCGCGGTTGACGAAAAGATGATCCGCCTCCATGGCCAGAAATTTTGGCTGTACGGCGCTGTCGATCCCAAAACGAACGAAATTCTCCACCTCAGCCTCTTTCCGACAGCAACGAAACAGACGACGCGGTGGTTTCTGGCCGAGCTTCATCACCAGTATCAGCTTGACGACGTGCTGTTTCTCGTCGACGATGCTGATTATCTTGGTCCAGTTCTGGCTGAAGATGGCTACCGATTGCAGACTCTCGCACATGGAAATCGGAATGCTATCAAACGTGTTTTTTGGGAAATAGAACGGCGAACATCCTCATTTGCAAATAGTTTCAGCCATGTCGAGCTAGAGACAGCTCAAGAGTGGCTCGAAGCCTTCGCCGTCCATCACAACTCACGCCAAACTTAACGCGATGATGCGGTCTCAGGTCTTAGGTCAAATCGTGGGAGTTATTCTAACGGCGACTTTTTAACCTATCCGTGCGAACATCGAGGAAATGCCTAGTGCATTGATTACTGGAGTTACCGGGCAAGATGGGAGCTACCTAGCCGAATACTTATTACAACAAGACTATCAAGTATATGGGCTACAGCGATGGAATAGCACTAATAATCACATTCGAATTGACGATTTCATAGACGATGTCAATATACTTAATGGTGACCTGGCCGACCAATCCTCGCTCGACCGGGCAGTCAAAGAAGCCGAGCCGGACGAAGTCTACAACCTCGCAGCACTGTCGTTCGTCCCTGAGAGCTTCAACCAGCCGGTGAACACGGGTAACATCACGGGCCTGGGTGCCACCCGGGTGCTGGAAGCCGTCCGGAAGTACAAGATGGACGCGAAATTTTACCAGGCGAGCACCAGTGAAATATTCGGGAACGCGCCAGACGATACACAATCCCTGGATACGCCGTTCCAGCCACGGAGCCCTTACGGCGTCTCCAAACTATACGCGTACTGGTCCACAGTTAATTACAGGGAAGCCTACGATATGTACACGACGAACGGAATCCTGTTTAACCACGAATCGCCCCGCCGTGGAAAGAACTTCGTCACTCGGAAGATTACCCGTGGTGCGGCCAGAATAGCGGAAGGGCAACAGAACACGCTCGAGCTCGGCAATCTCGACGCGAAGCGTGATTGGGGCCATGCCAAAGACTACATCAAAGCCATGCACCTCATGCTCCAGCAGGATGAGCCCGGCGACTACATTATCGGGACCGGGGAGCACCACACGGTGCGGGAGTGCGCCCAGATTGCCTTCGACGAGGTGGGGTTAGACTGGAATGAGTATGTCGAAGTCAACGAGAAGTTCTTCCGCCCGGCGGAGGTCGACGCTCTTAGGGCAGATATCTCTGAAACAAAGAAGAAATTGGACTGGGAACCGGAAATCAGTTTTGAGGAACTGATTAGGGAGATGGTGCAAGTTGACCTCGAAGAAATCCGGAAAGATGCGTAATTCGATTCTGGTCACGGGCGGAACCGGGTTCGTCGGATCCAATCTCGTCCCAGCACTTGCAGATGCCGACTACGAGGTCGACGTTCTGGCACACTCTGTCCAAGGGGAGATTCCAGAGGATGTTGATGTCCACGTCGCCGATGTGACCGATCTCGAGTCGCTCCCGTCGTTCGGTAGCTACGACACCGTCGTCCACCTCGCCGGCGTTGTCTCGGTGCAGGGCTCGGTTGATAATCCAGTCGGAACATTTCGGACAAACGCCCTCGGAACGCAGCATGTCCTCGAGCAAGCGCGCGAAGACGGCGTCGACCGGTTTGTCTACCTCAGCAGCGGAGCAGTATACGGAACGCCCGACTATCTCCCAATAGATGAGTCTCACGCGACAGAGTGTCTCCACCCGTACGCATCGAGCAAACTCGCAGGTGAGAACCTCGCAGAGACATACGCCAACAGCTACGACCTGTCGGTCGTGACGCTACGCGGGTTCACTCTATACGGCCCCGGACAAGATACAGACAATCTGGTCCCGACAGTAATTGAACAGATTGAAGCTGAGACAGATACCGTTTCGCTCGGGAATCTCGAGCCGACACGAGATTTTACGTATGTCGAAGACCTGACATCAGCGGTACTGACAGTCCTCGACAAATCTTGGAACCAGTACGACGTGTTCAATGTCGGTAGCGGTCGCGAAACCAGCGTTCGTGACTTCGTTGACGAGATTATCGATCAAAGTGATAGCGATATTACGGTCAACTCAGACTCTACCGGGCGTGCGTCAAACATTGAAATCGAGCGGATGGTGGCTGATGTATCGAAGCTCCGGCAATTCGGATGGAAGCCGGAATACGATTTCAAACGCGGTATTGAAGCGACCCTGGAACGATTTGAGCATAACCATGACTGACTGTAACGACGTACCCAATTCAATCGAAGAGGAGATTCGAACTGTCTTCGAGAACCGTAGCGACGATGAATTCCAACCTGGCGAAACGCCTGTCCGGTTGAGCAGCCCAACTTATGGCACTGAAGAAGTAATCGAATCACTGGACTCACTTCTGTCGACGTGGGTCACTATGGGTGAGAAGGTCGAGACGTTTGAGGGCCAGTGGGCAGACTACATCGGCACTAATCACTCGACAATGGTAAACTCCGGCTCGTCGGCGAACCTGCTCGCATTAAAAGCCCTCGAGGGCGACATCATCAAGCCCGGTGATGAAGTGATTGTACCGGCCGTATCGTGGTCGACTAGTGTCTTTCCCATCGTGGACGTGAACGCCAAACCAGTGTTAGTTGACGTGGACCCATCAACATACACTATCGATGTGGAAGCGTTTAAAGAGGCGGTTACGGACGATACTGCGGCCGTTGTACTCGTCCATTTGCTCGGTAATCCCTGCGAGATGGGTCCGATTATGGACATTTGTAAAGAGCACGATATCGCAGTCATTGAGGACTCGTGTGAGGCTCACGGTGCGGAATACGACGGTCAGAAGGTGGGCTCATTCGGCGACATCGGCACGTTCAGTTTCTTCTTCTCGCATCACATCTCGACGATCGAAGGAGGAATGATTACTACAGACTCCGAAGAGTATTTGGACCGAAACAGGGCCGGACGGGCTCACGGGTGGGTTCGAGAGATGGAGAGTAAGGATGAGTATGTCCGAGAGTCACCCGAAATTGACGAGCGGTACCTGTTCGTCTCCCACGGCTACAACCTCCGGCCAACTGAGATTCAGGGAGCCTTCGGTATTCACCAGCTGAATCGCTTAGAGAAGTTCATTGATATTCGTCGGGCAAACGCACGCAAACTGAACGCTGAAATGGATCAGTTCGACGACCTGTTCGATATACTCCACGAGCGGCCGGATACCCGGTGTTCATGGTTCGCTTATCCAATACTTATCCGGGACGAAGCGCCATTTACCCAGGACGAGTTACGAGAACATCTTGAGTCGAAACTTATCGAGACCCGACCGATACTCGCCGGGAACCTGGCCCGTCAACCAGCACTCAAGCAGATAGACTACCGGCAGGTCGGGAAGCTTGAAGATGCAGATTTGATTCACGAGAACGGGCTGTTCGTCGGTAATCACCACAAGATGGGTGACGCCCAGATAGAGTATATCCTTGAGAGTATTGAAGAGTTCGTCTCCGAGTACGCGTGAACTGAGCGCATTGTTACACATAGTACTTCACGAAGGATGTAATCAGTAAGATTGAATCAACGAGTTGACCACGGGGCACTTTCTATGGTAATCCTTAGAACTTTTTCACCCGTAATTCGTTGAATATCATCCGTCTTTAGCTAAGAGAGAAACCGCGTGACAGCAGCGGCTTATCGAGGCTTCTTTTCGAGAGGAATGAAGAGGCGATAGCTGTGTCCAACAGAGCCACCTCATCGAGAATCATGCGTCGGCTCACTACACTGCTTCCCTCCGAGTTCCTCAAAGAGCACGCCGAGGAACTCGGGGTGGTCGAGCGAGAAGGCAAGCTTCAGATTCCTGTCCTCGTGTGGGCGCTCGTGTTCGGCTTCGCCATAGGCGAGAGCCGAACACTCGCTGGGTTCAGACGCTGCTACAACGCCACAGCTGACGAACCAATCTCTTCTGTCGGTTTCTATCACCGGTTGACACCGACGCTGGCAGAGTATCTCCGCGACCTCGTCGAGCGTGGACTCGACGAGGTCGCTGTTCCAGACGCTGTTGACGCTGATATCGGCCGATTCAGGGACATGATGATCGCTGATGGAACAGTGTTGCGGTTGCACGAGTTCCTCTCTGATGAGTTCCAACCCCGTTACGAGAAGCAGGCTGGAGCGAAGCTCCACCTGCTCCACAACGCCACCGACCAGACAATTGAACGGATCGATGTAACGGACGAGAAAACGCACGACAGCACGCTATTCAAAACGGGATCGTGGTTGCGAGGACGGCTAGTTCTGTTTGATCGAGCGTACATCAAGTACCGCCGCTTCGCGTTGATTGATGAGAACGACGGCTACTTCGTGAGTCGCTGAAAGAGAACGCGAATCCACTGATAATGGAGGAATTATGGGAATGGCGCGGCCGCGCCATTCCCTTGGAGGGCAAGCAGATCCACGATGTGGTCGATGACCTCTCGCGGAAGTAAATCCACGTAGAGGTCGAAGCAAAGTTCAAGCGGGGCCAGTACAAGGGAACACGGTCACTGGACACGAAGCGATTCCGTGTCGTCGGCGTCCGCAACGAGGACGCCGACGACTACCATCTCTACATAATGAATCTGTTGAGAGAGGAGTTCCTGCCGTCAGATCTAGCGACGCTGTACCGGTGTCGATGGGAAGTAGAAACGCTGTTCCGTGAGTTGAAGACGCAGTATGAACTGGACGAGTTCGATACGAGCAACCCAGATGTCGTGAAGATTCTACTGTACGCGGCGTTGCTGTCACTGCTGGTGAGTCTTGAGTTGTTGGATCTGGTCACCGAGCAGGCCGATGATGAGATCGTGTTTCCGCCGGAACGCTGGGCGGCGACCTTCCGGTCGCACGCCCAGCTCATCCTCCACGAACTCAGAAGGTACCCTGGCTACTCGCCACCGCCGTTGCTGTAGCGGCTGATCGAGGATGCTCAGAAGACCCACCAACAACGACCGATCTTACAAGAGACGCTCGCCACCGCTACACAACCGAGGTGTGAGTCTTAGCTAAAGACGAATGCCCGGTGGAAGGATGCTGGAGTCGACACAACGAATAGTTCAAGCATCGTCTCATCCCCGATCTTGCGACGCTGAAACAGCAAACCCAACGAGGCCATCGCGTTAATTTTGGCGTGAGTTGTGGTAGACGGCGAAGGCTTCGAGCCACTCTTGAGCTGTCTCTAGTTCGACATGGCTGAAACTATTTGCAAATGAGGATGTTCGCCGTTCTACTTTTCAAAATACACGTTCGATAGCATTCCGATTTCCATGTGCGAGTGTCTGCAATCGGTAGCCATCTTCAGCCTGAACTGGACCGAGATAATCAGCATCGTCGACAAGAAACAGTACGTCAATAAGCTGGTATCGGCGGTGAAGCCAGGTCAGAAACTACCGCATGGTCTGTTTCGTCGCCGTCTAAAAGAGGCTAACGTGCAGGATTTCGTTCCTTTGGGGGATCGACAGCACCGTACAACCAAAATTTCTGCCCGTGAAGGCGGATCATCTTTTCGTCAACCGCGAGGTGATCCGCGGTCACCGTCGAGATCGGCTGTAGGTCGGCCTTGTGAACCCACTCGTGGATCGAGACAGGACTACGTTGGACTCCCAACCCATCGAGAAATTGACTTGAATATCGAAGTGATATACCTGCCAAGTGACACCGGATGCCTACTTGAATCGCCCATTCAGGAGTCCGGCATCGCTCCACAAACGACAAGTCGATCCACTCGATACATCCACTGAGGCGGTCGAATTCGGACATAAGCACTCAGAACTCGTCCGCTTCATTCTCCAACTTAACGCGACCCTACAACCACGAATGACCTAATTAAGCAATCGACAGCAAGACGCCAGCTGAGGTCATTCAGAACTTGACAGTGTTTCTGTCAAAAAATCATTGCTTTACTGAAATATAGGAAACTCTGATATGTGATCTGTGGCTTTGCGCTTCTCCAGAATATGGGGTAATTTGTGAATGAACGATAGGATAGAAACTATATGGTTAATAAGTATCCAAATATCGCCTTCAGATACAGAATCTCTCATTGAAAAATATAATGATGAAAGAAAGAATAGTACAGAGACCTTAAATAACCGGAGAGTAGGAAGGTTCTTACAAAATATATATTGTCTAGAGTAATAGTAGGACCTATATCGACGAGCTAGATTTTCCGACATATCTCCAATATGGATCGCCTCTGTAGTAGAAATAATGTAATTTTTTTGCCCTCGTGAATAACTTCGAATGGAAATATCAAAGTCATCAAGATTGAACTTTGCAAATTCATCGAAACCACCTAATTCATCCCAGAACTTCTTAGATGTAAATAGGGTTGCACCCGTCACAAATGGAGCTTCTACCATCTCACAACTAGTTTCTAATTTGTTTTTCGAATAATTAGTAGTTGTGCCAAATTTGGTGAAGCAACCTCCAAGGTACTGATTTGTCTCTCTATCGTAAGTTTTTGGAGTTAATAATCCTGATTTTGGTTCTTTATTATAGTTATGAACTAGTTTTGTTAATACATCCCCATCAACGATAACATCATCATCTAGTAATAGAATATACTTGCCTGTTGCCAAGTTTCCACCCAGATTTTTTCCAGCAGAATATCCAATATTTGTTTTATTTTTAACAATATTATAACGGCAATCAGATTTGGTCAGGATCTGTTTACAAATGTCCGTAGTTCTATCTGATGAATTATTATCAACTATAATCACTTCAAGATCTATATTGTCAATAGATAATACACTGTTGAGTGTTTTATCAACTTTATTTTCACTATTCCAACAGAGAATAACAACTGAGACAAGAGGGTCTGGGTCACTCATCTGTTATTTTTTTTTCTTTCTTGGTTTAAGACAAATAAAACTGTTTTTATCAATATCGGAGGAAAAAATCTGATAGATTTGAAGAATAGTTTGCTTGCTGTACACTGCTCTTCAGCTAGATAGTATTTTTTTCCAACTGTATAGTAGTGTCTTGACTTAGTAGTTCTATCCGTGTCGACTAGAAGTTCAGAATGTTTGATCATTAGCATTCTATGTCCAATGAGGACATCAGATTGATTCTCTGAGATCCGATTGCTATTCTCTGCATGATATATAACCAAAGGCTCATTTATACATTTCCACTTGTATTCAGTGGCAACTCTAATCCATAGGTCCCAGTCTTGGCAGCTTGGAAGTTCGGTATCAAAATTTCCAACATCTTCAAACACTTCTGCCTTAATCAGTGCCACTGACGTTGTTCCTATGCAATTATATGCTAATAGATCACGCACTTGAACCTCCTGTTTTTGTTTAGACGATTCTAGTTTCCCACTTTCTCTCTTCGTTTTATAACCGCAGTAAATTGCTAAGCACTCTGTTGAGATAGCGGTTTTAATTTGTTTTTCCAACTTTTGTTCGCACCACTCATCATCATCATCAAGAAAAGCGATGTATTCACCTCCGGCATGTTTTATTCCACAATTTCTAGCGGCAGAGGCACCTTGGTTACTATTATGATTTATTATCTTATCAACAAAAGGGGGCAAGTTAGATCGTTTTAGTTTGTCCTCCGGGTAATCATTTACAACAATCAATTGGATGTTATTGTATGTTTGCTTTTCAACGCTCTCAATTGCTCTCTCCAATTTTTTAGGCCGATTATACGTGGGTATCACTACCGATATTTTCGGACTATTACTAAACGATTTACAGCTCATTTTGTGATTTTATATAATCGCCAAGCGCCGATTTTTTTCTCGAGTTCAAGATGCTGATCTACCATAGTTTTGTTTATACCAGTCTCTTGTCTGTCTGCAGTCCTTTGCCCAGTCTGTGATAATATCAGATCTTCACGTGTGGTTTGTGTTCCCGGTGTACGGTCCATTAAATCCATGAAGACTTGAAGATTTGGTTCACCATGGGAAAGGTAATAATACATATCCAATTTGTGGAATTCCTTACCCAGATTATCACGAGCGCCAGTCGGGCTTATTTCGTTTCCATAACCTATTGGGAATGAAATATCAGCGTAGAGTATCATAATCTTCGCTCTGAAATGAGTTCGGAGTAATCTTCGTTCATTATCCTGAAGATTTGTATCGATATATGTGGCCATCTCAGCTGTACCCTGAAACTCATTGTCAAGTTTATCGGTCGTGTTCGTAGCGGATATTGGAACAATAATCAGAGTCGAAATAACCAGCAGAATTAGGACTACCATCTTATTAATATCACCTTTCCTATTGTGGGTATAGCGCATAAGAGTATCAAACGAGTAAGCGACAGTGAGGATAGCCATGTAAACAAAAATCATCTTATAGTATTCATGAAAATAGATCACCTTGGATGCAACGACCAAATAAACGAAACATGCTACTAATATCCCGATTAGATATTCGCTCTTTTTGCCGAATATTATAGATAGTATAATCCCCACGGGGAAGAATAAGAATGCGAAATCTGGCATTAGCAAACCAGTATCGTCTATAATTTCCTGATACATTGGCAGATGAAATAATAGTTTTGGCGTTGTCAGGAATCCGCTGGCGAATTTTGATATCAATGGGTAAGTTAAGATCAGTGCTATACCAGGAATTGAACATACCAAAGCAAAAGTCTGTTGAGGGGAAAGTCCATCCTCCCAGGTTTCTACAAAATGTCTATACTTTTTGAACGAATAATATTGGAAAATAATTACTAACGCAGGGGTCGATACTAACAAGTAATCGGTTGGAAAACTGGTTGATGGTATCCTTGCAATAAATAATTCTTGTACAATCATTAGGAGGCCTATCGCTGAGCTCAGTTCTAAAAGTTCAGATATCTTATATTTTTTTGTGATTAGTATGAGTGTGGCTATAACAACCGGCGAAATCAGTATGAATGAATATTTAGATAGTACAGAGAGGCCACACGCAACATAACATAATTGGTGACGATCGACACTGTAAAAATACATCGATATTAGAAGGAAAAAGAAGGCAGGCAAGTCCAGAACGGTTACATATGTGATTAGGTTAAATAGCTGATTTACAGCTAACAATAGCGTTGCCAAAGCAGCTGTCCAGATCCCCAGTACCTTTCTAACAAACAAATAGTTTATTAAGAGGGCTACTAAGCCCCATACTGTCAGCATACCTCTAACCACAATTTCAAGCCCTACAGCGTCTCTGTACACCATTAGACCGGCTAGCATCCAGGTCAATAATGGGAAATGGCCAAAAGTGTCAAAGCTTTGTTGTGATATGCTACTTTCTGATGCCTGAATATATGCTAAGTTTCGATTTAGGAACGGGTCACCAGCTCGAAACATGTTCACAGCGTTCGGAACATATGTGACATATTTATCACTGTGAACAACTCCCCCGAACGTCTTTGATATGAGAGGTATGCGAATACTTAAGTAAATGAGCATAATTGCCATCACTGTGATTGCAGGGTAGACAACGAAATTCCTCAATGATCTCTCTTTATTTTCATAATCATTACTATTTAATGTGATCCCAGATTCTATCGCTTCATCCAATCGGGATCTTATATGTCCTATTTCGTTTAGAGTTTTTTCCTGGCCATTAATAATCAACATATATGGGAGGGAGAATACTAACAGTAATTCTTCCCACTTTGGTACAAAAATCGACTTGCTAATTATGGGAAAAATACCTACCGTGTTTAATAAGGTCCCAAGGAGTGAAATATAAAATAGACTGGATAACACTCGCTTCCCGACTGAGGTAGCGTTCGACTGAACATAAGTTGTGAGTAGAACGATGATAATAAACAATACACTATTCCTCAAAATAAACCCCACCCATCCGGGGGCTGGATTATTAAATAAGGCATATAAAATGGAGAATAGAATCAATAGCACAGAACTTACTGCATAGATTTTCTCGTTGTTCATCGTATTAGGAATCCGGTTTATGTTTGGTTTTTCGTTCATTTTACAACTTTGTCCTTATTTCAATATTTTGTCAATTCGATAAGGTTCTTCGTCTTTCGCATGTTGATATCCCTTAATTCCGATGTCTGCAAGAATTCCCGATATAAAAAATTGAACACCAATCATAATCATGAATACCGCAAACAATGGTAGCGCCGTTTCCGAAAGATTAGCATCTGAGAGTATTTTCAACCAAACAGAATAAACTCCACTGAGCATCCCAATACCAACTGAAAGTACCCCAAGCCCTCCAAAGATGTGTAGCGGTCGTCCGGAGAACTTCTGCCAGAACCAGACGTTCACAAGGTCAAGAAATCCTTTCGGTAACCGCTGCCACGAGTATTTTGTCTCACCGTTCTTCCGCGGCCGATGATTTACTTCCACCTCAGCGATCTGATAGCCACGCCAACTCAACAGCGCCGGTATGTATCGATGCATCTCGCCGTCAAGGTGGATATCCTTCGCAGCGGGTCGACGAAGCGCTTTCAGCGTACAGCCGTAGTCATGCAGATCCGTACCGAGGAACGCTTTACGAAGCCCGGAGGCAAGCCGGGAGGAGACACGCTTCATCAACGGATCGTCTCGCTGTTTACGCCAGCCCGAGACACAGTCATATCCCTCTTCGAGTTTCTCAACCAATTTTGGGATATCCGCAGGGTCGTTCTGCCCGTCCGAGTCCATCGGGACGACAACCTCGCCAGAGGCATAGTCCAGTCCTGCGTCGAGAGCTGCACTCTGACCGAAGTTGCCACGGAATCTGATGATTTTGAACCGCGGTTCGTCGTCGTGAATCCGCTTGAGCTCCTCGAAACTCCGATCTGTCGAGCCGTCATCGACGAACAGGACTTCCCAGTGGTCATACGCCCTGTCGAGGACTATCGATAATTCATCGGCGAGGGGCCGGAGGTTCTCTTGCTCATTGTACACCGGTAAAACGACAGATAACTCTAGTTGTTGAATTGGGGGGTCGGACTGAATGCCTGAGGCAAACGGAGCGATCACGCTATGGGTAGATACGTAACTTATAACTTATATCTGCTGGTATATACAGGTGGTGAGACGACCTGAAAAATCGAAGTCCGTCCGGGAGGTCTGAGAACCGGGGTCGTCGAGTAGCCGCGGCGATATTCCTGCTTAGCACCATTTTTGTTTGCCTCATCTGGTTTGGTGGCGCCCCGATAGAACCCAGTGCCGGCGTCTTTCCTGGGGACACAGAAAGTGTCCAGGATTACGAGGAGCATCTCGATAGCCGAGTCGTTATCTCCGGTCCTGTCGTCGAAACCGAACCACTCACAGTACGGGTGAGCACTGAAAGCGGCGAAATGATGGACATCCAAGTTACCAGTGTTAGGAGAACCCTCGCCGAGGGTGACGTGCTCTCCGTATACGGCACGCTGCACCCAGGCCAACGTATCGAAGCCATCGAGACGGTCCGAAAGCCCGCGGGGGGCTACTGGCGAACGCGGGCGCTCTCACTACTTGCGGGCCTGTGGGTCCTGTGTCGGGGTCTCAGACACTGGCGGCCAGATATCCGTACCATGCTAATCCAGCGGCGGGACTCACCGCTCTCGCTGTCTGATTCGGAGGATACCGATGCCTGATCTCCTTACACACGTCCTACTCGCCTACGGCGTCACGACCGCGCTGAGCTACCGGTATACCTGGATCGTCCCCGCTTATGTGACCCTCGCCATGGTGGGTACGCTTGTCCCGGACCTCGACCACGTCTCCACACTGATCCCGAGCCAGACCGTCGAAACTGCTCTCGGCGTCCCCTTCGACTGGGGCGGCCTCCAGACGGGTGGCGTCGTCCTTCTCATACTGCTCATCGGAACGGTGCTGGTCGAACGGGGCAAACGACGGCGCGCCTTCGTGATGCTCACGGTGGGTGCGGCTGCGCATCTGTTCACCGACGCACTCATTCGTGTCCCCGAGGGACGCTCACAGTCGGTGTTCTTTCCGGTGACGATGTACCAGCCGCCGACACCCGGACTGTACCTGAGTACGGACCTGTGGCCGCTCGTCGCCAGTGCCCTCTTCGCGCTTTTCGCGTGGTATGTCGTACGCCGACGTGCCGACGACTGAACGGCCGGTGTTTCGTGGGGAGAGTCAGTCGCCGCTGCTTATACCGACTTCTCAATCAACGAGGGCGGGACTGAAACGGGCGACGAAAGCACACGAACGAAGCGAGTGCGCACAGCGAGCCCCCCGACCCGGGCCTGTCGGGGTTTTCTGGCTGTTCTCATTCTTTTTCATTTAGTCAGAATATCGCCCGAATCTCCAACGGTGGTATCAGAACGCCTATACCCCGAAGCACCAATACATTGGACCACCCGGATGGCGACAGACACGCCGACGGCCGCGCCCACCGACAGCGAAGAGACCCCAACCCTCAGCGTCGTCCTTCCGACGATGAACGAGGAGGCGGGTATCGAGGAATGTCTGGATGCCATCGAAGACGCCGTCGCCGAACTGGGCGTCACCGCCGAGGTGATCGTCAGCGACAGCTCGACCGACGGTACACCCGAAATCGCCCGCGATCACGGCGCCATCGTCGTTGAACCCGACCGGCAGGGATACGGCTACGCCTACCGCTACGCTTTTGAGCGAGCACGCGGCGAGTACGTCGTCATGGGTGATGCTGACACCACCTACGACTTCCGAGAGCTCCCGAAACTATTCGAGCGAGCCAGCGAAGGTGCTGACCTCGTCTTGGGCAGTCGTTTCGCCGGCGACATCAAAACGGGTTCAATGCCCCGACTCCACCAGTACGTCGGTAACCCGGCACTGACGGCGTTCCTCAATCGATTCTACGGTGCTGGCGTCACTGACGCTCACAGCGGCTTTCGCGTGATCCGACGCGATGTCCTCGAAGAACTAGCATTGGAAACGGACGGCATGGAGTTCGCCAGCGAGATGATCATGGCCGCCAGCGCCCAAGGCTACGACATCGCGGAGGTCCCGATCACCTATCACGAGCGGGTCGGCGAGGCGACGCTGGACAGTTTCCGTGACGGCTGGGAACACCTCCGGTTCATGCTCGTCAACGCGCCGGGCTATCTCTTCTCGGTTCCCGGCGCAGTATTGGCGGCGGTCGGAATCGCCGTCATGCTCTTAGCGTTCGGCAACGCGACGTTCATCGGCATTGCTGCCGGGCCGATCATCTTCGGAACGCGGTCGATGGTCGCGGGCAGCCTGTTGACCATCGCTGGCTACCAAGTGGCGAGCCTGGGTGTGTTCGCGACGATGACGACCGACCCGATCCGACGGCCGGCCGACCCGCCCACAGAGTGGGTCCTGAAACATCTCAGGCTGGAACGGGGGCTAGCTGCAGGGTTGGCTCTCGTCGGTACGGGTACCGCGTACGCCGGAGCGATCGTTCTGCAGTGGCTCACTGACGGTTACGGAGCACTGCCGGCACTGACCCACGACATTCTCGCCTTCACGATCATCGTCCTGGGCATCCAGACGGTGTTCGGTTCCTTCTTCCTCGGATCGGTCCGGGACGAACAGTAAGTCAGTCCTGTCGGCCACAGACACGTTCGTAGACCGATTCGGCCTCGTCAGTGATCTGTTCCCAGTCGAAGGTCCTGGCACGCGCCTGTGGCGGCGTCTCGGGCTGCTGGCCGGCGAGCGCACGGTCGACTCCGTCGGCGAGTGAGTCGGTATCCGGTTCGACGAGAAAACCCGCACCGTCAACGACCTCGGCAGCGGCGGAGTTGGGGTGATCGGTCGCAACGACGGTACAGCCGGCGGCCATCGCTTCGACGAGCGTGATGCCGAAGCCTTCACGCGTCGAGGCAGTCACGAACACGTCGGCCGCCCGGAGCTGTGCGAGCACGTCGTCGTACTCCTCCAGAAACCCGGGGAATGTGACGCTGTCGGCCACACCGAGCGAGGCGGCGAGCGCTTCCAACCGGTCGCGTTCGGGGCCGTCGCCGACGATTCCGACTGTCGGCTCGCAGTCGAGTTGAGCGACCGCCCGCAGGAGCCGATCGACGTGCTTGGCCTCGACGAGTCGGCCGACAAACAGCGCGTCGAACCCCTCAGACACGGGCTCGATCGAGTTTATTCGGGTGGCGTCGACGCCGTTATGGACGACATCGACGGCGCTGCGCTCAGGCCCGAGACCGGCCAATCGGTCGGCAGTGACACTCGAGACCGCGACGGGGTGTTGTGGGACAGCGGCGGCCGCACGCTCGATCGCCATTCCACCCGGCCCGAGCGCGCCGAGGTACTCCCACCAGTACTCGCGCCAGACTTCGTGCCACGTCGTCACGAGCGGAACGTCCGTTCGCCAGGTGGCTGCCGCCGCCGCGAGCACCGGAAAGTAGGGGAACACCGACGCGTCGACGAGGTCGTGTTCGTCCAAGTGGGCCGCGAGCGGACGGTAGAGCCGCACCGCGAACTCGATTGCCTCGGTGATCGATCGCCGATCGTCGGCGTAGATATCGCGCTCGTCGGCGACCGCGCGCAACTGGAGCCCATCGTGTTCCATCTCCGCTGGGCCGTCCCAGAAATGCCGGCCGTACACCGTCACCGTGTGGCCTCGCTCGGCGAGTCGAGTCCCGATCTCGTAGATCCGTTTCTCGGCACCGCCGGTAACGAACGGGTAGACGACGTTCGAGACGAACGCGATGTTCATCGGTGGCCCATCGGCTGCGGACGACCGATCGAGAGGCGCTGCCAGCGACGGTATCTCATCGACGTGTCCGGTGGGTTCGTCCACAGAGTATAAATCAGTGACTGCAAAAGTCCCGACAGTCGAGTCAATGCACGTCCTCCAGACCCCGGTTCGGTTCGCGCCCGATATCGGCGGTGTGGAGTCGTATGTGCAGGATGTCTCGTCAGCTCTCGTCGAACGCGGGCACGAGGTCACTGTCGTCTGTGCGAACACCCGCGGCTACGAGCGCGTCGAACGCATCGACGGGATCACCGTCCGACGGCTGTCGAGCCCGTTCAGTATCGCGAATACGAACGTCACGCCGGCGTTACCGGTCGCGTTGGGCCGTCTGGCCCGTGAGGTAGACGTCATCCACACGCACCTCCCGACGCCGTGGTGTGCCGACATCAGCGCCGTCGTCGGGGCGCTCACCGGGACGCCGACGGTGCTGACCTACCACAACGACATCGTCGGGGACGGCCTGGCGAGCTACGTCGCGGAGGCGTACAACGCGACCGCGCTCCGGGCCACGCTCTCGCTGGTCGATCACGTACTCGTTACACGCGAGGCGTACCTCGACGAATCCGATCACCTTTCGGCCGCTCGGGAGGTCGATGTCGTCCGCAACGGCGTCGACACCAGCCAGTTCGCGCCCGTCGAGGTCGACGCCGGCGAGCGCAAGCGTCTCGGGTTCGCGACGGATCGGCCAAACGTCTTCTTCCTCTCGGTGCTCGACGCCTATCACGAGTACAAGGGCTTGGACGTACTGCTGGCTGCCGTCGAGCGACTCACCGAGTCCGGGACACCGCCACACCTCCTCGTCGGCGGCGATGGTCCGCTCCGCAAGCGATACGAGCGACAGGTCCGCGAGCGTGGTCTCGACGAACACGTCACGTTCGCCGGTCGCATTCCCGACGCCGATCTGGGTCCGACCTACAGCGCGGCAGACGCGTTCGTCCTCCCGTCGACCAGTACCGACCAGGAAGGGTTCGGCCTTGTCGCACTGGAAGCGCTGGCCTGTGGGACGCCCGTCGTCACGACCGACATCGTCGGCGTCGCCGAGGCAATCGAACGGGAAAGAGCGGGTATCGTCGTCGAGAAAGCTGATTCCACGGCACTGGCCGACGGGATCAGCACGCTACTGGCCGACGCGCCCGCTGACCAGGGCCATCGCGGGCGTCGGCTCTGTGAACGCGAGTACAGTTGGGCCGAGAGCGTCGATCAGTTGGTCGAGCTATATCGCGAAGTGGGGGCCGACAGGTGAGACGACGCCAGCCCGATGCGTTCCGAACGGAGGCCACCTGACCGTGCGCATCCTCGTCCTCACTCGCGAGTTCCCGCCCCACGTCGTCGGCGGAATGGCCTACCACCTCGGATACCTCTACTCGGAGATGGCCCAACGTGGTCACGAGGTGACCGTCCTGGCCGGCGTCTGCGAGCAGGCGCGTGAAGCCGCCGGCGACCTCGTCGACGACGCGATCAGCGTCCAACCGGTCCGGTACGGGAGCTTCCACGGGCATCACCTCCGCTATCCGCTGGCGCTGTGGCGACGGCTCAGGTCGGTCGATCTCTCGCGTTTCGACGTCGCGATAGCTCACACGCAACTCCCCTACGACCTTCCGTTGCCGACGATCACCAAGTACCACGACTGCCCGCGGGCCGAGCGACCGTTCTTCCGACGGGAGTTCTCGCTGTCGGTGAAACTCGCCGACTCGCTGTTGGACCCGACGCGGCGCGTCGTCGAACGGCGGTCGCTGACCCGCACCGACCACGCGATATTCAACAGCGAACGCTGTCGGCAGGCGTGGGCCGACCACTACACGTTCGAGACGCCGTCAACGGTGATCCACAACGGCGTCGACCGATCCATGTTCTACCCGCGAAATCCACAACGAGATGATCAATACGTCCTGTTCGTCGGCGACTCCGAGCGCAAGGGGCTCTCGGCTGTCCGGTCCTACGCTAGAATCGGATCACTCCCGGTCGTTCTCGTCGGCGATACCGAGGTTCCCGAACCGAACGTCGAGACGCTCGGACGCGTCTCACAGGAGCGACTGGCCTCGCTGTACAGCGACGCCGTCGCGACCATCCACCCGGCGAAGTTCGAGGCGTTCGGGAACGTGGTGCTGGAGTCCCTTTCGTGTGGAACACCCGTCGTAACGACGGCGGACTGTGGGGCCAGCGAACTGCTGACGCCGGCGACAGGCGTCGTCACCGACGACGTGGCCGCAGGTGTCGAGACCGCCCGTGACCTCGACAGCGAGGCCTGTGTGGCACTCGCGAGCGACCACACCTGGAAGCGGGTCGCCACGGAGACGCTCGAACGCACGAGATCGGTCCTCGACTGAAGAGTCACTCCTCCGTGTGCTCGTCGACCTGCTCACGTAGCGTCTCCAGTTCCCCGTCGACCGGCACTGTCGCTCCCTCGATCTCCTCCGGCGCGACCACCTGGATCGTCGCCTCCTCGTCGGCGTCGTCAGTCGACGTCCCCAGATTCGAGAGCAGCGACCACGTCAGCGCACCCGCCAGCAGTGAAACGACGGCGTAGGCAGCCAGCACCGCCTCCGGGCCGTAGACATCTCTGAGTGTCGGCAGCGCGAGTACGACGAAGACGACGACGGAGACGCTCACACCGTAGCCCAGCGCGCGTCGGCGGTCCATACCCGCGTTTCTCGTCCCGGGAGGTTCAGTGTACCGGCGGCTCAGCCGTTTTCGGTGACGTTCCCGCCATCGAGGACCGCCGACTCCGGAACGGTGACTTCGTTCCCGCCGACGCTGTAGGTCCCCGGATACGGCGTCGTGAACGTATATCGACCGTCCTCGCCGACATCGGCCTGTTGTGTGTAGGTCACTTCCTCGCCTGTCGGCGGAAGCATCACCGTCGTCTCGGCGGTGATCGTCGTCCCGGCCTCGGCGGTCCCGGTCACCGTCGCCCCCGGAACGACAGCGAAAGCCACGAGTTGCCCGCTCTCGTGTTCGTATATCGCGCGGTAGTGTTCCAGCGCGGGGCTCGATTCGGTCGCGCTGCCGTAGTCGGCCAGCAACTGGCTGTGGACGGACTCCTCCGGGGCTGGCGTCTCCGCCCTGACGACCACGAAGCCGACGTCATCCCCCGCGAACTGGTCGTACCAGCCGCTGGCGTCCGAGGATCCGATGAACCCGCCGTAGTTGTTCTGGGCGTATTCGTAGGACTCGGTCTCCCCGTTGACGAGGTAGTTGTCCGCTCGGTTGTTCCCCCAGCGGCTGATGACGTAGTTCTCGGGGTAGCCCATGTCGTGTTCGTCGGCGTACGCGTCGACAGCTATCCCTGTCTCGTAGGCGGCGTCGGTGACCGAGATCTGCTGTGTCTTCACGACTGTCTGGACCCCGCCGAGGGAACCGATGAGCAAGAAGAGGACGGCGAACTGGGCAACGGTTCGGCCATCAACTGCGTCAAGCCCGGGCAACGACGTAGTACCGCCGTCAGCCCGCGAGCGTGGGTCCGTCTCCCCTGTACCGAGATTCAGCGGCCGGGCCATATCGACCCAAACCGCGACGTGGAGGAAGCCGATCCCGGCGAAGACAGCAGTGAAGAGCGACAGTTCCCCGCTAAAGCGGTTCTGGACGATCGCCAACAGGAAGAACCACCAGGCGTACGCCGAGACGGCCAGCCAGTCGGGCCGACCGCGCTGGCCGCCCTGTACCCAGGCCGCCCACGCCATGTACGGCAGCGCCAGGAAGAGCACGAACCCGAACAGGAAGATGGGTGCGATTGTCGCACCGAGGTTCCCGCTGAACAGCGACTGAGTCTCGGCGATACCGCTCCCGCCGTAGGTCTGGAAGTAGCTGATGGCCTCGGTCGCCGCATCGGCGATCGGTGGAAACACAGCGGGGAGGACCACGAGGGCAGCGAGAACACCCGCAGCCTCGCCGGCAAGCGTCGTCCAGGCCGGGACGTCAAAGCGGCCCACGAGCGCTGCGAAGCCGACGACACCGACCGCCCCGACAAAGAGCAACAGCGGCGCGAACGCCCGGGCCGGTTGGAACCAGTCGAACGCCAGGTGCGGGACCAACGACAGCACCGCACCGACGCCAGTCAACGCGAGTAGCAGCGCGTTGGTCGCGAATGGGTCCACGTCGTCCCGGACATCGACGTAGGTCCGGGCGACGACGTAGAGTGCAATGGGCAAGACGAGCAGCGGACCACCACGCCAAGCGGCAGTCTGTGCCGCGATCCCGGCCCCACCGACGCCGACGGCGAGCCAACCAGTAGGCGAGACACCGAGTCGATCGTCCGTTCGGCTGACCCGTTCGGTCGCGACAACGGCCACCGCGAGGGCAGTGACCCCAAGCACGAGGTAGTCGAACGCGTGGTGATCGCCGAATCCAAGCGCAGTGCGGTACGCGTGAGCGGGCGTTATCGCCAACAGGAGGACCGCTGCAAGCCCACAGCGGATATCGTCGGTCAGCCGCACCGTCAGCAGATACACACAGATCGCGCAGCCGAGGGCGGCCAGGACCGGGTACCACGCGACGACGGTCCCCACCGCGCTCTCGCCGCCCAGCAACGCTGCCACCCACCACAAGACGACGATCAGCAGCGTATCGTGGGTTCGAACCTCGAACTGGAGGAAATCAATGTCCAACTGTCCGAGCGCGCTCGGGCTGAACGCCGCGGGGCCGCTCGTCGTCAGCTGTTCGACGATGTGATGGTACATGTAGGGATCGTTACCGGCCAGGACGATCCCCGTCGGACGGAAGACGGCCGGGGCCATCAGGAGGATACGAACCAACGCAAGCGCCAACAGCGCCGCGCCGAGCGCGAGCGTTCGTCGACGGTTCGGGAACGAAACGGACTCTAAGGACGACTGAACGCTGACCGACGCAGGGGCGTCGTCGCTGTCGTCGCCGGACGGCGGCTCGATAGCCGCCCGGATCGCCGCACGATCGCTGAGCCGGTAGCCATCGTCGGTCTCCTCGACTAAGCCGGAACCCACGATTTCGCCGAACGCACCCGAATCGACGGCGACCTCATCGAACGCCCAGACGCCGTCCCCGTCGCGTTCGAGCAGCGTTTCGATGTCGTCCCGGAGGGCGGGCTTGCGTTCGATCAGGGCCTCGGTCGCGTCCCGAACCTGGTCGTCCATCTGTCAGTGCCCGGCCGTACAGCACGGTAGCCTAATAGCTGTGCGGTTTGGGTGCTCGTTCCGGCTCTGGACCGTTCAAAGCAATAAAGGTTTTACCGGTCACCACAGCAGAGTATTGTATGAAAGCTGTTGTACTCGCCGCCGGTGAGGGCACCCGACTCCGCCCCCTCACCGAAGACAAGCCCAAGGGCATGGTCGAAGTCGCCGGGAAACCCATCCTCGCCCACTGTTTCGAGAAACTCATCGAACTCGGTGCCGACGAACTACTCGTCGTCGTCGGCTACAAGAAGCAGGTCATCATCAACCACTTCGAAGACGAGTTCGAAGGCGTCCCGATCACCTACACCCACCAGCGCGAACAGAAGGGGCTGGCCCACGCCCTCCTCACTGTCGAGGACGAGATCAGCGAGGACTTCATGCTGATGCTGGGGGACAACATCTTCGAGGCGAACCTCGCGGACGTCGTCAACCGACAGCGCGAGGACCGCGCCGACGCGGCCTTCCTCGTCGAGGAAGTCCCCTGGGAGAAGGCATCCCGGTACGGCGTCTGTGACACTAACAAGTACGGCGAAATCACCGAGGTCGTCGAGAAGCCCGAGGACCCGCCGTCGAACCTCGTCATGACCGGCTTCTACACGTTCACGCCAGCCATCTTCCACGCCTGTCATCTCGTCCAGCCTTCGAATCGCGGCGAGTACGAGATCAGCGACGCCGTCGACCTCTTGCTTCACTCGGGCCGGACCATCGACGCCATCCGCATGGACGGCTGGCGAAACGACATCGGCTACCCCGAGGACCGCGACCAGGCCGAGGAACGCCTCCAGGGCGAGGTCGATCCGGAACTGGCTGCGAAGAACCTCGCTGCGAGCGAGTAGGACGATCGGATCGGTAGTTCAGCCGTCGAGAACCTCGTTCAGTCCCAGAAACGGTTCGTCGGGAAGAGTCGTGTCCGTCTACACGACCGAGATCCTCGTCCGACAACAACGCTGAATTCACGTCTCGGCTATGGGCATATCCAATCCGCTGTTTTCACTCCGCCGAGCTGTCGTACATACGGTCGAACTCTCGCTCACCGCGGATCAGCTCGTCGACACCGTCAGTTAGCGTGACCTCTCCGAACACAGTCGCTCGATAGTAGGTGTGCAACCCTTCCTGTCCACACCCCGTACGCTGACGTTTCTCAATCAATCCGACGGCGACGAGTTTGTTCAGATGGTAGTGGAGCGTACTGTCGTCGATTTTCATAGTGTCTTCGAGTTCACTGGGGCTCATCTCGCCACTGTGAACGAGGCGATAGAGAATCTCGTATCGAGTGCGGTGGCCGACAGCAGCGTGCATGGCGAGATATTCGTCCAGTGAGAGGACGCTATCCGCTGGCAGGAGATCGGCTGGGTCGGACGGCATCTCCCGCTCAGAAGGATCTGGTTGATCTGTCGGCATTCGATATTAACGTCGGCCGTGCGGATACTTAGTCGGTTCCGAGCCAGGAATTCTCGAAAACTCGGTGCTTTATAAATACCATGAGTAGTGCCTCGTTATGTCGGATATCGCGTGCGAGGTGGTCGACACGCTCTGACGATTCGCAGGCGGCATCATGTACCGGAAACCCACGCTCGTTTGGGTAGCTGCAACGGGCAGTTCAATCTCGGCATAACGGACCCAACACTCGAACCCGACGGGTTTTTGTCGCTTCCCCGACCCGCTTGGGGTAATGAGAATCCTCGTGACTGGCGGTGCGGGCTTCATCGGTGGCCACCTCGCCGAACGGTTCGCCGGTGACGGCCACGACGTCGTCGTCCTGGACAACCGGGACCCGTTCTACGACCTGGACATCAAGTCCCACAACGTCGAGGCGGGCCGCGCGGCGGCCGACGCCAGCGACGGTAGCTACGAGTTCGTCGAGGGCGATGTCCGCGACGCCGAGTTGGTCACCGACCTCGTCGCCGACGCCGACTACGTCTACCACCAGGCTGCCCAGGCCGGCGTCCGCCCGAGCGTCGAGAACCCCCGAAAGTACGACGAGGTCAATGTCGGCGGCACGCTGAATCTGCTGGACGCCTGTCGCGACGAGGGCATCGAGCGGTTCGTCATGGCTTCCTCGTCGTCGGTGTACGGCGTCCCGCAGTACCTCCCGTACGACGAAGAACATCCGACGACGCCGGTCTCGCCCTACGGCGCTTCGAAACTCGCCGCCGAACGGTACGCCTGTGCCTACAGCGAGGTGTACGACTTCCCCGCCGTCGCGCTGCGGTACTTTACAGTATACGGTCCCCGGATGCGCCCGAACATGGCCATCTCCAATTTCGTCTCCCGGTGTATGAACGGCGACCCGCCGATCATCTACGGCGACGGCACACAGACGCGGGACTTCACGTACATCGATGACATCCTCGAAGCCAACGTCACGTTGCTGGAGGAGGACGCCGCCGACGGCCAGGCCATCAACATCGGCTCGACGGACAACATCGAGATCAAGACACTGGCCGAGGAGATCCGCGATCAGTTGGCGCCCGAGCTAGAGCTTGTCTACGAGGAGCGCCACGACGCCGACGCCGAGCACACCCACGCGAGTACGGAGCGTGCGAGCGAACTGCTGGGCTACGAGGCCTCGCATACGATCCGGGAGGGCGTCTCGAAGTTCATCGACTGGTACCGGGAGAACCGCGAGTGGTACGAGCCGCTGGTACGGAACTCTTGAGTGCTACTGGAACGCTTCTCGTACGATCTCGTTGGACCGTCGTTCGATCGTCAGCCGACTAAGTTACCATACTTGCTGGTATCTGTCCCAAACAGTCGTTGAGCGTCTCAATACTATAGTGTAATTAGTTATCTGAAAAAGAATAAATGTATCTCAAGATACATTTTCAGTTCTGATTGAGATGTCAGTATTTAATTCTCATTCATCGACAAGGACACTAGGGAGGAACCGGTCTTCGTAGGACTCGATGGTGTCGTCGTAGCGGGTCAGCGTCTCGAAGATGTCGCGGACACCCTCCTCGAAGGTCTGGTTCTGGCCGCCGATGAGGTCGGCGTAGCGGTCGTTCTCAATCTCCATCTTGTGGGTTTCGTCCTCGTCACGCGGGTTCTCGAAGTGCTTGACAGCCACGTCGAGGTCGAACTCCGAACCGACGTCCGCGATCGTCTCCGCGATCTCGACGATACTGATAGCGCGGGTGACCTGGTTGTAGACGGTCAGCCCCTCAGGCCGGTCGTCCGGGTCTTCGAGTGCGACCTGTGCCAGCCCCTCGACTGCGTCCTCCAGCGAAATGAACGGCTTGCGCTGCTCGCCCTTGCCGTAGACCGTGACCGGGTAGCCCGCGACCGCCTGTGCACAGAAACGATGTCCTACAGTCCCGAAGTAGTAATCGAAGTCGAATCGGGTCTTCAGTCGGTCGTCCTCGCGCGTCTCGGCGGTCTCGGTCCCGTAGACGATAGCGGTTCGGACGTCCGAGATCGGGATGTCGAACTGCTGGTGGGCCAACCGCAGGTTCGCTGCGTCGTGCGATTTCGTGAGGTGGTACCAGCTCCCAGCCATCGCCGGAAACGGCACATCGTCGGCCTCGCCCTGATTCTCCATCGTCGCCCCACCCTCCGGGATGGGGAATTCGGGTGCGCCGTAGACACCCGTCGTGGTCGTCTCGATGAAGTGGGTGTTGGTGAGGTCGTGTTCCTCCAGACCCCACAGGAGATTCCGCGTGGCCTGCATGTTGTTGTGCTGGGTGTAGTTGGCCCGCTCGCCATTGATCTGGGAGTACGGCGCGGAGGGCTGGGCCGCCGTGTGGACGACCACGTCCGGTTCGTGGACCACCAGGAGTTCGTCGACGAAGGACTTCTCGACGAGGTCGCCCTTGACGAACGAGAGGTTCGAGAGCCCGTGGACCTCCCGTGCGGCGTCGAGTCGCCGGTCGATACTGGAGACTGGCGTCGCGCTCGTAGCGCCGACCTCCTCAACCCACTCACGGCGGCCGAAGTTGTCGACGAGGATGACTCGATCGTCGGTCCGGTCGGCGATCCGCAGGGTCGCCGGCCACCCGAGGTAGCCGTCGGCACCGGTGATGAGGATAGACATCGGTTACTCAGTCTGTGAGTAACATTCTTGGTTTAAATATCTCCTCCAACCGACACGTGAGTTCGAGTCGATTGACTATGAGAAACAGGGGCCTCAATCAGGCTGTTCGGTGCTCTCGTACTCCCAGATGAGGTCGAAGTACCGCTGCAGTCCGGCGACGAACGAGCCGTTCTCGGTGACGGCGGCCTGGCGCATGTGGAGCGGGATATCTTTCTCTTCGACGAGGAGGATCGCCGTCCCCGTCTCGTTCCATACTCGGGTCCGCGAGCGTCCCTCGCCAGGGTAGTTGCTCCTCACTGAATCGGATTCCCACTACAGGGTACGACGACCGTATCCGGTCTACGATCCGTTCCTGGACGGCCCGGTTCTCCGGAGAGAGGTGGTCCGGATGGAGAAAGAGGACGTCGATGTCGACACCCTGGTCAAGTGCGTCCGCGAGCGCCGTCTCGACGGCGTCGAAGTACTCGAAGCTCTTGGTCAGGACGCTGACCGAGTTGTCTGCGTCCCGGTACACTGCCCGTGTCTCTGTTTCGCTGGGCTGTCCCACGTCGACGACGTAGAACAACTCCTCGGTCGGTGTGACATCCTTGGCAGCTTCCCGGTAGCGCGGTTCGAACGTCGCGAGGAACTCGTCGGCCATCGCCTCGATGTCCGACTGGTACTGCTCGAAGGACTGCCGACGGTGTTCGATCGCTTGGTCAAGAATCTATCACGCGTCTGTCGACGAGGAACTCGTTCCCTGCAACGACGAGCGCATCGACCAGCACGGTCGGGTCTGAGGAGACGCACAGACTTGGTGTCGATGGGCATCAGGTCGTAAACATATAGAGCCACACCGAAACACAGCCTTCGGCGTAGACGTGCAGTCCGTCAAGGACGAGCGAAATTAGGCCACTGAACACCACGTGGCCGTACAAGCGTCGCTAGTGGCGACGAGCGAATAGAAGGGTGATGAGTCCGGCGACCATCAAGACACCACCCAGCGTCGAGAGAGGGGCGTAGGAGAACGGGACGCCGAGAGCAGTCCGGACGAGGGTACTGTCGAGGACGATACCTACTTTCACGAGATCCGGGATCGCGGCCCCACCCATCACGAGGGCGATCAACCGCGTCTCGAGCCACTCGACGCGCCAGCCGACGACAGTCAACACGATGAGGGGGGCCAGCAGATGCGTGAGCAGATCAGCCATATCGTGCATCCCCAGCACCAGTATTGGAAGAACACGACCGGGAATCCAAGCACGCCGATAGCTGACGTTCCATACTTGTACAACTCGGCTCCGAAACTGCTGCTGACGACGGCGATCTGATCTGCCCTGAGGGCGTTGTTTACCTCGACGGTGTCGTACACCTGGACGACACCACCCGGTTCGATCGCAGTTGTGACGCCCGTCACGCTGAGTGTTAGGCTCTCTCCACGTGCCGGGCCCGGACGGTCAGTTCGCCGTCCGAGCGATCGGTCGCGGTACCGAACAGGAGTACACGTTCGCCAGTGTCGCCGCGTCGGGATATAGCGACCGGTCTTGGCTGGTCACGTCGGCGTGGACAAACAGTCCACCGAGCGCCGAGACCAGAGCAAATGCCACGAGGGAACGTTATTACAGTATTACATCTGTCAGTGCGTCGTTCGGTAATTATGTTTTTAGATTCGACGATGGGAGAAACATCCGAAATACCGACGACGTTTTTTGCGTGGACCGAGTGAGACAGGTGACGGATGCGAATCTTACGGGTGGCACAGAAACTCTATCCCGAGACCAAGGGGGGTGGCGCATATCATGTCCACGCGATGAGCCGTGATCAAGCGTCCTTGGGACACAACGTGACCGTTCTAACGGTTACACAGGGCGATGCGGAGCCCCACATCGAGCGACGCGATGGGTACGATGTCGTTCGGTTTCCATCAGTGACTGAACCAGTTGGTAACTCGATATCTCCCGGAGTGATGCAGTTCCTCCAACAACGCGCGAATCGGTTCGACATCGTTCACGCACACTCTCATCTCTACTTCTCCACGAACCTCGCAGCAGCGGTACGGCGGCTGGGTGGGCCACCGCTAGCAATCACTAACCACGGGCTGTACTCACAGACCGCGGCGAGGTGGCTCTTCGACGTGTATCTTCGGACCGTTGCACGCCTCACGTTTGACAGTGCAGACGTTGTATTCTGCTACACTGACGCCGACAGGGACCGCCTTCGTGAACGAGATGTATCGACCGAAATCGCGGTTGTTCCCAACGGAATCGACCGTGGGCGATTTTCTCCAGAAGGGCCACAGAGCGATTTACTCACTTCCGAGGGACCGACGCTGCTATTTGTCGGGCGATTCGTCGATGGAAAGCGGCCGACCGACGCACTTGTGGCATTCCGACGGGTGGTCAGACAGTACCCTGACTCTCACCTCTATTTTGTCGGCAAGGGGCCACTTCGTGCACAACTCGAGACTCAAATCGAGAAAGCCGGTCTCGAAGACCACGTGACTCTCACTGGAACACAACCGTATGACGCGATGCCAGAGATTTACAGGAGTGCAGACGTGCTCATCTTACCGAGCCGTGCGGAGGGGGTTCCTCGGACTGTTCTGGAGGCGATGGCGACCGACGTCCCTGTCGTCGTGTCTGACCTTCCGCAAATCCGCACAGTAGTTGCCGGCGGGGGCGAGTGTGTGCCTGTCGGCGAGCACACAGCACTGGCCCAAGCCCTCGTTCACGTGCTTGATAGCAGAGCCGACTACGAACCGATGGCGGCCACACGTGAGTACGAGTGGAAACGAACTGTACGAAAGACAACCGCGCACTTAGAACGGGTCAGTACAGGGTGATATCGTTAGACATGACTCGTCACAGAACGTGGATTGAGGAGAGTTGCCGTGACTGACCGTCCAGTGGCGGCACTCCAGGTCGGTGCCCTCGCGTTAGTCCTGCGCCTGCTTACCATCCCGCTCTCGGTACTTCGAATCAACCCATACTCGCAAGGCGACTCACGGTTGTTCGAAGCGGCCGCAGTCAGTGCGGCCCAGGCGTTTGCATCAGGAGAGCCACCAAAACTCGTGTCGAAACTATTTACCGGGTCAACGATAGATGCGTTCAGGAACGTCGACCAAGTCTGGGGCGTGCTACTGGCACCGTTCTGGTTGGTACCCGGGCCGAGTGAGATTTTTGCTCGTATCGTGCTTGCCGGGGTTGGGGCAGCGGCAGCCTATCAGGTCGTCGTAATTGGGCACAGATTACACTCACAGCAGGCGGGGGTGCTTGCCGCACTCCCAGTTGCTGTATTTCCAACGTTCGTCGCTATCCACGCGACGCTGCTCAGAGAGGGAATCATCCTCTTTGCATTAACTGGCGTCGTACGTCTTTACGTCGCTCCACCAGAGAACGTCCGAAGGAGTTTTGATCTCGTAGCCATCGTTGGACTCCTCACCGTGGCAACAGTACTTCGAATCGAGAACGTCCCACTGTACGCCCTCGCTGTCGGGACCGGTGTCGCGGGTTCACTCTACGCCAGAGACGTAGAGTACGCCGACCATGTCACGCTGAGTGCTATGGTGATAGGGGGAATCGTCTCTATCTGGCAACGGAGTCGAATAGTCGGGTTCCTGCGCGACATTCGAAAGCAACGCACCCGCGGTCGGGCGGTCTATCTACCGGATGTCCTGCCGGACAACATCTTCCAGATGGTGGCCTTCTCGTGGATCGCTGCCGCATATTTCTTGTTTACCCCGTTCCCGTGGATGGTCGTGCTTCCGCGGGACCTCGTCGCGTGTGTCGAAGCGATGATAACGCTCGTCTTCGGGGTCGCAAGTCTGGATGGGGTCCGCACCGTCGCTCGGAATGCGACCGCACTCACGATAACGCTGATCGTCGGGTTGCTCGCAGGTGCGACGTTGTACGGCCTCGCGAACGCGAACTACGGAACGGCGGTCCGACAACGGCAAATGTTCGTCTGGGTACTGTTTCTGTTCGGGGCCATCGGAATTTCGAACCGAATCCAGTTCCAGCACTATTTTTGAAGATATCCGAGTTCTTCAAGTCGCTGTCGGGTGCTTGCACCGATATCGGGGCCATCTCGATTGGTCGCGTGGTCGAACGAGTCGAGCCACGTCTCCAATTGCTGTTCCAGAGTGGAGGCAACACTCGGGTGAGTGTCCGAGACATCGGTGCATTCGTCAGGGTCGTCTGTGAGGTCGTAGAGCCACCGACTGCCGTCAGAGCCTCGAATCAGTTTGCGCCCGTCGACACTGATCGACCGAAGCGAACGGTTGTAGCGTCTGACCTCGGAAGGGACCGCGTCGACACGCTTTTCCAGTGCGTCCATCGAGGGTTGTGGAGCGAGGTACTCCGCGATTACGTAGTCACGTCGGTCGTCCGCGTCAGGGTGGAACGACAGTCCTTGTGTTTCAGTGCGAAGAGCAGGGGCGTCGACGCCAACGGTGTCGAGGATAGTCGGGGCCAGATCGACTAACTGGACCGGCCGACTCACCTCTCCCGTTCCCGTAAACGGCCCGCCAGACATGACGAGCGGAACGTGTAACAGTGTTTCGTGGAGTGAGTACTGATGGTCCATCAACCCGTGGTCGCCGATATTTTCCCCGTGGTCACTCGTCACGACGACAAACGTCTCCCGGTCAGTCGCCGTATCCAGTGTCGTCAGTAACTCCTGAAGGCGATCGTCAACGTAGGCTAGCTCGGCCTGATAAAGCCCCCGAAGAATGTCGAACTCGTGGGCGCTGAGTTCCACATCGCCGGCGAGATAGCCCCACGCGTCCTGAGGCACAGACATCGCCTCGTCGTGGGAGACGTCCGCCGGCAGGAACCGGTCCGTGTAGGATTTAGGCGGACGATACTCGAGATGCGGTTCGAGATAGTTAACAAAGAGGAAGAACGGGGCGTCGTCGGTTCGGTCACGCAACCAGCCACGGACAAATTCATTGGTCTGGGCTGCACCACTGTCGGTTCGTTTCCGTCCGAATCGACCATAGAGAGCATTCAAGACATTGACCGGAAGATTTCCAGAGAGCAGTTCGCGAGCGAGCGAACGATACATCTCCCAGCCGTGACGGGTTCGAGCGATCCGTCCAAGATCCGTCGGCGACTGGATATACTGCCAGGTCTGATAGAACGTGTCGAAGCCGATGTCGAAGCCGAACTCACCACTGATCCAGGTATTGTTCGACACAGCGACAGTCTCGTAGCCCGCCGTCTGGAGGACGGATGGGAGCCTCGGAAGGTCGTCGGTGAGTCGCTTGTGACCAGCATGTGCACCATGCTTCGAGGGATATGTCCCGGTAAACAGCGACGCGTGAGAGGGCAGCGTCCACGGTGCAGTCGCCGAGACCCGGATACACTCGGTGCCCTCGCTCGCCAGCCGGTCGAGTGCCGGCATAACTGGGGCCCCGCCCACGGTTCCACGCGCGTCGTCGAATCGTGCAGTGTCCAGGACCACGATAACAACGTTAGGTCTCATCAATTAGTTGTTTGAACCCAGTGACTCGAACGTATTGAGGCTATCTGCCTTTTAAGTATCACAAACGCTATGTGGACACTGTACCATCGAAGTCAGTATGTGGATACTCGGGATCAAGCCGTCCCTCGGCAAACTCTCTCCGTTTAACTATTGGGGGTATCACGACGGGGGTGCCTGTCTCTTACGCGACGACAAGATCCTCGCAATTGCGGAAGAAGAGCGGTTTACCAGAGATAAGCACGCGAATCACACGTTTCCGACCGAGAGTATCAGATACGTCCTACGAGAAGCCGGACTCAAGCTTGACGCCATAGACGTCGTCGCCATCGGGCGGGATCCACGTCTTCAGAAGAATGCCACTTTCGAGGAGTACAAGGAACGCAAATCCCCCCCAACTTCGCTCCGCGATCTATACGATCTCGCCACGGCGGGTGAGTCGGCACTCGCAGCGTACGGGAACGTCCATATTCGAGAGGTAGCGAGTCGGCTAGCAGATTTGGCTGACGGTACGTTCGATGTGGAGTATCTGACAGTCCCGCACCACAGATGCCACGCGGCGTCTGCGGCCTACTGTGCTTCCGAACCAGAGCCGGTCACACTGACCATTGACGGACGGGCTGAGTACGAAAGTACAGTCCTCTGGGACGAGAATCTGAACCGGATCGAGACGATTCCCCACACGAACTCCGTCGGAAAGCTCTACTCCTTGGGCGCAAAGTATCTCGGGTTTCGCGGCCGAGTGGACGCAGGAAAGGTTATGGGACTGTCTTCGTACGGCAGTCACAGAGAGTCATTCGAGACGGCCTTCGAAGAGTTCGTCGAGGTGGGTGAAGGGACATATAATGTGTCCACAGTCACACGTTCCGAGGATCCCGTCGCCCTGCTCGAATCGTACTTCGGAGAGCGTAGCCGCTATGGGGAACCATTCGAGCCACATCACCAAGATTTCGCCCACCATCTACAGATAGCGACGGAACAGATCGTCGTCGAGTTAGCGAGGTCACTTACCGTTCAGACAGGGAACCACGATCTCGCGATTGCGGGCGGTGTAGCCCTGAACTGCAAGGCTAATCGAGCGCTCAAAGACGCGACGTTCGTGGACTCGCTGTTCGCACAGCCCGCTGCCAACGATGCGGGAGTCTGCTTGGGAGCTGCACTTGATGCCTACAGACAAGTGACCGGCGAGGCCCCCGACCCGACGTTCGACGGAGTGTACTTTGGCCCATCCTACGGCAACGAAGAGATCGAACAGTTACTCGAAAACACGAAACTCGAGTCGAAGCGATTCGAAGACATCTGCTCTGAGACGGCGCGCTATCTCGCAGACGGCTATCTAGTCGGATGGTTTCAGGGACGGATGGAGTACGGCCCACGAGCCCTCGGCAACCGAAGTATTCTAGCTGACCCCCGCGACGAAGACTCGCTAGATTTAGTCAACGCAAACGTGAAGAACCGAGAAAAGTGGCGACCGTTCGCCCCGAGTCTGCTGGCCGAGCGTAGAGACGAATACCTCGAATCTGGAGATGAGTCTGGATATATGATCGTGCTAGATCGCATTAGTGAGACAAAGCAGGACGAAGTGCCCGCCATCGTTCATGTCGATGGTACGTGTCGGCCACAGACGGTCAAAGAGGAGACGAATCCCCGATACCACAGACTACTCCGCGAGTTCGAATCGATAACGGGGACGCCTGTCCTGCTAAATACGTCGTTCAACGTCGCCGGGGAGCCAATCGTGGAATCGCCAGAGCAGGCGCTCCGTGACTTCTATTCGACCGGTTTGGATGTCCTCGTGCTCGAGGAGTATCTCGTCACTAAACCCCATGTCACGCTGTAGTGTGTGTACCCAGGCGATGCGCCCTCGCGAGACAGGAACTCCGAGACTATCCAAAACGTGTATCGACCCACACCGTCGGCACGTGCTCAACGACAGATGAACGTTCTCGTCGTCTCTCATCTCTTTCCGACTCCGACTGATCTCTCATCCGGAATCTTTGTCCGCAACCAAGTAGAGGCGCTAGCTACGGCCGGTCACCAGGTGCGTGTCATCGCTCCTGTTCCGTACATCCCGGACAGTGTCGCTCATCTGACTGGCCGAACCCCCTCGGCGAAGCTCCCGGGCGAGCAGGAAATCAGCGGTATCTCTGTCGAACATCCTCGATACGTTTCGTTGCCCCGTCCTGAGACGCTCCCACTCGTCGCATTCTCGGTACGAGAGGCAGTCTCGCAATATCGCCAGTCGTTCAGCTGGGCCGATGTCGTCAACGCTCACGTCGCGGTTCCCGACGGCTTCGCCTGTTATCCAGTCGCACACAAAACCAATACGCCGCTCGTTACGACCATCCACGGTGCCGACCTCCAGAAGTCGATCCACCGCCCGTTCGTCCGGCCGTTGGTCAAACGGACGGTCAGAGCCTCCGACCGAATTATCGTCAATAGCACCAAAATTCAGCGTCTACTCGAAACGCACGTCGGCACCGACATCCAGTCACACGTCGTCCACAACGGTGTCCCAGTTGCAGCAATCGACCGGGCACAGCCATGCCTCGATACGGCTGACGGAACACGGATAGTCAGCGTCGGCAGCCTCACCGAAACGAAGGGGCATCGCTACGTACTGGACGCGTTGGCGAGACTTTCCCCTCCGTTCGAGTTCGTCGTCGTCGGGACCGGACCTCAAAGAGCAAACATCGAACGAAAAGCCACGGAACGAGATATCCGGGGTCAGGTTCGGTTCATGGGAGAACTCCCACAGGCGGATGTATTCTCGCATCTCAAATCGGCGGATATCTTCGTACTACCCAGCTACGTCGAAGCGTTCGGTATCGCATATCTCGAAGCGATGGCGTGTCGACTGCCGGTCGTCGCGTGCCGGGGAGAGGGGCCGGAAGATTTCGTCACTGACCGAAAAACCGGCTTTTTAGTCCCGCCGCGCGAGGTAGATCCGCTGGCCACCCTCCTGCAGGAACTTATCGAGGCACCCGAACTTCGGGACCGAGTCGGAGCGCGGGCAGAACGCGTGGCCCACTACGGGTTTACTTGGAAACGTAACGCCGAAGTAGTCGGCAGAATCTATGAAAGTGTCTGCGAGGAACGGACGGGTGGCCGTAGATGAGAGCGCCCGTCTCGGTGGACGTAATCAATGCGGAGAGACGGTCCCGGACCTCCTTCAAGAAGCGGTGGGAAAAGCATACGTAATTTCAGTACCCCTCTGGATATGACTCGTATGTCTCCGACGATGCGACACTATCAGATCCACGACTTTCTCCATATCTCGGTCTCGACGGCGCTTCCCGGTCCCCTTTTGGATCAGTTCGATTTTCAGTTCGACTACTTCGAAGTCGAGCGAGGGGCGGAGACTCCGTCCATCGAGGTGTATCCGTTCGACACGTTCGAGACCCGTCCCGGCGAGACGGTTCACTACGACACGTCGGGTCGATACGGGACCTACTGGTACGACACGGACCGAAAACTCGCGGTCGTACGAACCGACGACGGATTCACGGTCTACACTGCGAGCGGTGTCAATCTGTATCCGCTCTTGCAGTCACAACTACTCCATCAGGAGTGCGTGTTCGTCCACGCCGCTGGCTACGTCGACAGCGACGGGGGTGCAACGCTCCTCCCTGGCGCGGGCGGGGTCGGAAAAACCGCACTCTTGGGGCAACTAGTGACCTCACACGACGTGCAGGTGCTTGGCGACGACATTGTCTGTCTGGACGTGGCCGGTGACTGCTTTTCGTTCCCACGCTCGTTCGTTTTCAAAGCGTACCATCGCGACGTGTATCCAGCGGTTTTCGAGAAGTACGACATGGACACCAAGCGAGTGCGAGAGCGGATCGCCACGGTAGTCCTCAGGTCTCTCATCGACAACGCTCCGTTCGTCGGTCTCACGAAATCGCTACTGCACCGGTTCGGGTACTACGAGCAGACGTCGTTTGCACTGTCGAAGATTCGGGGCGGAGACTACCTCGCGACGGTACCGGCCGACGAGATTTACGGGCCCGAATCCATCGCGACGAGTGGGACTCTCGACCGGGTGGTCTTCCTTCGCCGCGTCGACGACACCGAGTTTAAATTGGCACCGCTGTCCCACGACGAACTTCGGAACCGGTTGTTTTCGATTATCCTCCGAGAGTGGCAGAGCGAGCTCCCAATCCTGTGTGAACTTGGCTCGCTCGGGATGCTGGAATTGTCGGCATACTTTGATGAATTAGCAACGGTGATGGCCCGAGGTATCGCCGATACCCCGTGTCACGAGTTTCTCGTTCCCGAAGACGCATCGCCCGACACCCTCCACGAACAGTTCGTCGCGGCGGTGAATGTTCGCTAATCGGCCCCGACAGGACATCGCGTCAACTCCCTCGGCCACTCCTCGGAACGAGGCTGTAACATCGAATATTAAACGCTATCGTATTCGATGGTTTTATACCTTTTCAAAGATGTGTCAAAATTGTGGAATTAAAATTCGTCCGGTCGGCTGCAGTTGTTGTCCGGAACAAAGGGACTGAAGTTCTGTGTGACCCGTGGATTCTCGATGGGGCTTACTATGGGTCGTGGGCCCATCACCCATCAGACGACATCAGCATCGAGGATTACACTGATGTCGACTACATATACGTAAGCCATATCCACCCGGACCACATTCATCGGCAGACGTTCGACAGACTCAGCACGGACGTACCAGTGTTGATCCACGACTTCCAGTTTGACTATCTAAAAGAGAACGTGCAGAGCATGGGATTCGACGCGGTCGAACTCCCACACGACGAACGAGTGCAGTTGGACGGTGACCTTCATATCAATATATTTGCCGCCGACAATTGCAACCCTGAGAACTGCGGTCGATGGTTTGGATGTGATTGGCTCGACGATTCGAGCGATGGATACGGTGGGTCACACATCGACACGATGTGCGTATTCGACAACGGCGAAACAACACTTGTCAATGTCAACGACTGCCCGTTTGAGCTATCCAAGCCCGCCGCGAGAATTGTCAAACAGCGATACCAAAACATCAACCATCTTCTAGTCGGCTACGCCGGTGCAGGGCCGTATCCCCAATGTTTTGCAAACCTCACTCGGACAGAGAAGCGGCGAGAGGCCCTAGCAAAGCGACAGCAATTCTACAAGCAAGGGGAACAGTTCGTCGACCTATTCGAGCCCGACACATACACGCCGTTTGCAGGAACGTACCTTCTCCAAGGACAACTTCACGAACTGAACGAGTACGGCGGGGTGCAAAGCCTCGTAGAGATGAACGAGTTCAGAGGGGTTCCTTCGCCGGCTGAGGCGGCTAAATATTTTAAACAAACTGCAGAAATCGACTCAGAGAGCCACAAATGTGTCCCGCTACAGCCCGGAAACGTCTTCCAAATCGAGGACCGACGCCGTCTAAACCAGTTTGCACCACCAACGAAAGCAGAACTCGAACACTACATCAGAACCGAACTGGCGGACCAAAGACTCGCATACGAGAGCGACGACTTCCCTGCAGTCGAAGCGTTGAAGACGAAGATACCAGACGCGTACGAAAAGATGGAAGAGATGCGGCGGCAGATCGGATTCAAGAGTGAAAAAGACGTGCTAATTCGGCTCTCGGATCAAGAGTGTGCGAAAATTAGCATGCGTGGCGATGGATACGAGTACTGTGAGCGATCGAACGCAAGAGAGCCACCATATGTCGAACTACGCGTTGATCCTCGTCTGCTATTGCGGTTGTTGAAAGGGCCGAAGTACGCACACTGGAACAACGCATCCGTCGGATCACACATCGCGTACCAACGGGACCCAAATGTGTACGAACGTGGGCTCTCGTATTGCCTGAATTTCTTCCACACCTAACGGCTAGTACACTGCTCACTTGACGACGTACTTGAGACCCTCGAACAAGAGGTGGCCGAGTCCTCCAGTCCTGTACTTCATCCGAGCCTTATCGAGCAGCGAGAACGGCGGCTTGCGTCCGTAGACCGGGTCGTGTGTATCCACCCACGTCGTCTTGTTCGAGACGAATCCGTCGAGGTTCCACTTGTCCAGAAAGTACCGCTCTGCCTCGTCGTACTTGTCGGCGTCGAAGCGGTGTGCCTCGTAAGTCTGAGTTCCGCCGGGGTGGTGTGGAAACTGAACCTCGGGACAGAGACCGAATCGCCAGTCGGTCTCTCGATAGTGTCCGAAGTAGAAGTCGATGTGTTCTCGCCCGATGACGTACTCGGGGTCCCACGCGTACGCCTCAAGACACTCTCGGCGGAACAGTGCCGCGTTCGCGACGAAGTCGAACTCCACGAACGGTGCTCCCGCGACCGACTCGATTCGCTTGCGTTCTCTGATGTCCTTGACCACCGTGTTCGACTCGACGAACAAATCCGAACACGGCGTGTAGAACCGGTCGTTCTCGAGAAACATTCCACAGATGCCCCCGACCGATGGCCGCTGGGCTATCTGCTCTCGTAACAGGTCGACGTTGTGTGGGACTTCCATATCGCTATCGACGAGCAGGAAGTACTCCTCGTCGAATGCCTCGACGATTCTGTTGCGTCCGGCCCCCAGACCTGCATCGAACGGGAGGTCGAAAACGGTGAGGGGAAACTCGTACTCGCGATGGTAAACCTCGCATTTCCTGTCGGTCATCTCACCGTCGTCGGCCACGTAGACGTGGGAGATAGTGTCGTGGTCGACCGACGCAAGGAGCGTCTCCAATTTCTCGATCCGCTTGAAGACAGTGACGCCCAGGGCAATCTCACCCATTAGTTCCCACTCGGAGTCGGGTCTGATAATCGACGCGGTTCGAGTCGGTTTGACGTCACGATTGAAACGTCTCGTGTGTCTTGGTGTAAAAATAAGACGTATTGTCGATGATGGCGGTACAGAGTTCGTCCAACACGTCGTTTCCTTCGGGTTTGAGTTGGTCGATGGAATGCAGGTCACGGAGGTGCCACTCGCCCTGGCGAGGTTCCTGCGTGACAAACGGGAAGTCGATTGGTCGCTCGAAGACGAAGTTGTAGAGATACCGGCACAACAGCGATTGCATCTCGTCGGTTACAGTCAGCGACTCACGCCCGGATTCGAGGTACTCGACGTATCGTTCCGTCGTCTCCGGGTCGTAGGTGAATCCGCGATGAGCGTAGTGGCCGTTGCTCGCCGTGATCACCGGGACTCCGAGATAAGTCGCCTCCATCCCCACTGTCGACCGGAAAACGAGGACCACGTCACTGGCTCGAATCAAGGTATAGGGGTTGACGTCGGTATCTGCCGGAAGGACGCGAACGTTGTCGGGAAGCGTGTCGAAACGGCTGTCGATGATTTCGCTCATGCTCTCGTTCGTCCCGTAGAGTTTCTCCCCAGGGTGGACCTTGACGACGAGTTCGCGCTCGGGAAACTCCCGAAAGGCCCGGATAGTCTCCGTGACCCACTCGTACTGGTCGCTGAACGGATGTGACCGCCCGGCTATCGCCGCGTCCCACGGCAGATGGGTGTACATCGAGTACAGTTCGGTGTCCGCGTCCGTCTCGATGGATTCGTCGGGATTCGAAAACCGTAGATGCCGATCGGTTTCCATTTTTTCGGTCATGTACGCGTCGACCTGTTCGACCTGCTCGGAAGAGAGCGGATCCGATTTGAGCCACTCCCACGCGTCGCCGGAGAGGTACTGAAGGCGTGGTCCGTCCATACGACCGACGAGAAACTCGTTGCCGCTGGTCCCGTTTGCCGGGTCGGAGAACGCGGTGATCGGGATATCGTTTCGACTGGCATATTCGATGGCGGCCCCGCGGGGCGCGTACACGGACCCGGTCGAGACCACGTAGTCGAAGTCGTACTCGGCGTCGAGTGCTTCGACTGCGTTCCACGCCTCGCTGGCTGTGTCGGTGAATCGAGACAACAGGTCCATCTGAGCGTCGTCGTCGGAGTCGAGCTGTGCGGTTTGAAGTTGATAAATCGTCGTCGCCCGTGCGTATTTTTCCAGTCCAGTCCGGACATCGGGAGAGACATCCCCCTCGTAATCGAATTCGTCGAGAAACACTACGGGTAGATTCATCGCCGACGTGAGCGCTTCGCTCTCTTTGACGCAGGTGACACACTTGTCCTCGTAATCGGTCAGGTTTCCCTTGCATGCCTCGAAATGCCCGTCTCCGAACACGAACACGGACCCGACGCCGCGGTAGTTGAGAGCGTGAGCCAGCAACCCGAATAGAATCGTCCGGTACCGGTGAGAGTGAAATATCGGGAAGAGCGCGACCTCGTCGGCTTCCCGGGCGTCGATCCGGTCGAACTCGGTATTCGACAGCCACTCCCGGATGTCCGTCGGAAGTGCTGGCGTGAACTGATAGTACAACTCCGCACCCCGCTTGTCGATTCCGAGGGATCGAATTAGGTTTCTCTTATTCATAGTCCGTTCTCCGTCAACCACCACTCATATACTCTGACAGGGTTGAACATACTGTGTATCATCCGTCGGAACAAATCTGAGCATTCGGGCCCTCCCTGTTACCAGTATTATTCCACTATCTAAATGCCTTGCTCACCATCCTACTAGACCAACAATATATTATCCCTCTTACCATGGATTCAATATGGCAGTTCTAGTAACTGGAGGACTAGGCTATCTTGGCTCACGACTGGTGCGCGAACTTGCGGATCATCCGGTATTTTCGAACCAGGAAATCAGGATACTGGACAATTTCCGACAGCCCCGTTTCAACACGCTGTGGAATCTTCCGTCCTATGCCGAGTACAGTTTTATTCAGGCCGATATTAGGAATAGGGAAGCCGTCGAAGCTGCTATCAAAGACGTCGACACTGTCTTTCACCTAGCGGCTGTTACGAACGCACCGGAATCATTCGACATCCCTGAAAAGACTCGTGAGGTGAACTACGAGAGCGCGGTAACTCTTTTCCAGATAGCACGACAGGCAGATGTTGAACAATTTGTAAATGTGTCGACGTGTTCTGTCTACGGGACAACCGAGCACGAAATTACGGAAGACTTCGATTGTGAGCCAGAGTCACCCTACGGAGAAGCGAAGTTACATGCTGAAAAGGAAATGCTCAGCAAAGATGATGGAACTATGGGACTAACTGCGTTGCGACTTGGAACAGTCTATGGGTGGACAACGGGAATGCGGTTCGACACTGTCGTCGACAAGTTTGCACTGCTGGCAGCAACAGGCCAGCCACTCACCGTCTATGAGGGTGCAGAAGAACAGAAACGCCCGTATTTACACGTAGGAGATGCTGTTAATTCGATGCTGTTCGCCGCGACGGAACTCGGAGACGGCCGACCGTACAACGTTGTGGGACAAAACGCCGAGCTTCAAGACGTGATCGACGCGATCGAACGCCACTTCCCCGAAGTAGAGATCGGATACACCGAAGCAGAACAACTCAATCAACTGTCTTATATTGTCAGCGATAAACGGATTTCGGAGGCCGGGTTCGACACGACGTATACGCTTGATCAGGGTGTAGCCGAACTGGCAGACAAATTCCGCGGTCTGTTATAGCTCTTCGCCTCCAGAACCGGGTCACGTTACGAAACTCACGCCAAAATTAACGCGACCGAATTATCTTCTTTAGACGGTCGATATCCACATTGATATACCCGTTTTTCTCCGTACACCTGACATAATCGTATTGGATTTTGCCGAGTGATTCGAAGTACTGGCCCCACGGATGAATCTTCTCTCCAAAAATAGTCACAACGTTAGCATTTTCGGCGAACATGAGGTTAGCCATCGCGGCACCAAGGGGTATCACGATCTCGTCCGCGCCAGCAAAAAGTGCTGCCTGTTCTGGTATCGTATACTCAGCTGGGAAGATTCGCTCAAATCCAAACTGGCTGAGTAGTGAAATGAGCTCTGATTCATTTCTGATTTGGCGTTCGTTCGAGAACTCAGGTTTATCACTCACATCGTTCCGTGATACGTATATTTTCCTTGGAGTTCTAACATTAGTATTAATTCCAAGTGCTCTTTTTTTTACCCAGTTTAGCCCTTCATTAGATTGTATCTTAACATCTGGGGCGTGGTCAACATCCGCTAGGATTTCCCGAATTGTGTGGCGTCTAGCCGGATATAGGATGTCGTGGTTGAGGATAGTTTGTCCGTTCCAGCGCGAAATCTTGCTTGGCTCGATTCCTACCATTATCAACGACTCAACTATCCAGTCGGGTGCATCCCCATTGAGAAGAACACGAACCGACCGATCGGTTTGCTCTTGATACTTGAGAATACCCTCAGCGCGGGGGAGAAATTCAGTCATCCAGTGGCCGTACCCACTCCCTTTCATGACGAGCGGACAGATGATGTCTTCCGAGTATCTCGAAGTTCCAGTGGACCCAATTTCTAACTCGTACAGCGTAGAGAGTGTTCCTAGCCAGTCTTGACAGAGACGCTCTAAGTAGTCACGCTGCCATTTAGCTTCTCTGTCTGATGTGATTGGAATCTGACCATGGACTGACACTGGCGTGCTTACGTATTTGTGGGTGGAGGAACCAAGAAGCGTCCCATTCGGAATAACCAGACAGAACGGACGTCCGATGTCAAACGTCTTCCCCTCATATTTGAGGAGAGGACCAGGGTGATCTATTCCCTCCAGAGAGTCGATAGTTAACGAACTCTTAGAACCGTAGTAGAATGTTTGGTAGCCAGCACCTGAATCTTCAGCGACTGGAAAAGAATATCGATTGAAAAGCTGTCTCCCAACAGGTTGATACAATTGTCTCCGGAAAATGTCGGTCGCCCGTGAGACAGTTTTTTTTAGACCGTTTCTTTGTATTGAGCTCGTACCTCTTCGTATGTATTGAAACAATAGCCACTCAGTTTGTTCATTAGACATTTTGATACTCACATACGTTTATTTTTCGAACTGACTGTCTGTTTCGGAATTTCTACCGGTTATTAAATCTTTCGTCAGACCGCCATGACTTGCTCAAACATCAGTCTTTAGTTAGTCGAGGAACCGCGTGACAGCAGCGTCTTATCGAGGGTTCTTTTCGAGAGGAATGAGGAGGTAACGGCTGTGCACACCAAAACCTCCTCATCGAGAATCATGCGTCGGCTCACTACACTGTTTCCCTCCGAATTCCTCGAAGAGCACGCCGAGGAACTCGGCGTGGTCGAACGTAACCGTGATCTGCAGGTTCCTGTCCTCGTGTGGGCGCTCGTGTTCGGCTTCGCCGCCGGCGAGAGCCGAACACTCGCTGGGTTCAGACGCAGCTACAACGCCACAGCCGACGAGCCACTCTCGCCCGATGGCTCCTACCATCGACTAACACCGACACTCGCAGAGTATCTCCGCGACCTCGTCGAGGCCGCGCTCGACGAGGTCGCTGTTCCCGACACTGTCGATGTTGATATCGACCGCTTCAGGGACGTGATGATCGCTGATGGAACCGTGTTGCGGTTGCACGAGTTTCTGTCTGAGGAGTACGAAGCTCGCCACGAGGAGCAGGCTGGAGCACGGCTCCACCTGCTCCACAACGCCACCGACCAGACAATTGAACGGATCGACGTAACTGACGAGAAAACGCATGACAGCACACTGTTCAAGACAGGATCGTGGCTGCACGGACGGCTGGTTCTGTTCGATCGCGCGTACTTCAAGTACCGCCGCTTCACGCTGATCGACGAGAACGACGGCTACTTCGTGAGTCGGCTGAAACAGAACGCGAATCCGGTGATAACGGCGGAATTACGGGAATGGCGCGGGCGCGCCATTCCCTTAGAGGGGGAGCAGATCCACGATGTGGTCGGTGACCTCTCGCGGAAATACGTTGATGTAGAAGTCGAAGCGGAGTTCAAGCGCGGGCAGTACGAGGGAACGCGGTCGCTGGATACGAAGCGGTTCCGCGTCGTCGGCGTCCGCGACGAGGACGCCGACGACTACCACCTGTACATCACGAATCTGCCTCGAGAAGAGTTCTTGCCGGCGGATCTAGCAACGTTGTATCGGTGTCGGTGGGAGGTAGAAACATTGTTCCGTGAGCTGAAGACGCAGTACGAACTGGACGAATGCGACACAAGCAACCCGGCTGTCGTGGAAATTCTGTTGTACACAGCGTTGCTGTCACTGCTGGTGAGCCGTGAGCTGTTGGACCTGGTCACTGAACAGGCTGACGATGAGATCGTGTTTCCGCCAGAACGCTGGGCGGCGACCTCCCGGTCGCACGCCCAGCTTGTCCTCCACGAACTCGGTGAGTATCTCGGCTACTCGCCACCGCCGCTGTTGGAGCGGCTGATCGAAGATGCACAGAAGATCCACCAGCAACGACCGATCTTACAAGAGACGCTCGCTACCGCGACGCAACCGAGGTGTGAGGGCTAACTAAAGACCAATGACCGCGGAGCATCGTATTCGGTTAAGCTCAGAAACCGCTGCATAGCTCTGCAGTCACCTCCCCAAGCAGCGTAGCCGAGATGGAGCTGGTTGCTGTGCCTCACGATACAAGAATTCGGCTAGATTTGGCCGGAGATACCCGTAGCTGGCTGCGATTTAGAGGAGTACAAGCTGGGCGACGACCTTCCGGTCGGTCGCCCAGCGTTCTGCTGGAAACGTCACACCATCTTGGCATTCACTGGCCTGGTTGATGAACACCCGCAGAAGGGCTCTGCTGACCACCAGTGTCAGCAGAGCCGCCAACACCTGTATTCGAACGATATGCTCTTTCTCAGACTGGAATGCCCCTAGTTCGTACCGAGACCTCAACTCACGAAACAGCAATTCAACGGACCACCGAGCACGGTACAACGCTTTCACTGCACCTAATCTGAACTCTTCACTAGGCGGATTCGTAATGTACAGGCGGTAGCCGTCGTCGGCGTCCTCGTCGCGGACGCCGACGACTCGAAACTCCTTGGGCGTCACCGATTGGTTCCCATCGTAGGGCCGCCGCTCGACGGATACTTCGACTGTAACATTGATTTCCTCCCGGTCAAGCCTGTCAACAACGTCGAATACTCGCTTTCCGACCAACGGAATGGCGTGGCCGCGCCATTCCTTCAGTTCCTCGGTAATTAGCGGATTAGCGCTTCGCTTGAGACGGCTCACGAAGAAGCCGTCATTTTCATCAATCAGCGCGAACCGTCGATATTTGAAAAAGCCCAAATCAAGCAGAAACAGCCGTCCACCCATCCATGCGCCGGTTTTGAACAGCGTACTCTTGTGGGTACGCTCGTCGGTGATCTCGGCCGAGATCACCGACTGCTCGGTCACGTGATGAACAAGATTGAGTTGGAGACCAGAGACGCCCTCGTGGGTTGCTGGAAACGCCGACAGGAACCGATGTAATCGGACGATAGTAGCGTCAACTGCGACAACATCACGGAATCGCTCGAAGGCTGGTGAGAGATGGTGTGGGACGGCGACCTCCTCGACAGCGTGTTCGAGGAGGTCGCCAAGAAGATCGGCAACGTCCTCGGTAAACCGGTCGTAGAAGATCGATGGACAGAGTCCGTGCCCAGTGACGATGTTATAGGATCGACGGTATGCAGCGATGGAGCGTGCTTCGCCGCCAGAGGCGAAGCCCGCGATGAGCGTCCAGACGAACATCGTAACGTCAAGTGTTCGATGCCGTTCGACGACCTCGCGCTCGCGGGCGAGGTCGTCGATAAGCTCTGCTGGAAACAGGGAAGTCAACCGCCGTCGTACAACATCTGGGGAGAAATCTGGTTTCACAACTTCTCCCCATGCGGTCTACAGCAATAACCACATCAACAGAGCGCTGTCACTCGGTTTCGTGTCTTAACCGAATGCGGATGGACCGCGGAGGTAGGATTTGCCGAATGTGAATAGTTGTCTAATCATCACGATGGCTTTATTTATCAGCCACCGCTAAAACGGAAAGCCATGTCTGGTGACGCGTATTCAACTAGAGATACCTGTCGCATCTGCTCCGAAAGTTCACTGTACGATTTTTTACATCTCGGTGATATTCCTCCAGTAAATTCATTTGCTGATTCACCAGATGAAGATATCGAGACATATCCACTTGTCACCACATTTTGTCAGAACTGTAACCACGTCCAACTACGACACACCGTCGATAGAACAAAATTATTCGAAGAATATTCATATTTTTCGTCAGCCTCCACACCGTTGGTGGAACATTTCACGGACTATGCATCAGTTGTAGCGGATAGATTCCTTGGTTCGGATGATCTAGTCGTTGAGATTGGATGCAACGATGGACTTCTACTCCGTCAATTCGATGACGATATTCGGACAATCGGTATCGAACCAGCAAAGAATGTCGCGGAAGTGGCCGAAACGGAACACGGTCTAAACATCCGAAATTCGTTCTTCAGTGCTGACGTAGCCTTGGATATCGTCGACTCACACGGGACGGCAGCAGCAGTTCTGGCAAACAATGTTGTCGGCCATCTTGACGACTTGCACGACCTTATGCTTGGGATAAAAACCCTGATTGGTGATAATGGGATATTCATCATGGAAGTTCCGTATCTTGTTGATCTCATCCATGATGTCACATTCGACACGATCTACCACGAACACCTCTCGTACTTTGCTGTCCGACCACTCCAACAGTTGGCTAACCAATTCGATATGGAAGTCTTTGACGTTGACCGGATCGATACGCAAGGTGGTTCGATCCGCCTATATCTTCAGCCTGAAACCGGCCCGTACCCAAAATGTAGGTATGTTGATGACCTCATGATTCTTGAACGAGCAATGGGCCTCAATGATTCAGACACCTTCGATGCGTTTGCAAATAATGTTGAATTTTTCCGGGTTCAATTACGATCAATTTTGACGGATATACGTGATATTGGGGGAAAAATAGTGGGATATGGTGCTCCTGCGAAAGGCAATGTTTTGTTAAATTACTGTAATTTGGGAGGGGAAATGATTGAATTTCTCGTTGACACGACACCGGCCAAACAGCAAAGATTCGCACCCGGGACAGGAATTCCGGTGCATCCTCCAGAAAGGTTCAATGAAGAACTTCCCGATTATGCTTTGCTCTTGGCATGGAATTACGCCGACACGATACTGAAAAATGAGCACGAGTTTCGGGGGCAAGGCGGTCGGTTCATCATCCCACAGCCGTCAGTTGATCTGGTGTAGCGTTATTAGTCTTATATTTCGTATTTTTCTCTGTTCTCTACCAGTTCGGTACGTTCTTCCTCAGATAGGTCATTGAACCGAAGAATCTCGTAGCAATCATACCGGGGACACTTCATCACACGGTGCTCCTCCAAGACATTTCCCGCGACGATCGTCTCACATACCGGGCAGGATAGTGTTACTATATTCATATTCCGAGTTGTGAACCCTTACCAACTACTAATCGGTTCCCATCTGGGAGTTTTTCCTCTCGACTCTCGATCACTGTCCGCCGTCCGATAATGCTGTCAACAATATTTTCGTTTGTCTCTATTTCCGATTCGCCGATTACAACGCTGTTCTCTATGTGGCTGTTCTTCACCATAGTATCCGGTCCGATGGACGTGTATGGTCCGATGTACGTGCCGTCTTTGATAAGCGAGCCCTGGTCGATCGATACCGGGCCTCTGACGACTGCACCGCTCTCAATTGTTGCACCCTTTTTAACTTCGACTATCCCAGAAACAGTTGCATGCTTCCCGATTGAGCCATCAAGACACGATTCGATCTGATCAAGGAGGAATCTGTTTGCTTCTAAAATATCCTCTGGCTTTCCAGTATCTTTCCACCAGCCTTCGACTATGTGAGGATCGATACTATGGCCGGTCTGCAATAACCAGTGGATGGCATCTGTTATCTCTAATTCGCCGCGATCCGATGGACTGATTGCCTTTATTGCCCCAAATATATCTGGTGAAAATACGAACGTTCCAATCAACGCAAGATTCGTCGGAGGGTTTTCTGGCTTTTCTACAAAAGATACCACCTCTCCGTTTTTATCAAGTTCGACAATACCGAATCGGCTCGGGTTATCTACCTCCTGAACCGCGACGGTCGCAGCATATGATCCCCTTTGAAACCGTTCTACGAGAGCATTGATACCAAATTTTGTTATATTGTCTCCTAGATAGACAACAAAATCATCGTCTCCCACAAAATCTCGTGCACAACCGACTGCGTGAGCGAGACCGAGAGGATTTCCTTGAACGATATATGTGATTGATACTCCGAGTTTTGATCCGTCGGCTATATGTTTTTGAATTTCCTCGCGGCCGACGTTACCCAGAACGATACCAATATCAGTTATACCGGCGTCCTTGAGATCCTCGATCGCGTATTCAAGGACAGGCTTGTTTGCAACTGGAATAAGTTGTTTAGGGCCTGTGTGAGTAATGGGCCGGAGTCGAGTTCCGCGCCCGCCCGAGAGAATCACACCCTTCATAATGACCGTATTAGTGGTACCTGCTCATATAGTCACTGTTTGAACAGCCCGTTGTACGGTTTCGATATTCGGTACTTCCTAAAATCATAGGGTTCAGTAGATGTATTCATAGATTCTCGGTGAGTTCAGCAGGCGATAGCTCTCAACTGTGACGGCGAAATCCGTTGGTTCAGCACATCGCTTCACTGCAGAAACAAGGTGGCGGTCACCAGCGAAGTTCACTGATTCAGCGACTTGCCAAGACGCTCTTGGGTAAGCGATTGTTGGTGACGTCATAGCGCAGTTTCAAGGATGGTCTTGAGCGCTTCGTCGCCGGGTCTGCGGCGGACTTACTTCCGTAGCTGGAGCGCTCTGAGGTAGGGTGTGAGCTTGTCTTTGGAGACGCCTTGATGGGGCGGGAGCCACCGTCGCGTGAGTGGTATGCGCAAGGACTGAATACAGTGCTGAGACGAGTGAGAGCCCCAGTGAAAGCATAGGGTTGTTTTCACCTGGAGCCAATGGCTGTAGCGCACTTCGCTGAATATTCAATAGTTCCAGTGATCACTCCAGCGACGCGTGGCTCTCGCAGGTGTTGACGTGGACGTCTCCAGCAGCGTATTCACCATCGCCGTGGACGACGTATTGCCGGTCGAAGGCGTCGTCGCCGTCGAGGGGGGTTCGTACGCTCGAAAGCCGTCAATATAGACGGTCAGCGACTCCTGCTGACGGTCGTCAAGCAGGAGTCGAATCGTCGATTCCTCGGCGGCTTTCGCCGGGTGAACGTACGTCTCTCCACTCCCGCGGTCAGCGAGGATGAACACCGGCGGCTTGTCTTCGTGATACGTTCTACGGCCGCACGTGGACAGGCCGCGCGAGCGCGACGGGCGGTCGCGCTCGCGGCCCTTCTTCCCGGCGGAAACATACAGCTCGTCGATCTCGACTGGGCCTTCGAGCGGTGGCCGAGGCGCGTCCAGCGCCCGCAGGAAGCGCTGGACGTGCCGGTAGACCGTCTTGTAGGTGACAGCGAGTTCAGCGTCCAGTTGTCTGATACTGACGTTCAGTCGGATATAGGTGTAGACGGCAAGATACCACTTCCTGAGCGGTATCGCCGAGTACTCGAAGACAGTGCCCGTCTTGTCGTTGAATGTGCGGCCGCAATCCTCACACAGATACCGTTGAAAACACTCGATAGCTGCCGTACCGAATCACAGATTCGCCACAGCAGCGCGGGCAATAGACGCCGTCACGCCAGAGAATCTGTGCCAGCAGATTCGCGGCCCGACGCTCCGAGACGGACACATTGATTGGCATCATCGTTCGTCGGGTGGCGCGGCTGCGCCACCCTTGCCCGCTGTGACTTCTAGCTACTGCTGAGAACTGACTAACAATCCTCTACAGAAGAGCGTGCCAAGATGTCGATTGGGATGGATCGAAGCTACGTCTTGCAAGACTGGACTTGGCTGGACGCACATCACACACCCTGCAGTCCCGCTGTGAGATTTTCTATGACACGTTTTTAGTAATTCACCGCAATCTGAAAATGGGTATGGTTTCAGACAGTGTCTATCGGTGCATATGCCCCTCGGTAGAGAGATTCTTGATCTGACGGCGGGATGCGAGCACAGAGAGCGCTTCCGAGATTGATCGAAACTCTACATTCAGAGAGCCCTTGATCCGTTCGTTGCTGAGGTTGACAGCAGGACGATCGGCAGGGAGGCCCGCTCCTTCCGAGTGTCCGCGTCGAATGAGGTCCGGATCATATCCAAGAGCGTTCGCTATCTGACGTGCCCATTCATATCGGGAGACAAACTCTGAACCGACAATATGGTACGTCCCTGTGGATCCCGTCCTAATCACCGTCATGACAGCATCGGTAAGATCGTCCATGAACACCGGAGTATTGTACCAGTCGGTGAACACGGGAAACGGGTTTTCCGCTAAGAGGTGGGTATAGGTCCACGATACGAATGTTCCGGTATGCCATTCCATTGGCCAGCAATACGGTTGATCGATTCTGATAACTGTCGAATCAACCGTCGTATCTCGGACGATGTCTTCACAAGCAACCTTCTGTTCGCCATACGTGGTTTTCGGACTTCGCGTATCGTCTTCGGTGTAGCTGTCCTCAGAACCATCAAATACCATACTCGTGGAGACGAACACTAGTGGGATTCCCTGTACCTCACAAGCGTCTGCAATATATGTAGTCCCGTCAACATTGATTTCATGCGATTGGTCCGGATAGCGCTCACACTGATCTGCATCAGATATCCCTGCAGTGTGAAAAACAATATCTGGATCTATATCCTTGATAACGGAGGCTGTCTCTTCGGCATTTCGGATATCTACCGTGTAGACTGGTACGCCCTTGTGTTCGACGGCATTCGTATGAACCGTATAGGCGACATCGAGTCCCTCTGCAACGCACGACTCAACGAAGAACCAGCCGACAAGACCTGATCCACCTATAACGAGTATCTTCATACTCGGTTATTAGTACAGGGATAACAAAAGGGGGGGGGGACTCTGGTGAATCGTTAGATGGTGTCGGTTTCGGCTGCTAATGCAATACGGATTCGCGTAGAAGGTGATAGATTCCAGAATGCTCTCAGCAATCGATTTTTCGACTCACTCGACGAGCTAACGACAGCGATCGATACAGCTCTTTGCCAGGTTTCTCTACCAGAAATAAGCAACTAGTTCTAATCACTACAACCATCCGTGTTCGGTTAGGCGGAGAAACCGACAGGCAGCGCTCTGGTGACGAAGCTATCGTTGTAGACCGCGTGGGGAGAGAATGTGTTCAAGCAACCCTCCCCGGATCTCATACGACGGCGGTTGACTTCCCTGTTTCCAGCCGAGCTAATCGAAGACATCGCGCGGAGTGGTATGCGCAAGAACTGAATACAGCGCTGAGACGAGTGAGAGCCCCAGTGAAAGCATAGAGTTGTTTTCACCTGGAGCCAATGGCTGTAGCGCATTTCGCTGAATATTCAATAGTTCCAGTGATCACTCGCGCGCCATTTCCTTGCCGGAGCGTCGTCTTCGGGACATTCTGGGAGATCTGACTCGGGAGATCATCCACGTAACCGTGGAGATCGAGTTCAAACGGCGGGCATACGCTGGGAAGCAGTCAATCGATTCGATGGAGTTTCGCGTCGTCGGTGTCCTCGTTGCGGACACCGACGACTACCTTCTGTACGTGACGAATCTGCCCGATGAGTTCACTCCGAGGCAGGTCGCGGCGCTGTACGGGTTGCGGTGGGAAGTGGAGTTGCTGTTTCGGGAACTGAAGTCGCTGTATGGGCTGGAGAAGTTCTAGACGAGTGATCCAGCGATCGTTCACCTGTTGGTGGTGGCGGCTCTGCTGACGTTGACGGTCAGCAGAGCCTTGCTCGGCGTGTTTCAAGAGCAGTTTCCAGAGACGGTGTTCCCGCTTGAGCGCTGGGCGAAGACCTTCCGGTCCCTCGCCCAGCTCATTCTCGAAGATCTAGCCCAGTCGTTCGGCCATCCACCGCCGAATCTGTCGGAACTGATGTTTCGTGACACCCGCCAACCAGAGAAATCGCGGCTCTTACTCAGCGAACGAGTAGCTGAGGCCTTCATGAGGCGATCCAGTGCTTAACCGAACACCAATGGTCTGCAATCCTTACACAGATACCGTTGGTACGCTCGATAGCTGCCGTTCCTAACCGGCTGGTCAGAACAACAGCGGGGGTAGTAGACTGCATCACGCCAGCGGACCTGTTGCAGCAGGTCCGCGGCAGCCGATTCCGACACAAATCGGTCTACCGGGAAAATATCTGGTCCTCTGGCGCGGTTTAGTTATGCCCTTCGGCTTTCACTGGCAGTTCTGGCCGTCAACAGTCTCCGTCACAAGACCGTATCGCGAATCACCCGAGAAGTGAGTTTCTCCCGTGCGATCTCGCAACAACCGACCGGTGTCGCTGGGAGAGTGGGGTGCTCTTTCGTGAGCTGAAGACACGGTATGAACTGATTATCGTTTGGATCACTATCATCTAACGGGAAGATGATCCAGATCGTGAGAAGCTCACGCAATGAGATTGGTTCTACGAGACGATATGGAGCAAAAAAACATATACTCAGTCAGCTTGTAAATTGATAAGATGAGAAATGTCATTCTCGTCTGTCTAGACGCCGTCCGAAAGGATTATTTTGAGGAATTCGCACCTCTGGTGAATAAACGCGCGGATACTGTCTACCACCAGGCTCGAGCCGCCAGCTGCTGGACAGTACCGAGCCATGGGAGTATGTTCACAGCGACTCTCCCACACGAACACGGGGTACACACCCATCCACCACAATTCTCGAAAATCAACCGTACTGAGACTTTTCTTGATAATTTCAGTAAACATACACGAATCGGTGTCAGTCCGAACGCCTATTTGAGTAGCACGTATGATTTTGATTCGCTATTCGACGAGTTCTTCGAAGTATCAACTAACGATTTTCAATTCGACGATGCTCTGTCGCCGGCCGATCTCAATCTCGCCGAAACAGGCACTTTCGGTTATATTACTGCAGCATTACGTGATGCTAATCCGGTTCGCAGTCTAGCGAATGGTATTCTTACGAAACTATCAATCTACGATCATTTATTTGTTGATCGTCCATGGCGGCAGATCAGAGACGCAGGGACGAAGACGACGCTCTCGGTCGCGCAAGACTATCTTGATACCCACGAATCATTGGATGAGCCAGTGTTTATGTATCTGAACTTGATGGAGGCCCACTCACCGACAGTCCAGCGGGGGTACGATACTAGCCTCTACTCGGTTCCACCATCTCGCCCTGGTGCCGAAGAAACTCCTGAATCAGGCAACTATGGGATTAGCCATAATACCGGAGAGTACAGACAGTTCTTACAGAATCAGCGTGAGCTGTATCGCGCCGCAATTGATTATCTCGACCGACATCTCACCGCCTGGATAGACGAAGTCCAGTCAGCGACCGACAATGAGACGACTATCGTCGTGACAGCTGATCATGGCGAGAATCTCGGGTTTGAGGAAGATAATGATATTATCGGACACATAACCAGTCTCACCGAAGGTGTACTCCACGTACCGCTCGTCATTGTCAATCCCCCCGACGGATACCCCAAAGAGGTCAGTACCTTGACGAGTAACATTGAAATTGGTTCGTTGATCACGGCACTTGCCAAGGACGAGCGGTACTGTTTCAGTGATGATCCAGTAGTTGCTGAAGTGATTGGGCGAGCGGGTTCAATACCTATTTCAGAGAACCTCACATACTGGGATCGCCTAATCCGATGTATTTATCATGACAACGAAAAAATTGTCTGGGACAGCATCGGGACAGTAAAACGGTATAATTTTAGCCCGACCGATGCGTGTAATCAGACGTTCGTTGAAACCGACGAGACGTTTCCCGATGCAGAAGAACACCGTTTTCAGACGAGTATTCTGGAAGCAAAACGGATGGCGGTAAAACAGGAACTTGAAAACACTACCGACAGTATCAAAGAGTTATCTAAACAACAACTTCGAAATTTAGGATATCTGTAATTTTGTGGCAGAATACTCATCTGTAAGCTCTCGTTCAGACGCGATGATTTTCTCGTAGCTGAAAAGTGACTCGAACCCTTCGCGGTCCATCACAATTCACACCAAAATTAACGCGGCTCACTCGACATCTGAGCAGTGCTCCGTGCCGTGGCGCCAACCTTTTTACCAACGCAGATTAGTTGCATACATAGATGTCGGTGATCGATCCGAAATATCATTTTCTTGCGTAAAAAGGAGTCTTGCAGTTCCTCACGAAAGCCTGGAGCGCGACAAACCTGACACCACGGTGGGTCCCAGAAACTTAGGACGGCGACTACGACCTGACGTACATTTCGGCCACATCCCACGTGTCCGAGTTCAGTGTGAACAGCGAAACACCAACTTCAGGCCACGCGAACACTTCGAGGAGATCGTTCACGTCTGGGAAACAGATTTCAACGACCAACTGTTCACCGTTCGTCCAGAAGCGGTCAACGAACACGTCTACGACTACTTACAGACGAGCGATACGACGAGGTCGGTCGTCCATTACCTCCAACCACACGAACCCTATATCGGTGAGACGCCGATCGAGACCTGGAAACCCAAGCGCGATGAACGGGAGCTAGACGATATTGAGGGGGCAGTCGCTCCAAAAACGCGGACCGAGCACAGTAAGTCGCTTCCGCACTATCATGTACCGGATCAGATCGCGAACGGCGAACCCACTGTTGACGAACTCCGACAGGCATACAAAGAAAATTTCCGACTAGTCCTCGAGCAGGTCACTGACCTCATCAAGTATCTAGATTGCACGGTCCTGCTGACTGCCGATCACGGCGAGCATCTCGGCGAAGACGGACGGTTCGGCCATCCCAACATCACACATCCGACACTGCGAGAACTCCCGTGGTTCGTCGTCGACGATTCGATGGTAGGGACGGCAGATGTCTCCTCGCTAACCGAGGATCAGACAGCGCCAGCCGAGAGTGATTCGACCGACGTCGAGCGACACATGCAACAATTCGGCTACTTGTAACAGGGACACCGACCCCTGCTCACTCTGTGACCGGTGTTCCGACGAACGTCCACTGAGCGCGTTGCTCCTGTTGAGGAATCTTGAGTTGTTCAGTGGTATGAGTCAAATGTAGTGGCTCGAACGCGTCGAAGGTCTCTTGCAGATGGTCCTCGTCGAAGAAGTGAATTTTACCCATGCCCTCGAACCGCCCGTCCTCGAATCCACGTCGCGTGTACTCGTCGGGACCGTTCCCGTCCGAGTCGTAGTTCAGGTCGTCCGTGGCGTAGAGATCGATACAGATGAGATGGCCATCGGATCGAAGGCGATCGGTGACCATCGAGAGACACTGTTCGATCCGTTCGGTCGAGTTCGCGGTGAGTGAGGCCCTGTCGAGTACCAGATCGAACGGGCCATCGAACGGGATCGACTCGGTGAAATCGGCAACAGCGATCTGGTCAGCGTACCTCGGAAACCGATTCCGGGCGATTCGAGCAGCGTGGTCACTTCCCTCGACGGCGTAGTAGTCGGCGTCGTGTGTCTGGAAAAATGGGATGTTAGTCCCCGGTCCACAACCAAGTTCGAGCACCCGCAACTCCCCGAGAGAGCAGTATTCGTTGACGAGCGCGACGACGTCCGTCCACGGCCACTTCCCGTAGGAGTGTGCCATTTCCCAGAGAGAGTCCCATTCCTCGGAAAATCCGTCACTGGCCATACGACGAGGTCTGCACCAATCCGATTAACCCTGTCGGCTCCGCGGACTAGCCGGGCGAGTGGCCGTCATGTTCCATACTCCTGAACGACCGAGACGACACGGGCGACCTCCTCGTCCGTAAGGCTCGGGTGATTCGGGAGTCCGATCATATTGCCGGCGACCTGTTCGACCGTCTCTAGCTCCAAGTCGTACGCGTGGTCGCGTGGATTCTCGCTCCAGGGAAAGTCGCTGTTGAAGCCGCGATGTTCCTGGAAGACCGGCTGTTTGTAGAGTGGTTCGGTGTATCGGTGGCGAGTCTCGACACCGCGCTCGTCAAGGTCACGCCAGACATCTTTTCCGGTCTTCCCGATGGCGTCGGTGTCGATTTCGAACGGTGCCCAGAAGTAGGCGTGTTCAACGTAAGGACGGACTGTTGCGGGAGTCAACCACTCTACATCCGCGAGTTCGTCGAACAGCCGTTCGGAGATTGCTCGCCGACGCTGATTGAAGCCGGAGAGACGGTCTATCTGTTCGGTCCCGATTGCCCCATTGAGTTCGCTCATTCGATAGTTATAGCCCAAATCGATGTGGTTATCCCGGGTCTCCATCCCGTGGCTACGAAGGAGACGAATTCGCTCGGCGAGATCAGTGTCGTCAGTCGTCACGATCCCCCCTTCGCCAGTGGTGATGTTCTTCGTCGCATAGAATGAGAAACAGCCGACATCACCGATACTACCCACGACCGAACCCCTGTATCGAGCGCCGTGTGCCTGTGCAGCGTCCTCGACAACAGCGAGATCGTGCTTCCTGGCGAACGAGACAATTTCATCCATCTCCGCAGGATGGCCATATAGATGCACCGGGAGGATGGCTTCAGTTCGGTCGGAGAGACACCGTTCCAGATCGGTGTGATCCAGGGTATACGTTTCGGCGTCGATATCGGCGAAGACAGGGACCCCTGCCTGATGGACGACGGCAGTCGCTGTCGACCCGAACGTGAGACTGGGGACGATCACCTCGTCCCCAGGTTGTAGACCCAGCGCGTTCAGCGCTAGCTGGATCGCCGTCGTGCCGTTGGTCACGGCGACCGCGTGGTCGACGCCGACGAAATCCGCCCACTTGTCTTCGAACGCCTTGACGTACGGCCCCTGTAGAAACCGTCCGCTGTCGAGAACGTGGTCAACGTTCTCGCGTTCTTCCTCGCCAATAATCGGTTCGGCGACAGTTACCCGTTCGTCCATGCACATCCATTATGAAACGGGGACAATGAAGCCACTGGAAATACACGTATTAACAGTTTGAACGGCAATCAATTTCCCTCCGACGGACAGTCGTCGACAGGTCTCGTTTGAGAATTCGGACAGTTATTTACATTATTCTCCCGGCACTAGACGGTTTATGGGAAATGAAGGCCATGTCTCCTTTTGGAAATCTCACTTCGATCAGCAGGTAGAACAATATACTGCTGAGCATGAGATACTGGACTTCTCGAACGAAAAGACGATGAAGCAGATCCATGACATCACCGTGAACATAGCCCAGTCGTGTCTCGAAGATGGAGATACAGTCGTCGACGTGGGCTGTGGGACAGGCAGAACTCTCGCTTTGCTCGTCGAAACATCTGATTTCTCCACCCTCCGAATTATTGCAGTGGATATCTCGGCAGGCTTGCTCCAGCAGGCACAGGACGCCCTCGAACGGGTCGTCCCAGAGACGACTGCGACGCGAGTTCTCCAATCAAGCATACTGTCACTTGGGATCAGGGATGAAGGTGCATCTGTGTTGATCTGTACCGAGGTATTACAATACGCGAATCCTCGCGAGGGGCTCAAACAACTGGTTGATGCGACGCAAGCGCACGGGACAGTCGTGTTTTCGCTCCCAAACGTCCACAACGAGACCATCCAGCGAGTCGTCGAGCGCAACAGTGGACGGTATAATTCGGACGATATTGGGAGCATCATCCGCGACCTGGAACAGTGCACTTCCATCGCTTCGTGCACACTGTTCCCGCTAGAATTTCAGGACGAGGGGTCCGAGCAACCATATTTCGACCCAATCCCACTCTCACTTGATGAGTATACACCCGATTCAGGACCGAACCGATACATCGTCAAACTTGAATTGTAGTTCGTCTCGCCGAACACAATGAGAGCGACAACGCACGGGGCGGTCTGGACTCAGTTGCTCAAATCCCGGCGGTATGCTGGAAAATAATTCGAATCTGTGTCGATACCCTGTTGCCTGGCTCGAGCAGAAAGATGGTCATACACCTCCTGATTGTGTGTTCTACGGCTGATATGGAACTCACCCCGGTCAGGGGAGAACGCTTTTTTGAATTTGAATACACCAGGTCTCCCACCCTGGAAATCGAACCGTGTTACACCTCGGTCACGCATCTCCATCATCGTCTCGTAACAAAGCAAATTGTTCACTCGCATATCCCAGTATTTGGGATCGGACGCACGCAGATAATCATGAGCGACACCGTCTTCGTAGACCACAATCGATCCGCCAATAACTTCACCCTCGTATAGCGCAATCATATATTCAGAGAGCTCAAGCTCGCGCAATTGGTCAAAAAATCTATCTGAGAACTCATAATGCTTCGAGGCACCTCTCGCTTCCATCGCCTCACGATAGATACGATAGAGTGATTCGTAGTGAAAAGTCTCTGTCGCGGGCATGATCTGTATTGGAGCCTCCTGTGCTTGACGGATCGCATTCCGATTTCGCTTTTCGAATTCGTCCCACAGCGTCTTGGTCGACTTGGTCAGGTCGACATAGACCGTTTGGCGATTACAAACTGACGAGAGGTCGTCGAACACCTCGTGATTACACAGATTTGGGTCGAACCGAACGAATTCACTGACGATGTTTTCTCGGTCACAATAGTCGGAAAACGAGTCTACAAATTCCTCAACCAGAGATTCACAGTTGTTCGACGAGAGGAGCGGGCCGCCATAGTACCACGAAGACACGATATCAGAGAAGTTGGACAAATCGTACTCGTCTGAGGTGACAGAAGCATAGGCTAACGACCGACGAAAGTATGGATAGTACACGTAATCATCACCGTCCTCTAGCACAAACAGTTCGATCTGTTCATCGGGGGATTCAAAATTCCCGGCGAGAAGGTCAAGATATGCTGGATTGTGATACGCTCCACCACTGGAAAGCGAATCATAATATTTGTACCATTCCTGAATAGAAGCACCCGAGAGTACACGGCTACGCATATAGAGAGTACGCCCCTCCCAACAAATATAAGCCTAGTCCTCCACTAACAAGACGGAAGAATAGAACTGCACCCGCAAGCGTCAGCATAGCTTTCGCAACTGGTTCTAACTATTATTCCAATGGACGTTCTCGCAATCATCCAGGCACGAATGGGATCGTCCCGTCTCCCGGGAAAGATGATGCTCCCATTGGCAGGGACGCCCGTCATCGAACGCGTCATAGCGCGGACGAAAGCGGCCGAGCGAGTCGACGAGGTGATCGTCGCCACGTCAGATCAGCCTGCAGACGACATCCTCGAACGATACGCCCAACGTGCGGGTGTCGACGTGTTCCGCGGGTCAGAAACGGACGTACTGGAGCGGCTCTACCGCGCCACCGAGACCGTCGAACCGGACACTATCGTCCGGATGTGCGGCGACCGGCCGCTCATCCCGCCCGAGGTGACCGACGGTGTGGTCGAATCACTCGAACGGGAGGCCGTCGACTACGTGTCAAACTCGATGCCGCGCACGTTCCCGCTGGGATGGGGATGTGAGGCATTCACACGAGAGAGCTTCAAACGGGTGCGAGCCAATGCCGAGACGACCTACCATCGCGAGCACGTCACACCGTACTACAGAGAGTTCCCCGAAGAGTTCGACCTGGAAAACGTTACGTCAACCGACGTATTCGACGACGAAAGTCTCCAGAACCGTGTCGAGCGACGGTTGACGCTCGACCACGCCGACGACTACGAACTCATCCGCGAAGTGTACGACCACTGCTCGGCGGGGAAAATTATCCCATCGGCGACGATTATGAACTGTGTCGATCAGCAGGAACTCTACCGCCTCAACGAGCATCTCGTCGAGTGACTCGGCGCGTTCAGGACTGCCGGACGGCCGACGGCGACTCCACGACCGCCCTGAAAAACGATTGGTAGTCGCCCCGGAGCGAGTCGATAGACCACTTTTCTGGATAGGTCGCCGGCCGCCACTGCTCAGGTTGCTCGAGATATCGGCACAGTTCGTCTAACTCCGAGAAGACGAAACTCGCAGTCTCGGCCGCGTTCTCGATGTCTCGCGTGACGACGGGGAGACGTGTCGCGGCCGCTTCGATCATCGACCACGAAATGCCGTCTTCCTCGGTGTAGGAGGGATGAAGCAGCAAATCTGCTGCCTTGTAGTATCGGTGGACATCATCTGGATGGACGAGTCCGTGTGCGACGGTGTTCTCGTGTTCCTCGAACTGTGCTCGGAAGGGACCGTCGCCGACCACGTGAAAGTTCAGTTCTGGGAGGCGTGATGCTGCATCCAGCAGCGTGTCCATGCCCTTGATATCTATCAATCGGCCGACGTAGACGACACACGTCGCTGTCTCGTCGAATCCCAACTCGCGTCGCAATTCCCGCTTTCGCTCGTCGGAAACGGGTGCGAACTGGTCGGTGTTCAGTGGAGAACGAAGGACCGTAATCTTCTCAGGCGGCACGCCGCGGTCGGTCAAGTTCTGTCGGTTGTTCTCGCTCAACACCTGTACTCGGTCCGAAAAGCGCAGGCCGCGCAACCCAACATTATTCAACAACAGACTTCTGACAGTCGCGCCGATGCCGGGACGCTCACGCCACTCCGAGAAGTTTTGGTTCGTGATTCGAGTGATAGTCGGCACCCCGAACTGTCGGCCCGCGGCGATCAGCGGGAGTGCGTGAATCTCTGGCGACTTGACCTGCCAGAGCGCGTCAGGCGTCTCGACATCTTCACCGAGGTATCGGCATAGGTCGCGGTACGCGAGTCGAAAACTGTCTGCTCCCCGAGTTCCCGGAGAGCGGGCGACATCGTAGCTATTGTACTGGTCGGTGAGGTCACCAACATCGAGGTCGTCCCCGACGAGCACGAACGTGATTCCGTCTGGCCGGACCCAAGACACCCCGGAAAGATACCGGACGATGCTTGTATGGGCCTCGCCACCGAGATAGATAGCGACCGTCGTCATTCGGTGATGTGAGGGATAGCCATCCTTGAGCTGTTTTAACGATGTCGGTTGTGAGGGGAGTCTGTGCTGTGTGTCCTGCTCTCGACGCGGCCGCGGGCGCTCAATCGGATAATTCCCCGTCGCGTTCGATAAGGTCTTCGGTGATTCCGTCACCCTCGGCCACGGGTTCGACAAGCGTAGCTCCGAGGACCGTGTCGATTTGCTTGGCGTCGACGCCACGTCGCTTTCCAACGGAGCGATGGACCCCGACATCGTCGGACGTGATAGTCTCGCCCGCCGAGAGATCACGCGTTGCTTGGACACTTCGGCGTGCGTCCTCGTACCAATCACGCTCGATGTCGGTGATAGTGACCGCTCCGGTGCCAAGCGCTCGTTCGGTCGCGCGAATCGCGTCGACCATCGTCTCAAACTCGTCCGGTTCGAGCGAGTGAGAGTGGTCGGGACCGTCCTGTGACCGGTCGAGCGTGAAGTGTTTCTCGACGATGGATGCTCCGAGCGCGACAGCAGCGGTCGGGGCTGTACCCGGATCGAGCGTGTGATCCGAGAAGCCAACTGGGTCGCCAAATTCCTCACGGAGTGTGGCGACTGCGCGGACGTTGATATCTTCCAGCGGGGTTGGATACGCTGACACACAGTGGAGAAACGCGAACTCCGAACAGCCAGCCGTGGTCAGTGTATCGCGTGCATCCCGTACGTCGTCGAGGTCTTGAGCACCCGTCGAGGCGAGAATCGGTTTCCCAGTCCCGGCCAAGTGTTGCATGAACTCGACGTGACTCAGTGAAGACGAGCCGACCTTGAACGCCGGAACGTACGGATCGAGCTCGTCAACCGACTCGGTGTCGAACGGCGTCGTGAGAAATGTCACATCCTGTTCTTCGGCGTGCGCGGCCAGTTCGGGAATCCAGTCGTAGGGGACTTCGATCTTGACGACGTGGTCGTAGACCTCTTGGTCGACGGCGTCAGTGTACATTTCGTCGGCGCGAAATAGCTGGAATTTGACGGCGTCCGCCCCGGCAGCAGCAGCAGCGTCGATCGACTTTTTGGCCCGCTCGAACTCGCCGTTGTGCGTCGAACCGATTTCGGCGATGATGTATGCGTCTGTGTACGGTTCAATAACACGCCCATCTATCTGCATACCCTGTGGTATACTGGGCGATACCTATACCCGTTCCGGCGGCGGCGATTGGCACAGTGGGACCTCGAGGCACTCAAATATCGAGAATCGGTGCGTCTTCGAGGGTCTTGTAGTTGCTGTACCGTTCCGTAGTGTAGTCCGCAAACTCACCTACTTCAAGGGTATCCCTTATCTCCCAGCACCCACTCTGAATCGTCTCTTCGACTTCGTACCCGAGAGTCTCGTGAATCTTTGAGAAGTCGACTTGGTAGCTTCGGTCATCTTCTTTATCGCGATGGAAGTCAATCTCTGCATCAGGGAATACATCGGCTATCTGCCTGCCGACCTCCGCGATGCGATAGTTTTGGGCGTTCGATCCGACGTTGAATATCTCACCACCGACGTCGTCTATCGGGGCCTCAATTGCGGCGATATAGGCTCTGGCAGCGTCTCGGACGTGGACGTTCGGGCGGTACTGGTCGCCACCGAAGATCGGGATGGTGTTCTCGAAGTGTGCCTTGGCACTGAGAATGTTAACGACGAGGTCGAACCGCATTCGTGGCGAGAGCCCGTAAATCGTCGCCATCCGAAAGACCGTTGGTGAGAAGTTCCCGTCGGCCATATCGAGCAACGCTTGCTCGGATTCGATCTTCGTCTTCGCGTAGAGTGAGACGGGATTGAGACTATCTTCTTCGGTCAGGAGTTTCGTAGCGTCGTGACTCTTTCCGTAGACGCTACAGGTAGACGCGAAGATGAACCGGTTGATCTGGTGGTACTTACAGATGTTCGCGATCATCCGGGTCGAGTGGTAGTTCATCTCCAGCGTCTTCTGGGGATCTATTTCGGAGGCAGGGTCACCGACGAGCGCCCCGAGATGAACGACTGCGTCGACGCCCGTGATCGCCTCGCTGACCGTCTCTATCGAGCGCATGTCGCCCTTGATGAAGGTAAATCGGTCGTTCGTACGGAGGTCGCTGATGCCCGCAGTCCCGTAGACGGCCTTGTCGAGGACGCGAACTCGGTAGCCGTCTTCGAGCAGACAGCGAGAGAGGACCGAGCCGATATACCCAGCACCGCCGATGACGAGGACGGTCGAGACACTTCCAGTGTAGGACTGTGGACGGCTGAGTATCTCGGTGTCTGCGGAGATGAACTCGAAGTCGACGACTCTCCGTTGGTCGTCGATAACGGGGACGACAAGGGAGCCATGGTGTCGGACTTTCGACTCGATGTCCCGTCTTCGAAGTTTCCGCCGTCGCTGTTGGTCCTCCCACGAGTTACGGAGTAAAATGGGATCGTCGTTGACGACCTGTTCGACCGGGTCGTCGATACTCATCCCTCGGAGAATCCCCGTCCTGATGTCCCCGTCCGTGACGACACCGACAAGTTCCGAATTCTCCGTGACGAACGCGATCCCAAGCCCGGTCTGGTCTATCGCCTGCATCGTTTCCCGGAGCGAGGACGAGATATCGACAATCAGTGAGGAGACCTCCACCGTCATTGGGTACAGTCACTGCATTCAGCTACTTATATCTGCAGATGTGTACGGTTGGAAAAGTGACGTTTAGTGGCCGTTCTCGTCACTAGGTGTCGTGAGTAGTCTGTGCATCGTACATATTGGCGTACGTCCCATCGTAATCCAGGAGGTCGTCGTGTTGGCCAACTTCGGTGATATGACCGTCTTCGAGCGTATAGATGCGGTCGGCGTTGATCACGGTCGACAATCTATGGGCGATAGCAATCATCGCGTAGTCTCGGTCCCTGTTTTCGATAGCGCGGTGAACCCGTCCCTCGATAGTGGAGTCAAGGTCACTCGTCGCTTCGTCTAGAACGAGGACATCACCGTCTTTCAACAGTGACCGAGCCAAGGCCACGCGCTGGCGTTGGCCGCCCGACAAACGGACGCCATCGTCTCCGAGCACGGTATCGAGGCCGTCCGGTAACTCATCGAGAAACTCCGACACCTGAGCGACCTCACACGCCTCCTGAATCGCAGTTCGACTCGCATTTCTATTACCGAGAGTGAGGTTGTAGCGGAGCGTGTCGTTGAAGATATACGGGTTCTGTTGGACGACTGCAAGACGGTCGCGCCAAGCCGCGATATCGTATTCGCTGATATCCGCATTATCGGCCCGTATCTCGCCCGAATCCGGGTCGTACAGCCTCGCGATGAGCGCGGCTATCGTCGATTTACCCGCCCCGGAGGGACCGACGAACGCGATGAACTCCCCTCGCTCGACGTCGAACGAGAGGTCGGAAAATATCCGCTCGTCGTCGTACGAAAAGTCGACTCCATCGAACGTAAGTCGGTCGACGGAGTCGGGAAGTGGCGTCGTCCCGCCGTCGAGTTCCTCTTTGTGCTGTAAGTCCGCGACGAACGCCTGAGTCCGAACGAGGTGTGGCAACTCTCCTTCCAGTCGGTAGACCGTATTATTCAAGGTACTCACTCGCGGCGCTAACCGGAACATTGCGAAGAGAAACATACCGAGTGACGCGAGTGACATCGACGCGAACTCTATCGCGACGTAAATAAGACCGAACACCGCAACCGAGGTACTCATCTGATAGACGTTTTCCAGCATCGCCTGGTTGCGTCGGAGTTTGATCTGTGAGCGCGCAAACTGCCCGAGAGCACTATCGAAATCACGGAAGATTTCGTCCCGCAGCCCGTACAATTTGACTTCTCTGATACCCTGTACGCCCGCTTGAACAGACTCCTGTATCCGTTCGTTCGCTTCTGCGACCCGGTCACCGACGTCGTATCCCGCTTCAAGCACGGAACGAAACCCGTACAGAATGCCGCCGAGGACAACGATAGTAAAGAGGGTCAACTGTGGCGCTAAATACACCGCCACCGCGGCGTACATCAAGACGAGCAGCCCTTGTTCGATAAGCTTGACGCTACGTTGAATCGTGGTTGCGGCGTGATGAGCCTGCGTGACGATGGCGTTCAACACTTCGTCAGATCCGTGGTCGTCGTAGTATGCGATTCGGGCGTCGAGCGCGTTCTCGAACCCGACTGTCTGCAAATGCCGGGCATAGTACGTCCGAAGGCTCGCCTGCAGCCACGAGACAGCAAAACTCGACGTGTATCGAAGTACCATCACGGCGGCGACACCGGCGATGACGGCTTCGAGGGAGAACGGAATGCCGACGAACTCGTATGCACGTACGAAAACCTCGCCGAAACGTCCCATGTCTGTGGTGTCACCGGCATCCTGTGCGAGCGAGATGACAGGAATCAAGAAGCTCAGTCCTACCCCTTCTAGAACCGCCGCAAAGAGACTCAAAACGATAATGCCCGCCGCGGTCAGCGGCCGGTACTGCGCGACGCCGTATATCGCCCGAAATTTCTCACCGAGAGAGATTTCGGTGTCCTCGCCCTCGTTAGTCACGATGTGTACATCACCGGAAGGCGCTACAAAAATGACCCGGTCGGATATATCGGGTAACGCTCTTGCAAAGTAGATTGTTGATTGCGAGAGCTGCGGCTGAAAGTCGAAGAGGGCAAGGGCACCGCGCCAGCAGTGCCCGATATGTTCCCAGTAAGCCGATTCGTGTCGGAATCGGCTGCAGCGGACCTGCTGGTACAGGTTCGCTGGCGTGACGGCGTTGAGTGCCCCCGCTGCCGTTCTGACCTGACGGTCAGAAACGGCAGCTATCGGGTGTATCAGCGATATTTGTGTAAGAATTGCGGTCGCACGTTCAACGACAAGACTGGCACGATCTTCGCTCACTCGAAGCTCTCGCTGAAAGAGTGGTTCTTCACGACCTACGTGTTCTTACGGTTTAACGCGAGTATCCGGCAGATCGAGGGGGGAACTCGATCTCTCCTACAGGACGGTGAGACGGCGCGTCGAGCGCTTCGCCAGAGCGCTCGACGCGCCTTCGATCACGCTGTCTGGACCGGTCGAAATCGACGAAGTGTACGTGTCTGCCGGTCTCAAAGGCCGCGAGCGCGACCAGGAGTCGCGCTCGCGTTGGCCTGTCTACGCGCGGGCGTGGATCGTACAACGGGGACAAACCGCCGGTGTTCACGCTGGTCGATCGGGGCTCGGACGATCGGTACGTCGTCCCAGCGAAATCCGCCAACGAATCGACCGTCCGACTCCTGCTTGCTGACCACGACGAAGAGTCGCTGACCGTCTATACGGACGGGTTTCGGGCCTACGAGCCGCTCGAAGAGGACGACGCATTCACCCGAAAATACGTCGTCCACGGCGACGGCGACATCCACGTCAACACTTGCGAGAGCCACGCGTTGCTGACGCGACGGTGGCTTTCGCCCCACCGAGGAGTGTCAAAAGACAAGCTAACACCGCATCTCAGAGCCTTTCAGCTCCGCTGCGAACTCTACAGAAAACCAAGTGACGAAGCACTCAAACATGCTCTCGACGCTGCCCTCTGAAAATCAACAACGTGCTTCACAAGAGCGTCGGGTAATCACATGTACCCAAGAGCTTCCAGCTGTGAGACTTGGGGGTCGTCAAGTTCCGTCGGGTCTGACAAGTGTCGAAGTCCGGAGAGCTGTTCGTGCGCACGCTCACGCAGGCGAGCGGGGGCAGCATCGAACGAACAGGATTCCCCATCTGCGACGGCCCAGCGGGCACCGGTCGTGTCGAGACCGACCCGCCAGTCAACCCCGTAGGCGACGACCGCGTGGTCGCTAACCCGATACTGGAGCGCAGCGTCCTGCACCGCCGGGTGTGCCTGATACAGGTGCTCCCCGCCGGCGGCAGGATACTGACAGGTCACAATCGGTTCGGAGGGGAGACTGTCGAGACGCCCGCCGGCGTCGAGAAATCGTTCTCTGTGCTGGGTGAAGATGTCGAACAGCCGACGAAGTGACACCGGCTTCTCGATGGTTCTCGCCGGTAGAGCTGGATGTGCGACGACGAGCGGTACTCTCGCAAGCGAGTCACTGACCGACGACTCGTGGCCCATCCTGCGTTCTCCGCGCTCGTCGGTTTCACCCAAGTTCTCCCCGTGGTCGCTCGTGACGACCACGAGTGTGTTCTCCCGCTGGCCCGTCTCGTCGAGCGTCTCCAGCAGGCGCTGTAGCTGTTCGTCCACGGTCTCGACCTCGCCCGCGTACAGGCCGCGTACAGCCTCAACGTCGTCGTCACTGACCATCTCGTTCTCCACTGCGGCGATGAACGCCCACGGGTCCGCCACGTCGTCGTTGAGTCGTTCCAGTTCCGAGCGCGAGAGTGTGCGGCCGAGATGCCGTCGCTGTGTCTCCTGGTTCGGTTTGTAGGGCCGATGCGTGTCCATGTAGTTCGCGAAGACGAAAAACGGAGTCTGCGTCTCGGCCTCACGCCGGATGATCGTCTCCAGTCGGGCCGTGTTCGCCCGCGAGGAGTACACGTAGCCGCTGTCAGCAGCACAGAGCGGATGTGGGATCCGCTGGAGAGGGCGCAATCGAACCGCGGCGGCCCCAAGTCCGACCGCGCCGGCGTTGACGAGGCTTTTCAACGGCTTTTCGTGGGCCAGAATAGAACGGGTCGTCCGAATCGCAACGCCGGGTTTGCTCCCGTCCGTCTCACGGAGGTGGCCCAACACCGCGCCAGAGACGGCGAGCGCGTCGTCGAACCGCTCTCTGCCCCGCGTGTAGTGGAACTCGTCGAATCCGTCGTGAAACCCGGTCCGCTGACAAGCGAACCCGTTTGCTGATACCCCGTAGCAGGTGTATCCCTCCTCAGACAGACATCGTGTAAGGGGCAATCCGTCGAGGTCGTCCCCCAGTTCTGTCCGCCCGTGTTCGTGTGGATACTGCCCACTGAACAGAGATGCATGGGCCGGGAGTGACCACGGGGCCGGCGTAACCGCTCGCTCGAACCAGAGATTCGACGACCCTAAATCACACAACGTCCGGGCATGTTCTCGGGCGTAGTCGAGCCGACAGGCGTCCCAGACGAGGAACACGATATTCGGCGGTCGGTCCATCTGTCCCCTGATTGGACGTTCGTTCGTTTGGCTCTTTCTGTGACTCCGGGACCACGGTTCAGGATTGGTTACCCAGTCGACCGGCAGTCGTGGACCGAGATCGTTCCGTTCGCCTTCTGGACGACGACGTGATCCGAGGCTTGCTGAGCCTCGCACGGAGTCACTGTTTCGAGGGTGGTGACGAGGTCGGGACCGCCAGGAGCGCCAACAATTCGCTGGCGAAAGAGAATTCCGCTGTAGACCGCGACCCGGCCAGTGTCTCTCGTGAAATCCTGTTCCCAAGACCCCACGAATAAGCTCGCCACATGTCGTGGGTCAAGCGTTCGAAGAGTTACACCCGCTTCCGTCGCGTCCGAACTCTTGTACTGCTCGCTATCAACGTGTTGGACGACCGGGAGTGTCGTGCCGCCGAGCGCACCAGCCTGAAAGACCAGCGCGTGAGTGAGCGCACCGACCACGAGTATCGCGACGACGGTACTGCGGATTCGATCCGGAGACTGGTCGGCTGTAGCCCCAATCCAGTCAATCGCGTCGTTCCCGACGAGAGCGACGGTGACAGCAAACGGGGCTAGCAGCGCCCAGAGATAGTAGTAGTGAATCAGATAGCCACGAGCGAGCATCAACGGAATCGCCAGCCCACTCGCGAGCCAAGCGGCCAAGACTGCGACCCGTAATTCACCAGTTCGGCGCGCGCGGATTGCCCAGTAGAGACACGCGCCAACCGAGAGAGGGAGCAACAGAGTGAGTCCTAGCCCGTACGGGGCGGGTAGCCCATAGTGCAGGTCGAGATGCGCGGTCCAGAACCGTGGCCTGAGAAAGATACCGAGGCCGGTCTGACGAGTACTGTGAACGAGGAGTGTACTCGCACCGGAGGGTTGAAGCTCGGTGACGAAACTCACGAGCGCCGCAGTCAAGGGAGCGAGTAGTGCCATCCACAGCGCCTCCCGTCGACGCCCCTCCCACAGTAACGCGACGACCAGTGGAAGCACAATCGTCGCTTCCCACATACGATTCGTGATACCAAGAACGAGCATGGCTGCAGAGCCGACAAACCAGCGACGATCTTCCGTGTCGAGATAGCGAAGGACACAGGCCACCGCACCAGTTGTCAGCGAGATACTCAGCGTGTCAGGCTCGAATACCCAAGCGTGGCGGACGAACACGGGCTGTGCCCACAGCACAGCCGGGGCGAGAAGCGCTGATCTCTGATCGGCCAGCTGTGACCCGACGTAGCCAGCGCCAGCAACGGAACCGATCGCCGCCAGTAGCGAGACGAGGCGTCCTCCTTCTACGTACCCCAACGCGACCAGCGGAGCAATCAGCAGGCTGTGAAGGTGGAGGGCACTGAAACTCTCTTGAGGCGTCAACAAAAAGTACGACTCCAGCCCAATCCGGGCGAGGGCGAGTGCTTGAAAGTACCCCGCAATCTCTCGTGGCCCGTGTATCGTAACCGGAACTGGAGTAGTCAAAAGCGGAAGGAGCGCCAGCGCAGGCACGATCCACACGACAAGTTCGACACGGCGCTGCATTGTTCAAGCGTTCCGATGACATTCAGTAAAAACGTTGTGTGTGTCTTGCTCAACGGGCGATTGAACCCGGATGGACGACGACACCACACTCTGTTGGTCGACTAATTTATATCTGGTGGCGGATACTGTACCGAACAAGACAATATGGTCACGGTCAGTGTGGTCATCCCGACGTACAATCGAGCGAGCGTGCTCCCACGCGCAATCGACTCCGCACTGAGCCAGACCGTCTCCGAAATTGAGGTCATCGTCGTCGATGACGCCTCGACCGACGACACCGAGGCCCTCGTCGACGAGTACGGGTCGGCCGTGACCTATCTATCACACAGTGAGAACCGTGGCGGAAGCGCCGCTCGGAACACGGGTATCGAAGCCGCGACCGGAGAGTACGTGGCGTTTCTCGACTCCGACGACGAGTGGCACCCAGAGAAAATCGAGCGACAGGTGGCCTGTCTCGAAAGCAGGTCCGCGAGGTGGGGTGGCGTCTACTGTGGTTTCCAGCACGAACGGCGGTCACGACTCACGACTACCGTGGACACGCTCGTCCCACGACCGACCGGATACGAAGGCGACGAACGGCTCCTTCGAGACCTGCTCTTACTTGAGTTCGCACACGGTGGCGCGTCGACACTGTTGATTAGAACCCCGGTGTTAGCGGAATTAGGTGGGTTCGACGAATCGTTCGAGCGCCATCAAGACTGGGAGTTCCTCGTTCGGTTTCTCCAACGATGGAAACTGGCGTTCGTTGATGAGTGTCTGGTCACAAAACACGACACCGGGTTTCCAGATATCGAGACGGCAGTCCGTGCCCGTCGAGCGTTTCTCAATAAGTTCTCCGAGGAGGTCGTCGACCTCGCCCTAGAGGGTTATCCAGTCATCGGTCGGCACCGCTTTTCGCTTGCAAAGCTAGCATTCGCAAGCGGTGAGTACCGGAGAGGCGTCAAGTATCTCCACAGAGCGTCGATTCCGACGATCAGAGATTTTCTCGGTATGTGCCGGGCTGTGATTTCGGGACTGCCGTAGCTCGTTGCTGGCGGTTAGAGGAGGTGAGGAATACTTTCAGCGACGGTGTGTTCTGGCAGCCAGTCGATTGTCACTCGAGCACACGTAGTATCGACTGCGAACTCCTCGACGAGTGTCTCGTCGTCGCCGCGAGGGTTCTCGACTAGTTCGATTTGTACTTCCGCACCGAGGAGCTCCGAAGCGGCCGCCTGTACCTGTTCAGCCACATCCATCACGCTCGGATCCTCGTCACTCGCAATCTCGTACTTTTCGACACCCGTCTCCCTAGTCTGTAACTGCTCCACCATCCGCTCCACACCCCGAAGATACGCCTGCGTTACGTCTTTCACCTGAACGAAATTCCGCGACGACGTCCCGGGTGCATACACGGTCAACGTCTTGCCCGCGAGCGCCCGGTCGATGAAGAAGTTGATCACGGTCCCCTTCGAAACCGTCCGCCCGTCGATCTCGCGGCTCCCGTAGAGATTCGATGTCATGAACTGGTGGGCCGGGAACGCCCCTCGGCGAAGTCCTCGATTGCACGCTCACGCAACAAATTCGTCCGGCCGTACCAGTTCATGGGTCGCGCGGGTGATCGACTGTAATCGGGAAATCCTGTAGGTCACCGAGCACAGCCATACTGGACGGGAAAATCGACCCCGCACCGGTCTTCCGGCAGAACCAGGCAACGTTGTTCGTGCCCTCAACGTTGACCCTGTAGGCCAAATCTTGATTCTCCTCACAGTTGTCGACGCCTGAAATCGCGGCCAGATCCATCACGATATCAGGACTCGCCAGGGCCAACTCCAGGCAATCCCGGTTCCGAATATCGACGTACTGAGCCTAAAAATCGCCGATCACTCTCACTTGTCCGAGATGGAAGTTGTCCAGCGCGGTTATCTCCCAGTCCGGATGCCCCTGCTGTAGTTGATGTGCGACGCGGCTACCGATGTAGCCCGCAGCGTCGGTGACGTCGATATGCGGGGTGGCGATTGGGCCAGGCATTGTTGGTAAATCGCTAAGCAGGATCACGGAGCGTCCACTCGGTTTCGAACTTGGTCCCTTCGAGGCGGCCGAAGTCGACGTGATACGACGGTCCAGAGTGTTCGTCTTCCAGACACGGTACGTCGACCGGGGCGACCCCCTCGGCACCGACGTCGGTGGTTTCGGCGACGTGATAGTTGCCGTCGTTCGACCCGACATGGTACATGAAGGCGTCCCATATATCGAGATGTCGCACGGAGTCGTAGTATGTCCGTGCCGCGTCTCGTACATGTACGAACGGCCGCCAGTTCGAGCCGTCGCCGTACACCGTGAACGGTCAGCCGGTCAGGGCGCGGAAGACGAAGTAGTTGACCAAGAGGTTGAATCGGACACCCGGAGAGCGGCCGTACTTGGTGGCCATCCGCAACGCCGTCCCGGTCATATCGACCCCCTCCCAGTACTCCACCAGGAGATCCTCCAACTGGGGTTTCGAATATGCGTAGGAGCTGATCGGTCCGAGTCAACCGTCTCGTCAATGTCGGTACTTAGCGCCCGCTCGTAGATGTTACACAAGGAGGTGAAGAGCATCCACTTGACGCCGGGTTCCGGCAGCGTTCAAGACGTTCTCGATCTTCTCGTAGTTGGCGGCTAGGGTCGCCTCACGGTGGTTGTGGGTACTCACTGCACTAATACTTGCCAAATCATACGGTTGACACCACGCCTCGCACTCTCAACGTCGCTGCACTCCCGAACGTCGCCGCGGCGAAAATCGAATATGCTGTCGAGAATCGCGAACAGGGCCCGTGGCAACCCTTTCGAGAGGTCGTCGAGAACGATCACAGGTCAACCCCATCATCGGCGGTGAGTAGCAGCAGGAGGCCACTCCTCATATAGTCACACGCACCAGTGACGAGGACGTCCATAGCTCAGTTCTCGTTCAGCACGACATGGAAGAACCGGTCCTCGTGGTTCTCAGTCGTTTCGGTGAATCATGCCAGCGTCTAGAATAGATCATAGACGCCAGCATTGAAATCCTGTAACTTCCCAGTGACGAGGGCGTCGTAGCGGACGGTCTCGATCTCCATCTAGTGGGTATCGCTCTCGTCGCAGATATTCTCAAAGTGCTCGACGGATACATTCAACTCGAACTCGTTGTCCACTGCGGCGATGAACTCGCCGACCACACCGATAGCGATAGTGCACGTGATCCGGTTGTAACAATTAGGTCGCCGGGGTTGATCAGGGCCAACTAGTCCGTCCCCTCGACAGTCTTTCAAGTGAAATGAAATGGGTTGCGCTGTTCGCCCTTGTCGTGGATGGTAACGGGGTAGCTTGAGTAATGCCGAAGCAAAAACAACTGAAAGCTAGCCATAGGTTGTTCTCGATTGCATAATGACCCAAATAAGCACTACCACGACAGCTCCCATAGACATTTTATACTCGACTTACTATCTTCTAGAAGATGATTTCCGGGTGGCGCTACCGACTCGCTGCTGTCGGCGGCGTCCTCTGTCTCACTACGCTCGCAGTCACAGTCTCGAATCTATCGATCGTCCAGCACGCAGTCACGTCACTGCCGGTGCTGAACAACCTGCAACCGGAGACCTACGGTAACGGCGACCTTCTCGACGAGATTGTCACCACCGCAGTCGTCGTCGTCGGGGCGCTGTGGCCGCTATTCAAGCCGCGTCCCCGTCGGATTCTCGACACCGTCGAACTATCACACAAGCGCGTCATGCTCGCTGCGACCGGGCTGGCGACGATCGGGTACTTCGACTGGTCGACACGGCTCCCACGGACGACGCTGGTGGCCAGCGTGCTGTGTCTCCTCGTGGTCATTCCAGGGTGGTTCGTCTTCATCCGGCAGCGGCCCCGGACGAGTCGTCGAGCGGTGATCGTCGGTGACGACGCGACGATCATGGCACGGCTTCAGGATGCAGCAACGATGGACGTGGTCGGATACGTCGCGCCACCGAACCCCGTCACTACGCCACCAGAACAAGCGACTCGGTACGTGACCGACGGCGGAAACGAACTGAATCTACGCCGTCTCGGGGGGCTCTCCGGGCTGACCGAGGTACTGGTCGAACACGATATCGACACCGTCTTGCTCGGCTTTCGCCATCCGGACCGCGAGGAATTCTTCGGGACGCTCGCCGCCTGTTACGAACACGGTATCCAGGCGATGGTCCACCGCCAGCACGCGGACGGCGTGCTGATCGCCGATACGGACGGTGGTGATCTCGTCCGGACGGATCTCGAACCGTGGGACCTGCAGGATTACATCCTCAAGCGTTCGTTCGATGTCCTCTTCGCGAGTAGTGCCCTCCTGGTTCTCTCCCCAGTCATCCTCGTGATTGTGGCCGCGATCAAAGTCGATTCAGCCGGCCCAGTCCTCTACGCACAGCGCCGAACTGCGTCGTTTGGTGATACGTTCACGATCTACAAGTTCCGGACTATGATCACGGGGGCGGAAGCGAAGACTGGCCCGCAGATCAGTGCCGAAGACGCCGGTGGTGTCGACCCACGGATCACCCGTGTCGGCCACGTCCTGCGAACGACCCATCTCGACGAGATTCCCCAGCTTCTGGCTGTCCTCCGGGGCGACATGAGCGTCGTCGGCCCGCGGCCCGAGCGCCCGGAACTCGACGCCGACATCGACTCGACCGTGACCGGGTGGCGGAGCCGCTGGTTCGTCAAGCCAGGACTGACTGGACTGGCACAGATCAACGACGTGACCGGCCACGACCCACAGGCGAAGCTCAGATACGACATCGAGTACATCCAGAGTCAGTCGCTCGCGTTCGACGCGAAGATCGTCGTTCGGCAACTGTATCAGGTCGCGATAGATTCTCTCAGATTTCTCCTGTCGCGTGATGATAGCGACGAGTAAGTCGGTCAGACGGGCTCGGGCGGACGCTGGAATCCGTGTTTCGGCCGTCCGTTCGTGAGTCGGGGTCTCGGATCGCGCTCTATTACCCTCGAAACACTCATACGGAGGAGGCCGGACAGTTGCCGTATGGCTGGATCGGGACGGTTGGGACCAGTTCTCGACGAAGACGGGTCGCTGTTCGGAATCGTAAATATCGTTGACGCGTTCGTCGTCGTCCTTCTGGTCACAGTCGTAGTGGCAGGCGTCGCACTCGTCATCAGCGAGTCGCCCGATACGACCGACCAATCGCAGCCACTACGGTACGCAACGGTCACTTATACAGTACCCATATCGAGCGACGCAGCATCGATAGACAAGGGTTCGACACTTGCGTTCGCTGAATCCGGAAGTTCATACGAAGTGACAACGACCGCGAAGGGGTTCACGTCCGACAGCAGAGTGCAAATCGTCGCCCGTGTTCGGTACCGGGGGAACTTCTCCGGGCCAGCGATCGATGAACAGGGAATACTGAGAAGAGAGCGGTCCCTGTACGGCGGTGACGAGAGCATCGTTCTCACGCGGGGGTACAGAACGCCGGTCACGGTTATGACTGTCAACCAGACCAGCAGTCGAATTCAGTCAAGTAGCGTACCTGTCGTCCTCGCTGTGAACGAGAGTGTCGGCCGTGTCGTCGAGACTGGCGATAACGTCCGTGTCGGATCGCAGACTGTCGGAACAATCCGAAATGTAGCACCGGAAACGGAAGGCAGCCATGCGCTCGTCGGCCTCGAACTCACTGCGTGGCTCCGCGACGACACGCCGTGGTACACCGATCGTCCGCTGCGGGTCGATACCGAACTGACCGTCGTGACAAATGACGCCGTCATCACCGGTCGAGTGACACGGATTGGAACGACGAACACCACTGAGAGGTAACCGTATTCGGTATGGACAGTTCCGAATTCGTCACTCGTATCGATACGACACTCAATACATCGAACGTAGCGCGCATGTATCGGTACGGTACATCCGTTTTCAATCGTTTCGCTGCGATGTATCAACAGTCGATTACGGGTCAGACTGAACAGACAGTCCTCGAATGGCTCGCCACTGTGGTCACCGCATCTGCCATCGTACAGTGGGTCACCCGCGAGCCGAACGCCGACCAGATCGTGATCGATCTCTCGGCAACTCGGAGGGTCGGTCCATTCGTCGCTCCGGTTCGTCGAGCCTGCTCGTATGCGGTCCACGTCTATCGCCAGTCGACGCTTCACACCGTACTTACAGTCGGGTGGCAATGGTCAGGGCCGCTTCGAACAGTCGTCACCAATAGCCACCTGTGGGCGTTTTGTCTCGCGCTGTTTGCTCCACCCGAAGCCCCACCCGACGAGGACGGTCAACGATAGCCTCAGTTCACTCCACCGTCACGCTCTTGGCCAGGTTCCGCGGCTTGTCGATCGGCCGACCCAACAACGCTGCGGTGTGATACGACACCAACTGCAGATGGATGTTCGCCAGCACGGCCGCGGCCCGCGGGTGGGTCTCGGGCAGTTCCAACACCTCGTCGGCGTACCGAGCAGCGTCGTTCTGGCCGTCGGTCACCGCGACCACAGGGGCGTCGCGGGCTTCGACCTCCTTGATGTTGCCGACGGTCTTCCGAGCGCGCTCGTCGTCGCCGGTCACGACCGCGAAGACCGGCGTCTTCTCGGTCACGAGCGCGAGCGGCCCGTGTTTGAGTTCGCCGGCCGCAAACCCTTCGGCGTGTTTGTAGGTAATCTCTTTCATCTTCAGGGCGCCCTCCAGCGCGACGGGGAACTGCTGGCCCCGGCCGATGAAGAAGTAGGCGTCGGCGTCCTGGTACAGTTCGGCGACCGCCTCGGCCGCCGAGCTGTCCAGGATCGACTGGACCTGTCCGGGCAAGTCCCGGAGCGCGGCGATGACCTCGCGGGTGTCGTCGGTCGAGGTCGTCCCCAACGCGAGCAGGTTCAGCGCGGCCAGTTGCGAGGCGAAGGTCTTGCTCGCGGCGACGCCGATCTCGGGGCCGGCACGGATGTACAGCGCGTGGTCACACTCGCGGGCGACCGTCGAGCCGACGACGTTGGTCACGGCCAGGGTACGCGCGCCGCGACTGCGGGCCTCCCGGAGCGCCGAGAGGGTGTCGGCCGTCTCGCCGCTCTGGGTGACGCCGACGACCAGCGCATCGCCGATCGGTGGGACACCGGTCGCGTACTCGCTGGCGAGGAACGCCTGGGCAGGGATGCCGGCGGCCTGGAACAGTTGGGCGCCGTACAGCGCCGCGTGATAGGATGTCCCACAGGCGACGAACTGGACGCCCGTCGGCGAGAGGTCACCCAGGTCGCCGATGTCCACGCTCGCGGATAGCTCGTCGACCCGGCCGCGGAGACACTGTCGGAGCGCCCGTGGCTGCTCGTGGATCTCCTTGAGCATGTAGTGGTCGTAACCGCTCTTGCCGGTCTCCTCGGGGTCCCACTCGACGGTGTTGACCTCCTTGTCGACGACGGTCCCCGCGGTGTCGGTGACCGTCCAGCCGTCGGCGTCGAGGCGGGCGAACTCCCCGTCGTCGAGATAGACGACCTGGTCGGTGAAATCACGGAAGGCAGGAACGTCGCTGGCGAGGAAGGTCGCCTCCTCGGTCAGGCCCAACACCAGCGGCGAGTCGTTGCGCGCGGCGAAGACGGATTCGGTGCCGGCGACGACCACCGCGACGGCGAAGCTCCCGTCGAGTTGCGCGACGGCGCTCCGGACGGCGGCTTCGGGATTGGCACCGTCTTCCAGTTCCCGCTCGATGAGGTGGGGGATCACCTCGGTGTCGGTGTCGGAGGTGAACGTGTGACCGGCCCCGACGAGTTCGTCACGGAGTTCCTGGTAGTTCTCGATGATGCCGTTGTGGACGACGGCGACCGAGCCGTGACAGTCCTGGTGAGGGTGGGCGTTCGCGTCGGTCGGCGGGCCGTGTGTGCTCCAGCGCGTGTGGCCGATCCCGACCTCGCCCGACAGCGAGACGCTCTCCAGCGCCTGTTTGAGCCCGTCGATGTCGCCGGCGTTCTTGCAGATACTGACCGGTTCGTCCGTACTCGTCAGGGCGACGCCAGCGGAGTCGTAGCCCCGGTACTCCAGTTTCGAGAGCCCGTGGACGAGCGTGTCGAGCGTCTCGTCGCCGCGGCCGACACAGCCGATGATGCCACACATCAGCGGGTCACCTCCACGCCCTCGCCGACGTTGCTGTCGACCGTGACGCCCGTGTGCAGCGTCGCGTCCGTGCCGATCAGCGTCCCCGGTGCGATACTTGCGGCACCGTCGACGGTCGTCCAGTCGCCGATGACGGCACCGAGACGCTGGTTCTCGAAGACGGTGGTCCCGACCTGGACGTCGGCGGTCCCACCCGGAACGACCGTGCTCGCGCCCAGATCCACGTCCTGTCCGGTGACCGTATCGAGCAGTGTCGACCCCGGGCCGACACGCGTGTCCGCGTCGAGTACCGACCGCTGGACGACCGCGTTGGCACCGATCGTCACGTTCGCGCCCGCGGCGGTGTGTGGACCGACGACGGCGTCCGGCCCGATCTCACAGTCCGGCCCGACGACGACCGGGCCACGCAGGACGGCTTCCTCGTGGACGTTGGCGTCGTCGTCGACCCAGACGCCGTCATCACGTTCGGTCTCGGTGACCTGCCCGCGCTCGAGGACTTCGCGGGCGACGGTCAACAGGTCCCACGGATAGGTCGCGTCGACCCACATCCCGTCGACCTCGACACCGCGGACCCGTTCGTGAGCGACCAAGCGCTCGATGGTGTCGGTGATCCCCAGTTCCCCGGCCGTGCGTGGCGTCTCCTCGATGGACTGGAAGATGCTCTCGGGGAACGCGTACACGCCGGCGTTGATCAGCCGGTAGCCGTCGTCGCTCGGTTTCTCGACGAAGTCCGCGATGTCGCCGTCGCGCAGTTCGACGGCCCCGTACCGGCTGGTGTCTCGCCGTTCGGTGACCGCAATACTCGGGTCACCGGTCTCGGCGAAGGATGTATCGACGGCCTCGATCGTCCCGGCGTCGATGAGACGATCGCCGTTCAGGACGAGTAAGGGACCGTCTACCTCGCTCCGAGCCTGTGCGAGGGCGTGCCCGCTCCCGAGTTGTTTCTCCTGGCGGACGTAGGTGATTGGAACGTCGCGGTAGGCGGGGCCGAAGTGGTTCTGGACGCGGTCGCGTTTGAACCCGACGACGACGACCAGCCGCTCGATACCGGCCTCGACCAGGGCGTCGAAGACGTGTTCGAGGATCGGCCGGTTCGCCGCCGGTAACATCGGCTTCGGCCGGTTCCGTGTCAACGGCTGGAGCCGGGTCCCCTCGCCGGCAGCGAGGATGACCGCGGTATCGATGTGCATACCTCACCCTGGACGCCGGCCCGCTTCAACCTTCTGGGCTCGGCGGGTTTCGCGCCGTGTGTGTGGGCTGCTGGTATCGCCGGGCCTACGGGTGTGGACAGGTCGTTTGTGTCCGCTTACCACTAGTTTCGAAGAGTAGATCGCCGTGGAGGATTCATTCATCCAGAGAGATAGCGGATACTCAAACACACGGAGTCCTATTTGACAACCACTGATTTATGACGTATCCAAGTGAAATCCGATCATGAGCGGAGTTGCGCTACGAGATGGCACTCTCGTGGTCGAACGTGAGCCCAACAAACTCGATACACTGGCGATCGAGTTCTCCGAGGTCCTCGGTCAGGTGGATATCGACCACGTCTACATCGCGGGGTACGTCTCGATCCTCTCTGGCCGAGCACGGTCCACAGAAGACGTGGACGTGCTGATCGAACCCGTCGATGCAACGACTGTCAATCAGCTCGTTTCGATACTCGATGAGCGAGAGTTCTGGGGGCCAGCGATGCCGCTTACGTCGATGTACGAGATGCTCGAAAACGGCGATAACATCTGGGTCGCCCCCGACGACGAAATTACACCCCACTTGGAAGTGAAGTTCGTCCGTGACGAATTCGACCACGCCTCTCTGGAGAACTCGATCACGGCTCGAATCGGAGGGGAAACAATCCCAATCGGCCCGCTCGAACTCCAGATCGCGTACAAGCTCTATCTTGGTACACAAAAAGACATCGAGGACGCGGTCCACCTGTATACGCTCTTCGAGGAAAGCCTTAGTGTCTCACGACTCGAAACGTGGGTTACACGGCTGGACGTGGAATCCGAATATGAGCGACTCGAACGTTCGTGAACGCCTCGATCGGAAGCACGAGCGAAACCGAGAGCAACGCATCGAGGGGATCAAGCGCTGGGTGGAGTACATCAAGTCGAACCCGCCGGAAGTGTGGGGTCCCCAACAGAACGCCATCGTCGACGGGCAACTCGACGCTGCACAGGGTGCCGGAACGACGGCCGAGCATCAGCAGCGAGTAACCGAGGTAGCAGCGGATATACTCGATATCAAAGGCGGCCCAGAGGACGCGTCAGAACAGGGTAGCGAATAGAATCCACTAATCGGTTCAGGAGTTCGCCGAACGTCTCGTCATCGCGTTGCACCGCCTCAAGCGTCCGTTTTGTTCCTCGGAGGTGCGAACGAATGGGCTCATTGCTCTCCCATCCGCTCGCCAGCGACCCGTCGCCCTTTCGTCGTCAGGTTCACTTCGGTCCGCTCGCGGACGACGCTGATCACGTCGAGTTCGATGAGCCGGTCGAAGATCGCCTCGGTCTTTTCGACGTCGATGCCGACGAAGTTCGGGATGTCGAACGGGGAGACGCCCGAGTGTAAGGCCATGATGACGCGTTTCTCCGTCGAGGAGAGGTCCAGATCGGCCCGGTTCTGCTCGGCGCTCTCCTCTAGCATGACCTGGAGGACGGTCGCGTGGAACTCGTCGCCGGCGAGGTGGGTCTCGACGCTGATCCCTTCCTCGGAGTGTTCGACCTCGATGACGGCCCGTTCCTCGCCGCCGATGTCCTTGTCCTCGACGGCCAGATCACCGATGTCGGCTCGGTCGATGGTGACTGCTTGCCCGTCGGCCATCGCGACCTGCAACGCCTCGTCGCTGACTTTCAGCCGGCCTTTCGTCCACTCGGCGTTCTGGACGACGCCGCCTTTCAGTGCGGGATGTTGGACCCGGATGACCGCGCCGTTCAGGCTCGCCCGATAGAAGTCCGTCTCGAACTCGGCGTGGTTCGACGCGGAGACGAGGATCACGTCCTCGCCGACGTGGAAGCCGACGTACTCGGAGACGCCGGCGCTCTGTTGGTTGACGTCGAAACGGTCGGCGATCCGGTCGATCTCGTCGAGCGCGATCTGGCGCTTGTCGTCGGCCATCAGCGCGATGCGTTCGGTGGTGAGGATGATCCGGCAGTTCTGCCACTCGGCGTCGGTCAGCCGCTGGCCTTGGGACACCGCGAGTAGGTACTTCCCCTGCGTGTCCGCGATCTTCTTCTCGGTGTTGCTCATCCCCGTAACTGCCTCAGTTGTGCCCTTATAGACAATCGAGAATATAAGTTCCGCCGCCAGTATCGCCTGCGACAATTGGCGGTGGGTCAACCCTGGGGAGAAGTGCAGGGCGGCCGCCCGGTCAGTCGTCAGACGGCACGGAGGCAGACACGCCGGGACGACCGAACAGCGGTCCTTCGGTTCCGGTCAGCCGATAGAGCGCGAACACGGCCGCGACGATGGCAGTGTACTCGACGAACGGGAGTAGGTAGTGGACCAAGCCCTCGGTGTGGACAGTCACGAGGAACGGCGGCTGGTTCATCGTCGCGTGGAACAGCGCCACCAGCCAGAGGTTCCCGCTCAGCGCGTAGACGAGTCCGAATGCGAGTCCGGCCGCGGTCAGTCCGAGTAGGCGGGCGGCCAGATCGACACCGACGCTGTGGCCGGACATGAGGAACCACCGCGGGAGGTGGAAGAGCGCGAACAGTACGGCCACGACGCTGATCCCGACGCCGGTTGCCCGACGGCTCCGCTCGCCGACCAAGGAGGCGACGCTCCCCTGGAGGTACCCCCGGAAGAGGAGTTCCTCCGGAAGGGCGGTAAACAGCAACGAGCTTCCGAACGCCGCGAGATACAGGAGCGGGTGGGCCGCGACTCGCGACGCGCCGGCGGAGAACCCGGGAACACCGCCGATCGCGAGCACGGCCGCGACGGCGTTGTAGAGCGCCCAGAACGCGGTGACGACGGCGAGTGCGACGCCGAGTGAGCGGACGGACGGGACGACCGAGCGCGGTTCGATCCCCTCGGCGAGGAAGGCACCGACCGCGAGGCCGACGAGGAAGACACCCCACGCGATCCCAGCAAGCGGGGATGGCGACCCGCCTGTGGAGACCAGCGCGAGCGCGGAGAGGACAAGGACCGTCAACACGTACGTTACGACAGGGATCAGCGGCCCGCCGTCGAACGACTGCGGACCGATGTCAGGGCGTGACATCCCGTCGACGTTCACGGGCTGGCGATAAAGTAATTCATATCGCGCGCCGGGGATCGGTCGTGGCATCGGCGTTGCGAACGGCCTCCGGTTCACTCAGTACGTCTGCGGTGGCCGTTCGAGGATCTCGAAGATCTCGCGGGCACGGTACTCCTTGTTGCGCTGGTTTCCTGTCACTTCCTCCAAGAGGCCCTCGTCAACCAGCGTGTCGATGGCGCGGGAGGCGGTCGACCGTTCGACGTCGAGCGAGTTTGCGGCCGACTGTATCGTCAGATAGGGCTGTTCGAAAAGGCGACACGCCAGACGGTTTTTCGAGTACTGGACGCCGCCGTACTCCGCCTGGTAGCGACGCCGCAGGTCGTCGAGAGCGAGCGTCCGCTCGACGGACTCCTCAGCCTGTCTCGCGACACCACGGATGAAAAATGACAGCCAGTCCTCCCAGTCGCCACGGGCCCGAACAGCCCCCATCCGGTCCACGTACGCCTCCTTGTTCCGATTGAAGTACTCGCTGAGATAGAGGTTCGGCCGTTCGAGCAGCCCACGGTCGTACAACTGGAGTGTAATGAGGAGGCGACCGAGCCGTCCGTTGCCATCACCGTACGGATGGATCGTTTCGAACTGGTAGTGAAACAATGCAATATCGACGAGCGTGTGGTAGCTCCCGCCGGTCCGGTAGTACGTCACCAGCGCGTCCATCAGGCCATCTATCTCGTTCGGTACCGGCGGGAAGAAATCGCCCAGGTGGTTCGGCGTCGTCTTGTAGCGACCGATGGTGTCGGTGTCGACGCGATCGTCGGGAACACCGGTCAGTAGCGTTTCATGGAGGCCATGGAACAGTTCGACGGAGAGTGATTCACCGTTATCAAGCGTGTCGAGTCCGTCTTCGACCGCCTGCTCGTAGTTGAGAACCTCCTGTGTGTCTTTCGTATCGCTGTCTCTCTCGTTATCGACAGTCTCGTCGAGTTGTCGCGTTTCGAGCCTGTAAAGAGCGTTGTAGTCGACATCGGCGCCTTCGATCTCGGCGGATTCCATCGCTTCTTTCCGGAGGAGTGACGTGTAGAGGACGGGTGGGAAATCCAGTTCCAGGCTGATGCCGCTGAGCTTTCCGAGCCAGAAGGTCGCATCGGCGAGGAGTTCGTAAAACTCCCTCGTCAGTTCGAGGTCACGAGCCGGCGGTAGTGGGTCAGGTCTGAAATACGACCGTCTCCCGTAGGGGACGAGTTCGCCAGGCGCTTCGCGTTCAATTTCAGTGTCGTCCATGCACGTTTGGAGGGTATTTCCCCCAGTTGCATGAATTTGGTGCCACTGAATGCACACACTGGCAGTCAAATTGTGCTATCGGTGCGTATGAGCGGGGAAAGACAACACCTTCCGGGACTGTCAGACGTAGCTAGAAGGAACGTTTTTCCCCGACGGCACAAAGGTTACACCGATGACACCGGGTAAGGGGTCGGGCCGGGACACGGCCCTCTCCGAACGGCCAGCCCTGGACCCGCCGTCGTGGTTCACCGAGCAGGCCAACGTCCAGGACCCCTCGATCACTGAGCGGTTCGAGGACGACTGGCCGGACTGCTGGGCGGCCGCGGCCGACCTGCTGGAGTGGGACCGCGAGTACGACGCCGTCTTCCGCGGCAGCGAGGAGCCACCCTTCGAGTGGTTCCCCGGCGGGCGGCTCAACGCCTCGTACAACTGCCTGGATCGACACCTCCCCGAACGTAAGAACCAGTTGGCGCTCATCTGGGAGGGCCACCTGGGCGAGTCCCGCAGCTACACCTACCGGGAGCTGTACCGCGAGGTCAACGCCTTCGCGGCGGCCCTGCGCGAACGGGGGGTCACCCAGGACGACGTGGTGACGGTCTACCTCCCGATGGTGCCCGAACTCCCGGTCACGATGCTTGCCTGTGCCCGCCTGGGCGTTCGCCACAACGTCGTCTTCGCCGGCTTCTCGGCGGACGCGCTGGCCGAGCGGATGGAGCGGACCGGCTCGGAGTATCTCGTCACGTGTGACGGCTACTACCGGCGTGGCAGCGCCGTCGCACAGAAGAACAAGGCCGACAACGCCCGCATCGCGGTCGAACAGGCCGTCGAGGTGGTCGTGGTCGACAGCCTGGGACTGGACGTCCACCTCGGCGAGGGGTACCACGACTACGACAGCCTGCTGGAGCGCCACCGCGGGACCGACGTGGAACCGGTCCCGCGGGCCGCCGACGACCCGCTCTTTCGGATCTACACCTCGGGGACGACGGGCGAACCCAAAGCCGTCGACCACACGACCGGCGGGTATCTCGCCCACGTCGCCTGGACGAGCCAGTCCGTCCTGGACATCAAGCCCGACGACACCTACTGGTGTTCGGCCGACATCGGCTGGATCACCGGCCACTCCTACATCGTCTACGGCCCGCTCGCGCTGGGGACGACGACGGTCCTATACAACGGGACGCCCGACCACCCCGAGAAAGACCGGCTGTGGGAGCTGATCGACCGCTACGCCGTCGACGTCTTCTATACAGCGCCGACGGCGATCCGGGCGTTCATGAAGTGGGGCGAGGAGTACCCCGCCGAACACGACCTCTCCAGCCTGCGCCTGCTGGGGACCGTCGGCGAACCCATCGACCGGCGCGCCTGGGAGTGGTACCGCGAGCACATCGGCGGCGGCGAGTGCCCGGTCGTCGACACCTGGTGGCAGACCGAGACCGGCGCGATCCTCGTCTCGACGCTGCCTGGCGTCGACGAGATGAAACCCGGGTCGGCGGGCAAGCCACTGCCCGGGATCGAGACGGCCGTCGTCGACCCTGCCGGCCAGGCGGTCGAGCAGGGGACCGCGGGCGAACTCGTCGTCACCCGTCCCTGGCCCGGGATGCCGAAGTCCCTGCTTGCCGGCGAGCGGTGGGGTGAAGCGGCCACCCGTGGCGACGAGTGGCGCTACTACCCCGAGGACGGCGTCGTCGAGGACGACGACGGCTATCTAACGTTCCTGGGACGGGTCGACGACGCGATCAACGTCGCGGGGCGGCGTTTCTCGACGATGGAACTAGAATCGACGGTCGCCGGCGTTCCCGGCGTCGCCGAGGCGGCCGTGGTCGGCGCTGACCACCCGACGACGGGGACGGCGATCTACGCCTACGTCTCGCCCGAGCGCGGTCGCTCCGAGGAGCACCTGCGCGAGGAGATCGAGGCCGCCGTCGCCGACGCCATCGGCGAGATGGCGACCCCCCGCGAGATCGTCTTCACCCCCGACCTCCCGAAGACCCGCTCGGGGAAGGTGATGCGACGGCTCCTGACGGCGGTCGCCAACGACGAGGAACTGGGCGACATCAGCGCCCTGCGGAACCCGGCGATCCTCGGCGAGTTGCGGACGACCACCTCGAACCGGTGACAGCGTTTCGGATATTCTCTAATAGTCGAAACAGCTATCGGCCAGTTCCACTACTTGAACAACAAATATCGACGAGAGCCCCGAGGATAGTCGGACGGCTGCGACAGGCTTATTTCGGCTGTCTCAAAATAACCGAAACAGATGACAGAGAGCCCGGACGTACTCGGCCGGCGCGGCTACCGGCGGCTCCGTCGAGCCGCCGACACGCACCGGGCCGATCTCGTCGTGCGGTTGGGCGCCGAAGTCGGGCTCCGGCCGGCCGAGATGTGTCGGCTCCGGACCGGGGACATCGAGCCGGACGGCGACGCGTACTTCCTCGCGGTCCGGGCCGACGACGGGATCGCCCGCGAGACCTACCTCCCGGCCGACGTGGAACACGACGTCCGGAAGTACGCCCGGTCGAACGGCCGGGACGCCGAGGAACCGCTGTTCGATGTCTCACCCCGCCGGCTCCAGATGCTGGTCGGCGAAGTCGCCACCCGCGCGGCCGAGGACCATCCGGAACTAGCCGACGTTTCCTCCCGGGACCTTCGCTGGCGGTTCGCCGCCGCGCTGCTAGACGACGGTGTCCCGCCCCACGTCGTCTGTGCGCTGGGCGGGTGGGAGCGACTTGACCGGTTGCAACCGCTCGTGAGCGAGCCCGATCGAACCGACGTGTTAGCGGCAGTCGGCGGGACCGGCGAGGGCGGGACATCCCCCACGCTCCGCCGGCTCGCCGCCGTCCTCGCCGATATCGGCGAGACGGTGGTCGGCGCCGGGACGGGGACGGAGATCGAACAGACGGTCTGTGATCGCGTCGCCGAGACCGAGGGGTTCGCGTTCGCGTGGGTCGCCGAACGGACCGGCGACGGGTTCACACGCCAGGCCACGGCGGGAACCGAGCCGGAGACCGCGACGGCGCAGCTCCAACGCCACGAGACACCGCTGACGGCCGTCGTCGACGACGGAACGGTGCGTGTCGTCGAGGACGGCGGGTTCGTCGCGGTCCCGATCGTCCGGGGCGACACCGTCGCCGGCGTGTTGGCCGTCGGGACCGACGCCGTCGACGACGCCACGCGGGACCTGCTTGCGGCGCTCGGCGCACAGATCGGCCACGGGCTGGCAGCCGTCCAGCGCAAGCGGCTCCTGCTTGCCGATACCGTGACCGAGTTGACCTTCGAGTGTACGGACAGCCACGCGGTGACCGTCGGCCTCTCGACCGCGCTCGGTTGTACGGTCGAACTCTCCGGACTAGTCCCCGTCGGCGGCGGGTCGTTACTGTACTATCTCACCGTCGAGGGAGCATCGGCCGGCCCGGTGCTGTCACACCTCACCGACGCCACGGACGTCTCCGACGCACGCCTCATCGAGGACTACGGCGAGGGTGCCCTGCTGGAGGTCGTCGTCACCGACGCGCCCGCGCTCGCGCTGATCGAACGTGGTGGACGGGTCCAGGAACTGACAGTCGCCGACGGAACCGCGACGCTGGTCACCGAACTGCCCGGCGACACCGACGTTCGTCCCGTCGTCGACGCCGTCGTCGCCGCGTACCCGGAGACGACCCTGGCCGCCAAACGCGAGACGGACCGGCCCGTCGAGAGCGAGACGGGCTTTCGCGACCGGCTGTCGGACCGGCTGACCGACCGCCAGGAGACGGTCCTGCGGGCGGCGTTCCACAGCGGCTACTTCGAGTGGCCGCGGGGCTCGACGGCCGAGGAGCTGGCCGACTCGCTGGACGTCTCTTCACCGACACTACACAACCACCTCAGACGGGCACAACAGAAGGTTCTGACCGCGTTCTTCACCGACGGTCCCGTCGAAGATTCGCCCTGAACCGGGCTACGCGTTAGCACAATTAGCTACCCCGTTTATATGCCGCCTGGGTATTGTTGGTTATAGACTATGTCAGAAGAAGATGTGCAACTGGAGGCCCGGCTCGAGGAACAGGCGGTCTTCGAACCGCCGGAATCGTTCGTCGAGCAGGCCAATATTTCCGACGAGGGTATCTACGACGAGTTCGAGGAGAACTGGCCCGCCTGCTGGGAACAGGCCGCCGACTTACTCGACTGGGAGGACTCCTACGACCAGGTACTGGACGACTCGAACCCCCCCTTCTACGAGTGGTTCACAGGTGGGTCACTGAACGCCTCGGCGAACTGTGTCGACCGGCATCTCGACGAGCGCGGCGACGAAGCCGCGATCGAGTGGGTCGGCGAACCCGTCGAGGAGGACAACGTCACCTACACCTACGAAGAACTCCACCGCGAGGTCAACGAGTTCGCGGCGGCACTGCGCGAGCAGGGAGTCGGCGAAGACGACGTCGTCACGATGTATATGCCGATGATCCCCCAGCTCCCCATCGCGATGCTGGCCTGTGCCCGCATCGGGGCGCCCCACTCGGTGGTCTTCGCCGGCTTCTCGGCGGACGCGCTGGCCACGCGGATGAACGCCGCCGACTCCGAGTATCTGGTCACCTGTGACGGCTACTATCGGCGCGGTGACCCGCTCGACCACCTGGAGAAGGCAAACGAGGGACTAGAGGGCGTCGACCACGAGGTCCAGACGGTCGCCGTCGCCGAACGGCTGCTGGACGGGGACGGCTTCGACCACGACTACGCCGACAACCAGGTCGCCTTCGACGAACTCTCCGCTGCCCACGAAGGCGAGAGCGTCGAGCCGGTCTCCCGGGACGCCGAGGACATGCTGTTCCTGATGTACACCTCCGGGACCACCGGCGAACCCAAAGGCGTCAAACACACGACGGGTGGGTATCTCTCGTATGCCGCCTGGACCAGCCAGGCCGTCCTGGACATCAAGCCCGACGACACGTACTTCTGCTCGGCCGATATCGGCTGGATCACGGGCCACTCCTACATTATCTACGGCCCGCTGGCGCTGGGGACGACGACGATGATGTACGAGGGGACGCCGGACTACCCGGACAAGGACCGCCTCTGGCAGATCATCGAGGACTACGAGGCGACCCAACTGTACACGGCACCGACGGCGATCCGGGCGTTCATGAAGTGGGGCGAGGAGTACCCCGACAGCCACGACCTCTCCAGCCTGCGCCTGCTGGGCACCGTCGGCGAGCCGATCAACCCCCGGGCCTGGAAATGGTACTACAAGCACATCGGCGACGAGTCCTGCCCGGTGGTCGACACCTGGTGGCAGACCGAAACCGGCGGGATGATGCTGACGACGTTGCCCGGCGTCGGGGACATGAAACCCGGCTCCGCCGGCCCGCCTCTGCCCGGCCTCAGCGCCGACATCGTCGACGTCAGCGGCAGCCCGGTCGAGGCCGGCAAGGCCGGCTACCTCGTGGTGAACAAGCCCTGGCCCGGGATGCTCCGGACCCTCTACAAGAACGACGAGCGGTTCATCGACGAGTACTGGCGCGAGTACTCCGATATCGACAGCGACGACCCCGAAGACTGGGTGTACTTCCCCGAAGACGGGGCCAAGATCGACCAGGACGGCTACATCACCGTCCTGGGTCGCGTCGACGACGTGTTGAACGTCTCGGGGCATCGCCTCGGGACCATGGAGATCGAGAGCGCCATCGTCGGCGTCGAGGGGGTCGCCGAGGCCGCCGTCGTCGGCGGGAACCACGAGATCAAAGGCGAGGCCGTCTACGCCTACGTCATCACCGAGGACGGTGCCGACGAGGACGAGGAGCTCCGGGAGCGGATCATCGAGGCGGTCGAGGACGCGATCGGCCCGATCGCCCGGCCCGAGCAGGTCATCTTCACGCCTGAGCTGCCGAAGACTCGGTCCGGGAAGATCATGCGGCGGTTGCTCGAAGACATCGCGAACGGGGAGGAACTGGGCGACACCAGTACGCTGCGCAACCCCGACGTCGTCAGCGATATCGCGACGAAGGTGCGCGGGGACTGAGCGAGCCCCGCACCTGTCGAATTGAGACGCGGATTCGGGACGGACAACAGACACACATGCAGTCGACAATCCATGACAGATAACGACACTCACGATAGCGTCGAGACCGACGGCGGTACCGCCACACAGCCAGCACAGGCACACCGAAACACGAACTACCTGGACGAGGAGGTGAACATCCTCAAACCGAGTACGGCGTTCATGCGGGACCACCTCCGGGTGGTCTGGACGAGTTTCGTCGTCTGGGCGTTGATCGTCTTCGGGCCGGTCACGCTCACCGCTATCGCACCCGGCCCGATGAGCCAGACGATGCCGGTACTCGGCTTCCCGTTGCACTACTTCCTCGTCGCCTTCTGTGCGCCGACGGGGGCGCTGATCCTGGCGGCGATCTACGCCCGGAAACGGGACAGCCTGGACGAGAAGTACGGGATCGATCACAGCACGCCCGACACCGGTGGTGACACCGGCGGCGGCCCGGACGACGCGGCCGCCACCGACGGAGGTGTCGAACAGTGATCCCGCTCCAGGCGGAGGCGCTCGACATCTCGTTCAAGCTCCTGCCGGCGATCATCGTCTTCCTGATGATGGCCTCCTTCCTCGTCATCGGCTACGTCTTCAAGGTGGCCGACACCGAGGGGATGTGGGTCGCCGGCCGGGGCATCGGGAACATCGAGAACGGGATGGCGATCGGCGCGAACTGGATGTCGGCCGCCTCCTATCTCGGACTGGCCGGGCTGGTCGCCCTCTCGGGCTTCTACGGGGTGGCTTTCATCGTCGGCTGGACCACGGGCTACTTCGTCCTGCTCATCTTCCTGGCCGCACAGATGCGCCGGTTCGGGAAGTACACCGCGCCGGACTTCGTCGCCGACCGGTTCAACTCGCCGATGGCCCGCGCGCTGGCGGCGTTTACCACGCTGTTGATCGCGTACGTCTACTCGGTGGGCCAGGCCCGCGGGATGGGCCTTGTCGGCCAGTACGTCTTCGGACTCGATATCATCCCGATGATCGTCGTGATGATGACGATCACCGTCGGCTACCTCGCGTTGTCGGGGATGTTGGGCGCGACCAAGAACATGGCCGTCCAGTACGTCATCCTCATCGTCGCGTTCCTGGCCGGCGTCTACGTGGTCGGGTTCAGCCAGGGCTACTCGACGATCCTCCCGCAGATCGAGTACGGCGCGCTGTTCAGCGAACTCAGCCGGCAGTTCTCCGAGCCGTTCCGGGCGAACTCCTACTACCTGTGGGTCGCGACGGCGTTCTCGCTGATCTTCGGGACCTGTGGCCTCCCACACGTCCTGGTGCGGTTCTACACGGTCCAGAACGAGCGGACGGCCCGCTGGTCGACCGTCTCGGGCCTGTTCTTCATCATGCTGCTGTACTGGGCGGCGCCCGCGATGGCCGCCTTCGGCGTCGACCTGTTCGCGGCGGTCAACAACATCTCCCCCGACGCGGTCTACAACGGCGAACAGGCGATGTCGGGCGCGGAAGGTGACGTCATCGTCGTCCTCGCGGCGCAGTTCGCCGACCTGCCGACGTGGTTCGTCGGGCTGGTCGCCGCCGGCGGGATGGCCGCGGCGATCGCGACCACCGCGGGGCTGTTCATCACGGCCTCCTCGGCGGTCGCCCACGACATCTACTCCGAACTGATCAACCCCGACGCGACCCAGCGCCAGCAGGTCCTCATCGGCCGGGCGACCATCGTCGCCATCGGCGCGCTGGTGACCGTCACCGCGTTCAACCCGCCGGCGCTGATCGGCGAACTGGTCGCCTACGCGTTCTCCCTCGCCGGAACCGTGCTGTTCCCGATGTTCTTCCTGGGTCTGTGGTGGGAGAACACCAACCGACAGGGTGCGCTGGCCGGTATGACGACCGGCCTGCTGCTGTGGATCGGCTCGGTCGTCAACAGCGTCCTGCCGGCCTACGTCGGCTTCCTCGCCGACATCGCCGGCGGCCCCGGACAGGCGATCATCCCCATCTACGCACAGTACGTCCCGCCGATCGGCGCGGCACTTATCGGGACCCCGCTGGTGTTCCTGGTCACGATTGCCGTCTCGCTGGTGACCCCCGAGCCACCACTGGAGACCAAGAAGATGGTCCGACAGTGTCACAGCCCCGAACCGATGGGTCAGCAACAGAGCGCGGAAGACATCGTCTCCAATAGCGGCGGCGAGACGCCCGCGGACGACTAACAATGTACGACCATATCCTCATTCCGACGGACGGAAGCGACACCGCGAACGCCGCGGTCGACCACGCGGTCGATCTGGCCGAGAAATACGGCGCCGAACTCCACGCGCTGTACGTCGTGGACGTCAACGCCGTGAACTTCGGCCTCGGTACCGAACAGGTCGACCGCATCAGACAGGGGAACTTCGGCGAGATGACCGAACTCAAAGAGAAGGCCGACGAGGCGACCGGCGCGGTCACCTCGGTCGCCGCCGACCACGGCGTCGAAGTCCGCGAGGAAGTCCGCGTGGGGACCCCCCACGACGTCATCGCCGGCTACGCCGACAGCAACGACATCGACCTCGTCGTGATGGGTAGTCACGGCCGATCCGGCGTCCGACGGGCACTGCTCGGGAGCGTCACCGAGCGCGTCCTCCGGTCGACCCACGTCCCGGTGCTCGTCGTCGACGAACACGAGGAGGACTGATCGTGCCGATGGCATCCGGCAAGGGGCTGCTCGAAACGATCGGCGAGCACGTCCAGGAGCACCGCTCCGGGATGGTCGTCGACTTCGTGTTCGCTCTGACCTGGGTGACCGTCGTCACCGTTATCTTCGACGTGCTCCTGGGCGCTCCCCAGTGGGTGTACTACCTCGCCCTGGCCGGCGGCGTCGTCGCCTACTACGGCTTCTTCTGGTCGCTGGACGCAGTGAGTACCGAGGCCGACTGAAAGGTCCGCCCCGGAACGTCCAGCGTTCGCCGGCAGTATATAAAGGTCTTATACCGATAAGCCGGACACCGATGCGGTACGGCCCCCTTCGTTTATCTGTATGACACAGAGACCCCGCATCCAGGACAGCCCCGAAACGGCCGAACCGAAGTTCTACCTCCCCGCCGGGTCCACTGCCCCGCTGGTAGTCGATCGGTTGGAGTCGGTCTGGGCGACGCTGTTCGACAACGGTGTCGCTCAATCGAGATAGCCGTAGACGAGTCCACAGGAGAGCCGGTTCACCCCTGCGGTTCTGAATCGACTCGGCAGTCCGAACGACACGCGCGAGGCATACGTATATCAGCACTCCCGTCGTATTTGAAGGTCATAGCCAACCGAGCGACGTGACCCGCCGAAGGGCCACCGATACGACGGCAATCGAACGTGTTCCAGTGTCGGTCTCCGCCGAGCGTCCGAAGGCCCGCCGATCGCGAAGTACCCCGAAGACGATTTCCCGACAGAACAATGGCCGATATCAAAGCAGTCGTCGAAGTCGAGCATCCCGACATCGTCCTCACGGGAGCGGTCCGTCACGACAGCAGTTCGACTGTCAGGTCGGTATCGGAGGCGGGAACTGACCCGACCTCCGGGAAGTTCTTCTATCGAGTGCAGTCGGCCGATCTCGGCCGGTTCGAGGACGGGCTACGGAACGATCACACCATCGGGGAGTTCGAACGGGTTCGTGAAACCGGAGAGGGGAAGGCGATCTACAGCGTGGAGTACTCGGACGAAGCGACGGTGCTCTCGCCGGTCATCTCGACCGCGGGCGGTGTCATCCTCGACATGGAGAACGCGGGTAGCGCCTGGCATCTGACAGTCTGGCTGTCCGAGCGGACGAATCTGGACCGCCTGTGGGAGTACGCCCGACAGAACGACATCGACATCGAACTGCTGCGCGTGAACGAGTACGCTAGCCTCGGGAGTACCGACGCTGGGTTGACCGACAGCCAGCGGGAGGCACTCCTCCTCGCGGTCGAATCGGGGTACTTCGAGGAGCCCCGGAACGCGACGCTCGGTGAGGTCGCCGCCGACCTGGATATCTCGCAACCAGCAGCCAGCGGTCTCCTTCGACGCGCGATCAAGCGGCTGGTGGTCTCCTCGCTGCTGGACGACAGCGAACAGCCGAGCAGGTGAACGCACGCCGTGAGTCCTCGGCGTCTCGCTGCTCGCGGGTCGTTCAGCTCGTCGCTGTGCGTTTCCGAGACCCGACCGAAGGGTGGAGTCTCGCTACTGCTCACGGCTCCTGCCGTCGCCGCTCGCTCTCGGAGATTCCGCACTGCGTTCGGAATCGCCCTACTCCCCGCTCATCGCTTCACTCGCCATGTTCCGCCCCTGGGCGTTCAACGCGACTTCCGTCCGGGTCCGGACCTCGTCGACGGCACCCATCTCCAGGAGCCGCTGGTAGATCTCCTCGACCTCGTCGGGGCTGATCCCGACGAAGTCGGACATCTCGAACGGCGAAACCCCGGAGTACAGCGCCATCAACACCTGACTCTCCATCTCGGAGAGTTCGTAGTCGTCCTCGCGGGCCTCGACGACGCGGGTGAACAGTGCCGCCAGCGCGTTCGTGTGGTGGGCCATCCCCGAGAAATGCGTCTCGACGCTGCGGTCCTGCTGGTCGGTGTGTTCGACCTCGATGACGCGTCTCGAATCCCCCATGACGGTGCTCTCGCTGCTCTCGATAGTCCCCACGTCTTCGATGTCGAACGTCGTCGTGTCGCCACCGGGAAACTGGAGGCGGACTTCGCCGTCGTCGAGGGAGAACCGGGCCTTGCTCCAGTCGGTGTCCTCCTGGACGACGCCGCCGACGACCGCCGGGGTCCGGGCGAGGATGACCTCCCCCTGGAGTGTCGCACGGCAGTACTCCCTCTCGAAGTCCTCGATCCCCGCGTCGACGAGCAGGACGTTGTCGCCGACACGAAGGGGCGTGACCGACCCGCCGACGTCGTCCGGGATCAGCGCCTCGGGATCGTCCGGGACCTCGATCTTCGAGTGGGCGATGGCCTGTCGGTTCCCGTTTGTCGCCAACACGAGGCGTTTGTTGGTGACGACGATCCGGCACGATTGCCACTGGCCGTCCACCGCCTGTCCGTCCCGAACGGCGTAGCGGAAATCGCCGGACGTGTCGACTACCTTTCGTTCGTCACCACTCATGCCCGCTATCGCCGGAAAATTGACCCCGAAGGGTATATAAGTTCCACACCGAAGCCCGGGAGAGCGGCCCCGTCAACCGCCGCCGTTGCCGCCGTACCCACCCGCCTCGGCTCGCATCTCTTTCTCCCGGCGGTCGGTGTCACCGCCGTCGCTGTCTCGGTACTGGCCCCACCGATACAGGAGAGCGAGGACGCCGACGGCGGCGACGCCCACGAGTCCGAGGGTGAGCCAGTCGAGGCTGTTCGGGAGGGCAGCAGCGGAGAGGACGGCAGCGAGGCCGCTCGCGGCCGTCCCCTTCCAGAGCCACAACGGCGCGATGTCCGCGGGATCAGGGTCGCTCATCGCCCCGGTGTTCGTCTCCGCTTGTGGAAAAGACTGGGGTCACAGCGCGACGGCGAGACCGCCGACGAGTCCCAGTCCTCCGAACAGGAAACAGACCGACCAGAACGGGACCCGCCGAACCAGGCGGACCAGCGCGCCGACGGTGAGGTAGCCGACGACAGCGCTGACCGCGAGCGCGACGACGGCGCTTGCGGGTTCGATCGCCGGGACCCCGTCGGTGGCGAGCACCAACCCGTTGGCGGCCAGCGAGGCGGGGATCGACAGCAGGAAGGAGAGCCGGAGCGAGGACTCGCCCTCGTGACCGCGGAGCAACAGCGCGCTGACGGTCGTCCCCGACCGGGAGATCCCGGGGAGTATCGCCAGTCCCTGGAGCCCGCCGACCAGGAGCGCGTCCACCCAGTCCGGCCGCGCCCGCTGGCCCAGCGACACCGCGACAGCGAACCGCTGGAGCACTCCCGTCAGGACGAGCAGGCCACCGATCAGCGCCAGAAAGAGCCCGCCTTCCAGCCCGGAGACGGCCGCGTCGAGCAGTAGATAGGCCGGCAGGCCGGTCACGGCCGTCGCCAGCGTCGCGAGCGCGAGAAAGGAGAGGTCGGCCGTCTCGTCCGCGAAGGGTCGTCGGGTCAGTGATCGGGCGTCGCCGGCCAACTCACGAATCTCGCCCCGGTAGTACGCGACAGCGGCCACGGCCGTCCCGGCGTGGAGGAACAGCGCCAGCCTGGTCGCGGCGTCGGGGTCGACGCCGGTCAGCACCGTCGACGCGATGGCTACCCCGCCCTCGCTGGAGACCGGAATCCACTCCAAGATCCCCTGGAGGAGGCCGAGGACGATCGCGACGAGAATCGGATTCACGTCATGCAGGGCGACGCCCGACGGCAAAACCGGTTCGGTTCCGCTACTCCGACGGTAGCAGTATTTATATTCCAGTCGCGTAGACGTGGCATGCAACTGGACCGTCCCGTCGTGGAACTACTCGCCGGGCTCGCCCCCTGGCAGGGTATCGTCGTCATCGTCGTCGGCTTTCTCGCCTTGGCCGCGCTCGTTCACACAGTCGGTGACCGGTTCGTCAGACAGGTCACCGCCCGGATCGACGGCGACGTCGACGACATCGTCCTCCGGAACCTGCACACGGCGGTGTACCTCTCGCTGGGACTCGTGGGGGCCTACGTCGCGACGGACTTCTACGAGGTCTCGCCGGGGATCGCGGTCCAGCTGGAGGCGGGGACGCTGTCGGCGATCATCGTCGTCTGGATGGTGACGTTGATCCGCTTGGGCCGGAAGGTCTCGACGGCAGTCACCGACAGCAAGTACGTCGACCGTCAGATGGTGCCGATCCTCCAGAACGTCTGGAGCGCGGTGATCTCCATCGTCGGGGTCTTCCTGTTGCTCGTCCTCTGGCAGATCGACGTCACGCCGCTGTTGGCCTCGGCCGGCATCGTCGGGATCATCGTCGGCCTGGCCGCACGGGACACGCTGGCGAACTTCTTCGGCTCGCTGTCGCTGTATCTCGACGGGACCTACCGCGTCGGCGACTACGTCGTCCTGGAGACCGGCGAGCGCGGTCGTGTGGAGGACATCTCCGTGCGCTCGACGGTCGTCCGGACCCGCGACGACATCCTCGTGACCGTCCCGAACGCGACGCTCAACAGCGCCGCAATCGTCAACGAATCGACTCCGAAACGCAAGCGCCGCATCCGGGTCCCCGTCGGCGTCGCCTACGGCACCGACATCGACGAGGTCGAGACGATCCTCCTGGAGATCGCCGAGGCCGAACGGTTGGTCCAGGAGCGTCCCAGTCCACGGGTGCGGTTCCGCGAGTTCGGCGACTCCGCACTGAACTTCGAACTGCTGTGCTGGGTCTCGAACCCCGCGGTGACCGCGCGTGCCATCCACCATCTCAACGGCGCCGTCTACCGTCGGTTCCAGGCCGACGGCATCGAGATCCCCTTCCCCAAGCGGGACATCTCGGTGCGGGCCGTCGACGCGGCCGCCCCGTTCGAGACGACACCCGACCCCAGTCCTGGCGAGGTGTCGACCGACGGCGGACACTGAGCGTCGTCGGGCGAGCCGACTGCCCGGCGGGCGGTCGAAACGCAGTTACGGAGCGCCCGCCACACCCAGACAATGACCGTACTGGAGGACGCTCGGGCGGCCGTCGACGCCGGCCCGCTGTGTGACCACTGTCTGGGTCGGCTGTTCGCGGACCGGAGTTTCGGGCTCTCGAACGCCGAGCGCGGCCGCTCGTTGCGAGTGACGCTCGCACTCGACGCCGACGAACCGTTCGAGGCCGGCGAGGACTGCTGGGTCTGCGAGCGGGAGACCGACCGGATCGACTGGTGGGCCGAGCAGGCCGTCACCGCCGCGCGCGGCTACGAGTTCGACACCTATCAGGTCGGGACGCGCGTCCCGCCGCTGCTCGAAGAGAACGACGCGCTCCTGCGCGAGGACCTCGGGATGGACGAGGACGCGGGCGAGGCGCTCAAGACCGAGTTCAACCGCGAGGTCGGGAAACAGATCGGCGATGCGACCGGCGCGGAAGTCGAGTTCGGCCGCCCGGACGTCCAGTTCACCATCGACCTGGCGACCGACGAGGTCGACGTCCAGGTCAACTCCGCGTTCGTCTACGGCCGCTACCGCAAACTCGAACGGGACATCCCCCAGACGAAGTGGCCCTGCAACGACTGCAACGGCACCGGGCGCTGGCAGGGCCAGCCCTGTGACGGCTGTGACGGGACCGGCTACCGCTACGACGAGAGCGTCGAACAACTGACTGCGCCGGTCGTCGTCGACGCGATGGACGGCGAGTCGGGCACCTTCCACGGCGCCGGCCGCGAGGACGTCGACGCCTTGATGCTCGACTCCGGTCGCCCGTTCGTCGTCGAGGTCGAGAACCCCCGGGTCCGCGACGTCGACACCGACGAACTCGAAGCCGCCGTCAACGCCTTCGCCGACGGGAAAGCCGAGGTCGAGAACCTCCATCTGGCCACCTACGAGATGGTCGAACGCGTCAAGGAACTGGACGCCTCGAAGACCTACCGGATGGACGTGGAGTTCGGCGCACCGGTGACCGACGAGGACCTGCAGGCCGCGCTCGACGAACTGGCGGGGACGACTATCGAACAGGAGACGCCCCAGCGGGTCTCACACCGCCGTGCCGACCTGACACGGACCCGCCAGGTGTACGAGGCGAGCGGCGACTTGGTCGACGAACGCCACGCCGACCTCCGCATCCACGGCGAGGGCGGCCTCTACGTGAAGGAACTGGTCTCCAGCGACGAGGGCCGGACGACACCGAGCCTGTCTGGACTGCTCGGTGTCGAGGCCGTCGTCACCGCGCTCGACGTCGTCGACGTGGAGGGCGAGGACGAACCGTTCCTCACCGAGGAGTACGTCCGGGAGTGAGTCACTTGGGAGGAGCCTATGTTGAGCGTTGGACAACAGTGGTTCTTTCAGCCGATGATTTATACCGATAGGCGGCAGATGGTACAGTATGTCGAGCGATTCCGACGATCCAACGCCCGCTGAAACCGAAGCTGAAATGCTTCCAGACGAGCGGGCAGCGATCGCTGAGCGTGGATCTGACCTCGATGAGATGGACGACGAGTTTCTCTCTATCGACGAGCTGGCAGAAAAGCTCGACTTCGAGCGCCAGTAAGCATGCCACACGCGCCGTCGAGTTTTCGGATACATCCCGCTGTTCTGCAGGACATCGAACAGATTAAGCAACACAACCCGGACCACGCTCGACGCTGTTTCGATGCAATCGAGGACTGGGAGCGACAGCTACGGTGGGGGCGAGTCCCCCAAGAGCAGATGACGTATCTCACTGGCTCGGAGCGATACAATTTCTATCGGGAGTGGGTGGGTAGAAGTGGCTACCGAGTCATCTACGAGATCTCAAACGACACGATGACAGCCCTCGCAGTCTTACCGAAAGGCGACGACACATATGACCTAGACGAACTGGACCAGCGGATGAGTCAACTCTGAGGGGAGCAAGCGTGGAAGTCGTTGCCACTGGAGTACCACTCGACTCACCACCCTGACCGACCACAACGGCTTTGCGCGCGGCCGATAAGGATCGGACCATGCCATTCGGCGTCGACGAAGCCGGCAAGGGGCCGGTATTAGGATCGATGTTCGCCGCCGCGGTCCGTGCCGACCCCGGGACCCTCCCCGACGGCGTGGGCGACTCGAAGGAGATCCCGCCGGCGCGACGTGAGGAGTTGGCAGCGACGATCCGCGAGCGGGCCGACGCGGTCGGCGTCGCCGAGATCCCCGTCGAGCGCATCGACGACCCCGAGACGGATATGAACACGCTGACGGTCGCCGCCCACGCGGAGGCGCTGTCGGCGGTCGCACGTGACGGCCTCTCGGGACGTGTCGACGCGGGCGACACCGACGCCGAGCGGTTCGGCCGACGGGTTGCCGACCGGGTCGACGCCGGCGTGACGATCGACGCGGAACACGGCGCCGACGAGACGGACCCGCTGGTGGGTGCGGCCTCGATCGTCGCCAAGGTCGAACGGGACGCCCACGTCGAGACGCTGGCTGCCGAGTACGGCGCGGTCGGCTCGGGATACCCGAGCGACCCCACGACACGGGAGTTTCTGGCGGCCTACGTCGCGGCCAACGGGCGACTGCCCGCGTGTGCGCGCTCTTCGTGGTCGACCTGCGAGGACGTGCTCGCGGCCGCCCAGCAGTCGACGCTGGGGGAGTTCTGAACGGTCGGTATCACGGAAGCGGAGAAAGGGAACTGTACTGCGGCGATCGAACACGAAACCGCCTGCGAAGCGGTTTCAGTCCTCGTCGAGGACGAAGCTCCGGAGGATGTCACCGTAGGCCGGCCGCGTGACGAGTACGCCCAGCAGGACGCCGACGATGGTGATGATGGCGAACCCGGAGAGGTCACCGAGTGAGAGTACCATCAGCGGACTCATCGCTACGATGGTGGTCGCCGCCGCCGCGCCGATGACCCAGAAGGCCTTCCGGAACCGGCTCTGGAACACCCGCCCGGTCTCGATGTTCCCCTGTTGGAGGATCTCGTCGGCGATGATGATGAGGTCGTCCACCCCCGTTCCGATGACCGCGATGAACCCGGCCAGGTGTGAGAGGTTCAGCGGATACTGGACGAACGCGACGAACCCGAGCAACAGGAACACCTCCGAGAGTGCCGTCACGACCATCGGCGCGGCGACTTCTTTCCGGCCGTAGCGGGCGTAGACGACGAGGCTCACGGCCAGGACCGCAAGCAGTCCCGTTATCAGCGAGTTCTGCTGGAACTGCTGGGCCAGCGCGGGGTCGAGCGAGATGCTCTGGGAGTTCTCGAAGTCAAGCGGTGCCGGCAGGCGGCCGGCCTTCAGGTTCAGTTCGATCTCGCGGGCCATGTCCATGCTCTCGGCCGGCAGGACGAACACCGGGTCGTTCTTGAACGTGTTCTCGCGGAACGACTGTGCCAGCCCCGGTGCGACACCGCGGGCGTAGAAGGGCTCGCCGTTCAGCGTCGCGACGAGACAGCTTCCCTGTGTCTGCTGGATGTCGCTGTGGTTGTAGTTGGTACAGCTCCGACGCTGGTCGAAGCCGGCGTCGACCATCTGCTGGCTGAACCGTTCGGCCGCCGTCTCCTCGACGGTGACCCGGGCGATCGGTCCCTCAGTCTGGGAGTTCTCCGACGCCACGCCGGCGAACTCGTCCTGGGAGAGGACCTGCTCGCGGACGTAGGTCCCGTTGTCCGCCTGGTGGACGGCGTACATCCGGACGATACCCCGCTCTTCCAGGATACGGACGAGGTCCTCGCGGTCACGGCCCGGTGCGGTGATGCTGATGAACTGTCCGCCGCCGGGTGCGCTGACCGTCTGGACCGAACCGCCACTGAGTGCGGAGGTCTGGATCTTGTCCTGGACGCTCGTCACCATCTGCTGGCGTGTCTCGCGAGTGACGCCATCGCGGATCGTGTCGGGCTGATACCCCTCGGCTTCCAGCGCTGCGCGGAACTCCTCGCGAGTGACGTTGTTGGTGAACACCTCGACAGCGCCGGTGTCCCGCTGTTGGTCGGGGGCTCTGACATCGACGTCGATCGGGTCGATCCCGAGCCGGTTCGCGACGTTCTGTGAGAGCTGTGCCGAGTCGTTCGGGTCCACGGCGACGCCTTCGGCCGTCTGGCCGACGACGGGTGCCCGGATGCGGGTCCCGCCGCTGAGCTGGATCCCGTACTGGAGGTTCGTCGGCGCGTCGCTCGTTGCGTTGCCCGTGTCACCGGCCGGAACGCCGGGGACGAACAGCGCAAGCGCGGCGCCGATCAGCAGGACCACCAGCAGGGCGATCCGCCAGTTCTCCTTGAGACTGCTCATCGGTTGACCCCCTCGTACTTGTACCAGCGAAGCAGCGTGACGTTGAGCATGTAGGTGTTCATCAGGTCGGCAGTCAGGCCGAGGACGAGGACGAGCCCGATCGAGGCCATCAGGTCGATGCCGAAGGCAGTGGCAGCGACCGCCATGACCGCCATCGCTGCGATCGAGGTCACCGTCATCGTCACACCGGTCTGCATCGCCCGGTAGGTCGACTCGTAGAAGCCACCCGAGCGCCGGAGGACGTGGTTGTTCAACAGGATGTCGGAGTCGACGCTATACCCGATCAGCATCAACAGCGCGGCGACGGTCCCCAGCGAGAGTTTGATCCCCACCAGATTCATGATGGCGATGGGGATCATGATGTCCGAGAACGCGGAGATGACGATCGCGATGCTCGGGACGAACGTCCGGAACAGCGCGAACGCGAGCAGACTCATCCCGAGGAAGGCGACGCCGACGCCGATGACGGCCAGGCGCTGGTTCTCCGACCCGAAGATGGGCGACGTCGATCCGCTTCGGAGGATCGTCAGCTCGCTGTTCGCCTCCGCCGTCGATCTGATCCCGTCGATGTCCGACGAGTCGAACGTGACGACGTAGCGGTTGTCACCCTGCTGGATCGCCTGGACGGAGACGACCGGTTCGTCGAAGATCTGTGATGCTTGCTGTTGTGTGAGAGACGATGACGACTCGACTGTCAGTTCCGACCCACCCGTGAAGTCGATCCCGGGTGTCACTGGCGACCCGGTCATGGCCCACCAGCCGGCGATGACCAGCAGGGCCAGCCCCAGTACGACCAGCGGAACCGCCACGAGTTGGCGGTTCGAATACTGGGTATAGTCGACTTCAGGGACCTCGAACGCGACCATGGGCGACGGTGTGAGAGCGGGCCGAATAAGCCTTCCTTTATTCGAGTGACGGTTCGGCCGATCAATCGGGGAGGTATCGGACGCTGACGACGCCGCTGGCGGTCCGGATCTCGACGCGGTCGACACCGAGTCGGGCCGCTCGCGAGACGGTCGCTTCGTCCTCGATAACCTCCGCAGCGGCCGCGTCGGCCCCGTCCTCTTCGACGGTCAACACGTGGAGTTCGCCCTCGCCGGCCCGCTCGCGGGTCGTCAGTTCGCCGACGGGCTGGTCGGCGGCCAGTTCCTTTGCCTGTGTGGTCGGTTCGAGGTCGGCTCGCTCGACCGGGATGGTCCGCTGGTCGCGCAGCGAGGCTACCTCGTAGGTCACCTCCATGGGCGGTTCGGGTTCGAGAACCCCCTCGACGACCTCGCCGGCCTCGACGCCGGGGTTCTTCGAGAGCGTGAACACCTGTGCGTTCGTGACGTCCCGCAGCGTCGCCGACCCCTCGTCGGCGTGGGTCACCAGAAAGGTTCCGTCGGTCGCTGTCATATCCCGGCGTAGCCGGTCAGGGCTCTTTCGGGTTTCGACCGCGGTTATGACCTCCCGGGAGAATCCGTTGTCCGTCAGTACGGGAGCGACCGGACGACAGCGTCCGGCTGGTCCGGAAGAACCATCGAGTCGGACGGGAGACGACATCCCGACGAGTCTCGTCGGCGCAGAACCGTTCCCGGTCAGTTGACCGCTTTCGACAGCTCCGCCCCTGCTTTGAACTTCACGTCGTTCCCGGCGTCCGCGGCCCCGGTGAGATGGAGGACTGGCGCGTCGAGCGCCGTCACGACCGACCACGCGGGGGCGTCGCGCTCGGCCTCGCTCGGACAGCCGCCGGTGTCGTGCCTGGCGAGCGCCTCCCGGGACTGGACGCCCCAGCACCAGACTTCCCCGTCGTCCCGACACACCGGACCCGCACCGGCGGGAAGGTAGTCGGCGTTCGGGTCGTACGGCGCACTGAGCGTCACGTTCGCGTACGTGGTCCGTCCGGGCCTTTTTCGGCCCGTGACGCGGGACTGGAGGTCGACGCCGCCGTCCTCGATGTCCGAGCGCGTGACCCCAGCGACGACGTTCGGACCGTCGGCGGTCAGGAGCGTCGCACTGTCCTCGTAGAGCGCGCCGTCGTCGATCTGCCAGCCGCCGACGTAGAGCAGTTGGTCGTCGTGACGAATCCGGCGCACGTACAACAGCGCGGGCAGCGGGAGCGGACTGTCCGGCGGCGTCGCCGCCACGGGAACGACGAACGTCTCGGACACGGCGGCCTCCCCCGAGGCCGTCTCCTCACTCCAAGTATCGTAATCGAAACAGCACTCGGGGTCCGGATCACAGCAGTCGCCCGAGATTCGCGCCATCGGCTCGGACCCGTCGAAATCCGGCGACGCCCCGGTGACGACGACACCGCCCGAGGTTCCGAAGGCGGCGACGCTCCGAGCGGTCATTCCCCGACGGATATCGTTCTTGTCGATGCCACGGAGCTGTGACCCGACAGCCTCACCGACTTCGAGCGTCGACGTGAGGAGGTTCCGGCACGCCAGCTCCCGATGGACCGCGACGTCCCGGTCGCTCTCGGCACACCCCTCTGCGTCCCGTTCGCCGACGAAGTACGAAAGTACCCGCTCGGGTGTGAGTTCCGCGGCCAGCGCTGGTCCGTCACCACGGACTTGTGCGTCGGGGAGGCTGACGACGAAGCGTTCGCCGATCGTCGGTTCCCCGTCAAGGTAGTCGTATAGGGATTCCGTGCCGTCCAGGACTCCGTCGTCGTCGCTGTCGAGGTCGTCAAAGATGTCGTCGACATCGCCCTGGACGGTACGGCGGGCCTCCTGGAGGGATCGCATCGCGGCGTCCCACTCGCCCGCGTCCACGGCATCGTCCGCGTCTCCCGCGCGCTGTCGTACCGTCTCCATGTGCTCCCGGATCGTCCCGCAAACGTCGGTGGAGCAGCGTTCGATCCGGTCGCCTTTTTTCAGCGCCTTCGTGGTCGCGTTGATGAACGCGTCGAGCGTGACCGTCGCGTCGTCGGTTGCCTGCTCGTCCACGGCCGCGATGGCTGCGTCGGCGTAGACGAGCAGCGATCGCTCGACGTCGAGCAGGTCGACGAGGTCGTCGATACCGTCGGCGTCGGAGTCCCCGTCGCCCGGGCCGGCCCACCAGATCGAGCTCGGTTTGTTCGAGCGCGAGGAGTTGTAGTCCTGGGCCTTCGTGGGCGTGCTGGTACTCCAGCCGTCGATCTCGATGTCCCGTGAGGCGGCCTGGAGTGCCGGCGGGACGTAGCGGACATCCACCGGGTCACTCCGGTAGAACGCGGTCCCCTCGTTTTCGCCACCACTCGAAGAGGTGCCTCCAGACCCGTCGTAGAAGGCGGCTGGCGACGCCTCCGTGGTCCCGACTGCCTCGGCACCGACGCGGTCTACCAGCCCATCGAGCGCTGTACAGCCAGCGAGGCCCCCCAGTGCAACCGCGCCACCGGCTGCGAGGACCGCTCTGCGCGTCACTCGGGAGGGGCTGCCCGTACTATCAGCCGCTTCGATAGTTGTTCCTGTTCTATCATTCATGTACACCATTACGCTGCGCGGTATATAATCTGTTCAGCGCATATGACAGTCTCCCGACCAGTATGGATCGCCTAGCAGAGAGGCTCACCTCGCGCTCAAGGACTGGATGCTCACCACGAAACCACAGAAGCGACTGCGGCAACCGTCGGCGCAGTGGTGCACCGGGGAATATCCGGTCAGATCGGGCGCGAGAACTGTGCGCTCGGGTTCTGTCTACGGGCCGCGCGAGACGGCGGAACGCTCCGCGAGTCGAAACCGAAGGTACAGGGGTTATTGGAATTCTCTGTAGATGATACATTCTGTCCCGATTCCGATCAGTACAGCTAGTATATTTATCATTTTAGAATCCGGAATTCTACCAACCTTATAAACCAACACGTTATTTACTTCCGAAAATGGAAAGCATTCTATGGAACTCCTCGGAATCCATCTCGGATTTATACGAAAACTGTACCTCGCTCTCGTGGCATTCTCGGTGAGTTTGGCCGTTATAAGTCGTGGGATATCGGTTTCTTCAGTAACAAACGGCATCATGTTCGGTGTAGTTGTCTTTTCACCAGTCGTGTTCTGGGATGTGGTGAGAGTAAAACGAAATACAGTTTGAATACTAACTCGTTCAGTTCGTAGTTCTCATCGATCGGCCGTTTCATTCGGGTATCTGTCTGTAAAACTTCAGTTCAACGGAGCCAAGCGACACTGTCGTTCACGAGGTTCGACTGCCACCTACCGCAACAGCCGATGGACGAGATACAACACGCCGACAGCGAGTAGCGGCGGCGCCAGGCCAGCGAGTTGCGGGAGCGCGTACAGCGTGGCGACCACGGCGCTCCCGGTCGGTTCCTGGAGCGCCGGCGGAACCGAGATGATCAACCCGACGTACAGCGACGCCACGAAGCCCAGCGCCGCCAGCCCCATCCCGCGGTCGTAGGCCGTCGAGGACCCCTGTCGGCGGTGGCGACGGGCGACGAGCAACACCGGCGCGAGCAGTGGGGCGACGACCAGCAGGCCGACGAACAGGAAGAACGCCCGCGAGAACGTGAACGTCCCGCCCCTGACCGACGCGCTCGCGCCCAGGAGGACGACGATGCCGAACACGAACATGAGCGCGATGCCGACCGTCAACAGGAGGGCGACCCCGACGTACATTTTGAACAGCAACGAGTCGCTGGCCCGGAAGGCGTAGGGGAACGCCCCCGGGAGGCCGTTGTACGACTCCGGTTCGTCGGCGGCGGCTGTCATTAGCCGTCGTAGGGACAGCACGCGGTTAAGCGCCGTGTTCTTGTGCGCCTACCCGCGCGGGAACGAGTTATATAGGCGGGCTTCGAGCGGGGAGGTATGTACGTCGATATCGGTGCAGCGCTGGCGTCGGTCGCCGATCCGGGGGTCGAGGAGAGCCGACTGGACGACCTCGACGACCGGGTTCGGGACGCACACGAACGCATCGCCGCGGGACGGGCCGACGACGAGTTCGGCTATGCCTCGCTGAACCTCCCCGAACGGACCGACCCCGGTGCGATCCGGGACGCCGTCGAACCGGTCGCGGACGCCGAGTACGTCATCACGGTCGGCATCGGCGGCTCCGCGCTGGGGGCACGGACGATCACATCGGCGCTGGCCGAAGCGCCCGAACGACACGTCGTGTTGGACAACGTCGACCCCGAGCACGTCGAGCGCACGCTTTCGGAGCTCCCGCTGTCCGAGACGGCGATCAACGTCGTCTCCCGGTCGGGGACCACCGCCGAGACGCTGGCGAACTTCCTGGTCGTCCGGGCGGCCTACGAGGAGGCCGGCGTCGACTGGACGGAGCTGACCGTCGTGACCACGGGCGAGGCGGGGCCGCTCCGGGAACTGGCCGACGCCGAGGGGCTGCCGACGCTGCCGGTCCCCGAGGGCGTCCCGGGGCGGTTCTCGGCGCTGTCGGCCGTCGGGCTGGTCCCGCCGGCGATCCTGGGGGTCGACGTCGAGGGCGTCGTCGCGGGTGCCGCCGCGGTCGCGGACGACCTCGGGCCGTCGCTACAGGACACGCCGGCCTACGCCTACGGCGCCGTCGCCCACCAACTCGAACGGGAGGGAGCCGCGGTCAACGCCGTGATGCCCTACGCCGAACGGTTGGAGTCGTTCGCCGAGTGGGTCGCACAGCTGTTCGCCGAGAGTCTCGGGAAAGACGGGCACGGCCAGACGCCCGTTCGAGCGCTGGGTGCGACCGACCAGCACTCCCAGCTACAACTGTATCGGGCCGGCCCCGCCGACAAGGTGGTCACGTTCGTCCGCCCCGGCGAACGGCCCGACCTGCCGATCCCGTCGGCCAGCCACGAGGCGCTGTCGTATCTCGACGGCGTCGACCTGGGCGAACTCATCGACGCCGAGTACGAGGCGACGGTCGCCAGCCTCCCCGCGGCCGACCGCCCGGCGATCGAACTGGAGATCGATCGGCTCGACCCGCAGGGCGTCGGGGAACTGCTGTACGCGATGGAGGCGGCGTGTGTCCTGATGGGCGAACTCGCCGGCGTCGAGACGTTTACCCAGCCCGCCGTCGAGTGGGGGAAACGGGCGACCCGGGCGCTCGTCCAGGGCGAGACGACCGAGGAGACCCGCGTCGTCGACGAGCGGCCGAGTCACGTCGTCGACTGAGTCGGTCGATGGGGTCTTGAACGTCCGTCGCGTACCACCGCCTACCAATCGATGGCACCGAACCGCCCGTACGTCGAGATCGCAGACGGCGAGACGATCCTGGTGAGTTCGATCCGCGCGGTCGCGGTCGTCGCGTCGGCGTTCGTCCTCGCAGCGCTGCTCGGTCAGGTCGGGATGAGCGCCGTCGGCGTCCAGTCGGTCGAAGCCCTCCAGGGAGACCCGCTGTTGAACGCGAGCGTCCAGGGCCTCTCGTTCGTGGGCTTTCTGGCCGCCTCGGCCGGCTACCTCTGGCTCCGCCGGGAGCCGGATCTCGTCCACGTCCGGTCGCCGACGCTGTCCGACGCCGGCTGGGCGCTGGTCGGCGTCGTCGGCATCCTCGTGGCCGCGCTCGTGATGGGTGCCGTCGTCGAGGCGCTCTCGGCGCTGGCCGAGGCGCTGTTCGGCACGGAGATCACGACCGGGCAGAACAGCATCATCACGCAGGGCCAGGAGAACCCGCAACTGTTCCTCTATATGATCCCCGTCGCGCTCTTCCTGGTCGGACCGGGCGAGGAACTGGTCTTTCGCGGCGTCGTCCAGGGGCTGTTCCGGCGCTCGTTCGGCGTCGTCCCGGGGCTGGTCGTCGCCAGCGGGCTGTTCGGGCTGGGTCACTACTTCGCGATCAGTAGCGGAAGCGCCTGGACGTACATCCTCGTCGCGGGCGCGCTCGGTATGGTGCTGGGTGCGATCTACGAGTACACCGAGAACATCGTCGTCCCCGCGGTCACGCACGGCCTCTGGAACGCCGGACTGTTCGCGATCCAGTACTATCTCGCGACGACCGGCGCGCAACTGCCTGCATGACGGCCGTCTGACGGGTGTTTATCCCGGCAAAGGGCAAACGTAGTGCCATGCCAACCCGGTATACGGTCGTGTGCAACGACGACCAGTCCCGGGCGATCGAGACGCTGGCGCGTCGTTACGGCATCACGACGGAGGAAGTGATCCAACAGCTCATCGAGTCGGGACTGGACGACATCGAGAATCAGCCGATGTGACGCCGGCGACTACGCGGGGTTCTTCCGCGAGAGCGAACTGCCACACACCGGACAGCGGTCGTGGTTCTCCTCGAACTCCCGGCCACAGCCAGCACACTGGAACAGCCAGTCACGGCGTTCGGTGATCCCCTCACGGGCGATGACTTCGACAGTCACGTCGAGTTTCTCCGCGACGTTTTGCATCGCGTAGTCGTCGGTGACAAGCGTCCCGTCGAGTTCGAACGCAGCGGCGATAAGTTGGATGTCGGTCCCGGAGAGTTCGGCGAGGTCGCCGGTCTCGCGGGCGGCGCGCTCGATGCGCTCGACGGTGTTTTCCTCCGGGATGTGGAGGTGCATCCCCGAGCCTTCCAGCGCGTCGAACCGATACGCGGCCTCGTCTTCGAGTTCCTCGCGGACCTCCGGCACTGCGGCTATCCGTTCTTCTGTGTGGTACTCGTTGATGAAAGCGGACGAATCGAGAACGTACATCTAGCGTTGGACGATCATGTGGTCTTTCACGGCCTTGACTCGTTCGACGGGAACGAGCAGGCGGCCCTGGTCGCTGTACTCGAACTCGCTGTCGCGGACGGTTTCGGCGGGATCGATGATGAGGTGTTCGAGCGATCCCGAGGTCAGATCCATCGTGATGTTGTAGAGGCTGCCGAGTTCGGCGCCGTCAGTACCCATCACGTCTTTTCCGGAGAGGTTCTCCGCGAGTATCTCTGCCATGTCCCCATGTTCCGAGTGGGGTTACATAAACGCCACGGGGATGTCTGACGCCCGGCACGGCACTTATCCGGATCAATCCCCGAATCTAGCCATGAAACGGACCAGACGGCGGTTCCTCGCGGTACTGGCTGCCGGTGTCACCGGAAGCGTCGCCGGCTGTGGGGGCGACGGTCGTTCCGAGACCCCGACCGAGACGGCGACCAGGACTTCGACAGCGACACCGACGGAGACGGCGACAGTGACAGAGACGGCGACACCCACGCCAACCGACACCGCGACTGCGACGGCCACGCCGACCGAGACGGCGACGGCCACTGCGACGCCGGCCACCGACCCCGACCAGGTCGTCGCCGTCGCACCGGACGGGTTCGTCTTCGCGCCGGAGACGTTCGAGGTACCAGTCGGCGCGACCGTCCAGTGGCGCTGGGAAGGGGATTTCCACAACGTCAAGCCCGAGGACGGCGGGGCTCCCGGGGCCAGCGAGTGGACCGGGACGCCCGGCAGCGAGAGCAAGACCTACCGGACCGGCTACGTCTACGACCACACCTTCGACGTGCCAGGGGAGTACAGCTACTACTGCCACCCCCACCAGAGCCTCGGGATGGTCGGGTCGTTCACCGTCACCGAGTAGAGCGGACACCGGTCGAGCGAATGACGACGAACTTAACTGGTGTGGCCGACTGGGTTCTGCCAACTTCTGGAGCCATCTATGTCTGACACGGACCCCCCAGAGACGGACGCTGACACGCTCAGAACGCCGATCGTGGCTGTCCTCGGCCACGTCGACCACGGGAAGACGAGCCTGCTCGATCGAATCCGCGGCTCCGCTGTCGCCGCCGGCGAGTCCGGCGCGATCACCCAGCACATCGGCGCGACCGCCGTCCCGCTTTCGGTGATCTCGGAGATCGCCGGCGAGCTGGTCGACCCGACGGACTTCGACCTCCCGGGCCTGTTGTTTATCGACACGCCGGGACACCACTCGTTCTCGACGCTTCGCTCGCGGGGCGGTGCGCTCGCGGATATCGCGATCCTCGTCGTCGACGTCAACGACGGGTTCCAGCCCCAGACCCTGGAGGCCATCGATATCCTCAAGCGGACCGAGACTCCCTTCATCGTCGCCGCGAACAAGATCGACACCGTCCCCGGGTGGCGACCGAACGAGAACAGCCCGGTCCAGCAGACGATGGAGAGTCAGTCCGAGCGCGTCCAGTCGGACCTCAACGAGAACCTCTACGAGATCATCGGTGAACTCTCCGACAACGGCTTCTCGGCGGACATGTACTGGCGTGTCCAGAACTTCCAGGCCAACATCGGCGTCGTCCCGGTCTCGGCCGAGACCGGCGAGGGCGTCCCGGACCTGCTGACGGTGATGATGGGCCTCTCCCAGCGGTACATGAAAGAGGAGATGGCCATCGACGCGGCCGGTCCGGGCGTCGGGACGGTCCTCGAAGTCAAGGACACCCAGGGCTTCGGGACGACACTGGACGCCATCATCTACGACGGGACGATCCGGGCCGACGATACGATCGTCGTCGGCGGACTCCAGGGGCCGATCGTCACGGACGTGCGCGCCCTGCTCCGCCCCCGTCCCCTCGAAGAGATCCGGACCGAACAGACGTTCGAGCAGGTCGACGCGGTCGCCGCCGCCGACGGGGTGAAGATCGCCGCGCCGGACCTCGACGGGGCGATGGCTGGCGCACCCATCCGCGTCATCCGGGACCGGAACCGCAGCGAGGTCATCGCGGAGGTCGAATCCGAACTGGCCGGTATCGAGGTGACCACCCAGGAGGAGGGAGTCGTCGTCAAAGCGGACACGCTGGGCTCGCTCGAAGCGATCTCCAGCACACTCGAAGAGGAGGAGATCCCGATCATGCGCGCGGAAGTCGGCGCCGTCGCTCCTCGCGACATCCGCGTCGCGGAGACGGCCAACGAGCCGACACACCGGGCGATCCTGGCGTTCTCCGTCGAGGTGCTCGACGACGCCCGCGATCTCGCCGAACAGGAGGAGGTCAAACTGTTCGAGAACGACGTCATCTACCAGCTCATCGAGGAGTACGACGACCACGTCACCGCTATCGAGGAAGCCCAGCAGGAACAGATCCTCGAAAACATCACCCGACCGGCGAAGTTCCGGGTCCTCAAAGACCACACCTTCCGACAGTCCGATCCCGCTGTCGTCGGCGTGGAGGTGCTCTCCGGACTGTTGCGGCGGAACGTCAACGTCGTCCGCTGGGAGGGCGGCGACCCCAAGCGTGTCGGCCGGCTCAAGACGATCCAGGACGAAGGCGAAGACGTCGACGAGGCACGGACCGGCGAGCGGATGGCTGTCTCCATCGACGGCCCGACCGTCGGCCGCCAGATCGAGGAAGGCGACGACCTCTGGGTGGAACTCCCGGAGAAACACGCGAAGATCCTCGAACAGGAACTACGGGAGGACATCTCGGTCGACGAACGCGAGGCGCTGTCGATGTATCTGGAGAAGCGCCGCGAGCAATCGCCGTTCTGGGGCAAGTAGGGAGACAAAGGGCATTTGAAACCGAAGGTCGAAATCACGGTATGGTCTCCCGTGAGAACGCAGTCATCCTCCTCTTCGCGACGGTCGGATTGGTGCTGGCCTACGGCGGACGCGTCGTGACGAACGTGGACGACAGCCTCCTGATCGGGATGCTGATCTGCATCGGCGTCGTAGCGCCACAACTGCTCAACAACTATCTGGACAGCACGGACCCGAACTGATCCCGGACCGTCCTGCTGTGCGTGACCGCTCCAGCGAGACAGTCTGTGGGGAGTGAGCCGCCGTTGACTCTTTATATCACAACACCGATAGTGCTGGCATGAGCGCTGCAGTGGGCGGACCGATACGCCTGCTCTGTGTCGACGATCAGCGGGAATTCGCCGAGATGACCGCCCAGCGACTCGAAACGATCGACGACCGGTATCGGGCGGCCGCTGTCGACAGCGCCGACGCCGCCGAAGAGTCTCTCGCCGCCGAACCCGTCGATTGTATCGTCAGCGACTACGACATGCCCGAACGGACCGGACTCGACCTGCTGGAGGCCGTCAGGGCGGAGGACGAGGAACTGCCGTTCATCCTCTTTACGGCGACGGGGTCCGAGGAGATCGCGAGCGCGGCGATCTCCGCCGGCGTCACCGACTACGTCGAGAAACAGATCACCGGCGATCACTACGCCCTCCTCGCGAACCGGATCGACCGTGCAGTCGAACAGTACCGGACGAACCGCGAACTGCGGTGGTACCGGACCGTCGTCGAGGCTGTCGACGACTTGGTGTACGCGGTCGATCCGGAGGGAACGGTCGTCTTCGCCGCAAACACCGTGGCACTGACCGGCTACCGGCCCGAGGAGCTAGTCGACCGGCACATCTCGGTGGTGATGAGCGAGTCGAGCAGACAGACGGCCCGCGAGGAGATCGACCGACTGCTCGGCGATCCCGACCGGACGTCGGCGACGTTCGAACGGACGCTCGAAGACGCCGACGGCAACACCGTCCACTGCGAGGATCACATGGCGTTGCTTCCGGCCGAAGACGGCTCGTTCCGTGGGACAGCCGGAATCGTCAGGCGACTCGACGAGACACTCCACGCGGACCCCGACTCGCTGGCGCGACTCCAGGCGGTGTTGAACGAGCGCCAGAGCGACGGCGACGACGCGCTCGTCGAGGCGGCCCGGGAACTCGTCGCGGAACTGGCTCCCGAGACGGAGTAATAATATTTAATTACCGCGCGAACGGCAGTTGAGATACGATGTCGGGTGAGTTCCCCGTCTCGACTGCCGATGCCGTCCTCGCGACCATCGCGCTCTCGATGGTGCTCGCGGGTCTGGGTGCGGTCGCGTCCTCGCTCAGTGTGGTCGCTGCGCTGGCTGCCGGGAGTCTCCCGGCTAGCGGATCGATCGGCTACGCACTGTTCTACAACCCCCCAGTCGAGTCAGGCGCAGGGTGAGCTACTGCGCGGTCGGCGTGTCGTCGTTACCCATCACCTGCTTGACCTGGAGCGCGGCGGAGGCGGCGATTCCGCGGGCGAGTTCGTCCCGTTCGGTGTCGCTGATCGCGACCTCGTCGGGGTTGTCAGGGGAGTAATCGGCGCTGACCACGGAGCCGACCGGCGGCTGGACGGCGATCCGTGCTCGTGGGCCGGCCTGTCCGTTGCTGATCTCGGAGCCGACGACGAACTCGCCGGGCAGCAGTTCGCGTGTTCGGGCGGCGACGTTAGCGAGGTCCTCCCGCAGCCGATGGCGCTGTTCGGTCGTCAGCGTCACCGTCTCGGTGTCCCCACCGAACGGCGTGTTGCCATACATGGACGTTCCTGCAGGGATAGGAGAGCAGGTGATAAAAACCTCCTGACTCTCACACGACTGGCCGGCTCTCGCCGTAGGTCGCCAGGACGACCGCGCTCGCGTGTGTCTCGGTCGGTTCGACCGAGCGGACGACGACCTCCTCCTCGACGAACTCCCAGTCCCGCAGGTCCCGCCCGGCGGCCAGTCCCTCGCGGATCTCCGAGCGGACCGCGTCGGGGTCCTCACCGTCGACCTCGTAGAAGATACCCGGGCCGTCGGCGGTACGTGCCCAGCCGATGCCGGCCGCGACGCGCTCGCCGGGAGCGGCCGTCGCCGCCGACTGGACGACCTCCAGTGCCTCCCCCGGGGGACCCAGCTCCGGTGTCTCACCGACGACCTCGATGGCCGGTCCCGCCGGGATGACCGACGAGAGCGTGACGAGGTTGTAGTTGTGGACACCGGCCTCGGCCAGAGCCGCGTCGTACGACGAGAGCGCCGTCGGCCCGGTCGCGGTCCCCCACACGACCCGGATGGTACTCATACCCGACGTTCGACCGGCCGAGCGGTAAGGGGTTTCGCTTCAGCCCATCGCTGTCAGTTTGTAACACATCCCCGGCCGGTCGGCCTCGCCGTCGACGGCCCGCTCGGCGTAGTAGACCGCCGAATCGGTCACCAGCGGCGCGCTCGTCACGTGGCCGCGGTTGCCGACCGTCCAGGCCACGTCGCCGGTCGCCCGCTCGACGGCGTAGAGGGTCGTGTCGTAGGACCCGACGAGGACGTGGTCCCTCGTGGCGACCGCACTGCCGATGAGCCAGCCGCCGGCGTCGAGTGCCCACTCCTGTTGGCCGCTCTGGAGGTCGATCGCGTAGAGGTGGTGGTCGTGGCTCCCGACGAAGACAGTGCTGTCCCGGATCGCCGGCGCACACATCACGTCCTGGTCGGTCTCGAACGTCCAGACCTCGCTCCCGTCCTCGACGTCCAGGCCCGTCACCGTCTCGGACCAGGAGGGGACGACGGCCACGCCGTCGGCGACGGCGACGGGCGCTTTGATCTCCGCGCCGGTGTCGTAGCTCCAGGCCCGTTCGAGCCCCGGGAACGTCCAGGCGTAGCAGTGGCCGTCGTTCGACCCGAAGAGCAGGCGCCCCCGCTCGCGGTCGATGGTGACCGTCGAGTGGGGGTGGTGGGTCGGCCGCGAGTCCCGCCAGTGAACGTCGCCGGTGGCGGCGTCGACCGCGGCGACGCTCCCGCTGGGAGCCGCGTGTTCGACCGCGACGTAGAGCGTCCCGTTGTAGTAGGTCGGACTCGCGCCGATGGCGTCGCCGAGGCTCGTGCGCCACTGCCGGCGACCGGTCGCGAGATCGATGGCCGACACCGCGCCGTCGTAGGCACCGATGTAGGCCGTTCCGTTGGCGATGGCCGGCGTCCCGTGGCTCCCGCGGCCGGCCTGCGTGAACGTCGTCGCCCACCGGACCTCGCCGTCGGGCGTCACCGAGCGAATCCGGCCGGTGTCGTCCGCGAGGACGACGTTGCCCGCCGGGTCGAACACCGGGCTCCCCTTCGCTGCGGTGTGGTCGCCGCGGTTGGCCGGCAGTTCCCACGCCTTCTCGACGGCACTCGGGAGGGCAACGTCGCGGTATCCCTGGTTCAACAGGCCCTGCCGGAACTGCGTCGAGGCGTGCTCGTCGAGTGCGGTCGAGGCCAGCGGGTCGAAGCTCCCCTGACAGCCCGCGAGCGACCCCGCGACGGCCGTTCCCACGCCCGCGAGGAACGCCCGCCGCGTCTGTCCGGTCTCGTCCATGCCGCGCGATACCGGACGGCGTGGCTTAAATTGCGCGGGGACGGACCGGAACGGGAGAAAGTCTCGCCGTGTGCCGGGAGAATTCGATGGGGCGGCCGGGAGTGGCGGCGGTATCCATCGCTTCTGGAATCAGCGTACGGTCAGCCGGAAGCAGCCACTGTGCCGCCTGCTGGGAGACCGGAAGTCCCCCGAGCCTCGCGGTGGAACCGTGAGGACCCATGGAAGAGCGGGGCTGTACGGGGCATACCGCGCCGAAGGTGCGGTTTCCCCGGACGCGAACGCAGTGAGCGTCCGGCTGTTTTTCCCCACGTTTTTGCAACGGGGGGTGCCCGCAGCGAGCAACGCGAGCGAGGACACCCCTCGAAGTAAAGAGTGGTTAGGCGAACGCGACGGGGCCGCTCCCGGTCTCTTCGTCCTGTGAGATCTTCTCTAAGGCCTCGTGGAAGTCGCGCTGTTCGACGGTCGTCCGGCCGTCGCGGATGGCGAACATCCCGGCCTCGGTGGCCAGGGAAGCGAGTTCCGCCCCAGAGAGACCGTCTGTCTCCTTGGCGAACGCGCCCAGATCGACGCTGTCGGCCAGGCTCATCTCCTGGGTGTGGATCTCTAAGATGCGTTCGCGGCCCTCGTGGTTCGGGTTGGGGACTTCGATGAGGCGGTCGAAGCGGCCGGGCCGGAGGATCGCCCGGTCGAGCATGTCGAAGCGGTTGGTGGCGGCGATGATACGGATCTCGCCGCGGTCGTCGAAGCCGTCCATTTCCGAGAGCAACTGCATCATCGTCCGCTGGACCTCCGCGTCGCCGGAGGTCTTCGACTCCGTCCGTTTGGCGGCGATGGCGTCGATCTCGTCGATGAAGATGATCGCTGGCTGGCGCTCGCTGGCGAGTTCGAACAGGTCCCGTACCAGGCGTGCGCCCTCGCCGATGAACTTCCGGACGAGTTCGGAGCCGGCCATCTTGATGAACGTCGCGTCGGTCTCGTTGGCCACTGCTTTCGCGAGCATCGTCTTCCCGGTCCCGGGCGGGCCGTGCAGCAGGACGCCGCTCGGCGGTTCGATGCCGATCTCGCGGAACTGTTCGGCGTTGATCAGCGGTTCCTCGACGGCCTCCCGGACCTCGCGGATCTGCTCTTCGAGGCCACCGATGTCGTCGTAGGAAACGTCGGGCGAGCCGTCGACCTCCATCGCTTGCGCGCGGGAGTCGGTCTCCGGATCGAGGATCTGCTTGACCGAGAAGGAGTCGTTGATGGCGACGCGGTCGCCGGCCTCCATCTCCTCACGGATCGAGGGGGAGACCTCCGTCAGTACCTCCTGGTTGTTGCCGTGTTGCTTGACGACGACGCCGTCGTCGAGCATCTCTTCGGCGGTCGCGATGTACAGTGAGGAGGTCTTGAGCGTCTCGTTTTCCCGTTCGAGCTGGTCGACCTGGCTCGTCAGGTCCTGCTGTCGCCCCCGAGCGCTTTCGAGTTGTTCGGTGAGCTGTTCGTTGACACGGACGATATCGACGAAGTGCTCCCTGAGCGCTGCCAACCGCTCGTCGGGAGTCATATCGGGGTCGAGGTCCAACCGTGGTCGTTCCGGAAGCGAAGGACTGCGCGACATTTGGATATCCGGTACTACGGCGCTGGTATACAAAGGGCCTTTGGGTCACTCATCGGACGAGAGGTCGGCGTACCCGTCCGGGTCGGCGCTCCACGGCACCCGAAACCGGTTCCCAGAACGGGCCTGTCCGGAGTCGGGACCATCACACGCGTCATTGATATACAGGGGCCAACTACTCGGACCTATGTGTGAACCCTCCGCGGCGGTTCGTCCGTCACTGGTTCGGGGGCGTCTCCGAACACGCCGACGCGTATCACGGAGAGAGGTGAGAGTCGATGCCCGAGTGTGACTACTGCGAGGAATCCTTCGAGGGAGAGGACGCGTATCTCGCCCACCTGGGGGATGCCCACCAGGGAGAACTCGGTCCGATCGACAGACGCCGCGTCGGGGGTGACGAGGGCGACGGCGGCCTCCCGACCGGCCAGCTCGCCGTCGCAGGTGTCGCGGTGGGAGTCGTCGCGCTCCTCGGCGGTGTCTTGCTCCTATCGGTCGGCGGCAGCGGCAGCGAGATCGGGCCGGCCGGCAGCGCCCACTACCACGGAACGATCCAGATGACCGTCCTCGGCGATCGCGTCGATTTCACACAGGAGCAGTACCAGCTCCAGGACAACCGGTTCCACTTCGAGGGTGACGGGCGCTGGCACGCCCACGCGACCGGCGTGACCCTCGACTACGGGATGGAGACGCTCGGGGTCGGCGTCACCGACTCCTCGGTCCGGTTCCAGGGGACCAACTACACCGAAGCCGACGGCTACGAGATCAGCGTGACCGTCGACAGCGAGGCCGTCTCGCCCGACTACGTCTTGGAGGACGGCGATACAGTACAGATCGTCGTCGCTGAGAGCTAACTCGGCAAGAGCGTGTCGTAGGGGTGGCCTCACAGACCCGTTTCATCGGGATGTGGTGGCATCGGGGAGTGATCCCTATCCGAAAGAGACTGGGATAACTGATAAGACAGACGACTGTGAGTATCGAATATGAGCAATTCCGCGGACGACGGGCGTGACGAGAACTCGCCACCGTCCACGGCTACATTCACTACCGAGCGCGTCATCTCGGTGTTCGAAGGGCGGCGGGACTTCGCCAAACCGCTGACCGCCAACGACGTGATGGAGGCCCTGGGCTGTTCCCGACGGACGGCCCACGACAAACTGGACGAACTCGTCGAACAGGGAACCTTGGAGACTCGGAAAGTCGGCGCACGGAGTCGCATCTGGTGGGTCCCGATCCCGCGGAGACGGGAGCCCGAAGGACCAGCGGAACTGCCGCGGGACCCGCTGGTCGAGATCAGTATCGCGAACGCGGACCTCCCGGGGAGCGGCGAACTGTTGGAACGGCGCCGCGACGCGCTCAGGGCGTCCTACGACTATCTCATGGAACATCCCGACACCGACCACGGGGCATTTCTCAACGACGTGTTCCCGGACCACCCCGCCGGGTACACCACGGCCGACGAGTGGTGGGACGCGATCGGTCCCGCGCTCGAATCGCTCCCGGACGTCGAGATAGCGAGCGACGGCGATCACGTCTGGCACTACAGCGGCGGGTGAGCGATGTCGGGAACGGGCGGGGCGGATGGGGAGTCGACCGACGTGTACGTCTCTGACGACGAGCAACGGTCCCTGATGTCCACGTACACCCCTGTCGCCTACGACAACCTCGAACCGGGGCCGGCCACCGACGATAGCCCGGACCCCGGAAGCGGGGGCCGGTTCAAGCAACTGGACCTCCCGAAGGTCCCGAAACTCCGACACATCGTCGGCCCCAGCGCGATCATGTTGGGGGCCTCGATCGGGAGCGGTGAGACGCTGTTCTGGCCACAACTGGTGGCTCGCTACGGCTGGGGGCTCTACTGGCTGTTCGTCGCGGCCGTCTGTATCCAGTTCGTCGTCAACACGGAGATACAGCGATGGACGCTCGCAACGGGGGAGAGTATCTTCCGTGCGTTCGAGCGGGTCCATCCGGTCGTCCCGCTGGCGATGTTGGTCGGCGGGTTCGTCAGCCTCGGCTGGCCCGGGTGGGCGGCGAGTGCCGCACAGATCGGCGCCGAGGGGCTCGCGCTCGGCACCTACGACGTCGGTGGGGTACAACTGGCCGGCTGGCGGCTGTTCGGTATCGTCCTGATGGTGTTCATCTGGATCACCTACCAGGTGACGCCGCTGATGTACAACGTGGTCGAACGGCTGCAGATCGTCCTCGTGAGCCTCTCGATCGTGTTCACGCTCCTCCTGTTCGCGCTCGTCGGCTCTGTCGATGTCCTGTTCAGTATCCCGACCAGTGTGACGGAGATCAGGAGAGGTGCCCCGACCGGGTCTATCGCCGTCCTCGTCGGGGCCTTGGCCTACGCCGGTGCCGGAGGGTATCTCAACCTCTCACAGAGCCTCTGGATCCGGGAGAAGGGGTACGGGATGGGGCGGTACCAGGGACGCATCAAGAACCCGTTCGCCGGTGACGACCCCGAGACGGTCCACGAGAACGGGTTCACGTTCCCGCCCGACAGGACGAACCTCGAACGGTGGCGTGGCTGGTGGCGGGTGACACAGCTCGAACACCTGTTGACGTTCTTCTCGGGCCTGCTCGTCGTCACCACGGCGCTGGTCGTCATCGCGGTGTCGCTGGCACCCGGGACGGCGCTGGGGGCCGTCGACATGTGGCTCGTCCAGATCGCGCCGGCGTCCGGCGGTATCACCACCGAGATCATCTACGTCACGCTGTTTCTGGCCCTCTTTACGACCGAGTACGCCATCGTCGAGTCGTTCGTCCGCAACAGCTCCGACATCATCTACGAGCTGTACGGGCGGGAGGCCGGCTGGAGTCTCCCCCGCCTGTTCTGGGGGCTGTTGACCGTCTTCTGTGGCTGGGGCGTCGTCATCCTCCTGTTCCCGATCGCTATCGACGACCCGTTCGGCCTGCTCGTCGTCGGGGCGGCGATGTCCGGGCTGATGATGTGGCCGTACATCGTCGTCGTCCAGCTGGTCAACACCGTCAGGCTCCCGGAACACACGATGCCGGGCTGGGGCCGCGTCGTCGCGATGTGGTTCGCAGCGGCGTTTTTCGGCTACTTCAGCGTCCGGCTGGTCGGGACGGGACTGGCGAGTCAGTTCGGCTTGCAGGTGTTCGCCGTCAGTCCCGGCGTGGTCGGGAGCGCCGCGGGCGGCTACGCTCTCTGGATCGGCTACGCGCTCGTCCAGTTGTACACGATCTACCGCGTCGGCCGCGCGAAAGTCGCCGCCAGCGGAACAGTCGAGCGGGCACGAGTCGCCGGAGGCTGGTTCAAGTGACCGACGAACTGCGGGTCCACCTCCATTTCGCGATGCGGGGGACCTACCCGCTCCGGCTGCTCGATCTCCTCTTCTGTACCGAGACGGTCAGATACGTCGAATACGGCTACCTGACGCCGTTCGATATCGCCGTCGGATCGGCGAGACGGCGGGCACGGGCTTTCGCAGACCGGGTCACCAGTGAGGGGATCGCCACGGCGATCGACGACGCCGAAGCCGTCGAGACACACGAGTACGGGAGTATCGAGGGTGTCGACGTCTACGAGGGCGGCTGGTTCGGCCGCCCCAAGGTCGTCGTCCGGTCCGCGGACGGGACGGCGACCGCCGTGCGAGTGCACGGGGAGTTCGACGCCGAGGCCTTCACCGCGGCGCTGGAGTCGACCCTCGATACACGGGATGTGCCCGTCCGACGACGGGCGGGGACCGGACTCGGCCGACTGCTCGGGTGGTGACTAGGCGAGCGCCGCCGCGACCATCTCGATGGGGTGGGGTGGCTCGCCGTCCTCGCCGAAGTCCTCGAGCTGTGACCGGCAGGAGGCTCCGGGTGCGACTACCTGCTGGGCGGGCGAGTCCCCGATCTGGTCCACCAACACGCCGGCGATGGCCTCGCTCATCGAGTAGTGTTCGGCCTCGTAACCGAAGGAGCCGGCCATGCCACAACAGCCCGAATCGAGCGGGTCGACGTCGTAGCCGGCCCGGCGCAACACCCCGACCGCGTGGTGGTCTTTCGTCGTGGCCTTCTGGTGACAGTGGCCGTGATAGGCCAGCGCTCTCTCGGTCGCTCCGAACTCGACGCCGTCGAGCAGGCGGTAGGTGTCGAGATACTCGCAGACGCCGTAGGTGTTCGTCGCAACCGTGTCGGCGTCGTCGGTCGAGAGCAGGTCGCGGTAGTCCAGTTGGTACATGACCGCGTCCGAGGGCTCGACGGCGACGACGTCCCACCCCTCCCGGATCCGCGGGGCGAGCGCGGCGACGTTCTCGCGGGCCGTCTCGCGGGCGTGATCGAGCATGCTCTTGGAGAAGGCGGGACGCCCGCTGTCGGTCACGGCGTCGGGGACCGAGACGTGGACGCCCGCCGCTTCGAGTACCCGGACCGTCGCTTTCCCCGCGTCGGGGTGGGAGTAGTCCGTGTACGGGTCCGCGAGGATCAGCGCCTTCCTGTCGGCATCGCGTTCGGCGACACGGGACCCGCCGCGCTCGGCCATCCAGTCGCGGAACGTCGTCCGGTGGAACCCCGGGAGGGTGCGCTCGCTGCTGATCCCGACGGTCCGTTCGGCGAGCCGTCCCGCGCCCGGAACGTCCATCAGCCAGTTCGAGACGGGGGCGAACGTACTCCCCAGCGAGAGCACCGTCTCCACGTTGGCGAACAGTCTGTCCCGCAGAGAGAGCCCCTCCCGCTGGTGGTGCTCGTGGACGACTTCGGCTTTCAGTTTCGCCATGTCGACCCCGCTCGGACAGTCCTTCTTGCAGCCCTTACAGCCGATACAGAGGTCCAGCACCTCCGTGACGAACGCCTCGTCGAACGGGTCGTCGGGCAGGTCGCCGTCCATCGCCGACCGGAGCATGTTCGCCCGGCCCCGGGTACTCGTCAACTCCTCCTCGCTGGCCCGGTAGGTCGGACACATGACGCCGCCGGTCGTCTCCTGATGGCCGGTACAGCCGGCACAGCCGTGACACAGTTCGACCATCCCCTGGAAACCGTTCTCGGTATCCCAGTTCAGCGTCGGTTCGAACCCCGCATCGAACGTGTACTCGGCGTCGTACCGGAGCGTCTCGGTCGGGTCGTGGTCGCCACAGACGTTGCCGGGGTTGAGGAGCCAGTCCGGGTCGAACGCCGTCTTCAGCTCCCGGAACGTCGCCCAGAGGTCCTCGCCGTAGAGTTTCCGGTTCCACTGAGTTCGGGCGCGGCCGTCGCCGTGTTCGCCCGACACGGAGCCCTCGTACTCGACGACGAGGTCGGTGATTCCCTCGGAGATGGCCTCCATCGTCCCGATACCGTCCTCGGATTTGAGGTTCAGCAACGGCCGGATGTGCAAGACGCCGGGGCCGGCGTGGGCGTAGTAGGAGGCGAACGTGTCGTGCTCGTCGAGGAGCGCCTGGATGTCGGCGACGTACTCCGGGAGGTTTCGGGCCGGCACCGCGGTGTCCTCGACGAACGGCCAGTGTTTGTCGTCGCCGGTCCGGGACAGCAGGATCGGGAGGCCGGCCTTGCGCATCTTCCAGAACTTCGCCTGGCGGTCGGCGTCGTAGGCCTCCAGCGCGTCGACGGCGTGGACGGGCTCGGTTGTCACGTCTCCCGCCCCCTGGGTCGGGGTGGCCCTCGCGTCGTGCCCGGGGAGGCGGTCGGCGAGCAGGTCGGCGATCTTTCGCTCCGCGTCCGCCGGGGAGTCGGCGTAGAACTCCACGAGGAGCGTCGAGTCGGTGCCGTCCGGCAACAGCGAGACCACGTCGGCGAACTCGGCGGTGTCCGCAGCGAGGTCCAAGAGCGTGTCGTCCATCACCTCGACGGCGGCGGGGTCGTGGTCGAGGATCGGGGCCACGTCACGCATCGCGTCGAGGATGTCGTCGTAGGTCAACAGCACGACGGCCGTCGACTGGGGGACTGGTTCGAGCGAGACCGTCGCCGCGGTGACGATCGCCAGCGTCCCCTCGCTGCCGGCCAGCAGCCGTGCGAGGTTGACCTCGCCGCGTTCCCTGGCGTTGTCGACGAGTTCGTCGAGGTTGTACCCCGAGACGTTGCGCTTGAGGTCGGGGTACTGCTCGTCGATCTCCTCGGCGTCTTCCGCGAGGATCCGCGCGACTGCGGCGTGGATTCGCCCCTCTAGATCGCTGTCCTCGTCTGCCGCTCTGGCCCGTCGCTGGAGTTCGTCGACGCTGACCCAGCCAAACGTCGTGTGTGTCCCGTCGGCGAGGACGGCCTCGCACTCCTCGATGTACGCGTCCGTCTTCCCGTATTTCAGGGAGTGAGCGCCCGTGGTGTTGTTACCGATCGCACCCCCGAGGACGCTCTTGTCCCCCCAGGCGGGGTCGGGCGCGAACTTCAGTCCGTGGGGGTCGAGACGGTCGTTGAGGCGGGCGATCGTGATGCCGGCCTCTGCTTTCGCGCGACCGTCGTCCGCGTCGACCGAGACGACCCGATCCATGTGCCGTTTGAAATCCAGGACGACCGCCTCGTTGACCGCCTGGCCGGCGAGGCTGGTGCCGCCGCCGCGGGGAAGCACGGGAACCCCGTGCTCGGCACAGTATTCGACGACGGCGACGACGTCCTCGACCGACCGCGGCGAGACGACGCCGATCGGACGCTGTTCGTACGCGCTGGCGTCGGTGGCAAACAGTTCGCGGGTGTACGTATCGAAGCGAACGTCGCCGTCGACGCGGGCGGTCAGGGCCGCGGTGAGGTCGGGTCGGTGTTCCTCCCCGCCGCGGTAGTCGTAGTTCGCACTCGGGTCGGTCGACGGATCGGGTCCGTCGGTGGGTCGTGAGTCGTATGCCATAAAAATGGAGTCGTGGTCGGTTAGAAGGCTCCCGGCGCGACGACGTAGGCGAGGAGCAGCGTCACGATCCCCGTGAACACGCCGTAGTACAGCACCGGAATCAGTTCGAGTCGGATGACACGTCCCTCCTCGCCGATGAGCCCGACCACGGTGAGCGCGGCGACCACGTTGTGGATGGAGATGAGGTTGCCGAACGCCCCGCCGACCGCCTGGGCCGCGACGACGACCTGGGTCGGCGCGCCGATCTGCTGTGCGGCCTGGAACTGGAAGAGTCCGAAGAGGATGTCACTGACCGTGTTCGAGCCGGCGATGAACGCGCCGAACGCGCCGATGAACCCGGAGAAGAACGGGAAGAGCTGTCCCGTCGTGTCCGCGGTTATCTCCGAGAGCAGGCCGAGCATGCCGGAGTCGACCGGGGCCGCCTCCAGAACCACTGCGCTGCCGGTCCGCTGCATGATCATCACAGTCGCGACCGCGAACCACAGCGCGATGACCGCCGGAGCGATGTTGCGGAGCGCTTCCGACCACGAATCCGTGATCTCCTCGCGGTTCATCCCGTGGAGCGCATACGTGACGACCGCCACCAGCACGAAGAGGCTCCCGGGGAGATACAGCAGTTCCACACCCTCCGAGAACGGTGTGCCCAGGATGTTGTTCCAGGCGAACACGCCGGTCGTCGAGAGGAACTCCTGGACCGGGCCGACGACGCGGGTCAGGACCAGCAGTGCGGCCACGAGGACGTACGGCAGCCACGCCATCCCCAGGGACATGTCCTGGGAGTGGGTGTCCTCGAACGTGGCCACGCCGCCGTCCGCGGCGACGGTCCCCTCACGGCTGGTGCCACCACCGGTGCCAACGCCCTGTCCGGGCTTGACGCTCCCGACCCAGTGGTCGGGCCACTGGTCTCGGGGACCGAAGTCCCACTCCTCGTCCGGGAGGAAATAGCCCGCCCGCAGCGTCGTCGTGACGACGAGCAGGCCGACCATCGAACCCAGCAGCGCCGGGAACGTCGGCCCGAGGAGGACCGCCGTCGCGACGTACGGGACTGCAAAGGCGGCCCACGCGAACAGCGTCAGCGGGAGCACCTCCAGCGCGGGTTTGATCGACCGGTCCTCGCCGAAAAAGCGGGTCATCATCGCGACGCCGATGAAGGGGACGGCGATCCCAACGATCGCGTGGATGACCGCCGCCCAGACGCCGATCTGGGCGACGTAGGCCCCAACGCTCTCGAAGCCGCCCTGCTGGACGACCTGCTGTGCTGTCCCCGTCCCCTCGGCGAAGACCACGTCCCGGAGACCGATGATCAGGGGCGTCCCGACTGCGCCGAAGGTGATCGCGAGCAGGTTCCCGGTCAGCGCGACGACCACTGCCGCCAGCGGCGGGAAGCCGAGCCCGACCAGCAGCGGACCGACGATGGCCGCCGGGGTCCCGAAGCCGGCCGCGCCCTCGATGAACGAGCCCATCAGGAAGCAGAGCAACACCACCTGGACGCGCCGATCGTCGCTGATCGAGGAGAACCCCGCGTTGATGACCTCGAACGCACCGGACTGTTTGAGCGTGTACAACAGGAGTATCGCCCCGAACACGATGACGAGTATCCGGGTCGCCGTCAGCGCGCCGCGTATCGACGCGGCGGCGATGAGCCGCGGCGCCATCTCCCACCCGACGAAGGCGACCACGGCCGCGATCACCCACGCAATCGGCATCGTCCGCGTGGCCGGCTGGTACAACCCGACCATCAACACGCCGATGACCGCCAGCGGGAGTACCGCCAGCAGTGCTAACGTGAGGTCTGCCACGCTAGGTCGCCTCCACGGACGGGACCCGACCGGTCACCGTCTCCCCGTGTGGTGAGCCGGGTTCGATCACGATCGGCGAGTTTCCCGTGTCGTCCGGTTCGAGTAGCTGTACCGCCTGGAATCCGTCGATGCCACGTCTGCTATGTCGAAGCATCGAACGTGTCATGTTATTAGGTGTATATATACCTGCCCACTGTTCAAACGCCGGTGACGTGTCGGTAATCCACGGACGGCTTTTAGAGGCCTTCAATAGACCATATTCGCGGGATACGGGAGCTGTCTCGAACCCCCTATCACAGTCGTGTGTACACCGCCCACACCGCACTCTACGGGGGTTCTTGTCGCGTGAGAACGGCCGTTTTACCCCCTACACTCGTGTGTAACTCCCGGTTTCGACGGTTCACTTCGGAATTCTCCCTTCGTGGTCCGTCCCGACCCCGGTTCGAGTGGCGTGGAACCGCTCTCTCGGGCGCGATCCGACAATAGGGCTCTTGGGGACCACTGACGACGGCCGAGCGTGTCTCGGAGCTAAAAGCCCCTGCCTCAACGAACGAAGCGAGTAGCGGGGGTCGTTCACGCACACTGGTGGCTGTACTGACTACCGCGGCGACGGATTCACAACAACGGCTACGAGCCCCTGGGTCCTACAGGAGTCGTTCGAACTCGTCGAGATACTCGCTGTAGGTGTCCAGCGCCGACTGGACCGGCTCGGGGCTAGCCATGTCGACGCCTGCTTCACCCAGCAGTTCGAGGGGATACTGTCGGGAGCCACTGCGGAGGAAGTCGAGATATCGCTGTGCGGCCGGTTCGCCCTCCTCTAAGATGCCGTCGACGAGAGCGACTGCCGCGGAGATACCGGTCGCGTACTGGTAGACGTAGAACGCCCGGTAGAAGTGGGGAATGCGCATCCACTCACGAGCGATGCGGTCGTCGAGCACCGCCGGCTCGTAGTAGTCGCCTTTCAGGTCGGCGTAGAGGTCGTCGAGCCGGTCGGGGGTCAGGGGCTCGCCGGCCTCGACCATCTCGTGGGTTCGGTGCTCGAACTCCGCGAACATCGTCTGTCGGTACAGCGTCGACCGGAACCGTTCGAGGTACTCGTTGAGGACGTGCCGGCGCAGGCGCTCGTCCTCGACGGTCTCCAGGAGGTGGTGGGTCAACAGGGTCTCGTTGACGGTGCTTGCGACTTCGGCGACGAAGATCTCGTAGCCCGAGTAGACGTACGGCTGCTCCTCGCTGGTGTACTCCGAATGCAGCGAGTGACCCAGTTCGTGCGCCAGCGTGTACATCGACTCGACGTCGTCCTGGTAGTTCATCAGGATGAACGGCTGTGAGTCGTAGGTCCCGCCGGAGTAAGCGCCGGACTGCTTGTGTTTGGTCTCGTAGACGTCGACCCACCGCGACTCCAGCCCCTCGGCGAGTCGGGACTGGTAGTCCTGGCCCAGCGGCGCGACGGCCTCGGTGACGTACTCGCAGGCCTGTTCGTACTCGATCTCGGGAGACTCTTCCTGGACCAGCGGGGTGTAGAGGTCCCACATCCGGAGTTCGTCGGCCCCGATCGCCGTGCGTTTGAGATCGGCGTGGTGATGGAGCGTATCGAGGTTCTCGTGGACGGTGTCGACGAGCGTGTCGTACACCTCCACGGGGACGTTCGGGCCGTCGAGCGCGGCCTCGCGTGCGGTGTCGTAGTCCCGTGCCTGGGCGAGTTTCACGTCGGCCTTGACGGCGTTCTTGTAGGCCGTCCCGACGGCGTTGCGCACCGTCTCCCACTCGTCGTAGAAGGCCTCGTAGACCCGCCGGCGGAACTCCCGATCGGGGTGTTTCTGCAGCGTCGTGAAGTTGTTGAGCGTGATCGGTTGCTGGTCGCCGTCGGGGTCCTCGACGGTCGGGAACTCCATATCGGCGTTGGCGAGCATGTTGTACACCTCGCCGGGCGCGCCGGTCACCTCCCCGAGTTCCGCGAGCAGGTTCTCGACCTCGGTCGACCGGGTGTGGTCGCGCATCCGGTGGACGTCGTCGAAGTAGTGTTCGTAGTCGGCAAGCGCCGGTTCTTCCTCGATCATCGCCTCGATCTCCGCCCAGTCCAGTGCCTGGAGTTCGGGTTCGAGGAAGGATGCGGCCGAACTGGCGTCCGACGACAGCGACTGCGACCGAGCCGTCAGCGCCTGGTAGGTGTCGTCGGTCGTGTCCTCGTCCCGACGCATCCGGGCGTAGGCGGAGACGTTCGAGACGGTCCGCATCAGCTCCTCGTACGTTTCCAGCGTCTCCCGGAGGGTAGCGGCGTCGTCGGTCGCCCGCCCCTCGTAGGCGGCCAGGTCTTCGATCAATTCCTCGGCCTCCTCGAAGGCGGCGTCCCACGCCTCGTCGTCGGCGTAGAGGGACGCCAGGTCCCACTTGTACTCCTCGTCGATGTCGCTCCGTGCGGGTACCGAACTCATGGGCCGGCGTAGGGACGGCCCCGAAGTAAGCCTTTCTCGGTCACGCCAGCCCGTCCCGGATCGTCCCGGCGACGCGGGCACCAGCGGCTCGCGTGGCACGCAAATCGGCGAACACCTCGCGGGCACTTTCCCGAGCGTCGGCGTCGACCGCGAACTCGACGCCCGGGTACAGTACGTCGGTCAACACGAGCGGGTGGGCTGGCGCAGGAGCGACGCCGTCCGGCCCTTCCAAGGACTCGGTTGAGCGGACCCGGTCGGCGAACGACAGGTCCCGTTGGCCGCGGGCGATCTCGGCGACAAGCCCGACGACGCGGCGGACGAGCTGCCGGCAGAACCCGCCGGCGGTCAGCGCCACGACCAGAAACTCCCCGTCCCGGGAGAGGTGGGTCGAGAGCTCCCTGACGGTCCCCTCGTCGTCGGGCGTGAGGTTGTGGAAGTCCTGTTCCCCGGAGAGAGCCGTGAGTGCGGCCCGAGCACGCTCGTCGTCGGCGTCGGGAGCGTGGAGGTGGTAGGTGTAGCGACGCTCGGTCGCGTCGTACTGGGCGTGGAACGACGCGGGGACGTTCGCGCTGGCCCACGCACGGACGCTCGCCGGGAGTTCGCTGTTGAACGCGGCCGGCGAGAGCCAGTCCGGTGCCTCGAAAGCGACGGTCTGTGCCAGCGCCGAGACCCCGGCGTCGGTGCGGCCGGCCGCCGCGTACCCCTCGGGGACCCGCTGGTCGGCGACACCGAGCCGGGAGAGTGCAGCCAGCAGTTCGTCTTCGACGGTCCGTACGTCGGGCTGGCGCTGGAAGCCGTGGAACGGCCGGCCGTCGTAGGCGATCCGGTAGGCACGCATCACCGGAGTTTGGCAGCCCGGTCACTTGGAGGCCTCGGCGCGTGAGTTCCGGCGGGCGCTCGTCGATTCCCGCAGGTACGACGACCCCCGACAGCGGTTCGCAGACGCTGGGAACCGACAGCCACACTTAGGACGGTGACTCCCCAACGTGGACGTGGATGCCCACAGCCGACGAGAGCCCCGAGTTTCCGTGCCCACCGGTCGCGTTCACGGATCGAGCCGAGCGGGACCTGGTGATCGACGCGTACGACGGGGACGCGGAGCCGCTCGTGGCGATGTACGCCGACTTCGACGCCGACTCCCGCGCTCAGGGACTCCCGCCCCGCCACGAGGACGAGATCCGCGAGTGGATCGGGAATCTGCTCGCGGAGGGGTACAACGTCGTCGTCTGGCACGGCGACCGGATCGTGGGCCACGCCGTGTTGGTCCCCTACGACGGGACCTCGGAGCTCGCGATCTTCGTCCACCCGGGCTACCAGTCGGTCGGGATCGGCTCACAGCTCATCCGGGCGCTGCTCGGCCACGGCCAACAGCAGGGGCTGGACAGCGTCTGGCTGGCCGTCGAGCGGACCAACCACATCGCGATGCGGCTGTACGACTCGGTCGGCTTCGAAACGACGACCCGGGACCGCGCCGAGAACGAGATGGAGCGATCGCTGTAGCTACTCGAACTCGCGGTCACGGGGCCGCTCCGTATCGACGTGTTCGGTCTCCAGCAACCGTTCGAGCCGCCGTTCGAACTCCTCTTCGCTGACTTCGCCGCGGGCGTAGCGTTCCCGGAGTTGTTCGAGTGGAGATCGGTCGCTCGAAGCCGTCCGGTCGTCGACGCCGTGGGAGTCTGTAGCCGGCGTTTCTGCGTCCTCCGGCTCCGCTGGCTCGGGTTCGACCAGCGGGAAATCGTCGCCGAGAATGCCGATCAGCGGCAGGAGGATGAACGCACAGAGGACGAACGTCGCCGGGACCAACGGGCCGAGATTCAGGATCGCAAACAGCGCCGGCAGGCCGAAAGAGAGCGTCCCGACGACGCCCATGAGCTTGTTCTTCGGGAGGGTGGGAACCATACCCGGGGGACTAGCCGGGACAGGCAAAAAAACTACGACAACAGTGTCACTCGGCGAAATCCGCGTAGGTCGGGCGGTCGTGCTCGCCGGGGAACGCGTCGACCGGGACACTCACCTGCTCACCCTCGTCCATCTCCTTGAGCGTCACCTCGTCGTTTTCGAGGTCCTGCTCGCCGACGATGACGACCGTCTCGGCGTTGATCCCGTCGGCGTAGCCCATCTGGGCACCGAACGAGCGGTCGACGACGTCCGTCTCGACGACGTGACCCAGTTCACGGAGGTCCCGGGCGATCCGGGCCGCTGTCGCCCGCGTGTCCCCGACCTGGAGGACGTAGTAGTCCGTCGACAGCGTCTCCTCGGGCCAGACGCCGGCCCGCTCACAGAGCAACTGGAGGGTCGCGTGACCGGGTGCGAAGCCGACCGCGGGCGTGGGCTGGCCGCCGAAGCCTTCGATGAGGTCGTCGTAGCGGCCGCCGCCGAAGACCGACCGGGAGACCGACCCCGTCGAGTCGAAACACTCGAAGACGACGCCGGTGTAGTAATCCAGCCCGCGAGCGGTCGACAGCGACAGCGTCAGGAACTCACGGACGCCGAAGTCCTCGGTCGCCGAGAGCACCGCGCGCAGGTTCTCGGTCGCCTCGCGGAGGGCCTCGCTCCGCTCGGCCAGTTCGTCCAGGTCGTCCTCGCCGGTCTGGAGCAACTCGTCGAACCGCTCGGCCTGGTCGTAACTCAGCCCGGTCCCGTAGAGGGCGTCCAGATACTCCTCGCGCTCGACCTTCGCGCGCTTGTCGACGGCCCGGATCGCCTCGCGAGTGTCGACCTCGGCGTCGAAACTCTCCAGCAGGCCCGAGAGGATGTCACGGTGGGAGACCCGGATCTCGAAGTCCTCGGCCGACAGCCCCAGGTCCGTGAGCATGTCGACGGCGACGGCCAGGATCTCGGCGTCGGCCGCGGGGTCCGCGGAGCCGAAGATGTCGACGTTGGTCTGGTAGAACTCCCGGAACCGACCCTGTTGGACCTGCTCGTAGCGCCAGAACGGCCGCGTCGAGACCCACTTGATCGGCTTCGAGAGGGCCTGCTGTTTGGCGACGACCATCCGCGCGACCGACGGCGTCAGCTCCGGCGTGAGCGCCACGTCGCGGCCACCCTTGTCCTCGAAACTGTACAGTTCCTCGACGATCTCCTCGCCGCTCTTGTCGGCGTACATCTCGGTCGGCTCCAGCGCCGGCGTCCCGATCTCGCGGAAGCCGTAGCGGGCGGCGACGTCCTCGATCGTATCCATCGCCCAGCGGCGCGCCTGCATCTCCTCGGGGTAGAAGTCGCGAAAGCCCTTGACCCGGTCGTACATACCGGCGGCTACAGCGAGGGCGCGCTTGAACCTGTCCGTTCACACCGAGACCGCTGCGATCGGCTCGACATCGGCCCGCTCTTCCTGAACGATATAGAGGTCGAGATCTAGTCTGGCAGCGACCCGGCCGCTCACCATGTCGGCGGGTGTGGCCGAACTCGCGATGTTCTCGCTTCCCATCACAACGAGATCGGCGTCGACATCACGGGCGATATCACGCAGACGTCTGGCGATAGCTCCCGACGTGGGGTGGCCGCCGACGTGTTCGATTCGATAGTCCGCCGTTGGCGTGATCCCCGCAACACGGCTCCGGAGTCGTTCCATGATCGTCCCGACGGCGAACGGTTCGTCCTCGGTGATCCACCCGTTTTCGAGAGCGATCCGATGATCGTCCGGCACGACCGTGGCGATCGTTAACTCTTCGTCGGTGGCTCTCGCCAGTTCGTGTGCCCGTTCGAGTGCGGCGCTCGACAGTGCAGACCCGTCGTACGGGACGAAGATTCCCATGTGTGCTCCCCCACACGAGGAGGGTCCCCTCCGGGACACTTAATCGGCCGGTGGCGTTACCGGACAGCGAGAACAGCGCTGGTTACTCCGCCAGTCCCCGCACCCGCGACTGGGTGTGTTCGGGGAACACCGCGTCGACAGCGCTCTCCCCGTACCGCTCGGCCAGCAGCGCCCGGAGTTCGACCTCGTAGTCGGCCTTCGGAACCTGGGCGCTCGGCCCGGTTTCGACGACGAGTGTCCGCTCGGCCATGTCGTCAATCGCGTCCCGGCCGACGCCCGCGAGCGGCGCGAGGTAGTCGACTCCGAAGCGGTCTTCGACGCTCTGAGCGAAGGGGCGCTCGATGGTCGGGACTCGGTCGTCACGACGGGTGCCGTCGGCGACGGCGTCGATGTCGATGTCGTCGGCCCGCCGGGCGACCGTCTCGACGGCGTGTTCGTGGACCTGCTGGATGGCGTTCCGCGGGAAGCCGTCCGCGTACATCTGTGCGACAGCCTCCTCGGCGACCGACGGGTCGAGGTCGACGGTCCGATGGTCGAAGCCGACGGCTGCGGCGGCCTCGCGGGCCGGTTCGGGCTCGACGACCCCGAAGGTCCCGCTGAGCAACACCACCTCGTAGAACGGGTCCAGCAGCACCGCCGCCAGCGTCGAGTCCTTCCCGGCGCTGTAACACAGCCCACAGCGCATCTACCGGCGCTTGATGTCGAAGCTCTTGGAGTCGGGTGTCAGCTCCTGGAGGAGCTGTTTCATCTTCTCCTCGTCGATCTGGCCCTGGATACGGCCGCTCTGGGCCAGCGCGACGACCTGTTGTTCGATCTGTTCACCCACGTCGGGTTTGGACATCTTGACGGTGTTGAGTCGCTTGCGCGCACCGTCCGAGAGGTGCTGTCGGAGGATCGCCTTCTTCTGGGCGTCGGCCTGTTGCTGGGCGGCCTGCTGGGCCTCGCCGTCTTCGCCCTCCTGTTGTTCCTTGAGCTGTTCCATCTTCTTCTTGCGGAGCTCGTCGAGCTCCTCCTCGCTCGGGTCGCCACTCATGACTACACCGAACTACTGGCGTCGCGCGGAAAATCATTTCGGAGCGGGCTGTCGAACCGTCGGTTCGGCACCGACGAATCGAAGAGAGGCGCGCTACGCGTACCGTTCCAGTTCCGGGCGGTCGAGGTCCTCGATGACCTCGCCGGCGGTGTCGTCGAGCAGGCTCTGCCCGTCACCGGTGATGCGGCGGCCGTCGTTCTGGCTGGTCTCGACGTAGCCGGCGTCTTCGAGCTGCTGGAGCGCGGTCCGGATGATGTTCCCCGAGCCCTTGGACTTCTGTTTGGGGCGGACGCGGTAGCGCGTGGTCCCCTGCTTGGAGCTGCCGTACTCGCTGCGGAGGCTGTTGACGCCGACCGGCCCGTCGACGGCGACCTTCCGGAGCAGGCTGGCCGCGCGTCGCTGCCAGAAGTCGTCCTGCTCGGGCGGGAGTTCGCGGTCGACGCCCGTCTTGGCGACGATCGCCCAGTCGGGCTGTTCGATGTCGTCCTCGTCGGCGAGTTTCTCCGTGAGCGCCTCGATGAGCTCCTCGGGCGGAGCGTCGTAGAGTGTCGTCATTGGGCCAGTTTTCCCGTTGCCGTCATTTAAGCGCATCGTTCGCGGCTCCGGGACGTGAACCGCTCTCATCCACGTGTCGTCGCGCGGTCGGCACCCAATGCCGTCGCCACGCCGGCCCCGACCAACGTCGGCAGCCAGTAGGTCGCGCCGCGATGGATCAACACCGCGGAGGTCGCGACCACCAGCGTCGCCGGGGTCGTCGAGACCAGCAGCGTCACCAGGACGGTTTCGATCGCGCCCGATCCGCCAGGTAACGGCGCGATACTGGCGATCGATCCGACGGGAACGACCAGCAGGACCGATGCCACCGGAACGGTGATGCCGACGGCGTACAGCGAGGTCCACAGCGAGGCGACCAGACAGGCCCACCCCAGCGCCGAGAATCCCAGGGTCTGGACGAGCGTCCAGCGGTCGGCCGCGACCCGGTCGATCGCGGCGAAAAACCCCTCGATACGGTGTTCGATCCCGCCCTTCGACGGCGGCGACCGACCGGGGACGACCCGGCCGAGAAACTGCAACAGCGGTGTGAGCAGGCGGACGACCGTCGCTTCGAGTTCGTACCGGTACCGCCAGCCCAGATACGCGCCGACCGGCAGCCCCACCGTCAGCACTGCGACCGCGACGGCCGCGAACATGAGGTTTCGCCCGAGCCGGACCGCGCCGGCCGCGACGAACGTGAACCCGACGACGGCGTACATCAGCGATGGGACGAAGTGGATCGTATCGACGCTGGCGATGGCGGCCAGTCCCGTCTCGTACTCGCTGTCGGCGGCCGTCGAGATGAGCAACGCGCTCAATGGCTCCCCGCCGGCCTGCCCGAACGGCGTGATGTTGTTCGAGAAGATGGCGCCGGCGAACACGAGGACAGCCATGTAGGCGGGGAGCGGAGCGTCCAGCGCGCGCAGGACCGTCCACAGCGCGAGCCCCCACGTGGTGAGCCAGAGGACGGCGATCCCGAAGACGAGCGCCAGCCCGCCCGGGTCCGCGCTGGTGAGCGCAGTGACCGTCTCGTCGACGCCGACGAGCCAGACGAGCGCCCCGAGGACGACGAGCGCGCCGGCGAACCCCAGTACCGTCGCCCACCGACTGTCGTCCATGTCGGTGGCGTGGAGCGTCCGGGGCTTGAACCCACCGACAGTGACCGGGAGCGTTTTCCACCCCGGCGCCGACCAATCGGTATGGACGAGCGGGCTGCACTCGGCGTACTCGGCGAGCGGCTGTCGGCCGCGGGCGACGACTGTGCCATCGTCGACGGGCAGGTGTTGACGACGGACATGCTCCACGAGACGACGGACTTCCCCGAGGGGACGACCCGCTACACGGCCGGCTGGCGGGCAGTCGGTGCCTCGCTGTCGGACGTGGCCGCGATGGGCGCCGAAGCGACCGCCGCGGTGGCCGTCTACGGCGCGCCAACGTTCGACGAGACGGAGCTGCTCGCGTTCGTCGACGGCGCCAGCGACGTCTGTTCGGCCGTCGACGCCGAGTACGTCGGTGGAGACTTAGACGACCACGCGGAGTTTACCACCGCGACGACGGCGCTGGGCCGGACTGACGACCCCGTCCGCCGCTCGGGGGCCAGCCCCGGTGAGGCGGTCTGTGTCACGGGGACGCTGGGCCGGTCGGGTGCCGCACTCGAACTGTTTGAGGCAGGCGAGACCGAGCGGGCGAACGAGCTGTTCAGGTTCGAGCCGCGGGTGCGTGCCGGAACCGGACTCGCGCCGCACGCGACCGCGATGATGGACTCAAGCGACGGGCTGGCCCGCTCGGTTCACCAGCTCTGTGCGGCCAGCGACTGCGGCGCGGCGATCGAGTCGCCGCTCCCGATCGACGACGCGGTCGATGCAGTCGCGAGCGACGAACGGGAACGGCGAGAACTCGGCGCGTTCTTCGGCGAGGACTTCGAGTTGGTCTGTACGGTCCCCGAGGCGGATCTCCCGGCCGCACGGGCGGCGGTATCGTGTCCGCTCACGCGGATCGGGACGACGACGGCCGACGGCGTGACCCTGGACGGGGAGCCACTGCCCGACCGCGGCTACTCACACTAGTCCCGGTCGAGCGCGGCGAGCGTCGTCGAGACCTGCCGGGCCGCCTCCGCGGCGGCGTCGGCCCGCTGGTCGTAACTCAACTCGCCGTCTGCTTCGGGAGGGGTCCCCAGGGGTGGGCGGGAGCACATCTGTACACGTCACTTACTCCCATCGGCGCATATAACCGGTCGACAGTTCCGTTCGATTCGCGTGGTTTCACTCGTTTCACGGCGAACGCCCGGGTTTCACGAGCGTCGCTATGGAGAACCGATACGACCGGTGGAACGTCGGTGACAGACGCCTTTCGGCGGATATCCAGGCGGTTCCGTTCACGCGGCCGCCGTGATCTCGAACGGGACCGGCGTGAAACAGGCTAGCCCGAGCACGAACGTGAGCACACCCAGCGCAGCCCGGCGCCGGTCGAGGGACTCGTCGATCGTCGGGCGGGCCGGCCCGGCGTAGGCAAAGCCCAACGACAGCAGGCCCCAGAACACCCACAGCGTCCACACGCCGAAGCCGATCGGCGGCGGGTCACGAGTGAGGTAGAGGAACCCAGCCAGTGCGAACAACCCACCGGGGACGGCCGCCGCGACGGTCTCCTGGCGCTGGCCGACGATCGCACGGACGATGTGACCGCCGTCGAGTTGCCCGACGGGCAGGAGATTGAGGAAGGTAAAGAACATCCCAGCCCAGCCGGCGAAGACGATTGGATGCAGGGACTCACCGGGACCGACCGTCGCCCGCAGGCCAGCGGCGGTGACCAGGGCGTCCAACCCCTGTAACAACAGTGGGTCGTGGAAGTCGATCGTGTACCCCGCGTCGCTTTCGAGGACGGCCTGTGGGATCGTGATCGGCTCCAAGGTGAGCCCGATCACGGTGACGACGGTCGTCGCGACGAGGCCCGCGAGCGGCCCTGCGACGCCGATGTCGAACAGCGCCCGCCGGCTCGGAATCCGCCCGCGGATGTTGATGACCGCGCCCATCGTCCCGAGCAGCGAGGGAAACGGGATGAAATACGGCAGCGTCACGTCGACGCCGTGGTACCGGGCAGCGACGTAGTGGCCGAGTTCGTGGATCCCGAGGACACCGAGCATCGCGACGACGAACGGCCAGGCCTCGAAGAGACGCAACGGGGCCTCGGCGACCGGAATGTAGTACCACTGTGTCGCACCGACGTACAGCGTCGAGACGATCGTCGCCAGCAAGAGCCCGACGTTCAGCCAGGGGATCGATCCCGTCGAGGTCGCCTCCGGTTCGGCGACGAGGACGTAGGCACTACCGCCGGTAGTCGGGACTCGGCGGCCGTCACCGGCGCCGGTCTCGTCGGTGGACTGCCGTTCGAGCCGCAGATCGTACCCGCGCTGGCCGAACGCCGTCCGTAGTTCGTCGACGACGGCGTCGGGGGGAACGAGCGGATCACCGACGTACCGTACCGTGTCCTCGACGCGCTCGACCGACCAGACCTGGAAGACGCCGGCCAACGCATCGGGCGGTGGCGGCCTCTCGTCGGACCGACTCATCGCTGCCGAGTAGCGGAGCCGAACACTAATACTCCGCGCTCACGGACGGGACGTTTCGGGTTGGGAGGCGAAACGACCACGGGAGAGAAATTGTTCAGAGCGGACTCAGTGAACTGTGGTCTCGGCGACAGACGCGCTCACGCTGGCTCGACGCGCCACGTCGTCGCACTCGTGTACGACCACTTCTCGACCTGGAGTTCGGATGCACTGTCTTTGAGCTTCACCATCAGGGCGCCGATCTCTTTTGGCGAGAGACCGACCTCCTCTGCGATGAACTTGCTCTTGAAGTACATCTCGCCGTCAGTTGCCTTCTCCGCGAGGAAGGACTTGAGACGCTCTTCTTTGGAGGGCTCTTCCTCGGTAGAGGACGTTAGGGTAGCGCTCATGTGTGTAACCTCGCTTGTCGCTTGTGCTGCCGGGAGTATATAAAGGAAGGAAGCTTCGCGTCGATTCGGCTCCATTTAGCAAAAATAGTGTGAAACGCACGTTTTATGATCGTTTTATAGCGCCTTAGATATTTTATAACGCTTTTTGAGAGAGTTACATCGGATGGGAATTTTACCTTTGTTTCTTATCCCCAGTCGGGAATATAGATCGTTCTCACCGGTAAAGAATGAAATCCTTGCCGGTAATTGTCGGACCGGAACGGATGCGTCTCGCGCATCCAGCACCCCAGGGTGGACCGAATCGGCTTGACAACCCTTATTAACGCCTCGAAGCTACGGCGGGGCAATGAAAGTCGTCGTCTCAGTCGGTGGGAGCGTCCTGGCTCCGGATCTGGAATCTGACCGGGTCGCTGCGTACGCCGAAGCGCTTCAGTCACTCGACGAACAGGGCCATACACTCGGAACTGTCGTGGGCGGCGGTCCGACAGCACGGAAGTACATCCGCGCCGCGAGAGATCTGGGTGCAAACGAGATCGAACTCGACCAGCTCGGGATCGCCGTCACGCGGCTGAACGGCCGGTTACTGATCGCCGCGCTTGACGACCGGGCCGCACCGACACCGGCGGAGAGCTACGACGAGGGTCGGGAGGCGATCCGTCGCGGGGATATCCCGGTACTCGGTGGCATCGTCGCGGCACAGACGACCGACGCCGTCGCTGCGGCCTTCGCGGAGTACGTCGAGGCCGACCTGCTGGTGTACGCGACCTCCGTCGCCGGCGTCTACGACGCCGATCCGAAGACGGACGCCGACGCGACGCGTTTCGACGAGATCGACGCGGGAGAGCTGGTCGATGTCATCGCGGACATGGAGATGGACGCCGGCAGCAACGCCCCCGTCGACCTGCTCGCGGCGAAGGTGATCCAGCGGTCGGGCATCCGGACGGTCGTTCTGGACGGCACCGATCCGGATCGCGTGGTCCGCGCAGTCTTGAACGGCGACTTCGACGGTACCGAAGTGCTCCCGGAGAGCTGAGATGGCCGAAGACCCATACGCAGTCGGTAGCGGCGGAAAAAAGGCATTCTGGGCCGATTCGGTCGCGGACGCGATCGAAGCGCGGGACCCGTCGGACCCGATCGTCATCAAGGGCGGCGTCTCGCCCTCGGGCGTGCCCCACATCGGACACTTCAACGAGATCATGCGGGGGTACTACGTCGCGGAGGCGCTCCGGGACCGTGGCCACGAGGTCCGGCAGGTGTTCACCGCAGACGACAAGGACCGGCTACGGAAAGTCCCCCGACAGTTGGCCGACCTGGAGTGGAACGTCGTCGGCCTGGGCGAGGTCGACGCCGGTGCGCTCGGCCGGAACCTCGGGAAGCCCTACACGGACATCCCGGACCCCTTCGGCTGCTGTGACTCCTACGGCGCACACTTCACGAACCTCCTGAAGAAGAGCGCCGAACTCGTCGACGTCGACGTCGAGTTCGTCTCGAACACCGAACTGTACGCCGACGGCGAGTTCGAGGCGGTGACGCGTCGCGTGCTCGAACGCGCAGACCGCGCCCGCGAGGTACTCGCGGAGTACCAGAACAAGGTCGACGACGACTATGTCCCCTTCCTCCCGCAGTGTTCCGAGTGTGGGAAGCTCACCGAGGGCGTCACCGAAGTCGATCTGGACGCCGGCGAGGTCAGCTACGTCTGTGAAGACGTCGAGGCCGGGGACCAGACCATCGAGGGCTGTGGCCACGAGGGAACCGCGACCCTCAGGGAGGGAAAGCTCCCATGGCGGTTCGAGTGGCCGGCCCAGTGGGAGATACTCGGTGTCGACTTCGAGCCGTTCGGCAAGGACCACGCCGAAGGGTCCTGGCCGTCGGGCGAAGACATCGCCGAGAACGTCCTGGACATCCAGCCGCCGGTCCCGATGGTCTACGAGTGGTTCACGCTGGAGGGCGAACCGCTCTCCTCCTCGTCGGGCAACGTCATCACGGTCGACGAAGTCCTGGAGATCCTCGAACCCGAGGTGTTCAAGTACTTCTTCGTGAAGACCCCGCGCAAGCAGCGTGACTTCTCCGTCGAGCACGTCGACCAGCTCGTCGACGAGTTCGACCGGTTCGAAGGGCTGTACTTCGACGAGGGAGAGCCCAGAGAGGAGGACGAGCAGGCGGTCGCCGACCGCGCGTACCCGATGGTCGTCCCCGACCCCGACCCCGATCGGGTCCGGATTCCCTACACCTTCGCCGCAGTGCTGGGGATGACCGACGACTCCGACCTGCGCGAGGAGATCGCCCGACGGGAGGGACACATCCCCGACGACGCCCCCGAGTGGGCCGTCGAAGACGCACTCGCCCGGGTCGAGCGAGCCCGCAACTGGGCACGACGGACGGGCAACGCCTTCGACTACGAACTCAAGCGCGCCGAACTGCCCGACCACGACTTCGACGCGGCCACCGAGGCCGCACTGGACGAACTTGCCGACTTCGTCGCCGAGGGCCACGACGGCGAGACCATCCAGGGCGAGATCTACGAGACGGCGAAACGCCACGACGTGCCCGTCGGTGACTTCTTCGCCGCCGGCTACCGCCTGCTGTTCGACGACACCGAAGGCCCGCAACTGGGAACGTTCATCGCCAAGCTCGACCAGGAGTTCGTCGTCAAGCGGTTGCGCCGCGAGGCGTAGGCGGCTGTAGCCGCTGGCGGTGCGGCCTGGGGAGCGGTCGCAGCGCGGTCGGCCGGGAGCGGCCTCCGTGCCGTGACCTGGGGAAAGGCAGGGTCCAAGCATACCGCGAGTGAAGCGAGCGGTTTCCCCGGACGCGAGGCATCGCCGAGCGTCCGGCTGTTTTTCCCCACGTTTTTGCGAGGAGGGTTGCCACAGCGGCGCAAAGCGCCGCGAGGAAACCCGACGAAGTAAAAAGTGGGTGCCGAAGGGTAACCCTCTTGCGTGGGTGGACCTACGTCTGGGACACATGGTACGCACGCTGACGTGGGTGCTCGCCGGCGTCGTCGCCTACACCCTGCTGGCGATGGCGTTGCGAGCCCGCGGGGTGATCCCCGAGTACATCCGGTTCAGCGGGCCGATCACCACGATCCACACCCAGAAAGGGAAAGCCGTCCTGGACTGGCTGGCTCGCCCCACGCGGTTCTGGCGGGCCTGGGGGAACCTCGGTGTCGGGATGGCGCTGGTCGTGATGGTCGGCTCGTTCGCGATGGTCGTGTTCGGGGCCTACCAGGCGATCGTGAACCCACAGCCCTCCGCGCTCAACGAACCACGGAACGCGCTGGCGATCCCCGGCGTCAACGACTTCCTCCCGCTCTCTGTCGCCCCGGAGATCGTCTTCGGACTCCTGTTGGGCCTGGTCGTCCACGAGGGCGGCCACGGCCTGTTCTGTCGGGTCGAGAACATAGACATCGAGTCGATGGGGCTGGCGCTGTTTACGCTCATCCCGATCGGCGCGTTCGTCCAGCCCGACGAGGACGAACTGATCCACTCCGACAGGGGTGCCCAGACACGGATGTTCGCGGCCGGCGTCACCAACAACTTCGCGCTCGCACTGGTCGCCTTGCTCCTGTTGTTCGGACCGATCTCGGGGGCGATCGCCGTCGTCGACGGCGTCCCGGTCGGCGGCACCTTGGAGGAGACCCCGGCCGCCCAGGCGGGGATCGAGTCCGGTGACGTGATCACTGCCGTCGAGGGCCAGCCGATCGCGAACGGCGACGAACTCGACGCGGTCTTGGCCGAGACCGAAGCCAGTTCCGTCGCCGTCTCGCTCGAAGGTGCCGAGTCCGTGACCGTCGATCGGGCAGTCGTCGTCGACAGCGCCGTCCAGTCGGCACCGGTCTCGACCGGGGAGACGATCACCGCGGTCAACGGGACGAACGTCTCGACGAGCGTGGCCTTCGAGCGGGAGGTCCGCAACACCACGGTCGCGACGCTGTCGACCGCCGAGGGCCGGTCGGTGACGATGCCGATCGGCGCCTACGTGTTGGTCCAACCCGACGGCCCACTGGACAACGCCAGCGCACCGGGCCGTGAGGCCGTCATCGTCACCTCGATCGACGGCCAGCGGACACACGACGCGAGCACGCTCGGGGCCGCCCTGGATGAGACTTCGCCCGGCCAGGAGGTCGAAGTCGTCGGCTACGTCGACGGCCAGCCACAGACCTATCAGGTCACGCTGGGCGGGAGCGACAGTCCCCGCCTCGGCGTCACGCCGCTTGCGGGTATCAGCGGCGTGACCACGAACGACTTCGGCATCGACGAGTACCCCGCCGCGACGTTCCTGGAGTTCCTCGGTGGCTCGCCCGAGAACCCCGACGCGGCACGGGAGTTCTCGTTCACCCAGCGGATCTTCGGGGCGATCATCCTGCCCTTTATCGGCGTCGCCGGCGGCTTCGGCTACAACTTCGCCGGCTTCACCGGGATCGCGACGAACTTCTACACCGTCGAGGGGCCACTGAGCGCACTGGGGACCGCGCCCGTGTTCCTGCTGGCGAACGCCCTGTTCTGGACGGGGTGGATCAACGTCGTCATTGGCCAGTTCAACTGCGTCCCGACGTTCCCGCTGGACGGCGGGCACATCCTTCGGACGAGCACGGAGTCGTTCGTCTCTCGACTCCCGGTTCCGGACCGGCGACAGCTCACGACGGCGGTCACGATCACGATCACCGTCTCGATGATCGGTGGGCTGCTGTTGATGATCTTCGGGCCGCGGCTGTTCGCCTGACGCCGCCTTTCGTTACCCATTTACTCCCCGCCGCGAAAGCCCGGCGTATGTTCCTGCAGCTTCGCGCGGAAGCCGCTGACGCGCTGGCGGCCGCGCTCACCGATCTTGACCTCCCGACCGACGACCTCGGGATCGAGGAGCCGCCGGAGGACGTCGACGCCGTCCTGGCGTCCAGCGCGGCCTTCCGGCTGGCCGGGGAGGTCGGCGCACCACCGCCGGCAGTCGCCGCCGACATCGCCGAGGCGATCGACACCACCGGACTGACCTACGTCAGCGACGTGACGACACAGGGGCCGTACGTCAACTTCCTGCCCAGCGAGGCCTACTTCGCCGAGACGCTCTCGGCCGCCGTCGACGACGACTACGGACGGCTGCCCGACCGGGAGACGAGCGTCGTCGTCGAACACACGTCGGCGAACCCGACCGGACCGGTCCACGTTGGCCGTGCTCGGAACCCGATCATCGGCGACGCGGTCGCTCGCGTGCTCGATTACGCCGGGTACGACGTGGATCGCCACTACTACGTCAACGACGCCGGCCGACAGATCGCGGTGTTCACCTGGGCCTATGAGACCATCGACGAGAGCGAACTGCCCGAGCCCGAACGGGACTCCCCGGAGTACGAGATGGTCCGGTACTACCGGGCGGGCAACTCGTATCTCGAAGACGAGGAGCCGGACGCCGTCGAGGAGGCCGAAGCCGAGATCGCGGCGATCCTCCAGGGGTTGGAGGAGGGCGACGAGGAGACCTACGAACGGGTCGCCGAGGTCGTCGACACGGTCCTCGGCGGGATGCAGACGACGCTCGAACGGCTCCCCGCCGAGTTCGACGAGTTCGTCAAGGAGACCCAGTTCATGCGTGACGGGTCGACGGACGAACTCGTCGACCGACTGCAAGCGCTGGACTGTGCGGTCTACGAGGACGACGCCTGGCAACTCGACCTGCCCGACTTCGAGAAGAACCTCGTGTTCCTGCGCTCGGACGGGACCTCGCTGTACACGACGCGTGACCTGGCCCACCACGAGTGGAAGTTCGAGAACTACGACCGTGCGGTGACGGTGCTGGGCGAGGACCACAAGCTCCAGGCCGACCAGCTGTCGGCTACCCTAGAACTGCTGGGCAACGACACCGAGCAACTCCGGCAAGTGTTTTACTCGTGGGTCAACCTCCCCGAGGGCGGGATGAGTACCCGCGAAGGGACCGGGATCGATCTGGACGACCTGCTCGACGAAGCGATCGATCGGGCACGGGATGAGGTCGAGGACCGCCTCGACGACCGGAGCCGGGGTGATCTCGACGAGGACGACATCGAGCGCATCGCCCACCAGGTCGGTATCGGCGCCGTCCGATACGACATCGTCTCGAAACAGCCCACGAAGGGGATCACCTTCGAGTGGGACCGCGCGCTGGACTTCGAGGCCCAGTCGGCACCCTACGTCCAGTACGTCCACGCGCGGTGCTGTGGCATCCTCGACGAAACCGGGGACCGCCCCACTGAACCCGACTTCGACGCGCTCACCGAGCCCGAGGAACTGGATCTCCTGCGTGTCGTCGCCCGCTTCCCGAGAGTCATCGAGGAAGCCGCCGAGGACCTCCAACCCCACAGCGTCGCGACGTACACCCGCGACATCGCCGAGACGTTCAACGCCTTCTATCGGGAGTGTCCGGTGCTGGACGCCGATCCGGAGACCCGGCGAGCGCGGCTGGCGCTCGTGGTCGCGGCACGGAACACGGTCGCGAACGCGCTCGATGCCGTCGGCGTCGAAGCCCCAACGTCGATGTGACGTGTGACACCACTGTGTCGGGGAATACGGACACGCTGACGTCCGGTCGAGCCACACTAAACGGCTAGACTGCGATTATATTCGATCCCCCACAGTATCGGCTCCCGTGCGACACGATATCCAGAGCGACCGAACCGAAACAGCCTACGACAGGCGACAAGTACTCGCCTCACTCGGGACAGCGGTCACGGTGGGACTGGCCGGCTGCTCGGGTGAACCGGGATCGGGCGGCGACGGTGGTAGTAGCACCAGCGACGGTGGCAGTGGCACCAGCGACGGTGGCAGTAGCACCAGCGACGGTGCCGGTGATACCACCAGCAACAGCAGCCAGACCTGCCTGGACATCGGATCAGGGGAGTACCTGCGGTTCGACCCGGGAGAACGCCCGTTCACATACACCTGCGACTACCCGGACGTGTTCGGCGAGCAGTCGGCTGCGACGCCGGGGTTCGACGAGAACCAGGAGGGAGTGTTCATCGTCAAGCTCCAGTCACCCGATCAAAACGGGGACTTCCTCCAGCTCAACCTCCAGCAGTTCGTGCGCGGGACGACCCGTGATCAGGCGACGTTCCCCGAGGGCTGGGAAGAGCTGACCCAGACCGAGTTCAACGGGGAGACGGTTACTGCCCGCCGAAGTACGACGGTCCGCCGAACCAAGGAGTTTTGGAGGGTCTACCTTCCCTACGAGATCGATGGGCGAACACTGTACTTCGAGTCCACGTTCAACCTCAGCACGAGCCCCAACGACGACGAGCCGGTGTCCGAGGAGTGTCTAGCACTCATGGAGGAGACGGCGATCCACATGACAGAGTCGCTCGCGCACAATCCGGACGCGACCGGTCTGAAAGTCGATCCCTTCGTTGGTACGCCAACGACGACCACCGATCCCGAGTGACAGCTCGCTGGAACTCCATCGTGAGCGGAGCGCCGATCAGTTGAACAACCCGAAGACCCCGCCCCCGGAGTCCTCGTCTTCGGCGTCGGTGTCGCTTTCCTCACCCTCGATGAACCAGTCGTCGTCGACGATCGTATCGATGTCTTCCTCGACGCTCTGGTCGTGGAACCACAGCCCCTCCAGGGCGGTCGTCAGTCGCCGGAACGCGTCCGCAGCCGAGCTCTCGGGGGCGTTGAGGACGAGCGGTTCCTCGGTCGTCGCCTGCGGGTCGTCTGGAATCACGGCGAGCAGCGGGAAGTCGAACTGCTCGGTGATGGCTGCAACGTCGGTGTGTCGGGTCACGCGGTTGATGATCGCGCCGATGACGTTGCCGTCGATCCGGTCGGCGAGTTCCGCGGTCTTGACGGTGTCCCCGACCGCGACGGTGTCCGGCGTCGTCACCAGCACGATCCCGTCGGCAAGCCCCAGCGGCACCGCCACTTCGTGGCTCAGCCCCGCGCCGGTGTCGATCAGGACAACGTCGTAGGCGTTCCGCAGCGTCTTGATGACCTTCCGGAGCTTGGCCGGATCGGCGTCGGCAAAGGCTTCCAGAGACTGCTCGCCGGGGATGACCGTCAGCCCACCCGGCGCGTCGGTCAATGCCTCACTGACGGCGCCGTCACCGGCCAGGATCTCGTGGAGGCTCCGTTCGGGTTCGACCGACAGCATCGCACCGAGGTTCGCCATCCCGAGGTCCGCGTCTACGACGGCGACATCGTACCCCATCTCCTGCAGGGCAGACCCGACGTTGACCGCTGTCGTCGTCTTCCCGACACCTCCCTTTCCGCCCGCAACCGTACACACGTACCCCGACATGATTTGGTTGCTTGTCCACAGGAATGACAGTCATATAAAACCGGCTGTCGTGTGGTCGGGTGACAAGGTGTAGCCGATACGGGAGGGACCGAACCGGCACCCGACAGCGTGGTGGAGTCGGTCGCCGCTCGGCGTTTCGGATCCTCGCTCCGCTCTGGCTCTCGCACGTTCTGTGGTTCCCCCGATGCTCGAATCGTCCGCCTCTTCCGCGGGCGTTCCGCCCCCGTGGCTTCGGGCGTCCCTTGCTCGCGGCTCACTGCGTTCACCGCTGCGCTTTCCCGCGGGTGTCGCGCCGCCCTGTCAACAGGTTCTTACACCACCTCGGCCAACACGTAGTAATGAGCGAGCAGGAACAGGATCAATCGGACAAACAGAAATACGAGTTCCGCAAGGTGATCGAGGAGCTCAAGGATTACCGGGGATCGGGAACACAACTCGTCTCTATCTACGTCCCCGAGGACAAGCTCCTCAGCGATGTCGTCGCCCACGTCACCCAGGAGCACTCCGAGGCCTCGAACATCAAGTCCAAGGACACGCGAACGGCCGTCCAGGACGCGTTGACCTCGATCAAGGACCGACTTCGCTACTACGACACCTCCCCCGAGAACGGCATGGTACTGTTCTCGGGTGCCATCGATCAGGGCGGCGGCCGGACGGATATGGTGACGAAAGTCCTCGAATCGCCGCCGGACCCGATCCAGTCGTTCCGATACCACTGTGACGCCGAGTTCCTCACCGAGCCACTGGAGGACATGCTGGCCGACAAGGGTCTCTTCGGCCTCATCGTGCTCGACCGACGCGAGGCCAACGTCGGCTGGCTCAAAGGAAAGCGGGTCGAACCCGTCAAATCCGCGTCGTCGCTGGTCCCGGGCAAACAGCGGAAAGGTGGCCAGTCGGCACAACGGTTCGCCCGGCTGCGCCTCGAAGCGATCGACAACTTCTACCAGGAAGTCGCCGGCATGGCGAACGACCTGATGGTCGACGACCGCCACGAGATGGACGGCGTACTCGTCGGTGGTCCCTCACCGACGAAAGACGAGTTCCTCGACGGAGATTACCTCCACCACGAACTCCAGGACATGGTCCTCGGGAAGTTCGACGTGGCCTACACCGACGAGTCGGGGCTGTACGATCTCGTCGACGCGGCCGACGAGGTCCTGGCTCAACACGAGATCCTCCAGGACAAACAGACCATGGAGGAGTTCTTCAAGCAACTCCACGACGGCAACAAGGCCACCTACGGCTTCGATCAGACCCGCCAGAACCTCAACATGGGCGCGGTCGATCAGCTCCTCATCTCCGAGGACCTCCGGAAAGACGTCGTCAGCTACACTTGCGAGAACGGTCACGACGAGTACGAACTGATAAACAGCACCGCCGATACCGATGACCACGACTGCACCCGGTGTTCGGCGACGGTCGATGCCGCGGACGCCGAGCGCGAGGACGCCATCGACCACCTGATGGAACTGGCCGACCAGCGGGGCTCGGAGACGGTCTTCGTCTCGACGGACTTCGAGAAGGGTGAACAGCTCCTGACCGCCTTCGGCGGGGTCGCCGGCCTCCTGCGGTACTCGACCGGCGTGTAAGCCGTTTTCTCACAGCAACTGTTCGAGCTGTCGACGGCGACTCGCCAAGTCGACGTGGGCGTCCGCGCCGAAACTGTCACCGAGCCGGTCGACGACCAGCAACGGGTCGGCGCCGGCCCGTTCGGCACGTTCGAGCAACGCGGTGATCTCGCTTCGGTTGACCGCGAGCGAGTCCAGCAACCCGACGAGTAACACGAGCGGGAGCGCCGCCTCCGGGTTCGACGGGAGGGCGTCGTCCAGACTCGTCAGATCGGGCAGTTCGGCCGGCGGGTCGTCCGCCGGACGCATCGCCAGGCAGGACCGACAGACGAGGACGCCCGGTGCGTCCCCCCGGAGGTGCTCCCGGAGGTCCACGGGAACCGGAATCACCAGTTGCTCGCCGCCACACTCGGGACAGGACATACATCTGCTGTGCGCGGCCACGACAAGAAAACTGTGACCTCGGATCGACGGTTTATCCCCTTCGCCAATCAGGAGCAACCGCTCGACGGGACGTTTCGCAGTCGAGACAACTGTGATCCTGGCGTGGATCGCCCGAGGCCGAGAAAGAGATGAGCGAGTGTATCGGCTGGTGTATCCGTCGTGTTTTTAATATGTTTCTCTCACGTGATTACGGACCATGAGTCCCGAGTATCGTGTTCTTCACGTCGACGACGAGCCCGATTTTTTGGCTCTGACAGCCGACTACCTCGAAGGAGAACATGAGGGATTCCGGGTCGAAACGGCGACTTCGGCAACGGAGGGGCTTGCCACGCTCGACCGGACCTGGATTGACTGTATCGTCAGCGATTACGAGATGCCAGAGACGACCGGGATCGAGTTACTCGAATCCGTCCGTTCGGACCACCCCGACCTCCCGGTTATCATCTTCACCGGCAGAGGGACCGAATCCGTCGCCAGTCGAGCGATCTCGGCCGGTGTGACGGACTACCTGCACAAGGACGGGGGACCGGAACAGTTCACCATCCTGGCCAACAGGATCGAGAACGCCGTCGACAAGTACCGGACCGAACAGCGACTAACCGAGACCCGCCGTCGGTACGAGCAGGTCACCGAACAGAACCTCGCCGGCATCTACCTCATCCAGAACGGGGAGTTCGTCTTCGTCAACCCGACGCTCGCGGAGATTCACGGCTACGAGCGGGAGACGGTCGTCGGAATGTCGCCCCTCGAACTCGTCGCACCGGCAGAGCGGGACCGGGTACAACGGCAGCTCCGGCGGCGGCTCGACGGGGACGTCGAAGACATCCACTACGAGACCGTCGGACTCACGAAGACCGGCGAGCATATCGATATCGAACTCCACGGGAGTCGGACCACATACGACGGGAGTCCGGCGATAATCGGGACCGAACTCGACATCACCGAACGGAAGGAACGCCAGCGCGAACTGCAACGGACCAAACAGCGCCTGGAGATGGCACTCCAGGAGGCACGCGCCGGACTCTGGAAGTGGGACCTCGACACCGACGACCTGTACTGGAGCGACGAGTTGCTGGACCTGCTTGGGCTCTCCCCGGACGAGTTCGACGGCGACATCGGCGCGTTCGAAGAGCGCCTCCATCCCGACGACGTCGACCGGGTGGAGGCTGCGATCGAGACCGCGATCGAGAACGAGACACACTATCAAGTCGAGGAACGTATCGAGGACGCCGACGGCGAGTACATCTGGCTCGACGCACGGGGGCGGGTCGCCGAGAACGGGGACTCCCGGTCGATGACCGGCATCGTCATCGACATCACGGAGCGAAAGGAACAGGAGGAACTGTTACGTCGCCAGCGCGACAGGCTGGACGAACTCACCAGGACCCTCAGTCACGACCTCCGGAACCCCTTACAGGTCGCGGACGGACAGTTGAAGCTCGCCCGACGAGAGTGCGATAGCGAGCACCTCGAGACGGTCGACCTCGCGCTCGATCGGATCGACACGCTGATTACCGACGTTCTCTCGCTGACGGAGAACGGCGAGACCGCGGCCGACAGCTCTCTCGTCGATCTGGCGGCACTGGCCCAAAACTGCTGGCGCACCGTCGACACGGCCGAGGCCACCCTCGTCACTGACATCGACCGAACGCTCCGTGCCCACGAGAGCCGGCTGCGCCAACTGTTCGAAAACCTGATCCGGAACGCTGTCGAACACGCGGGAACACACGTCACCGTAACCGTAGGCGAACTACCCGGCGGATTCTACGTCGAGGACGACGGACCGGGCATCCCGGCCGAGGAACGGGGCGGGGTTTTCGAGGTCGGATACTCGACGAGCGAGGACGGGACAGGGTTCGGACTGAACATCGTCAAGCGGGTCGTCGAGACACACGGCTGGGATGTACAGGTGACAGAGGGGACCGACGGTGGGGCGCGGTTCGAGGTGACGGGCGTCGAGTCCGCGACGGAGTAGTATGCCGGTTCGGTCCAGTCGCGGGCAAACTGTGCTTGCAACACCGGCCGCGATACTGTGGGGAGAGCGTGAGTGAAAAGCTCGGAAAAGCGAGTCAGTCGTCAGCGGTGACCGCTTCCAGTTCCTCGTCCGCTTCCTCGGCGGCTTCGAGTTCGTCCTCTTCTTCTTCCTTCTTGGCCTTGATCTTCTTCATGCGGAAAATCTCTTCACGCTCCTGTTCTTCGAGTTTCTGCTCGATGTACTCCTTGTTGTCGTGGAGGTCGGGCAGGAGCTTGAACTCCAGGGCGTTGACGCGGCGCTTGGTGGTCTCGATCTCTTCGAGCATCTTCTTCATCGCCGTCTCGACCTCGGCCGCGAGGATGATGTTCTCCAGCAGTTCCTCGTAGGCGTCGGCGGCCTCGTCGATGCGGGCGGAGGTCCCCATCACGCCGTAGCCACGCTCGTCGAGGGACTTCCTGACCTTGCTGGACTCGATCTGTGGGACGACCACGCCCATGATGTTCTTCGACTGGGTCGTCAGTTCGGGGTGTTCCTTGAGCGCCGCGGCAGCGCCCCGCACCGCGACGTCACCCTCCATCGCGCGGGCCATGTCGATCGCGTGCTGTGCGCGGTCGTAGGAGTCGTCGAGGTCGTCCCGGACGTCCTGTGCCTGATCCAGGATGTCCATGAACTCCATGATGAGCCCGTCACGCTTCTTCTCCAGCGTGTCGTGGCCACGCTCGGACAGCTCGATGCGGTCCTCGATCTGCATCAAGTTCTTGCGCGTGGGCTTGACGTCCTTAGCCATTACCGGTTCGTTTCGGGCCGAGGCAGTTAATCGTTTTCAGTCACTCCGGCGCTCGTGGACACGCACGCGAAAAAATCAGCACCGCAACCGCTCGTAGAACCGGCTACCGGGCCGGTCAGTCGTCCGCCGGCGTCGCCGCGCCCGTCGACTGTTTGGCGCCGTCGAGGACGCTGTGGCTCCGCAGCAGGATGAAGCCGAAGCCGACCTTGGCGACGAGGTCGATGACCATGAACCCGGCCGTCTCCGGGAAGATGCCGACGAGACCGAGCCCTTCGGTCCCGATGAGCCACCAGACCGGATAGACGAGCCAGACCACGGTCACGAGGTTCCGCAAGGTCTTGAACGTGCTCTGTGTGTCACTGGGTAAGTCGCTGACCCGACCGGACAGCGAACTGAACAGGAAGTACAGCAGGACCAGCAGGAAGGCCGTGCTGATACCCCACCAGACCAACCGCTCGGCGCCCGGTGACAGGACACCGCTGCCGGCCGACAGCGTCGCGAGGACGCCAGTCCCGATCATCAGGACGTCGAGACTGACGAGCGACGCGATGGTGTTGCGATCGGCCCCGGCCAACAGCCCGAGGTCGTACAGCAACAGCGGTGTCGTGAACAGCCAGTCCGTGTATCGCGCCCAGTAGATGGGTGCTTCCGGATCGTTCGGTAACTCGATGATCGTCAGTCCGAAGCCAAGCGCCATCGCGAGGTAGTTCACGAAGGCGATCGCCGTTATCAGTATGGTGGCGATGTAGAACTTCTGTCGTCGTTCGTCTGTCTCTCCCCAACCCCGGGCGATGAAATACACCATCCCGAGGAACATTCCGGCTGTACCGAGCCAGAGCCATATCGATTCCGAGCCTGGTTGTGGCATAGTGCAGGTAGAGTTTAGACTGGACAAGCAAAGTTACATATACCCAAATGGTTTGGGATGCACTGTCGTAGCGAAGCGAACGGAAAACGGCGTGGGCCGAGTGTGTCAGTCGGTCGTCAGGCTTCTGCTTCGACGGTCTCGGCGGGCTCGTCCTCGCGGTAGTGTTCCTCGATGAGTTCCTCGTCGATACGGTTGAGGGCGTCTTTCGGGAGCATCGAGAGCAGGTCCCAACCGAGTTCCAGCGTCTCGTCGATGTCCCGGTCGGTATCGATTCCCTGGTCGACGAACTCGTCCTCGAAGCGGTCCGCGAAGTCGAGGTACTTGTTGTCCAGGTCCGACAGCGCCTCGCGACCGACGATGTTCACGAGGTCGCGCAGGTCCTCACCCTCCGCGTAGGCGGCGAAGATCTGGTCTTTGACGTCGGCGTGGTCGCCACGGGTCAGGCCCTCGCCGATCCCGTCGTCCATCAGCCGTGAGAGGCTCGGCAGGACGTTGATCGGCGGCTGGACGCCCTGGCTGTTGAGGTCCCGGTCGATGTAGATCTGGCCCTCTGTAATGTATCCCGTCAGGTCCGGGATCGGGTGGGTGTCGTCGTCGCCCGGCATCGTCAGGATCGGGATCTGGGTCACCGAGCCCGAGCGGCCCTCGATACGGCCGGCCCGCTCGTAGAGCTGTGCGAGGTCGGTGTACATGTAGCCCGGGTAGCCACGGCGGCCCGGGACCTCCTCGCGTGCGGCACCGATCTCGCGCAGCGCCTCACAGTAGTTGGTCATGTCCGTCAGGATGACCAGCACGTGGTAGTCCTTCTCGAAGGCGAGATACTCGGCGGTCGTCAGCGCCAGCCGCGGCGTGATCGTCCGCTCGACGGCCGGGTCGTCCGCCAGGTTCATGAAGACGACCGAGCGTTCCAGCGCGCCGGTCCGCTCGAAGTCGTCCATGAACTCGTTTGCCTCTTCGGCGGTGATCCCCATCGCACCGAAGATCACTGCGAACTCCGACCCCTCGTCGTCTTCGCCGTCCTCCTCTTCCGGCACCGTCGCCTGCCGGGCGATCTGGAGCGCCAGATCGTTGTGGGGCAGGCCCGACGCCGAGAAGATCGGCAGTTTCTGGCCGCGGACGAGCGTGTTCATGCCGTCGATCGCGGAGACACCCGTCTGGATGAACTCCTCGGGATACTCACGCGAGAACGGGTTGATCGCCGCGCCGACAATGTCCTGGCGCTCGTCGGGGACGATCTCCGGCCCGCCGTCGATGGGCTGGCCAGTGCCGTCCATGACCCGTCCGAGCAGGTCCTCGGTGACGGGCATCTTCATCGTCTCGCCCAGGAAGCGGACCGACGCCTCGCGGTCGATCCCCTCGGTGCCTTCGAACACCTGGATGGCGACGTAGTCGCTCGCCGATTCGAGCACCTGGCCGCGGCGCATCTGGCCGTCGCTGGTCTCGATCTCGACGATCTCGTCGTAGCCGACCGGCTCGTCGGTCTCGACGAACACCAGCGGGCCGCTGATCTCTGTGATAGTCTGGTACTCTTTCATTGTTAGTACAGCTCCCGGAGTTCCGATGTGATGTCGTCTTCCAGGTCGTCGATGTACTCGTTGTAGTCCTCCTGGACGCCGATGCGGTTGAGTCGGGGCGCGCTCTCGATGTCGGTGATCTCCTCGACGGGGACACCGGCGTCGAGCGCCTCGAAGGCCGCGTCGTTGTACGTCTTGATGGCGTCCATGATGCGGTACGTCTTCTCGGGCTCGCAGTAGGTGTCGGTCGGGTGGAACGCGTTCTGCTGGAGCCACGCCTCACGCAGGTAGCGGGCGATCTCCAAGGTGAGCTGCTGGTCCTCGGGCAGCGCGTCCTTCCCGACGAGCTGGACGATCTCCTGGAGTTCGGCCTCCTCGTCCAGCGTGTCGATCGCCCACTGGCGTGTCTCGGGCCAGTCGTCCCGGACGTTGTCGACGAACCACGGGTCGAGTTGGTCCCGATACAGCGAGTAGGACTCGTTCCAGTTGATCGAAGGGAAGTGCCGACGTTCGGCGAGGTCGGCGTCCAGCGCCCAGAACGTCTTGACGATCCGCAGGGTGTTCTGTGTCACCGGCTCCGAGAAGTCCCCGCCGGGCGGGGAGACGGCCCCGATGACGCTGACCGAGCCCTCCGTGTCGTTGATGTTCTGGAAGTAGCCCGCACGCTCGTAGAACTCGCTCAGACGAGCGGAGAGATACGCGGGGTACCCCTCCTCGCCGGGCATCTCCTCCAGTCGCGAGGAGATCTCCCGCATGGCCTCGGCCCACCGGGAGGTGGAGTCGGCCATCAGCGCCACGTCGTAGCCCATGTCGCGGAAGTACTCCGCGATGGTGATACCCGTGTACACACAGGACTCACGCGCCGCGACGGGCATGTTCGACGTGTTCGCGATGAGGCAGGTCCGGTCCATCAGGGCGTTGCCCGTGATGGGGTCTTCCAGTTCCGGGAAGTCCTCGATCACTTCGGTCATCTCGTTGCCACGCTCGCCACAGCCGACATAGACGACGATGTCCGCGTCGGCCCACTTGGCGAGCTGGTGCTGGGTGACGGTCTTCCCGGAACCGAACGGACCGGGGATGGCGGCCGTCCCGCCTTTCGCGATCGGGAACAGGCCGTCGAGCACCCGCTGGCCGGAGATGAGCGGCTCGGTCGGCGTCTCCTTGTCCTCGGCCGGACGCTGGCTACGGACCGGCCACTCCTGGCGCATCTGGATCTCCTCGCCCGAGTCCAGTTCGACGACCGTCTCCTCGACGGTGAAGTTGCCGGACTCGATCGAGGTGACCTCGCCGCCTTCGGAGTTGGGCGGAACCATCACTTTGTGATCGATACTTGGGGTCTCCGGGACCGTCCCGACGATGTCACCGGCTTCGACCTCGTCGCCGGCCTCAACCTCGGGTTCGAACTCCCAGGTCTTCTCCAGGTCGATCCCCGGCGCGTCGACCCCGCGGTCGAGGTACGGCGATCCCATCTTCTCTTCGAGGACGTCGAGCGGGCGCTGGACGCCGTCGTAGATGGCGTCGAGCATGCCCGGCCCGAGATCCACGGAGAGGGGCGAGCCCGTCCCTTCGACGGGTTCGCCCGGGGAGACGCCGGAGGTCTCCTCGTACACCTGGATAGTAGTGATGTTGCCTTCGATCTCGATGACCTCGCCCATCAGCCCTTCCGAACCGACGTAGACGACGTCGTTCATCCGGGCGTCGAGGTCCCGAGCCGTTACGACCGGTCCGGAGACGCTTTCGATGATGCCGTCCTCACGGACGTCTGCTTCTGTTGCTTGACTCATTGTTAGTCCTCGTCCATCAGGTCGATACCGATGGCTCGTTTGATCTGCTCACGCAGCCCACCGCCGCCGGCGCCGCTGCCGAGCGTCACCACGACGGGTTCGACGCTCGTCTCGGCGTCCTTGCGGACCCCACGGGAGAGATGCTCCATGTCGTCGTCGTGCATCACGACGATACCGACGTTGTCGTCGGTGAGCATCTCCTCGACGGCGTCGTCGAGCTTCTCGTCTTTCTCTTCTGTCGGGACATCCGCGAACTTGCGGACGCCCGCCAGTCGGAAGCCCGTCGTGAACTCCGGGCTGCCGATGACAGCTATCTCCTGGCTCATAGTATCACCAGTTCCTGTTCGATCTCGTCGGGGCCGAGGCCGGCCTCGCGACCGCGGGCGATCGCCCGGATGTTGTCGACCTCGTTCTCCTTGGCGAGGATGTAGGACAACACCGGACAGACCGACAGCGGGTAGCGGTTCGAGAGCCGGTCGGCGTACTCCTGGAGCGCCACGTCGAGCGCGCGCTCGAAGTCGATCAGGTTCTCGGCGTCCTCCAGTGCCGACAGTGCCTGGTCCAGGTCGTCACCGTAGGTGCTCTCTCGCACCGTCGCGACCAGCTGGTCGAAGTTCGTCGACAGCTGTGCGATCTGTTGCTCGTCGAAGAGCTTCCCGCCCTCGATGTAATACTCGGCGGCCTCGATGTCGGCACCGCTACGGGCCAGCCGGAGCGCGTTCCGGAGGTTCCGGAAGTCGACCTCCGTCTGGAGGAACTCGACGTACAGCCCGGTCGGGCTGTCGATCTCCGGGTTCGACGGCAGCCCCGACAGCAGCGTCTCGTAGAACGCGCGGTCGGCCGCGTTCTCCAGTGGCACGAGCACGTCGGTCTCCTCGTAGACCGTGTAGGCCTCGGCCATCGAGTCGCCGAAGATGGTGCCGTCGAGGAGTTCGACGACCTCCTCGATCGAGGTGGCGTTGAGCAACTGATCGAGCAGTTCGTCGCCGAACTCGCCGGCGCGGATGAGGTCGTCCTCGACCTCCGTGCGCTCGGCGTCCGAGTAGAGCCCACGGACGACGGTCTTGATGTTCCAGACGTCGAACTTCCGCAGGTAGCGGGCGATGTAGTCGTACAGCGCGCCCTCGGACCACTCCAGCAGGTCGTCGAAATGCTTGGCGAGGTTCCGGTTCAGCGCGTACTCGATGAGGTCGACGCCGCTGTACCGGGAGCCGAGCGCGTTCATCTCCGTCTCGTACTCGGTCTCCTCCATGAAACGAGCGATCTCGCTCGTTCCCATACGAACCAGCTTTCGGTAGTCGTCGTCGTCGAACAGCACCGAACCACGGGAGCGAACACGAGCGATGACGTACTCGTAGTTGCTGCTTCGATCGCGCTTTGCCGTCGTTCGACTGCTCATTGTGCTTCGAAGAGTCGGTCGCTGATTTCCTTGAGGTTGTCCTCCCAAACCGTCTCAAGCAGGGAGTCAAACGTGTTGTTCACACGGACCCGGGAGTTCGTGCTCTCGACTACCACTCCGCCGAGACAGTCACGCTCCCCGGCGAACGTTACGTCTTCGTAGTCTGTGAGGATATCTTCGAGGAGGGCTTGGTCGGCCGCTCGACCGTAGACGCGCAGGGAGTCGCCGTCGTCGAACTCCGCGACGGCCGCCTCCAGCAACGCCGTGGTCAGCTCCTCGCGGCGGTCGCCGCTGAGGTCGGCGAGTGCGGCCTCGACGTCCTCATGGACGTCTTCGAGGACGTCTCGGCGTGCGCCGAGACGTGCCTGTTTGGCTTCGAGCTTCGCCGAGGAGAGCTTCTGTTCGCGCTCCTGGGAGATCTCGCGTTCGACCTCGGCCTCGCGGTCCTCGTGGATCTGCTCGGCGTCGGCCTCCGCCTCGGAGACGATCTCCTCGGCTCGGTTTTCGCCTTCGGCGCGAATTTCCTCTGCACGCGCGCGGGCCTCGTCTCGGATATCCTCTACGACTGTATCAAGACTCATTGTTGGAAAAGGGGGGTGTGGTTAACCGAGGATGAAGACGACGACCAGCGCGAGGATGACGAGTGTCTCGGGCAGGACCGTCAGAATCAGGCCACGACCGAACATGCTGTCGTCCTCGGCGATGGCGCCGACCGCGGCGGCACCGATACCACGTTCCGCGTACCCCGAACCGAGTGCGGCGAGCCCGACGGCCAGGGCCGCTGCGGCGCCTGCCGGGATGGCCGGTGCGGCGCTACCTTCCTGCAGTACAACGTTGGCGGCGAGTGCGATGGTGTCAATCATGTTGTTGAAGTCCTCTCTGGGGTTTCGTGTCCGAACAGGCGTATGTGACCGTACCGAGTTCATAAAGCTTCCCAAAACGGTTCGGCAAGACGCTGTTCTGGCGGTTTAGCCGCTCACGCCGGGTGGGATGTGAGCTGGTACCAGCCGTCGGTCCCGCCGGGATCGGGGAAAATAGCCCTCGAAGGCAACGAATCCGATGAACGGCCGGAGCGACACGGATCGAACGGCGAGCGAAGTCGAAAACGGGGTCGTTCAGCGGTCCGCAGTCAGTCGTCGGTCGTGTACTGGCGGTCGTAGCCGAAGGGAGTGTACTGCTTCCCGCCGCCCTCGAAGAACTTGCCGAAGAACTCGACGTACTCGAGACGGACACCCTGCAGTCCGGCGCTGGTGACACCGAGCACCAACACGAGAACGTGCCCGAGAACGAGGACGAGCAGGCCACCGATGACGCCGGCGACACCCGAGTGCATCAGGCCACCGAACATGACCTCGGTGACCTCGTGGCCGTGGTAGGTCCCCTGTTCGAGCATGTACGCCGGGGAGTGGTTGATACCGAAGTGCCACTCGGCACCGTGGCCGGTCTCGACGACGTAGACGCCGAAGAACAGGAGGTTGACCACGAAGGCCATCCCTGCCTTGGCGAGCAACACGGCGGCCAGCCGGGTGTACGACAGCACGTTCACGAAGACGTTGAGGAACTCGACGACCTCAATGGGGTCGGCAAGCGCCAACAGGACGAGCCCGACGGCGAACACGAGCAGCCACGCGGAGATGGGGAACCCGCCGACGCTGAACAGGTTGATCGCCGGGAGTCCGGTGAAGCCGAGTGCGAACGGGTGGCCGGCGAAGATGCCTTCCTCGGCCGTGTAGAGGAAGCCCGGTGCCGAGCCGTTCGCGCCCGAGAACACCCAGGCCCACAGGCCAAAGAGCATCAGCAGCCAGGAACCGCTCTCGGTGAGCGCGTCGTAGAAGCCGTGGCTCAGGTTCTCGACGAAGTCGAAGGTCCACCCGATCGCCAGGTGGAGCATGCCGGCGAGCAGGCTGATCGTCAGCCACGCGATGGCGTAGTCACCGAACGCGGGCTGGAGTCCCTTGTGGATCGGCGCCTCTTCGAAGCCGATCGCGGGCCAGACGACGTTCGATATCGTGTGTAGCCCGAAGACCTCGCCGTAGAGGATTCCGAACAGCGCGGTGAACCCACCGGCCCACATCGCGACGCCGCCGAGGCTCTTGAGCACGTCGCTGTCGACCTGCGTGTAGAGGCCGTAGCCGGCCAGGAAGTAGAGGATCCCGTAGCCCAGGTCCCCGATCATGAAGCCGTAGAAGGCCGGGAACGTCAGGAAGAACACGACTGTCGGGTCGAACTCGCCGTACTTCGGGCGGTTGACGACCTCGACCAGCGACTCGAAGGGCTTGACCGCGCCGGGGTTGTCCTGGATGACCGGCGGGTCCTCGTCGCCCATCGTGACGACGCCGCCGTCGGAACGTGGTTCCGCCGTGGCGCTCACCATGCCGCCGTCGGCGACGGCCTCGCTGGGTTCGCGTTGTTCTTCCTCGCTCTCGGCGGTCACGCCGGTGTCGACCTCGGAGCCGACCTCGCCGCCACCGCCGCCGTGATCGACCTCTTCGTGGGACTGGGCGTGTCCGTCGCTGTCGTACTCGGCGACTTCGAGCTTCTCGATAGCGACAGCCTCGCCGACATCGGCCATGACCTGGCTCTCGAAGGCCTCGTACTCCTCGTCGGGAATCCACCCCTCGGCGACGAAGGCGTTCTCCGTCGTCGCGAAGGTCAGCGGTGCTTCGGCCTTCTGGACCTCGATGGAGAGTTTCTCCTCGGCGGCCAGCAGGAAGCCGGCGTAGTCGAGCCGGAGATCGTCGAGTTCGTCCTCGACCGTCGAGAGCTTCGATTCGAGTTGCTGTTCCTCGTGGCGCAGTTCTTCCAGGTACGACGACGGATCGCCGTCGCCCTCCGGGACCGCGAGCTCCGAGAAGGTCGCGCCGACCAGGGCGTCCTGCAGGTCGCTGTCCTCACAGCGTGCGAAGACCGCGACGACGTCGTCCTCGTCGAAGACCTCGAAGGTCTCGACGTCGCTGTCGGCGAGTGCGGCCTCGACCTCGTCGGCGTCACCGGTCCCGACCGCGACCGACAGCGAGTCGTACCCCCGCAGTAGATCCAGGTCGATCCCGAGCGTGACGAACGGCTCCATCGTGTCGATGCGCTCGCGGACGTCACGCAGGTCGTCCTCGATGTCGCCGCGTCGGTCGTCTAGCTCGTTGACCTGGGTCCGGACGTCTTCGAGGTCCTCTTCGAGGGCCTCGTCGGTGACCAGTTGGGTCGGCCCCGCGTCCTCGGCGTCGACGTCGAGGATCGACTCCAGCGATCGGACGGTGACCAGTTTGTCCGACGCCTCGTCGGCCCCCTCGACGGGGTCGCCGGGTTCGAACCCGTCCCAGGTGCCGTCGTACTCGGTGACGTGGAGGATATCGAGCTCGTGAACGGACTCGATAGTGTCGTCCATGACGCGTTTCGACCCGGTCACCGAGACGCGGCACATCCGCTCAGGTCGAAGCATGTACCGCCTCCTCGAACAGGTCGATGACGTATTCGACCACCTCGTCCGTCTCCGCCTGGGCCGCCTCCTCCAGGTTCTCGCGAGCGGCCTCTCCCTCCTCAATGAGCTGCTCGCGTTCGGCCTCGATCTCCTCGCGGGCGTCTTCGAGGCGTTCCTGGGCTGCCGCGTCGGCCTCCTCGTGGGCCTGTTCGCGGATCTCCTCGGCCTCGGCGCGTGCCTCCTGGATGCGCTGTTCACGGTCCTCTTCGGCTTCGGCGACGATGTCGTCGGCCTCCTGCTCGGCCTCCTTTATCCTGTCGAGAACTTCTGGCCGTGGCATTCTCTAATCGTCCGACTGTTGCTTGAGCGCCTATTTGGTAGTTGCGAAGTTCGTATGGACCACCGACCGAGGAATCCGGGGAATTATGCCTGCCAAACGCCAAGGGAGAGCCAATGGGAGTCCTCGAGAACAAAGCCCGTGCGCGGACGTTCTACAAGTACCTCTCGAAGGTGTACGACCAGATCAACCCCTTCATCTGGGACGAGCGCATGCGCGACGAGGCCATCGAGATGCTGGAGATCGAGCCCGACGACCGCGTGCTCGACATCGGCTGTGGCACCGGCTTCGCCACGGAGGGATTGCTCCAGCAAGTCGAGACAGTCTACGGCCTCGACCAGAGTCCCCACCAGCTCTCGAAAGCCTACCAGAAGTTCGGCAAACACGGTAACGTCCGGTTTCACCTGGGCGACGCCGAGCGACTCCCCTTCAAGGACGAGAGCTTCGACGTGGTCTGGTCCTCGGGCTCGATCGAGTACTGGCCAAACCCCGTCGACGCCCTGGAGGAGTGTCGCCGACTCGCGAAACCCGGCGGCAAGGTCCTGATCGTCGGCCCGGACTACCCCAACTCGACGGTGTTCCAGAAGATGGCCGACGCGATCATGCTGTTCTACGACGAGGAGGAAGCCGACCGGATGTTCGAGGCCGCCGGTTTCGAGGAGTTCGAACACCACATCCAGCAATCGAGGCCGGGCAGTCCGCGGGCGATCACGACCATCGCACGGGTTCCCGAGTAAGCGAATCGGTGGCTGTTCTCGATATTCGAAACCCGACCAGCCACCGGGCCGGGAGCGAGTGGCGCGACGGCAGTCGCGCCGGAGCGAAGACGGGGAAAGGCAGGGCTCCGTCGAGCGCATACGGCGAGCGGAGCGAGCCGTTTCACGGGACCGAGCGAAGCGACGGTCCCGCCTTTTAGGATTTTGCGAGTCGAGCGGGACCGACGGTCCCGCTGACCGTGCGAACGGACGCGAAGCGTCCGTGAGCAGAGAGCGGTTCGAGCGCGCCGGAGACGCGACTCGAACCCGAGGAAGTAAAAAGTGGTTGCGGGAAGGGCTGTACCGAAAGCATACCGCGCCGCAGGCGCGGTTTCATCGGAATCGAGGCCGCAGGCCGAGATTCCGGCCGTTTTTCCCAGGTTTTTCCGAGGAGGGTTCCCGCAGGTCGCCGGAGGCGACCGAGGAAACCCGACGAAGTAAAAAGTGGTCTAGATGTAGCCGAGCGCCGCGTCGATCCGGCCCAGTTCCGGGCCGGAGGTGTCGGTCCCACAGACGTAGCCGTGGTCGTTGGCGACCAGGCCCGATCCGACGAGCGGGCCGCCGTAGTTGACCGTCCCGATGTCGGCGGGGACGTCCAGGATCTCCTCTAAGGCGTCGAGTTCACCGTCGGTGGCCTTGGGGTGACAGAGGACGCCGCGGTCGGTGGCGACGGCGGCGGTCCCGACGGTGGTGACGCCGGCGATGACGCCCCGTTCGACGGGAACGTCCAGGCCGTCGCGGATGGCCTGGACGGCCTCCCGGGAGAGGTCCGGATGGACGTACGCGCCCGAGTCGTTACAGCAGACGACGTTGCCGGCAGCGTTGATCCGGCCGGGCAGTTCCGTCACCGGGAGGTCGACGACCTCGCGGATGCGATCGATCTCGGTGTCTCGGACGCGAGCGGAGACGAGCAAGCCGTTGGTGTTGCCAGTCGCCAGCGCGCCGACAGTCCCGGACCCGCCGACGGTCGTCGGGACGATCGGAGCGTCCAGTTCCTCGGCGATGTCGTCGGTCAGCGACTCCTCTAGGTCCGGGCGAACCAGCACACAGTCGTCGGTCGCACGGGCGAAGACGCCGACGTACGACGACCCGGAGAACGCCGCGCGGAGCAACGTTATTCGGCCGTTTCGGCTTCGACGACCGCCTCGCCGTCCTCCTCGAAGCGGGCGGCGCGGACGCGGATCTTGCTCGGCGGCTTGCGCCGGCCGCGCGCCCAGGTCGTCTCGTTGATCGAGGGGTCGATACGCACGGCGCTCTCGTCGACCGAGAAGTGTTTGGCGAGGTGGGCTCGGATGAGCTTCATCGCCTTGTCGGCGCGCTCGTGTTTCGGTTCCTTCTTCGCGTCGCGGAGCGGGATCGTGACGACACGCTCCTCGAAGTCACTGGCGCTCATTATTCGTCAGTGTCGTTGCGCCGCCAGTGGCGTCGCTTGGGGTTTCGCTGGACCTCGCGGTCGGTCTTGAGCATGACCCACGCGGGGACCCGGCTGTTCTGGTTGTCGAGTTTGGCCAGACGCTTCTTCTTGGCCTTCGATTTCTTGCTCATGGTGTCCTGACCCTTCCGGACGGGTGCTTAAATTCCTTCCTTTTCCCCGGCGACCCCGCCGGTAGTTATCAGCGGCTATAATCGCGCGGATGCAACTAAGTACGAGAACTCCAGAGAGGCGAGTATGAGGCGACGGCGGATGTTACAGACGGTGGGAACGGGACTGGCAGCCGTGGGTAGCGGCTGTCTGGGTGGCGGCGGCGAGGTGATCCTGAACGTACAGAAGGACATCTCCGTCGATCCGAAAGACGGGTGGACGAAACGGCTCCCGGACGTCTCCGACACCGGCGGTGCGATCGAGTACACCATCAGGGCCGACAGGCCCTTCGACGTCTACTTCTTCGCCGAGAAAGAGCACTTCGAGATGTACGACAGCTACATCAAGGGGCAAGAACCGGCCGAGACCCCCAGTGGCGACCGGGCGTTCAGCCAGACAGCACTTCCCGCGGAAGACGGCGAGGTCTACGAGGCCGCGACCGAGGACCGCGCCCGGGAACCGCTGGAGGTCGACGGCCCCTCCTTTTTCGCCGTCGATCACTCGAACTACCGCATGGAGACACGCGTCGACGAGTTCGGCGAGCCACTGACCGCCTTCGTCGACCTCCAGGTCATCAAGCAGCGGTCGATCCTCTAGACGAACGCCAGCGGAACCATCGCCAGGACGCCCGTCACCGCGCCGGCCAGCAGTTCGCGCTTGCCGCCGCCGGGCAACCCGTCGCCCAGTTCCAGGGCTTCGGGGACGAACTCCGTCGCGACGAGATACACCATCGCGCCGGCGGCGAAGCCGAAGCCGAACGGGAGGAACTCCTTCGCCAGGGTCACGAAGTAATAGGCGATGACCGCTCCGACTGGCTGGGGCAGCGACGAGAAGACGGCCCACCAGACCATCTTCCACTCGCTGACCCCCAGCGAGCGCAGCGGGATGGCGATCGCGGTCCCCTCGGGGACGTTGTGGATGGAGATAGCGATGGTCATGAACACCGCCAACAGCGGGACCGCGGTCCCGGCGACGAGCAGCGAGTCGCCTGCGACCGCGCCGTCGAGGCCCAGTTCCGCGAACGAGACGCCGACGGCGACGCCCTCGGGGAAACTGTGGACCGTCAGGATACCCAGGATGAGCAGGAGCTTCTTGAAATCCGCCTGCTCGAACTTCTTGGGGCCGTGGTCGAACCCGTCCAGAACCTCGTGACTGACGACGACGAGGACGACGCCGGTCAGGAGACCCGGGACCAGCAACACCGGCGACCCGTAGGCTAGCCCCTCGCGGACGAGGCCGAACAGCGATGCCGCGACCATGATCCCCGAGGCAAGCCCCCACAGCGCGACGTTCCACCGGTCGGAGAACTCCTCGACCAGAAAGAACGGGATGGCGCCGAGTCCCGTGGCCAGTGCCGTCAACAGCCCGGCGACGAAGACGAACACGACGTGCTCCGCTGCGACCATACCGGCGCTAGACGGCTCGCCGGCATAAGAATTGTCACTAATCTGATTGTTTTCGGCCGGCCTAGAGCCGGCGGCGTGTTCAGCGAAGTGATACCGACTCGATAGTTCGGTACGCCGGACCGTCGGAGCCGAGGACGCTCTCTGTCAGTCGGATCTCGTCGACATCGAGCGTCCCTACCTCGGGGTCGGCCGATCGGACGACTTCCTGAACTCGGTCCTTCCCGCCGGCGTGATCCATCCGGGCGAGCGTGACGTGGGGGGTGAAGTCGTGGTCCTCCGGATCGAACCCCATCGCGACGGTCCGGTCTTCGATCGTCTCGTGGAGGGTCGTCAGTTCCGCCGCGCCGTAACCCTCCCGGACGCCGACCCAGACGACGCTGATGTACTCCATCGAGGGAAACACGCCGAGCCCGCCGAATCGGGCCTCGAACGGCGACACGCCGGCGTCCTCGACGGCACTCTCCAACTCCTGGACGATCTCGTCGATCCGGTCGGGGTCGGTATCCCCGAGGAACTTCAGGGTCACGTGGGCCTGTTCGGGGTCGGTGAACCGGAGTCCCCCGGCACCCTCGAACCGCTCTTGGACCGCGCCGACGGCGTCATCGAGGCCGTCGAGGTCGACGCTGACGAACAGCCGTTTCATACCGATCCGTAGCGACGGCCCACACTTGGCTGTTCCCGACACAAGGGCTTTCCTCGGGCCGATGTAACGACTCCAGTATGGACGATACCGAATCCCTCCGTCGGACCGTCCGTCGCTGTACTGCCGTCCTCGTCGCCGCGATCGGGGCGGGAACCGGCGCACCCGCCGGCCCGCCCGGGACGCTGGTCGCCGCCGTCCTGACCGGGGCCGCAGTGTTGTATCTGCTGGGCAGCGTCGTCTTCGGGCCGTCGCTCACGAGGGACGCCGACCGTGGAGACGGAGTCACCGACGGGTGAGCGCGTGACGCAGGCCTTAACCAGCCTGACCGCCAATTCCGTCGTATGACAGACCGCGAGCGCGACGACCACCAGTTCTCGGAGGGCCAGGGGTTCGACGACCCCTACGAGGCCTTCGACCTCGAACCGCCGGAGTTCGAGGTTGACCCGGACAAGGTCGACCCCGTCGACTCCCGGGTCGTCACGGACCTGCTCGACCGGCGCAACATCCCGGCCGACCAGATCGACACCGAGCAACTGCTCGACGTGGGCCTGGAGTACATGCAGATCAACCGCCACGAACAGGCCGCCGACACCTTCGAGCGGGTCGCCCAGTACGCCGACGACGACCGGATCGAACAGGAAGCCTGGACGAACAAGGGTGCGGCCCACGCCGAACTCGAAGAGTGGGACGCCGCCATCGGGGCCTACAAGGAGGCGCTGAACATCGGCGGGGAGAGCGAGGCACAACGCGCCTCGGGGGATTCGAGCGACGAAACCGCGAGAAGCGACCACGCCGCCACCGCCGAGACGAACCTCGCGTACGCGCTGTGGGAGTCCGGCCGGTCCGAGCAGGCCCTGGAACACGCCGAGCGCGCCGTCGAGATCGACACCCGCTTCGCCGAAGGGTGGTACAACCGCGGCTTCTTCCTCCTGGAACGTGGTCTCGCCGAGGACGCCGTCGAGGCCTTCGACAACGCGATCCGGCTAGGGTTCCGGAACGCCGATATCTTAGAGGAGAAGGCCCGCGCACTGGAGGAGTTGGGCAAGTACGAAGAGGCCGAGGAGCTGGCCGACGAGGTCAAGGAAATGCGCGAAGAGGCCGAAGAGCAGCTGCTCGAATAGATGCTCCTCAACGAGCGCGACACCGACGAGGGACTGCTCGTCTCGGTCTGTGATCCGGAGATCATGGGCGAGACGTTCGAGGACGGCTCCGTCTCGCTGACCGTCGACGAGGAGTTCTACGACGGCAAGCCCGCAAGCGAGGAGGAGGTCGTCCAGAGCCTCGCCCGCTGTAGCGTCGCCAACATCGTCGGCGAGACGGCCGTCGACGTGGCCATCGAACACGGTTTCGTCGACGAGGAGAACGTCTTAGACCTGGACGGAACCCTTCACGCACAACTGCTCTGGATGTAGCGCTACCGCGGCGACGGACTGTCGCCGGGACCGAGTTCTAGGTGAACCGAAGGAAAGTTGCCCGTCGAGCCCCACGTACGGGTAATGGGACACTCCGAATCCGAACTGCTCGACGTGGCGAGTATCCGCGAGGACTTCCCGATCCTCCAGCGGGAGTTCGACGGCGAGCAAGTGGTGTATCTCGACAACGCGGCGACGACCCAGACCCCCGAGCCGGTCGTCGAGACCATCGCGGACTACTACCGGACGACCAACGCCAACGTCCACCGCGGCCTCCACCAGTTGAGCCAGGAAGCCAGCGTCGCCTACGAGGACGCCCACGACCGCGTCGCGGAGTTCATCGGCGCCTCCGGCGAGCGCGAGGAGATCGTCTTCACCAAGAACACCACCGAGAGCGAGAACCTCGTCGCCTACGCCTGGGGACTGAACGAACTCGGCCCCGAGGACGAGGTCGTCCTCACGGAGATGGAACACCACGCTTCCCTTGTCACGTGGCAACAGATCGCCAAACGGACCGGCGCTACCTGCCGGTACATCAGCGTCCAGGAGGACGGGACTCTGGACATGGACCACGCTCGGGAACTCATCACCGACGACACGGCGATGGTCAGCGTCGTCCACGTCTCGAACACGCTCGGGACGGTCAACCCCGTCTCCGAGTTAGCCGACATCGCCCACGACCACGACGCCTACATCTTCGTCGACGGTGCCCAATCGGTCCCGAACCGCCCGGTCGACGTCGAGGCCATCGACGCCGACTTCCTGGCCTTTTCGGGCCACAAGATGGCCGGGCCGACCGGGATCGGCGTCCTCTACGGGAAGAAACACATCCTCGAAGAGATGGAACCGTACCTCTACGGCGGCGAGATGATCAAGAAGGTCACCTTCGAGGACGCGACCTGGAACGACCTCCCCTGGAAGTTCGAGGCCGGGACGCCGGTCATCTGCCAGGGGATCGCCCTGGCGGAGGCCTGTGACTACCTCGACGACATCGGGATGGAGCGGATCCAGCGCCACGAACAGCGACTGGCCGACTACGCGATGGAACGGCTGGTCGAACAGAACGACGTCGAGACCTACGGGCCCTCCGCGGGCGACGAGCGGGGCGGGCTGGTCGCGTTCAACCTCGATTCCGTCCACGCCCACGACCTCTCCTCGATCCTCAACGACTCGGCGGTCGCCATCCGGGCCGGCGACCACTGTACGCAGCCGCTGCACGACAAACTCGGCGTGGCCGCCTCCGCACGGGCCTCCTTCTACGTCTACAACACCCGCGAGGAGGTCGACAAACTCGTCGAGGCTATCGACGACGCCAGACAACTGTTCGCGTAGCGTGCGCGATTCGAGCGGGGCGAAAACCGCGGTTCGAGCGGCGTGATCACGCCGTGAGCGGCCCGCGGTCGGAGCCTACGGGTAGTTTCTTCACGGAGGTGCCACGAGAGCGGGCTATTCGGGCCGGGAACGGCGCCGTTGAGTTCGTCGGGTGGCTCGGGACCCGGTTCGGGAACGACGGCGAGCGTCGACGGCGGCGACGACCCGGGAGAGCGTGACCGTCCCGAGGGCGCCCAGCGCGACCCCGAGCGCGAACACGGGGTAGCTGACCGCGAGCAGTGTGGCGACGAGCAGACAGACCAGGCCGAGACTCCCGCGGACGGACGAGGCGGACCCCTCCGCTGCCGACCGGCCAGGCCGGGTCGCGTGTGGATGTTTCATCGTATCTCGACAGTGACCCCGTAGCCCCTTAACGATAATCTGAATGATATTTCTGTAAGCGAGTTTTCCGAAGCGTTCTTCTGTATTTTCGGCGACAGGACCGGTCCGTCCCGGGCTTTACAACTACACCGGCCGTACCGGAGCCCATGAGCGACGCGGACGGCAGCGACGCGCTCTCGCCGGACGAGGCCTTCGCCGTCCTGGGCGACGAGACCCGTCTCGGAATCCTCCGGACGCTGGGCGAGGCGACCGAGCCGCTTCCCTTCTCGGCGCTCCGCGAGCGGGTCGGTGTCCGGGACTCGGGGCAGTTCAACTACCACCTGGAGAAGGTGGTCGGACACTTCGTCGAGAAGACCGAGGCGGGCTACGTCCTCCGCCGGGCGGGCCGGCGGGTCGTCGAGGCGGTGCTGTCGGGTGCGGTCACCGGGACGCCGGAACTCGAACGGACGCGGATCGACCGGTCCTGTGGCAACTGCGGCGCACCCGTCGAGATCCGGTGGCGATCGGGGAGCGTCGAGTTGTTCTGTACGGAGTGTGCCGGCCGGTACGGGCAGTCCTACGGCGCGAACAAGCGCCCGGAAGCCGTCGAGCGGGGGTATCTCGGACGGATGCCGCTCCCGCCGGCGGGGTTGGGGAAACGGACGCCGACCGAGGCGGCTCGGGCCGCCTGGACCTGGGCACACCTGGAGATGTTCGCCATGGCGAGCGGCCTCTGTCCGCGCTGTTCGGCGACCGTCGAGTACGAGGTGTTCCCCTGTGAGGACCACGACGCTGACGGTGGGGTCTGTGAGCGCTGCGAGAGCGCCAACGCGGTGAATCTGGGGGTCGACTGCACGAACTGTCTCTTCCGTGGCGGCGGCGCGTTCGTCATCAAACTCGTCTCCGACCCCCACCTGCTGGCGTTTCTCACCGACCACGGACTGGACCCGATCGTCCCGTCCGACCCCCACCGTGTCGACCGCGTCCACACCGAGTACGAGGAGACGATCCACTCGACGGAGCCGTTCCGCGCCGAGTTCACGTTCGCCGTCGGCGAGGACTCCCTGACGCTGACCGTCGACGACGACCTGGCGGTCGTCGACGCCGAACGGGACCGGTAGCCAAACCGACACCCGGTCCGTCGGGGAGAGCTTTCATCACCCGGTCGGTCCAACCACAGCCATGGAGCTAGAGTACGTCCGCCTGGGCGAGACCGGACTGTCCGTCAGCGAACTGTCACTCGGGACGTGGCGATTCGGCCGCGAGACCGAGGACGGGAGCATCGAGATCGACGAACAACGAGCCCACGAACTGCTGGACGCCTACGAGGACGCCGGCGGGCGGTTTATCGATACTGCCGACGTCTACGGCGGCGGCGACAGCGAGCGCTGGATCGGCGACTGGCTGGCCGAGCGGGACCGCGAGGAGTACGTGCTGGCCTCGAAGATCTACTGGCCGACACGCGAGGACGACCCGAACGGTCGCGGCCTGGGCCGCAAGCACATCCGGCGCAACATCGACCTGATGCTCGACCGGCTCGGGACCGACTACCTCGACGTGCTCTACATTCACCGCTGGGACGAGGACACGCCCGCCCGAGAACTGATGCATACCCTGACCGGCTTGGTCGACGACGGGAAAGTGAACTACCTGGGCGCGTCGACGTTCCAACCCAACGCCTGGCGGGTCGCCCAGGCCAACGAACTGGCCGAGTGCGAGGGGCTGGAACCCTTCACGATCTCCCAGCCACGCTACAACCTCGTCAACCGCGAGGTCGAGGGCGACTACCTGGAGATGTGTGACCACTACGGGCTGGGGGTCTGTCCCTGGAGCCCGCTGGGACAGGGGGTCCTGACGGGCAAGTACGACCGCGAGGACCGCGCTGCCGACGCCTCGGCCGGCCGCAGCGAGGAGTGGAAGGACGCCTACCTCACCGAGGAGAACTTCGCCGTCGTCGACGAGGTCCAGGCCGTCGCCGACGAGGTCGGTGCCACGCCCGCACAGGTCGCGATCGCGTGGCTCATGCACCACGACAGCGTTGCGGTCCCGCTGCTTGGTGCCCGGACCGTCGACCAACTGACGGAGAACCTCGGGGCCGCGACCGTCGACCTCTCGGCCGAGCAGTTCGAACGCCTCGCGGAGGCCAAATCCGGCCCCTACGACAAGATCTGAACGGGGCCGGTGCGATCGACCGGGGCCTACGGCATCAGCACCGCGGCGGGACCTGGCTCGAAGGGTGGAGAGGAAGCCTTTTGCACGGCTGTGCCGTATACACTCTCAATTATGGGTATCGGCGGCTCCGACATGTACCGACAGCAGATTTTGGACCACTACAAGAGCCCACGTAACTACGGGGAGATCGACGATCCGACGTTTACACACGTCGGGGAGAACCCGATGTGTGGCGACGAGATCCGGATGGACGTGGTCCTCAGCGAGGACGAAGAGACAATCGAACACGTCGCGTTCCGGGGCGACGGCTGTGCTATCTCACAGGCGTCGGCGTCGATGCTCACCGAGCAACTCCAGGGCATGTCGATCGAAGAACTCCAGGCGATGGACAGAGACGACATCGTCGACATGCTGGGCGTGGACATTTCGCCGATGCGGATCAAGTGTGCGGTGCTGGCCGAGAAGGTCGCACAGGACGGCGCCGAGATCTACTTCGGCGAGAAAGAGATCGACCGGACGACGACGGAAGAAGACGACGACTGACCGCTGCAACGGCGATACAGCGTCGTCCGGCAGCGTGTGTCGTAGATCAGAGGGACAGCCCGTGTTACTGTCACTGCTCCCACCGTCACTGTTTTTTGGTGCCTTCGCGGTTGTGGAACCGTGACCGACGGAAACAGTTGGGACCCCGACGACTACGACGAGGGTCACGGTTTCGTCACCGAGTACGGGCGGGACTTGCTTGAGCTACTGTCGCCCGGACCGGGCGATCGGGTCCTAGACGTGGGCTGTGGCACCGGCCACCTGACGGCGGCGATCGCCGACAGCGGGGCCGACGTGGTGGGCATCGACGCCGCGGCCGAGATGGTCGACCAGGCTCGCGAGGCTCACCCGGACTGTGCGTTCCGACAGGCCGACATCCGCGAGTACGAACCCGACGGTGAGTTCGACGCCGTGTTCTCCAACGCAGTGTTGCACTGGATTCCCGGGCCGGACCACGACGCCGTGTTGTCGACCGTCGCCGACGCGCTGACTGCCGAGGGACGGTTCGTCGCCGAATTCGGCGGCCGCGGCAACGTGGCTGCGATCACCGACGCCCTGGCAGCGGAACTGAGCGAACGCGGCTACGACCGAACACAGCCGTGGTACTTCCCGAGCATCGGCGAGTACGCACCGCGTGTCGAGTCCCACGGGCTGGAACTGCGCTTCGCCCGGCTGTTCGACCGGCCGACGGGGCTGGACGACGGGGAGGCCGGCCTGCGTAACTGGATCGGGATGTTCGGCGACGAGTTCTTCGACGGTGTCGGGACGACCGAACGGGAGGCGATACTGGACGGCGTCGAGGAGCGTCTTCGGCCGCACCTGTTCGAGGATGGGTCCTGGACGGCCGACTACCGGCGGCTCCGGCTCCTGGCACGCCCCGAGCGCTGACGGCCGGACGCCGCGGGCACGTGACGACAGCCCCGTCGACGGCCTTCAGGCCAGGAACACGTGTCGCGGTCGGTCGGCGAGTACGTCACGTCCCCAGTCGACAGTCTCGGAGAACTCCTCGGAGCGGAAGAAGGCCATCGCGTCCTCCTTGCTGTCCCACTGGCTCGCGATGAACATGTCGTTCTCGTCGTCGTGGTTCGCGAGCAGCGACGTCTCCCGGTGGCCGTCCATCTCCGCGAGCAACCCCCCGACGGTGTCGAACTTCTCGACGAACTCCGTGCGGTACTCGGGTTTGACCGTGTAGAACATCCCCATCGTCCCGAAGCCGTCGCTCTCGCCCTGGCGACGGACGACGTCGGGGAGGTCAGTCAGATACTCGCTTGCGGTCCCGGCGGCGTCTTCGGTGTCCCACAGCGACGCGACGGCGGCTGTCTCCGCGTCCTCACTCCGGTAGACCGAGGTCCGGACGTGGGTGTCGTACCGGTCGAAGGCGTCCCGGAGGTCCGCGACCTCCGCGGCGAGTTCCTCGGGGTCGGCCTCGGAGTAGACGACCAGCGCGTAGACGTCCTCTCCGTGAGGCTGGCCGGCGTAGACGCCCTCGGCCGCTAGTTGTGTCCGGATCGACTCGGAGGAAGCGGCGGTCCGGCTGTCCTCGTCGTCTTCCCCCTCCCCGAGTTGGCCGCCGAACTGCTGTTCGATCCCGTCGAGATCGCTGAGGAAGCCGGCGGCGGTCTCTGCGGCCTCCTCGGCCGTCCAGATGCTCACGACGAACGTCTGGCCGCTCTGGGCCCGCACCGTCGTGGTGACGTGGCGGTCGTAGTGGTCGAAACTCTCCGCGAGGTCCTCGACGTCGTCGACGAGCGCCTCGGCGTCCGCGCTCGAATGGAAGATCAGCGCGAAGTCCCCCGCGTCGTAGGTCTCGCCTTCGGAGAGGCCGAGGCGACCGAGCCGCTGGACGGCGTCGTCGACGAGTTCGTAGTCGCCGGAGACGTCCGGTCGGCCGCCGCTCGTGTCGCTGTCCTCCTCGTCGCCCCCGTGCTCGCTCGTCGGGTGGTCGGCGTCGTCGGCCGCTTCCCCGTGTGGATGATCGCCCTCGCTCGCACTCCCGGGATGAGCGCCGCTGTGGCCCTCAGTGTCGCCGGTCGCCCCGTCGTCGGCGTGAACGCTCGAACCGTGGTCGTGGCCGGCGTGGGCGTCGGTCTCCGTATGGGCGTCCGGGACAGCGTCCTGATCTGTCGGAACGCGCTGGCCGGCCAGGACGGCCGGCAGGTCACCGGGTGCGAACTTCCGACCGACGTAGAAGGGGCCGAACTCGGCGAACTGCGAGGTCGAGGGATCGAACCGCATCTCGGTCAGCAGCTCCTTGATCGCCGTCATCTCCTCGCTCCAGAGCGTGATCCCCCACTCCCAGTCGTCGAAGCCGATCGAGCCACAGATCATCTGGTTGACGTTGCTCCCGTGGCTCCGGCCGATCTCGCCGTGGCGCTTGATGTGGGCGGCCCGCTCCTCGAAACTGGTGTCGTACCAGTTCTGATCGGGCTGGCGGCGCTTGCTCATCGGGTAGAAACAGACGAACTCCTCGTCGGGGACGCCGGGGTGGAGTCGCGCCTGGATGTACTGTGCCAGCCCGGAGTCGTCGTCGACCTCGCCGTCGAAGTACTCCCGGGACTTCTCGGTGTAGCCCGACGCTTCCGTCACCGAGACGTAGGAGAACTCTTGTTCGGTGAAGGCGGCGAACTCGGTCTGCTCGAAGTGGCGTTCGGCGGCGTCGAGATCGCCCATCGTCGGCCGCAGGTGGAGGATCATGAGGTCGGCCTTGTGGCCCATGACGGTGTAGACGGCCGTCTGTCCCTCTTCAGCGTCCTCGATGGCCTCGTAGGCCGACAGGAAGTCGATCCCCTCCGAGAGCGCCCGGTCCCGGACCCGCTGGGGGGCCTCGCGCCAGGCGTCCCAGTCGATACTGCGACAGTCGTGCAGGACGTACCAGCCCTCCTCTGTCGCCGGCGGCTTGCGTTGCTCCATGGCCGGCGGTTCGGCGTGGACGCTAACGAACCTTCCCATCTCCCAGCGGCCACGTGGGCCACTCCGAGAGCCGCCGTTCACCGATCGTCCACAAGATATTTTCCGCCCAGACGGCGATTAGCGGCCGTGAACCGACGACACTACCTCGCCCTGATCGGAACGAGCCTCGGTTCCCTGGGTGGCTGTGCCCAGTCGCCAGGTGACGGCTCGGCTACTCCGGCGACCGACGAGACGACGCCCTCCCCCACGCCGACCGACGGATCGACGCCAACCGTCGACCGACAGCGTGTCGGGATCGCCGAGACTGTCAGCGTCGACGGGACCAGCGTCACCGTCTCGAACCCCCGTGTCAGGCTCGCGATCCCTGTCCCCGGTATGCACGTCCTCCCGCTGACGACCGACGTGGGCCAGTTCGTCGTCGTGGACGTGACGATCGACGGGAGCCCGGCAGCCGAACTCGACGAGGCGTTCGGCGCTGCCGTCGGCGGCGATCGAGTGCAGGAGAGCACCCCCCAGTCGACCACGACGGCGGGGGCGTTCGGCGTCCCGTTCCCGGTCGGCGACCACGACACGGCGGCGGTCCGCTGGACGCCCGGGTCGACGACGGTCGTCGACTGGACGCTTCCCGACTCGGTCCGGGCCACCCTCGCCGAGACGCCCGCGTTCCACGTCACTACCTTCGAGAGCCGCGTCCGCGACGGCCAGCGCGTCGTCGAACTGGCGGTCCGCAACGACGGCGGCCGCGACGGACAGTTCCTCGGTCGGCTCTCCTTCGAGGGGTTCAGCGGCGGCGAACTCGTCTCGTTTGCGGTCCCGAACGACGGGTCGGAACGCTACAGCGGCCGCCCGGGCTCGGTGCTGACCTACTTCGAGAACAACGGCGGCGAGACGCTGACGCTCCAGTACCCCGGCGTCGACGGGATGGACTCGGTCGACCACACCGTGTCTGTCGATACCGAGACGGGGTCTCCGGCGTCGACGGCGACCGAGACGCCGACGGTGGTCGACCAGTAGCCGCTCACCACGGTTCGTTTTTCAGGCCGAGCAGGTAGGCGATACCGTTGGTCACGACGTGGAGCAACGGCGTCACGACGAGGATCGCCACCAGCACCGGGCGCGTAAACGTTGCCAGGAACCACCCTGGGGCGACGACCAGCGCGAGCAGGAGGGCACCGACGACGAAGTCCAGTTGGTCAAGCCCCGGGAAGGCAGCGCCCCGTTCCCGCCCGCTGCGGCGCTTGAGGAAGGACGCGCCGATGTCGCCGAGCATCGCCCCCAGCGCCAGGCCGACCCCGGCGAGAAGCGGGAACCGCGGGAGCGAGTAGCCGAGCACGTCGCCGACAGTCGGTGCGAGTTCGTTCATCGCCAGCGCCAGTGCCGTCCCGGCGACCGTCCCGGCGGCGGTGCCCCGCCAGGTCTTGCCGTCGCCCAGCAGTCGACTCCCGCCCATCGTCCGCCCGCCGTCGATCGGGCGGCCGCCACCGGCCAGGACAGCCGCGTTGTTGGGAACGTAGGCCGGTCCCATCGCCCACAGCGCCGTCACGACGACTCCGACGAGATCCATGTCGGACTGCTCTCACGCCCCGTTCTTAACTGCTGTGAGCCTGTCTCGGCCGGTCGGTGCCGAGCCTGTCGGCTGGGGACAACGTTGATACCGACTGGGCGGCAATATTTACTCATGCTTCCGCCAGTTGCGAGCCGTTTTATCGCCGGGGAGAGCGACGCAGAGGTGTTGGAACACGCACGGCAGCTCAACCAGGGCCAGGTCGGCGCCATCTGCAACAAGCTCGGCGAGCACTACCACACGAGAGAGCAGGCCACGGCCGACGCCGAAGCCTACGAACGGCTCGTCGCCGACATCGGCGACAGCGGCCTCCGGGCCTGCGTCTCTGTGAAGCCGTCGCAACTGGGCCTGTTCGTCGACGAGGGCGTCTTCCGGGCGAACCTTGCGCGGGTCGTCACAGCCGCCGAGGCGGCCGGCGTCTTCGTCTGGATCGACATGGAGGACCACACGACGACCGACGCGACGCTTGACGCCTTCGAACACCACGCCGTCGAACAGGGCGGTGGCGTCGGGGTCTGCCTCCAGGCGAACCTCCGGCGGACCCCCGAGGACCTCGAACGACTGGCGGCCCTCCCCGGGAAGGTCAGGCTCGTCAAAGGCGCGTACGACCCGCCGGCCGACGTGGCCTACCAGGACGGCAACGCCGTCAACGAGGCCTACGAGGACTGTCTGCGGTACATGTTCGAGGCGTTCGAGGACGGCATCGCCGTCGGGAGTCACGACCCACGGATGTTGACCCTGGCGGCGGACCTGCACACGAGACACGGGACCCCCTACGAGGTCCAGATGCTGATGGGCGTCCGGACCGACGACCAGTTCGAGCTGGCCGACACCGTCGACGTCTGGCAGTACGTCCCCTACGGCAGCCGGTGGCCGTCGTACTTCTGGCGGCGGGTACTCGAACGCAAGGAGAACGCGCTGTTCGCGTTGCGGGCGATCGCCGGGAGCTAGATACCGCCGCAGCCCGGTTCTCAGCGCCCCGATCGTGGCTGGAACAAAAGGGAAGGGCTGATATCCCGGGACACACTGGTAGACATATGGTCTCGTCCTCGTCCTGGAAGCGTGACTTCGCGAGCGGACTCATCGTCCTCTTGCCCTTCCTGGTGACGACCTACGTGATCCTCTATCTCTACAACATCCTCGCCTCCGCGGCGGTCATTCCGGCCATCGACTCGGAACTCCTGTTGTCGCTGGGCCTGGGACCCGGCATCGCCAACGACGCACGCGCGGTCGAACTGGCGCGGGTGATGACCGCGCTCGTCATCTTCATCCTCATCGTCTTCTCGACGGGCTATCTGATGCGGACCGCGGTCGGGGACATCCTGGAGGCGGCGCTTGACGACATGATGAACCAGGTTCCGGGACTGCGGGTGGTGTACAACGCCTCGAAGATGGCCATCGAGACGGCCGTCGGCGGCACCGAAGAACTCCAGAAGCCGGTGAAACTCGAAGTGTGGGAAGGGATGCGGATGACCGCGTTCAAGACCGGCAAGACGACCGACGACGGCCGTGAGGTCCTCTTCTTACCGACTGCGCCCAACATCACGACCGGGTTCGTGATGGAGGTCGATCCCGCGGACTTCGAACCGACCGACGAGCGCGTCGAGGACGCACTGACCCGTATTCTCAGTGCCGGCTTCGGCGACACGGACGACCAGGAGGAGACCGCCATCGCGATGCTCACCGAGGACGACTGACGGCGCTGTGCCGAGTGACTGTGCCGAGTGAACGTCTGCGCGCCGTCAGACGTACCGGAACCACTCCTCGCGGTCGCCCGACTCGACCAGATCGAAGAAAGCCGTCTGGACGTCGTCGGTGACCGGCCCCTTCGTCCCCTCGCCGATGACGTTGTCGTCGACGCTACGGATCGGCGTGACCTCCGCGGCCGTGCCGGTGAAGAACAGTTCGTCGGCGGTGTACAGTTCCCCGCGTGAGATAGTGGCGTCGTCGTGGACGGTGTAACCCATCTCCTCGGCGAGCGTGATCGCCGTCTGGCGCGTGATCCCGTCGAGGATCGACTCGGCCAGTCCGGTCGTGTAGATCTCGTCGTCCCGCACCAGGAAGATGTTCTCGCCCGGCCCCTCGGCGACGTTGCCCTCCTTGTTCAGGACGATCGCCTCGGTGTAGCCGTTGGCCTTCGCCTCCTGGGAGGCCAGCACGCTGTTGACGTAGGTCCCCGTCGTCTTGGCGTTGGTCGGAATCTGGCTGGAGGCGTACTTGCGCCACGAGGAGATCGCCACGTCGACGCCCTCTTCGAGGGCCTCCTCGCCGAGGTAGGCACCCCACGGCCAGACGCCGATGGCGGTCTTCACGGGCGATTTCTCGGGGCTCAGTCCCAGCGGGCCGTAGCCGTAGAAGGCGATGGGCCGGATGTAACACGAATCCAGCTCCTCCCGCCGGATGAGTTCCTCGGTGGCTTCGGTCAGTTCCTCGGGTTCGAACGGGATGTCGATGTCGTAGACCCGCCCGGAATCGTAGAGCCGTTCGAGGTGTTCCTCCCAGCGGAAGATCGCCGGGCCGTGGTCGGTGTCGTAACACCGCACACCCTCGAAGACCCCCGTCCCGTAGTGGAGGGCGTGGGTGAGCACGTGGACCTGTGCGTCCTCGAAGTCGACGAACTCGCCGTCCATCCAGATGGTGTCGACCCCTTCGAACATCTCGGGTCGGTCGCTCATCGGTCCCACCTCGGCGCCGTCGGCCGTCGGTCGCCGCAAGCGCTGTTCACAAGCGTCTCGTCGCGCGTCATATCCACGTCAAAGAAGCCCCTGGTTAAGAGTGTTGCCGGTTCACGTGTCGCTATCACACGCTCCGCGTACGCTCGACAGCGGGCCGATCAACCCAGGTGGTCGACGATGCTCGCGCCCTCGACGTAGGTCAGTCCCTCGCGGTCGGCGTAGGCCCGTGCGGCCGCCGGCGGGAGCGCCGCGCCCGTCTCGTCGTCGAGCATCTCACAGACGACGACGGCCGGTGGCTGATCGGCCGCCGCGGCCAGCGCGAGACCGAGTTCAGTGTGACCCATGCGGTCCGCGAGCAGTCCAGGCGCGGCCCGAAGGAGGTGGACGTGTCCGGGCGCGCGGAACTGCTCGGTGAAGACCGCGGGGTCGGGGTCGGCGGCCACCGCAGCCAGTTCCCGGATCGTCAGCGAGCGGTCCTCGTCGGTGATCCCGGTGAAGGTGTCGCGGTGGTTGACCGTCAGCGAGAACGACGACCGCTCGTCGTAGGCCAGGTCGTGGTCCGCCGACGTGGGGTGGTCCAGCGCCTCCTGCATGAACGGGAGGTCCAGCCGATCGGCCACGGCGTCCGAGAGCGCCACACAGACGAGCCCGCCGGCGTCGTTGCGCATGCGGGCGACGGCCTCGGGCATGACGGCCCCGGCCGGGTAGACGAGGTCGGTCTCGCCCTCGCGGTCGGCGGCGTCGTGGATCAACACGGGCTCGCCCCGCCCGAAGGCGGCGACGGCGTCGGCCACGCCCTCGGCGTCGGCAGTGTCGGGCTCACTCCGAGACATGGGCGATCACCTCGTCGCCGTCGGCCAGGCCGAGCACGTCCCGCAGTTTTTCCGGGGCGATGATCTCCAGTTGCTCCTCGCCGTGGTGGGTCCGCTCGGGCGCGATGATGTGGGCGGGTTCGTACTCGCCGTCACCGCTCTCGACGGAGGCCGGATAGCAGTACGCCGGCCCGTAGGTCCGTTCGTCGTCTTCCCAGCCCTCGATGGTGACGGGTTCGATACCGCTCAGCCGAGCCCGTTTGCGGACGCTCTCCTCGACGAGTTCGACGTTGAGCGTCCCGGCGAACGGTTCGTACCCCAGCCGGTCGATGAACTGCTCCATGTACCCCGGCAGCGTGATGTAGTGGCGGCCCTCGCCCATCCCGGAGGTGACGGTCCCGGTGAGGTCGACACTGGCATCGTTTTCGAAGATCTGCCGGTAGTCGGCGTACTCCGACTGGAGCCGGCGTGCCCCCGCGTCGGTGATCCGAACGTCCTGCCCCTCGCTGACCATGGTCCGTTCGATCAGCCCGGCGTCGTCGAGTCCCTGGAGCCGACGGGACGCCGTCTGGGTCGAGGCGTCGAGTTGCTCGGCCAGCGCCGCACAGGAGATCCTCGTCGCGCCGTCTAGCGCCCCGTCCAGTGCCAACACCTTCAGGGTCGCCAGCGCGTCGCGACCGACGGTCTGGCCCGTAGATTCAGCCATATCCCGACTTATGCATCACGCGCGGATAAGCATACCGGAAGTGAGATGCATTCCAGATATGGAAAAGTGGAGGACCGGCAGAGAACTGGCAGGGTACCACCCGCTCGACGGCACGACTTCGCACCGGCGGGTAATGAATGCGTTCCCAAACATGGACGGGGAATCATACCTCACCGCGTCCGGTGTCGTCCCCATGCCCGGTCCGGGCGGTCGACGGGCGTCCCCGCCGAGTCGACCGTCTTCGTGGGGAACACGAGGGGTCCGTCTCCGGTGGCCCTGGCACCGCTGATCGACTGGCCGCCGCCGTCGGCCGCGGGGACGGCAGTCACGGGCGCGCTCGTGTGGGTGCGCGTCGGTCCGAGGAGTCGTTCCCGTCGGGATATTAAAAGACCCAGACAGTTGGGTCGGCGATACACAGAGCTGTACACTAACTGTCGTGTACGCGCTGTGGCGGCCGGCGAGGGTCCCACACCGCGGGTGACTCGATCATGACTGCGAGCCTCCAGTCGACGACGCTCGAAACGCACCACCGACGGCCGGACTTCCTCCGGTTGGCTCAGCACCAGGAGCCGGGGACGGTCGTCACCGAGTACAGCGAGGAACTGCTCGCGGCGCTGAACCGCGGGCTCGACGGGACAACGGAGGTCGCTTGGATCCAGGGACAGAGCTGTTCGGGCTGTACGATGTCGTTCCTCCAGAGCGAAGCCCCCGGCGTCGAGGACGCCCTGAGCGACCTGCGAGAGCGGATGAGCTTCCACTCGACGCTCATGACGCCGTCGGGCGACGGCGCGATGGCCGGACTGGAGCGTTCGCCGGACGTCCTGATCATCGAAGGAGCGATCCCGACCCGGATCCCGCGGGCGGCGACTCTCGGGGTCGACGAGCGCGGCGAGCCGCGGCCGGTGCTGGACTGGGTGATCGAACTCGGCCAGCGGGCCGACGTCGTCATCGCGGCCGGGAGCTGTGCGGCCTTCGGCGGGCTGCCGGCCGCCGGTCGGTTCGACGGCGACACCGTCGGCGAGAGTCCGACCGGCGCGACGGGCCTCCAGTTCGACGGGCAGGAGGCCGGGGGAATCTTCGGCCCGGAGTTCCGGACCGACAGCGGACTCCCCGTCGTCAACGTCTCGGGGTGTCCGCTGTACGCCGACCACCTCCTGCTGACCCTGGCGACGGTCCTGAACGGCCACGAGCCGCGGCTCGACGAGTACAACCGACCGCTGCCGCTGTTCGGGCCGCTGGTCCACGACGACTGTTCGCTCCGGCCGGAGTACGAATGTGGCGACTTCGCCGCCGAGCCCGGCGACGACGGCTGTCTGTACGACGCCGGCTGTGCGGGCGTCTACGCCCACTGTGACGGCTCGATGCGGTTGCGAAACGGCGGGACCACCGTCTGCCGGCAGGTCGGTGCCCCCTGTATCGGCTGTGTCGAACCGGCCTTCTGGGACCGGTTTACGCCCTTCTACGAGGCCGGTCGGGACGACGCGAGAAGCGATCCTGACGCCGAGACCGAGGCCGAACAGCCCGGGACCGACGCCGTGGCGTCCCCGACTGACGCGGACACGGACGCCGGGATGGGGGTCGTCGGCGTCGTCGTCGCGCTCGGACTGTTGGTACTGGCGGTCCCGCTGGCCCCGGTCGTCGCCGCGCTGTGGGCGTACGACCGGCGGCGTCCGGACGGTGAACCGATCAGCTGGTCCGAACTCCCCATCTGAACACCGATGCCAGAGATCGAGATCGACCCCACGACGCGCATCGAAGGCCACCACAGCACGACCCTGACCGTCGAGGACGGAACCGTCACCCGGGTCGAGAGCGAGATGAACATGTTCCGAGGCATCGAGAACATCGTCCTCGACCGTCAGCCGTCCGACGTTCCGCAGGTGACACAGATGGTCTGTGGCGTCTGTTTCACCTGCCACCGCCAGGCGTCCCTGCTGGCGATCGAGGACGCGGCCCGCCGGGCCGGCGTCTTCGACGAGGTCCCCGAACAGGGCCGCCTGCTCCGGGACATCATGGAAGGGATGTTCCTGCTGTGGAACCACACCATCCACCTGTTCGCGCTTGCCGGGCCGGACTACAGCGACGCCGTCGCCGACAGCGGCTTCGACCGGCTCGACCCGGTCGAAGGAGCGGGCTACGAGCGGGCCCTGGAACAACAGCGCGCGCTATTGCAGGCGTTCTCGGAGTTCGGCGGCCGGGCCCCTCACCCGCTGACGTACGCACCCGGCGGCGTCACCGCCGATCCGGACGACGCGACCGTCGAGACAGTCCGGGAGACCGTCGAGGCAGTCAGCGACTGGCTCGGCCCGGCGGAGGAACTCCGGCCGGCACTGACGGCGGCCCGTGACCGCGGCCCGGTGCCCGACCACGCCGAAGGGTTGTACGACATGTGTTCGATCCTCGTCGGGGCGGCCGAGGCCGGCGCCGACGACTTCGGCGTCGGCCCCGGCCGGTTCTACGCAAACGGGCTGTTCTACGGCACTGGCGACGAGTCCCTCGTCCTCTCCCCCGGCGTCTACCGGGACGGGGAGCTTCACCGTCCCACCCGCGAGGAGCTGATCGCGGGGATCACCGAGGACGTCTCTCACGCGTGGTACAGCGACGACTCCGGCGGCAGCCCGGCCGACGCGCCGCCGCCGGCCCCCCAACCCGAGAAAGACGGCGCGTACTCCTGGGGGAAGGCCCCGCGATACGAGGGGCAGTCGATGGAGACCGGGCCGCTGGCCCGGCTGATTGCCGCCGAGCGGGACCCCGGTTCGCTCCGGGCGGAGATGGGCGGGGACCCGCGGAAATCGAGCACGTTCAACCGTCTGGCGGCCCGGCTCCAGGAGGTGTTGCTGGTCCGGGAACACCTGCTCGAGTGGCTCGACGTGCTCGACACCTCGGCACCGACGACCGCCGACTGGACCGACGACTTCTCCGGGCGCGGGGTCGGCTTCTGGGGGGCCTCGCGCGGGGCCCTCTCTCACTGGGTCGAGATCGAGGACGGCCGGGTCACGGGCTACCAGATCGTCACGCCGACGACCTGGAATCTCGGGCCCCGAGACGCCGACGGGGAACCGAGCGTCTTCGAGACGGCCGCAGAAGGGATCACCGTCGACGACGTCGCCGACCCGATCGACGTGATGCGGACCGTGAGGTCGTTCGACCCCTGTCTGGGCTGTGGCGTCCACGTCCACGGCCCAGAGGAGACTTTCGAGACCGAGATCGAACCACACGCACCCGGGGGGAGCCGATGACCGGCGTCGCAGTCGGCGTCGGCAACCCCACGATGGGCGACGACGGCCTCGGTCGGGCGGTCGTCCGTGCCCTGGCCGAACGCCGGCCCGGGCTCGACGCCACCTTCGCCGGGACGACGGCGATGCTCGCTCTGGAGGCGATGGACGGCCGTCCCCGCGGGGTCGTCGTCGACGCCGTCGACGCGGACTGTCCCCCGGGAACGGTCGTCCGGACGCGGCTCGAGGACGGGGAGGCGCCGACGGAGGTGGCGATGCACGACTTCACCTTCGCCGAGGCGGTCCGGACCTGCAGTGGTGTCTACGACCTCCCGCCGAGGGTGGTCGTCGTCGGGGTGGTCCCGGCCACCGTCGAGCCGACCGTCGGCCTGAGTCCGACGGTCGCGCCGGTCGTCCCGGACGCCGCCGCCGTCGCCGCCGCCGAACTCACCGACAACCGACACGACGGAACGGACCGATTCATGGACGCGACCTGGTACTGTGTCGACTGCGAGGCGGAGATCGACGCCGACGCGGTCGACGATCACGAACTCGACGGGCACAGCGTCAGAGGGCGGCTCAGACCCGAGCGGCTCCTCTCGCAGGACCCCTGGCAGGGGGAAGCGTCGGCCGACGGGGGTGAGCCCTGATGTGTCTGGGCGTCCCCGGCGAGGTCGTCGAACTCGACCCGCCCGAGGCCCGCGTCGACTTCGGCGGCGCACAGAAGTGGATCAGGGTCGAGATCGTCGGCGACGACGTCTGCGTCGGCGACCACGTACTCACCCACGCCGGCTTCGCCATCCGGAAGATCCCCGAGGAACAGGTCGAACGGACCGTCGAACTCTACGAGAGTGCCATCGACGGCGCGGCTCCGGGCGGGTCCTCCGGGTCCGCCGGCCAACCAGCCGGAGGTGAGGAGCCGTGACCGACGCCGTCGAGGAGGGGATCGAGGCCCTCTCCTTCCGGGACCCCGACCGGGCCGGTGCGCTCCGGGAACGGCTCGCCGACCTCGTCGAGACGGTCGACACGCCCGTCCGGGTCGTTCACGTCTGTGGGAGCCACGAGGAGGCGATCGCCGAGTACGGCCTCCGGGCCGTCCTGCCCGACGGGCTGACGGTGGCGATGGGACCGGGCTGTCCGGTCTGTGTCACCGACAGCGCCGAGGTCGACGAGGCGGTCGCGCTGGCCCGCTCCGGCGCGGTGGTCGCCACCTACGGCGACATGCTCCGTGTCCCGGGCAGCGACGGGAGCCTCGCCGACGCCCGCGACGAGGGCGCCGACGTCCGGGTCGTCTACAGCGCGGCCGAGGCGGCCGACATCGCCCGGGAAACCGACGACGAGGTCGTTTTCTTCGGTGTCGGCTTCGAGACGACGGCCGCGCCCACCGCGAGCGTCCTCCGCGAGGGCGTCCCGTCGAACTTCTCGGTCCTGTCGGCCCACAAGTATGTCCCGCCCGCGATGGAGTTGGTCGCGGACCACCCGGACACCCGCGTCGACGGGTTCCTTGCGGCCGGTCACGCGGCGACGATCACCGGCACCGAGGTGTACGAGCGTGTCGCCGCCGACTACGACCTCCCCGTCGTCGTCGGGGGATTCGAACCCGTCGACGTCCTCTACGGGCTGGTCGAACTGCTCGAACAGCTGGCCGACGGGACGGCGACCGTCGAGAACGCGTACCCCCGGTGTGTCAGCCGAGCAGGCAACGAGGCCGCCCAGGAGGCTCTCTGGACGGTGTTCGAGCGGGTCCCCGGCCAGTGGCGCGGGATCGCGGAGGTCCCCGACGCCACGCTACAGCTCCGGGCGGAGTACGCGGCCCACGACGCTCGCGAGCGGTTCGACATCGACGCCGGAGACGGCGACGACCGGGCGACAGACTGCATCTGCGGCGAGATCATGGCCGGGCGGGCAGAGCCGGCGGACTGCCCCCTGCTTGGCGAGGCCTGTACGCTGGCCGACCCGGTCGGGGCCTGTATGGTCAGCGACGAGGGACCCTGTCGCATCGACCAGGAGTACGGGGAGGTGCGCGGACGATGAGCGGCGACGCCGATCCGCAGTCGACCGCCAGTCGGCCGGACGACCAGACGGGACCGGAGACACTGACGACCGCCCACGGCGCCGGGACCGCGGAGATGCGGGACCTGTTGACGGAGACCGTCGTGCCGCGGCTCGCACTGGCCGGGGGAACGGACGGGCTCGGGCTGACTGCGCTGGACGACGGTGCGGTCCTCCCGACCGACGGTGACTCGCTGGTCGTGACGACCGACAGCCACGTCGTCGATCCACCGGAGTTCCCCGGCGGCGACATCGGCACGCTCGCGGTCGCCGGCACGGTCAACGACCTCGCTGCGATGGGCGTGACCGAGCCGCTCGCGCTGACCTGTGGCCTCGTCGTCGAGGCGGGGACGCCCGAACCCCTGATCGAACGGGTCCTCGACTCGATGGGGAGGCTCGCGGAGACGGTCGGGACGCGGATCGTCACCGGTGACACGAAGGTCGTGCCCGCCGGCGACGTGGACGGCGTCGTGGTCAACACCGCCGGCGTCGGGTTCGTTCCCCCGGGCGCACACCTGCCGACGGCCGGCCTCTCGCCGGGCGACAGACTGCTCGTGACCGGCCCCGTCGGCGACCACGGCGTCGCACTGCTGGCCGAGCGTGAGGGGTTCGAGTTCGCCACCGACATCGAGAGCGACGTGGCCCCTGTCGACGACCTCGTCGCTGCCGCCCGCGAGGCCGGGCAGGTCACCGCGGCGACGGACCCGACGCGTGGCGGACTGGCGACCGCGCTGATCGAACTCGCGACCGCCAGCGAGGTCGGCATCGACCTCGACGGCCGGGCGGTCCCGGTGGCCGATCCGACCGAGAGCGCCGCCGACGTGCTGGGACTGGACCCCCTCCGGGTCGCCTGTGAGGGGCGACTAGTACTCGGAGTCGCGCCCGAGGACGCGGCCGCCGTCAGGGACGCGGTGCGGGCCCGTTCCGCTGGCGACGAAGCGGCGCTGATCGGCCGGGCGGTCGACGACCACACCGGTCGGGTCGTCGTCGACACCGGCATCGGGGAGCGGTACCTCACGGAGGCCAGCGGCGAACAACTCCCGCGGATCTGTTGAGATGCACGAACTCAGCATCGCCCAGCGGCTCGTCGACCGGGCCGTCGCCGCCGCCGCCGAACGGGGGGCCGACCGGGTCCGGGCGATGACCGTCGCGCTGGGGACGGCGACACACCTCCACGCGCCCCAGGTCAGGTTCTGTATCGAGGCCGTCGCCGAGGACACCGCCGCGGCCGGCGCGACCGTCGCGTTCGAACACGTCGAACCCGCCGGCGAGTGTGACTGCGGATGGAGCGGTCGACTCCCCTCGCTCACAGAAACCGTGCCGGCGGCCCCGTCCCGGCGCTGTCCCGCGTGCGGCGATCCGGTCACGCTGACCGCGGGCCGGGAGTGTCGTCTCGAAACGATCGAGGTTCCCGAACGATGAACGACCGACACACCACTTCGATCGCACAGCGTCTCGACCGACTGCTTGCCCGTGGCGTGGGACCGGTCCACGCCCACCGGTTCGGACACGACGGCGTGAGCGACGGCGACGCCGGAGCTCCGATGGGCGACGTCCTCGAGGCCGTCCGTGACCGGGCGCGCGAGGTCCACCAGCGGCTGTCACACGACAACGACGTGTTCGCCGTCGAACTCATGGGCGCGACCGGTAGCGGCAAGACGGCCCTCGTCCAGCGGGTGGTCGAACGGCTCCCGGCGAGCGAGCGGACGGCGGTCGTCGCCGGCGACGTAGCGGGCGCGGACGACGCCGAACGGTACCGGGAGAGCGGGGTCCCGGCGGTCGACGTGACCACGGGCAAGGACTGCCACCTCGACCCAGAGCGGGTCGAGACGGCGCTGGCCGACCTTCCGGTGGCGGAACTGGACACGCTGTTCGTCGAGAACGTCGGGAACATGGTGTGTCCGGCCGATTTCCCGCTCGGGACGCACTGCCGAGTCGTCGTCGTCAGCGTCACCGAGGGCGAGGACGTCGTCCGGAAACACCCGCTGCTGTTCCAGGCGGCCGACCTGGCGGTGATCAACAAGGTGGACATCGCCGACGCCGTCGGGACCGACGTCGACCGGATGGTCGCCGACCTGGCCGAGGTCGCACCCTCGATCCCGGTCGTCCGGACCAGCGCTCGGACCAGGGCCGGGATCGAGCGCCTCGTCGGCGAACTCGACGCTCACCGCACCGACAGCCATGCCCACGAACACGAACACTGACGCCGACTGTCCAGCGGAACCGGGACGGTCCTCGGAAGAACCGACGGCCGTCCATCTCACCGTCACCGGGACGGTCCAGGGCGTCGGCTTCCGTCCGTTCGTCGCCCGTACGGCGGCCGAGTACGGCCTGAGCGGGACCGTCCGGAACACCGACGCGGGGGTCCGGATCCGGTTCGAGGGGGACGAGCAGGCCGTCGAGGCGGCCGTCGACGCCGTCCGGACCGACCCGCCTCGCCTGGCCCGCATCGAGGAGGTCACCGTCGAGTCCGTCCCGCTCCGCGGGGCCGACGAGTTCGTGATCGCCGACTCGGACAGCGACGGCGACCGGGCGGCTCTGGTTCCGCCCGACACGGCCGTCTGTGAGTCCTGTCTCGCCGATATCCGTGACGAGGACTCGCGGTTCACCGAGTACTGGGCGACCGGCTGTGTCGACTGTGGGCCGCGGTTCGCCGTCACGGACGGACTACCGTACGACCGCCGGCGGACTGCGTTCGCGCCGTTTCCGCCGTGTCCTGACTGCCGGGCAGACCTCACTGACCGGACCGACCGGCGCTACCACGCACAGACGATCGCCTGTCCGGCCTGTGGCCCGTCCCTCGCCATAGAGACCGACCCCGGCGACCGGGTGGAGGGGACGACCGCGCTGTCCCGGGCCGCCGATCTCCTCCGGGACGGGCAGGTCGTCGGGATCAAGGGGACCGGTGGCTGTCACCTGGCCTGTCTCGCGACCGACGCCGACGCTGTCGGGCGGCTCCGACGGGTGCTCGACCGGCCGGCCAAGCCCCTCGCGACGATGGCGCCGTCGCTGTCGACGGTGCGGGAGTTCGCGACGGTCACCGAGCGCGAGCGGGCGGCGCTCACCGGGCGTCGGCGTCCGATCGTCCTCCTCGACCACGACGGGCCGCTGTGGGCCGACCACGTCGCGCCCGGCCTCCACACCGTCGGCGTCATGCTGCCATACAGCGGCCTCCATCACCTGCTGTTCGACCGCCTGCCCCAGGTACCGCTCGTGGTGACGAGCGCGAACCGGCCCGGGCAGCCGATGGCGACCACCGCCGAGGAACTCCGAAGCCTCGACGCGTCGGACGCCGCGCTCGTCCACGACCGCGGGATCGAGAACCGGTGTGACGACAGCGTCCTCCGGGTCGTCGGCGGCGACCGCCGGCTGGTTCGGCGATCCCGCGGGTTCGTCCCGCGGGCGCTCCCCCGCCGCGTTCGTCCGCCCGACGGGAGTGAGGTGGTGGCGCTCGGGGCCCGTACCGACGTGACCGTCGCGCTCACGCGCGGCGACCGGGTCGTCCCCTCCCAGCACGTCGGCACCGTCGACGACCCAGCGACTGCGGCCTTCCACCGCTCGGCGACCGAGCGGCTCCGGGACCTGCTCGACGTCTCCCCGGACGTGGTCGCCCACGACGCACACCCCGATTTCGAGACGACCGCCATCGCGGCCGACCGCTCCGAGCGCGCCGTCCCGGTCCAGCACCACCACGCCCACGCCGCCTCGTTGCTCGGGGAAGGCGACCGTTCCCGTTCGATCGTCGTCGCCGCCGACGGGACCGGCTGGGGACCCGAGGGGGTCGTCCGCGGTGGCGAGGTTCTCGACGCTCGACTGGCGAACAGCGACCGCGTCGGCGGACTCGACCGGTTCCCGCTGCCCGGGGGGGACCGAGCGGTCGAGGAACCGGCACGGGTCGCCGCGGGGCTGTTGGCCGGGCGCGACCGGGAGCGGGCCCGGTCGCTCCTGCTGTCGTCCGGGACCGTCGACACGCCCCAGGCCGCGAGGGCCGTCCTCCGGCAGGCGACCCAGGGGACCAACAGCCCGCCGACGACGAGCGTCGGCCGGTTCCTGGACGGCGTGGCGGCGCTGCTGGGCTGTTGTACCCGGCGCCGCTACCAGGGCGAGCCGGCGATGCGGCTAGAGTCGCTCGCGCGCCGTGGCGAACCGGTCGCGATAGCGTCGGAGACGTTCGAACGGGACGGCCAGCGCCTGCTCGACACCTACGGACTCATGGCGCGACTGGCGGCGCTGACCGACGCCCGTCCCGACACCGACGTCGCGGCGACCGCACAGCGACTCGTGGCCGACGGGCTCGCCGAGATCGCACTGCACGCCGCTCGCGATCGCGGCGTCGACGCCGTCGGGTTCACCGGCGGTGTGGCCTACAACGAGGCGATCGACCGACGGTTCCGACAGCGGGTGCGGGCAGCGGGGTTTACCTATCTGAGCCACGACCGAGTGCCGCCTGGCGACGCCGGGATCGCCTACGGCCAGGCCCTCGCGGCGAGCGCGCGGCTGACCCGCTGAAGACAGGCGATCGGGTCAGGCGTCGACGACGTTCTCCAGAAGCTTCGCCTGTGCAACCCGGAGGTGTTCGGCGAACGTCGAGTCGTTGATCCCCAGTTCGTCGGCGACTGCGGACCCGTCCGCAGCGCGCGGGAACTCGAAGTATCCCATCCGAACGGCCGTCTCGAGGACCTCCCGCTGGCGGTCGGTCATCTCGCTCCGGTCGACCACGACGGGGTTCTCGCTGTCGTCGTCGGCCTCGTCGTGGACGAGGTAGTTCACCTCCACCCGATCGGCGAACTCGCTGAGGTCGGCGACGATTTCCCGGAGCGGTTCGAGGTCGGTCAGGTGAAACGTCAAGCGCAGTTCGCCGTCGACCGCTTTCACTTCGCGGACTGGATAGCCGAAGCTCTCGACACGGGCACAGATACAGTCCGCCGACTGCCCCCGTTCCAGCCTGAATATCCGGCGGTCGCCGACGTCTATGACCGGGTCCGCCGTATCGGGCACGTCGTCGGCCGCCGACTGCGGGATCTGAAACTCTTCGGCGACGGTGTCCCCGTCTCCGCGTGTCCGGGTGATGTCGGTGATCGGAGCGTCGCTTTCCCCGGCGGTCGTCACCAGCGGACAGTAGGACGGCGCCTCCACCGATAGCTGAACTCTGAGGCCGGCGGCCATACCGTCGAAACGGTCTCCGGAGTGAGAAAAGGGCAGAGGCGTTCCCAGCAAGCGACAACGGCCACAACACTCATACTCGGGTATAGAGAGACGAAGACCCGGCGACCGCACCCGGGAGACAGCGGGCCGTCACTGCGGTCCGCGACCGGGCCAGGGGTGGGTCTCGGTCGACGACGACGGAGGGTGTGGCGGCCGAACGCGACCCGGAAGGGGTCGGAAACGCGTTCGGGCGTCCTGCCGAGAGCCGACGCCTGGCCGCGCTCGTCGTCGGTACCCGCTCAGTACTCCACCAGCGCGTCCCCTTCCCAGAACTCGCTGCCTTTCTCCAGTTTCGGGACCCAGGTCTCCTGGTCGCGGGCGAGCATCGCCACGCGGGACTCCTCGACCTCCTTGATCACGTCGTGGGGGAGATACTCGCCGACCTGTTCGGTGAACTCCAGTACCTCGCCGTGTTCGGGCATCGAATCCCGGTCCAGCCGGCCCCGGGAGTGGCCGACGTGCATGTAGGCTTTCAGTTCGACGAAGTCGGCGTCGGCCCGGTCACACATCGCCGCGTACCACTCGGGATGGTGGGTGTTGTGCCCCTTGACGAGCGTCGTCCGGATGACCGTCCGGGTGTCGTCTTTCTCGGCCAGTACGTCCAGCGTCTCGATCAGCGAGTCCCAGGCGTCGTCCTCGACGGCCTTGACCGTCGAGTCGAAGGTCTTGCGGTCCGGGGCGTCGACGGAGACGTACAACTGCGTTGGGTCACACCGGGCGAGCATCTCCGGGTCGGTCCCGTTCGAGACGAGAAACGTGGTGATATCCCGGGCGTGGAACTCCTCGATGAGTTCGTCCAGATACGGGTACAGCGTCGGCTCGCCGTCCAGCGAGATAGCGACGTGGCGTGGCTCCATCGCCTGCTCGAACACCTCACGGGGTACCTCGTCGTTGCCGCCAAAACCCGAGAGTAGCTTGCGCTGGAGGTCGATGGAGGCCTCGGCGACGGCTGCCGGATCGTCCCACTCCACGTCGCCCAGTTCGTAGGCGTGGCCGGCGTGGTCCCGCCAGCAGAACACGCAGCGTTCGTTACACTTCACCACGGGCGTCATCTGGATACAGCGGTGGGACTCGATGCCGTAGAAGATGTACTTGTAACACTTCCCCTCGCCCCGCAGGGCGTTCTTCGTCCAGCCGCAGGTCTGGGCCGCCGTGTGGTTCTCGCTGTGGTAGGCGGGGTCCGAGACCTGCTTCGGACCGCCGTCTGCGTCGCTCATTGCCGAAGGGACGGTTCCCAAACGTAAAATAGCCGTTCTTCCGGACCGCGTATCCAGTCTCGCCGGTCGGTTCAGAGAGCGGGCTGGTCGACGACGACAGCGCCACAGCGGGGACAACACAGCCGTTCGCCGGGGGCGGAGTCGTCGGCGATCCAGTCGCCGTCGACGGGGCTCTCGTGGGGACAGGCCGGGCAGAACAGCCCGGTCTTTGCCGTTCGTTGCTCGGAGTCGTGGGAGGGCGGACAGAGGCTCATGCGTTCGGGGAGTAGTTGTGGCCGAGGGCGACACAGACGACGTTCAGGGCGACGAGCGCACCGACCAGCAGGGGGTCGGTCGCGACGATGTCGGTCGCGAGCGTCCCCGCGATGACCAGCGGGAGCGGGATCGTCGCCCAGAAGGCGACGCCACGGAAGACCGAGACGACGGTCGCGACGACCGTCGCCAGGAGTGCTTGGAGGCTCGATGCGACGGCGGGCGGGCGTGGGATGGAGGGGTCGGCAGTGGACATGACTGGGTCGCGTATCTCGACCATGTACTGGCAACCCCATATAAAGGGCAGACCGTCGGCTTCGATTCAGTTTCCTTCACCGGTCTCCGGTTCCTTTTACGACGTTTTGCGGCCGTTCTGTAGTCTCCCAGAACCGACTGAAAACGGTCGAGTAATTTTATAATCGGTTTTGAACCCGCGAAACCGGTTTCTATTGAGACGCATATATCCGTCCGTATGACACGGCGCAACGACCCACTCTCACAGCCAAAGCGAGCGTCGGGAGCGGCCGGTTGCGTCGCGGTTTTCCCGCCCGCGCTCGATAGCCGAGACGTGACCGATCTGCGTATCGCGGTCGACGACCACGAACTGGCGGCGAACTGGACGGGGACGAACCCGGCGGTTCGGTACGCGATCGCTTCGTCCCTTCCGATCGAGGGCGAGGCGACCCGTTGGGGCGAGGAGTTGTACGTCCGAACCGACGTGGACGTGACGCCCGAGGAGACACAGACGGAGGTTCCCGTCGGCGCGGTCGCCTACTGGCCCCAAGGGCCTGTACTCTGTCTGTTCTGGGGGCCGACCCCGGCGAGCCGCGACGGCGAACCGCGGGCGGCCAGCCCGGTCGCGGTCGTCGCCCGACTCGACGACGTTTCAGCGCTGGCGGGGATCACCGGCGACGCGACGCTTCGGTTCGAAGCGACGTAGGTCTCGGTCCACCGTCGAGGGGAAGTGATGTCCTTTTCACCCAGGCCCGCCGACGTTCGGGCATGACTACGGAGACACTCAAACTGGCGACACGGGGCTCCGATCTCGCGCTCCGACAGGCCGCGTCGGTCCGGGACCGGCTGTCGAGTCGCCGACTCGGGGTCGACCTCGTCGAGGTCGAGACGACGGGCGACCAGATCCGTGACGAACTCATCCACCGGCTGGGCAAAACCGGTGCGTTCGTCCGGAGTTTGGACGAGAAGGTGCTATCGGGCGAACTAGACGCCGCGGTCCACTCGATGAAGGACATGCCGACCGAACGCCCGGACCGGTTGATCGTCGCGGCCGTCCCCGACCGCGGGCCACCCGGCGACGTCCTGGTGACGCCGGACGGGGACACGCTGGCGGACCTCCCGGAAGGTGCGACCGTCGGGACCTCCAGTCTGCGCCGGCGGGCGCAGTTACTGGCCGAGCGGCCGGACCTGACCGTCGAACCGCTGCGGGGGAACGTCGACACACGTATCGAGAAGCTGCTGGCGCCGACCCTCCAGCGCGAACACCAGGAGCGCCACGAGGCCGAACAGGAGCGGAAAGAACACGCCGGCGAGGAGGACAGCGACGACGAGTTTCCCTACGACGAGGATGTCGAGGCGTGGTTCGACGGCCTCTCGGAACTTCAGCGCCGGGCGATGGAACGGGACCTCGACACCGAGTTCGACGCCATCGTCCTCGCCGAAGCCGGCATCCAGCGGGCGGGACTGGCCCACCACGTCGAGACAGTGTCGCTGGACCCCGGGCGATTCGTCCCCGCACCGGGCCAGGGTGCCCTCGCGGTGACGGCCGTCGACGGCGAGCTGGCGGGAGACATCAACGACCGGCTGGACGATCCACAGACCCGCACCGAGACGACCGTCGAACGGACGATACTGGCGGAGTTGGGCGGCGGCTGTGTCGCGCCGATCGGTGTCTACGCGCAACTGGAGGGCGCGGTCGTCCACACGAACGTCAGAGTGCTCTCGCAGGACGGTGACGAGGAGATTACTGTCTCCCGGGACCTGCCCGCACAGTCCCACATCTCGGCCGCCCAGGACCTCGCGGCCGAACTGGCCGAGCGCGGCGCCGACGACCTCATCGCGGCGGCGAAACGCGACTCGGGAACCGCCGACGACGACGCGGGGACCACACAGGGGGGCGAGGACGTATGAGCGACGGCGGGGAACGCGTCGGCAAGAGCGACGATACCGTCGGCAAGGTCTACCTGGTCGGCTCGGGACCGGGCGACCCGGACCTGCTGACGGTCAAGGCCAAGCGGCTGCTGGAGGAGGCCGACGTGGTCCTCCACGACAAGCTCCCCGGCCCGGAGATCCTGGGGACGATCCCCGAGGCGAAACGCGAGGACGTGGGCAAACGGGCCGGCGGCGAGTGGACGCCACAGGAGTACACCAACGCCCGGATGGTCGAACTCGCGCGCGAGGGGGAGACCGTCGTCCGCCTCAAGGGCGGCGATCCGACGGTCTTCGGCCGCGGCGGCGAGGAGATGGTCCACCTGGCCGAGGAGGGAGTCCCCTTCGAGCTGGTGCCGGGGATCACGAGCGCCGTCGCCGGACCGGCCGTCGCCGGCATCCCGGTCACCCACCGCGATCACACCTCGTCGGTCTCGTTCGTCACCGGCCACGAGGACCCGACGAAGGAGGAGTCGGCCGTCGACTGGGCGGCGCTTGCCGACACGGGCGGCACCATCGTCGTCCTGATGGGCGTCGGGAAGCTGCCCGACTACACCGCCGCGTTGCGCGAGGCGGGGATGGCCCCCGAGACGCCGGTCGCCCTGATCGAGCGGGCGACCTGGCCCGACCAGCGCGTCGCCACGGGAACCCTGGAGACGATCGTCGCGGTCCGGGACAGCGAGGGGATCGAACCGCCGGCGATCACCGTCATCGGCGACGTCGCCGGCCAGCGCGAACGGGTCCTGGAGTTTCTGGAGGGGGAGTGATGCGGGAGTCACCCCGGCTGCGCGTGGCCTTCTTCCGCCCCGACGACGAGCGTACCGAGGAGGCCGTCGAACTCGTCGAGTCCCTGGGTGCCGACCCGGTCCCGGACCCGATGCTCGCGGTCGAGCCGACCGACGCGGTCCCCCGATCGGACGCCGACTACGTCGTCCTGACGAGCAAGACCGGCGTGGAACAGGCCGCCGCGGCCGACTGGGACCCCGGCGAAGCGACGGTGTGTGCCATCGGCGACGCGACGGCGACAGCGCTGCGAGAGGCGGGCTACGCCGTCGACCACGTCCCCGATGAGTTCTCCTCCGCGGGGCTGGTCGAGTCGCTGAGCGAGGCGGTCGACGGCAAACGCGTCGAGGTGGCCCGCTCGGACCACGGCTCGGCGGTGTTGACCGACGGCCTCGAAGCCGCTGGCGCGTACGTCCACGAGACAGTACTGTACCGGCTCGTTCGCCCCGAGAGCGCCGGGGACTCCGCCGAACTGGCCGCCGCCGGCGAGCTCGACGCGGCGCTGTTTACCTCCTCGCTGACCGTCGAGCACTTCCTCTCGGCCGCCGAACAGCGGGGCGTCCGTGCGGACGCGCTCGCCGGCCTCGACGCGGCCACGGTCGGCGTGATCGGCGAGCCGACCCGTGAGACGGCCGAAGACCGCGGGATCGCCGTCGACGTGGTTCCCGACCGGGCCGACTTCGAGACGCTGGCCTGTGCGGTCGTCGAGGAAGCGGCCCCCAGCCACCACGAGTGATCGCAGTCCGCTCACAATACCACCGTCTCTATAGCGGTATCGAGACCTCTATGCCGGAATTACCGGATAATATCAGTACGGAATACAAATATAAACTGTCTTTCAATTCCTGGAGTTTGTGCCGCTTGTATGGAGTACTCACGTCGACGACTCCTCCAGGCGTCAGGTGCGGCGATCGCAACCGGGCTCGCGGGTTGTTCGGGCGGCAGCGGCTCGGAGGGCAGCGGTGGCTCCTCGGGCGGGAGTTCCTCCGGCAGCAGTAGCTCGGATGGCTCGGGCGGCGGGACGACCTACGAGGTCGGCCACGGCGACTTCCAGACGACGGTCAGCGAGAGTGCCTTCCCCGAGAAACTGTTCGTCTACGCCGTCCAGACCGGCTGGTCGAACTGGGGCGCGCTCATGAACGACTTCGAGCAGCAGTACGGCCTCCCGCTGAACGACGACCAGCGTTCCTCGGGCGAGGCGCTGTCGGACCTCCGCTCGCACGCACAGGACCCGACCCACTCGGCGTACAACGGCGGCTACACCTACGGCATCCTGGCGATGCAGGACGGACTCACCCAGGCCTACAAACCGAAGGGCTGGGGTAAGGTCCCCGAGAAGCTCAAGACCGACAACGGCCACATGACCGCGACCCGGCGGATGACCACGACGGTCACCTACCGGAAGGACATCTACGAGGAGGAGGGGATCGAACCCCCGGAGACCTGGGAGGACCTCAAGCGCGAGGAGATCGCCGCAAACACCCAGTTCCAGCCGCCCAACGCCGCCGTCGGGCTGGCCGGCGCCATCTCGATCAACAACGCCTACGGCGGGAGTCTCGACGACGTCCAGCCGGTCGTCGACTACTACACGGAGATGAAAGAGAAGGGCGCGGTCTTCGCCGGCAACGTCGAGCAGAAGTTCACCAAAGGCGAGATCACGACTTTCGTCGAGTACGACTACACCGGTCTGGACCTGAAGTACAACGCCGACTCCATCGCCGAAGACCAGGTCGGCGTCTCCCTGCTGACCGGCCCCAACGGCGAGAACGGGGCGTTCAACCAACCGTACGGCTACGGGATGCTCAAGGGCGCGCCCAACCCCGAGGCCTGTAAGCTGTTCATGGACTACGTCCTCTCGCTGGACGGTCAGCGGAAGTTCCTCGACGCCTACGTCCGGCCGATCCGAGCGCCCGAACTGGAGATGCCCGAGGAGTTCCCGGCCCAGTCGGCATACGAGGAGACGCAGTTCCAGGTCGACTACCAGAAACTCGTCGACAACCAGGAGAGCATCATCAACGATATCGGCCAGGGCGTCGGCCTGACGGGCTACTGAGATGGCGACGCGAGACGGATCTGCGCCGTTCGGACGGGTCGGAGACGGCCTCGTGAGCCTCATCGCGCCGGCGACCGAACGGGACCGGAGTCGCCGGCGCATCGTCGCGCTGGCGGCACCGTTTCTCGCGCTGGCTGCGTTCGGCGCGTTCGTCCCACTGGCGACGATGCTCCGGATGAGTACCTCCACGTCGAACTTCGCCGTCCAGGGGTTCACGCTGGCGGCCTACGAACGGTTGTTCACATCGATCCTGGCGGCCGTCCCGGGGGCCCGGATCGACGCCAACCCCGTCTACGGCCAGGTCATCTGGAACTCCCTGTGGTTCGGCGCGGCGACGACCGTCGCCAGCGTCGTCGTCGGCGTCGCTATCGCACACGGACTGGAGAAGTACGACCTGCCGAAGGAAGGGCTGCTCGTGACGCTCATCTCCTTCCCGATCAGCCTGCCCGGCATCGTCGCCGCGTTCATGATGATCGTCTGGTTCGGCAAGACCGGCGTATTGACGAAGGTCCTGTCCGTCTTCACCGGGGCCAGTCCCGACGCCCTCGCCCTGACAGGCCAGCCCTCGGGAACCCTGCTGGCGATCACCGGGCTCTTCTTCGGCTACCTCTACTCGATGATCCCCCGGGCGACCTTCCTGTTGCGCGGGAGCTACGCCGAGGTCAACACCGACGCCGAGGAGGCCGCCCGGGCGCTGGGCGCGACACCCTGGCAGACGTTCCGCTACGTCACCCTGCCACAGATCCAACCCGGCATCGTCGGTGCGCTCATCCTCACGTTCCGGACGGCGCTCGCGATCTTCGGCACCGTCCTCGTGTTGAAGGCGCTGTCGGTGATCACCTTCCGGTTCAACCAGGAGATCAGCGTCGGGTTCAACCTCCAGATGGCCTCGGCGCTGGCGACGGTGTTTTTCGTCTTCACCGTCGTCTTCACGTTCCTGAGCCTGCGCCTGACGAGCGCGGAGGTGGCCGGATGAGCACGCCCGGTGCCGACGACACCGGCACGGACGCCCGCCAGTCGGTTCCCGCCCGCGATCCCGGCCGGATCGGGCGGCTCTCGGCGGCCGTCGGCCGGCGGGCCATCACCGCGTTGATCCTGGTGACCGTCGTCTTCCTCATCGGCCCGGTGGTGATCACCTTCGTCGCCTCCTTCGCCGGCGAGTGGACGGGTGTCTTCCCCAGCGGCTTCGTCACGCTGGACAACTGGGAGCAGGCGCTGGGACTGTCCTCGACGCTGGGGGCCAGCCGTGGCCTCGGCGGATCAACGACGATCCCACTGATCGACGCGACGATCCCGCTGCCCGAGACCCTGAGTCTCAGCATGGCGCTGGCGCTTGGCGGGGTGTTCGTCAACCTCGTCGTCGGTATCCCGATCGCCTACGCCGTCACCCGGTACGACTTCTACGGGCAGGGCTGGCTGAACACCTTCGCCGTGCTCCCCGTGGTTCCGGGGATCATCCTCGGTATCGCGTTCCTGCGGACCTACCCGAACCTCCCCAGCGCCGTCGCGTTGATGATCGGCTACTCGCTGTTGAAAGCGCCGTACATGGTACTCGCGGTCCAGTCGTCGTTCGAGTCGATGGATCTCCGGCAGATCGAGGAGAGCGCCCGCTCGCTGGGGGCCTCCTGGCCGCGGACGTTCCTGACGGTGATCGTCCCGAACGCGAAACGGGGGATCCTCTCGGGTGCGATAATCTGCTGGACGCTCGCGGCCGCAGAGTTCAACTTCTCGTATATCGTCTACTCGCGCGGCCCGAAGCCGTTCTCGCTGTTCCTGTTCGAGAACATCTCGAACAACCCGTTCCTGCGGGCCGCCGCCGCGATCTCGATCTACTTCCTCATCGTCGTCGTCGTGACGGCGCTGTTGCGCGCAACCGGGGAACGGGGCTTCTCGATCGGAGGTGTCCGCTGATGGCAGAACAGATCAGACTCGACGCAGTCACGAAGACGTTCGGGGAAACGACCGCCGTCGACGGGGTCTCGCTGACCGTCGAGCCCGGCGAGACCGTCGGGCTCGTGGGACCGTCCGGCTGCGGGAAGACGACCACCCTGCGGACCGTCGCGGGGTTCGAGACGCCCACGGAGGGCGAGGTCCGGTTCGACGGCGAGGCGGTGACGAACGTCCCGCCCGAACAGCGGGACGTGGGGCTGGTCTTCCAGTCGTATGCCCTGTTCAACAACATGACCGTCCGGGAGAACGTCGAGTTCGGGCTGAAGATGCGGTCCTTGCCCGCACAGCAGCGGGCCGAACGCGCCCGCGAGGTGCTCTCACTGCTCGATATCGACGAGCTGGCCGATCGGGACCCACAGACCCTCTCGGGCGGCCAGCAACAGCGGGTGGGACTGGCCCGCGCGCTGGCGATCGAGCCCCGCGTGCTCCTGCTGGACGAGCCGATGACCGGTCTCGACGCGAAGCTCAAGACCCGGTTGCAGGAGGAGATGGGCGCGCTGCTGGAGGAGTTGGACGTGACGGCGATCTACGTCACCCACGACCAGGAGGAGGCGATGGTGATGTGTGACCGCATCGCCGTGATGAACGACGGGGAGATCGAGCAGGTCGGACCGCCCCGGTCGGTGTACCAGGAGCCCGAGACGCCCTTCGTCGCGGAGTTCGTCGGCACCTCGAACCGGATTCCCGCTACCGCCCGGAACGGGACCGTCGACGTGGGCTTTACCGACATCGAGAACCGCACCGGCGCCGAGGGCGACGTGACCGTCGTCGCTCGGCCGGAGGCGTTCACCGTCGGCGAGGGACCGATCACCGCGACGGTCCGGAACACGTTCTACCTGGGCGAACACGTCCGGACCGTCGCGGAACTGCCCGACGGGAGCGAGGTGACGCTGAACCTCGACGGGACGGTCACGCCACAGGCCGGCGAGGAGGTGTCGCTCTCGCTGGACCCGGAACGGGTCCACGTCATCGAGGAGGCGCCGGCGTGACGGCCGGGCCGGTGCTCGCACGGCTCGACCGCCCGGCCACCGACGAACGGGTCCGGATCGCCGTGATCGCGGACCCCCACGTCACCGAGCGTGAGCGCGGGACCTGGAAGTGTTACCACCGGACCGTCGAGCGGTTCCGGGCCGCACTGACAGCGGCCGACCGCCGCGGGGCCGACGCCGTGGTCCTCGCAGGGGACCTCACCGCCGACGGCCGCCCCGAGGAGTTCGACATCGTCGACGGAGTCCTCGGGGAGACCGCCGTCGATCCGCTCGTCGTTCCGGGGAACCACGACGTCCCCAAGACCTTCGACGATCACGACACGCCCGCCGTCGCGGCCTTCGAGGACCGGTACGGTTCACTGCCGGCCACCGAGACGGTCGGTCCCGTGACGCTGCTGGCCGTCGACAGCGCCAGCGACCCGGGCGGGCGGCTCCGTGACACCTGGGGTGGCGCCGTCGGACCCGCCCAGCGCGAGTGGCTGGCCGACAGAGCGGCCGACGCCGCGGTCCCGATCGTCCTCACCCACCACCCGCTGACGGCGCTGCCCGAACACGACGGCTACCCGTGGACGAACTTCCAGGCCGGGGACCGCGAGGCCGTCCGGTCGGTGTGTCGGCGCCACGGCGTCGAACTGGTCGTCAGCGCCCACCACCACGTCCCCGCGCTGGCGCGCCACAGCGGCGTCACCGAACTCCTCTCGCCGGCGGTCTGTTCGTTCCCGCAGGCCACGCTGGAGTTGGTCGTCGGCCCCGAGGGGACGACCGTCCGGCTGGTGCCCCTGGCAGACCGGGCCGGCGTCGAGGAGGCCTACCACCTCGCCCGCGGCGGGAAAGCCCTGGGCCGGGGAATCTGTACGATGACCGAAGCCCGCCTGGCACGGCTACCGCTATCGGCGTGAGAACCGGCACGGGGCGCCGGACTCGAAACGTTCAGGGGTGATCCAGGCAAACGTGGGGGTCCCCGTGACAGAGGACTCGCGGCCGACGCTCCACGTCGCGCTGGTCACCGGCTGGCAGGTCGTCGCCAGCACCTGCTTCTACGCGCTGTTTGCCGGCACCGCGCTGTTCCGCGAGTATCTGGGTCTCTCCGGGTTCCTCGTCGGCGTCGTCGTCACCGCGGCGACGCTCGGCTACACCGTCGCGCTGTTCCCCGTCGGCGCGGCCGTCGACGGCGCCGGCGAGCGCCCGGTCCTGATCGGTGGACTGGTCGCCCTGGCCGGTAGCGTCGTCGGTGTCGGCCTGGCCGACGGCGTCCTCGGTCTCGCGATCGCGGCGGTCTGTCTGGGCGGGGCCTACGCGACGGCGATGCCGGCGACCAACCGTGCGATCGTCACCGGCGTCCCCGAGGGGGTCCGCGGCCGGGCGATGGGGCTCAAACAGGTGGGCGTCACCGCCGGCAGTGGGCTCGCGGCCGTCCTCGTGGTGAGCGTCGCGCCGACGCTCGGCCCCTGGAACCTCGGGTTCTTCGCGGCCGGCGCCGTCGCAATGGTCGTCGCGGCCGGCTTCGCGGTCGGCTACCACGGTGCCCCCGGCGGTGAGTGGCGCTTGCCTGATCTCCGGGGACTCCGCGGGAACCGGGCCTACGTCGCGCTCGCTGCGGGCGGGTTCTTCCTCGGTGCCGCGCTGTTTACCACCGTCGGCTACACGACGCTGTATCTGACCGACTCCGTCGGCGTCTCCGTGGCCGTTGCGGGCCTGGGCTTCGCCGCGATGCAAGTGACCGGCAGTACCGGCCGGGTCGTCGGCGGCTGGCTCGCCGACAGACTCGAGACGGGTGAGGCGCGGGCGAACGCGACAGTCTTGCTGGGACAGGCACTGCTCGGAGCCGTGTTGCTGGCCGTCCTTGCGGTCTCGGGGCTGTCGCGGCCGGTGGTACTCGCGGTGGTCGCGCTGGTCGGTGCGACGGTTCTGGGGTTCACCGGGCTCTACTACGCCTGTATGACCGCACTGGTCCCGACGGAGGAGATCGGTGCGGCGACCGCCGGCGGCCAGACGGCGCTCAACGCCGGCGCCCTGCTCGTGCCCCCGGCCTTCGGCTGGCTGGCCGACACGACCTCCTACCGGGCTGGGTGGCTGTTGCTCGCTGTGGCGGCGCTGGCCGGGACTGCTGCCTTCGCCGTCGTCGTCAGGCAGACCCGGGACTGATCAGTCGGCCGCCTCCCGCTCGGCCTCGCTACCCAGTTCCGCCCGGAGCGACTCCAGTTCGTAGTCGACGGCCCGCTCGGTTGAGACCCGATCCAGTTCCCGGTCGATGTCGTCGCCCTTGTCGAGCACCGACTCCAGTTGCCCCGTCTCCTCCAGTTCTTCCAGGGCGGCGGCGCGGGCCTCCATGCGCTCGGTGCGCTCGGTCGCTCGCTCGATCGAACGGCTCACGTCGGCCATCGTATCGCCGACGCCGGTGAACGCCTCCGAGACGCGCGCCGACGCTTCGGCGGCCTCGTAGCGGGCCTTGACTGTCTCCTTGTGGGTCCGGAACTGTTCGACCCGGCTCGACAGTTCCGCGCGCTTGCCGACCAGGCGGTCCTGGGTCCCCTGTAAATCGTCGATCTGGTCCGTGAGGTCGGCGATCTGTGAGACGTGGGCCTGTTTCTTCTCCAGCGCGCGTCGCGCGAGGTCCTCGCGGCCCTGGCGCATCGCCTCGCGGGCCTGGCCGTCGTACTTCTCGACGTTCTCCCGGAGCCGCCGGCGGTGAATCTCCAGGCGCTTTTTCTGTGTGGTCACGTCGGCGATGCCACGTGTGACGTCCTGGAGTTGGTCACGCAGTTGCTCGTAGGAGTAATCCAGTTCCGCGCTGGGATCGGCGGCCCGGTTCAGCAGTGCGTTGAGCTTCGACCGGACGAGAAAGAGGAACCGACCGATCAGTCCCATCGGGGAGCCTCCGTCCCGAGACGGCCGCAGAGTGATTCGTTCATTGATAGGTACGCCTACGGTCGAGTCCGGGATAACCGTGTCGTCGCCGCCGAGTGAACGTTTTTAACCCGGGGCGCACCTACGCCCAGTCGATGACGACCGGTCCCGTCCCCGAACTCGGCGAGCGCGCCCGGGCCTGTGCCGACCGCCTGCGGGACGCCGACGGCGTGTTACTGGCCTCACACATCGACGCCGACGGCCTCACCAGCGCCGCTATCGCGACGACGGCACTACAGCGGGCCGGGATTCCGGTCGAGACGGTGTTCAAGAAACAGCTTGACGACGCGGAGATCGCGACGATCGCCGCCCGCGAGTACGACACAGTGTTGTTTACCGACTTCGGCTCGGGCCAACTCGCCGCGATCTCCGAACACGTCGCCGCCGGGGACTTCTCGGCCGTGATCGCCGACCACCACCAGCCCGCCGCCCCCGAGGACTGCCACCCCGACGCCGTCGGTGACACCGACGGCTATGCCGACTTCGAGTGTCACCTCAACCCCTTGCTGGAAGGGATCGACGGGGCGTCAGAACTCTCGGGTGCGGGGGCGGCGTACGTCCTCGCTCGCGCGCTCGAACCCGAGGGCGGCGACAACCGCGATCTGGCTGCGCTGGCGGTCGTCGGCGCCGTCGGCGACATGCAGGCCGTCGGCGGCGAACTCGTGGGGACGAACGCCGCTCTCGTCGAGGAGGGGGTCGACGCCGGGGTCCTGGTCGAGGGAACCGATCTCTCACTGTACGGGAAACAGACCCGGCCGCTCCCGAAACTGCTCGAATACGCTACCGAGGTACCGATCCCCGGCATCTCCAACGACGAGGCCGGTGCGACTCGCTTTCTGGAAGAGCTCGGACTGGAGTTGAAATCGGGCGGCGAGTGGCGGACCTGGGCCGACCTCTCGGACGAGGAACGCCAGACCGTCGCCAGCGCGCTGGTCCAGCGGGCCGTCAAGCGGGGCGTCCCCGCCGACAAGATCGACTCGCTGGTCGGGACGACCTACACGCTGACCGCCGAACCGACCGGGACGGAACTCAGGGACGCGAGCGAGTTCTCGACGCTGTTGAACGCGACCGCCCGCTACGAGCGCGCCGACGTGGGACTGGCCGTCTGTCTGGGCGAACGCGGCCCGCCGCTGGAGCGCGCCCGGAAACTGCTCGCGAACCACCGACGGAACCTCTCGGAGGGCCTGAATCTCGTCCAGGAACGCGGCGTCGAGCAGGCCGACCACGTCCAGTACTTCGACGCCGGCGACGCCGTCCGCGAGACTATCGTGGGCATCGTCGCCGGGATGGCACTGGGGACCGACGGCGTCGACTCGGAGAAGCCGATCATCGCCTTCGCGGACGCCGACGGCGAGACCAAAGTTTCCGCCCGCGCGACCGGCCCGCTGGTCGGCCGCGGCGTCGACCTCTCGGTCGTGATGAGGGAGGCCGCCCAGGCTGTCGGTGGTGACGGCGGCGGCCACGACATCGCTGCCGGCGCGACGGTCCCGGCCGGCGAGGAACAAGCGTTCGTCGAGGCCGCCGACGACATCGTCGCCGATCAGTTAGGCTAGGTCGGCGACTGCCCCGGATTTATGTCTCAGACCACCCAGTAGCACGTATGGAACGGGACCCGATCGACGACAAGGAACGGTTGCTCTTTGGCGCTGGGTTCGTCTTCGGTGCGGGGTTCATCCTGCTCGTGCTCGGGTTGGTCATCGCGACGATGGACGGGGGCGTCGGCGCGCTCGGCGTCGATGTCGGCGTGTTGATCCTGGCGAGCGTCTTCGCGACCGCGCTGGTCGGGACTGGGCTGTTCCTCCTGGCGTTCCCCGAGAACCGCGTGGAGGTGCCGGTCACACTGGCACCCGGAGCGGACGATCTCGACGAGGAGTGACCGCGAGTCCGGGTCACCTTTAGGCGCCGGTGTCCAACGCGGCTACAATGGCGACGTTCGATCCCGAGAAGTTCGAGGACAAGTACGCGAACTACTTCCCCGAACTCCAGAAGGCGTACAAACAGGCGTTCGAGTACATGAACGACACCTACGACTCGGAGCTGATCCACGCCATCGACCAACAGATCTTGAACGAGTCCGAACCCTTCTACGAGGGCGATCGGGAGTTCCGGATCGACCTCCCCGAGGACCCGATCGATCGCCTGACCGGCGTCCTCGTCGACGACGAGAAGGCCGAAACGGTCCTCGACGAGTACGTCGAGAGGATCGAGCGTGAACTCCAGCGTGCCTTCGAGTTCCCCGAGGAGTGAGCGGCGTCTCCACCTGAAAACTCCCCGCAGCCGACCGGGTCAGGGTCGGGGTCAACAGCCGTACGTGGGGGTTCCGGACCGGAACCGGCGAGTTCACACGAGCGGCCCCAGCCGGCACCTGTGGCTGCTGGCAGTCGAACCCACGCGATACGTCACGATCCCACGCCGAACCGAACCCGTCAGTCCAAAGGTCTAAGCCTCCCGGGGCCGGACCTAGATCCACTATGAGCACAGAGACTGAGGACGGAGACGACCTTCGCGAGCGCATCACGAACTTCCTGCGCCGGAACTTCCCGCAGATCCAGATGCACGGCGGTAGCGCCGCTATCGAAGAGATCGACCGCGAAGAGGGCAGCGTCACCATCCGTCTGGGCGGTGCCTGCTCGGGTTGTGGCATCTCCCCGATGACGATCCAGGCGATCAAGACCCGCATGACCAAGGAGATCCCCGAGATCACCGAAGTCGTCGCCCGAACCGGGATGGAACAGCAGGAAGGCATGGCCGGCGGCAGCGACGGCATGAGCCCCTCCTTCCCCGGGGAATCGCGTGGCGGCGACGTCACCGACGACGACGAAGGCCCCGAAGCGCCGTTCTGAGACCACTTTTTACTTCGTCGCCCTTCCTCGCGCGCTCGAAGAGCGCGCTGTGGGAGGGCTCCTCGCAAAAACCTGGGGAAAAACTGCCGAACTCGCGCCGACGGCGCGAGTTCGGTGAACCCGCTCGCTTCGCTCGCGGGATGCTCTCAGCGACCCTGCCCTTCCCCAGGTCGGCCAACGGAGTGGCCTCCCGGCCAACAGCAACCACACTAATTCGAAGCCGGCGGAACAGATCGCCGGAAGAACCGCCAGCTTACCCCTCGTCGACCGAGAGGTCAGCGGCCCCACCCTCGTAGACGCTTGCGCCGAAGGCGTCGACGGTGTCGTCGCCGACGACCCAGCGGGCGTCTTCCGGTGGGGTCACCGAGACGGGGTCGCTCGTGAAGTTCGTCACCCAGGTGTAGCCGTCGCGGTGGGCGGCCCGGACGCCGGTCGGGAACCGCTCGGAGTGGGCCACGTCGGCTCGGTCGAGCAGGTCCGAGACGACCGCGTCCGCGAGGTCGGCCTCGGGCCAGACACCACAGTAGGCGACGTGGCCCTCACCCACGTCGTGGTCGGTGATCGCGGCGTGGCCGTCGCCGACGCCGCCGACGTGTGAACCCGCGACGGTCGCTCCGTCGGCGTCGAGCCACTCGGCGAAGGTGCGGTAGCCGTAGGTCTCGCCGTCGTAGGTCACGCTCCGGTCCAGTTGCTCGGGGACCGACTCGTGTTGGTCGACGGTCGCGCCGACGATATCAGCGAGCGGGCCGGGTGCGGGTGCGTCGGGGAGCTTGTTGTGCGGGTCCTTCGTGCCCGAACGGACCGTCAACAGCAGTTCCGTCCCGTCAGCGACCTCCGCTCGGAGTTTCGACGCGAGGTCGTCGTCGACGAGATGTAGCGCGGGTGCGACGACGGCGTCGTAGCCCGAGAGGTCCCAGTCGGGGTGGACCACGTCGGCCTGGACCGAGCGCGCACGGAGCGCGCGGTAGTACTGGCGCATGTGGGTCCAGTACTCCCAGTCGGGGGCGTGGGGCTGGATGCTCGTCGCCCAGAGGTTGTCGTAGTCGTGCAACACGGCTACGTCGGCGTCGACCGGATCGAGGTCCAACTCGGCCAGTTCCGTCGCTGCCCGGTCGGCGTCGTGGTATCCCCGGTCGGGCGAGCCGTCCTGTTTTCGCAGGCCGGCGTGGTACTGCTCCTGGCCCTCCCGGCAGCGGCGCCACCGGAAGTAGACGACGGTGTCGGCACCGTGAGCGACCGCGTGGTGAGCCCACAACCGCATCGCGCCCTCGCCCGGCTGTGGGGCGTAGGGCGGCCAGTTGATGTCGCCGGGTTGCTGTTCCATCACCCAGAAGGGCTGCTGTTTGGCGCCCCGGTAGAGGTCGTGGTTCAGCCCGACCTGGTCGGGGTCGCCGGCCCGGAGTTCGTCGGCAGTGGCCGCGCCCTGCCGGCGATCCTGGGCGAAGCCGGTCGGGTAGGAATCCCACGTGATCAGGTCCAGATCGTCGGCGAAGCCGTAGACGTCACAGGAGTCGAAATCGCCCATGAAGTTGTGGGCGACGAACCACTCGTCGTTTGCTTCGCGCAGCAGTTCCGCGTGGAGTGCGTTGTAGTCGACCGCGCTCTCGGCGCTGAAGCGGTAGTAGTCCAGCAGCCGCGAGGGGTGGTGTTCGGCGGCCGTGTGTCGCGGCGGGTCGACCTCCTCGAAGGAACGAACCGTCTGGCTCCAGAAGCTCGTCCCCCAGGCCTCGTTGAGCGAGTCGACGTCGCCGTACTTCTCACGGAGCCACTCCCTGAACGCGGTCGCACAGTCGTCACACCAACAGCGGATGGTCTCGTGACAGCCGTACTCGTTGTCGGTCTGCCAGCCGGCGACGTGGGGGTTGTCCGCGAAGTGGTCGGCCATCGTCGAGACGATCCGGCGGGTCTCCTCGCGGTAGACCGGCGAGTTGAAACAGTAGTGCCGGCGGCTCCCGTAGTGGCGGACCGTCCCGTCGGGCTCTTCTTGCAGGATCGAGGGTCGCTGGTCGACGAGCCACTTCGGCGGTGTCGCCGTCGGCGTACACAGCACCGCCTCCATCCCGTGGTCGCCGATCAGCGAGACGGCCTCGTCGAGCCACGAGAGGTCGATCTCGCCGGGTTCGGGTTCGATCCGGGACCAGGAGAACTCCGCCATGCGGACGTACTCGATACCGGCCTCGGCCATCTGCTCGATGTCCTGCTCCCAGCGGTCGCGGGACCAGTGTTCCGGGAAGTAACAGACGCCGACGCTCATCGTTGCTCCCGGTAGTCCGGCAGGAAGTCGTCTTGCAGGACGGCCGTCCGCCCGCCGTCGACGGTGATCGTGCTCCCGGTCATGAACGCGGCGTCGTCGCTGGCGGCGAAGGCGACGGCACCGGCCACGTCCTCGGGCGTGCCGAGTCGGCCGGTGGGGTGGATCCCCTCCAGTTCCCGGCGGCGGTCCTCGTCCATGTCGCCGGTGGTCCGGTCGACCGCGACCCACCCCGGGGCGACGGTGTTGACACGGACTCGCGGCCCGAAGTCGACGGCCATCGCCCGCGTCATCCCGTTGATCCCCGCCTTGACGGCGTTGTACGGGAAGATGTCGGGCGTCGTCGCCATCGAGTGGTTCGAGGACATGTTGACGATTGCGCCCTCCTCGATCTGTTCGTAGGCGTGTTTCGCGGCCAGCCAGAACGCCCGGAAGTCCGTCTCGACGACGAACGACCAGTCGTCGACGGTCGCCTCGTCCGCGCCGGTGTAGGTCTCGACGCCGGCGTTGTTGACGAGTACGTCGAGTCCGCCGAACTCCGCGACGGTCGCCTCGACGAGCGTCTCGATGTCGGTGGGTTCGCGCATGTCTGCCCGGACGAACTGGGCGGTGCCGCCGGCCTCCCGGATGGACTCGACGGTTTCCTGACCGTCGTCTTCCGAGCGGCCGGAGACGACGACGCGTGCGCCCTCCTCGGCGAGGCGTTCGGCCACGCCCGCTCCGATTCCTCTGGTCGACCCCGTGACGATCGCCACGTCGTTCTCGAAGCGGTTCATCTTACCACTCCGCGACACTCCCGTCGTCGTGGCGCCAGACTGGATTGTGCCAGTCGACCTCGCCGGCCTGCATCCGGACGTAGCTGTGGTCGATATCGACACCCAGTCCCGGCCCTTCCGGCAGGTCGACGTAGCCGTCGCGGTACTGGAACACCGAGGGGTCTTTGAGATAGTCCAACACGTCGCTGGTCTCGTTGTAGTGGATGTCCAGACTCTGCTCCTGGATCAGCGCGTTGGGCGAGCAGGCGTCGACCTGGAGACAGGCCGCCAGCGCGATGGGACCGAGCGGGCAGTGGGGAGCCATCGCCACGTCGTAGGCTTCGGCCATCGACGCGATCTTCTTGACCTCCGTGATCCCGCCGGCGTGTGAGAGATCGGGCTGGATCACGTCGACAGAGCCGTCCTCGAAGACCTCCTTGAAGTCCCACCGGGAGAACATCCGTTCGCCGGTCGCGATCGGGTTCGTGGTGTGACTCGCCAGTTGTGGGAGCGCGTCGTTGTGTTCGGGAAGGACCGGTTCCTCGATGAACATCGGGTCGTACGGTTCGAGGGCTTTGGCCAGGCGCTTGGCCATGGACTTCGAGACCCGGCCGTGGAAATCGACGCCGATGTCGATCTCGTCGCCGACGGCCTCACGGACCGCTGCGATGCGGTCCTCGGCGGCCTGGACCGCCGACGGGGAGTCGATCCGGCGCAGTTCCGCGGTGGCGTTCATCTTCAGGGCCGTAAAGCCCTCCTCGACCTTCTCACGGGCCGCGTCGGCGACGCCTTCGGGCCGGTCGCCGCCGACCCACTGGTAGACCCGCATCCGGTCGCGGGCCTTCCCGCCGAGCAGTTCGTAGACCGGCACATCGTGGTGTTTCCCTTTGATGTCCCACAGCGCCTGGTCGATGCCGGCGATCGCGGACATCAGGACCGGCCCGCCGCGGTAGAACCCGCCGCGGTACATCGTCTGCCAGTGGTCCTCGATACGCATCGGGTCCTTGCCCAGCAGGTAGGTGTCGAGCAGTTCTTCGACGGCCGTCCGGACGGTGCGAGCGCGGCCCTCGACGACTGGTTCGCCCCAGCCAGCGATGCCCTCGCTCGTCTCCAGTCGCAGGAACAGCCATCGTGGCGGTACTTCGTAGAGATCGTAGTCAGTGATAATCATATTATTCAGGTCGTGTGACGTAGTCTTCGATAGAGACGTCAGTCTCGTCTGTCATCGTCTTTAGGGACTGGCCGGTCTCGGGGTCGAACAGATACAGTGCGGTCTCCTCGAACCCGAACTGGACCGTCTCGTCGGGACTGGGGCGCAGGCTGGAGTCGATGCGAGCGGTCAGGTCGACGTCGCCCATCTCCATGTAACAGAAGTTCTCGTTGCCCATCGGTTCGACGACGGTCACTGCGGCGGCGATACCGTCCTCGACGAGTGTCATGTCCTCGGGCCGGATACCCACGCGGACGCGGTCGTACCCCTCGACCGGCGACGGGTCCGAGAGTCGGTAGCTGAACCCGCCTGGGCCTTTCAGCGTGTCGCCTTCGACGGTCGCGGTCAGGAGGTTGATCGACGGCGAGCCGATGAAGTTCGCGACGAACTCGTTCGTGGGACTCCGGTAGACCTCCTCTGCGGTCCCGACCTGCTGGAGTTCCCCGTCGTTCATGATGGCGATGCGGTCGCCCATCGCCATCGCCTCCGTCTGGTCGTGCGTGACGTAGACGGTGGTGACGTCGAGTTCGTGTTGTAGTTCCTGGAGTTCCGTGCGCATCTGTGCGCGCAGTTTCGCGTCCAGGTTCGAGAGGGGTTCGTCCATCAGGAACACCTCGGGGTCCCGGATGATCGCCCGCCCCAGCGCGACACGCTGTTGCTGACCACCCGAGAGTGCCTTCGGTTTCTTCCCCAGAAGCTCCTGGATACCGAGCATCTCGGCGACCTCGTCGACGCGACGGTCGATCTCCTGGGAGGACATGTCCGTCGAGAGCCGGAGTCCGAAGCCGATGTTTCGCCGCACGTTCATGTGCGGGTACAGCGCGTAGTTCTGGAACACCATCGCAACGTTGCGGTCACGCGCCCGGAGGTCCGTGACGTCCTCGTCGTCGAACGTGATGGTGCCTGCCGTTACCTCTTCGAGTCCGGCGACGCTGCGCAGCGTCGTCGTCTTGCCACACCCCGAGGGACCGACCAGGACGAGGAACTCCCCGTCCCGGATAGTCAGATCGAGGTCGTTGACCGCGACGATGGTGCGGCCGTCGTCGTCGAACTCCTTTCGTACTGTGTCGAGATTGATCTGTGCCATGGGTTACTCCTTGACCGAGCCTGCGAGGATCCCGCTGACGAAGTGCCGCTGCAGGAACAGGAACACCAGGAACAGCGGGATGATGCTGAGCGCTGCCGCGACCATGATCTGGTCGTAGTAGACACGCTGGGCGCCGACCAGTTCGTTGATCGCCACCGGGATGGTGTACTTGCCCTGGTTCAACACGACCAGCGGGAACAGGAAGAGGTTCCACTGGAAGAGGAACAGGACGATAGCGAGCGCCGCCAGCGACGATTTCATGGTCGGGAGTGCGATGCGGTAGTACAGCTGGAACTCGGTCGCACCGTCGATGCGGGCCGACTCCAGCAAGGCGTCGGGGATCTGTTTCATGTTCTGGCGCATCAGGAAGATGCCCAGCGGGTTAGCCGCCCACGGCAGGATGATCGCCCAGTAGGAGTTGGTCAACCCCATCTGTGAGATCAGCAGGAACAGGGGGATGACCAGCAACTGGATGGGCAGGGTCAGCGTCGCCAGGATCGCGTAGAAGATCGGCTCCTTGAACGTGAACTCGTACTTCGCGAAGGCGAACCCGCCCATCGAGCACAGCACGAGCGACAGCAGCGTGTAGACGATAGCGATGAACACGGAGTTTCCGATGCTCTGGATGAAGTCGACGCTCTCCCGGGCCTGTAGGGCCTCTAAGTTCGCGAAGAAGTGCGACCCGGGGAGTAACTGGATGTCGGTCCCCGCGGTAAGGAACGCCTGCTCGGGCAGCGTCGAAGCGACGATGATCCAGTAGATCGGGACCACCATCAGCAACGTTACGAGCAGGACGAAGGTGTAGCCGAGGAACCGCCAGATCGCCTCGTCGCGCGTGGACTTACGCATCCGACTCACCTCCGATCCGGAGCTGGACGATCGAGAGGACCGCGACGATAGCGACCAGCACGACGGTCATCGCGCTGGCGTACCCCAGCTGGAACTGCTGGAAGGCGATGTTGTAGATGTACACCACGAGGGTGCGGGTCGCCGACAGCGACGCGCCGCCCTCCGAGATGATCAGCGGCTCGGAGAACAGCCGGAAGGTCCCGATGGTCGAGGTGACGACCACGAACAGCAGGACCGGACGCAGTTGCGGGAGCGTGACGTACCGGAACTTCTCCCAGCGGCTGGCCCCGTCGATCTCGGCGGCCTCGTACAGTTGCTGGGGGACACTCTGGAGTCCGGCCAGCAGGATGATCATGTTGTAACCGGTCCAGCGCCAGGTGACCGCGCCGACCAGCGAGATGCGCGGCCAGAACCCCGTTCCGAGAACCGACTTCAGCGGGCCGGGTATCAATGCTGTCCCGCCGCTGAGCCACGGGACCGTCGGGAACCCGAGCATCTGGAACAGCGTGTTCACGAGCCCGTTGTCCTGCAACAGCAACAGGAACACGGTCGCGTACGCGACCAGGTTGGCGGCGACAGGCAGGGCGATCGTCGTCCGGAACAGCCCCTTGAACCGCATCCAGGAGGCGTTCAGCGCCAGCGCGAGTGCTAAGCCGAGAACGATCATCAGCGGGACCTGCACGAGCAGGATGAAGGTCGTATTCGCCAGTGCGTTCTGGAACAGCGTGTCACCGAGCAACCGCTGGTAGTTCTGGATCCCGACGTACTCCAGTTGGGCGATGCGTGTCAGCTCGAACTGGATCGGACCGAGGTCGATCCACAGCAGCGTCGCGTTGCCGATCCCCTGGTAGGTGTGGAAAGAGAGGTACACCGTATAGAGGATCGGGAAGGCGAGAAAGGAGCTGAACAGGACGAAAAACGGTGCTAGGAAGAGATACGGCGCGCTCACCGAGAACGGGAGCCGGGCGGCGACCGACCGGGTCGCTCGGATCTGACGCTGTCGGACCGGCCGGACGACGTCGATGAACGCCTGCCAGACCGGTGCGACGGCCTCGCCCGCCCGTTCGCGGACCGCAGTGAGCTTGTCTCTAACCGGGTTTGAGGAGCTGGTCGACATGTGAAGAGAGGGAAAACGGTGTTACGCGAGCTCCCGACCCGTCCGGTCGGCGACCTGGTTGGCCGCGCTGTCGACGGCTTCCTTCGGCGTGAGATCGCCGGAGATCATCTTCTTGAACTCGCTGTTGATCGCCTTCGTGATCTCGGGCGTGTCGGTCGTGTAGGTGTAGCTCGGGATGTTCGGCGCGATCTCGGCGAACATCCGGCCGGCGGCCTGTCCGCCGAGGAACTCCGAGCCCTGGTCGAACGCGTCCGATTCGTAGGCCGGTTTGTACGCCGGGAAGAGCCCGTTCTCTCTGTACATCTTGAGCTGCATCTCCTTGTTCGCCAGCGCGAACTGCATGTAGTCGAAGGCACGGCGGGCCTTGGCGTCGCTGACCTGGTCGGCGATGACGAGGTTCGAGCCGCCCCAGTTAGTCGCGCGGTTGCCGCCGCTCTCGTAGGCCGGGGGCTTCATGACACGCCACTTGCCGGAAGTGTCACCGATCTCGGCTTTCAGCGTCCCTTCGATCCAGGCACCGCCGTACAGCCCGGTGATGGAGCCGTCGGCGAAGCGGTTGAACCACTCGCTGGACCAAGAGGCGACGCTTGAGGTGACCCCGGCGTCGTGAGCCCGCTTCATCTGGCGTGCGACCCGCAGGGACTTCTCGGAGTGGATGTTCACGGCGCCGCTGTCGGTGAACGGAAGCCCACCGAGCTGACGGAACATCATCCGCCAGACGCCGTCGTAGTCGTTGGGTGGGAGGTTCATCAGTGCGGTGTCGTCCGGGAGTTTCTCCCCCTCGGCGATGAACTGGTCCCAGGTCTCGACGCTTTCGAGATCGAGCCCGTGTTCGTTGGCGACGTCGTTGCGATAGAACATCCCGACCGGCCCGAGGTCCCACGGGAGCGCGTACGTGGCGCCGTCTTTCGTGAGCGGACCCCACTTCCCGGAGACGAACCCGTCCTTGATACCGGCGTCCTCGATCCAGCCGCTGATGTCGCGCAGTCCGCCCGTATCGACCCAGGCGGCCGCGTCGACGCTCTCCATCGTCGCGATGGCCGGCGCGCCCGACCCCGAGAGGATGCGCGATTTGAACTTGTCTTTCATGTTCGAGCGGCCGAACTGCTCGACGGTGACGTCGCCGCCGTTGGCTTCCTCGTAGGGCTCGTCGATGAGGTCGAGCGACTTGGCCGCAACGTCCCAGCTCCAGGCCGTTACCGAGGAAGCCATCTGCTGACCGGAGCTCCCGTCGGTGGCTGTCTCTGTCGAACTGCCACCGCTGCCGCCGTCACCGCTGCCGCCGTCACCGGAGCCACTGCTGTCCGTTGCTGGCTGGCTACCGGTTCCACAGCCGGCCAGGCCCGCGAGGCCGGCCGCGCTCAGTTGCAAGATGCGTCGTCGGTCGAGTCGTCGGTTGGAATCAGTCATCGGCGCTATGTCAATACATGAAAGTCCATTATTTAATGGTTTTGCCAATTGTCGGGTGGTCAGACAATACCGACTCCTTCTTGCGGTTTTCCCGAAATTTGGAGTCAGAATATCGCGTATAGATAATTTTTCTTATTATTGGTGTCGTTCACTATATCTAAACGCGCTCGCGGCCGAGATACCGTCAGTAAAGAATTATCCAGCGATAGAACGCTGTAGACGGCGCTTTCACGCATCCTCTCACAGAAATCGTTCCAAGCGCCACTCACAATTTGTTCACTCCTCACGAACAATATATACATCTCGGGGCCGATGGTCGAGTATGGACGAATCGTATCCGGTACAGGCCACTGCGACGACGATGCGAGTCGTCGAGGAGCTACTCGACCGTGGAACGGCGGGTGTGACGGAACTCGCGCGGGAACTCGACCTCTCGAAGGGAGCGGTACACAACCACCTCAAGACCCTCAATCAGTTGGAGTTCGTCGTCCGCGAGGGTCGCCAGTACCGCGTCGGATCGCGGTTCCTCGACTTGGGCGCGCGGGCGCGCGAGACGATGCCAGTGTACCAGGCTGCGCGGTCGGAAGTCGCCCGCCTCGCGCGCTCCAGCGGCGAGGTCGCGGCCCTCGTCGTCGAGGAACACGACGCGGCAGCGTACATCTTGGTGGAAGGCGACGAAGCGGGCGAAACCGCTGTCCGGGAGGGGATACGTCGGCCCTTGCCTGCCGACGCCGCGGGGCGAGCGATCCTGGCACACCGGCCGGAAGACGAGATCAGGTCACTGCTCACCGACAGCGAGTGGCCGACAGACGACGACCGCGTAGCGACCACCGAGACGGCGCTGCTGGACGACCTCCGAACCGTCCGCGAACAGAGCGTCGCCTTCGACCGCGAGGAGCAGGCCGACGGGACCAGAAGCGTCGCTGCACCCCTGACGACCGACGAGGGGCGTGCCGTCGGCGCGGTGTGTGTCACGGGCCCGGCCAACCGGATGACAGGGAAACGCTTGGAGGAGGATATCACCGGCCTTGTTGTCAGCAGTGCGAATAGTATTTCCGTTGATCTGTTCTGAACCGTAGTAGTGTGAAAAATTGCCGCTAAATGGCGATCGTTTCGAGGGTTGTTTAGTATGAATGAATATGTGCTTAAGACCGCTCTCATCCGTCAATAGTCGGCTTTTGCAACCTGTTCGATGAGCAACCGATAGCTTTTCGAACGTTTTGTTTTCCTATACTAAACAATATGAAGATAGGCCGGCGGATATTTTCATGTAAGGTTTAGCGTATTAGTTCCCTCTAGCGTCTACCAAACAGCTATTACGCTTGGCTGGGGCAGGTGTCGTATGGTTCGACTCGACGCGGGCGAGACGACCGTCCGGTTCGCGCCCGAGACGGCACGCCTGACAGTCCGACAGGGGAGCGACGAACTCGCCAGCGGGACCGTCCGTGCCGAACTCGGCGACGAGACGGTCCCGGCGACCGACAGCTACGCGCTCTCCAGCGACGGGGACAGTGTCCGGGTTCGGTACGACGGCGTCGGCGCGGAGACGACGGTCATGCTCACGACGGCCGACGGTGGCGTCCACGTGTCGGTGGCAGTTACGAACACGGACGGGGAACCCAAGCCGGTCGGTCGGCTCTGTCCGCTGGCGGCCGACGAACTGGCGTTCGGTCCCGAAACGGGGGTGTACCGCCACGGCTACCAGTCCTGGACGCCGACGGCGACACTCCCCGTGGGCGAGGCGTTCCCAGCGGTCGACCCGGTCGACGTACCGATGATGACCGACGTGGCCGCTCCGACGGCAACGAGTCACTGCCAGATCGGGCTGACCGAGGGGGACAGTCATCTGACCGCCGGCTTTCTCGACCACTCGGCGTTCGTCACCCGCTTCGACTACGAGCACGGCGACGGGATCGAGTCACTGTCGGCGGTCTGTCCCGGCGACGGGGTCGAACTCGCGCCGGGGGAGACAGCGACGAGCGCGCCCCTCCGACTCGACGCCGCTCGCCCGGTCGACGAGGCACTGACCGCGATCGCCGAGCGGACCGGAACCCGGATGGATGCCCGGATCGGTGAGTGGGTGCCGACCGGGTGGTGTTCGTGGTACCACTACTTCACCGGGGTCACCGCCGACGACGTGCGGACGAACCGCGCCGCCCTCGACGAGTGGGGGCTCCCAGTCGAGGTCGTCCAACTCGACGACGGCTACCAGACCGCCTTCGGCGACTGGCGGACGCTGGCCGAGGGGTTCGAGGACATGGCGTCGCTGGTCGCGGACATCGACGACGCCGACCACACGCCCGGACTGTGGCTCGCACCCTTCTTCGTCCAGGAGGACGCCGCCCTCGTCGACGACCATCCCGAATGGCTGCTGACCGACGGCGACGGGGAGTTCGTCCCCGCCGGCGAACGCCACGGCGAGATGTACGGGCTGGACCTGACCCATCCCGGGGTTCAGGCGTGGCTCCGGGAGACGTTCCGAACGATCACCGAGGAGTGGGGCTTCGACTACCTCAAGCTCGACTTCCTCTATGCGGGCGCGTTGCCCGGTGAACGGTTCGCCGACGTGACCCGAGCCGAGGCCTACAGGCAGGGCCTGGCGACGATCCGCCAGGCCGTCGGCGAGGAGACGTACATCCTGGGCTGTGGGGCGCCACAGGGCCAGAGTGTCGGCCTCGTCGACGCGATGCGGGTCGGCCCGGACACCGCCGAGTACTGGGTCAGGGAGGGCGAATCCGCCAGCGAGCCGGCCCACGAGAACGCCATCCGGAACGTCCTCAACCGTGACTACCTCCACCGCCGGTGGTGGGTCAACGACCCCGACTGTCAACTGGTCCGGGAGACGACGGAGCTCTCGATGGCCGAGCGGGAGACGTTCGCGGCTATCGTCGCGCTCACCGGCGGTTCGAACGTCTTCAGCGACAGGATCGACGAGATCGGTGCCGCCGGCCGCGACCTCCTCGAACGGTCGTTGCCGCCGGTCGAGAGCGGGACCGTCTCGGGCGTGGGACGGACGGAGTTCCCCGAGCGAGTGGTCTGTGAACGGCCCGCCGACGCCGGCCGGGCCGTCGCGCGGTTCAACTGGAGCGACGAACCCGACACGCTCTCGCTGTCCCTCGACGAAGACGAGCGCGGTTGGGACGCGCTGGAGTGCGAACCGATCGCCGCCGGCGGGACCGTCGAACGGACGGTGCCCGCACACGGCTGTCTGCTCGTCCACGTCGTCCCCGCACTCGATCGCCCCCATCTACTCGGGACCGACCACCTCGGTGGCCTCGGCGACCGCCTCGAACGGGTCGCCTGGGACGCCGACGAGGTTGGCGGGCGACTGACGCTGTCGGTCGACGTCGAGACGCCCCAGGAACTCATCCTGGCAGTTCCCGACGGATGGACCCACCCCGACGGAGCCACGGCGGACGGCACGGAAACGCTCGCGCTCACCGCCCGTCCGGGGACGACGACGGTGTCCTTCGAGCGGCACTGAGGCGGGCGGCCGGACTGGAGTCGAAAGCACGGTCTTTTAATCTCACGACGGAGTTAATCCGATCATGACCGACGCCGACGGGTCGAACGTGCTGTTCGTCGTCCTGGACACGGTCCGAAAGGACCGGCTGTCCGTCTACGACCCCGAGATGGAGACCACGCCGAACCTCGCCGCGTTCGCCGAGGAGGCCGCCGTCTTCGACAACGCCGTCGCACCGGCCCCCTGGACGCTGCCGGTCCACGCCTCGATGTTCACCGGGCTCTACCCCAGCGAACACGAGGCGACCCAGGAAGATCCCTACCTGGCGGGCGCGACCACGCTCGCGGAGTCGCTGTCGGCGGCCGGCTACGACACCGCCTGCTACTCCTCGAACGCCTGGATCACCAGCTACACCAATCTGACGGCGGGCTTCGACGACCACGACAACTTCTTCCAGATCATGCCCAGCGAACTGCTCTCGGGCCCGCTGGCGAGCGTCTGGAGGACGATGAACGACAACGACACCCTCCGGTCGGTCGCCGACCGCCTCGTCCAGATGGGCAACAAGATCCACGAACACCTCGCGGAGGGCGGTGGCGGCGACACCAAGACCCCGCAGGTCATCGACAAGACCATCGACTTTATCGACGACAGCGACGACTTCTTCGCCTTCATCAACCTGATGGACGCTCACCTCCCCTACCACCCGCCCGAGGAGTACGCCGAGGAGTTCGCGCCCGGGGTCGACTCGACCGAAGTGTGCCAGAACTCCAAGGAGTACAACTGCGGGGCTCGGGAAATCGACGACGAGGAGTGGGACGCGATCACGGGCCTGTACGACGCCGAACTGGCCCACATCGACGACCAACTCGACCGCCTGTTCTCGCATCTCAAGGAGACCGGCCAGTGGGAGGACACCACCATCGTCGTCTGTGCCGACCACGGTGAACTCCACGGGGAACACGGCCTCTACGGCCACGAGTTCGGCATCTACGACCCGCTCGTGAACGTCCCGCTCATGGTGAAACACCCCGAGATCGAACCCGGACACGACGCGGAGACCACGGTCGAACTCGTCGACCTCTATCACACCGTGTTGGACGCTGCCGGTGCGACCGGCCGTGGCGAACCCCTGGCGGCCACCCGGTCGCTCCTCTCGGCGGATTACCGGGAGTTCGCCGACGACGTGGGCGGCCACGACCGGGCCGACGTGGGCTTCGTCGAGTATCACCAGCCCGTCGTGGAACTGCGCCAACTGGAAGGGAAGGCCAGTGCGGCGGGGATCGAACTGGACGAACAGTCCCGCTTCTACTCCCGGATGGGGGCCGCACGCACCCCCGAGGACAAGTTCATCCACTGTACGCGCATCCCCGACGAGGCCTACCACCTCGATACCGATCCCGGCGAGACCGACAACGTCGCCGACGCGGACGACCCCGAGATCGACGCGCTGCGGGATGCACTCTGGGCGTTCGTCGAGGACGTGGACGCCGACTGGCCCGACGAGGCCGACGGTGCCGACGGCGACGTCTTGGACGAGATGGACGACGACACGAAAGACCGACTCCAGGACCTGGGGTACATCGACTGAAACGACCGTGACCGGAGAGAACGCCGGCTCCCTGGAGTTCGTCGACCGCCGCACCGTCGGACAGATACTGCTGGGCTTCGGCGTCGCGGCGGTCGTCCTCTACCTCCTCGTGGATTTCGTCGGGACGGCCGAGGTACAGGCGCGGCTGACCGGCTCCGAGTGGGGATGGCTGGCCGTGGGCTGTCTCTCGACCGCGCTCTGTCTGATCGCCTGGGGGAAAGCCTGGCAGATCGTCCTCTCGGTCGCGGGCATCAACGAGCGGTTCTCGCGGCTCGTGGTCACCTACTTCGCCGCGACCTTCGCCAACTACGTCACCCCGCTGGGCCAGGCCGGTGGCGAGCCGTTCATCGCGTACGTCCTCTCGCGGGACACCGACGCCAGCTACCAGGACAGCCTCGCGAGCGTCGTCACCGCGGACCTGCTGAACCTCTTTCCGTTCGTCACTTTCGCCGGCGTCGGTTTCGCCGCGTTGCTCTATCAGGCACAGCTCCCGGCCGCGATCGAACCACTGGCCGGCGGGCTGGTCGTCCTCTCGGTCGGCGTCCCGGTCGTCGCCGCCGTCGGGTGGCGGTTTCGCGCACCGCTGAAGCGGGGACTGCTCGGGCTCGCGGCGCCGGTCGCCCGCCGGACCCGATTGCTGACGCTTGACGGGCTCCGCGAGCGGCTCCACGAGACCGAGGCGGCGTTCCAGCGCATCGCCCGCGACCGTCGGGCGCTCGTCAAAGCGTTGTCGTTCTCCTACGTCGGCTGGGTCTTCTTCGCGCTCCCGCTGTACGCCGCCGCGATGGCCGTCGGCGAGTCGATCCCGCTGTTGCTCGTCTTCTTTATCGTCCCCGCCTCGACGCTCGCGGGGCTGGTCCCCTCGCCCGGCGGCTCGGGGGCCGTCGAGGCGACGCTGGGACTGCTCGTCTACACGCTGACGCCGATCGACCCCGTCGGCGCGACCGCCATCGCCATCCTCTATCGAGTCGCCAGCTACGTGTTCGCGCTGGTCGTCGGCGGCGGGGCAGCACTGTACGTCATCAAGCGGAACTAACGGCGGTCACGCCCCCGTTCCCAGGTCCGGAGTAGCCGGGCGAGCGTCTCGTTGACCGGGACCGGCTCGCTCGCCCGGTCGACGACGGCCCCGTTGATGGCGTCGATCTCGGTCCGCCGGCCGTCCTCGACGTCCTGTAACATCGACGAGCGGTTGGCCGCCGTCTCCCGGACCACCTGCTCGGTCAGCGACAGCGCCCGGTCCGTCGGGAGGTCGACGCCCACCTCACGGGCGACGCGGGCGGTCTCCCGGGCGGCAGCGGCGGCGAGACCGTCCCCCGGTGTCGCCGCGAGCGCGCCGTTCTCGACGCGGGCCAGCGCCGTCGTCGCGTTGACCGCGGCGTTGACCGCCAGCTTCTCCCAGAGCCGCGTCGGCATGTCCGCGACGGCGACCGATTCGACGCCGGCCGCCCGGAACGCCTCGGCCACGTCGTCGGCGACAGCGGAACGCCCGCCGTCCGGGTCACCGAGTGTCACCGTGCCTCGGCCGGTGAACTCGACGACGCCGGGATCAAGCAGTCGAGCGCCGTACGTGCAGGTCCCGGCGAGTACCGGACAGTCGACGGCCTCGGCCAGCGTCGTCTCGTTGCCCAGCCCGTTCTGGACCGAGAGACAGGCGTCGAAGGCACAGTCGGCAAGATCCGCTGCCACGTCGGCCGTGTCGTAGGCTTTGACCGCGACCAGTGCGAGGTCGCCGCCGGACGGGAGGTCGGTCCGGGCGGCCGGGTGGGCCTGGAACTGCTCGACGCCCCTCACCGCCAACCCTTCCCGGGTGACGGTCCCGACGTGTGGCTCGCGCCCGACGAGTGTCACGTCGTGTTCGCGGGCGAGCAACCCCCCGAGCAGGCTGCCGAGACTGCCGGCCCCGACGACGACGATGTCCATACGCGGGCAAGGAGCGGTCGGGTCAAAACAGTACGGCTCGCCGGCCGCGACCGTCAGTCACTTCGCCGGCGACGTCCAACGGCTCGTATGGACGAGGACGGCGCGGACGAGGCCGAGCGTCTGACCGAGGCTATCGACGGGCGATCGGCCTGGCCCGAAGCCGAGGGACGCTACCGCCTCGAACTGACTGAGCCGGACGAGCCCGTGGGTATGGACGTGTTCGCGACGGTGCTCGATCTGACGCCCAGATCACCCGAGACCGTCGTCGTCGATATCGAACTCGGTCGACGGGACACGTTGACGGGCGACCGACAGACGGCACTGGAGCGACTGGCAGCAAATCCGGGCGTGACCGCCGGCTCCGACCGGACGAGGGGGACGGCACCGGCAACGGTAGCGACCGTCGACGCGCTCGCGCGACTCCCCGGCGACGCGCTCACACACGCAGTCGCTCTCGACGGGAACCGTCGTGCGATCGTCGAGCGGCGGACCCGGACGACCGTCCGGTTCGCGCTCCCCGAGACGGGATACGAGGACGCCGCCGGACAGCTCGCACCCGCGGTCGTCGACCGGATCGTCCGCGAGCGCGGGTAACCGGGGCCAGACCCAGCCGAGCGACGACAGTCCGGCTCAGTCTTCCTGCCAGTAGTAGATCTCCTCTTTGGCCGCTCCGCAGGCGGGACAGGACTCGGGGAGTTCGTCGATCTGTCCCATCTCACCACACTTCCAGCAGCGCCACATCAGTTCGGCCTCCCCGGCCGATCCGGTCGTGATGTGCTCGCTGGAGAGGGCCTCGATCCCTTCGTCGGCCGTGACGTAGAACCCGTGTTCGTCGAACCCGCGGATCGTCCCCAGAGCCGTCCCGTCCTCGTCGTAGACCGTCTGGCCGAAGGAGACTTCGTCGGCCTCGGCGTTTGTTGACATGTCTGACATACAGTATCAGTGACAATCCGTGTGGTGATAAAGGCTTGTCCGAGCCTGTCGGCCGTCGATGCGACGACCGTCGGGGTCGGGACTCACCCGCTGACGACGAGGGCGACGCCGGCGACGAGGTCGGCGAGCGACCGGGTCCGCGCGCTGACGCGGACCGCGAGACTCTGGACCGCGAGCGCGACAGCGGCGAGCATCGCGAGTCCGATCCCCAGCGTCGGGTCGTCCATCGACTCTGCTCCGAGAGAGGCGGGTTCGGTCCTTGAAACTACTCCTCGGCTACTGCGAGAAGAGGCTGTTGTGGACCGGCGCGAAGTCGGACTCCTCGGTCTCGACCTCGACGGTGTCCGAGACGGCGTTGCCCCCGATGCCCTCCGCGAGGAAATCCGAAACCGGCGGGCCGACGCTGTCCGGTTCGACCAGGAAGGCGTCGTGGCCGTAGTCGGAGTCGACGACGTGGTGGGCAACGTCGGTGTCGGTCTCCCGGAGCGCGTCGGCCAGGGCCTCGGACTGCTGGGTCGTGAAGTGCCAGTCCCCGGTAAAGGACATCACGAGCGCGTCGCCGTCGAAGGCAGCCAAGGCGTCGGCGTCGGATTCGAAGCCGCTCGCGAGGTCGTAGTTGTCCATCGCCCGCGTCAGATAGAGGTAGCTGTTGGCGTCGAACCGCTCGACGAACTTCGAGGCGTTGTAGTCGAGATAGGATTCGACGTCCCGGTACGGGAAGAAGCGGCCGGCGGGGTCGACCGGGAACGCCCGCTCGGCCTCACGGGTCGCCGCCCGGCGGCCGAACCGGCGGTCCATGCTGGACTTCGAGAAATACATGACATGGCCGAGTTCGCGGGCCAGCGCCAGTCCCTCGTCGGGATGGTCCCCGTCGTAGTAGTCGCCGCCGTTCCAGTTCGGATCGGTGGTGATCGCTCGCCGGGCGATGCCGTCGAGGGCAAGACACTGGGAGTCGAGGCGGCCCGCCGCGGCGATTGGGACGATCTTCTCGACGTGGTCGGGGTGGCGTTTGGCCCACTCCAGAACGTTCATGCCGCCGACGCTACCGCCGACGACCGCGTAGAGGTGGGGGACGCCGAGTTCGTCCAGCAGTGTGCGCTGGGCCTCGGTCCAGTCGGCGACCGTCACGGGGGGAAACTCCGGCCCGTAGGGCTCGCCCGTCTCGGGGTTCGGACTCGGCGGGCCACTGGAGCCGTAACAGGAGCCGGGAACGTTGACGCAGACGACGAAGTACTCGGTGGTGTCGATGGCTTTGCCCGGCCCGACGATGTCGTCCCACCAGGCGTAGGCCTGGTCGCTGTCCTCGAAGCGGCCCTGGGAGGCGACGTGGGCGCTGCCGGTCAGGGCGTGACAGACCAACACGGCGTTGTCGCCCTCGAACTCGCCGTAGGTCTCGTAGGCCAGTTCCAGGTCCGGGATGGTCTCGCCACACTGGAACTCGAACGCCCCCAGCGAGACGGTCTCGTGGTCGACGGTCATCTCAGCTCACCTCGTCGATCGCGGTGTCGATGTCGGCGATCACGTCCGCGGGGTCCTCGATGCCGACGCTCATGCGGACCAGGTCCGGGCGGACGCCGCTCTCGCGCTGTTCGGCCTCGGAAAGCTGTGCGTGGGTCGTCGAGGCGGGGTGGATCACCAGCGTCTTCGCGTCGCCGATGTTCGCGAGGAACTTCGCCAGATCGGTCCGCTCACAGAACTGCCGGCTGGCGTCGTACCCGCCTTCGAGCCCGAACGTGACGACGCCGCCGAACCCGCCGGAGAGGTACTGGCTGGCGAGGTCGTGGGTCTCGTGGTCGTCCAGTCCCGGGTAGGTGACCCAGGCGACCTTGGGGTGGTCCTGGAGGTGTTCCGCGACGGCCATCGCGTTCTCGCAGTGCCGTTCCATCCGCAGGGCCAGCGTCTCCGTCCCCTGGAGGGTCGCCCAGGCGTCGAACGGTTTCTGGCCGTCACCCAGCGAGCGCAGTCCCCGCTGACGGGCGGCCATCGCGAACGCCCGGTCGCCGAACCGCTCGGCGAAGTTCACGTCGAAGGCGGGGTTGTCGCCACCCATCTCGGGGAACTTCTCGGGGTACTCCGCCCAAGGGAAGGAACCGCCGTCGACCAGGACGCCGCCGACCGTCGAGCCCGAGCCGTGGATCCACTTGGTCGTCGACTCCCAGATGACGTCGGCACCGTGGTCCAGGGGGTTACACAGCGCCGGCGTCCCGAACGTGTTGTCGACGAACAGCGGGACTCCGTGGTCGTGGGCCACGTCGGCGATCTCCTCGATCGGCGGGACGACGAGCGAGGGGTTGCCGATGGTCTCGACGTGGACGTAGGCGGTGTCGTCGTCGATCGCCGCTGCGTAGGCGTCGGGGTCGAGCGTGTCGACGAAGCGGGCCTCGATCCCGCGGCGACTGGCGGTGCTGGTCAGATAGCTGTGGGTGCCACCGTAGATCGACGAGGAAGAGACGACGTTGTCGCCGGCCGAGGCCAACACGAGCGTCCCGGCGTCCAGTGCGGCCATCCCGGAACCGGTGGCGACGGCGTCGACGCCGTTCTCCAGGGAGGCCAGGCGGTGTTCGAGCATCCGGACGGTCGGGTTGTCGAAGCGGGAGTAGACGTTGCCGTCGTCTTCGAGCGCGTACCGCTGGGCGGCGGTCTCGGCGTCCTCGAAGACGTACGAGGAGGTCTGGTAGATCGGGGGTGCACACGCGCCCGTCGCCGGGTCGGGCTCTTCCTGCCCGGCGTGTACACAGCGTGTCCCGAACGCGTACTGATCGGTCATGTGTGGTATGCATATATCCCTAGGCATCTATAACCACGAGTTACGGCAATACTCTCCCCGTGTGGGCCGGTAACACACGTTGGGGACTGACGCGTCCATTCGTCTCCGAGGATACAAACGCACCCGGGAACAACGAACGGGCAATGACAGCAGCCGAGACGGTCCAATGCTGGCTGGTCGAGCGCTCCAGCTACGGCGACGAACGGATGGTCACACTCGTCTACGCGACGCCGGACGGCGAGCGGTACCTCCAGAAGCAGTTCTCGACGAACCTCCTGATGAAAAAGCGGGTCACGGCCGCGATCGAGGCCGAGGCCGACCGACTGGAGACCGTCGACGACGAGGCGACCCGCGAGCGGTACGCGACCGAAGCGAGCCGGATGGCCGACGAGCACGGTCCCGACGAGGAGGTGTAGGTCGACTCGTCATACGAAAGACTATACCCGAGGCCGGTACAAGCCGGGCGTATGACAGCGATAGAACTGGACGGGGTCCGAAAGGAGTTCGGCTCCGTAACAGCCCTGAACGGGGTCGACCTCACCGTCGAGGAAGGGGAGATCTTCGGCTTCCTCGGTCCCAACGGCGCGGGGAAATCGACCGCGATCAACGTCCTCCTCGATTTCATCCGTCCGACCGACGGATCGGCGACGGTCCTCGGTCGGGACGCCCACGAGGAGTCCAAACGGATCCGTGACCGGACCGGTGTCCTCCCGGAGGGGTTCGACGTCTACGGCCGGCTCACCGGCCGGCAACACCTGAAGTTCGTGATCGAATCGAAAGACGCCGACGCCGACCCGGACACGCTGGCCGAACGGGTCGGCATCCCGGACGCCATCGACCGCAAGGCCGGCGGCTACTCCAAGGGGATGCAACAGCGACTCGTCCTGGCGATGGCACTGGTCGGCGAACCCGAACTGCTCATCCTCGACGAGCCGACCAGCGGGCTCGACCCCAACGGCGCGCGGCTGATGCGCGAGATCATCCGCGAGGAGAACGAGCGGGGCGCGACCGTCTTCTTCTCCAGTCACATCCTCGGCCAGGTCGACGCCGTCTGTGACACCGTCGGGATTCTCCAGGACGGCGAACTCATCGCGAAAGACACTATCGAGGGCCTGCGGGAGGCCGCTGCCGGCGACACGACCCTGGAAGTCACGTTCGGTGACGGCGCCGACATCGACGAGGCGGTCACGATCATCGAGGACGCCGGCATCGGAACCGGCGTCGCCGGGGCCGGAAACGGGATCAGAGTCACCTGTGACGCCAGCGAGAAGATGACGGTCCTGAATACCCTCGAAGAGGCAGGCTTCGCGGTCGACAACTTCGACACCGAGGAGGCGTCGCTGGACGACGTGTTCGCGGCCTACACCAGTCGGGAGGAGGTCGAGGCATGAGCGACCGCCAGGCCGACAGCGCCGGGCAGTTCGCGCTGAACCTCCTCTCGGGTGCCGACGACAAACTCCATGGCCTCGACTGGTACCCCATCGTCAAAAAGGAGTTTGCGGACACGGTCCGGACGCGTGCCCTCCTCCTGTTGACCGGGCTGTTCCTGACCCTTTTCGTCCTCCCGCTGGCCATTACGCTGTACACCGGCCTGGGCGGTGATGCGGCGGCAGCGGTGACCGCGCTGGTCCAGGGACTGGCCGTCCGACTGCTGTCGGTCATCGTTCCGATCTCGGCGATCGCGTTGACCTACGCCGCGATCTCGGGCGAACGGCAGCGGGGATCGCTGAAGATCCTCCTCTCGCTGCCCTACACTCGGCGGGATGTCGTCGTCGGGAAGCTGTTCGGACGGTTCTTCGCGCTCGCCGCACCGCTGGTCGGGACGCTGCTCCTCCAGGTGCTCGTCGTCCTGCCGGAGGCCGAATCCGGTTTCCAGGCACGGACTGTCGTCGTCCTGATCGGTCTGACGCTGCTGCTCGCGCTGTCGTTCGTCGGCTTCACGCTCGGCGCCTCGGCCGCGACGTCGACGACCCGGCGGTCGCTCATCACCGCCGGTGGGGTCTGGGTCTACCTCTTCGCGCTGTGGAACTCCGTCTCCAGCGGGGTCGGCGGGTTGCTGCGTGACCGGACCGGGCTCGACGAGGAGCTGACGCTGAAGATCGAACTGTTCGTCAAACTGTTGAACCCGACACAGGCCTACCAGACGCTGCTCCAGTCGCTCGGGAGCGCCGACGTGACCGTCGCACAGGCCAGGGCGTCGATGTTCGGGAGTATCTTCGGTGGCCAGTCCAGCCTCATCCGCCAGCAGGCTGCCGCACAGACGCTCTCGGAGTCCGTGCCGTGGTACCTCTCGGACCCCGTCGCGGTCGTCGTCCTGCTGGGCTGGTGTGTGGTCCCGGTCGTGATCGGCTACGGCCTGTTCGCCCGCGCAGATCTATAGGACACCGCGGGCGTCCAGCAGCGCCTCGAAGGCCGCTTCGTCCAGTTCGTCCACGTCGTTGTCGGCCGCATCCTCGCGTTTTCGCTGGCCGGGATTCGACCCGAGGACGAGGTAGTCCGTGTTCCCGGAGACGCTGCTGGTCGCCGAGCCGCCGTGGCGCTCGACGAGTTCCTGGGCGTCGCTCCGGGTGTAGCCGTCCAGCGAGCCCGTGAACACGAACGTGAGTCCCTCGAGTGCCTCGCCGCCGGTCGCCTCGGCGTCCTGCGGGTCGACGTGATCGAGGAGTCGGTCCAGCACGTCGCGGTTGCCCGCTCCCTGGAAGAACTCGACGATAGCGTCGGCGACGACCGGACCGACGTCGGGGACCGCCTCGAAGGCCTCGCGGTCGCCCTCGTCGGCCGCCTCGTGGATGGCCTCGAAACTGCCGAACTCCGTCGCGAGGTTGCGGGCCGTGACGCCGCCGACCTCGGGGATACCGAGCGCGACGAGAAAGTCCGCCAGTGCGGGCTCCCGTGTCCCCTCGACGGCCTCGACGAGGTTCCGGGCGCTGGTCTCGCCCCACCCCTCCAGGTCGGCCAGTGCTTCGACCGAGAGGTCGTAGAGGTCGGCAGGGTCGGAGACGAGTCCCGCGTCGAGCAGTTGCGCGACGGCCTTCTCGCCCAGTCCCTCGATGTCAAGCGCGTCGCGGCTGGCGTAGTGTTCGACGGCACGTTCACGCTGGGCGGGACAGGAGAGCCCGCCGGTGCAGAACGCCATCGGGCCGTCCCGCTCGACGACGCTATCACAGACGGGGCAGGTCTCCGGGAACTCGAAGTGGCCGTCGCCGGCGGACTCGACGACCTCGACGACCTCCGGGATCACGTCGCCGGCGCGCTTGATCCGGACGCGGTCGCCGACGCCGACGCCGAGTTCCGCGACCAGCGAGGGGTTGTGCAGCGAGGCCCGCGAGACGGTGACCCCGCCGACCTCGACGGGGTCCAGCAGCGCGACCGGTGTGAGCCGGCCGGTGCGGCCGACCTGGACGACGACGTCCCTGAGCGTCGTCTCCTCCTTGCGGGCGGGGAACTTGTAGGCGAACGCCCAGCGGGGGGCGCGGGCGGTGGTCCCGAGTCGGTCGCAGGCTCCGATATCGTCGACCTTGAGCACGACGCCGTCGATCTCGTAGTCTAAGTCGTCACGGGCGGCCAGTTGGTCGTCCCGGTAGTCGATCGCCGCCTCGATGTCGTCGACGACCCGGAGCCGGTCACAGACCCGCAGCCCCCACTCGGGCAGTCGCTCGTGGAGGTCGCTGTGGCTCGGGAAGTCGACCGACGCATCGAGCACGCCGAAAAAGAAGATCGAGAGCGGGCGCCGGGCGGTCACGCTCGGGTCGAGTTGCCGGAGGGTCCCGGCGGCGGCGTTGCGCGGGTTCGCGAAGGGGTCTTCGCCGGCCTCGACGCGCTCCCGGTTGAACGCGGTGAACGCGTCCCGGGGGATATACACCTCACCCCGGACGACCAGACGGTCGGGGTAGTCCCCCCGGAGTCGCTGGGGGACGCTGGCGATGGTCCGGACGTTCTCGGTGACGTCCTCGCCGACCTCGCCGTCGCCCCGGGTCGCCGCACGCTGGTACCGGCCGTCCTCGTAGACGATTTCGACGGAGAGCCCGTCGAACTTCGGTTCACAGAAGTACCGGACCTCGCCGTCGTAGCCGCTCTCCGCGAGCCGGTCCCGTACTCGCCGGTCGAACTCCCGGACCGCCTCGGCCTCGCCGCTCTGGTCGATCGAGCGCATGGGTGCGACGTGTTCGACCTCGCCGAGTTCCGTCAGCGGTTCGCCGCCGACCCGCTGTGTCGGACTGCCCGCCGTGTCGAGGTCGAAGGCCCCTTCGAGGTCCTGTAACCGAGAAAACAGGGCGTCGTAAGTCCGGTCGCCGATCACCGGGTCGGTCTCGACGTAGTAGCGGTGGTCGTGGTACCGGATCGCCTCGCGCAACTGCTCGGCCTGCTCGCGGGCGCTGTCCTCGTCGAGGTCCCCGACCGGATCGAACTCCGTCGGGGGGTCCTCGACGTAGGGGTTGTCCGCCAGGTCGTCCTCGGAGACGGCTGCCATTTGTCTGGCCTCAGGGGGCCGGCTACTAAGCCGCTATGGGATCCTCCGCACGCCGGTTCTCATGGGGTGGCTCGCGTCAGTCGGCGCCGCTCCCGGTGGGCTCGGCCGCAGGCCGATCGGCGGACGAACCGAACAGTTCGATCGCCGCCGGATCGATCGCGTCGACGTTGGCGAGCAGGAAGCCGGCGAACCCGACCCTGATCAACAGCCCCATATACTCACTGAGGACGGCGGTGACGAAGGTGTCGAATATCTGACCGACCGACAGGAGCGCAAAGACCACGAGCATCCCGATGAGGAACAACAGGAGGTTCCGGGACTTCCAGTGGAGGAGGCGCTGTCCGTCGGGCAGCGAGTCGGTCCGTTCCCAGATCGGACCCAGAAAGAGGTACGCGATCAGGACCTGCCCGACCACGAGGAGAGCCAACCCGACGAGGCCGACGAGACCGCCGACGACCGCCGCGACGTTGAACGCAACGACCTGGACCATCGGGATCACTGCGAGGAGCGCAAGCATTCGGCGGGATTCGCCGGCGATGGCGGCGGCAGCGACCCACAACACGGTGTAGGCGACGAAGTCGTCGATCACACCGGGGAGCGTCTGTCCCGTTCCGGCGATGTAGAACCCATCCAGCGCCACCAGTGCGGTTAGGACTGCCGAGAGGCCGACGACACCGACGACCGGATAGCAGTACGGACGCTTTCGAGCCGGGACCCGGCGGATCCAGACGAGAAAGGCGACCGTCGCGATCGCACTGACGGCGGCGGCTGATCCGTAGACCGTCGTTTCGCTAATCATCGGCATCACCAACTGCGGTCGCCGCTCCGGCAGTCCCTGCCGACTCGCCGCTCCCCGAACGTGTCTCGAACGCCGCGAGCCGGTCGATGAGTTCGGCCGTCCGGTCGGAGAGGTCGTCGGCCTGTCTCCGTACGTCGCTCATCGTCTCTGCCGTCTCGGCAGCGGTGTCGGCGAGACTGTGCGAACGGTCGGCCACGTCGGCCGCGGCCTCGCCGACGGTGTCGATCGTCGCAGCTACTTCTTCCGTCGCGGCCGCGGCGTCGTCGGTCGCCCGTGCGATCTCGCCCATCGCGTCGTCGACGTCGTCGACGGTATCGGTGAGTTGCGCGAGCGTCTCGCCCGCAGCGGTGATCGTCTCCACGCTGGCGTCGATGCGTTCGCTGGTCGCGTCCATCTCGTCGGTCACGTCGTCGACGTCGGCCCGTGCGCCGGCGATGATCGTCTCGATCTCGTCGATGGCGGCCTGGGTCTCCTCGGCGAGCTGTTTGACCTCGTCGGCGACGACGGCGAACCCGGACCCGGCCTCGCTCGCGTGTGACGCCTCGATGTTGGCGTTCAGCGCGAGGATGTTCGTCTGTTCGGCGATGTCGTCGACGAGTCCGGTCGTCGCCTCGACCTCACCCATCCGGTCGTCCAACTCCGCGACGAGCGCGTCTAGTTGTGCGACGGCGTCCTCGACGGTCTGGATGGCGTCGATCGCCTCCTCGACACGTTCGGCACCGGTCGTCCCGGCGTCGGCCGCCTCGCTGGACTGCTGTGCGACCTCGTCGGTCGTCGAGGCCACCTCCTCGATCGTCGCCGAGAGGTCGTTCGTCTCCGCGATCGCCGTTTCGAGTCGATCCGCCTGCTGTTCGATATCGGTGGCCAACTCCCGGATGTCGTCGGCGAGGGCCTGGTTCCGTCGCTCGACGTCGGCCGCGTCGGCCGCGACGGAGTCGCTCGCGGACTCGACGACGGCGGCGAACTCACGGATCTCCTCGACCGTCTCGGAGAGCCCGCCGCTCATCTCCTCGTAGGCCACGGCGATCCGTTCGACCGCGTCGACGTCGACGTCCGTCTCCAACCGGCGAGTGAAGTCACCGTCGGCGGCCGCGGTCATCGCGTCGCCGATCTCTGTCGCGTGCTCGATGAGCCGTTCGTTGAACGCTTCCGCCTCCCGCTGGGCGGTCTCGGCCTCTTCGCGGGCGGCTTCGGCGTCCTGGCGGGCGGCTTCCGACTCCTCTAAGGCCTCGCCGAGTGACTCACGCATGTTGTCGAACGCCGTTGCGAGATCGGCGAACTCGTCGCTGCGTTCGACCTCGGGACTGGCTTCGAGGTCGCCGTCTTCGATCGCCTCCGCGGCGTCGGTCAGCCGACGGAGCGCGACGGCGGCGTTCCCGCCGAGGACGATCCCGAGCAGGCCGATGTTCAGTACCACGACGAACAGTGTCCCGGCGACCGACGCCGTCCCCGCTCCCGTATTCGCCGCGTGGACTGCAAAGAGCGTCCCGAACGCGAGGGTCACGGCGAGCGTGACGAGCAACGCCGCGCCGATCCGCCTGCTGTAGTGGGCAGTGATCTGCCCGGAAAGCCGTGTCGTACTCATATACGGACGGAAATGGAAAAGCGGATTTATATCTGCGCCCCGCAGTTCAAATTCTGATAATTAATGTGATAGATCGTACACATCCGGTTACACCGCTGGAAAGCACACGGAGCCGTCGTCTCCCGAGAGACAACCAGGTGCCCTGCACGGACCCGGCACACACTAGTCAGATAGGTTACAGATCCGCGACGTCCTCGATAGCGTCGGTGAGTTCCGTGATCGACTCGACGGTGTGTTCGCCCATGTGCCCGATGCGGAACGACTCCTCGCTGAGGTCGCCGTACCCACTGGAGAAGACCATGTCGTACTCCTCGGAGACGGCCTCGACGGTCTCTGCCACGTCGATACCTCGGGTGTTCTCGATGCAGGTCACAGTCTGGGACTCGTACCCCTCCTCGGGGAAGAGGCCGAAGTGCTCGCGGGCCCACTCGCGGGTGTACTCGGCCATCTCGCGGTGGCGCTGGTCGCGGGCGTCGTGACCCTCGTCGAGCATGTGTTTCATCTGCTTGCGGTAGGCCAGCATGATCGGGATCGCCGGCGTCGAGTGGGTCTGGCCCTTCCGGTCGTAGTAGTCGAGCGTGCGCTGGAAGCCGCCGTACCACGACGCGGACTCCTTCTCCAGTTCCCGCTCGTAGGCGGCGTCGCTGACGGTACAGACGGCCAGCCCCGGCGGCATCGCGAACGCTTTCTGCGTAGAGGTAAACAGCGCGTCGATGTTGTGGGCCTCGATGTCGATCCGGTCGCCGCCCAGACAGGAGATGGCGTCGACGACGAAGTAGGTGTCCGGGTAGTCGGCCATGAGGTCGCCGATCTCTTCGACGGGGTTGCGCACGCCCGTGGAGGTCTCGTTCATGACGACACCGACGGCGTCGTAGCCGTCCTCGCTCGCTTCGAGGGCGTCCCGGATGTCCGCGGGCTTGACCGCCTGGCCCCAGGCGTACTCGACCCGATCGACGTTCTTTCCGAGGCGGTCGGCGACGTTGGCCTGGCGCTCGCTGAACGCGCCCGAGGTCGCCACGAGCATGTCGTCCTCGACGAGGTTCAGCGTCGTCGCCTCCCAGAACTCCGTTCCCGAGGCGGTGAGGATGATGACCTCGTTGTCGGTGCCCAGGAACTCCTTGGTGTCCTCGACGATCGTGGTGTAGAGGTCGGTCATCCGGTCCATCCGGTGGCCGAACATCGGCTGGGCCATCGCCTCGATCACGTCCTCGCGGACCTCGGTCGGGCCGGGGAGGTACAGTGTCTTTTCGGGATAGTCGTCCGTGTACTCCTGTTTCTCTCGCTGTGTGACCATCTGTTAGGCGGGTCTTCGAAACCGGGCGGCATGGTAGTTTTGATACGACCGCGTCACCCGACGAGAGAGCTGTCGATCCGGCGGGCGAGGAGGAGGACGAGCACGGCGTAGACGATCGGACCGAGCAGCGCAGTGATCGGGGGAACAGCGTACAGTGCGGCAGAGAGCAACCACAACAGGAGAGGGGTAAGCGCGAGCAGTTGCGCGCCACGGGAGAGCGCGTCGCTCGTACCCTGTTGCTGGGCGGCCAGGTAGCCGACGGCGACGACGGCCGCGAGGTAGAAGAAGGTCAGCCCCGGCGGGGCGACGGTCGGGAGCGTGACCAGCGCCACGATCGCCACCCCCACGCCGATCGCGCCCGGCCCGTGTTCGCTGTCGGTGAGGCGACCGGCGACGGCGTCGCTGTCACCACGTGCGAGCGCCTCCGTGAGTTCACCACTACCCGCCTCCCGTGGCTCGTCGAAATCCTGTCCGCAGTGCATACACCAGGAGGCCGTGGCGCTGACCTTCTCGTTACAGTGGGGACAGCGGGGATCAGTTCGCATCGTTCGAACTGAGGGGTGGCGTCGTGTTAGCCGTTGTGGGTGTCTGCGGGCGAGGGTTGAAATCGGTTGCCCGCTAAGCGTCCGTATGCGCTGGGTCGATCGCGCGGACGATCTCCTGTTCGACGGCGAGACGATCGAAACCCAGGTCGCCGTCGGCGACGGCGGCGTGGTCGTCACGACCCACCGTGTGCTGGCGTTTACCCCCGATCGGGACGGCCCCAACTACCGAACCGTCGACCGCCCGAACGTCGAGGGCGTCGACCACACCACCAGCGGAGACTGGGCGTTTCTCGAACAGGGGCTGAAGGCACTGGTGGCCGGGATCGTCCTGATCGTAGCCGGGCGGCTCATCAGCCTGGACAGTCTGGTCGGCGGTATCTCACTGGACAGCGCTGGAGCCTCGGGACAACTCGGTCTCGGCGGGATGATGGGGCTGCTCGGGTCGATGCTGACCCTGCTGGCACAGCTCGACGATCTCATGCAGCTGTTCGGCGGGCTCGCGCTGGCGTTTGCCGCCGTCGTGTTGGGCGTCTACGCCTGGTCGCGGGAGTCGCTGCTCGTCTTCTCGGTGGCCGGCGAGGACGATATCGAGTTGACAGCCCCGGAGGAGGACCACGCCCTCGATCAGCTTCGGACCGCACTGTTTCCCGGTGAGGGGCCACCGGACCCCGATCGGGAGCGAGTGCCGGAAGACTCGCCAGCGTGACGTTCAACTCCGCGCGGCGCTAACCGGGAGGCGATGGACACCGACGGGGTCCGAACACGTGCCGCCGACCTGCCGCGTGAGCCGGGAATCTATCAGTTCGAAGATACCGACGAGCGGGTACTGTATGTCGGCAAGGCCGTCGATCTCCGGGACCGTGTCAGATCCTACGCCGACCCGCGCAGTGACCGCATCGCTGCGATGGTCGAACGCGCCCGGACGATCGACTTCTCGGTGACCGACACGGAGACACAGGCGCTCTTGCTGGAGGCGAACCTCATCAAGCGCCACCGGCCCCCGTACAACGTCCGGCTGAAAGACGACAAGTCCTATCCGCTGGTCCAGTTGACCGACCACGCGGTTCCACGGATCGAGGTGACCCGCGATCCTGCCGAGGGAGCGACCGTCTACGGCCCCTTCACCGACAAGGGCCGCGTCGAGGTCGTCCTGAAGGCGCTCCGGGAGATCTACGGGCTCCGTGGCTGTTCGGACCACAAGTACCGGAACCGGGACCGTCCCTGTCTGGACTACGAGATGGGGATCTGTTCGGCCCCCTGTACCGGGGAGATATCGGCAGCCGACTACGGCGAAGACGTCGAGAACGTCGAGCGGTTCTTCGAGGGCGAGACCGGCGTCCTCACTGATCCGCTCCGGCGTGCTATGGAGGGGGCGGCGGCCGAGCAGGCCTTCGAGCGAGCGGCCAACCTCCGGGACAAACTCGACGCCGTCGAGGCGTTCGTCGGGGAGAGCGATACCGCGGTCAGCGACGCCAGCGCCCGCGCGACGACCGACGTACTTGGTGCTGCCTTCGAGGGAGAGACGGCCGTCGTCGCCCGACTTCACGCCGAGGGCGGGAAACTCGTCGAACGCGACCGGCACACGCTGGCCGTCCCCGACGGCGAGGGGACCGACGCCGTCTACCGCGCGTTCATCCCCCAGTACTACGCCGAGCGGGAATTCCCCGACAGGATCCTCTGTGCCGAGGACCCCGCCGACGCGGACATCGAGGCGTGGCTCGCCGCCGAGGGCGTCGACCTCCGGGTTCCCGGTGCCGGCCGGGAGGCGACACTCGTCGACCTCGCGCTCAAGAACGCACGCCGCCGCGGTGGCGCCGACGACGAACTCGGCGCACTCGCCGACGCGCTCGGTATCGACCGCCCCGACCGGATCGAGGGGTTCGACGTGAGCCACGCACAGGGGCGTGCCGTCGTCGGCTCGAACGTTTCCTTCGTGGATACGAAAGCGGAGAAGGCCGACTACCGACGAAAGAAGCTCAGTGAGCGAAACGACGACTACGCCAACATGCGCGAACTCGTCCGCTGGCGGGCCACACGCGCGGTCGAGGGACGGGACGACCGCCCGGACCCCGACCTGCTGGTGATCGACGGCGGGGACGGACAGTTGGGTGCTGCTCGTGACGCGCTGACCGAGGTCGGCTGGGACGTACCGGCGATCGCACTCGCCAAGGACGAAGAACTGGTCGTCACCCCCGACGGCGTCTACGACTGGCCCGACGACGCGCCCCAACTCCACCTCCTCCAGCGGATTCGCGACGAGGCCCACCGCTTTGCAGTTCAGTACCACCAGACCGTTCGGGACGAGGTGTCGACCGCGCTGGACGAGGTGCCGGGCATCGGCCCCGAGACGCGGAAGCGACTGCTCCGACGCTTCGGCAGCGTCGAGGGCGTTCGCTCGGCCTCGCTGACAGAGCTCCGGACTGTCGACGGCATCGGTGAACGAACCGCCGAGACGATCCGGACCCGGCTGAACTGATTCGATATAGCGGCCAGCGATATATTACCCGGAGGAGCGCGATCTGACGGTGATCAACTGCGGCGGGCTGTGACTCCCCTGTGTGTGCTCTGTACGGTGTCGGGTCCGTGAAACCGGCGGGGCGGACGCGGTGTCGTAACCCCCCGATAGCAGACCGACCGTCTGGAGAACAGGCGAACGATCGGCGGTCGAGTATCCACCGCCCGCCGAGACATCGAGGCTCGAAGGTCGTGGCCTGCCCGGTACGGTTCGCTCGGACGGTCCGCCGATTTCAGGTGCCCCCGCGGGTCGACTACCCCGGCGCGTGAGCGGACTGGGACCGAAACTCCCGGTACAGCCCCGGCAGAGCGGCCGTTCCCGTGGGTTCTCGTTCGATCTGTCCCGATCACCAGTCCCCCGCTGTAAACCGATAATCGCGATAGAGAACACTCGATCGCCCGTCAACCCGTTGGCGGCTGGTCCGTTCGGCCGACCGGCCGGGTTCGGGTTGTCTGAAACCAGAACCGTTTTAATTTATTAGGCATGCCTAAAAGTATGGGCAGCGCAACGACACCGGAACACGCAGTCGACAACTGATGACACAGGCACCGCAGTATCTGCTCGCGCTCTACATCGCCCAACACCGGGACGAACCGCCGATCTCGTCGGGAACCGTCGCGGAGATGCTCGGTCGATCAGGAGCGACAACCTCGGAGACGTTCCAGCGGTTGGCCGGACATGGTCTCGTCACCTACGAGCCCTACGAGGGCGCGACGCTCACCGAGGACGGATGGGAACGGGCCGCAGAGCTTCACGAGACGTACGTGACGCTGTCGTGGTTCTTCCGTGACGCGCTAGACCTGGAAGAGCACGAACTGAAAGCGATGCGACTCGCCAACGATGTCAGCACGGTCGTCAGCGAGCAGTTGGCGGCGACACTCCTCCAGGACGAACTCGACGACCGAGCGGGCGAGTAGCCCGGACAGGGGAATCGAGAACGGCGTGACCGAGTCCGTCGTCGCGGGTCAGTCGAGACGTCTCCGACTCAGAAGGGTGGACTGTAGTCCTCGTACTCGTCCATCCCTTCCATCTCGTCGGTCTTCGACGGCATCACGGCGGCACGCGGTCCGCCCGCACGGACGACCTCGACGTCTTCCAGTCCGTCGACGCTCTCGGGAAGCCGCTGTTTGATCGCCTTCATCGTCATCGGTGCGATGCCACAGCCAGAGCAGGCACCGCCGATCGCGACCGTCGCGGTCCCGGCCGCTTCGTCGACGTCCCGCACTTCGAAGGAGCCGCCGTGTTGCTGGATCTGTGGCACGTTGTTACTGAGGTAGTTCCGGGTCTGTCGTTCGAGTCCTTCTGCGCTCATGACGATCGGTACTTCGGCCCCAACTATAATAAAACTGATCGATTAGGATGTCCTAAATATGCGACTTTTGGGCACTCTAAACCGATTTTAGGTCGTGCTAACAACCTTTACCCTACCGAATCTGTTACTTTTCGCGTGGCCTAGATCTGGCTACGCAGACAGTCGACACCGTGCCGGTGATCGGACCCCGCCCCTGGGAAGCAACGCCAGCAGCGACCCACACCCACCGAAGCGGTTTCCACAGTCCGGATCGAACGACCGATATGAGCGTGGGTCGCCGTCTCGTGTTGTCCGTGGTCGGGCTCTCCACGCTCGTCGTCTACCTCCTGGCGGCATGGCTCGGCTACCGGTTGCTGGCTGCGCTCTGGAGCCTGCGGCCGTCACCGGCGGTCGCGGCGGCGGCCGTCGTCGGGACCGCGGTGGTCTTCGGGCTGGTGAGTTACTGGGCCGGGACCACACAGCTCAAGCGCTCGCTCGACGCCGTCGAGTTGCCACCCATACGCGCGCCGGGCGTGTACCGGCGGCTGGATCGGCTGCTCTCGGTGATGGATGTCGGTCGCCCACAGGTACTGATCGCCCGGCTCCCGGTCCCCAACGCCTTCGCCGTCGGCGGGGCCGGTGCCGCGATTGTCGTCGACCGGCGGCTCTTTGGCTACCTCTCCGGTGCGGAGCTCGAAGGGCTGCTCGCACACGAGCTCGCACATCTGGAGAGCCGCGACGCGCTCGTCCAGACGCTGGCCTACAGCCTCACCCGTAGTCTCGTCGGGTTGGTGAGTCTCGTCGTCTTGCCGGTCGTCGTCCTGACCGGCGGCATCGCTCGGGCGCTGGCGCTGCTCAGGGGTGCCCCGGAGAGCTGGTCGCGCTCGTGGTTCGCCCGGACCCAGCGGACCGCACTGTATCTCGTCGGCCTGCTGGGAATCGCAGTGACGCTGCTCGTCCTCGCCTACTCCCGGCACCGCGAGTGGGCTGCCGACGACCGGGCCGTCGAGGTGACCGGCGATCCGCTGGCGCTGGCCCGCGCGCTCCGGAAGATCGAGCGGGCCGCGAAACCCGACTTGGGGCCGCTGACGCCGCTGTACGTCCACGGCGACGACGAAAACGAGCTGTCCCGGCTGCTGTCGACGCACCCGCCGATGGACGAGCGGATCGAACGGTTGCGCGAGCAGGCCCGACACCGGGAGTCCAGGCCCCGGTGAGCCGCCGTGGGTCGAGCCCCGAAGCGCTCGGCCTGTTCCGCCTGTAGACGAACAGCCCCGCAAGCGATCCCCGTCGCTACTCCCGAAGCAGATCCGCCAGCGTTTCACGGAGATCGGTGCTGCCCGGACTCTGGGGGACCTGCCCGAGGATGTCTGCCCGGAACCGATCGAGCGCGGCCGACAGCGACAGCGTCTCCAGGTGACGGCCGTACTTCAGCGCGAGCCGCGGCGACACGTCGAACAGCAGGTCCCGTTTCCCGATCACCGAGTGGGTGATCGACAGCGCGTCGACGGCCGCACCGACGAACTGCTCACTGTCCGGGGCGTCAGGGATCGTCTCCAGCAGGAACGACTCCAGTTTCGCCTCCCGCTCGTGGATCGCCGGCGGCTCGGCCAGGTAGGTCGTCCCGTCGGGCTGTTCGGGGAGCATACTCCGTCGGGGCGCGTACGAGAGGACGGCCCCGGTGTACGGGGTCGTCGCGGCCGGCAGCGGCGACGCGAGCCGTTTCGAGGGCCGGGTGTCGGTGAACACGACGACAGTGTTCGCCGCCTCGCCGGCGACGGGGTCGCGTCCGTCGGGAACCTGCCGCTCGGGCTGTCGGAACCCACGGCGGAGGGCCTCCCGGAGCGTCCCGGGAACCTGTCCGGAGTCACCGCGCAGTTCTAGGTGGACGACGACCGGCCCGTCGGCGCTGGCCCGGAGGACCTCCCACAGCGTCGGGACCGCATCGCGGGCCATCGCCGAGAGTTGGTAGCACGGACAGTCCCGCTGTGCAGCCAGCAGCCGAGCGAGCGTCGCCCCGCGCCAGCCGGTCAGGTCCGCGACGTACAGCCAGGGGAGGGCGTCGATTGGCCCGACGGCGGCGTCACCGGTGTGGTCGACGCTATCGGGGACCAGATCCAGGTAGGCGTCGAGCGTCTCCCGCTCGGCCGCAAAGTAGTCGTCCGTGGCGGCCGGGAGTGCCGTCTCGACGCGACAGTGGTGCGGGATCTGACTCATCGTGGTGCCGTTCGGACCAGCCCGTAAAAACGGTGGCGAGGCTGTGTCAAGCGCCGACCAGACGGGCGATCGGCCGCCTGATTCTGTCGACGATGCGGTCGCCGCCGAGGAGATAGAGGAGCTTCCCCGCCCGCGAGCCGATCCGTTCCCAGCGGACCGTCGCGACCGGTTCGCCGCCGAAGTCGGACTTGAACGTATAGGTCCCGTCGTCGATGTCGGGGTGGGTGTCGCCGTAGTTGCAGGTGCTGAGTCCCTCGTCGATGCCCCACTGGATAGCACCCCGGTAGAGGACTTCCGACGGGTAGTACCGGAACAAGTCGGCGTCGTAGGCCGGAAAGAGGAGGTACAGACAGTCCCGTTCGTGCCCGACCACAGCGAGCAGTTGGCCCGCCGACTCCCCGTCGACCTGGGCCGAGAACAGTTTGATCCGGTCGCCTGCTGTCGAAAGGAGCGCCTGGAGGAACGACGGTGTCGTCCCCTGACCGCCGATCCGTTCCATATGTGTCTCGTGGTCCCGGGCGAAGGTTCGGATGGACGCGTCGGTGACGGGTAGCTCGGTAGCCGTGACGCCCATCTCGTCGGCCTTCCGGAGGTTCCGGCGTTTCTTCTGGGCCAGATCGGCCGCGACCGCGTCCCAGTCCCTGTCGATGTCGAGTTCGAACTGACAGTCTCGAACCGACGGGACGTATCCTCGCGCCTGGAGCCGGGTCGCGTATCGGAGCGATCGGGGAGAGGCCGGCTTGAGCAGGTGGCCGATGGTCCGTCCGCCGGTCGCGGCGGCCATCTCGTCGGCGATCGCGTCGAAGACGGCGGCCTCGTCGGTGGCGACGAGCGCGCCGTTCGAGCCGGGCATCGCCGGGCCAAGGAACCGAACCGGCGTCCCCGGCAGCGAGCGGACGAACGAGGGGTGGACTCCGACGAGCGTCCCGTTCTTGCGGACCTGGACGTGGTGGCCGACGGCGTCGGTCCCCCGCTCGTAGGCCAACAGCCACTCGTAGCGTTCGAAGACGCTCCCGGTACGGGACTGCTGGGCGACGATCGCGTTCCACTCCCCCTGTTTGACCTCGGTGATCGACCGGTGGACCGAGGTCGTGAGATCGGTCATCACGACCCCTTCACGGCCATGACTCCTAACTCTATCCCAGACTCGACCGGTGAACGGCATCCCTATGTTTATCTCCACGGCTGTCGACGGAGACAGCATGACGACACTGGCTGTCGGTGTGGTCGGCGCCGGCTGGATGGCGACCGACTACCACATCCCCGCCTTCGAGAGCCACCCCCGGACCCGGGTCGCCGCCGTCGCCGAACGCGACGACGAGCGACGCGCCGCGGCCGCCGAGGAGTTCTCGCTGCCGGGCTACCCGGACGTGACGACGATGCTCGCCGAGACTGAACTGGACGTGGTGTCGATCTGTACGCCGCCGGCGACCCACGAATCGATCTTCCTGTCGGCGGTCGAGGCCGGCTGTCACGTCCTCTGTGAGAAACCCCTGACGATCGACGCCGAGAGCGCGGTCCGGATGCGCGACGCCGCCCACGACCGCGGCGTCGTCACGCAGGTCGGCTACCTCAACCGGTACTACGAGAACTATCAGCGGGCGCTGGAACTCCTGTCGAACGCGTTGCTTGGCGACCTCGTCGAGGTGTCCGTCGCGAACCACTCGGCAGCGCCGGGACAGGGGTGGTACTACAACCCGTCCGTATCGGGCGGTGGCGTCGCCCGGGACCTCTTCCCGCATACGCTCGACGTGGTCCTCGATCTCTTCGAGAGCGCGCCGACCGTGACCGACGCGAGCGTCCGGCACCTCCAGGACCGGCCGGTCGAAGACGCCGCCCGGCTGTCGCTGTCGTTTGCCGGCGTCCCCGCCGAGTTCTCGGCGACCTGGACACAGACCGACGGCGTCTCTCGCTTCCTCGTCGTCGGCACCGAGGGCTGGCTGGAGATCACACCCGACCGGCTGTCGGGCGAGGTCCACGGCCGCCCGCTGGCCTTCGAACACGGGAACCTCCCGATCGTCGACGTCGGTGTCGCCGACCTCTACCCGGCCGGGACGGAGGACCCACACACTGCCCGAATCCACGACTTCGCCGACCACGCCGCCGCGGGCGACACCGACACGGCCGCCCCGGTCGATCGCGGGGTCGCGATCGCCGAGATACTCGATACGGCCTACGAGCAGGCGGGGGTGCAGCGATGACGGTGCTCGTCACCGGCGCGACGGGCTTTATCGGCCTGAACCTCCTGACCGAGATAGCCGAGGAGGAGGACGTCGCCGCGCTCGTCCGACCCGCGGCCTCGACCGCCCGGATTCCCGATGGCGTGACAGTCGTCGAGGGCACCCTCACCGACGATTCGCTGGACGCGGCCGTCGCGACCACGGAACCCGACGCCGTCGTCCATCTGGGGGCCGCGACCTACGCCGAGACCGAGATGCAGTCAACCAACGTCGGCGGGACCGAGCGGCTGGTCGCGGCGGCGGCCGAACACGGCGTCGAGCGGGTCGTGTTCCTCAGTACGATCGGTGCTCACCCCGAGGTACCGAGCGACCCGAACTCGACGTACCAGCAGTCGAAGGTCGCCGCGGAAGAACTACTGTTCCGGCGGGACCACCCCTTCGACGTCTCGGTGCTGTACCCGACGTACATCTTCGGCCCGCTGGACTACCGGCTGGCCCGCTACGATCTGGTGCGCCCGATCGCGTCCAATCGGGTGCTGGTGCCGCCGCTGTACACCTACGACAAGTACAACATCGTCCACGTCGACGACGTCGTCGGCAGCATCCAGCACTGTCTCTCGGCGGGCGCGGACGGGCGCCACCTCGTGACGGGACCGAACCTCACCAACGGCCAGGTGCTCGGGACCATCGCCCACCACACGCCCGGGCGTTGTCGGGTCATCGACGTCCCGTTCGGCCTCACCCGGTGGGGCATCAAGCCGACGCTAGACGTGCTCTACCGCGTCGGCGTCTCGCCGGTGCCCGGCGAAGGGTTCCTCGAACGCGGCGATTTCGGGACAGTTCGGCCCGAACTCACCGAACGCGCACCGGTCCGCCAGCGCTCCTGGCAGTCGGCCCTGACCGAGACCGTCGACTGGTACGAGTCGGTCGGCCTGTTGTAGTCAGGCCGGCGTCAGCCGGTAGACGACCCCCTGCTGTTTCGTCAGTGGCTGCTCGGAGAGCGACGCTGTCGTCCCCAGTACGTAGCTCTCGTCGCCGTCGACACCGAGGGAAAGTACCTGGATCCCCAGTTCCTCGCGGTCGGCGAACTGAACCTCGCGAACCGGCCAGCGGCCGGACGACTGGGGCGTCGCCACGAGTAACCGGCCCGCTGGCTCGGTGAACGAGCGGGTGAAGGCCCCGAAGAGGTACTCGTCCCGGATGGCGTCGATAGAGCCGGTGTGGACGTGACCGCCGATGACCGCGAAGCCGACCGCGTCACCGTCTTCGGTGAAGTGGGGGAACTCCAGGACGGGGTCGACGAGCGGTTCGCCGCGGTCGGACTGGGTGACACACTCGCCGTCGGAACTGGTCCCCAGTTGGGGGTCGTGACAGTGAAAGCCCTCTCTGAGCGGCCAGCCGTAGTTCGCGCCCTTCCGGACAACGTTGATTTCCTCCCAGGTCGCCTGGCCCACGTCGCCGACGATGAGGCGGTCACCGCTGAACGCCATCTTCCAGGGGTTTCGCAACCCCCAGGCGTAGTGTTCGTCCAACCCGTCGCTCCCGACGAGCGGGTTGTCGGCGGGGATGCCGTAGGGTTTGTCGTCGGTCCGGCTGTCGACGTCGATCCGGAGAACGCTTCCTTTGAAGTTGTTCGTGACGTCCTGTCCGTTGAACGGGTTCAGCCCGTCGCCAAGCGCCGCGTAGAGGTAGCCGTCGGGACCGAACTCCAGCGTCCCCGCCTGGTGGATCGGGCGGTGCCACGGCAGATCCAGCAGGATTCGCTCGGTCGAGCGGTCGACGGCGGTGCCGTCGGCGGTCGCGGTGAACTCGGAGAGCCGCTCCCGGTGGTCGAGTTCGTCGTCGTCGGCCGGCGCGCTGTACCGGACGTACAACCGGCGGTTCTGTGCGAACTCGGGGTGAAAGGCCAGCCCGAGCAGCCCGCGCTCGTCGTAGGCTACCCAGTTCGGGAGTCCCTGCCCGACGGCGACGAGTCGGTCGGTCAGGTCCAGAAAGGGCTCGGATGCCAGTCCGTCGGGACCGTGGACGTGGACCTGTCCTGCCTGGTCGACGATGAACCGCCTGTCGGTCCCGTCGTCCGCGGTCGCCATCGAACTCGGGGAGACCAGGCCGGTCGCGACCGTTTCGACGGCCACCGTCGGCCCGGGATCGAAGTACGGGTCGGGCTCGTCGACGGTCGTCGGCGGGGCCGTCGGCGTCTCCGTCGGCTGCTCGGTCGGCGTCTCGTCGCCGGGATCGACGCGGTTGCGCCGGTCGAACGAACAGCCGGCGACGGCACTAGTGAGGCCGACAGCGGCCAGCGACGCCAGAAACGAGCGGCGGGACCGCGACGAGTCGGGAGAAGTGGAGCTATCGTCGGGGGTGTCCATAGGTCCCGGACGGCGGGTAGGCAGTTAATCGTTCTTTCTCCCGTGGCGACGCGGTCGGCCCCGCGGAACGGTGTTCGACAGGTGAGCGACCCGATCTGAGCGTCGATTCGTCGGGTATCCTCGGCTGCGGTTCGGCTATCGCTGTCTATCGCCCGTGATATTGTGCCACGGTTTCGGCCGATAGATCGACGTACGTAGTAGAATCCGTCGGTAATTCCGGGTATTCGTGTTGATAATTCGGCAGAAAAGGTCATATTTGCTGCTAGCGAACAGAGACCACGATGGGCGGCGAACCACCACCAGCCGGCGAAGACACGGATCGTTCCGGACTGTCACGACGGACGGTCCTCAAGTTGACGGGACTGAGCGCGGCGGCACTGCCGTCGGTCGCGGGCTGTCTCGGGAGCGGTGACCCGACGACGGCGCGACTTGGCTACGGCGGCGTTCCGTTAGACGTGCCGGTGTCGATGATCGACACCGTCGTCGCGCCGGCAGTAGTCGGCCCCGAGGACGGGTTGGTCGCACACTGGCCCCTCGACGGGACGGGCGCGACCGCGACCGACGCAGTCGGCGGCAACGACGGCGCGCTCCGCGGGACACCGGTCCAGGGCGTCGACGGCGTCTACGACTCGACAGCGTACTCCTTCGGGACCGGCGACGACACCTACGTCGAAGTGGCCGACGCGTCGGTCCTTCGCCCGGCCGAACTCTCCGTCGCCGCGTGGTACCGGACCACCAGCGAGAAGACCGGGCAGACGATCGTCCAGAAAGCCGACGCCCGGTTCGGTGACACCGGCTACGCCGTCGAGGTCCAGACCGACAACAGCATCCGCGCTCACGTCGGCGTCGAGAGCGGCCAGGCCACGGTCAATCCCTGGGGCTACGCGACCCACGACGGCCAGTGGCACCACGTCTGTCTCACCTGGGACGGCGCGGTCCTGGTCTGTTATCTGGACGGGCAGGAGGTCGCTCGGGACAGTTCGCAGTCGGGTGCCGTCGTCGGCTCCGACCGCTCGCTGTTCATCGGCCGTGGGGACAACGGCTACACCTCCTACTACGCCATGGACGGCGGGATCGACGACGTCCGGGTGTACGACCGGGCACTCTCTGCCGGCGATGTGGGCGGGCTGTACGAGGGAGTGTCCGAGACACCGACAGCAACAGAGACGCCGACGCCGACTCCCACGGCGACTCCCACGGCGACACCAACCCCGACGCCTACTCCAACGCCAACTCCCACGGCCACCCCAACGCCGACCCCAACTCCCACGCCCACACCAACGCCTACTCCAACAGCCACCCCAACGCCAACGCCGACACCGACCGAGACGGTGACCCCAACGCTCCCGTCGCCGGTCGCCCACTGGCGGTTCGAGGAGACGGATGGCTCGGTCGTGGCCGACGACGTCGGCGGTAACGACGGAACGCTCCAGGGAACGCCCGACCTGGCCGTCGACGGGACGGTCGGTGCGTCGGCGATCGATTTCGGCGCCAGTGACGGCAACTACGTCGAGATAGCCGACGCGTCGACGCTGCGTCCGGCCGAACTCTCCATCGCCGGGTGGTACCGGACCACCAGCGGGAAGACGAGCCAGACGATCGTCCAGAAGGGGGTTCCACGGTTCGAAAATCCCGGCTACAGCCTCGACGTGCAGACGAACAACAGCCTGCGGGCGGCGGTCCACGTCGAGAGCGGCCACGCGACGGTCAACCCCTGGGGCTACGCGACCCACGACGGCCAGTGGCACCACGTCTGTCTCACCTGGGACGGGACCGACCTGGTGTTGTACCTCGACGGCGAGGAGATCGACCGCGACGCCAGCCAGGCGGGGTCGGTCGTCCACTCCTCGCGCCCGCTGACCGTCGGCCGCGGGGACAACGGGTTCGCCTCCTACTACGCCATGGACGGACGCGTCGACGATCTGCGGCTCTACGACGAGGCGCTGACACCGACTCAGGTGCAGTCGGTCGTCGAGGGTGAGACGGCAGCGCCGACGCCCACGCCGACACCGACGGCAACACCAACACCGACGCCGACACCCACGCCTACACCGACGCAAACGGCAACACCAACGCCTACCCCAACCCCGACGCCGACGGCAACACCTACGCCCACACCTACGTCCACGCCGACCGCAACGCCAACCCCCACACCGACTGCGACGCCGACATCCACACCGACTCCCACCGAGACAGCGACTCCGACACCGATCCCGAACGACGAGTTCGGCGAACGCGGCTACGGGGACTACGGCTACGGCGGGATCGATCCAGACCAATGACAGACAACCACCAATACGAGACGCCGTCAGCGGGGACGCTGGACTGGCACGAACCGTTGAACAGAAACTTCGAACGCATCGACACCGACGTCGAGATCCGCGATACCGACGACGCTCGCTCGAACTACGCCGCCAAGTCGGGGGCGAAGTTCCTGGCGACCGACACCGGCGCGGTCTACATCGGCGACGGCGGGAACTGGGTCCAACTCGGAACGATCGACAGCGGCGGTGCCAGCGGCGGGACCGACATCGAGGCGGAGCTGATCGCCGGGAACATCGTCGTCCTCGCCCGGGACCTCTCGTCGCCGGAGGTCGTCACGCCGTCGGGGACGAACACGCCGATCCAGGACGCCTACGACGTTCTGGGGGCCAACGACGGGGGCGAGATCCGCCTCCCGCCGGGCCGGATCTCGACCCCTGGGAACATCCGCCCCTACGAGAACACCACGATGACCGGCTTCGGGGCCGAGGTGACGGAACTCGATATCACCGAGCAGACGGCCGACGGGATCGTGTTCGACCGCGACAGCGGGACGCCCGACGTCAGCCTCGGCGGGTTCGCGCTCAACGGGCCGGGCGGGACCGATCCGACCGGCGTCGCCATCCACCACACCAACCGGGACACGATGAACCTCCGTATCGGGCGGTTGCTGTTCTGGGGCTGGAACAACTCGGTGTACCGCGTCGACCAGGGCGTCGGCCCCTTCCAGTGCCGCCACGAACAGATGATCGTCTACGACTGTGACGCCGGCGCCGAGGACGGCCTCTTCGAGTTCCGGTCGTACTACGGCCCGGCCAACTGGTTCGGGACCATCGCCGTCTATCCCATCCCGGATTCCAGCGGCGAGAACTCGACGGTGTTCTACTCCCGGGGCGGGACCCAGACCGTCGACTACCTCACGATGGGCGGGTCGACCGGCTACGCGATCGATCAGACCTGGGACAGCGTCATCGAGTTCGGCAACGTCCACTACGAACCGGTCGGTCAGGTCGCCGAGTCGTCGGCGATCGTCCGCCTGCGGGGCCACGGGACGGCGACCATCGACACGGTCAAACACGTCACCGGTGCGCCGGACTACGTCTACGAACTGGACTACGACTCCTACCTCGGGAACGCACCCAACAGGAAGATCCTGGGGCCGTACATCGAACTCGGCCAGGAGGCGTCGCTGGGCGAGACCATCGTCAACCTCGCCCACCCGACCGACCCCACGGCGCCCTCGTTGTACCAGGGATCGCCCGACGACGTGGCCGTCACGCACAGCCAGGGAAGCACCGGCGGGTTCCGGGCGCTCGGAACCGCCGGGACGGGATTCTAACCCGGTTCGCCGGCCCGGTAGTCCCGAAGCCGGGTCACCGGTCAGCCCGGGAGCGGCTCCCAGTCGTCGGCAGAGTCGGTGAGGCTATGACGGTGGCCACACAACGGCCGCTATGACGAACGACCCGACAGGTGACGGAGCCGGGGAACGTGGCGTCTCACGGCGGGACTACCTCCTCGGTGCCGGCGCCGTCGGGCTAGCTGCGGTAGCAGGTTGTGTCGGACTCGGTGGCGGCACCGACGACGTCACGACCGCGTTGCTGTCGGGGACAGTAGTCGTCCTGAGTGCCGACACCGACGAGCCGACCCTCGTCGATCCCGCTGAGACGACGACGCCAGTCGGGGACGCCATCGATTCCCTCGGTGCGGCTGGCGGGACGATCTGTCTCCCGCCGGGGCGGGTCCGGGACGAGGGACCGATCCGACTCCGGTCGAACACCTCGGTCGTCGGGTTCGGCCCCGACGTGTCCGAACTGGACATCACGACGCCCGAGACCGACGGGCTGGTCTTCGCCGATCCGGACGGTATCGATCGCGTACTCCTGGACCAGTTCGCGCTCAACGGGCCGGGACTGGACGCCGACTCCGGCGCCGCCATCCACCACCGCGAGGGCGACACCCAGGAGTTGATCGTCGGCCACCTGCTGTTGTGGGGCTGGAACAACTCGGTGTACCGCGTCGACCAGGGCGTCGGCCCCTTCCAGTGTCGCCACCGGCAGTTGACCGTCTACGAGTGCGACGCCGGCAGCGAGGACGGCCTCTTCGACTTCGGCTCCTACTACGGCCCGGCCAACTGGTTCGGGACCCTCGCTATCTACCCCCGATCGGGGTACAGCGGGACCGACTCGACGGTGTTTTTCTCCCGGGGCGGGAGCCAGCGGATCGAGTATCTCACGATGGGCGGGACCGCCGGAACCGCCGTCGAACAGACCGGTGACGCCAACCTCCAGATCGATCACGTCCACTGGGAGCCCCACGAAGCCGAGACCGTCCCGACCGCCATCGTCGATCTGAGCGGTGGCCGGCCGGCCCGCATCGGAACGGTCAAACACGTCACCGGGACCGCCGAGTTTGCCTACCGCCTCTCGGGCGACGAGGTCGTCGGGGCCGACCCGGCACAGAAGTTCCTCGGACCGTACGACCCCGCTGGCGATTCACCCACGCTGACCCGTGGCGTCGTCGAACTGGCCGCGGCCGGAGACAGTGCTCGGCCGTGTTTTTATCTCGGGACGGCCGGGGACGTCACCGTCTCACACGGTTCGGACACCACCGGCGGACTCAGGGCACTGGGCGACGCCGGGACGGGGCTGTGACCGGCCGACGCCGGAAAGGCTAAGCGTTCTGTGCTGCATTTGATACGCAGACAGATGTCAGTTGGTTCCCGAAGAGGCAGTTCTGAGGTCGGAGGTGACTCGGGACCCGTCCGGGTCGCGCTCGTCAGCCAGCAGTATCCGCCGGAGTTGGGTGGCAACGCGTCACGCGTCGGTGACACGGCCCGGCAGCTCGCACACGACGGGGTCGAGGTGAGTGTGGTCGCACCGCCCCTGTCGTATCCCCCGGAGACGTACGCCCGGAGCTGGCGGCGCCACGAGCGGACGACCGACGGCGATATCGACGTCCACCGGCTGTGGGCCTGGCAACCGAGCCGCGTCGACCCGAACGCGCTCGAACGGCTCGCGTACTACTTTCTGTTCGCACTGCACGCGACGCTGTGGCTGTTGTACCACCGCCGGAAGTTCGACGCCGTCGTCTGTACCACGCCGCCGGTGTTCACCGGGATTCCGGGGCTCGTCTTCGGCGAACTCACCCGCAAGCCCCTGGTCGTCGACGTGGGCGACCTCTGGATCGACGCCGCGGCGGGGCTCGGGTTCATCCGCGAGACGAGCCTCTCGACACGGTTGAGTCGGCGCTACGAACACCTGCTGCTGTTGCGGGCCGACCGGATTCTGACGACGACCGAGGAGATGAGTCGCCTGCTGGAACGCGCCCACGGCCCCGCGATCGCGCAACGGTTCCTCGTCGCACCCAACGCCGTCGACGTCCAGCGGTTCGGCCCGGATCGCGGGACCGGTGACGACGGCCGGACGATCATCTACACGGGGATCTTCGGTCACGCCCAGGACCTGGAAGCGTGTATCCGGGCGATGGCGCTGATCGAGCACGACGCGACGCTGAAACTCGTCGGCGACGGGGACACCAGATCGCGCCTGGAGGCGGTGGTCGCCGAACTCGGCGTCGAGGACCGCGTCGAGATCCACGGCCCCGTCGAACGCGACGCGGTGCCCGGGTTGCTCGCCTCGGCCTCGATCGGGGTCGCTCCGTTGAAAGACACGCCGGGACTGCGCTATGCCGTCCCGCTGAAGACCTACGAGTACATGGCGAGTGGCCTCCCGGTCGTCGGGACCGACATGGGGGCGTTCAGCGATCTCATCGACGCCTCGGAGGGGGGGCTCGCCGTCGGGAACTCCCCCGAGGCCCTGGCCGCCGCGTTCGACGAACTGCTCGCCGATCCCGACCAGCGCGAGCGACTGGGGAGACAGGCCCGCGAGCACGTCGAACAACACTACGACCGGCGCGTCCTCGGGGAGCGACTCGCCGGGATGTTGCGTGACCTCGTCGCGACCACGGGAGGGCACCGGTGACGGATCTCTCGTCGGTCCCCAGCTTCGAGTCGGCCAACGACGTACAGTACCGGGCGATGGTCTCCTCGGCCCACCACCAGAACCACGTCTTCCAGGTGCGGACGCCGTTCAACCACCGCTCGCTCGACGCGATCAACCGGACGGCCGCCGAGATCGACGTGGTGTCGCCGACCCCCTTCGCGCCGCCGATCGGTCCGAACTCCGAGTACGGGAACATCCCACAGACCGAACGCTGGGGGACCTACCGCGTCCACTATCCCCGGTTCCTGTACGCGATCCCGAAAAACCGGTTCTACCACTATTCCGGCCGGTCGATGCAGAAGCGGGTCCCCCGGTACGTCGAGCGGACCTTCGAGACACCCCACGACGTGGTCCACACCTGCGATATCTACCTCGACGGCTACGGGATGTTACCCTACTGCCGGCGCCACGACATCCCGCTCGTCGTGACCAGCCACGCCTCCGAACTGAAAAACTACGAGACGTTCACCGACGATGCGAAGGCTCACATCCGGGAGACCCTGAGCTACGCGTCGAAGGTCCTGACCGTCAGCGACGAGTTGAACGACATCGCGCGGAGGCTGACCGCCCCCGAGAAGATCGAGACGGTCCCGATCGGGGAAGACCCCCGGAAGTTCCCGACCGACCGCCGCGAACAGATCCGTTACGAACTCGGCATCGACGAGGACACCACACTCCTGCTGTTCGTCGGCGCCTACTACGAACAGAAGGGCCTCAGGGAGTTGATCGAGGCGATGCGACGGCTCGACAGGGACGACGTCTACCTCGTCACCGTCGGCCACGAGGGCGACATGCGGTGGTGGCTGCTCGACCAGTTGGGCGAGCTGACACACCCGGCCCACTCCTTCTGGCGGCTCGATCCGGTCGCGCTCCGCCGCTGGCAGGTCGCCGCCGACATGCTCGTCCACCCGAGTTGGACCGAGGCACGGCCGACGGTGATCTACGAGGCGATGGCCGCGAAGACCCCGTCGCTCGCGACGAACGTCGGCGGCATCCCGGAGATGGTCGAGGACGGCGTGACCGGGGAACTCATCCCGTCCAGAGACGTGGAGGCACTCCGGCGAGCCATCGATCGCATGGCCGACGACCCCGAACAGTTGCAGGAGATGGGCGAGGCGGCCCTCCAGCGGTTGCTCGACGAACAGTGGACCTGGCAACACCACGCTAAACAGGTCACGGACATCCACAAAGAGGCGTTCCGATGATCGCGTGCCAGGAGCGATGACCGGGGCCGACAGCCCGCCCCGCGTCAGCGTCGTCATCCCGACCTACAACCGCGCCGACACGGTCCGGCGCGCGATCGAGAGCGCGCTCGCACAGACGGTCACCGACATCGAAGTCGTCGTCGTCGACGACGGGAGCACCGATGACACCGCGGCAGTCGTGGCCGGGATCGACGACGAGCGGGTCCGATATATCGGCCACGAAGGAAACCGTGGTCGCAGTGTGGCACGAAACACCGGTATCGACGCCGCACGCGGCGAGTACGTCGCCTTCCTCGACTCTGACGACCACTGGCTTCCCGGGAAACTCGAACGGCAACTCGACGAACTATCGAGGCGCTCGCCGGAGTGGATCGGCGTCTACTGTGAGTTCCTGACCCCCAAGCCGTCGGCGCTCGGGCGGACCGTCGACTGGCTCTCCCGGGAGGTGTTCGCAGCCCCCAACGCGTTGGAGGGGGGGCGCGAACTGGCACGGGAGATCCTCACCGTCAACGTCCTCATGGGTCCGGGCTCGACGCTGCTGGTCGAGCGCGAGGCACTGTTGGCGACCGACGGCTTCGACGAGGAACTCGTCGACCACGAGGACTGGGATCTGGTCCTCCAGTTGCTCGCTCGTGGGAAGATCGCCCACGTCGACGAGGCGCTCGTGGTCGTTCCGTCTTCCGGCGGGGACCCGTCGCCGGAGGAACTCGTCGACAACAAACGCCGCTTTCTCTCCCGCCACGCCGACCTGATCCGGGAGTTCGAAGCCGAAGGTACCCACATCAACCGGGTCCACCGGCTCCACATCGTCGCCGTCTTCTTCCAGAACGGCCGGTTCCGCGACGGACTCGCGTATCTGCGACCGGACGCCCTGCTGGAGCCGAAAAACTGGGTCCGGCTGGCCTGGTGGGCAGTGATAGGCACCCGGAGCCGGCTGAAGCGGGCCGGTGCAGCGGGGGGTCGGTAACCCGTGCCGGGCGACGACTACCCGACTGTCTCCGTGGTCATCCCGTACGGACCGAAGTTTACCCCCGAGTCGATGCTGGCTGAAGCCCGCGAGACCGTCGCTGCCCAGTCGGTCCCCACGGAGTGTCTGGTCGTCGAGGACACCGACCACCGCGGGCCGGCGTGGGCGCGCAACCACGGGCTCGAACGGGCCGACACCCGGTACGTCGCGTTCTTGGACGCCGACGACCTCTGGGAACCGGAGAAGCTCACGCGGCAACTCGACCGGATGACCGAGACGGGTGCGGGCATCTGCGTCGAGGGGGACCCGATGTCGATGGACGACTTCGTCTATCGGGTGTTGCTCGGCGACATGGCGGCGCTGACGCCGTCGATCCTGCTCGATACGGAGCAGGTGTCGACTACCTTCGAGGAAGGACTGACGCGGGGGGAGGACCTGCTGTTCATCCTCGAAGCCGCGACGGAAGCGGGCGTCTGCCTCTGTCCGGACCTGTACACCCGGCGGTCCCACGACCGGAGCGTCACCGCGACCGAACTCCCCGTCACCGACTACGTCGCGGTCGACAAGCGGTTCGCCTATCTGGTGAGCCAGCGGGTCCCCGAGGCACAGCCGTACGTCGAGCCCTACTACGTCCAGTCGTTCACACAGGCCGGCGTCTCCTGCCACGAGGCCGGTGCCTACGACCGGGCGATCGATTACTACGTCCGAGCCCTGCGGCTCTCCCCGCATCCGTTCACCGCGGCGTACCTCTGTCGGAGTCTGGTCGCGAAGTATCTCCCCTGACAGCGTGTCGGTGAACACGACCGGTGCTTTCGGGACGGTCAGTACGAAGGAGACGAGACCATTCGCTACGGCGTAGATATCCGGAAGAACGAATCGCCGACCATCGCTACGAACGACGGGCAGGCTCAGTCGTTAGTTGCGGACGAGGTTCGTCGCGCGGGGTCCCTTCTGGGATGATTCGATGTCGAACTCGACTTCTTGCCCCTCTTCGAGGTCCGGACCGCCGACGTCCTCCATGTGGAAGAACACGTCTTCGTCGTCGTCGAGGTCGCCGTCGTCAGTCGAAATGAAACCGTAGCCGCCAGTGTCGTTGAAAAAGTCAACCTTACCGTTTGCCATTACAAACAAATGTAACCCCGCCCCGCGGATAACACTTCCGAGAGTCGGGGTACCACGGCGCTTCCGTTCCGACGCCTGTGGGATGGGCGTCGGGAGTTCGGTTCGTTCGAATCACAGGAGCCACCCCGTTTTCGGAGGCAAGTATTTACCCCGTGGTCGCGAGATGTAATCCGCATCGTCATGCAACCGTGTCACAGCTGCCAGACGGTTATCGACGAGTATCTCTTGAACAAACGACTCGAACCCCTGCGCGAGCTCACGGCCGACGACTTCAACGTCTGTGCTGACTGTGCGACCATCGTCGCGGATGCGTGCGTGAAATGCGGCGGCGCTGTGTACGTTCCTCGAAGCGGATCCGTCACCCCCGACTACTGCCCGGCGTGCCGTTCCGACGTGATAGACCGCACCGGCCACGACCCCGGTTGGACGCGTGGCCACGAATCCGCCTGAACGGCGCCCGCTCCCGGACTTTCTCTGATCGGTCGAGAAGGGGGCGTCCCCCCGGTAGTTCGGCCGTCCGTCGGTACACCGAAATTCGTGACGGACGGGACGTTTCGTCTACGGGAACCGTGGCAGGCGGTTCGAGAGCCCCTGCAGGACGATCCGAGCACGTCGGAGCGTGTGGTAGGTATCGACGACGGAATGGTAGCCGTCGATCACCGTGACGTCCTCGTTGGCCGCGAGCGTGTGCCGGCCGCCGGCGTAGGGACCGTCCGCATCGGGCACGAGTTCACCGACGACGGTCTCCTCGAAGGCCGTCGGCGTCAGCCGGTCGACCCGGTTGACGACGACGCGTTTCCCGTACCCGCCGGCACAGTACTGGCCGGGTCGATAGAGCGTCCCGTCCTCGGTCCAGGGCGTCCCCGCGGGCCGAACCGAGCGAACGTCGCTCTTGACGGGGTTGTTGGCGTGGGGGACCCAGTCGCCACGCAGCGACGGGGCGTGGTAGACGTGGAGGTTGGTCTCCGGAAGCTCGTCGAGCAGCGTGCAAAACAGCCACCAGCGCCCGTCGTGTTGAATCACGGTCGGGTCGATCCCCATCACGTCGGGGACGAGCGTCTCGACGTGTTCCCACTCGGCCGGGCCGTGGAGTTCGTAGAGGCTGATCTCGTTGCCCTCCGCCATCTCCGGCGTGACGTAGGTCGAGCCGTCGTGGACGAACGCGTACGGGTAGGAGAGATGGAACGGCTGTTCGAACACGACTTCGGTGTTGGCAAACGAGAGGTCGTCGTCGAGACTGAGCGCCGAGATGACTCCCTTCGAGGTGTCGAAGGGGAAGTCCTCGAAGAGGAGATACGGGTCGCCGTCGATCCGGACCGGGAACGGGTCCGCGACGAACCGCCGGCTGTCCGGGAGCGGGAACCACTCGAAGTCGGTCCCCGCCGGATCGGCGACGACGGCCTCGATCGGCGTGTCGGTGACCCCGATACTCCAGACGCCGCTGCCGCTCGTCATGAGGTCCCACGCTGCCCGGATCTGTGCGAACGCCAGTCCGGCGACGCCGCCGACGCCGGGTTCCCGACCCGCCTCACGGTCGATCGGGACCGACTCGCCGTCCAGGTAGTCCGCCTCGCCGATCGCGATGTCGACGGCGACGGCGGCGGGCCAGCGCGCGCTCCCCGCGAAGAGCCGGTCGACGGTCGCCGGCCAGGAGTGGCCGACCGTCGGGAACGTCCCACGGCGCAACGGAACGCCGGTGTTCGGGCCGGTCACTCGCCAGAGCGCGGCGTGTGTGACTGGATGGCCGGCACGGAGTTCGTCGACACAGGGGGGCCAGGTTCCACCCTGGCCGTCGCCGCCGTACCGGAACTCCCAGACCCCGTAGGTCGGGGCCGACAGAACCGCCTCGTCCTTGAGTGCGAGCCCACCGAGCCGGACCAACACGTCGAGGTCAGACAGCGAGACCGCCCGCCGTGCTCGCTCGCCCACCTCGACCGCGCCGTCATCGCGGCGGCCCTGGATCGGGACCCGCTCGACGCCACCCAGTTCGTCGGTCAGATCGACGATCGTGCTGGCACCGGGCCTGGGGGTAAGCCGCTGCCAGTTGTCCCACACCGACCAGGACGGATCAGTCGTCGCGTCCGGGACTGCCGACAGCCGCCGACCCGGATCGAGGTGGGCTGAGGCGGGCCGGCCCGTGGCCGGTGATTCGTCGAGGAGCAACACGAGCGCCACGGAGTCGACCGAACGCAACGACTGGATCACCCGTGCTTGCCAGGACGGGAGTTCGAGCCCCGAACAGGCAACGGCGACCCGGATCGGATCGCTGTCGTCCGGAGCGGAACCGTCCCGTTCGGTGGGTGTCACCGGGAATCACCGCCCTCGCCGAACAGGCCGTCGTAGCGCTCCCCGTCGTAGATGACACGAGTCTCGCCCGCCGAGTAGACGACGCTGTGACGCGCCGTCTCCGTTCGATACCGTGACTCCGAGACGGCAAAGAAGGCGACCTCCGACGAGAGCAGCCCCCGTCCGGACGCTACCGGGACGACAGAGTCGGCCCAACTGTCACGCACCACGAGGTACCCCGTCGGTGCCGAGAGCCCGTCCGGGCCGGCTCGTAACCCCTGTTGCTGTCTGACGAGCTGGTCGCTGCCGGCGAACGGGGCCGAAGCGAACGCCCGGGCGGTGATCTGATCCGACGCGGCCGGCTGGGTGCCGTATCGATCGATGAACGTCGCAGTTTCGACGGTGGCGGCGTACTCCCGGTCGGACATCGCCGTCTGGACGTCGCGATCGGGGACGTCGACCGCCTCGATGTCGTCCGCGGTCAGCGTCGTCAGCGCCCCAGCAGTGCCCAGTGTCGCGACCAGGACGAGCCCGACGACGGCGGCGGTCCGGCCGGCACGGGGTCCGAACCCGCCGAGCGTGCGGGCGATCCCGATCCCCAACGGGAGCACCGCGAACAGGACCACGACGACGGTGATCCGCTCGACCTGCGGGATCTGGACGGGCAACGGGAGGAACAGCGGGACCGTCCCGACGGCGACGGCCAGTAGGGGTCCACGGTGGGCGTACCGCCGGCCGGCGGCGAGCATCTCGTAGAGCCCGACCAACGCGACGGCACCGAAGAGACTGTAGTAGATGCCCGTCGGCCGAGCGAACCACGAGAGCGCGCGCTCGGCGGTGTCGGGCGGGACGGTCACGCCGTAGAGAAACGTCGAGAACGCGCCGCTACCGGCGACCTCCCGTCCGATGCCGAACGCGAGCCCGAAGATCCCGTAGACGATGATGCTGCCCGAGAAGACGAGATAGCTCACGACCGCGGCGGCGACGACGACGACCGGGAAGCTCCACCGGAAGCGGAGCCGACGCCGGGCGTCGGCCAGCGGCTGGAGTGCGGGGTGGTCGACGCGCCCGGCCACGAACGGGACCGCGTAGGTCACGGCCGCGACCGCACCGACGGGGACGAGCGCGACGACGTATGTCAGGTGGTGGACGGAGACGAGCACGACGACCAGTCCGAGCGTGTAGGCGCCGTAGCGGCGGTAGCGGCGGGTCGTTCCCGCCGTCGAGAGCGACGTCGCCACGTAGAACCCGACGCCGAGCAGGACGACCGCGAGCGTCTGCGGGAAGAAGTAGACGGCGTGGTAGCCGACCCACTCGACGGCAGTGACCGCCAGCGCCACCCCGAGGGCGAGCCGCGTCCCCTCGAAGAGACGGGTCGCGACGAGATACATCGTCGGGACCAGCAGCGCGGAGACGCCGATCCCGACCCAGACGAGGGCGTCGTACGGCGAGAGTCCCCCGAGTAACGAGGCCGCGCCGACGAAGAGGTGAAAGCCGGGGAAGAAGTCGTAGCCGTGGGGCAACACGGTCGTGTAGCCGGCCGCGAACAGCCGGTTGAGACTGTCGACGTGGGCGAACGTGTCGGTGCCGCCGAAGTAGAAGCCGGTCGTGAGATGCTTCGAGATCGGCGGCACCGCGAACAGGACGGTCGTCGCCACCAGCGTCGGGACCGGTGCCCCGTCGTGACGAACCTGTGTTCCAACCAAGAGATACCCGGCTGGGAGGACCACGAGCAACGCCGCGAGCCGGTTCCCGGTCCAGGCAGTCACGGCGACGGCCACTGCACCGAGGACGACGACGAGTTTGGCCGTCTGGGCCGCTGTGATCGGCGGCGAACCGGCTGGCGTCCCGTCGCCACGAGTCAACACGTAGAGGGCCAGCGCGACCACTGCCGCGATGACGGCGTAGCCGGCTCTGATCGCCGAAGCGACTTCGAGGACACCGAGCGCGACCACGCCGCCGAGCGCAGCGACCGTCAGTGCGACGGCTGCTCCCCCCACCAGGGTGACTCGATCGGTGGCTGTCATCGGCGCCCAGAGCGGGACGCGGCGACCAATCGGCGTCCGACGGGCTCGGTTCTCATCATATTCACACGCAGACGCCCGGTGGGCAAAACTGTACTGGACGGCGCCACGCTTTTGCCGGCCGCCGGCGGAGAGAGCATATGCCCACCCGCCGCCAGCGCCGCCTGATCCGCCTGCTCGTCGGGTGGTCCCTCGCCGTCGTGGTCGGTCTCGCCGCCGTGGGCGCACTCACCGGGACACACTGGTTCGTTCTGACGCTGTTGGGTGCGCTCGTCGCGATACAGCGGACGACCGCACTGTACGCGAGCCCTCCCTGGCGCCGGGGCATCCGTGTGTTGGTACTCGCCGGGATCTCCGTCTTCGTCGTCGTCGTCACCGTCGAGGTCTGGCGGACCGCGACGGAACTGTTTGCTCGCGGGCTGTGAGGGTCGGTAACCGCCGATTACGACTCCTGTTCGCCGGCCGGCCAGCGCAGTTCGACCGTGAACGCGTAGGCTTGCTCACCACCGTCATCCCGGACCTCGGTCAGTTCGACCGGTCGGTCCAGTGCCGCCGCGAGTCCGGTCGCGAGAAACGAGGGGACCGGGTGGTCGATCCGCTCGGGTTCCCCCAGCGGGCAGCCACGGACCGACACCGTCGCCTGCCGACCGTCGACGGTCCCGCTCGCGTCGGCTGCGAGGTCGTACACCGCCGTGACCCCGTCACAGAGCGCGTCGACGTGATGTGTCGCGTCGGTCGCCACGGCGTCGGTCCGGTGCTCCCGAAAGCGCGTGACCATCCCGGCCGCCGTCGGAGTGACGACGATCGCTGCAGTCTGGTCGTCGACAGCCCGTTCAGCGTGGGTTATCGGGTCACCCTCGCCGTCGGGGACGACCAACCGGGGACCCCGGTCGGCCGTCGGCGGGAGGTAGACACGCCTGTCGTCGAGGTCCCGCTGGGCGAGGAGTGACTCGACGGTCCGCCCGGCGGCAGCCGCAGTACTGGCTGTCACCGCGAGCGGTAGGTCACGACCGGCAGTGAGAACGTGGTTGGCGACGCCACCGACCAGCAGGGTCCCGGACAGCGCCAGTAACAGGTAGAGCCCGTCGTCGGTCGGTGTGATCGGGAGTACAGCGGTCTGGAACCGGACCGCGAGCCCGACGAGACCGAGTGCGAGCAACAGCGCCGTCGGGATCGACGGCCACCTTCGGAGTGAGCGCTCGGTTGCGGTCCTACGCATCGGGCCACACCACTGCGGTCGGACTCCGACTACTCCTGTCGTCCCAGTTCATTCGTCTGACGGGAGGCGACGGACCGACTTAGTACTGCTGTTGCGACCACCGATAGGGTTTTCATCGCCGCCGGAGCAAGGTTGGCCATGGATCGGGGATCACACCATGGGGACCTCCTCGCGGTCGGTTGCTGGCTGGGGCTTGTCAACGCGGCCGTCCTGCTCCCGGTACTGAGCGAGAGCGTCCTTCGGCCGATCCTCGTGGTCCCGTTCCTGCTCGTCGGCCCGGGCTACGCCGTCGTTGCGGCGCTGTTCCCCGAGCGGCTCTCGGCGGACCGGAGCCTCTCGGTTCTCGGCCGACTCGTCCTCGGATTCGGCGCGAGCGTCGGGGTCGTCCTCGTCGTGGGGATCGGGCTCGATTTCAGCGTCTTCGGCTTCGGGGAACTCCCCGTACTCGCCGGGACAACCGTACTCACGCTGGCCGCGATCGCGGTCGCCGTCGTCCGACGGCGTCGAGTCGCGTCGCCGGCCGGCGTCTCGCTCGGGGCAGCACGCGAGCAACTCCGGGGAGCGGTCGGCGAACGCCCGACCGACCTCGCACTGTCAGCGGCCGTCTGTCTCTCGCTCGTCCTCGCCGCCGGTGCCGTCTACGGCCTGCCGGCGGCCGACGGGACGCCCGCCGAGGCGTATCTGCTGACGCCCGGGGCGGACGGAGCGGTCGCCGACGACTACCCGAGTCGGCTCGAACAGGGCGAGCCGACGACACTGATACTCGGTGCCGAAAGCGGGACCGACCGCCAGACGCCGGTCACGGCGGTCGTCACGCTCCAACGACTCGACAACGGGACCGTCAGCGAGCAGACGGAACTTCGTCGGCTCACGTTCGACGACCCCGCGAGCGGGACTGCACAGGTCGAACACACGATCACCCCGACCGTGTCCGGGGAGCTGCGGCTGACGTATGCGGTGTATTTCGGTGGCGAGCCGGCGGGACCGCCCGACCGGCAGGTCCACCTTCAGGTGACCGTCACGGAGTCGTGACCGGCGGCGATCCGTACGTTTAAGTCGGTAATCGTCGACAACGAGGTATGTATCGTCCCGGTAGTGACAACGCGAACGGGTCGGGGGCGTAACTGCGGCGATGGAAGAAAAGCGCCGCGGTCCCGACCCCGTCCGGCCGGCGTCCCGGACAACGGTCCCGAGGCGGTTGAACTTCGCCCGGGCCGGTGGACTTCTCCTCGGGCTCGAACTGTTCGGGACCGTCGTCGGCTTCCTGAGTACCGTCTACTTCGCGACGGAACTCGGGGCGGCACGGCTGGGCGTGTTCTTCCTCTTCGAGGCCGTACTAAGTACGCTGGCGACGTTCGGCGACTTCGGTCTCCGGGGTGCCGTCGAGAAGCGCATCAGTGAGGGGGCCGCGCCGAGCCAGATACTCGGTGCCGCACTCGTCCTGAAACTCGCGCTCATCGGGACCCTCGGTGTCGTCGTCTTCCTGTTCCGGGACCTCGTCAACGGCTACGTCGGGGCCGACATCGCGCTCCTGTTGATCGTGACGACGGTGCTGTACGAACTGTCGACGCTGACCGTCCACGTCCTCCGTGCGGAACTCCGGACCGACGAGACCGCGCTGTTGTACTTCCTGCGGTTGGTCACCTACGTCGTCGTCGCCGTCTCCCTCTTGCAGTTCGGGTTCGGCGTCCGGGCGCTCCTGTACGGCGTCGTCGCGGGCTACGTCGTCCTGCTGGTGGCCGGCGTCTCGCGGGTCTCGATCCACCCGGCCCGGCCGGCCTGGGAGCACGTCCGGACGCTGGTCGACTACGCGAAGTTCAACGGGATCTGGGGGCTTGGCGGGCACGTCTACAACACGATGGACCTGCTGGTCATCGGCTTCTTCCTCTCGTCGGCCCACGTCGCGGGCTACGAACTGGCCTGGCGCGTGACCCTGATGACCGCGGTGGTCGGCGGGGTCGTCGCCAACACCGTCTTCGCCCAGTTGAGCGCCTGGAACGCCAGCGGCGAGTACGAGCAGATACGGACGACGCTGCGGGAGGGAACGACCGCCTCGCTGTTCCTCGTGATCCCGGCCTTCGCCGGCGTCGCGTTGCTCTCGGAGGAACTGCTCGGGCTCGTCTTCGGCCCGGAGTACGTCCTGGCGGCGGCCGCGTTCGTCGTCCTGATGGGCGAGAAAGTCGTCGCCGCCGTCAACATCGTGTTGGACGCGGCGGTCCGGGCGGTCGATCGGCCCGACATCGGCGCCGGCGCGACCGTCGTTTCGCTGACGCTGAACGTCGTGTTGAACCTGGTGCTCGTCCCCCGGTACGGTCTGGTGGGCGGGGCCGTCGCGACGGGGCTCTCGATGGCGATCCACACGGTCGCTCTCGGGGTGTTCCTCCGGCGGATTATCCCCCTCGAATTCGCGCTGGGCGACATCGGCTGGAGCGTCGGGGCCGCGGGGGCGATGGCCGGAACGCTCGTCGCCGTCGGGACGGTCCTCCCACCGACGACGCTCCCGCGTCTGCTGGGACAGGTGGTCCTCGGCGGGGTCGTCTATCTCGGCGTCGCCCTCCTCTCGCCGTCGCTGCGCCGGAAGGCCCGGGCGAACGTCGCGCGCTTCGGCGAGGAGTGAGTCGACGGCACGACCGAGCGGAGACAGCCTTAATCGCGCGGGGGTCCAGATAGCCGTATGCAACGACGGACACTGCTGCAACTCGTTGGTGCCGGCACCGTCGGTCTAGCGGGCTGTTCGGACGCCGATCCGGCCGCGACCGCCACCCCGACGACCGGCCCGGCCGAGGTGCTAGTGGAGATGACCGACTCGCTGAAGTTCGTCCCGGAGACAGTCGAGATCGGTGTCGGCGACACGGTCGTCTGGGAGACGGTCGGCTCGGTCGCTCATAGTGTCACCGCCTACGAGAGCGACCTCCCCGAGGGGGCCGCGTTCTTCGCCTCGGGCGAGTTCGACACGGAGTCGGCGGCCAGGGGGAGCTATCCCGATGGAAGCGTCGGCCCCGGCGAGACGTACGCCCACACCTTCGAGACTCCCGGAGAGTACCCGTACTTCTGTATCCCACACGAGTCCGGGATGGTCGGGACCGTCGTCGTCGAGTAGGCCGGCCCTACCCGGCGGGTCTGTCCGCTGGCGGGCGCCACCAGGGTGCCCGGAAGAACTGGACTGCCAGGACCGCGAGCCCGACGGCTGCGACCGCCGACTGGATCACGAGCCCGGTGGTCACTTCGGCCCGGAGCGCGAAGTCGAGGAAACCAGTGAAATCGTCGTAGGGGTAGGGTGGCAACACCGGCCATAACAGGAAGGTCAACTCCTCGGTCCGCCAGTACCACACCTCGACGTAGATATCGCCCAGGAGGTGGCTCGCGTACCCGAGCGCGAACGCCGGCCCCAGTTCCCCGTGGTCGTACCGGCGAGCGACGACAGCGACGAGCACGACGACCGGGACGGCAAACAACAGCGAGTGTGCCAGCGACCGCCCCGACGGGAGGAGGTGGACCCACCAGGCAAGGGGCTTGTCGACGATATCGGGGAGCTGTGTGCCCGCGAGCAGTGCGAGGAGTTCCGTCCGGGAGACCGCCCGCCGCGAGACGACGAGGACCGCCAGGAAGAGCACGTACCCGAACGCGAGGTGAGTCCAGGGGAGCATTGGTAGCAGGCGTGATCGCTGTAACTACGACGAGAACCGTCTGAACGTCGGATGGTTGTTGAGAACGTGCATCAGGATCGCGGCGAAACAGAGCAACACTCCCCCGAGTGCGAACAGGACGCTCGTCACCAGCGGGATGAAAGCCAACTGCCCGCCCTGGACGTACTGTGTCATCAGCAGAACCGTGACGAGGACGCCCGTGACCGTACTCACGACGCCCGGGAGCCCGACGATCAACAGCGGCCGGCCGTACTCGATCGTCCAGACGATGTTACGTACCAGATCGATCCCGTGGCTGAGTGAGTCCTGTGAGCTGCTGTTCTCGACGTCGTAGTAGATCGTCGTCCCGACCTCCGTGACGCTGAGGCGGTTCCGGTGAGCGTGATAGAGGATGTCGGTGCTTGCCCCCATGTTCTCGCCGATGGCGTCGTCGCCGGCCAGCGAGCGGATCGCCCGGTGGTTGTACGCTCGGTAGCCGCTCTGTGTGTCCCGAATCCAGCCGCTGGGGCGGAGGTTCCCGAGGCTGGCGTTCGTCAGGTTGTTGATGACGGCCAGCCCGATCGAGCGGGTGAACGGGATGGCTGTCTGCGAGCCAGCGGCATAGCGACTCCCGATCACGATATCGGCCGACTTGTCGTCCTGCGTGGCGACGAGCATCGGGATGTCGGCGGGGTTGTGCTGTCCGTCGGCGTCGATGACGACCAGATGGGCGGCGTTGCGAGCGTCGGCCTCCCGGAAGACCGTCTTGAGCGCGCCGCCGTACCCACGGTTTCGTTCGTGGACGACGACCGTCGCTCCCGCGGCTCTGGCGGCACCAGCCGTGTCGTCGCGACTCCCGTCGTCGACGACGACGACTTCGTCGGCGAACGCCGTGACCTGTTCGACGACTCGACCGATGCTGTTGGCGGCGTTGTAGGCCGGAATCCCGACGACGACGGCCGGCCCCTGAGAGGACTTCTGCCAGGATTCCGGGATCGCGATGGTCTCGAAATCGCTCCGTTCCAGCGCGTCGAGCGTCCGCTCGTAGTCGATGCGCGGACAGTCCCGCGTCTGGAGGACGAGTCCCGGGAATCCGCGCTCCCTGGCGGCTGTCGAGAGCGCTCTGTGAAGCGCCACGACGGTGCGCTCGTCGGACGACGGCTCGACGATGGTCACACCGAGGGAGTCGAGCGTCTCGACCGTCTCCGAACCGGCAAGTGTGACCGGGTAGGTCACCATGACCGGGTGGCCGCGCCGTTTCGCCCGCATGACCGTCCGGTAGACGGCGTCCTCGTTTCGCTCCGAGAGGACGATCCCGATCGCCGGGAGCGAGTGGCTCTCGGTGACGCCCTCGTCTAAGTGAACGAGCGGGAGGTCGCGTTCGATGCCCGTCGATGCCTCCTCGGGACGGGAGAGTCGAAGCGGGACCGTCGACCCGTCGGCGCGCTCCCACAGGACGACCGTCACCCCGGTCCGGTCGGTATTCGAAGTCACCTCCGTGACCCGTTCGGTGACCAGTTCGGGTAGTTCCGCGGCCTCCCCCGCGAGTAGATAGCCGATCGTCACTTCCTCGCCCGGACGGAGTACCCGCTCGACGACGAGCCGACCGTCGTCGTACCTCGTCCCGTCGGACCGGTTCGAGCCACGGGACGGGTCGACGAGAGAGTGCTGGGCCTGAATTCGGTCGGCGAGTCTGACGAACATCGTGTCGTCCCGCTCGGACCGGACCGTCAGCGTCACTAGCCGGGTGCCACCAGTGGCTGCGGCGAGTGACTTCGTCGTCGATATCCCCTCCGATTGATGTGTCTGTGTCTCGGCCATCCACCCTCCAACGTCTCTGATACTCCCCAAGACGACTCCGATCGGCAAGTAAGTATCTATTTTTCGTACCCGAAACCGAGTACGGTGATCGGACTGTCCGAGTGGCGGATCTGACGGCCCGTTCGGACGACCGTGTCCCCGAATCGGCCGATCACCGGCGGAGCCAAAGTGCCTTTGTCACGGACGCGTGACGTGTTCGTATGACAGACGAAGCCATCGACGACGTGGACCGGGCGATCCTCCACGCGCTCCAGGAAGACGCACGCAACATGTCTTCGGGGGACATCGCCGAGCGGACCGGGACGTCGGACAGTACCGTCCGGAAACGGATTCAGCGGCTGGAATCCGACGGGATGATCAAAGGCTACAGCGCCGACATCGACTACCAGCGGTCGGGCTACCCTCTGCGGATGTTGCTGTTCTGTACCGCCGCGATTCCCGACCGAGGCGACCTCATCCCGGACATTCTGGATATCGACGGCGTCGTCTCCGTGCAGGAACTGGTCACCGGCGAACAGAACCTGCTCGTCACCGTCGTCGGCGAGTCCGACAGCGACATCACCCCGGTGGCACAGGAACTGCTGGACATGGGCGTGACCGTCGCCGACGAAGTGCTCGTTCGGAGCCACGAGACCGAACCGTTCGGCGAGTTCGTCCCCGAGTGAGCGCCCGTCGGCAGTGCCGCCCCGGGGCCTGAGACATCCCTGATGCCCCCGGTTCCACGTTCTCGGCCAAACGCGAGACCGACTCTTGGCTTCTCTGCGATATCCGACCGGATCGTGAACGGGACGGAGCGACAGCAGTCTCGGTCCCGGACACGCGGAATTTCGCGTAGAACCGCTATCGAACGCAGTCCGACACTGTCCCGCGGCGAGTCGTAGCTTTGAGAACATAATGTTCTATAATACCAGATTATGCGAACAGATTGATCGAATAGAAATATTTAATGCACAGTTTGTTCGTACTAGCGGGTGAAGTCGACCGGATCCCCGTCTGTGGTGCGACACTGCTCCACACGGTCCGTCGACGACCCCCAACGATGACAGAACACGACCGCTCGACGACGATCGCACCGCTCCCGGAACCGACGGAATCGACCCAGACCATATCCCGGGCACTCACACGAGCGGTGTGGGTCCTGTGGGTAGCGAGTCTGTGCGTGTTGGCCGCCCGGCTCTTTACCGGCGCCTCCTGGGAGTTCGGCGGCGTCGTCGCCGTCGACGGACTGACGGTGCTGCTGTGGGTCGTCGTGACCTTCTTCAGCGGTATCGTCCACAGCTACTCCCGCCGCTACATGGCCGGTAGTCGGGACCTCGACCGGTTTTTCACGCGCGTGTTCGGGTTCACGATCGCAGTGCTGGTCCTGGTAGCCGCCGACCACGTCGCCCTGTTCGGGGCAGCCTGGCTGGCGATGGGACTGACGATGGCGGCGCTCATCGGCTACGCGAACGGGTGGCCCCAGGCAGAGGCCGCCGCGACGCTGGCCCGCCGGTACTTCCTGGCCAGTAGCGGCCTCCTAGCGATCGCACTGGCAGTATTGGCCTGGACGACGGGCGCGACTACCGTCTCGGGTATCGTCGCGGCCGTCGACACGATCCCGACCGGCCCCTGGCTCGTCGCGGTGCTGGGGCTCGTGGGTGCGGCGATGATCCAGTCGGCGCTGGTGCCGTTCCACTCCTGGCTCCTCTCGTCGATGACCGCGCCGACGCCCGCGTCGGCGCTGATGCACGCCGGGTTCGTCAACGCCGGCGGCGTCCTGCTGGTCCGGTTCGCCCCCGTCGTCGCCCTCGACTCCACGGTCATGCTCGCTATCGTGGTCGTGGGGGCGGCCAGCGCACTGCTCGGAAAGCTCCTGAAGACCGTCCAGACCGACGTCAAGCGGCAACTCGGCTGCTCGACGGTCGGGCAGATGGGTTTCATGATCCTCCAGGCCGGCCTCGGCTTCTTCGGGGCCGCGATCACCCACCTGCTCCTGCACGGCTTCTACAAGGCCTACCAGTTCCTCTCGGCGGGCGACCAGGTCGAACAGACCGCGCCGACGACAGCGAGCCACCCGACCGACTCCGGCGTCCTCGGCGTCGCGGTGACCGTCGTGACCGCCCTGGCCGGCGGCGCGGTGTTCGCGCTGCTGACCGGGAAGGGAACGAGCCTCGATAGCGGGCTGTTGCTGGCCGGCCTGGTCGCGCTGACGACCCTGCACGCGACGCGGACGGCCGTCGGACAGCGCGGGCTCCCGGCGACCGTCCGCTACGTGGTCGCCCCGCTGATCTTCCTGGCCGCTATCGCGGGCTACGCCGCGGTGTACACTGCCGTCACGGCGCTTCTAGCACCACTCCCGCTGGGGTCGCCCCCAACCGAGTTGACGCCCGTCCACGGTGTCGTCGCTGCTGCCTTCGCCGCCGCGTACCTCGCCGTCGAGACGGGCGTCTACGAGCGCAGCGAGCGCCTCTACGTGGCGCTGCTGAACGCCGCACAGCCCCCGTCCGGAACCCTGCTGACTGCAACGGAGGACTACAATGAGTACTGACCCAGCGATCCGCGAGAGTATCGAGCGCGCAGCAAAGCCGATCGGCCGCGTGTGGCCGCTGCACTCCTTCGTGACCGCGAACCCGCTCGCGGGCTTCGAGGACGACCCGTTCCCGGACGCCGTCCGGAAAGGAGCAGACCGCTTCGGCGGCGACGGCTATCCCAGCCCCGAGATGTTCGAGGCGGCCTGGGAGAACGGGCAGATCGACACGGCGGTCCTGACCGACACCCTGGCCGAACACGGCTGTCAAGCCGATCCCGAAGCCACCCTGGAGCGCATGAGCGCCGCCGAGTCCGAGACCCCGGCGACCGACGCTGAGACCCCGACTGACCGCGTCGACGCCGTGGTGACGAAGTGGCTCGCGGCGTTCGTCGACGAGGGGCAGGCGACGTGGTCGATGCCCAACCGCGAGGAGGGGTTCTACGCCGCCTTCCGCGCGGCCGCACAGTACGACGACCAGCTCCCCGACCCCAGTGCCGTGGCGGAACTCCCCGAAGACCCCATCGACGCGCTCCACCGCCTGCTCGGCGAGGTCCCGCCCGGCGAGTGGGAGGAGCTGTTCGAGTCCCACCTGACCGCGCTGCCGGGCTGGACCGGCTACATCAAACAGCGGGCCGCCGACGGCGGCGAGTGGCAGTCGACGTACCCGATCACGCTCGCGGGGTATCTCGCCGCCCGCCTGGCGGTTACCGACGCGTTCGGGGCACCGCTGACGCCACCGGCCGAGAGCGACGACGGCGACGACGGCGACGACGCCGTCGCGATCGCGGAGGCGTGGTTGAGCGCCTGGGAAGCGACGTACCGGGCGGAACTGGTCGACGCTGTCGCCGCGGAGAGTGCCATGCGCGAGACCGACGACGGCCGGCCCGACGCCCAGTTCGTCTTCTGTATCGACACCCGTTCGGAGGTCATCCGCCGCCACATCGAGGCGACGGGGGAGTACGAGACCCACGGCTACGCCGGCTTCTTCGGCGTCCCGATGCGCTACGAGGGGTACGACGACGACGTGGCCGTCGACGCGTGTCCGCCCATCGTCGACGCCCAGCACCGGATCGCCGACCGTCCGAGCACCGACGAGGACGCCAAACGGCGTGCACACGATCGCCACCACCACTCCGTCGGTACCGGGAAGAAGGTGCTCAAGGCGCTGAAATCGAACGCGGCGACCGCGTTCAGTTTCGTCGAGAGCGTCGGCGCGGGCTACGGGGCCGCGCTGGCGGCGCGGACCCTCCTGCCCGGTCGCGTCTCGGACGCGCTCACGGCCGCTGACGACGCACCCGCCGAGCGGGAGTTCTGTGAGCCGACGGTCGACTACAACCCGGACGCCGTCGGCGAACTCCGGGAGGGGCTCACCCACGAGGAGCAGGTCGAGTACGCCGAGACGGCCTTCGACCTGATGGGCTGGGAGCAGTTCGCCCGGGTGGTCGTCTTCGCCGGCCACGCCAGCGAGACGGCGAACAACCCCTACGACGCGAGCCTCGACTGTGGCGCCTGTGCCGGTAACCCCGGCGGTCCGAGCGCCCGCGTGCTCGCGGCGATCTGTAACGACGCGGCGGTCAAAGCCGACCTCCGCGAGCGCGGGTTCGACGTCCCCGAGGACACCGTCTTCGTCGCCGCCGAGCACAACACGACGACCGACGACGTGACCCTGTACGACGAGCACGTCCCCGAGAGTCACGCGGCCGACCTCGACCAACTCGAAGCGGACCTCGACACCGCACAGTCGCGTGCGACCGCCGAACGGACCGGCGCCGACGGCGACAGCGTCCGCGAGACCGAGCGCCGCGCGGCCGACTGGGCCGAGACCCGCCCCGAGTGGGGACTGGCCGGCAACGCCGGCTTCGTGATCGGCCCGCGGGAGCTCACCGAGGGCCTGGACCTGGACGGCCGCTCGTTCCTCCACTCCTACGACTGGGCGACCGACGCCGAGGGCGACGCCCTCGAAGCGATCATGACCGGGCCGATGGTCGTCACCCAGTGGATCAACACCCAGTACTACTTCTCGACGGTCGACCCCGCCGTCTACGGGAGCGGCTCGAAGGTCACGCAGAACCCGGTCGGGAACGTCGGCGTCTACCAGGGCAACGGCGGCGACCTGCTGACCGGCCTCCCGTTGCAGTCGGTCCACGCGGCCGACGACGAGCCGTACCACCAGCCGCTGCGGCTCTCGACGGTGATCCACGCGCCAGTCGACCGGGTGACCGACATCCTGACCGAGGCCGACCAACTCGCGCAGTTGCTCGACAACGGCTGGCTCTCGCTGACCGTCGTCGACCCCGAGCAGGACCACCGCGCGTTCCACTACGACGGCGACCTGGAGTGGGCGCCAGTCGACGAGCAGCCGCCGGTGACCGCGACGCCGGAGACGCCAGCGGTCGCCGACGACTGATCGGCTCGGAGCCGGCCACACCACGCTCACCGTGGTTCGATATAGCAGTTATCGGTTTATCACTGGCGTTCAACGGGAACTCTCCGATGCCACCGAATTAGCCGTTTCGGCCGCCTACACGCCTGCTACCGCCGATCTGATGTGGTCGGCGACCGCGTCGGGGTTCTCCCGGGGTGCCCAGTGGGCACAGTCGTCGAACACCCGGAGCGAGCCGTCCGGAACCCGGTCGGCCGCCCGCTGTGCCCACTCCACGGGGAACAACTCGTCGTGGGCACCGTGGGCGAACCGCGTCGGAACCGAGACCTCCCCGAACCGATCGACGAAGACCGTCCGGTAGCCCTCACGGGAGACTTCGGCCTCGCGGAAGCGCCGGAACGCGACCCCGGCGGTCGGCCGCTGGACCTCCTCGTAGACCGCATCGACCGCGTCCGCCGGGAGTGAGTCGAGATCGTGGACGATTCCGCCCAGGCTGGCCCTGGTGAACCGCCGACTCCGCCGGAACAGCGCGATCGAGAGCCGGTTGAACGTCTGGACCCGGGCGAGGAGATAGGAGAGCCCGCCGTTCGGGAGCGTGCTCCCGAGGCCGTAGGCGTCGATCGGGACGAGTGTCCCGACGAGGGCCGGCCGGTCCAGCGCGAGTTGGATCGCGATACCCCCGCCCATCGAGTGCCCGACCAGCGTGACGCCATCCAGGCCGAGTTCGGCGAGAAAGTCACCGACGACTGTCGCGTGTCGTTCGATCGAGCACGACCCGGGCGCCACGTCGCTCGCGCCGTACCCCAACAGATCAGGGGCGAGGACGTGGTAGTCGGTCGCGAGACGCTCGATGACCGGTGACCAGGTGACCCCCGCGGCGTCGATGATCCCGCCGTGGAGCAGGACGACCGTCGGGTCGGTCTCGGCGCCGGCTTCGAGATAGTGGATCCGGTTCGAATCGACGCTGACAACCGCGTCTGCGGTCATATTCGGGCGCTCGGAGGCCAGCTACAGAAGCGTTTGGGCGAGCGTGAGCGGTTCGGCCGTGAGACTGGATAAATCTCATATCGCGATATAGAATTGGGAATGATACCGAATCCCACAGCGACACAGACCCGACTCACCGCCCGGAAGTGCTCCCAGCGCGCCGAACCGTCGGGTCAGCGAGTCCCGAGCCAGTATGCGCCTCCCAGCGAGACCCCCCAGACGAGATGCCCGAACAGGGACATCATCGAAAGGGACGGCAGTGACGCCGTGAACCCTAGCAATCCGAGCCACAGCGGCATCACCAGGCCAGCGGCGAACAACCACAGGACCAGTGCCCAGGCGACGGCGACACCGACGTACCGGAGCGGGTCGTCTTCGACGGGGAGGGCGGTGACCAGTGCGCCGTAGACGAGTCCGAAGACGATGCTGTGGAACTCGTGGGTGATCCAGCCGACCCAGATGTCGGTGACGCCGTACAGCGCACCGATCACCGGGACCGATCCCGCCAGCAACTGGAGGGGGACTCCCATCACGACACCTGCCAACAGCGATGCGCCGACGGCGATGGCGAGCCGTCGGGGCGGGATCCCGTAGACGGTCTCCTCGACGAGATCGGGGTGGTCGTCGGCCTCGCTCACCCGCGGGAGTCGGAGTTCGATCGTCGTCTCGTCCTCGGAGACGGTCGCATCGGTCGTCCCGCCGTAGCTATCGGCGAGTAGCCGGACGAGGTCGAGACCGAAGCCGGTCGAACGGTCGTCGTACTGCCCGATCACGCCACGGTCGAGGAGGTCCCGCTGACGCTCGGGGAGTCCCGGGCCGTTGTCGGCGACCGTGAGGGTGACCGTCTCCGCTGTGGCCGACAGCGATACCGAGACGCGCGGGGTCGCTGCGTCGCTGTAGACGACGCCGTTCTCGATCAGGTGGGCGACGAGGTCCGTCAAGAGCGTGTTCGCGGCCACCGTCACGTCCGACGCGACGTCGAGCGACCGGTCGTAGGCGGCGTCGGGGTAGTCCGAGCGCACACGTTCGAGGGCGCGTTCGACGGCGGGTGCCACTGCGACCGGTTCCAGCGGCGACTCGGCCCGGCCGTGCCAGGTGATATGTTTCACGTTCTCGACGGTGGTCCGGACGGCGTCCGAGCGCTCGCTGATGACGCCGAAGGTCTGCTCGGGGGGCACGTCCTCGCGGTTCTTCGCGACCTCCGAGCGGCCCCTGATGACCGTCAGCGCGTTCAGCACCCGATCACGGAGGATACGGTTGACCATGTCGAGGCGGGCGGCCTGTTGCTGGAGGTCCCGCTGCTGTCTGTTGGCTCGCCCGGCGTAGACGCCGGTGAGCGCGCCGCCGACGCCCCCGCCGATGAGGAAGTTCGAGAGGTACGTCCGTGACTGGACGGATGCCATCTCAGCCATCCCGTCGTTGCCCACGAGGGTCAAAGCGACGAGGACGAACATCGAGGCCGTCCCCGCGAGACACCACAGCGTGACCGTACGGACGAACCGGGGTTCGAACTCACCGACTGTCAGGGCGATACCAAACGCCGACAGCCCGAGTCCCAGGAGCAGCGGTGCGATACCGGCCAGCACGAACTGCATCGGGGCGTCCGCGGCGGCTAACGTGACGGTGAACCTGGTCAGCAAGAATCCGAGCACTGCGACGACGAGCCCGGTCGGCGAGAGTCGGCGTGTCACGTCTGGATACATGAAATGTCACGGGTCCGCACCCGCGGCGTGAACAGTAGTTGTGACGGACGCTGAAAACAGTTGCCCGGGTTCGGACACCACACACGGCCGCTCAGAACTCGGGTCCGGGTGCCGGGACGCCGCCGTCGTCTTCTCCACCACCCGCCAGGTCGAACTCCTCGCGGAGTTCGCGAATCCGGTCCCGGATGTCGGCGGCCAGTTCGAACTCCAGGTTGTTGGCGGCTTCCTCCATGCGCGCCTCGAGGCGGTCGACCTGCCGGGCGGCCGCGTCGGCGTCGTCGGGGCCGTCCCCCGCAACGTCGCTGGTGTCGGTCTCGCTGCCCGGAAGGTTCGTCTCGCCGATCTCCTTCTCGATGGTCGTCGGTTCGAAGCCGTGGTCCTCGTTGTACTGCTGTTGGATCTCGCGACGGCGCTGGGTCTCCTCGATGGCCGATTCCATCGCCGCGCTAGTGTCGTCGGCGTACAACACCACCTCGCCGTTGACGTTGCGGGCGGCCCGCCCCATCGTCTGGACCAGCGTCGTCTCCGAACGCAAGAAGCCCTCCTGGTCGGCGTCGAGGATCGCGACGAGACTCACTTCGGGGATGTCCAGTCCCTCCCGGAGGAGGTTGATACCCACGAGCACGTCGATCTCGCCGAGTCGCAGCGAGCGGATGAGTTCGTGGCGTTCGAGCGTGTCCGTCTCGTCGTGCATGTAGGCCACGTCGACACCCGCTTCCTCCAGATACTCGGTGAGGTCCTCGGCCATTCGCTTCGTCAGCGTCGTCACCAGCACCCGCTCGTCACGGGCGACCCGTTCGTCGATGCGATCCATGAGGTCCTCGACCTGTCCAGTGGCGTCGGAGATATCGACCGAAGGATCGACGAGATGGGTCGGCCGGACGATCTGCTCGACGATCTGCTGGCTGTGCTCGCGCTCGTAGTCGCCCGGCGTCGCGGAGACGTACAGCGTCCGGTCGGTCTTCTCTTCGAACTCCTCGAAGGTCAGCGGTCGGTTGTCGAAGGCGGTCGGGAGCCGGAAGCCGTTCTCGACGAGGCTCTCCTTGCGGCTCTTGTCGCCCTCGAACTGGCCGCGGATCTGTGGCAACGTCTGGTGGGATTCGTCGACGACCGTCAGGAACTCCTCGGGGAAGTAATCCAGCAGCGTGTAGGGCGCTTCCCCGCTCTCGCGGTCCGAGAGGTGGACCGAGTAGTTCTCGATGCCCGAACAGTAGCCCGTCTCCTCCATCATCTCGATGTCGAAGGTGGTCCGCTCCTCGATGCGCTGTGCGGCGACGTGGTCGCCCTGGCGCTCGAAGTAGCTGATGCGTTCCTCCAGCAGCTCCTCGATCTCCTCGATGGCCCGTTCGAGCCGTTTCTCGGGGATCGAGTAGTGTTCGGCCGGGTGGATCAGGGCCGCGGGTTCCTCGCTTTTGACCTCGCCCTCCAGGGGATCGACTTTCAGCATCCGGTCGATCTCGTTACCCCAGAACTCCACGCGGATGGCGTAGCGGCCGTACATCGGATAGATTTCGAGGGTGTCTCCCCGAACGCGGAAGGTCCCTTGCGTGAAGTCGACGTCGTTGCGCTCGTAGTTCAGATCCACCAGCCGCGCCAACACCTCGTCGCGGTCGATCCCCTGACCGACCTCCAGCGAGAGGGACATGTCGACGTAGTTGCGCGGATCACCCAGCCCGTAGATCGCCGAGACCGAGGCGACGACGATCACGTCGTCCCTGGTCAGCAACGATCGCGTCGCGGAGTGGCGCAGGCGGTCGATCTCGTCGTTGATCGAGGCGTCCTTGTCGATGAACGTGTCCGTCTGTTCGACGTAGGCCTCCGGTTGGTAGTAGTCGTAGTAGGAGACGAAGTACTCGACTGCGTTGTCCGGGAAGAGGTTGCGAAACTCCTCGTACAACTGTGCTGCCAGCGTCTTGTTGTGTGCGATGACCAGTGTCGGCTGCTGGATCTCCTCGACGACCCAGGAGACGGTGTTGGTCTTGCCCGACCCAGTGACCCCCAGGAGCGTCTGTTCGTCCATCCCCTGGCGAAACCCCTCGGCCAGTTGCTCGATGGCCTCGGGCTGGTCGCCGGCGGGGTCGAAGGGGGCGTCGACCCGGAACTCGCGGTCTACGTCCGGCCGGTCTCTCGAAAGCGGGCCTCCGGCGTCGCTCATTGTCGGACAGTAGGCGTCCAGCGACTTGAGCGGCGCGGTCGCGCCAGTGACTCCCTACCGCCAACTGTCGAACGGCAGGGCTTCGGAGCCGTCGGTCACGGGGACGTCTCGGCAGCGGCCTCGCCGACCTCGAACTTCGCCAGCAGCGACTGGAGTTCCTGTGCCTGGTCGCTGAGTGTCTCGACGTTCTCGCTGACTTCCGAGACGGTCTCGGCCTGCTCGACGACGGCCGTCGACGCGCGGTCCGCCTCCTCGGCGGTCGTCCGGCTGATCTCCGCGACGGTATCGACCGTCGAGACGGCCTGTTCGGTGCTGTTGGCCTGTTCGTCGGCCGCATCGCTGATCTCCCTGATTCCGCGGTCGGTCGACTCCGCGTTCTCGGCGACACGGGTGAACGTCTCGACGGCCTCCTCGACGACCTCGACGGAGTCCTGCATGTACGCTTTCGCCTCGCGGGCCTCGCCGACGGTCGTCTCCGTCTGGGCCTGCGTCTCCTCGATGAGCTGTTCGATCTCCTGGGCCGACTGACGGGTCTCCTCGGCCAACTGCTTGACCTCGTCGGCGACGACGGCGAACCCGTCGCCGCCCTCACCGGTGCCCGCACGGGCCGCCTCGATGTTGGCGTTCAGCGCCAGCATGTTCGTCTGCTCGGCGATATCACCGATCAACTCGACGATCTCGCCGATCTCGGCCATCCGCTCGTCCAGCCGTTCGACGTTGTCGACAGTCGAATCGATCGCGCGCTGGCTCTCCCGAGCGTTCTCGATGGCCTGTTGGGCGGTCCGTTCACCGTCTTCGGCGATCTCGGCGGTCTCCTGTGAGGCCTCGGTGACCGACGCGGCGGAGGCGGCGACCTCCTCGACGGTCGCCGAGAGGTCACTCATCTCGTTGGAGACGTCCGCGAGCATCTCGCGCTGTTCGGTCGCACCCTCCGAGATCTCCTCGATCGACCCGCGCACCGCCTGGCTCGCCGCCGTGACCGAACCGGTCCGCCTCTCGGCCTCCGCACTGGCGGTCGTGACCTCGGCGGCGAACCGCTGGATCTCTTTCATCGTCGCTTCGGTCTCGCTCAGCATCACGTTGAACGACTCGGCGATCTGTGCCATCGCCTCGTTCTCGCTCTCGCTGTCGAGCCTGACCGTGAGGTCGCCGTCGGCAGCCTTCGCCATCGCGGCACTGTAGGCGTCCGCTTTCCGCTCGAGGTGTTCGTTGATCCGTTCGACCTCCTCCCGGCGTTGCTCTGCTTCCTGTGTCGCCCGCTCGGCCTCGGTCCGGGCCTGCTCGATCTCGGCGTTCTTGGCTTCAAGGTCCTCGACCTCAGCGGTCTTCTCACGGGCGGTTTCGAGGCGGTTCCGTGCCTCCTCTCGGGAGCGTTCGGTCGAGTACCAGTTCGTCATCAGCGCGCCAGCCAGCGCGAGGACGAAGACGGCGTGGATGACTGCCCACGCCCACGGGTTGTTGATCGCGGCGGCGTGGTTGTACACCCGGCTCGGGTCGATCATGCCGAAGTACCCGTGCTGGATAGTGACGTAGACGATCCCCAGCACGAACGGGAGCCAATCCTCGTAGACCGCCACGACGGCCATCACCACGAAGAAATGGAAGTGCGCCTCGATGTACCCGCCCGAGAAGTGGACGAGAATCGCCGATGAGGTCACCAGTCCCATCGTCGCCAGCCCCGTCCGGATCCGGCGTCCGAACCTGGACCACCGTGCGAGTACGGCCAGCGTCAGGATCACGCCGAGTTCCACGAAGACGTTCGTCAGCGGGATCGCCGGGAGTGTGGCCCCGGTAACGACCGACTCGGTCCCGTCGAAGGTCCCCAACAGAAACAGCACGGGGACGTGTGCGACCAACAGGCGGAGAACGTTCCGGTGTCGCCCCCGCCACGTCTTGTCGGGTATCGTGTCCCCGCTCGGCGTGTACTTCACGAAGTCCCGCAACGTTCGCTCCCACCGTTCGACCGGGAGAAGGCCCGCCCCGACCGATCCCGTGGCATCAGACATAGCGATAGACAGCCCTCAATAGACAAAAACGATGTGGCCGGCTATCACACGTGAGAAGCAGGTCGGTTCTCAACAGACCGGCTTCGGGTTGACACCTAACTCCTCGAGCGTCTCGAAGTACTCCTCGTAGGCCGCTTCGACGACATCGGCCGCCGCCGTTTCGGCGGCTCCCCAGTCGTCCTCGTCCGCACAGCGCGTCTCCAGCAGGTCGCCTGCCTCGGTCCGCAGTGCCGCGACATCCTTCCCGGCGCTCCGGTACGTACTGGCGGTCTGTGGGTCGGCCTGCCCGGTGAAGAAGCCGGTGAGCTGTTCTTTGACCTTCTGGTCGACGAGTGTCCAGCCCAGCAAGCCACCGAGTCGTTCGACGGTCCCGTCGAGTCCGGCCAGCACGGCGTCGACGGCGAACGACCGGTCGGCGGGCGCAACGTCGATGTCCGCGAGCCGGTCGGCGGCGTCGCCAGCGGCTTCGGCGAACAGCGCCGCGGCATCGTCGTCACTGTCGGCGCTCCAGGCGTCGAACGTCTCCTGGGCTGCCTGCTCGCGTGCGGCCGCGGCGGCGGTGACGGTTTCGGGTTCCATCTCGCCGCGAGTGTCGGCGTACAGCATCTTCGAGGAGCCAAGTCGCGAAAGCTCCGTCTGCTTGTCGTCACGGACTGCGTCGATGAGGTCCTCAGCGTTCATACAGGTAGCTGGACGCGGCGAGGGTTTGTACCCATCGACCGACAGTGATCGGGAGTGTTCACCCGGGGCTCTCCCCGTGCCACTGTCCCCGGCGCTGTTCGGGATCACGGGTCGTAAGCGGGGCTGACAGTTCGTCACGGGTGATTCCGAGCGCCTGTGCGAGCTGTCTGGCGACGTGCCAACTGATCGCGTCGGTGTCGGTCCCCTGGGTCTCGATCTCGACCCGTCTGTACGTCTCTAGGGCACCATCGTCGTCAGGGTCCTCGCCGCGGACCAACGAGCACGATCCCGGGGAGTTCCGACACTGGGAGTTCTCGACGGGCGTGACGACGACGTCCGCCGCGTCGGGGTCCTCGACGGTGCGGACAGAGAGGTTCGGCGGAACCGTCCCGTCGGCTCCCGAGCGGAAGTACGCGACCGCGTAGGCCACCTCTTCCCGGTAGGCAGCGCGCTCTTCGGCCGGTAGTGATCCGTTCCGGACTGCGACGGTGATCCTCGCCTCCTCCCAGGGGTTTGCGCGCTCGCTGGCGTTGGGCCGGTCACGCATCGAGAGATCACGTTCGTGGTACATCACCGACTGGGGCTCGTCGTCGTGGCGCAGCCCGAGCAGATGCCCGAACTCGTGTTTCGCCACCAGGACCGTCGATTCGTCGGATAAGCCGCGTTGCACCTCGATATCCGCGGGTCGTTCGAGTCCCGTCGACGCGTTCGGCCGCGGGGAACACCCCGCCGAGAGGTCGTCGTCCCCGCAGTCGGTCACCGACTCCGTGTACGTGACGACGACGTCCGGGTCCCGCTGGCTACCATCGCCGGCGACCACCCGGAACGTGACGTTGAAATCGACGTACTGCCCGGCGTTCTCGTTCCAATATCGGATGGCGCTGGTGGTCAGGCCCCGCTCCCGTGGCGTCCCGTCGACGGCGACCGTGACGGTCTCCTCGGCCAGCGGGTGCTCCCCGTCACCGACCACCCCCAACTGCTGGAGATCGCCCACACCACTGCAGCCCGCCAGCACCACCACGAGTGCCAGGACGGCACCCGCGACCGCTCTGTTCATGAGTCCACTACTTCGGCTGTTCGTATTTGTCGGTTATGAAAGACGGCTGAGGGGAGTAAGCCCCCTTCTGTTCGGGCCGGCATTCGGCTCAGCGGCCACGTCCAGCGCGTTCGCGCAGTGTCCAGCTACCTGTCGACGCGGCCTTGCACCGGTGAGGATTCGCCGTTCCATCGGTCCGTCGCTGGCGTTGGGCGCCGTCGGGCGGCCAACGTTGGCCCTCGGTGGGTTAACTCTCCCTCGCTTCCAGTGTGTGGGCGAGGCCCCACACTGTCGCTCGGGATTCGCACACCTCATCGGTCCGGCGACGACGTGTCGTTGCTGTTCCAGTGCCGACGGTCTCCCGCCCCGGACTTGTGCCCGGTCACCTGCTGGACGGGTGGGGGGACTTTCCTCATGCCTCGCGGCACGGGGGCCGGCCTCCCTCTGCCAGACGGTACTAACCGATAGCCGGCAATAACGCTTACCAACCACCTTTTTCCGTCGAGGGGTCGGCAAAGCCGACCCCTTGCGCAAAAACGTGGGCGAAAAAGGCGCGAATCGCGCAGCGATTCGCGTGAACCGACTCGCTTCGCTCGCCGGATGCTTGTGGTGGCCCTGCCCTTCCCCAGGTCGTGGCACAGCGGCCACTCCCGGCCAACCGAACCGCCAGCGAACGTGTCGCGACGGAGAACTCAGCGTGTCGCTGACCGGGGTCACGAACGGGAAAACCGAGACGCCGTCGAAAACCGACTGCCGAGCAGCGGGCTCTCAGTCGTCAGACGGCAGTGGCTCGCCATCGCCGTTGGTCGGCGCGGGCGAAGCGTCCATGTCGTCGTCCTCGGCGTAGGGGTACCACGTCATCTTCGTGTTGTGCATGTACGGGTCGTGGTAGTCGGTCTCCTCTGGTTTGACCAGTTCGGCGAGAGTGTCCTCGTCGCGGTCCGCGACGAACTCACGGAACGTCTCGCCGCCCTCGCGCAGGTCCTTGAAGTTGTTCACGAGGTTCCGGATCGCACCGGGCACCTCGTCGGCGGGGACGCGCATCTCCACCCAGTCGGCGAAGCGCGGGTCCTCGCCGAGGCCGCCGCCCAGACCGATATCCAGGGCTTCGACCGGTTCGCCGTCCTTGCGGGTCTTCATCCCGCGCAGGGAGACGTCGGCGATCTGGGGCTGGGCACAGGAGGCCGTACAGCCCGAGAGGTGGATGTGGAAGTCCTCGTGGTCCGCGGGCAGTTCGACGTTGTCCTTGAGCCAGCGTGCGTAGCGGACCTGGCGGTTCTTCGTCTCGACGATCGACAGCGAGCAGTACTCGGTGCCGGTACAGGCGATCGAACCGCGCATGAACGGCGAGGGGTTCGGCGAGTAGTCCGCCAGCAAGGACTCGCTTTTGAGGTCGTCGAGGTTCTCCTCGGGGACGTCCATGATGATGACGTTCTGGCGCTGGGTCAGCCGGACCTCGCCGGAGCCGTACTCCTCGGCGATCTCGGCCAGTTCCAGCGTGTCCTCGGCACCCATCCGGCCGACCAGGACGTTCAGGCCGACGTAGTAGTTGCCGTCGTCCTGCTCGTGGATCCCGACGTGGTCGTCGTGGCCCTCGTTGCCGCCGGAATTGTAGGTGTACTGGTCCCGCATGTCCTCGCCGGCGGTCTCCAGTTCGAAGTCGACGAACTCGTCCTGGAGCACCTGGCGCATCTTCTGGGGACCCCACTCGTCCATGAGGAACTTGATGCGGGCGTTGAAACGGTCCTCGCGGTCGCCGTACTCGCGGAACAGCGCGGACATGCCGTGGGCGAGGTCGGCGGCCTGCTCCGGTGGCACCCAGACGTCGATATCTCGCGCGAGGCGGGCCTCCTTCCGGGAGAGGCCGCCGCCGACACGGATGTTGAAGCCGAGTTCGCCGTCCTTCTCGGCGGGTTCGAAGGCGAGATCGTTGATGTCGCCCTGCCCACAACCCTCGTCACAGCCGGTCACGGAGACCTTCCACTTGCGCGGGAGGTTGGCGTAGTCGTCGTTGCCCTTGAACGTCTCGTGGAGGTCCTCGGCGACGGGCCAGGCGTCGATGTGCTCGTGTTTGTCCTTGCCGGCGACGGGACAGCCGACGATGTTCCGCCAGGAGTCACCACAGGCCTGCTGGGTCGAGAGCCCGACCGATTCGAGCTTCTCGAAGATCTCCGGGATGTCCTCCAGTTTGATCCAGTGGAGTTGGATCGACTGGCGGGTCGTCCAGTCACAGACCGCCGACCCGAACTCCGGGTTGTCGGCGGGGCCGGTCGCGTAGTCGCGGGCGATCTCGCCGATGACTTCCAGTTGCCCGGGTTCGATGACGCCGTTCGGTGTCCCGATGCGCATCATGAAATACGACTCCTGGCCGGAGCGTTGGTGGTACAGTCCCCACCATTTGAAGCGCTCGAACCAGGCGTCGTGTTCGTCTTCCGGGATGGATTCCCATCCCTCTTCCGCGAACTCTAGGAGATGTTCGCGGATCTCGGTACCGTAGACTTCGTCCTTCCAGTTCTCTACCTTGCTCGGCATGGCTGGTCGTGTATCTTCACTAGCGCTCCAGACTTATACACAGCGTCTTCTCGTCAACCGTCTCCCCCACTCGGTGAAATAAGAAATTATTGCCTATTCTTGCGGACGGGCAAGACGGGTCCGTTTCTCCGGGATATGTACGCTCTCGTGGACAACACCTGAGAAATCGCCGGTCTCGGGATCTATGACGCGGCCGACGACGAGCCAGTCCGTGACACCGCTTTCGCCACATGCGATACACTGGCCGGCGATTCGGGCCTCGATATTCGGGTGGTCGACGCCGACTTTCACGAACCCCTCTGCGAGGAAATCAGTCGTCTCACAGTCACAGAAGTCGCTTCGCGCCAGCAGCCACAGGTCCGAGACGTTCACTTCCCGGGAGTCGTTCACGGAAATCCAGGCCCCGTCGTCGAGCTGGTGAACGTCAGTCGTCATTACATCTCATTAGATCGCGCTCGTACCTGAGGGCATCGGCGCTCACAAGTTTCGCCGGGGCCGGGCTGATCCGCTTTCCGTCTGCGGGTGAGTGTGAATCGGCCACACGCCTCGCGTGGGGAGCCGAACTGTCGGAGGAACCAGAAATTTATGCCTATACACCGCAGCCAGGGAAGGGATTACAGGGGAGAGCGGGTTTAAGAGTATGGGTGTCCTATAGAAGGATAGCGACACGGGTAGATGGCCAAACCGGTCGTCACCCGCTCACAACGATGACGAAGGTAAATCAAACGACCGACGAGGCAGACGCCGAAAACGAACTCGAAGAACCGACGACCGACCACCTCGACGACGTCGAGGACGGATGCGGCTGCACCGAAATCTGGGAACACATGAGCGAACAGCGGGAAGCGGCAGCCGGCGACGACTAACCGGCCTACGAGATACTTTTGTGGCCCCAGGCCGAACTGGAAGACGATGCCAGAGCGGCCCGACCAACCATCGACCGACCGGGAATCCCCCGTCGGGAAGCCGGTCATCCGTGGCGACCCACAGTTCACCGGTCAGCACGCCCACGAGGCCGTCGAGTTCGATCCGGACGACCCCGGGAGTCTCGAACTCGCGGCCGACGTCGTCGGGCAGTTCGCACAGAACACCGCTGGTGCCGCCGACAACGTCTACATCCTCCGTGGCGCCGCCGCCTGTGCGGCGCTGGTCCGTGGTGAAGGATCGTACAAAGCGGCTGCCGAGCGCGCGGGCAACGGCGCGACCGTCTCGTTTATCCGGAAGTGGTCGCGGGTCCACGACCTCCCACGGTCGGTCCGCGTCCAGGTCGCGAAAGGGAAGATCGCGCCGACTGCCGCCAAACACATCGCACGGGTCTCCGGAAGAGCCCGTCTCCTCCTGGCCTGGGCCGCACTCGACCACGATCTGACCGTCCGCCAGATCCGGACGATCGCAAGCACCGTCAACGAGGGCGCGTCGGTCGCCGACGCGCTCGCTGCCGAAGGATACACGCTCGGGGAGCTAACGCTGGAAATCGACATCGACGCCTACTGTAAACTCCGCCGACAGGCCGCTATCGATGCGACCGAACCCGGGGAACTCGTCAACGAGGCGATCGAGGCGTTTCTCGACGACGGACCGTAAGCCCTTAGCCGACTCTCCCCTCACGTTCGTGCGAGGGCCGGTAGCTCAGTTAGGCAGAGCGTCTGGCTTTTAACCAGATGGTCGGGGGTTCAACTCCCTCCCGGCCCGTTTTCCTGCGAACGACAGTGAACAGTGAAAACGCCACCGAGGAGTCGAACCCGGGGAGTCACAGCGTCCGAACGGTGTGAGGACGACTATCTCTACTCGGTGCAACTCCCTCCCGACCCGTTTCTGTGACGACCCGACGAGCGACAGCGAGACGAGACCGGACCATTTAGGACCCACACTGTCCAGTACCAGAACATGAACGCGCTACAGGATACCTTCGACAGCCCGCTAGAGCCACTGGGCGCCGCGGTGGGCGCCTTTCTCGTTCTCGCCGCACTGGGAACCCTGATCGGCGCCCCGTGGGCGACGGCACAGACGATGCTGGTCGCGGTCATCCAGATCGTCGGCGCACTCCTGATGGGCGGTATCGGTGCCGGTATCCTCTACGTGAGCTTCGTCGTCGACGGATAGTGACGTGATCCGGGCGGTCCCGAATCAGTACCAGTCGAGCGAAACTGCTGGTTCAGCCCCGGACCGGGAGATACGCCATCCCGAGAACCAACACAGCGCCGATCCCCGAGAGGATCGAGATTCCCCAGAGACCGTTCTTGCGCTCGTGGAAGTAGTCCTGTCGCGCGAGGTCTTCCTCGTAGGCACCGTACTGATCTATCGGGACCAACTGGACCGTACTGTGGTCCGGGAAGTGAGCGAAGTACCGGCCGTCGTCGAGCGTGACGTTCCCGCCCTCGGAGAGTTCCGCGGAGCGGTCCCGCGGAGCGATCCATTCTAGGGTCGCCGTCCCCGAGTCGACCGTCGCGATGGTCGTCTGTTGGGACCCACTATCGGTCGTGTAGGGGTAGTTTTCGCCGGTCTGGAACTCGACTGTGTCTGGTTCAGGGAGCCACTCCGCGAGCGGACGGAGCGTGCTATTGTTCCGGTAGACGACGTAGTCGGTCCCGTTTTGGGTCGCCAGCGAGTCCTCGACAGCATCGTCCTCGTTGAGGAGCCGAGTGACGTTGAGTTGCTCGCGTAGCGTGACCGTCCCGGATTCGCCGTCCGTCAGGATCAGATACGAGTCGTTCTGATAGGTGGTCGTCGACCCGTTCTCTAACGTCGCAGTGTACTGACTGGACTCGTTCGTCCAGGCGAGGTCCGCGGCCATCGATCCGCCACCGCCGCCGTGACCGCCACCACCGCCACTCCCTTGTTGGATATTCGAGACGGTGTAGGTCGTCTCGCCGGCCGTGAACGTACTGTCGTTTGTCAATTCAGCCTCTGCATCGAGAGTCACCTCCGGCCGCTGGCTCTCCGCGACGCCAATGTACGCGTACGCCGCGACACTGACGACGAGGAAGAACACGAAGTATGCCGCCGCGGCTCGTCGTTGCATGTTCGGACGGTCGGATTGCGTGCCGTTTAACGATTACTTTTCTGTTGCCCATCGGTGGCTCTCGGAACGGTGTCACTCCAGCCCGTCGACGGCAATCTCACCTGTGATCGAGGTGACGGCCCGACTCGTCCAGACAGCGCGCCTTCGCGCGCGAACGGAACCAATTGTTATTTGCGACTCCTGCGCAAACAGAGAGCAAATGACTACCGAGGACGATCTGCCGGAAATCCCAGTCATCTGTGAGGAATGCGATACCCGAACACGCATCGCGTTCGAGGAGGTCGAAGAATCGGTCCGGAGCCACAACGAACAGTTTCACGACGGTGAGTCGGTCGCACAGGTCGATCCCGAGGTCCTCGATCACCTCGTCGACCGCGTCGCTGACGACCTCGGTCTCCTAGACTGAACGTCACCGGACCGTCGATAACGAACCCCGACTGGGGGATTTATCCGGACTGCGGGCGAACTAGTTGTCAATGCCAGAAGAAGTACTGTTCAAATCCGAGCAGACGCAATCTCGGTCGGAGATCGCCACGCTCCTCCGCCGTGTCGCAGACAACCTCGATTCCGGGGAGAGTATCACTCTTCGGGCGGGCGCCGAAGAGGTGACGATGGACCCCCCAGCGAACCCCACCTTCGAGGTCAAGGCCGAACGCGAGGGACCGGCCGGCCAGCCAGGCGAGTTGAGCGTCGAGTTCGAACTGGAGTGGGACGAAGATGCCAGTAGCGATGACGGTGGGTCGTTAGAGATCGAGTAGCGTTCCGGCGACGATATGCTCGGAACGAATGTCCCGTGTCTATACCGGCCGGGACGACCAGCCCGAGAACAGCGTTCGAAGGGGTCTCGTCCCGTTACCCGACCCCGTTCGACACTGCGAGCTCAGGGACGAACGTGAGTCCGACGGGAACAATCGAAGAGCTTACACACCGATCGGATCGCAGTCGTGCGATCGGGTGTGCATTGATTCTCCGATGATTACGCTAGTTGCTCGTGTTTCCGAGCCACTGGAGGGTGTGGCTACGGAGATCGTCTCCCGCGAGACCAATCAGCCAACAGCCACATCCCGATGCTGCCCGTGACGGACAGCCGCTGCCTACCGAACTGGCGGAGTTGGCACTCGTTACGCTGGCTGCTTCATATCGGGACACAGATCCTACGCAGCGGGAGCGACCGCGTGAATGTTTGGAAAAAGCCAAGGGCCGGATTTGAACCGGCGATGGGCGGCTCTGCAGGCCGCTGCGTTAGGCCAGACTCTGCCACCTTGGCGCAGTTGTCAGTACTGGAGTCCGCCGCTTAAGCGTAGCGGATTCGTCCAACGGCATCCATCCTGGTCTGTGGTGGTCTGTACTCTTTGTCAGAAGGAGCGTTGCCACTCCCCGAAAAACGACGAAAAACCCACCGTCGAGAGTGATCTCTCTCTTCGGTGGGTCATGAATAGGTATGAATGGTGGCGGCGAACCGCGTTTCCCAGAGGCTCGCGCACTCCAGTACTCCCCGGAACGCTGGTGAGCTTATCTTCCGTGTTCGGGATGGGTACGGGAGGCAACCTCACCGCTATGGCCGCCTAACGCCGACTCGTGGAGTCGAACCACGATGATGTACCATTGTCGGTCGGGGTCTATCGTGTGTGTCCGTGCGATCCAGATTGCGCCTGGACTCGTTCAGTCTACCAACGATTGGTGACTTTCGAGTCACAGTGCGTATGATTATGGCTTCGAGTTGTTAGTGCTCGCGGGCTCAACGTCTCGTTACCTCGACGCGTACACCCCGAGTCTATCTACCCCGTCTTCTACGGGGACTCTCTGCGGTGTCTCTTTTCCAGGTGGGTTTCGAGCTTAGATGCGTTCAGCTCTTACCCCGTGTGGCGTGGCTGCCCGGCGGTGCTCTCTCGAACAACCGGTACACCAGTGGCCACCAATCGTAGTTCCTCTCGTACTATACGATCGTTCCTGTCAGACACCATAACACACCCAGTAGATAGCAGCCGACCTGTCTCACGACGGTCTAAACCCAGCTCACGACCTCCTTTAATAGGCGAACAACCTCACCCTTGCCCGCTTCTGCACGGGCAGGATGGAGGGAACCGACATCGAGGTAGCAAGCCACTCGGTCGATATGTGCTCTTGCGAGTGACGACTCTGTTATCCCTAGGGTAGCTTTTCTGTCATCAATTGCCCGCATCAAGCAGGCTAATTGGTTCGCTAGACCACGCTTTCGCGTCAGCGTTCCTCGTTAGGAAGAACACTGTCAAATCATCTTTTGCTCTTGCACTCTTCGCCGGGTCTCTGTCCCGGCTGAGATGATCTTAGGGCGCGCTCGATATCTTTTCGAGCGCGTACCGCCCCAGTCAAACTGCCCGGCTACCGGTGTCCTCCTCCCGGAGTGAGGGTCGCAGTCACCGACGGGTAGTATTTCACTGATGTCTCGGTGGCTTGCTAGCGCAAGTACCTGTGTAGCGACTCCTACCTATGCTGCACATCGGCGACCACGTCCCAGCGACAGCCTGCAGTAAAGCTCCATAGGGTCTTCGCTTCCCCCTGGGTGTCTCCAGACTCCGCACTGGAATGTACAGTTCACCGGGCCCAACGTTGGGACAGTGAAGCTCTGGTTAATCCATTCATGCAAGCCGCTACTGATGCGGCAAGGTACTACGCTACCTTAAGAGGGTCATAGTTACCCCCGCCGTTGACGGGTCCTTCGTCCTCTTGTACGAGGTGTTCAGATACCCGCACTGGGCAGGATTCAGTGACTGTACGAGTCCTTGCGGATTTGCAGTCACCTGTGTTGTTACTAGACAGTCCGAGCTTCCGAGTCACTGCGACCTGCTCGTTTCCCGAGCAGGTATCCCTTATCGCGAACTTACGGGACTAACTTGCCGAATTCCCTAACGTCGGTTGATCCCGACAGGCCTTGGCTTTCGCCGCCATGGACACCTGTGTCGGTTCTCGGTACGGACACCACACTCCCTTTTCACGGGCCCCAGGTTGAACCACATTACTCTATCCCGCCGTTCGTCCGCTTCGTGCCGTTACGGCTTCCACGGAGTTTGACGGTTCGACTGGGCGAAAGCCCAGCGTGGTCGACCCCAGGGCGTCGGTTTCACTGTGTGGTGGCACGGGAATATTAACCCGTTTCCCATGTTGTCATCGTCGAATTACGGGATGACTTAGGACCGGCTAACCCTCAGCTGATCAGCAGTGCTGAGGAACCCTTATCCATTAGGCCGTCGGGGTTCACACCCGACTATCGCTGCTACTATGGCCAGGATTTTCGTCACTATTCGGTCCACAGGAGCTCTCGCCCCCGCTTCCATCCAAATAGAGCGCCAATCTACTCGATTGCCTTGTGAAAGGCACGGACAGGTCTCGGTGGTGGATTTGAGTCCCGATCATTTTGGGCGCCTCAAACCTCGGCCGGTAAGCTGTTACGCTTTTCTTAGAGGGTAGCTGCTTCTAAGCTCACCTCCCGGCTGTCTAGGGCTCGAGACCACCTTCAGAGGATTACACTTAATCCACACTTGGGGACCTTAACCTATCTCTGGGTTGTTCCCCTCCTGGTACACAGGCTTACCCCGCGCACCGGAATCCTCACGTCAACAGCGTCAGTGGGTTTGGAGTTTGACAGGCGCGTCCACTCCTCTCGGAGTGGAGCACGCCAATCGGTCGCTCTACCCCACCGACTACCTCGGTGAAGGTCATGCTTCGACATGTTTCGATTGGAACCAGCTGTTGCCGGACTCGATGGGCCTTTCACCCCTACACATAGATCACGAGAGGGTATTGTAGGACACCAACTCTAACAGGCTTCCACGTGCCTTTCGGCACGCTTCACCTTGTCCATGCGTAGATCGTCCGGATTCGGGTCGTGTCCGTGTGGCTCCCCGCCCTTGAAGACGGCGGCCCTCGCGTAAGCTGCGGCCATATCGGTTTCCCTATGCCTCCCCGGATACTCCGGTTAGACTCGCCATACAGACACACTCCCTGGCTCGTTTTTCAAAACGTACGATGGAACACCGGCTTCTTGTCCGTCTTACTGGTGGGTCGCCCCACGGTCATTCTGGACAGGACCTTGTATGCCCCATCGCTCGATCGCCAACTGGGTTCAAGCTCTATTTCACCTCCCTTCGGAGGATACTTTGCAGCGTTCGTTCACACTACTTGTCCGCTATCGGTCTTGAGGAGTGTTTAGCCTTCGCAGTCGATGCCTGCGAGATTCGCGAGGGATTTCCAACCCCCGCTACTCTGGAACCGACGCACACGGTACTGGTCTCACGTACGGGACTGTCACCCTGTATCGTGCCCTGTTCCAAGGGACTTCTGTAAGACGGTCGCGTGATGAGTGTCGGCCCACACACCACATTGCCCGTGAGGGCTTCGGTTTGGGCTGTATCGCGTTCACTCGCGGTTACTGACGACATCACGTTGCGTTTTCTGTTCCTCCCGATACTGAGATGTTTCAGTTCTCGGGGTTCCTCATTGCGCGAAGCAATTGTTGAAGAGATTCTCATTCGGAAATCCTAGGTTCTTCGCCTCCGTGCGGCTCCCCTAGGCTTATCGCAGCTTGGCACGTCCTTCTTCAGCTCTCAAGCCGAGCTATCCATCAGCTGGCATAGTAGCCAACGTCGTTGTGACTCGTTAGTTAGAACTGAACGAGTCCAGTGGACGCCTGGATCGCACGTACACACGGTTTCATACTCGCCCCCAAGGTGGAGATGGTAGGCGAATCGACCCTTCCCAATCGCGGTTTCACCCGGATTGGTGCATCAGTCGTCGTACCACGTTCGAACACTGTGTCCCACTTAAGGGGCACGGTTCGAACCCGGTACGTCGTATGGACCCACTGGGATTTGAACCCAGGGCCTCCGCCTTGCAAAGGCGGCGCTCTGCCGCTGAGCTATGGGCCCGACAGGTACTGCCAATCGTTAGCCCTGATAGTTCTTAGGTGCTCGGTCGCCGACGACCTCGAACAACCCGTTAGGTGGGCTGGGGCAGCGCCCCAGTCCCGATCAGTAGGAGGTGATCCAGCCGCAGATTCCCCTACGGCTACCTTGTTACGACTTAAGCCCCCTTGCGAAGCCCAGATTCGACCACCGCATGGTGGCCTCATCCGGACCTCACTCGGGTGCTTTGACGGGCGGTGTGTGCAAGGAGCAGGGACGTATTCACCGCGCGCTTATGACACGCGATTACTACCGAATCCAGCTTCATGCGGGCGAGTTTCAGCCCGCAATCCGAACTACGACCGGGTTTAGGTGATTAGCTCCGCCTCTCGGCGTGGCATCACATTGTCCCGGCCATTGTAGCCCGCGTGTTGCCCGGCCCATTCGGGGCATACTGACCTACCGTTGCCCGTTCCTTCCTCCGCTTTAGCAGCGGCAGTCCTCCTAGTGTACCCAACCACCACAAGGGTGTTGCTGGCAACTAGAAGTGCGGGTCTCGCTCGTTGCCTGACTTAACAGGACGCCTCACGGTACGAGCTGACGGCGGCCATGCACCTCCTCTCAGTAGCATCGGGTAAAGTCGTCAACCTGACCGTCATTACTACTGTCGGGGCCGGTGAGATTTCCGGCGTTGAGTCCAATTAAACCGCAGGCTCCTCCGGTTGTAGTGCTCCCCCGCCAATTCCTTTAAGTTTCATCCTTGCGGACGTACTTCCCAGGCGGCTCACTTCTCGGCTTCCCTAGGGCACAACGCAGGCTCGTAGCCTGCGTCACACCTAGTGAGCATTGTTTACGGCTAGGACTACCCGGGTATCTAATCCGGTTCGAGACCCTAGCTTTCGTCCCTCACCGTCGGGTCCATCTTTCTGAGGCGCTTTCGCCACCGGTGGTCCGTCCAGGATTACGGGATTTCACTCCTACCCCGGACGTACCCCTCAGATCTTCTGGCCCCAAGCCGGACAGTTTCCGCTGGACGCCGACGCGTTGAGCGCGTCGATTTCCCAACGGACTTGTCCGGCCGGCTACGGACGCTTTAGGCCCAATAATATCGGCCATCACTCGGACTGCCGGTATTACCGCGGCGGCTGGCACCGGTCTTGCCCAGTCCTTGTTCCTGAACCACCCTAGGGTTCAGAAAAGCGAGGGCTATATGCCCTCGCACTCGGAGTCCCCTTATCGCACTGTCGTGCAGTGTAAAGGTTTCGCGCCTGCTGCGCCCCGTAGGGCCCGGTATCTTGTCTCAGATACCGTCTCCGGGCTCTCACTCTCATGACCCGTACCGATTATAGGCATGGTGGGCCGTTACCCCACCATCTACCTAATCGGCCGCAGCCACATCCTATGGCGCCGGAACGTTTCCAGCTCTCTGTAACTCCAACATGAGAGCTGTATCAGGTATTAGCCTCAGTTTCCCGAGGTTATTCCTGTCCATAGGGTAGTTTGGCCACGTGTTACTGAGCTATATGCTGCGGGGCTAAACCCGCGCAACTAGCATGGCTAAGTCGGACTCCGATAGCAATGGCCTCCGGCAGGATCAACCGGAATGTATCCCGGCACGAGGCCGGGGGGTTAGGCGGGATCACACCCACAAAGGGTGTGGTCGCTATCGAAGGGTGTTCGAGGACACTCGACGACCGAGTGTCACCGAACTATCAGGGCTAACATCAGATCCCATCTTGACGGCGGACCGCAGGGGTGGAATCCTCATTTACTCCGGACCTGTATGTTTACTCGAAGCCTGCATAAAGGCTTCGAGTTCCGTCGGCGATTCGCTCGCCTCGGCCCGGGCCGGTCGGAACCTGTCGCGTCCGACCGGACCTCGTGTGCATCCATTCCGAGCACCCTGTTACACTTAAGCGCGTCGGATGGATGCTGGAGGCGTCGGGGCAGTGCCCCGCGCCACCATCGTATTTCTTCCGAGGACGGTGTTACACTTAACCCCGTCGAACTACACCCGCTACGTCATGCGATTCCATGGGCCGCCCTATCGAGACACGTGAACCGAGATCGGGGGCTTCAAAGGGAGACCTACGAGGACGGTGAACGAAGGGACAGGCCGGAAAAAGCCGGTCGTCGTGGCGTCAGATGTCGTCGAGGTGATCGACGCCCTGTTTCGAGACGTTACCCTTCGTGATGTCACCGGGCATCCAGTCGGGCTTGTCGTCCGGTGCCGCTTCTTCCCAAGCCCAGGCCTCGTAGATGTGGACCTTGTGAGTCCCTTTCTCCCGGAGTTTGATCTCTTTGCGGTCAGCATCGTCTTCACTATCGGCCGGTTCGAGCCGGCGGGCTGCCTTCAGTGCAGCCTGCCGGGGTGTTCCGCCCGAGAAGACGCTCGATTCGTCACCGTCCTCACGCAGCGCGAAGTTGCGCTTGTCACTGTCACGTGCCATGGTTTCGCCACTCCATGTCAACTCAGCACATGGCACAACATAAATATACCCCCGTATTCGGCCTCCGTCCGGGGGTGCGTTTATATACAAGCTCGATTTCAGGGCGTCGAACAGGACGGGAATAGCTGTCAGACGGAGCGAGTTGCTACCCGACATCGACCGCACGGTAGACTTAAGTGCATCCTGCGGTGATGCACGGAGTAGGATATCGCGATGGTGCGAAAGAAGAAGCTCAGTCCGAGTGGTGCCAAAGACGAAGACGGCGAATACCACAACGTCCACATCAACATCCACGAAGACGAACTCGCAGTCGCTGGAATGGAGATCGGCGACGAAGTGTTCGTCCGCGTGCGCGATAACAAGATAATCATCCAGAAGGCTGATCCCGAAGACGTTGAACACGATTTCTGACGCACTGTCGCGGACAGTCCGTTCCAAGACGGTGTCAGTACACCTCCAATGAGACTCTACGATATCGCGAAACCGCTACTGTTCTCGCTGCCCGCCGAGACGGCCAACACGGGCGTCCACCGACTGCTCGAAGCCGTCGACGGGACACCACTGGCGAACGCGCTCGCTCGGCACTACACCGTGACCGACAGTCGACTACAGGTCAACGCCTTCGGCGAGACGTTCGACAACCCAGTCGGCGTCGCCGCGGGGTTCGACAAGAACGCCACGATCCCGGCGGTCCTGGCCGCACTGGGCTTTGGCTTCGCGGAGGTCGGCGGCGTCACCGCCGACCCACAGACCGGGAACGCCCGCCCCAGGATGTTCCGTCTCCCGGAAGACGAGGGGATCATCAACAGGATGGGGCTAAACAACGACGGCGCGGACGTCATCGGCGACCGGCTAGCCCGGACCGACGCACCGTTCCCCGTCGGTGTCAACATCGCCAAGAGCGAACACGTCGGGACGGACGAGGCGCCGGCGGACTACCGCTACACCTACGAACGGGTCGCCGAGGGTGGCGACTTCTTCGTCGTCAACGTCTCCTGTCCCAACTCCGAGGGGTTCGAGGAACTCCAGAACCGCGACGCGATGGAGGCCATCCTCGGTGAACTCCAGGACGCCGGCGCCGGCCCGTTGCTGGTGAAACTCTCGCCGGACCTCCCGGACCCGGCCGTCGAAGACGCGCTGGATCTGGTCACCGAACTCGGACTGGACGGCGTCGTCGCGACCAACACCACGACCGAACGGCCGGCCAGCCTCCGCTCGGCGAACGCTGTCGAAGGGGGCGGACTCTCTGGCAAGCCCATCGAGGGGGAGTCGACCCGCATGGTCCGGTTCGTCGCCGAACGCGTCGACGTGCCGGTGATCGGCGTCGGCGGGGTCTCGACGGCCGACGGCGCCTACCGGAAGATCCGTGCCGGCGCCTCGCTCGTACAGTTGTACACCGGTCTCGTCTACCGCGGCCCGTCGATCGCCCGCGAGATCAACGACGGGCTACTGGAACTGCTTGAGGAAGACGGGTTCGACAGTGTCGGCGACGCGGTCGGGGCCGACCTCTAGCGGCGAACGCTAAAATACCGGGCAGGTGTTGCCCGTCACATGGAAGCTGACAGTCGTACCCTCCACATCGCGTCCTGGACGGATCGGTTCCTCGCATGGCTCGTCGATGTCGTCATCGTCGGCGCCGTTCTCGGCTCCCTGGGAGAACTCGCCAGCGCGTTCTCGGTGCTGGCCGGGGGCCTGGCCGCGTCGCCGCTGGCCGGCCTGAACGGCGTCGCCCTGTTCCTCTACTGGACGGCACTGGAGGGATCGCGCGGCCAGTCGGCCGGGAAGATGGTGATGAGCATCGCCGTCACGGACGAGCGGGGTGAGTCGATCGACTACGGCACTGCGGCCATCGAAAGCTTCGGGAAGGCGTTCGTCCTCCCGCTCGACTGCCTCATCGGCTGGCTTGCCTACGACGAGGAGGGACTGCGACTGTTCAACAGACTCTCCTCGACAATCGTCGTCGAGCAAGACGGGACGGACCGGCCGGAAGACGTCGAGTACGTCTATCCGGGCGACGAGTGAGTCCGTCGCTCGCGGGTTACTCCAGTCCGTCCAGCCGGAACTCGAAGGCCGCAACCGGCAGTTCCAGATCGTGTTGCTACCACCTTTTTCGTCGTCGGGTTCGCTCACTCCGTTCGCGAACCGGTCCTCGAAAAACGTGGGCGAAAAATCGCTCGCTCTCTTCGGTCGCTCGCGGACTTACTCCAGCCCGTCCAGCCGGAACTCGAAGGCCGCAACCGGCAGTTCCAGATCGTGTTCGACGAGCACCTTCGGGTGGATCTCGCCGAGGACACCGACCGACTCGCCGTCGAGGACGACTTCGGCGGCCCGACCGGAGATGAACGACGGGTGGCTGGTCGGGGGCGTCTCCAGCTCGGCGTCGAACGACTCCGCGAGTGTCTGCAGGCGGGCCTTCGCGTCCTCGTAGGAGGCGTCCGTACGCGCGAGGACACCGGCGACCGTCCGGCGTTCGGCGGCACCGGTGTTCACGTCGTCGTCGACGTGGGCCGCCAGACCGATCTCCGCGAGGTCCTGGGGATATCGCCGGTGGGTATTGTTCTCTAGGACCATCAGCAGCGATGGGAGCGCCCAGGTTCGGAGGATCGTGTAATCCTCACTGTAGGGTTCCTGGATCGTGACCGGAGCGGCGGCACCGAGGCAGTCGTCGTCGGACTGCTCGCGGTCGTCACCGCTCGCTCGTTCGTCGGCCCGTGGGGCCGACAGCCCCATCCGCTCGAAGTTCTCGGCCTCGTTGGTCATATGGAAGTTCAGCAGGTCCTCGAAGCCAAGTCCCACCAGCGCGTCCCGGGCGGCGTCCTCCAGTCGGGAGCGGTCGTGGCGGCCGCCGACCGTCGAGACGTCGGGATAGGTCGGTTCGAGGCTGTTGAATCCCAGCGCCCGGCCGATGTCGTCGATGACGTCCAGCGGGTGGAGTACGTCGACCCGGTAGGGAGGGATCTCCACGTCGTAGGCCAGGTCGTCGCCGCGGGTCTCTTCGGCGTCTAGTCCGGCCCGTTCGGCGTAGTCGATCACCTCACGCTCGTCCAGGGAGACCCCGAGGATGCTCTCGATGCGCTCGTGGGAGACCGTCTTCGTCCGCGTCGAGAAGTCCGGTCGATCGAGCGTGCGACCGACGTACTCGCCGGGGGCGTCGTCGGCGTACTCGACCGCGACGCGTTCGACGGTCCCGCCGCGGGCCTCCAGGGCGTAGCAGACGATGTTCAGCATGTGGTCGATGGTCCACTGGTCGGTCCCGGTCATCTCGATGAAGAGGTCCCGGGAGTTCTCGCTGACCTCCGTCCGCTGGCCGTTGATCACCGGCGGGAACGAGAACAGGCCGATCGAGTCGTAGATGGCGGGCACGCGATCGAAGTCGGCCACGAGATCGCCGTACGTCTGGCCGGTCTCGTGGTCGGCGATGACCTCGTTGGGCGTCATCTCCCGGTCGGCATCGAGCGGGACGAACGTCTCTTCGTCCGGATCGACGCTTGTGTAGGTGATCGACTTGCCGGTGCCCTCGGTGGCGGGCGCGCCTTTGAGCATCGTGAGATCGTGGACGCCGATCGCACCCTTCGCCCGTTTGCGGCCCATGGTCGCGTGGAGTTTCTCCTGGACCTGGATGAGTGACTCCAGGGCGTCCTCGCCCATGTCCAGCCCGCGGACGACGGCACCGGTGACGTAGGGTCGCTCCGCCGGCTGGTCCTCGACCTCGATGGTCCACTCGGCGCTGTTGGTCGAGGGGACGTACACCCCGCGGTCGTCGCCGTAGTGGTACCGCAGCGAACGGGCGACCCCCTCGACCGAGAGGCGGTCGAGCCGATCTGGCGCGAACTCCAACTGGAACTCGTCGTCCTCGGTCAGCCCCTCGAACTCCAGGCCCAGATCGAACAGGTCCGAGCGGAGTTCGTCGTCGTCTTTCTCGTCGTGGCCGGTCAACCGGCGCAGTTCGTCGGGGTCGACGTCGACGACAGGCATCAGTGCATCACCTCCGTCTCTCGCAGCAGTTCGAGATCACACAGCGTCCCGTGTACGTCCCGGATATCCTCGAAGCCGTAGATGAGCATCAAGAGTCGCTCTAGGGACAGGCCCCAGGCCATCACGTCACAGTCGACGCCAAGGGGCTCTAAGACCTCGTCCCGGAAGATGCCGGAGTTGCCGACCTCGACGATCTCGCCGGTCTCGGGATGGGTCCCGAACAGCTCGAAACTGGGCTCGGTGTAGGGGTTGTAGTGGGGTTTGAACTCCAGATCGGTGATGCCGAACTGCTCGTAGAACTCCGTGAACGTCCCCATCAGGTCACGCACCGAGAGGTCCTCGGCCATGACCCACCCCTCGATCTGGAAGAACTCCAGCAGGTGGGTCGGGTCGAGCGTATCGTTACGGTAGACCTTCTCGACGCTGAAGTACCGCTCGGGCGGCTCCAGTTCCCCGACTTCCTCGCCCGAGAGGTATCGCATCGACAGGGAGGTGGTGTGCCCACGCAGGTCCAGCCCGCGGGCGACGTCTTCCTCCCAAGGGGAGTGGTACCCCTCGCCGTCGGGACCGACGCCCTCCTTGTGGGCCGAGCGGACCCGATCGACTAACTCCTCGGGCAGGTCGCCGATCTCGTCGGGCTGTTCCAGGGCGAACTGGTCCCAGTGGGTCCGTGCGGGGTGGTCCTGGGGCATGAACAGGCAGTCGTTGATCCAGAACTGGGCGTCGACGTGGGGACCCTCCATCTCCTGAAAACCCATCCCGACCAGCGTGTCCTTGACGCGGTTTGCGGTCTGTCGGAGGATGTGTTCCTTGCCGTGGGGAGCGTCCTCGGCGTCGGCCTCGACGTTGTACTCGGTGAACTCCACCTCGTCCCACTCGCCGCTGGTGAGCAGTTCGGGGGTGAGTTGGTCGACCGTCTCGGCGACCTCGACGCCCTCCATCAGCGCGGTGACGCCGTCGTCGGTCAGCACCACCGAGCGGATCGTCTCCTCGTGGACCTCGACGAGCCCTCGGCGTTCCAGTTGGTCGAGCGCAGCCTCCTCGGCGTCGTCGACGCGACCGTCGGCGACGGCTTCCAGCGCGAGCATCTCCGGGTCCTGCCCGGGGGAGACATCGGGATCGGCGGTGATCTCGCCGCTGTCGATCTCGCCGTACCCCTTCCGGGCGTAGTTCGACAGCGCGATGTCGACGGCGCCGCCTTCGAGGCCCGAGGCCCCGATGACCTGGCCCATCTGGACGGGACCGTCGCCGGCACCGGCGTCCATCGCGGCGGCGTAGAGGTCCTGTTCGGGCAGGCTCTCGCGGACGTAGCGGTCGCCCTCCTCGGTGAGTTCGTAGTGGGCGACGGTCTCCTCGGAGACGGCGACCAGCCCGTCGGCTTCCAGTTCGAACGCGGCGCGGGCGGCCGCCTGCGGTTGCAGGTCGGCCTCGCTCGCCACGTCGTCGATACGTCGGTCCTCCTGTGCGTCGGCGGCCTGCAGGACGGCCACCTGTGCCTGTGGTCGTTTCATACGGGTGTCTCGGTCTTGTGGGGATAACCGCGGGTCGCTCAGTTAACGGTTCTCACTTCACGCGAGGGCGATCCTCGCTCGTCGAGCGGTTTCGTCCGGGAACGCCCCTGGGCGCGCCCGGAGTCCGCCACCCGTCAGGCGGCGAAGAAGAAGCCGAACCCCGGACGGCGAGGTGGCTGGCGAGCGGCGTCGGCACGGTGGGATTCGGATGCCATGTGGGACCGATCGTGACGGCCGGCCAAAAGGGTTGTGTCGAGGGTCGGGTCGACGGGCCAAACCATATAGGACAGCCGGTCAGATCCCGGAATATGGTCCCCGACGACGAGTCGGAACGGCGGGGCGCATCGACAGTCGAGCGCTGGGTCGGCACGGCCCTGGATCTCTCCCAGATACCCGGAAACGTCGTCGCCACGGTCGGCGAGGAACTCCAGCAGGGACTCGCCGGCGCGACGCCGGACCCGTCACAGATCGAAGCCGCGCTTGGCGACCTCTCGGTCCCCGAGAGCGACGATCTGAACCCGGATGCGACGGTCCGGGAGGGAGCGGCGCTGCCCACAGAGCAGGTCGATACCGTCGTCGAGACCGGCGAACGAGCGGCCGAAGTCGCCGTCGAGGGCAGCGGCGAGGCCGCGACGGTACTGGTCGACACCGGCGGAGAAGTCGTCGAGGTCGCCGTCGACGGGGGCGAAGCCGCGGCGGAAGTGACCGCGAAAGTCGTCGTCGCGGCGCTGGACGGCCTGTAGCCTCAGGCTCGCTTGCGGTCCGAGTCGAACTCGATGTCGAGGTCGTCGAGTTTCGCTTCCCACTCGGCGCGTTTCTCCTGGTGCTCTTCGAGGAACGACTCCATCAGTTCGGCGGCCTGCTCCTTACAGCCGCCACAGAGCCGTTCGCCGCCGACACACTCCTCGTAGACCTCCTCGGCGAACGCGTCGTCCTCGCCGGCCAGCAGATAGGCGTACAGTTCGTAGACCGGACACTCGTCGGCTTTCCCGCCCTTCTCGCGTTGCTCCTCGGCGGTCGAGCGGCCGCCGGTCGTCGCCGACTTGACCTTGTCGTAGCCGTCTTCAGGGTCGTCCAGCAGCGAGATGTGGGAGGCCGGAATCGAGGAGGACATCTTCCCGCCGGTGAGGCCGGTCATGAACCGGTGATAGATCGATGACGGCGGGACGAAACCGTGGCCGCCGTTGTCGAGTTCGACCTCGCGGGCCAGTCGTTCCGCCTCGGCAGCGTCCAGCTCGAAGGCGTCGACGTGTTCGTCGTAGACGCGTTTCTCGCCGTCGACGGCCTCGATCAGGGCCTCGAAGGCCGCGTCGGTCGCGTTGCGATCGTAGATTCGTGTTCGCGGGCGGAGCGGTTCCTTGCCGGCGTTGTCGAGTTTCTCGGCGACCGACTCGCGGGCGTCGTCGGGTGTGGGTTCGGCCTCGCGGAGCCAGTCGGCGGCCTCGACACAGCGTGGCCGCTCGGGGTCGTCGGCGTACTCCCCGCGTGCGTCGTAGGCCTGCCGGAGCAGCGCCCGCTCGGTCGGCCCGGTCTCGAAACTCGCGAAGGCCTCGGTGACGCCGAAGTAGCGCATCCGCGCGGCCAGGTCCCGGGCCAGACGCATGTGGGGGTCCTGGTCCGGGCCGACGGGGATGACCGTCGGCTTTGGTTCCTCCAGTTGTGGGTAGAGGATGTCGGCCATCTGGGTGACGACCGACTGCATGTAGGAGATGTTCGTCTCCCCGTCGAAGTCGTAGATGGCCTGTAGTTCGGAGGCGTTGGCTTCGGCTCCGAGTTCGAAGGCGAGGTCCTGTAACTGGCGGTTCTCGGACTGTCGGTACAGTTCCCCCTCCTCAGGGTCGAACCCGAGCGCGAGCAAGGAGAGGACGTAGCTGCGGGCGTGTTCGTCGATCTCCGCCCAGGTCAGCCCGCGAGCGGCGTGGGCCTCCAGATCCGCGATGAGGCCGTAGGCGTCCCCGCCCTGCTGTTGGTGCCAGACGATCTCGTCGAAGACCATCTTGTGACCGATGTGGGGGTCGCCGGTCGGCATGAACCCCGAGAGGGCCGCGAACGGTTCGCCCTCGCGCATGGCGTCGGCGACCGGCCGGTAGTCGCGGTGGCCGAAGATGACGCCCCGGCGCATCAGGTAGTGGGGGTTCGGGACCGCGGGCAACACCTCGTCGAACTCCTCGATGCCGAACTGCTCGAACAGTTTGTGGTAGTCGGCGATGGTCGAGGACCCCCACGGGTCGAGCCGTACGTCGTCCGCGCCCGCAGCGTCCGTCCCGCCGTCGGGGCGAAGCGACGACGGGGATCGGTTCGTGTCGTTCGTCGCGTCGTCCGGCCGGGGCTGGTCGTCCGTCGATCCGTCGTCGGTGTGTGTATCTCGCGTCATGTGTCGTGTGTCGTGTCGGTGTGCGCTCGAAGCCAGGCGAAAAGTGGAGGGAGCATCGTCGGCCTCGCCGGCGGATTAGGCCCGCCGTGCGGGGACCGCGAGACTGTCCACTTCCCGGTCGCGCCAGCGCCAGCCGTCGACGGAAGTGGACACCATATCGGTGACATGCGCGAACACGGTCTTATGCCTTCCGGGTCCGCCCCTTACGGTGTCAACCGCGCGACCGACAGCCACTCGACGCCGTCGCCGACCAGCGCGAACACCATCCGCTTGCGCACACCGTGGGCCAGCCGGACGTCCAGCGCGAGGTCCCGCGGATCGAAGGTATGGGTCGCCGGGAGCACCCGGACCAGGAGTTCGGAGTGGCCCAGATCATCGATGGAGTCGACGTCGGCGTAGGTCCGGAAGTCCGCGCCGAACTTGAACCCGGTCTTGGGGACGACACCGCGTTCCCGGAGCGTCGAGTACGCCGTCAGCCGCCGGTCGAACCGCTCGCCCTCGACCTCGCGGCCACGTTCGAGGACTGCCTCGGCCCCACCGTCGACGGTCAGGGACCCATCGCGAGCGAGGTAGGTGGCTTCGAGAAGCGAGAGCTGGACCGCCCCCTCGTCGTCGAGCCGCTGGCCGTAGAAGGCCCGTTCGTACAGTTCCGTGGGTGGGTCCCAGCACAGCACCCGCTCGGCGAGCAGATCGCCCTCGGCGGCCGGGACCGACGGGTCGCTGGTCCCCTCGACTGCGGGTCGGTCGGTCGCCAGATACGTGATCTCGCTCTCCTCGTCGACGACCGCCAGCACGCAGTCCCCGACCTCCCGGGCCGGAACAGTGTCGCGCTCGCCGACGACGCGGACGCGGTACTCGACGGTGTCGTCCCATGGCCCCTTCCCACGGGGGTAGACGACGAAGTCGATCCCCTCGGGGTCGTCGACCCACCCCTCGCGTGCGGGCGTGAGATAGAACCCGCGGTCACGCAGGTCCTTGTAGACGAAGAAGGCGACCTCCGAGACGACCGCCGAGGACAGCAGCGCCCGGACGTCCATCCCGTCGACGCTGTCGATGTCACCCCGGTACAGCAGGTGGGCAGCCTCGACCGGTGCCAGCGTGAGGGCACCGCCGTTCTCGACGTGGCCGTAGCCACTGGAGTCGTAGAACCGCTCGCGTGCGCGCTCGCCGGCCCGGACGAGGCCGCCGGAAAGCGTCAAGTCCATGCCCGAGATGACGGACGCCGGGACAAAGCCCCTGCGGGTTCGGCCGCCTCGATCACCTCACCGAGCACGCTCCTCGCAGGTGCTGTCCAGACAGCGCAGTCCGCCGGCCGTCTCGAACACCGGGAGCCCGCAGTCACAGGTGTCGACGACCAACCCGCTCGGGACCGAGAAGCCGGTGTCACAGTCCGGATACTGCTCACAACCGGCCAGCAAGCCGCCCTTCCGGAGGATGCGCAGGTCACTCCCGCAGTCCGGACAGTCCCACCGGCGGTCGAAGGCCTCGGTCACCCGGTCGTCGATGGCCTCACACTCCCGGTCGAGACACACCTCGAAGGCGTCGCCGCGTTCGACCCGGATCGTCGGAAGCCCGCAGTCCGCACAGCGGCCCTTCGTGACCGTGGCGTCGCTGGGGACGCCGTGGCTGCGCGAACACGCCGTGCAGGCGACGGTCCCGCGGGTCCGGACCAGCGTCCCGGGACAGTCCGGGCAGTCCGCGACCGGGACGCCGGCCTCCGAGGCGGGGAACCGGGCGCTGCCGTGTTCCTCGTGGGCGACGACACGGAGGAGATCGTCGCCATCCCGGGCCGTGACCGTCCCGTCTTCGACGGCGACACTCTCCGCGCGGGTCAACCAGGCGACCGGCTGGTACCCCCCGGCATCGTGGACCAACACGGTGTTGTCGGGCTTGACCACCACCAACACGTCGCCGCGCTGTTCGCGCTCGCGCGAACCCTCGAAGACGGTCGTACACTGGCCGGCCATGACACGCGTTCCGTCGTGCATGGCCCGGCCTGGTCGCGTACTAGTATTTGAAGGTTCCCACGGCGAGCGCGTTTGGTTGTGAATCTGATATTCAAAACTAGTGTCAGGGGCAGTAGTAAGTCGAGACGTGGTAGGCAACAACTAGCGTACTGTTGTTCAGAATTTAAACCTCGATATCAACCTACATTAGCGTTTTGGCCGTCGATTATCAATACAGAAAATTCGGAGACAAGGGTTAAGATGGGAATTATTCGAGCCATAGTATGGATCTGCAGATCAAGCTAATAGCCTTACTTCTTACAATTTCACTGGCACCGCTAGCCGGTGTCGGGTTGCTCTCAGCCAACAGTATGGGACAGCTGAACCAGGACGCCCAGACCCAGAGCGGGAACTACCTCCGGGGGGCGATGACCGACCAGTTGAACAACAGCGTCGAAGCCCGACAGGAAGGCATCCAGAACCAGGTCAACCAGCGCGAGGTCGACGTTCGGTCGCTGTCGGACTCCTCGACGATGGAGAACTACCTGGCCGCGCGGGACGGCGAGATGGAACTCGTTCAGGAGTCGAGTCAACGCCAGCTCGGGTACACGTCCCTCCAGATGCGGACCAGCATCGACAACGCGATGCAGATGGTGCTGGAAAAGCAGTACGACGGACAGGACTGGGAAGACCTCTCTCCCGCAGAGCAAGCGCAAGTCAAACGGGAAGTCGAGTCGATGATCGGCGGGACGGACGGGGACCAGACGCGCCCGGCCGGGACCATGTACGACTCGTTCCAGCCCGGCTACTTCGGTAACACGGGGTACGCGTACATCACCGACAGCGACTCCAACGTCGTCGTCCACCACAGCCTCGACGACGGGCACAACCTCGTCGAGGACAGCGGGGGCACGCTGGTCGTCTTCGAGGACATCGAGACCGAGGTCGAGTCCAACCAGGCGATCCGCAACGGCGAGGAATGGGGCATCGCCGAGTACGAGTGGGAGGACACGACCCAGGAGGGCAACCCCGAGATGACGAAGTTCATCGCCTACACGTACTACGAGCCCTTCGACTGGGTCATCGCCCCGAGCGTCTACTACTACGAACTCCAACAGACCGCAGTCGACGACGCCCAGAGCGAGATGGCGGACTCCTTCGAGCGGTACCTCCTGACACGGTCGGTCACCGTCGGTGACGAGGAACACCTGGCGTACGAACACCTCACGTTCGCCGGTCCGAACGGGGACGAGATCCTTCACGCCGACCGGACGGGCCAGGACGTGACCACCGGCTCGGACCGCTCACAGTCCTACGCCGACGCGGACTGGTTCACCAAGGCCAAGTCCGGCAGCGAGGGCGAGGCCTATTTCGGGCGGGTCCAGACCGCAGACGGACACGAAACGCAGTACGTCTCCACGCCGGTCTACAGAGACGGTGAGTTCCGTGGCGTCGTCGCGGCCCAGTTCAACTACTCCATCATCACGGAGACCACGAACCGTGTGACGGTCGGTGAGAGCGGCTACCTCTACATCCTCAACGACCGCGGCGAGACGGTCAGCCACCCGGACCGGAGCATGATCGAACAGCGGACGAACGTCGCGGACGGCGAGTACGGGACGGAACTCGGGACGATCGCACAGAACCGGATGCTCGCCGGCGAGTCGGGGATGACGACCCACACCAAACAGGTGGACGGTGAGGGGAACGCCACGAGGTACGTCGGCTTCGCGCCGCTCCAACTCGGCGACAAGCAGTACACCCTCGTCGCGACCGTCCCCGAACAGGACATCAACGAGCCGATCGCGGCACTCGGCGCACAGCTCCAGAGCACGACCGACTCCGCACGGAACCTCGTCATCGGGCTGTTCGTTCTCGCAGCCATCGTGGTCTCGGTGACGGGATACGCGGCGGCCCGGTACATCTCGAAGCCGATCGAGCAGGTCCGCGACCGGGCGATAGCACTGTCGAAGGGGCAGTTCGACCAGACGGACGATATCTCGACCGGTGACGACGAGATCGGCGAGATGGTGACTGCCTTCGAGGACATGCAAGCGAACCTGAACCGACAGGTCGAGCAGATCGAAGCCGTCAGCGACTCGCTCGGCGACGGACATCTCGACGACGAGATCGAGACCGACATGCCCGGGAAGTTCGGTGAGATCATGGTGGGGCTCGAAGACGGGATGACCCAGCTCAGCGCGAGCTTCACCGAGATCAGCCGGGCGAGCCAGAACGTCCGCGCCGGAGAGCTAGACCAGGATCTCGACACCGACCTGCCCGGCGACTACGGCGAGGTCATGCGCGAACTCAACTCCGGCCTCACACAGCTCTCGGAGAGCTTCGACCAGCTCGAGGCCGTGAGCGCGGACCTCCGGGAAGGGCACCTCGACCAGGATCTCGACACCGACCTGCCCGGGGCCTACGGCGAGGTCCTCAGGAACATCGACGAGGGCCTCGACGCAGTCGACGAGAGCATCGCGCAGGTCCAGTCGATCGCACAGGACGTGAACGAGGCGAGCCAGGAGGTCGCTGCGAGCACAACCGAGATCGAGGAGGCGAGCCAGGAGGTCGCCAAGTCGGTCCAGGAGATATCCAGCGGGGCCGACACCCAGTCCGGCAACCTCCAGGAAGTCGCCAGCGAGATGAACGACATGTCGGCGACCATCGAGGAGATAGCCTCCTCGTCGGTCGACGTAGCCGACACGGCACAGGAGGCGGCCGAGCGAGCACAGAAGGGGAGCGAGCAGGCTGCCGAGGCCTCCACCGAGATCGAGGAGATCGAAGACGGCGCCGACGACGCGGTCGACCAGGTCTCGGACCTCCAGACGGAGATGGAGGAGATCAGCGAGATCGTCGCGATGATCACCGACATCGCCGAGCAGACGAACATGCTGGCACTGAACGCCTCCATCGAAGCCGCACGAGCCGGCGAGGCGGGCGAGGGCTTCGCCGTCGTCGCCGACGAGATCAAATCCCTCGCGGCGGAGGCCGGCGAGGCGAGCGAGGAGGTCGAGTCACTCATCACCGAGGTCCAGGAATCGACGGACGAAACGGTCGACGACATCGAAGAGATGCGTGACCAGGTCGAAAGCGGCGTCAGGACCACCGAAAACGCCATCGACCTGTTCGACGAGATCGCCGAGGCCGTCAACGAGGCCGAGCGCGGCGTCACGGAGATCAGCGACGCCACGGACGACCAGGCGGCCACCACCGAGGAGGTCGTGGCGATGGTCGACGAAGTCAGCAGCGTCAGCGAGGAGACAGCCGCGGAGGCCAGCAACGTCTCGGCTGCCTCCGAGGAACAGTCCAGTTCGCTCACCAGCGTCTCCGAGAACGTCCGGTCGGTGGCCGGCCTCGCGGACGACCTGGAGGAGCTGGTCGACGAGTTCGAGGTCAGCGACGACACGGAGACGAACGAGCAGGATTCGCCGGACGTCGACGGGACCAGCCCGGCCGCCGGCGACGACTGATCGACCGCGAGCCACGCGCGGTCTGACCGACGGCTGGTTCCAGTCTGCACAGAGTTCAGCGAGCCGGCAGAGCGGGGCCAGAACAGCGAGAACGCGGTGTGTCGTGACCGAGAGCGGTCCACTGCCGGAGCCACAACAGCCAAAGCCGTCGCCGAGCGACTGGATGGTAATGAGCGAACCACCGTCAGCGATCTGTTTTGACATGGACGGCGTGTTGGTCCAGTCCGAAGACCACTGGGTCAGCGTCCAGCGCGATCACATCCTCCCGACGGCAGCCCCCGACGACGAGATCCCCGTCTCGGCGGTCACCGGCCGCAACTACAAGGAGGTGTACCCCGACCTCGCCGCCGAGTACGACGTCGTCGTCTCCCGGGAGGAGTTCGAAGGACTGTTCGAGGAGGCCGGTGAGCGGATCTACGGCGAGTACGCGACGCTGTTGCCGGGCGCACACGAGTTGTTGGCGGACCTGCGGTCGGCCGGCGTCGCGCTGGCGCTGACGACCTCGGCACCCCGGGACTGGATGGACGTCATCGACGAGCGGTTCGATCTCCTCTCGCGGTTCGACGCCACGATCAGCGCCGAGGAGATCGACGGTCCCGGCAAGCCAGAACCGGACATCTACGAGCGCGGAGCGGCCGAGTTGGGCGTCGATCCGACCGACAGTTGGGCCGTCGAGGACTCCACCGCGGGTGCGCGTGCGGCCGTCGCAGCCGGAATGACCACGGTCGGGTTCCAGGGCGACGGTGACGAAACCGATCTCTCGATGGTCGATCACGTCGCCAGCGATGCGGCTCAGTTGCGTGCCGTGTTGCTGGGCGAGTGAACGGACCGAGCACTCCGGTTGGTTTTTTCTCCGTCGTCTTCGGGCGACCGATGGGACGGGTTATCGGACGGAGACGGTCCGACTGTCGGTGATCGGCGCGAGCGGGAGGTCGGGAAACACGACCTCGACGGTGAACCGGAGTTCGTCCGTGTCCGCGCCGAAGACGGCGACGGGCAGGGTCGCCTCGCCGAGGTACGACGGTTTCGTCGTCATCTCGCGGCCGTTGACCGTCACGCGCAGCGTCGCACGGGCGTCCCCGCCCTCGTTGCTGACGGTCACCTCCCGCATCGCCCGGTCACCGGCGGCGATGCTGTCGGGGAAGGTTCCCCAGTCGACCGAGACGACCGGGAGTTTCCGAGCGTTGGCGACGACCTGCTCGGCGACGCCGGATGCGACGCCGGCCGCAGCGACCCCGTCGACACCCGCCTCGACCACGTCGGCGGGACTCCGGAGTCCCTCGGCGGCCAGCGAGCGGGCACGGCCCTGGCCGACGCCGTCGATCGCCGTCAACCCGACGGCGTCCTCGCTGATCCCGTTCTCGACGCGAGCCTCGACCCGGCACGCGAGGTTCGCGAACCGACCGGGCGCGAGCGCGTCGAGGAACGCCCGCAGCGCCGCCAGCAGGCGCAGGGCGTTCTGGCGGATGACCCAGGCGTCGCTTTTCAGTTCCGAGGGGGTCGTCCCGGTCATCCCCGACCGGAGGATCGCCAGGACCTTCCGCTGGCCGGCCGAGAGGTCCTCGGCGGTCGACCCGAGCACCGCGTGGACGGCGTCTTCCTCGTCGGATCGGGCGCTGACGCTGTCGAACTCCGTCGCGCCCGCGACCGCCCGGAGCAAGTCCTCGGCGTCGACCGGGTCCTCGTCGCCCCCGGCCTGTGCCTCGCAGCGCTCGGCCAGATCGGCAAAGCGCCGCGCGGTCGAGAGCCGGAGGTAGAACTTCGAGGCCAGTTGGCCCAGCCTGGTGGGTTCGACGGCCAGGCCGTCCTGCTCGACGAAGCCGTCGGCGACCAGTTCCGAGAGCGTGTCGCTGACCCGCTCGCGGAGAGCGCTCCCGGCGGCGTATTCGTCGGGGGCGGACTGCGCCCGGGCGTAATAGAAGGTCGTCCCGAGCCAGTCCATCACGTCGTCGACGTCGCGGATCGTCCCCAGCGCGATCTCGGCGTTGAGGTGAGCGTCCAGTTCCGCGGCCAACCGCGATTCGATCTCCTTGCCGTCCCGGAGCAGTTTCCGGTACTTGTCGGCGTCGCCCCGGTCACAGACGACCCAGGCGTAGCCGCGGTCGTCGTAGCCCGGCCGGCCCGCCCGCCCGAGCATCTGGAGGATGTCCAGCGGACTCATGTCGACCTCGCCCTCCAGGGGGTCGTGGAGCTTGGTGTCCCGGATGACGACACAGCGGGCCGGGAGGTTCACCCCCCAGGCCAGCGTCGACGTCGAGAACAGGAGCTGGACCTTCCCCTCCTTGAACCACTGCTCGACCCGGTTCTTGTCCTCGCGAGCGAGCCCGGCGTGGTGGAATCCCACGCCGTCCAGCACCGACTGGCGCAGCGTATCGTTCGAGAGGTCGGCGGCGTCGTTGTGGAAGTCGTAGTCCCCGCGGGCACCCATCGGCACGTCCCGCTCGGTGAGTTCGTCGCGGGCCTTCTTCGCGGCCTGGACGGTGTCCTGGCGCGAGGAGACGAACACCAGCGCCTGGCCCTCCTCGCGGATGTGGGGTTCGGCCAGGTCGAGCGCCCGGTAGAGCCGCCGATATTTGTCGGCGAAGGCGTTCTCGCCGTGGGTGTAGGTCTTGACGTCGGCGTTCAGCGGCACTGGACGGTACTCATCGCCGAAGGCGAAGGTCGTCGCCTCGCCGGCGTCGAGCCAGTCGGCGACGTCGTCGATGTTGGACATCGTCGCCGACAGCGCGACCACACGGGGGCTACAGAGCCGCCGGAGCCGCGAGACGGTCACCTCCAGGACGGCCCCGCGGCGGTCCGAGTCCAGCAGGTGGACCTCGTCGATGACACAGCAGTCCACGTCGGTGATGAACTGATACCGTCGGGAGTCGTGTTTCCGGGTCGCCGAGTCGGCCTTCTCGGGAGTCATCACGAGGATATCGGCCCGCTCGGCCCGGCGGGGGTTGAGGTCCCGCTCGCCGGTGACGACGTACACCGAGTAGCCAAGCTCCTCGAAGCGTTCCCACTCGCTCTCTTTCTCGTTGGTGAGCGCGCGCAGGGGGGCCAGGAAGAGGGCCGTCCCGCCCGCGTCGAGGGTCCGACAGATCGCGATCTCGGCCAACGCGGTCTTGCCGCTGGCGGTCGGCGCGCTGACGACCACGTTGTCGTCGTGGTTCAGCAGGGCCGGCAGCGCCGCCGACTGCATCTCGTTGAACCGCTCGAAGGGGAAGGCGTCGGCGAACTCCGGCAACACCTCCGCGACCGCGACCGTCGGCTCGCTGTCGGCTCGGCGTGACACGTCCACAGGGCGGGACCGCGACGGCAAAGGCGTTTCTATGGCCCGCGGGCAGCGCCACAGCAACGCCCCCGGGAGGGCGGCTCCGTCGGTCGGAGCGAGCCCCGCGTTTTTGTGGCTGGCCCCGCGTGCCTTCACCGTGACCGGAGATTGGGACCCGGAGACGATCTTCGACGTGCTCGGAAGCGAGGAGGTCCGACGGGTGCTCGCCGCGGCGAACCTCGAACCGGTGTCGGTCCAGCAGTTGGCCGACGGGCTGGACGCCTCCGAACCGACGATCTACCGGCGGGTCGACGTCTGTCAGGAGTACGACCTCCTGACCGAGGACACCCGCGTCGACGAGGACGGGAACCACTACAAGATCTACGAGACCAACCTCGAACGGGTCTGTCTGGAACCGGACGGGGCCGGCTTCGAGGTGACCCTCGAACTACATCGGGAGTTCGTCGACCGGGAGGCCGACGCCTGGGAGGAACCCGGCGATCGGTCCTGACTCCGCTATTCGCCGCACGAACCGCGACGCCATCGTGCGGTTCGTTCCGTCGACTGCTCGCGGCTTCACGGACTGAAGCGGCCGGCCTATCGACTGAACCTCCCGCTCGTGGCGAGCAACGGATAGTTTTCGAACGGGGAGTTCATGATAAACTACGGACCGCGTGATCGGCAGTTTCATGGCCTGAAGCGTCGGCTATACTTATAACATCGATCCTCGGCAACGTGTCGATGCAACAATGTCCGTGCTCGAATCCATCAAGGAGACGGTCGGTCTCACAGAGGAACAGCCAGAGTACGAGTGTGACGACTGCGGTCACCGCTTCGAGTCGGACGCAGACGAGGACTCGTACTGGTTCCAGTGTCCGGAGTGTAGCGCCGACTCCGCGACGCGGATCGAGACTGAGGGGTGACGCCGTCGCCACCGAACAGCACGTCGAGCCGTTGCAGCGCTTTTCTCAGGCGTTCACGTCTTCGAGGTGCCGGCTGGCGACGACCTTACCCTTGGGAGTGAGCGTCGGTCCGTCCTCGCCGTTCTGGACGAGGCCGTCGTTGTCCAGATCCTGAAGCACCATCGAGACCTGCGAGGAGTCCTTTCCGAGGATACTCGCCAGCGGCATCCCGCCCATGTCGCCGGTGGAGTACAGCGCGACCAGCACCTCCTTCTTGTCTTTCGTGAGTTCGACCTTCTGGAGTTCCTCCATGAGTTCGGAGTACTCCCGGCGGAGGTACCGGCCGAGGATCGACATCTTGCGTGCCGACGGGATGGCAGCGAGCGTGGTGATCGCCTGGCCGTCCTGCATGTGTCTGACCACCAGCACCGGGCGGGAGGAGCCGTTGATATCACGGGTCGTCCGGTCGAAGTCCGTCACCGTCCCCAGATCGATAGCGAAGGTCCCGCCGTCGCGGCGGAACTCGACGGTCCCGGGCGTCAGGAACAGCCGAGCGGTCCGGAACGGCTCGTCGGAGACACGCCCACCGACGCGGGCCCGCTCTTTGACCGTCGTCTCGGTGCCGTTGATGATCGCCTTGAACAGGACGGTGCCGAACTTCTCGATCTTGTCGTTGTCGGCCTCGATGGCGGCGACGAGTCGCTTCCCGTTGCGTTCGAACGCGACAGTCACCGTCGAGTCGAAGAAGTCGCCCAGGTCCGGCGGCACCTGGCCGATCGCGATATCGAACACCGAATCCAGCGAGATCGTTAGTTTGTCCTCCTCGCTGGCCGCCAGGACGAGACGCTTCTGCGAGAGGACGACCCGCCCCCTGATCGGGTCGTTCCGACTGGCGACCTCGGAGTTGAATTTGGCGACGAAGTCCGCAATAACTGATTCCGACATGTCAGTCGATGTCAAAGCTAACGGCCGGACGGATATTGAGCGTTACGTGCGAATATCAATATGGAGAATCAGATACGGGCAGCGATTAGCCGTCGAGGTCACTGGCGATATCCGAGAGGGAGTCCTCGGGACCGCCGGTGACAGTGTAGACGGTACGTGTCCCCGGCGTCCGCAGACCGTACTCCTGGCCGGCGGTTACGACATCCAGGTGGGCACTGCCGCCGTAGGAGACGGTCGTGTCGGCGATCCACTCGGCGAGGCGGTTCCGGCCGTCGCCCTCGCGTGCGACTCGGCGGTTGTCGCCGGCTCGCGTGAGGACGAGGTCCCCCTCGAAGGTCGTCTCGACCCGCGCGTAGTACTGGTCGCCGTCGAGAGCGAGTGCGATCACGTCGTCCTCCCGGAGGTCGACCGCGTCCGGCAGCGGGACCCGGGGTCGATCGGTCCGGCCGATGGACTCGACGGGGACGCGATGCGTCTCGACGGCGTCGTGATCGCTTGGAATCCGGTCCGGCACTCGTTACTCGTCGTCGCCCAGCAGCGCGTCGACGTCCTCGCTGCCGCGGGCGACGATCTTGGCGTTGATCTGTCGGGTCTCGTCGCTGACCTCGCGGCCGCGGACGGTGATGCGCTTGCGCTCGCCATCGGTGGTCGGCTCGAAACCGACCCCGCCGGCTGAGAGGATGGTTTTGGTGGCGGTGCCCCGAACGTCCGAACGCATCGGTCGCCCGGCCGTATCCGAGCCACCGGTCAGTTCCAGCGAGTAGCCGTCGAGACCGACCGCGGCACCGTCGACTTCCTCGCCGAGTTCGCGGCCGATGAATCGGTTGGCGTCCTGTTCGTCCACGTCGATCTGGTACGTGTGGCCGCTCTCCGGGTCGGAGACGGCGACAGTGAATTCAGCCATACCAGAGTCCAATCAATCGCGCTTCAAAAGCGCATCGAAGCGTGGCCCGGACCTGTGAGTCCCCCACACGCCGGCCGCTCGGATTTGGCCTTACAGGTAAGGTACCGGATCGAGGCGCGTGGGGCGTGTCCTACTAATCACGATGTCGACACGCGATGGCGCGGCCACCGACGAGAGGAGCGAGTTCGAGAACAGCATGGCTACACTCAGCGGTTCGATGGACACCTGGAGCGACGAACTCACGAGTCTCGACCGGGCGGTCCGCGATCTGGAAGCATCGACCCGGCGGCTGGGCGACAACCAGAAACGGGTCGCCGACGAACTCTACCGTGCGGCCGACGAGCTTTCCGGCGGGGACGGACCAGACGTCTCGGAGAGTCGGATCGGCGACGCCACGATCGCCGACGACTAGATCGTCGACGGGCGTGCTGGGCGCTCTCGTCCGGCCCAGCACCGCGACGGACAGCACCACTCCAGGCAGCATCCCGGCCCGCTCGCCGTCAACGTTTATGAGTCTTGAAATTTCGGAGAATATGAAAGTAACTGTCGTTACGTCACTTGATTCGATCCAGTTTTTTTATTTATTATAGATCGTGATTTCCCTGGGAGGGGTACACGGTGACACGGCCCGAGCCGGGTCGGTGACCCGACATCACCTCGACCGGAGAGAGAGAGATATGGCGATACGTGATTCGTTCGACAACTTCGTCGCGGAGATGGATCGTGTGGTAACCGGTGCGACGCTCGGGACACTGTTACTGTTCGTCGTGCTCTGGATCTTGCAGACCGAACTGCTCCGGGAGACCGTCATCCCCGGCGTCCGGACGACGATGCTCAGTACGCTGGGACCGGTCTTCCTGACGCTGATGGTCGGGTTCGTCCTGTTCGCGCTCGTCATCATCGTCGGTCCGTGGGGCGGGATCCGGCTGGGTGGCCCGGACGCGACCCCGACGTACTCCTACCGGGCGTATTTCACGATGTTTTTCTCCGCGGGTATCGCCGCCGGCATCGTGTTCTGGGCACCCTCCGAGGTGCTCTTTCACTACAGCTCGCCGCCGCCGTTCGTCGACGCCAGTGCGGGCTCTGCGGCCGCCGGAGCGGGGGCGCTCCGGACCGTGTTCTTCCACTGGGGCGTCTCGGCGTGGGCAGCCTACGTCGCTATCGGCCTCCCGATCGGCTACTACGCGTACAACAAGGGTGCCCCGCTCCGGGTGTCGACCCTGTTGCTTCCGTTCCTCGGGAAGGAGAACCTCTCGCACCCGCTCGCGAAACTCGTCGACGTGCTGGCCGTCTTCGCCACCATCGGCGGGCTCTCGACCTCCGTCGGGTTGGTGAGCAACCAATTCCTCTCGGGCGTCGAGTACCAGTGGGGCACGCAGGCGGCCAGCCTCGACGCCCTCCTGCTGGTCGGCGGCCTGACCACCGTGTTCACGATTTCGGTGATCACCGGCGTCAAGCGCGGTATCCGCCGGATCGCCGGCGTCAACGTGGTCCTGTTTGTCGCGGCGGGAGTGTTGACACTGGTGGTGGGGCCGACGGCGTACATCCTGACCGAGGGATCGCTGGCGCTCGGGAGCTACGTGGCGACGTTCGTGCAGTTGAGCTTCGCCGGCCTCGGCGGCGGCAGCTGGTTCCAGAGCTGGACACTGTTCTACTGGGTCTGGTGGTTCTCGTGGGCCCCCTTCGCCGGGCTCTTCCTCGCGGCCATCTCCCGCGGCCGGACGTTACGGACCGTCGCGGCGACCGGCGTGTTCGCCACCGGCGCGGCGACGCTCATGTGGTTCGCCATCATCAGCTCGACCGCGCTTCGGCTCCAGGAAACCGGGGCCGCCGACATCCTCAGCGTGGTCAACGACGTCGGCTACAACGTGGCCGGGTTCCCGCTGTTCGGCGCGTTGCCGCTGGGCGAGATACTCCTGTTCCTGTTCATGGCACTCATCGTCACCTGGATCGTCACGTCGGCCGACACCTCGACGCTGAGCGTCGCGATCCTGGCGACCAAACCCGGCGTTGCCCCCGGCACTGCCACCCGGCTGTTCTGGGGCGTGCTCCAGGGGACGGTCGGGCTCGTCATCATCCTGCTCGGGGCCAGCGATGGCCTCCAGTCAGCGGCCGTCATCACCGGCGGCCCGTTCGGACTCATCGCCCTGGTCGGCATCCTCGGGCTCGCCCTGGAGTTCTTCCGGACGGACACCGAGGGGCAAAGCATCGCCGTCGGCGCGTTCGGGGAGGGTGACGACTGATGGCCGACGCGGTGACTGCCATCGGCGCGACGACGCCGGGCCGCCAGGCCCTGCTGTTGTGTTGTCTGGTCAGTGGCCTCAGCCTGCTGTCGGCCCTGCTGTTCCCGCCCGTCGGTGCGGTGATGCCCGGGCGGTTGATCGTGCTTGTCGCCGTCGCCTTCCTCGTGTCGGGGCTGTCCTACTTCGCGCTGTTGCCGGCCCCTGACAGCTGAGCGGGCTACCGGTCCAGGACCGTACTGACCCGCGCGTTTTCCTTGAGCAACAGGCCGGCACCGCCGACCGACAGCGGTACCCGGGGCAGCGACTCGACGGTCAGCGTGGGATGGCTCCCGCCGCGTTCGACGACCTCGGTTCTGGGCTGGAGCGTCGCGGTCACGCCGTCTGCCAGTGACTCGTTGTACTCGATGAGGTACTGGCCCTCCCGGAGCCGCCACCACTCGTAGTCGTCGTCGGGGTCACGTTTGTGGCGCTTGTGTGGGGTCAGACCGGCGGGTTCCAGTTCGCCGCCACCGAAGTCGACGCGGCCGGGTTCGACCACGTCGTACACCTCGGCGACGGTCAGGTCGATGCCGGGGCTGTCGCTCTGGGTCGGTTCGTGGACGAGATCGGTCACGTAGTCGGCGTCCGCGGGCATATCGGGTGTGTCGGCCGCGTGGCTGAAAACTGTGTGGCCGATAGTGGGTCCGTGGTTCGTCGCCGCCCGGGAGAGCGGGGGGCTTTTGTCCCGCGGACGATTCGGACCCGGCATGAGCAAACGGACGGAGTTTCTCGCCGGCGAACGGCCCGAGGACGTCCTCTTTTACCTCCAGGAGGACGCGGTGTCGAACCCCGGTGCGCTGGCGGAGTACGCCGAACGCGTCGAAGACGGCCACGTGCTCGTCCTCCCGGGCGACGACGGCCGCAGCGCGTTCCAGTCGGCGACCGGTATCGACCCGATGGGGCTCGCACAGGCGGCGATGGGGACGGAAGGGACGATCCACGACGATCTGACCGGCGCTGTCTGTCCCGTCGCCGACGAGGAACCCGAGGAGAACCACACGACGAAGTTCGTCTTCGCCTTCGCGGAGGAACAGAACGAGGAGGTCGGCGGCCTCTACGCCGAGGGCGACGTGGTCCACGCGTACGCCGTCTGTGCCTGTGGCGAGCGCTACAGCGACAAGTGGGTCGTCGAGGAGTAGTCCCGTCAGAGCCTGATCGGTTCGAGGAGCCGAGCGACCAGCGCCCGCAGGAGTCCCGCCGCGAGACCCCCCTCGTGGCGGGACGGCGTGTGAACCGCCCCCCGTGAGACGCCGTGGCGGAGGTGCTGGACCCCGTCGAGGAGGAACCACCCACCAAGCGCCACGCCCGCGAGTGGGATCCACACCGGCGTCGTCAGCGTCCCCGCGTAGGCCGTCGCCGCGAGGACGAACAGCCCGAACAGCACGTTATCGGCGTAGTCACCGACGGCGGCCTCGGCGACGCCGGCCAGCAGTTGGAGCGCGAGGAAGGACAGTCCCACCACGGCGGCGAACCGAACGGACTCGCCGACCACGGCGAGCGTGGCGGCGACGAGGGCGGCCCGGCCGAGTTCGCCGGCGACGGTCGAACGATCGGGGAACCAGGAGGGGCGGGCGACGGACATGGAACCGGTCGGCCGTACCGGCCCCAACCTTATCAGCGTTTTCCGACGGACAGTCGCTGTGACCACGCTGTACGCGACAGGAGTGCCGGGCACGGACGCGCCGGCAGCGACAAACTGTCTAGTGTCAACAGTTACCTTCTCGGGCTGACAGCACCCACACAGGGATGAACGGAGAGCACGGTGTCGACGGCGCGGATAACCGGTGGCGTCGGCCCCGGCCCGGTGACCGCCGATGAGAGCACTGGCCCGCGGGGCGAGCGAAACCGCACGTGTGTTGCTCGGCCAGCCGCTGGTCGGCGTCGTCGTCGTGGCGATCGGTGTCCTCGCCGGCGCGGGTGCGGTGGTGGCGGGACAGTTCCCGGTGATCGGGGGCGTCGCGTACGTCCTCCTCCAGCCCGTGGTGTTCGCCGGTCTCCTCCACGTGGGAAACACCGCCGCCGACGGGAGCGTCAGCGGACGGGCGTACGTCGACGGCGTCCGGGGCTACACGATGGGGCTCCTGAGAGCGGGGCTCCTCACCGGCATCGTCTTCGCGCTGCTCGGTGGCCTGGCACTCTTCGTCGTGTTCATGGTGGGCTTTACCGGCGCGATCGGGCTGACGGCCGGCCTCGTCCTCGCGGCCGCACCGGTCGCCGTCATGGCGGTCGCGTTGCAGTTCGTCGACGCGTCGGTCGTCGTCGACGGCGACGGCGTACGCGGAGCGATCGAACACAGTTGGGAGGCGCTGGCCCACCACCCGGTGTCGGTGCTTGGCTACACGGCCGTCCGCGCGGTCTGTCTGGGGCTGCTCGCCGCCGTCGTCGCGCTGTCGTTCGGGGAGCAGGCCGTGCTCCCCAGCGTCGGATCGGGGACGGTCAGGGCGGCAGTACCCGCCGTGGCCTGCTGTCTGGCTGGCTACCTCGGCGTTGTCGCTCACGTCACCGTCTACCGACAGCTTCGCGGCTGACTCCCCCGGTGTGGCCGCCGCTGTCCCGGTCCCGGAGGGAGTTCGGCCGGACGGCTACCGGTTGATGCCGTTGCACTGGATCTCCTCGTGTTCGTCGCCGTGGTCTCTCTCCTCGGGGCGGAGGCGCACGTGGACGAACTCCGTCCCGGCCCGCGAGGTGGACGCCTCGGCCAGGTTCCCGGCGTTCCTGTAGGGTTCCATGTGGGTGTTGTAGCGATGCATGATCGCATCCGGGTAGCGGGCGTAGAGGTCCCGCTGGACCGTCTCGGAGAACGCCCCTCGTTGGCAGTCGTCGACGGTCCAGAACGGGAACGGCTGCCGGACGAGTGCCTGCCCGAACGGGCCGGCCAACCCCTCGGAGAGCAGTGCGCGAACGTCACCCTCGGTAGCCCGCTGCTGGGCGAGGAACTGCCCGATATCGTCGGTCACCTCGTCGAGATCCGTCTGGCTGTGTCCGCCGGGGTCCTTGCTGCCGTTACGGACCTGTTCGACCTGGTCGCGGAGGACGCCCCAGGCGCCGCTGTAGAGCCTGAATGCGTCTCTCACTTCCGGCTCTGGCACACCGCCCTCTCCCAGGTTTGCGAAGATATCCACGTGCCGGCCCTCGTGAGTCGTGTCGACGTTCTCTTTCGGTTCCTCGTCCTCGCAGGTCCACTCGATCTCCGAGTCCGTTCCGGGGACCCAGACGTCCGGCCAGAAACACTTGACGACGTTGTCCGTCGGGAGGATCGCCACGAAGGCGGTCGACTGCATCTCCGTGGGTGAAACCGTCCCGGACGCGCGAATCCGCCTCCCACCTTCCTCGCTCTCGTCCGAACAGAGGAGGTGGACAGGCTCGATGTATGCCAGTTCGAACAGCCCCGAGACGTTCCCTCCCCCCCGCCAGAGCAGCGGCGGCTGGCCGTCGCTGATCGGGTCGTCGCCGCCCCTGAGTGCGCCGACCGCCTCGGGGACGGTCGAGAAGAACGACTCCGCCGAGAGCTTCCCCCGCGCGTTCTCGATCCGGCGTCTGGTCTCCTGGACGGCTCTGGCACCTCCCATCAGCCGACGGATGGTGTCGGCCGGGACCTTCTCTAGCTCGAACGTGCCGTCGTAGCGGTTTCGCAGCCGTGTCCGGGCGGTGTCCCCCTGCGGGTCCGTCTCCTCCATCTCGACCCTGACCCCGACGCTGACGTCGAGGCGCCAGGTTTCGACGTCCTTGTACGTCCAGTTGGTGCCCGAGACCTCCCGGCAGTCCGCGCAGGATTCACAGTCCCAGCCGGTGCTAGTGCCGATCCGCTCGTGTGTCCAGGGGCCGCTGCCCCGCATGTACGAGCCGTCCTCGAGTGTGCGGCCGTCGTGGAACTCGACTGCGAGTTCCGCGAGCTGTCTCCCGACGGCAGTCCGGAACGACTCGTCGCCGGACCACGTGGTCGCCAGGAACTGCTGTCTGTTGCTGGCGACCCAGGACTCGAAGGCCTGCTTGAACTTCGGGACGTCTCTGACGTGGTGGATCTCGTGTTCGATCGCCCGGCGGAACATCTCACAGTAGGAGAGGCGACAGGCCTCGGTGAGTTCGTAGTCCGGCCGCCAGTCGAGCACCTCGATCCGGGGCTGTGCCCTGTACGTACAGCCCGTGATATCCGACACTTGGACACCAAGCGTCTGGCTCCCCCCGATCTCCCCGTCGGTCTCGATGTTCGCCTGCGGGACGAAGACCCCCTGGTTGTAGTGAGTGATACCCGGCGTCGGGAGGCGCGAACTGTTCTGTGGTTGGGTATCCGCCCAGGTGAGATACTCCGCACAGGACTCGACTTCGGCCGGCACGAGGTGGATGGTGTAACTCTCGCCGTCGTAGGGGTAGGTGATGGTGTCGGGCGTCTGGACGTCCGCCCAGGCGGGTGCCCCGGGGTCCCAGTCGTCCGGCCCGAGGTCGGTCACCCCGCCCCAGTCAGTCGTCGCCGTGGTCACCGCGCCGGCACCGACACCCAGTCGGTGGAGCACCGCCCGTCGACTCAGATCGCCGTCGGTCATCGGCACCCACCGACCCGTCTCGGTACCGTCGACCGACCCGCGATGTCACGAGTCATGTGAACGACTGCAGCACCGATCCGGATAAGTACTGACACTAAACGCCTAGATCCCGCCGGAAAGGACGCGTTCGGCGATCGGAAGCAGGCTATCACGACACCACCACGCGGTGGCACGTCTCGTGACGACCGAACCGATTGCCAGACCGATCGCACTGCCGTCGTGCGGTCGGGTGTGCGTTGCTTTTTAATAGGTGCGATAGGTGTCGGTGATTTTACAACCACGTGGTGTGTGCGCCCACCCGTGTCGACCGACGAACAGCCGGATCCGGACTCAACCACTGCGGACACACCCGTCGAAGAGGAGCCCGACGGAGACGAGACGGCCGCCGAGCCGGCAGACGGGGCCGACGAACCGCCCGCGCCCGACGGCGAGAGCGACGGAGGCAACGACGGGCCGGAGAGTCGAAAGAGCCGCCGCGCGGCCGCCGTGCTCGCGATCCTCCTGGGCGGGATCGGTGGGCACAAGTTCTACCTCGGCCGCGTCGAGCAGGGGCTGGTGTACCTCTGTCTCGCGTGGACGCTACTGCCCGCGCTGGCCGGTGTTCTCGAAGGTGTCCGGTATCTCAGACAGTCCGACGAGGCGTTCCAGCGCCAGTACGGCGGCTGAGAGAACGGTGACTACCGCTCCGTGTCCATCCCTTCGTCCGCATCCTCCGGCAGTCGCTTGAACGCGTCGACGATGGCCTGTTTCGCCACCGCACCGTGGGTCGTCCAGTGGTGGGCGTAGTCCATCATGTCGTCGTAGATGTCGGGCTTGCAGCCGGCGGCCTTGGGGTGGCCGCCGCCGTTGACCTGGGCGGCGACCTCGTGGGCGCGCTCGAAGGTGTCGGTCCCGCGGATGGACGCGGAGCCGGCGGGTTTGACGATGACGGCGGCGTCAGCGCCCTGTTCCCGCAGCGCCTCGGCGACCTCGTTCTGTGAACAGCGGCCGTAGGTCACCCCGACGGTCCACTCGCCGACCTCGCGCAGTTCCGCGCGGTCGACGGCCTTCTCGATCAGCGCCTCCTTCTCGACGCGCTTCTCGGCGAGGAACTCCTGAACCTCCGGCGAGAGGTCGGCGCCGTGTGCCTGGACCGCCTCGATGTACTCCTCGGGGTCGGACCAGTAGGAGAAGTCAGCGAGGTCGTCACTGCGTTCGTCCTCGCGGATCCAGAGGTCGTGATCGCGGGTGACCGCCGCCAGGTCCGCCCAGCGCTCGCCGAAGTCGTGGTCAAGTTCGGCCAGCGCCACGTCGGCGGTACAGACCTCGTCGCTGTCGCCGACGGTCCGCTCGACGCCGGCGCGGTCCACGAGCGCGCCGAGGTCCTCGTCCCACTGGTGGTGGTCGAACCAGACGACCCGCTCGACACGGGCAGTGAGATCGTCGATCGCCGCCAGATCCCGTTCGCTGTCGGGACAGAGATCGCAGACGAAGACGGTCGCGTCGGGTTCGGCGTACTCCGCGGTCCAGGCCAGTGCCTCGTCGAGTTCGTGCGGGCCGGCTGGCAGGAGCGCCCCCTCGCCGTGGGCCTCCCGAATCAACGCAGTACAGGCGAGTCCGTCGGCATCGGGGTCGGCGATGACGACGACGCCGGCGTCGGCGAGCGTCTCGGCGGCCTCGGCCTCGGCCTGTTCCTCCTCGAACGAGTCCGGGACGAAGAACCCCTCCCCGGGAAGGACGGATTTCCGCTCGATGGAGAGCCGGTCGTCGTCGATGAGCCAATCGTCCATGCTCGGTGATACCGCCCCCAGCCAATGAACCCCGCGATCCCGCGGCGATCAGACCTCGGCACGCTCAGGGTTGGCCTCGCCGTCCAGTTGGCGGACGGTGAGGACCGGCATCTCCGCCTGTCGGACGATGGCTTCGGCGACGCTGCCCAGCAGGAAGCCGTGTTCGCCGTGTCGGCCCCGGGTACCGGTCGCGATGACGTCGGCGTCGTGTTCGTCGGCGTACTGGCAGATCTCGGTCGCCGGGTCGCCCTGCCGGACTGCCGTGACGAGTTCCTCGTCGCTCTCGGCGGCCGCCGCCTCGCGGATGAACGCCAGCGCACGCCCGCCGGTCGTCGCCAGCGCCCGCTCTAGGGCGTCCCGGACCTCCTCGGGTGTGGCCTCGACTTCGGACTCGTCGACGACGTAGAGGCCGTGGACGGTCGCGTCGAAACGCGCGGCCAGATCCAGTGCGGCTTCGACGGCCCGCTCGGCGCTTCCTGACCCGTCGGTCGCGACGACCACCGTGTCGAACATACGGTTCCGTACCGCGGGCACGATCAAAAAGCCGCCCGTTCCTCGGTGGCTTTTTGCCACCACCACCCGACAGGAGAGCGTGATGGACATCGACCTCGTGCTCGTTCCGGTCGACGGGAGCGACCAGTCCGAGCGAGCGGCCGAGTACGCCGTCGCCGTCGCCGAGCGGTACGGCGCGGATCTCCACCTGTTGTTCGTCCTCGACGAGCGACTGCGCCGGGACATCGACACCGAGCGCATCGATCCGGAGGCTGTCGCAGCCGATCACCGGGAGTTTACCGACGGAATCCGCCGAACCTTCGACGAGAACCATCCCGAAGGCACCCTCGAAACCTCGACCGCGACGGCCTTCTCACAGACCCGTCTCATGCAGACACCCGGCAGTGTCGTCCTCGATGTCTCGGAAGACGTCGGCGCGGATTTCATCGTCGTCCCGCGCGAACAGGGCGAACAGGACGCGGTCGGGCGCGCGGCGCTGTACGTCATCGAGTACGCCAGCCAGCCCGTCCTGTCGGTTTAGGCCAGTCGGATCGACATCTCGATCTCGAAGCTCTCGGCGTTTTGCGTCTCGAAGCCGGTTTTCCGGTAGAGTGCGATCGCCGGATCGTTCCAGCGCTCGACGGTGAGCCAGACCTTCTCGATGCCCTCGGCCTGGCCCTGCCCGAGGAGCGTCTCCAGAAGCGCAGTCCCGATCCCCGTCCCCTGGAACGCCTGGAGGACGAAGATCGCGAGTTCGTAATCGCCCTCCTCGTCCGGGACAAACGTCGCGTGACCGGCCGCGACACCGTCGTGCAGGGCGACGACGTTGACACACTCGTCGCTGAGGATCGTATCGAGCCACCGCTCGATAGCGTGCTCCTTGACCGGCGGGATTCCCTGGGCCCGGTCGGCCGGATCGAAGTCGAGGTACATCTCCACCAGTCGCTCGCGATCGGCCTCCCCGGCGACACGGAGCTCGATCTCCCGGCCCTCCCGATCCGTAACTGTCCGTGGTGGCGCGGGGAACTCGCCCGCCGGTTCGTCGGGAAACTCCGTCGTCATCGAACCAGCGTGACCGGGGTCTGGGCGTTCAACAGGACGAACTCGACGATCGATCCCAACTGTATCTTCCCCAGCGTCGAGCGCTCGCCGCCGCCGAGGACGATCCGGTCGAACTCCTCGCGCTCGGCGGTGTGGACCAGCCAACTGCCCGGCGAGTCACCCTCGACGTGGCGGATCTCCGCCTCGAACGCGGCGTCCGCGAGCGTCTCCTCGACGCGCTGCTCGATCGCCGAGGCGTCGGTGTCGACCTCCTCGTTGTCGAAGATCGCGATCGTCAGATCGTCACCGACCGCTTTCGCTCGCTCGACTGTCTCGTCGAGCGCGTGGTACGACAGCTGACTGCCGCCGACGCCGAGCAGTACTTTCATATCCGCACATATCCGGCAGTGCTCAAAAAGGCACCTGACGCGGGCGACACGCTTTTTCGCCCCGACCACGCACACTCGCCCATGAAAGAGGGCGAACCGCCCGGCGAAGCCGGGCCGGGACCGACGGGCGACGAGGAGCCGACGACCGAGAGCGACGGTGCGGCGCCGGAGCCCGACCTCCCCCCGGACGTCCAGAAGTACGACCGGTTCAAGAAGATCGAGGGCGGGACCTACGACCGGGCGAACGACTTCCTGCGGGACCGGACCTACATCACGGCCCGGGAGTGGGCGATCGCCCGGCTGTGTGCGGATTTCCGGACCGAGACCGGGGTCGAGATGACCAAGATCGGCGAGAACCTCCCCGAACTGGTCCCGTTCATGACCGACACGTACACGCCACAGGCAGTCAACCAGGCCCGGGCGGCCTTCGAGGAGAAGGTCCGGAAGGCCGGCGCGACCTTCCTCTACGGGGCGATGTCGGATTTCTTCACCGCCGAGGAACTCGACGACGTGATGTACGAGGCCACGGAGGTCGCGAAGTTCCTGCTGGAGGTCGAGGGCGTCGACCTGGCCGTCGAGGAGGAACTGGAGGCCGAGGACCGGATCTCCGAGGTGATGCGGGAAGTCCAGGAACACTCGGCGGCGCTGCGCCACGACGAGGTGTGTTGCCCCGAGTGTGGGACGGAGTTCGAACCGGAGACGGACCAGTAACCGGTCGTCCCGAAACGGGTTTCGTGGCGCTCGGGTGTCCTCCGGCGGGGCGGTACTGGTCGCCGGCGTGGAGCCCGGGACGCTACAGCAGTTCGCCGGCGTGGAGCCCGGGGCGCTACAGCAGTTCGCCGTCGGCGTCCCGGACGTTCTGGCCGTCGTGGGCAGCGAACGGCTCGTCGCTGTCGCCGTCGTAGACGACCGTCCCGCGGACCATCGTCCACTCGGGGAAGATCCCCTCGAACCCTTCGAAGGGAGTCCAGCCACAGTCGGTCCGGAGCGTGTCGCCGCTGATCGCGGTCGTCTCCGTGGTGTCGACCAGGACGAGGTCGGCGTCGGCCCCGGGCTCGATCACCCCTTTCTGTGGCACGTCGAAGACAGCGGCGGGGTTCGTCGCCGTCAGGTCCCGGACGCGTTCGTATGACAGCGCCGTCTCCGGATCGCGGGCCTCGGCCAGCAGGAGCGGGAGCATCGTCTCGACGCCGGGGACGCCCGAGGGGGACTCCCAGATGCTCGCGTCCTTCTCCGCGCGGGTGTGGGGGGCGTGGTCGGTCGCGATCACGTCGACGGTGCCGTCGACGACCCGGTCGTACACCTTCCGACGCCGGGACTCGCGCCGCAGCGGCGGGTTCATCCGGCCGAGCGTGCCCAGCTCGTCGAGGTCCTTCCGGGACAGCAGGAGGTGATGGGGCGTGACCTCGGTGGTCATCCCGGCGTCGCTGGCGATGTCGATGCCCTCCGGGGTCGAGGTGTGGGCGATGTGGATACGGGCGTTCCGGTCGGCGGCGATCTCGCAGGCGCGTTCGACGGCGGCGGCCTCCGCCTCGGCGGTCCGGTAGGCGCTCCAGGCGTCGGCGTCGTCCCGGGCACGAGCGTCCTCGTTGAACCTGGTGGCGTCCTCGGCGTGGACGGTGACCGGCACCCCGGCGTCGGTAGCGGCGTCGACCGCGTCGGCGAACAGTTCGGTGTCGATCCCCATATCGCCCGTCGAGTCCGCGAGGAACACTTCCCCCAGTGCGAACAACCGCCGCGAGAGCAGCGAGTCGGGGTCCCAGTCGGCGGTGACCCCGCCGTTGATCCCCCAGTCGACCAGCGAGTCGGCGGCGAACTCGCGTTTCCGGTCGAAGGCGGCACCGTCGACGGTCGGCGGGTCGGTGTTTGGCTGGTCGACGACGGTGGTGACGCCGCCGGCCGCGGCCGCTCGGGAACCCGTCACCCAGGTCTCTTTGTGGGGATAGCCGGGTTGGCGGAAGTGGACGTGGACGTCGATCGCGCCGGGGAAGAGGCGTTTGCCGGAGGCGTCGACGACGCGCTCGTTACCGGCGTCCAGATCACGGGCCACCTCGGCGATCGACTCGCCGTCGACCCGGACGTCGCGCTGGCTGCCGTCGGGGAGCGTGGCGGTACGGATGAGCATACGCCCCTCTGGGCCGGGTGTCCCCGTAAGTGTCCCGTTGTCCGGGAGCCGTGGGAGCTATACTGTCGGGGCCGGACAGTCGGCTGTGTCCACACGACCCGGGCGGGTTCCGTGGAACTCGTCGGTACTGCGACTGGCGCTTGCGAGTACGCTCACCGCCGTCCTCGGCGTGACCCTCGTGAGTCCGCTGTTGCCGGCCATCGGCCGGGAGTTCGGCGTCCCCGACGCGCAGGCGAGTCTGATCATCACCGTCTACACGCTGCCCGGGATCGTCCTCGCGCCTGTCGCCGGCGCGCTGGCCGATCGGTACGGCCGCCGGCCGATCCTCTCGGGAAGTCTCCTGGTCACTGCGATCTGTGGTGTCGCCGTCGTCCGCGCCGGGAGCCTGCCCGCCGTGCTGGTGCTCCGGACTGCACAGGGCGTCGGGGCCAGTGGCGTCCTCAGCGTCGCGGTCACGCTGCTGGGTGACGCCTTCGAGGGGCCACAGCGCAACGCGGCGCTGGGAGTGAACGCGGCCGCGATCTCGGTCGGCGCGGCGGTCTACCCGCTGCTGGGCGGCGTCCTCGGTGAGGGCGTCTGGCGGCGGCCGTTCTGGCTGTACGCCGCCGGGGTCCCCATCGCGGTGTTCGCCTGGCGAGGGCTGGCCGCGCCGCCGTCGACGGCCGACCGCGAGAGCGGGCTGGCGTACCTCCGGAACGCGGTCGGGGCACTGCCGCGGACGGCATGGCTACTGTTCGGCGCCTCCGTCGCCGGCTACGCGCTGTTGTTCGGTGGCCTGTTGACGGCGGTCCCGTTTCTCCTGACGGACTCGTTCGGCCTCCCGGCGGCCCGGATCGGCGTGATTCTCAGCGCGGGTGCTGTCTCGACGGCCGTCGTCGCGGCGGTGAACGGCCGGCTCGTCCAGCGCAGTCCCCCACAGCGGCTCGTCGTCGCCGGGTTCGGCTGCTACGGGGTCGGGCTGATCGGGGTGTTCCTGGCCCCGACACCGCTCGCCGTCGCGATCGCGGCACTGGTCGTCGGTGCCGGCCAGGGGCTGACGCTCCCGTCGATCGACGGACTCGTCGGGACGCTGGCACCGGCCCGCTATCGCGCCGGCGTCTTCGGCGTCCGGACGAGTGTCATCGCGTTGGGCGCGACCGTCGGCCCGGCGGTGTTCGCCGCCGGCGGCGGCCATGCCGGCTACCGGCCGACACTGCTCGCTGGGGGAGTGTTCGCGCTCGCCTGTGCCGCCGTCGGGATCGGACTGGGAGCCGGAGAGCCGTCGTGATCACTCGAAGGCGGTCGCCGCCCGGTCGGTGACCTCGCCGAACAGCCAGTCGGCGTGATCGAGGGCGTACTCGCGGTGGTCGGGCTCGATGAAGCCGACGGCGTCCTCGACGAGCACCGGCCGGTAGTCCCGCAGGCCGGCGCTGGAGGCGGTATGCAGGACACAGACGTTCGCCAGCGTCCCACAGATCACCAGGTCGTCGATCCCGTGAGCGTCGAGCCAGCCGTCCAGTTGCGTCTCGTAGAAGGCGTCGTAGGTGTGTTTCTCGACGACCAGCTCCGCGGCCTCGGGGTCGAGTTCGTCGACGAGGTCGGCCTCCCAGGAGCCCTCGACGACGTGTTCGCCCCAGCGGTCGAATTCGTCGTAGTAGTGGGCGTCCTCGAACTGTTCGGGCGGGTGGACGTCACGGGTCAGGACCACGGCGGCACCGGCCTCGCCGGCCCGCTCGACCAGGTCGGTCACGGGATCGATCGCCGCCTCGCTGTCGGGAGCGTAGAGGCTCCCCTCGGGGTGACAGAAGCCGTTCTGCATGTCGACCACGACCAGTGCGGTGTCGGCTGGATCGAACTGCATACACGGCGATACGGACGGGACACCTACCAACGTTTGTGGTCGTGGTAGCGTGGAACTTTTCACCGTCCTGCCCGTTGAAACGGTAGATGCGACGCCTCGCCGTTCTCGCCCTCTGTGCGGCACTGGTCCTCACCGGCTGTCAGGCACCCGGTTCGACGGGTGGCCACGACGGCCTCGATGCAAGCAGCGGCGGGGAGACGGCGACGGTACAGCCGACGACCGCCGCCGACGCGCCGCCGGACCCACCGTCCGACCGCCTGGGGTGGGAGAACGGCTACTGGCACAACGAATCGATCCCGGTGACGACCGAGAACGGCCTCAACGAGAGCGAACGGGCGGCCGTCGTCGCCCGCTCGATGGCCCGCGTCGAGTACGTCCGGCGGTTGGAGTTCGACACCACCGTCCCGGTGAGCCTCGTCTCGCGGGCGGAGTACCGCAACCGCAGCGGCGGCGGCGCCGGCGACTCGCTCCGGCGGTTCGACAACGCGAAGTTCGAGGCCCTGTTGTTGGTCGGCGAGGACCGCGGGTCGACGGCCGCCCAGGACAGTACCCTCGGCGAGAGCGTCGTCGGGTTCTACAGCGGCGGCCGGGACGAGATCGTCCTCGTGACGGAGTCCGAGACGCCCACGATCGACGAGTCGACGCTAGCACACGAACTCGTCCACGCCCTCCAGGACCAGCGGTTCGGCCTGGGGAGTGACGCACGGACCCGCGACGGCGTCCAGGGGCGAAACGGCCTGATCGAAGGCGACGCGACGGCCACCCAGCAGGACTACGACGCCCGGTGTGGCGAGCAGTGGGACTGTCTGGCCGGTGGCGGCGGTAGCGGTGGCGGTGGCAACGGGGACCGCCACTTCGGGATCAACTTCATGCTGTATTTCCCGTACAGCGACGGTCCCGGGCTCGTGACCAACCTCCGCGACCAGGGCGGGTGGGCGGCGGTCGGCGACGCCTACGGCGACCGGCCCGACGGCGCTCGCGAGGTGATCTCCCCGAACGAGTACCCCGACTGGGAGCCCGAGACCGTCGACCTGCAGGACCGGACGAGCGACGACTGGGAGCGGGTCCGTCCCTCCGAGGACCGGAACCGACCGGACTACGCCGTGGTCGGCCCCTCGGCCATCGCGGCGTCGCTCGCCTACACGCTGACCGACGACTACAACGAGTCGAGCGTCGTCGCCGCAACCGAGGTCATCAACTTCGAGGACGGCGGGAGCGTCGATTCGTCGGACCCGTACAACTACGATCTGCCGGCGACGGACGGGTGGGCCGGCGGCCGAATGCACGTCTACAGCGACGGGTCGGAGACGGCCTACGTCTGGCGGACCGTCTGGGACAGCGAGCGGGACGCCGGTGAGTTCGCCGCCGCCTGGGAGGCCACGCTGGCCCACTGGGGCGGGACCGAGCGGGCCGACGGGACCTGGGTCATCGCCGACGACAGCCCCTTCACAGACGCCGTCGCGGTCCAGGTCGACGGGCGGACCGTGACCGTCGTGAACGCGCCGACGGCCGAGGAACTCGACGAGGTCCACGATGCGTAGGGAACTGCTCGTGGCGCTGGCGCTGGTCCTGGCCGGCTGTAGTGCCCCGGCGCTCCCCGGGCCGATCGGCGGGCCGTCCCACCCCGAGACGCCGACCGGGGAGGACGCCATCGGCTGGGAGGACGGCTACTGGTACGACGACCCGGTAGCGGTGACGACCGAGGACGGCCTCAACGAGAGCGAACTGGAGGCAGTCACGGCCAGAACGATGGCCCGCGTCGAACAGCTCCGCGGGCTGGAGTTCGAGTCGACGGTCCCGGTCGAGGTCATCTCCCGGGCGGAGTACCGCAACCGCAGCGGGTCCGGCGGGGGCGGCGCTGGGCCACCCCGGGACCCCTGGAACGACCAGGTCTGGGAGTCGCTGTTGCTCATCGGCGAGGACAGCGGGAGCAGCGAGGCGATCGACGACACCCTCTCGACCGCCGTCCAGGGCTTTTACTCGCCCAGCCGGGACGAGATCGTCGTCGTCGCCCCGACCGAGACGCCGGCCGTCGACCGGCGGACGCTGGCCCACGAACTCGTCCACGCCCTCCAGGACCAGCAGTTCGGGCTGAACGGATCGGCCGAGACACAGGACACGCAACTGGCACGGGACGGCATCGTCGAAGGTGACGCGAACTACGTGGAGGCGCTGTACGAACGCCGGTGTGGCAACGGCTGGCGCTGTCTCGACCGCCCCGAACGCGGGGGGTCCAGCGGTGGGGGTGGGGGAAGCAGTGTCAACGAGGGGCTGTTCACCGTCATCATCCAGCCCTACGCCACCGGCCCGCGGTTCGTCGACACGCGCCGCGAGAGCGGCGGCTGGGACGCCGTCGACACGGTCTACGAGGACTACCCGGACAGCACCGAACAGGTGCTCCACCCCGAGAAATACCCCGAGGAGGAGCCGGTGAACGTCACCGTCCGTGACCGCTCGAACGACGAGTGGCGGCGGTTCGACCACGACCCCGTCGCCGATACCGTCGGCGAGGCGTCGATCTTCGCGACGATGTACCACAACAACCAGACCGACGCCGACCGCTACAGCTACGACAGCGCGCCCTCGGTCGGCTGGGGCGGGGACACGGTCGTCCCGTACCACGACGGCGATGGCAACGGCGGCTACGTCTGGCGCAGTACCTGGGATACGGAGGAGGACGCCCGCGAGTTCGCCCGGGCATACCGGGCCGCGCTGGTCGATGAACACGGCGCGACCCAGCCCCGACAGAACGTCTACGTCGTCCCCGACTCCAGCCCGTTCGAGGACGCCTTCCACGTCGTCCGCCGGGGTGATACCGTCCGGATCGTCAACGGTCCGACCGTCGAGGACTTGGGCGAGATCCACGCGCCGGCCGGGTGACATCCGGATACGTCGGGCATACGGTTTTATCAATCCGTCCCCAAGCGTTCGCCATGGACACCTCCAAGAGTAGCGACACCGGCACGACGGGACGGGGCGCGTGAGCGGGGAGCCACGGCGTCTCGGGACCGCTGTCGTCGTCGGGGCCAGCGGCCTCGCTGTCGCGTCGCTGGGCGCCAGCGACGTCTACGTCGACGCGGTCCGGCAGGGCGACCCGCTGTGGACCACGCTGGTCGAGAACTCGCTGTCGCTGTCGATCGCGCTCGCGCTGTGTTGGGCGGCCGTCTGGCTGTGGCGGGCTGCCTCCGACCTTCAGGTCCGGCAGATGAGCCGGTGGTTCGGGGTCACAGCCGGGGCGATCGTCGTCGTGTTGGCGGTCGTCCTCGGGAGCCAGGCGCTGCAGTCACAGTTCAAACCCCTACTCGTCGCGGCCGCATCGGGCGGATTGACGCTGCTCGCGGGCCTGTGGATCGGGCGGTACGACGCCGATCGGATCGCCCAGCGGCGCGCGGTCGAACACGAGCGCGACAAGTTCGTGGCGCTGTTCGAGAACGTCCCGAACCCGGTCATCGCCGTCCAGTTCAAAGACGGGGAGCCACGGCTGGAGATGGCCAACCCGGCCTTCGAGGAGGTGTTCGGGTACACCGAAGCCGAGTTGGCCGGCCGTGACCTCCGCTCGAAACTGCGGCCGCCGGAAGAGGAGGCGGAACGGGTCGACGGGACCGAACGCTCCGTCGCGCCACAGACCAGCGACAGCGACCTCGACTGGACCGAGATGGAGGTCACGCTGGACACGGACTACGGCCAGCGGGAGTTCATCCGCGTGACAGCCCCCGCCGGCGACGACAGTCCCGAGGCGGAGTACGCCTACTACGTCGACGTGACCGAGCGAAACCAGCGCCGGGAACGGCTCCAGGTCCTCTCCCGGACGCTCCGACACGACATCCGCAACCGCATGGACGTCGCCTACGGCACCGCCGAAGTGCTCGAAGAGGACCTCGACGGCGATGTGGCGTCGCTCGCCGGCCAGATACAGACGGCGATCAGCGACCTCCAGCGGATCAGCGAGCAGACTCGCGAGATCGAACGCGTCGTCTCGGGGGAGTACGAGTCCTATTCGAGCCCGCTGTCGACGCTGGTCGCCGACGCCGTCGACGGGATCCGCGAGGAGTACCCGGCGGCGTCGGTACGCGTCGACCTGGACGAGGTCCCGTCCGTCAGGGCCAACGACGCGGTCCCGGTCGCGATCGAGAACGTCCTGGAAAACGCCGTCGTCCACAGCGACAGGACCGAACCGAGCGTCGAGATCACCGCGTCCACGACGGCGGACGGGAGGTACGTCGCGGTACGCATCGCCGACGACGGCCCCGGCATCCCACGACAGGAGTACGAACTGCTTCAGGACGACCGGGACCGCTCCCAGCTCGAACACACGAGCGGGCTCGGCCTGTGGGAAGTGAGCTGGATCCTCCGGAACCTCGGTGGCTCGCTGGACTTCGCGGAGAACGACCCCCGCGGGACCGTCGTGACGCTGACGCTACCGAAAGCTGACGAACCGCCGGCAGCCAGCAGGACGGAAAACGACGGCCGGGATATCTCGGTAGACACATGAGATCACGATAGCCGTCAGTACCACTCATATACACGTTCTTATAGATGGGGTGACACGTATCTCGTGGATGCCCTCACTGTCTGACCCCACAGCCACCGACCGTCCAGCGGCGACAACCAGGTGTCCGCTCTGTGACCACGACGGCGACGCGGAGACGGATATCTACGTGCATCTGCAGGTGAGCCACCGCAAGAGCGTGCTCAGCGAAGCCCTCATCGAGGCCGTCGACGATCAGCCGACTGCGATCGATCCGTAGCCGGCCGCCCCGGACCACGTACCGACCGTGGTTCTTTTTCCCAGGCCCGCCCGAAGGCGGGGTATGACCGACGAGTTCGACATCGTTCCGCCCGAGGCGATCCGGTCGGGACGGGCGACGGACGCGTACTTCGACCGGACGATGGAGGCCCTGGAACACGCGGGCCGGAACCCCGACGTGGTCGCGGAGGTGACCGCCAACCAGTTCGCGACCGGCGACTGGAAGCTCCTGGCGGGCGTCCCCGACGCGGCCAGACTCCTGGCTGGCCGGAGCGTCGACGTCGACGCGCTCCCGGAGGGACGGCTGTTCGACGGCGGCCCAGTCATGCGGATCGAAGGGTCCTATCGGGAGTTCTGTCGGCTGGAGACCGCGCTGTTGGGCTTGCTCTCGCATCCGACCGGCGTCGCGACCAGCGCACTAGCGGCCAGACACGCCGCTCCCGACTCGACGGTACTGTCGTTTGGCTCCCGGCACGTCCACCCGTCGCTGGGGGCGATGGTTGAGCGGGCGGCACTGCTGGGCGGCCTGGACGGCTTCTCGAACGTCGCGGCCGGGGACGTGCTGGGCCGGGAAGCCGGCGGGACGATGCCCCACGCGCTGGTCATCTGTTTCGGCCGCGGCAACCAGGAAGAGGCCTGGCGGGCCTTCGACGAGGCCGTCCCCGAGGAGACGCCCCGCATCGCCCTGACCGACACCTACAGCGACGAGGTCGACGAGGCGCTGCGGGCGGCCGAGGCCGTCGACGATCTCGACGGCGTCCGCCTCGACACGACCGGCTCCCGGCGGGGGGACTTCCGGCACATCGTCCGGGAGGTCCGCTGGTCGCTGGACGCACACGGCCACGAGGACGTGGATGTCTTCGTCTCGGGCGGACTGGGGCCGGCACAACTGCGGGAACTGCGCGACGTGGCCGACGGCTTCGGCGTCGGGAGCTACGTCTCGAACGCCGACCCGCTGGACTTCGCACTGGACATCGTCGAGGTCGACGGCGAACTGGCGGCGAAACGCGGGAAACTCACCGGGACGAAGAGCGTCTACCGCACGCCCGACGGCGGTCACCACGTGGGACTGGCCGACCGAGAGGGTCCCAGCGGGGCCGAATCGCTCATGGAGCCACTCGTCCGGGACGGCGAACTCGTCCGCGAGTTCGATCTGGACGACGCGATCGACCGCGCCCGCGAGGACGCCGCTGCCGTCGGGTTCTCCGACGGGGACTGACAGCCGACCGACGGCAGTCCAACACAGCAGTTTTGCCCGCCAGGCCCGAACGGATCGCTATGGTAGACCGCATCCTGAAGGTCAACGCGTACACGACCTTCGATCTGCTCGACGGTGCCGTCGAAGGCCACGGTTTCGACGAGGAGGCACTGGCAGTGTTGAACGTCACGGCACCGCGGAAGAACCCCGACCACGTCGAACTCCAGTTGGAGATGGACAACACCGACCTGGAGGCCGTCGAAGCACACGCCGACAAAGTGACGCTATCGGCGGCGCAGGCTCGGGAACTCGCCGGTGAACTGGAGCGATACGCCGGGAAAGTCGAGGACGCACAGGGCGAGTGAACGGTCGACAGTTCTTTGCTGTGGGGAGACATACCACGGATTATGTCGGCCGATACACCCGGCAACCCCGCGGCACGGGAACTGGGCTTTTGCCCGTGTTGTGGGTACAAGACACTGCCCGAAGGACAGCCGGGGTCCTACGAGGTCTGTCCGGTCTGTCACTGGCTCGACGACCCGTTGCAGTTCAGCGACGAGGAGTACGTCAGCGACACCAACCACGTCTCGCTTTCGGCTGCTCGGGAGAACTTCCGGGAGTACGGGGCGTCTACGCCCGAGGCCGTCGACGACTGCGAGGAGCCGGACGGCAAGGCACGGGACCCCAACTGGCCCTACGACACGGATCGATCAGGCCGCGAGTGAGATATCGAGATACAGCATGACGATCGTCCCAGCCATCAGCCCCAGCGTCGCCACCCGTTCGTGGCCGCTCCGGTGTGTCTCGGGGACGATCTCGTCGGAGATGACGAACAACATCGCACCGGCGGCAAACCCCATCGCGTAGGGAAGCAGCGGTTCGACGAGCGTGACCGCGACGGCGCCGAGTACGGCCAGAGGGATCTCAACGACGCCTGCCCGGACGCCGGCGAAGACAGCGTACGCCCGCCGGTCGAGGCCCGCGTTGATCGCCGCGACCGACACCGCCAGTCCCTCCGGGATGTTCTGGATGCCGATCGCGAGCATCAGCGAGAGCGCGGCCCCGAGCCTGGCCGGATCACCGGCGGCGGCACCGAAGCCGACGCCGACGGCCAGTCCCTCGGGCATGTTGTGGAGCGTGATCGCGAGGATGAACAGGATCACACCAGCCAGACGCTCGTCGACGACGGGGAGTGACTCACCGGGGCCGGCGGCGTCGCTCCGGCGTTTCCCGGTCAGGAGGTAGTGAGCGTGGGGGACGAGTTTGTCGCCCTGGTCGAGGAACAACGCCCCGAGAGCGACCCCCAGCAGGGTCGGGATGGGGTTCCCGCCCGAGTACTCCTCGATCCCGGGGATGATGAGGCTCGTGAACGCCGCGGCCAGCATCACGCCGGCGGCAAAGCCCAGCGCGACGTCCATCGAGCGCTGGGAGGGGTTCCGCCAGACCAACACCAGCGACGCTCCCAGGAGGTTCAGCGTCGCGATGACGACGCCGCCGACCAACCCCGAAACGAGCGGGTCCGTCCCGACGACGTCAACGAACAGATCGACAAGCCCGGATTGCACTCTTTCAGGGTGTGCGTCCGGAGGGCTTGTAGCTATCGGCGGTCGGTCTCGGAAGGCTTTTTTCCGCTGTCGGCGGAGAGTGGCGTGATGGACCGTGGCAGACGCAGTACCGCCCTGATCGTCGCTGGTATCCTCCTCGTCGTCGGCACGGTCGCAGTCGGCGCCGCGACCGCCCCCGAAACGAGTGTCGACGACGGCTCCCAGCAACGGACCCTCGTCGGTTCCCAAGGAGGCGACACCGGCTGGCACGCCGACGGGAGTGTCTACATGCTCACCGGCAGCGAGATCTCCTGGCGTATCGACGACGCCGACAGCTACTTCGACGTGACGCAGTTGCCCGACGGTCGGGTGATGGCCGGGTTCATGCATTCGGGCTACCAGGAAGGGTGTGCCCCCTACGACCCGCCCTGTACCAAGACCGGGTTCCGGATCATCGACCCCGACGCCGAGGGCGGTCCCGAGACCATCGAGGAATACGCCTTCCCCGTCCGGTACGCTACGAACAGCGAGACCCACGACGTCGAACGGCTCGACTCGGGCGAGTATCTGCTCTCCGACATGGAACACGAGCGGATCTTCACCGTCCGGGACGGCGAGGTGACCTGGCAGTGGAACGCCTCCTCCTTCTACGACGCGCCGCCGGACCCGACCAGACGCGACTGGCTCCACATCAACGACGTCGACGCCGTCAACGAGACCCACTATCTCGTCTCGGTCCGTAACGCGAACCAGTTGGTCCTCGTCGAGCGCGGCGCGGGCGTCGTCGAGGTCGTCAACGAGGACGACGGCGGTAGCGACGACAGCTGTACGGTCCGTGACTCACAGCTGAAAGACTTCGACGGCGACGGCGAGATCCGCTGTGGCGACCCGTCGGTGTTGGACCACCAGCACAACCCCCAGTGGCTCGGCCCCGACGCCGTCCTCGTCGCGGACTCGGACAACGACCGGGTCGTCGAACTCCACAAGGTCGACGGCGAGTGGGAACCGGCCTGGACGCTCTCGCGGGCCGGCAGCGTCCCCCTCCACTGGCCCCGTGACGCCGACCGACTCGACAACGGCAACACGCTCGTGACCGACACGCTGAACAAGCGTGTCTTCGAGGTGACTCCCAACGGCACCGTCGTCTGGAGCCGACAGACGCCCGACGACACGCCCATCGCGTACGAGGCCGAACGGCTACCCGAAGGCGAACGCGTCGGCGCACAGCGGTACACCGCCGACGGCGACGTCGAGGAAGCGTCCGGCGGCGTCCCCGGGCTCTCCCTGCTACTCGTGAGCCTCCAGTCGGTCGCTCCCTGGACGCCCTTCTGGTTCGCGGAACTGCACCTGGGGCTGACACTGGTCGGCGTCGTCACCGTCGTCGCCGGGGGCGTCGACCGGCTCCGGGAGTTGCGTCGCTAGCGACCGCCGGTCCCTATCGCGGTTCGTACGGGGTTACGGCCCGGTTCCGGACGAGCCACCGGGACCGACCTCGTCGCGCACGACGACGTAGAGGACCCAGACGACGACGCCGCCGAAGAACCCGCCGAGGAAGGCCCCGAAGAACGAGCCGGCGGCCCACGCGAGCGCGTGGCTACTGTTTCGGTCGGCGGCGTCCCGGTAGATGAACACGGAGACGACGAGCGGGACGACCAGCAAGACGCCGAAGATCAGGAGCAGGATGACGAGTTCGGCTGTACCCGGAAAGCCGACCTGGAGGGAGGGCAACATGCCTCGGGAATGTCACAGCGGGAACAAAAGCGTTCCTGTTAGCGAACGACGACGTGACCACCCGGTCGGAGGCGGCTTTTTATTGCCCGGCTGTGACATTCGGACGTGCGCCGGCAGCTCACCCTCCCGGACTGGTCCGTCTTCGAACCGTACAGCGAACTGTTCTGGGACGTGACAGTGTTCGTCGTCGTCGCAGCCGTGACCGTACTCCTGGCGCGAACCGTCGTCGTCCCGCTGGCCGTCCGGACGGTCCGGAACCGGAACCGGAACAACCCGACGCTGATCAACGCCACAAAGACCTATCTCACTGTCGCATCCGTCGGAGTCGCGGTCTTGCTCGGACTGATCGCCGCCGGTCAGGCGAGGTTCCTGTTGAACACCGACTCCGCGATCCTGGTCGCCGCGTTGACGTTCACGCTGGGTGTGGCTGGCCAGCAGGTGTTCGGCTCGCTGATCAGTGGCATCTTCCTGGTCGCCGATCCGGATTTCAACGTCGGCGACTGGATCAGTTGGCCCGGCGGCGAGGGTCACGTCGAGGCGGTCGACTTCCGCGTGACACGGATCAGGACCCCGGACAACGAGACCATCACCGTTCCGAACACGGAGTTGACGAACAACGCGCTGACCCGGCCGTTCGGTCGTGACAGCTACCGGATCACAGAGGACGTGTTCGTCGCCTACGGGGAGGACACCGAACACGCGCTGCTGGAACTCCAGCAGGTGGCGACGAACCACGACCGTGTCGCCGCGGAGCCCGCACCGGCCACCCGTATCGTCGAGATGGGACCGGACAACGTCACGATCAGGGCGGAGTTCTGGATCGACGACCCCGCGAGCGGGGACGCCGCCGAGGTGGCCTCGGCGTTCAGGCGGCGGGTGAAACGGCGGTTCGACGAGGAGGGGATCACCCTCGGCCCGCCCGCGGGACGGGAACTGTCGGGCTCGGTGACGGTCACCGAAGAGTCGGCGTAGTCAGAACGGCCCGGAGTTACCGATCAGCCGTCGCATCTCCATGGCCGAACTGAAGTCCTGCCGGGAGACGACGCGGGTCCCCGACGGACCGTCGACGAGGGCAGCGCCGGAGCCGCCGGTGTCCAGTTCGACCAGTGCGTCGAAGGCACCCACCGTCTCCTCGAACCGTGGGAGATCCGTCTCCATCAGGTCCGCCACGGAGTCGGCCTCGCGTTCGGCCTTCGAGAGCGCACGGAAGTCCTGGACGGTGACGACACCGACGACGTCGCCGCCGTCGGTGACGGTGAACTCGGTCGTTCGGTCAGCGAACATCCGGTCGACGAGTTCCTCGACGGTGGCACTGGCCTCGATAGTCGCGGTCGCCGGGCGGGCCACGTCACCGACGGTGAGTCCCTCCAGTAAGTCTGCCAGTGCGACGGTACGGGACTCGCCGGTCGCGGCCCCGTAGATGAACAGGGCGAGCAGGAGCAAGAGCGGGGAGAAAGAGAGCACCCCGACGACGGCAAAGAGGACGGCGAAGACCGTCCCGATGCGGGCGGCGATCCGGGTCGCCGAGGCGTACGGGCGGTTCCGGGCCAGCAGCGCCCGCAGGACCCGGCCGCCGTCCATCGGGAACGCCGGGAGCATGTTGAACACCGCTAAGACGATGTTCGTGACCGCCAGCCAGCCGACGACGAACAACACGACGGTAGCGTTGGCCGGTAAGAGCAGGAGGGCGGCGTAACAGACCGCCCCGACGAGGACGCTCGTGATCGGGCCGGCGACCGCGATCCAGAACTCGCGGTCCCACTCGCGGGGGATGGTCTTGAAACTGGCCAGCCCGCCGAGGATCCACAGCGTGATCGACTCCGTCTCCAGCCCGTAGCGCATCGCAGCGTAGGAGTGGCCCAGTTCGTGGAGCGCGACGCTGGCGAACAGGCCGATCGCCGCCGCACCGCCGACGAGCCACGGCGTCGACCCGGCCTGGAGCCGGGCCAGATCCAGTTGCGTCCCTGTGAGCACCGAGACGATTCCCGCGTACACCTCGATCTGTGCGGTACTGGAGATGAGCCAGGCCAGCACCGGCAGGAAGATCAGCAGCGAGAGGCTGACACGGATCGGGATCCCCCAGATCGTCGTGAGATGGAACTTTCGCACATCAGGTATCGGGAGCCGAGCGGGCTAATGGTTTCCCCTATACGCCGGGGACACCGACGATCCGGACCCCGAGCGAGAGAAACTGGAGGAGCGCCAGCACGAGCAGCGAGGTCAGCCACGCCACGAACGCGATCGCGCCGGCGTTCAGCCAGCCGCCATCGTACTGGACGTTGATGACGCCGACGTAGACCAGCAGACCCACGAGCGGGCCGAGCAGGGGAATCCAGCCGACCAGCAGTGAGACGACACCCCACGCGAACCAGGCGATCGCCGCCGTCACGAGGGCCTTGCCGTACGTGCTCGATCCGACGATCAGCGACGCACCGACGTGGATCGCCAGGCCGCCGACGAGCAAGCCGACGACGAACGAGAGGACGAGTCCGAGGACCATACCGTCGATAGGGACCCGGGACTTAGGAACGTTCGGGCCACGGTGGAAGTTTTATATCACCCCACAGCGATAGGATAACTGTCATGAATCGAACCCGGCTCCTCCCGGTCGGCCTCGCCGCCGCAGGTCTCGTGACGGTGCTGGTCGGGATCCATACCGAGTTGCTGCACGCCAGATCGATGTACGACTTTACGATCACGACAGGATGGGGCCGCGTTCCGGGACAGCCCCGCCTGCTCCACTCGCTCAACCACGAGGAGCGACTGCTGGCCCAGCTGGCCGGCGTCGGCCTGGTCGGATCGGTGCTCGCGACGCGGTGGCGGCAGGCGGCCGCGGTCCCGGTCCTGACCGGCGGTGTCGTCCTCTTCTATCCCGTCCGTGCCGTCCTCCACTATCTCGGGGACCCAGGAACCGGCGTCTACACCGGCGTCGTCCCGGTCGGTGACCCGGCGGGGCGGGTCGTCTTCGGCGCGGAACCGTACCTCCTCGTCCTCGGCGGCGTGCTGTTGCTCGCTGCGGGGGTGGCGGGCTGGCGGCTGTCGCCGACCGCCACGACCGACGGGGAGACGAACGGAGCGTTGGCGGGGTAAGCCTGCGTATCTTGTCCGGAGTGGGGTGCTTTCGAGGAGCGGAGTATACGGTAACTGGGTGAGAGCCGAATTTTCACGATTGAGAATTTCTCGGAAAGAGGTATTACTGGGTTTCCCACTGATCAATGTATGGCACAGTACGAATCAGCCTTCCTGACCATCGAATGGGACGGTTCGATCGAGGCAGTGATAATGAATTGGACCGACTTCGCGGAGGGCGAGGAGTACCGCGAGGGACTGGACAAAGGGCTGGAAGTGATCGAACAACACGGCGCGGAGAACTGGTTGGCCGATCTGCGGGAGATGGGGGCAGTGTCACAGGAGGATCAGGAGTGGACGCGAAACGAGTGGCACCCGCGGGCGTTCGAGACGTCGTTGACGAACATGGCCATCATCCAGCCCGAAAGCGTCGTCGCCGAGATGTCAGTCGACGATCTCGTACAGGAGATCGGGGAAGAGACCACGATACAGATCTTCGACAACAGGGAAGACGCGAAGAGCTGGCTCGACGAACAGTGAGGGCTTCCGGCGGAGATCGGGTTGAAGAACCCGCACCACACACCTGATAACACGTCGAGCGGACGGTCCAGCCGAGCGCGGCCGGCGGAGATGGCGTCGTCCGTGTTGCTCTGTCCGCGATATGAATCGTGCGAGAACCGTCAGCCCCTGCTGGCTGTAACTGATCGGGGGGATTCGTTGCCACGGCTGGCGACCGTATCGACGGGTCGGACAGCCAACAGGACGAGTCGAACGCAAGACTCAGCAGGGAGGCCCGCCGACACCCCGGTATGGTTGACTGGGGCGTGTACCTGGTGACACAGGCGTCGCTGTCGGAGGGTCGAACGACCGCGAAGATCGTCGAGCAGGCGATCGCGGGCGGTGTCGGGGTCGTCCAGTTGCGCGAGAAGGACCGGTCGGCCCGCGAGCGGTACGAACTGGGCCGACAGCTCCGGACACTGACCCGGGAGTCCGGCGTGACCTTCGTCGTCAACGACCGGATCGACCTCGCGCAGGCGGTCGACGCCGACGGGGTCCACCTGGGTGACGCGGACCTGCCCGTGCCGGTGGCCCGCGAGTTGCTCGGCGAGGACGCCGTCGTCGGCCGGTCGGTCTCGTTCGTCGAGGACGCTCGTGCGGCCGAGGCGGCGGGCGCGGACTATCTGGGCGTTGGCGCGGTGTACGCAACCGGCTCGAAAGCCGACATCGAGGACGACGAGTACGCCGTCGGAACCGACCGCCTCGGGGAGATCGCCGCCGCCGTCGACATCCCGGTGGTCGGGATCGGCGGTGTCACCGCCGACAACGCGACCGAGGTCGTCGCGGCCGGTGCCGACGGCGTGGCAGTCATCACCGCGATCACGGGTGCCGACGATCCCGAAGCGGCGACACGGGCGCTGAACGAGGCCGTCGAACGGGGTCGCAGCAAGCGGTAGGGACGTGGCCGAGACGTTCCGAACGGCCGGCGTCACCGAGTCGCCCGGCGAGTTCGAGATCGTCCGCACCGACGCCGACCGGCGCTACGACGTCTCGGACGGGCTGGCTGCGACCATCGGCGACGGTGAGTGGGACGGGCAACTCAGACTGACCGACGCGACCGAAGAGCGGGCGACGACGGCGCGGGAGCGACTCGTCGGCACCACGTGAGCGGTGCCGTCGGTCAGGCCAACCGCTCGCGCAGGTCGGCTTCCCGGACGACGTAGGTGAACGCGGGCGATCCGTCGACGAGGACGTGTGGGACCGTCTCGCCGTACTCCTCCTGTAACTGTGGGTCCTCGTCGACGTCGACCAGATCGAGGTCGACCGACGCCTCCGTCTCCGCGGCCACGCGTTCGATCGTCTCGATAGCCTCCGCACAGAGGTCACAGTTCTCGCGCGTGTAGACGGTGATCGACGTAGCACTCATAGCCGGTCGTAGACCCTCGACGGGTAAATGTACTGGCGATGCCCTTCTGTAGGTCGAGCCACTAACGGGGATAATGGGAGACTGGTCAGTCGCGGAGATGCCCGCACTCGACGGACAGACAGTCGTCGTGACGGGCGCGAACAGTGGACTCGGCTTCGAGGGAACGAAGGCATTCACGCGAAAGGGCGCGACGGTCGTGATGGCCTGCCGGAGCGTCGAGCGCGGTCAGCAGGCCGCCTCCGAGATCGAACGGGCCGTAGCCGACGCCGACCTCGACGTTCGACAGTGTGATCTGGCCTCGCTGGACAGCGTCGCGGCGTTCGCCGAGAGCGTCCGGGAGGACTACGCGGTCGATATCCTCTGTAACAACGCCGGCGTGATGGCGATCCCCCGCCAGGAGACGGAGGAGGGCTTCGAGAAACAGTTCGGCGTGAACCACCTGGGCCACTTCGCTCTGACAGGCCAGCTCTGGCCGGCACTGCGGGCCAGCGACGGGGAGGCGCGGGTCGTCACCCAGTCCAGCGGCGCCCACGAGATGGGCGAGATGGACTTCTCCGATCTGCTGTCGGAACGGTCCTACGGGAAGTGGGCGGCCTACGGCCGGAGCAAGCTCGCGAACCTCCACTTCGCCTACGAACTCCAGCGCCGGATCGACGACAACGGCGTCGACGACGTCCTCAGTGTGGCCTGTCACCCGGGCTATGCGGATACGAACCTCCAGTTCCGCGGCCCGGAGGAGATGGGGTCGAACCTCCGGCTGGCGGGGATGAAAGTCGCCAACGCACTGTTCGGACAGTCCGCCGAGCGGGGGGCGTTGCCGATGCTGTACGCCGCGACCGCCGAGACAGTCATCGGGGGTGAGTACGTCGGCCCCGACGGCCTGCTGGAGATGCGCGGCGATCCGGAGTTCCAGCAATCCAACGAGGCTTCCCGCGACGAGGGGGCCGCGGCGAAGCTCTGGGAGGTCTCCGAGGAGCTGACCGGCGTCGAGTTCGAGGTCGCGTAGCACCAGTTTTTCCAGCCACCGCCGAGTACGGCCGGCCACTCCATGCAAACAGCCACGGCCGTCCACTCCATGGAAACAGTCGAGGTCGTCGCCAGACTGCTGGCCGGAGTCGCACTCATCCTGGCCAACGGCTTCTTCGTCGCCATCGAGTTCGCCCTGACTCGTGCCCGGCAGTTCACCGAAGACGAGTTCGTCGGCGACGGGAACCCCGCCCTGGAACGCGCCTGGGAGATGACCAACGACCTGGAGATCTACCTGACGAGCTGTCAGGTCGGCATCACCGCCTCCTCGATCGCGGTCGGTATCGTCGCCGAACCCGCGCTGGCGGCGATCTTCGAACCGCTGTTCGCGGGGTCCCGCCTCGCGGGGATCGGCGTCGGTGCCAGCATCGCTTTCATCATCATCAACCTCGTCCACCTGACCCACGGCGAGCAGACCCCGACGTATCTTGGCGTCGAGCGCTCGCGGTTCGTCTGCCGGTACGGTGCAGCCCCGCTGTACTGGTTCGCGAAACTCATCTCGCCGCTGATCGCCATCGGCGACTCCGTCGCCAAGTGGACGCTGGGACTGTTCGGCGTGGAGATGTCCGGCGCCTGGCTGGAGGCGGAGGTCGAGAGCATCGAGTCCCGCGCTGAGTTGCGGACCGAACTCAGTTCCATCCTCGAACGCGGCGATCTCCCGGAGGAGCGTCGCGAGGAGATCCTGGCCGCGTTCCAGGTCGGCGACCAGGAGGTCCGCGACGTGATGATCCCCCGCGAGGAGATCGTCGCGCTGTCGACGAGCGACGACGACGAGACCAACGCCCGCCGACTCGCCGAGACCCCCCACACGCGGTTTCCGTTGATCGGCGAGGACTTCGAGGAGTTCCTGGGGATCGTCTACGTCCCGGCGCTGGTCCGCGAACGCGAGGAGTTGGCCGAGGACACCGGGCTGCTCGACGGCATCGATCTCGAATCGGTCGCCTCCCCGCCGATGACGATGTCGGCCGGAACGAGCGTCAGCGACGCGATCGACCGGTTCCAGGCCGAGCGCCAGGAACTGGCCCTGGTCATGGAGGACGGCGAGGTCGTCGGGATGGTCACCGTCACCGACACCCTAGAGGAACTCGTCGGCGACATCCAGGACCCCGAGGACGAACGGGCCGGCGTGGAGTAGGCTCGACGGTCGTTCCTCTCACCCCGCCAACCGTCTCACTCCCCGCCCCGGACCAGCACGCCGACACTGCCGACGAGTCGGTCCGCGATGCCCTCGAAGTGGGCACTGGCCAGGGACGCAGCCAGGACCGCGCCGACGGTGTTGAACACGAGATCGTTGACGATATCGGTCGTCCCGTACTGGGCCAGCACCGCCTCGCCGCCGATCAGCGTCGCCAGCCCACCGCTGGCGAACTCCAGGATCTCCCAGGCGACACCGACCGCGAGGACGAACAGGACGACGAAGGCGGCGCGGAACCCGCGCGTGAACGAGACCGCGTGGGTGTGGCGTTCGACGCTGCGGGCCAGCGCGTAGCCGACGCCGGCGACGATGCTGGCGGAGAAGGTGTGTGTCAGGCTGTCGTACCAACCAAGCGACCCGTAGAGCGCGAACGCACCGATCGCGTGGAGCGTCGCCGCCAGCGTGATCCACAGCACGAGGCCGGTGTCCATCGCGTAGTCGTACTCCCGGCGGAAGACAGCGGGGAGGAAGGTGATCGCCAGCGGACCGGCGCTGTTGACGACCAGCGTCGCGTTGCCACGGGCGAGCGCGACCACGGTGATACCGACCAACACCAGTTGTAACGCCCGAACGACGGCGGTATGTTGGTGGACAGCGCCGGGGAGGTCCGTGCCGGTCTCGACAGTGTCGTCGGCATCGTCGGTGTCGCCGCCGGCGGCCGACCGGAGCCGGTCGATCCGGTCGGAGACGTGGAAGTATCCGTCGAGGAGAACCCCGGCACCGATACCGACCGTAGTGGCGACGACCAAGTCCCACATGAGTTCGGTCTTCCCGCCGACGAAGGCTGTCCCGGCGACCGTGTCGACGAGCCACACTCCGACCGCCCACGCGCCCGCGGCGGCCATCGTGGTGACGACGACGAAGACCGCCGCGAACCGCGGTGTCATCGACAGCGAGGTGAAGGCGTCCAGGACGACGGCGACCAACAACGCGAGCGCGGCCGCGGCGACGAACGGCGTCGCCTGTGGGAGCGCACCGGCAGCCCGGACTGCGACCGGAAGCGCCACGACCGCGAGCAGTTCTGCCGGGATCGTGACAGTCGGGTCGCGTGTCGCGACCGGGACGACGACGGCGACGGCGACCAACAGTGCCGTAAACACCGCCCAGTCCGGTTCGCCGGCTCGCAGGAACTGCCCGACCGCGCCGACGAGACCGAGCGTGACCGCCCACGCGACGACCGCGTCGTACCGATGGGACGCCAGCAGTGACCGGAGCGATGACATCGCCAGCGGTAGCTCCCGGACGACAAAAATGGTTCCGTCCCGACCTCGATCGGGACGCGAGGGAGGCGACGAGGGCAACGTTCAACGGGGCGCGGGCCAGAGCGCCGACATGGACCTGACCGAGTACGTCCGGTCGGCGCTTGCCGACTACGCCGACACCCAGGGACTCGACCCCACCTGGCTCGAGGAGGTCGGTAAGACCTACCGCGAGCAGGGGTATCTCACCCGCGAGCAGTTGTACGACGTGGCCTACGCGAGTTCGACCCGCAGCGCCTACCACGTGGAGAACAACCCCGACCAGCGGTGCCGGGAGGTCACCGAGAACGTCGTCGCCGTCGACGGCGACTTCTCGAAGATACAGCTCGTCTCGGGCCTGCGTGGGTTCAAGGCCCCGACGGCCTCGGCAGTCCTGACGGCACTGGACCCCGAACGTCACGCCGTCGTCGACACGCGGGTGTGGGCCTCGCTGGACCGGCTAGACTATCTCGACGGGCGGAAAGAGCGCTTCGACGCCGCCGACTACGTGACGATGATCGAGCAGATCCGGGAGATCGCCGCCGAAACCGGCTTCCGGGTCGACGAGGTCGGCTACGCCCTGTTCGCGGCCGACGTAGAGGCCCGCGAGGGGACGCTCCACTGAGCCGTCACGCCGGCGGCCGACGCCCGTCTGACGAGGGTATAAACCGATCGGGGACCTCCCATCGACCCGATGAACGAGGCGCACATCGACCTCGAAGCGGTCGAACTCGAACTCGACGAGGAGTTGCTGGACGCGATCGACGAGAAAGCCTTCAAAGACCACCGCGAGAACCGCGACGCGGCGGTCAGGGACCTGCTCGACGAGTGGCTCAAAGCGCAGGACTAGAGCTCGACGGTTTCGCCGAGCGCGGGCGCACTGGCCGAGAAGCCGTCCTCGCGTAGCTCCGCAGCGAACCCCCCACAGCGATCGCCGTGGTTCACCAGGACCGGCGTGTCCCGGTAGGAATCCAGAAAGGACAGGAGTCCGTTTCGGTCGGCGTGTGCCGAGAAATCGTGTTGCTCGACCTGTGCGCTGACCGGCATCACGCGGCCGTCCAGTTCCGCGCTACCGGTCTCTAAGAGGTCCCGTCCGGGCGTCCCCTCGACCTGGTAGCCGGTCATCGCGACCTTGTTGGTCGGGTGCTGTCGGATCGCCGGAACGTAGGTCATCGCCGGTCCGCCCGAGAGCATCCCCGAAGTAGTGATGATGACGGTGTTTTGGTCGGCGATCCGCCGGCGTTGCCCGTCCCGGCCGTCGACGAAGCGTGCGCTGGAGGTAGCGCCCGCGAGCGCGTCGGCATCCCGCAGGAACGCCGGATGTCGTTTGAGCTGTTTCGTCACTCGCTGGCCCATCCCGTCGACGTAGCAGTCGATGTCGTGGGCGGCACAGACCAGCATGATCTCCTGGGTCCGGCCGATGGCGAAGGCGGGGACGACGACGGTTCCCCCCTGCCAGACGGTCTGTTTGACGGAGTCGACGAACCGTTTTTCTACCCTGTCGCGCGCGTCGTGAGTCACGTCGGAGTACGTCGACTCGCAGACGACGGCGTCGGCCTCGGGCCGGGCCGTCGAGGGAGCGACGAGCCGTTGGTCGCCGGTGTGGAAGTCACCCGAATAGAGCAGTCGCGTCTCGCCGTCGTCGACCACCACGTGTGCGCTTCCGGGGATGTGGCCCGCGTTGTAGAAGGTGACTTCGAAACCGGCCGCCTCGAAGGGGTCCTCGTAGCCGTGAGTCACCGAGGCCTGTGTGAGCCGGCGAACGTCGGTGTCGGTGAACGGACACCGTGGCGTCGAGCCGTGTAACTTGAGCGTGTCCTCGGCCAGCGTCGTCGCCAGCTCCCGCGTCGGCGGCGTCCAGTGGACCGGCGGGAGGTCGCCACTCGACATCAGCGCGGGAACGGCCCCAGCGTGGTCCAGGTGGCCGTGGCTCACGACGACGGCGTCGGGATCGACGTCGCCGACCGGGTACTGCGGTGGTGACTCGCTGGCCATCCCGTAGTCGAGTAGCAGACTGGCGTCGTCGGACCCCGCCCCGCTGTCCGAGGCGCGGTCGCCCCCGCTGACGAGGACAGCGCTACGGCCGATCTCGCCGGCACCACCGAGGAACTGGACCTCCATCAGGACGCTCTAGCACGGCCCCGGGTTTCCCTCCGTCGGTTCGTCACCGGAAGAGGACCGTCGGACGCCGGGCGGCCGCCTCGACGGTCTGGTCGTCGGTGATCGCTGGCAGCCGAAGGGTCGCAACGGTCCCGTCCTCGTCGGTGATCTGGAACGACCCACCGTATCGGGTCGCCGTCCAGTTGACGAGCCACAGGCCCAGCCCCTTCCCGTGCTGGAGTTCGGTCTCCTCGCCGGTCTCGACGACACGGGCCTCCATCGGCGGGATGCCCGGCCCGTCGTCCCGGACCTCGATCTCGACCCACTCACCCGCGTCCCTGGCGGTGATCTCGACCGTCGTCTCCGGCTTCGGGTCGTGTTCGAGGGCGTTGGTGACGAGTTCCTCGACGGCACGTTCGAGTTCCGCTCCGGCGCAGATATCGCGGTCGGTCCGGACGGTCACCTCTACCGTCGCCGCCGGATGTGCCTCCTGGAGGGGAGCCGTGGTCGCAGGAAGGAACAGCCCCGGATCGAGTCGGGTGGGACGGCGATCACGTCGCGCGTAGCTCTCCAGTTCACGGGCCTTCTCGCTCAGGTCGAGGAGCCGATCGACGGGGCGACGGATGCTGGCCGCGACATCGGTGTCCGGGGGCGGGTCGTCGATGAACTCGGCGTACCCCTGGATGATCGTCAGTTCGTTCCGGAGGTTGTGCCGGAGAACGCGGTTCAATAGCCCGATAAGTCGCTCGCTGCGTTTGCTGTCGGTAACGTCCTGCTGGAACCCGAGGTAGTGGGTGACGTCCCCGTCGTCGTTCTCGACCGGCGTGATCGTGACCCGGTTCCAGAACGGCGACCCGTCCTGACGGTAGTTGAGGATCTCCGTGGTGACCGCTCGTTGCTCCGCGATTCCGGCCGCGAGCCGGGCGACATCGTCGGGATCGGTCTCGGGTCCCTGCAGGATTCGGCAGTTCCGGCCAGTGATCTCGGCCGGGCTGTAGCCGGTGACAGTCTCGAAGGCGTCGTTTGCGTACGTGATCGGGTTGTTCGGGTCGGTGGCGTCGGCGATCGTGATCGGGACCTCGGCCTCGGCCATGGCGCGGGTTCGGATTCGGAGTTGCCGCTCGCGCTCGCGGCGCTCGGTGATGTCGCGACCGACGCCCTGAATCGCCGTGACGGTCCCGTCGTCGAAGATGGGCGTCGCGTTGACCTCGACGACGACCTCACTGCCGTCACGGTGTTCGAACGTCAGTTCGATGCCCTGGATCGACTCCCCGGCCAGGAGTGTATCGAACGATTCCAGAGCGTCGGCGGTAGCGGTCGGGGTCAGATACGCCGAGAACGTGTCGCCGACGAGCGTGTCGGGGTCGTACCCCAGTACCCGCTCGACGGCCTTGGAGACGTACGTAAGTCGGCCCTCCGTGTCGACTCGGAAGATGACGTCGAAACTGTTCTCGGCGATCCCCTCGAAGCGCCGTTTCTCCGCCGACAGCTGTGCGGTCCGTTCCGTTCGCTCGCGCTCGTAGGCCCGCTGCTCGATGCCCCGCCCGACGAGTCGTGCGACCAGTTCGACGAACAACTCGTCGGCCTCGGTGAAGGGCTCGTCACGCTGCTTCTCGTCGGCGAAACAGACGGTCCCGTACACCTCGTCGTCGGCGACGACTTTACTCCCGACGTAGGCTCCGAGTCCGAACCGGTCGTAGGCCGCGTCGGCGATCTCGGGTGCGGCCGCAGCGTCCTGAATGCTCAACTGTCCGTCGATTTCGACGGTCCGGCGACAGTATGCCTCACTCAGTGGACACTCCGTACCCGGCCGGATCTCGGGGTGGTCGCCGACCGCCTCCTCGATGTACTGTCTCCCGTCGTCGATCCCCGTCAGAAACCCGACTGAGAGATCCAGCCGCTCACAGCCGGCAGACAGCGCCGTCTTGACCGCGTCGCTGAGCGGACGACTCCGGTCGGCGAACGCTTCGTAAACACGTTCCCGGGCTGGTGCGGACGAGTTCGTTTCGGACGTACTGGAGGAGCTGATATCTAGCTGTAGTCAGGGTTCCACGGATATGACTCTATGGGTCCGCACTGCCACGTCGGTGGCGATATCGGCGCGGAAGAGCCCTCCACAGAGATCGATCGGCAATCGGGACCGGTGGGTCGCCACGCGAAACTGTGGGACTCGTCAACACGACGATTGTGTCTCGGTACCACATTACCATAAACAATTATTATAGTCCGGCATCTACACGTAACCGTCATGGCGACAAGCCAGCAGACACCGACGACCACGTATCACACGTGCAGCTGTGGTGAGGCGTTCGAGAGCACGGACGAGCTTCTCGAACACGCACGAGAATCGCACGGGCTCAACGTATTCTGAGCCGGCTGGCTGGCGCCGATTTTTTCGGTCGGGAGCCGTCGAGCTACGCTTGTCGCTCGATGTCCGGCCGAACACTGAACCGCGTGTACCCCCCGTGAGAGAGATCCAGCGCACCGAGCCACCAGTTCCACCGCTCGACCAGTGAGTACCCCTCGGGAGCGTCCGCGAGGTTGTCGACGACGGTTTCCGGTGTCAGTTCCGCATCGAAGTCGGCAGCGAACTGCCCACCCTCCGCCATATCGCGTGCCTGCCTGGCGACGACGGAGATAACCGCCTCCTCGGCGTCGAACGCACCCCGGAGTTCCCCTTCGAGTTCAGTTCTGTCCACGGGTGTCAGTTGGTCCCGAGAGCCTTGAATCCACGGCCGATTGCGTGGCTACGCGTCATCCACGTGCTGCCGAAAAAACGGCGAGAACGACCGGTCGTCCGCGTCGCCCTTCGCTGCGGGTCGGCTACGGTCCCGCTTCGATCCGAAGCTTCGTGCGCTAGCGCTTACTCAGCTTCGCCTGCTTCACGGGTCGCCCTGCGGGCTCCCCGTTCCGCTACGAGGCCGACTCCCTCGCTACGCTCAGTCGTCGGCCTCGCCCTTCTCGATGGGCGCACCGACCAGGTTGCCCCACTCGGTCCAGGAGCCGTCGTAGTTGATCGTGTCGTCGTACCCCAGCAGTTCGTGGAGCGCGAACCAGGCGACCGAGGAGCGCTCGCCGATGCGGCAGTAGGCGACCGTCGTGGAGTCGCCGTCGATGCCGTGTTCGGCGTAGAGCGCTTCGAGTTCGTCGTAGTCCTTGAACGTCCCGTCGTCGTTGGTGACGGCCGCCCAGGAGATGTTCTGTGCGCCGGGGACGTGGCCGCCACGCTGGGCGGTCTCCTGGAGTCCGGGGGGCGCGAGGATCTCGCCGGAGAACTCCTCGGGCGAGCGAACGTCGACGAGCGGTAGTTCACGCTCGATGGCGTTCTCGACGTCCTCGCGGTAGGCACGGATGGACTCACGCGGGCCGGAGGCCTCGTAGTCGACGGCGTCGAACTCGGGTACCTCGTCGGTCAGTTCGTAGTCGTTCTCGACCCAGTACTCGCGGCCGCCGTCGAGCAGCTTCACGTCGTCGTGGCCGTAGTACTTGAACTGCCAGTAGGTGTAGGCGGCGAACCAGTTGGAGTTGTCACCGTAGAGGACGACCGTCGAGTCCTCGCTGATGCCGTGGGCACCGAGCAGGTCCTCGAAGTCGTCCTTCGAGAGGATATCCCGCGTTGTCTGGTCCTGGAGGTCTGTCTCCCAGTTGAACCCGATGGCACCGGGGATGTGGCTCTCGTCGTACAGCTCCGTGTCGACGTCGACCTCGACCAGCCGGTGGGCCGAGTCGTCGCTCTGGAACTCGTCGAGGTGCTCGCTGACCCAGTCGGCCGAGACGAGCACGTCGTTGGCGTATTCAGTCATAATGCATTGAACCGTTAGTCCACCACACATATATTACCACGAGTGTCGGCAGGTACGTCCAGTCCTCCCTTGCACCGGCATATGTTGCCGTCATCTGCACGAGCCACTACGGCGTCGGCTCGCCGAAACCGGCGGTCGTCGGCGCGAACCACGAGCGGGCGGCCGGATATCGAGCTGTGGCGTGAGAGTGAATCACAGTGATAGTTTCGAGGCAGCTTTTGCTTCTACCTTCGACCGGGACCAATAGGAGTTTTCAAGCCGTCGGGGGCGATAACGGCCGATAATGACAGATATCGTCTCGGCCGACTGGGTCAACGACCGCCTCGGCGCGCTCAAGCTGGTAGACGTGCGGGACGCCTGGGAATACGACGGACTCGGCCACCTTCCGGGAGCGGTGAACGTGCCCTTCGAGACGTTTCGGACGGGCGAGGACGACAGCGACGGGATGCTCCCCACAGAAGAAACCTGGGCAGCCCTCCTCTCGGAGGCCGGCGTCGGCGGAGACGACGAGATCGTCGCCTACGACGACCACCACGGCGTTTTCGCCGCCCGGTTCCTCGTGACGGCGGAGCTGTTGGGCCACGATCCCGACCGACTCCACCTGCTCGACGGCGACTTCTCGGCCTGGCAACGCTCCTTCGGGACGACGAGCGAGCCGACGGCCGTCGAGCCGGCGGACTACGCCGTCGACCCGCCCGACGAGACGCCCCTCGTCGGTCCCGAAGCGGTGTCGGCGGCGGCCGAGGACCCCGAGGCCGTCGTCGTCGACACCCGCGAGCAAAGCGAGTACGCGGCGGGGCACATCCCGGGCGCGGTCCTCCTGGATTGGCGGGATCTGGTCGACACCGAGAGCCGCGGCCTGCTCCCCCGTGAGCGAGCCCTGGAACTGCTCGCAGCCGCCGGGATCGTCCCGGAGAAACGGATCGTCCTCTACTGTAACACGGCCCGGCGGATCAGCCACACCTACGTGGTCCTCCGGGAACTTGGCTTCCCGGAGATCGGGTTCTACGAGGGGAGCCTCACCGAGTGGGAGGCACAGGGGCGCCCGCTCGTGACCGAGTCCGAGTAGGCTACGAGAGCTGTTGTTGGGTCGGCGACCGGTCTTCGGTAAGCAGGTGGATCAACTCGATCAGGAGGGCGACGACCACGGGACCGGCGATGAAGCCCACGAGCCCCAGCGACAGCACGCCGCCGGTGAACCCGACGAAGTAGAGGCTCGCCGGCATCCCCGCGGTGTAGCGGGCCAGCCGTGGGCGGATGACCGCGTCCGGGAGGAACCCCACGAGGACGAGACCGACGACAGTCACCAGGACGGCCCCGACCACGTCCCCCGCGACCACGTCGGCGGCGGCGATCGCCAGGACGACGACGCTCGGACCGACCACCGGGACGAACTGGAGGATGCCAGCGACGACCGCCAGCGCGAAGGCGCTCTGATAGCCGAGCGTGGCGAACACCGCCCACGCCATCAGGAAGGTGCCGAAGGCGGTCGCGGCCTGGAGGACGTAGATGGCGTACAGCGTCGACCGGAGCCGTCTGTGGAGGCGGTCGAGGATGTCGTGATACCGGCGCGGGATCAGCTCGTAGATCTCGTGTTTCGGCGCCGCCGGACGCCAGAGGATCGCGTAGACCAGGATCGCGAACAACACCGCTTTCAGCGCCAGAATCGGCATCAGCGTCGCCAGCGTAACCGCGAACCCCTGGACGATTCCCCTGAGTGCCAGCAGGATGTCGGCGACGTTGATCGGGTAGGCGAACTCGCCGACCCGGAGCGTCAGCGTCTCTGGGAGTTGCTGGAGAAAGACGAAGAGGTCCCGGCGGCGGACGTACAACACGCCGACGAGCGGGAGCGTGATAGCCGTCCCAGCGAGGAACGCGACGACCGTCGAGAGCATCGCAGCCACACGCTTCGAGAGCCCACGGTCGACGAGCCGCTCCGAGAGCGGATAGAGGACATATGCGACCGTGATAGCGAAAAAGACCGTCGCCAGCACGCTCGACAGTAACCACGTCGCCAGTAGCACCGTCGCGACGAAGAGGCCGCCGAGGACGTACGTCCGCTGTCGGGATCTCACGCTCGGTGTTCGACAGGCAGGGGGAAAAGCATTCCCGGCCTCAACGGACGCCGACGGTGACCAGAGTCCCGTACTCCCGGTATCGTTCCACCATCGCCTCACGGCGTTCCCAGTCCTCGGTCGGGAACTCACTCGCGGGCGGAATCTCGATCTCTCGGTCCGGGATGTTGTCCTGGACGGCGACCGAGAAGCCGGCCTCCCGGAAGGCCGCTCTGTACTGACTGCGGTCCCAGCGGGTCATCGGAACGTCGATGAACGACTGCCACTCGTGGGAGTGGACGTTCTCCTCGTAGTAGTTGACCGCACAGTGGAAGGTGCCACCGGGGCGGATCACACGGGCGAGTTCGGCGAGTGCGGCGTGGGGGTCGCTCGCGTAGTAGAACGCCTCCATCGAGAAGCAGTGGTCGATGCTGTCGGTCTCGAAAGGCAGGTGCTCGAAGTCCCCGATCAGGTAGCCGATCTGTGGGTCGTCGGTGTAGTCGGCGGCGTTGTGGGCCATCTCGGGGGCGGCGTCGATCCCGTAGGCGCGGCCCGCGTCTTTGGTCTCTCTGAGCGCGCGGCCGGCGTAGCCGCTGCCACAGCCCAGGTCCAGTACCGTCTCGCCGGCCTCGACGGGCATCCGAGCCAGGACGTGTTTGGCGGTATGCCAGTGTCGGTCCTCCATCCCCCGGTCCTTCCCGGCGGCCGCCCACTCGTCGAACTCGTCGCTGACGCTCATATCCGGACCACCGCCCGCGAGCCAAAAACCGGTTGTGTTTCGGGAGATCGAGGCCGCCCGAAGCCGGGCGATTGGTGTCGGGTACCGAACCCAGTAGCGTTATCCGGGCCGATATCACAATGGGAGAGTATGGCTCGACGACGCTACCGGATCGCTGACACTGCCCAACAGGTCGTCGGGGGATTTCTGCTCGCCGGGCCGTTCGTCGTCACCGAGGAGGTGTGGGTGCTCGCCACGAACATGAGCAACTACCACGCGGCAGTCGTGACGGCCATCGTTTTCGCGATCGGCTACGGTGCGCTCTACCAGGCCGACGCCGGCCGTGACGTCGAGACCGAGGCGGAGGTCGCCGGCGTCCCGATCCGCTTTGTCTCCCTGATGATCGTCTCGTTCGGGTCGGTGGCGACCCTTGCGCTGGTGTTCACTGCGCCCGAGACGTTCCTCGTCAAAAACGAGATCCTCCCCGACCCGACAGCGGAGCGACTCGCGGTGACGACGCTGAAGGCGACCGCTGTGGGGGCGATCTTCAGCGTCGTCGGCGCCGCGACCGCCGACAGCGTGTTCTGAGCGACCACAGACCCGCAGACTTAATGCGGGTCCGTCCGCTTTCACCGGCATATGGAGTATACGTTGGCGATCGACAACGCGCCCGATACCGTCCCGGGCGGGACCGGTATCCTCCTCTTGCACCCGAGTACCGGTGAGACAGACCGGATCGACACCGACTTCCTCTCGACTGACACCGACGCGATGTTGGTTATCTCGACGCGGACGACAGCACGGGAAGTCAAGCAGAAACTGGAGTACTACGAGGTCGACGAGGAGACCGCGACGATCCTCGATACCCTGTCGGTCGAACGTGGCTACACTCGCCGCCAGTCCAGTAACGTCCAGTACGTCTCCGCTCCCGACGATCTGGAGGGTATCGTCGAACAGACCGAGCGGTTCCTGCAAGACCACGACGGGAAACTCCGCGTGAGTTTCGACTCGGTCACGGAACTGATCTACTACGCCGACGAACAGCGCGCGCTGGAGGCAGTCGGCGACATCCTGGCGTTGCTTGCCGAGTACGATGCAGTCGGGCTGTTCCACCTCGCGGAGGAAGTCCACGACGCGGAGACGGTCGCGGCCTTCCGGGAGCAGTTCGACGGCGTCGTCGAACTCGCCGAGGACGGTACCGTCACCAGCGAGTTCTGAACCGGTGTGGTAATTCCTACCAAAGCACCAACAATTAAGAGGGAATAGAACGTTCGTTCGGCTGTATGCCGGAATGCCAGAACTGCGGTAATTTTGTCACAGCCGCCTACGCGCGGGTATTCACACCGAATGGGGTCGAGAAGCCGCGAGTGTGCCCGCAGTGTGAAGACAAGATCCGGGACGGCGCCGACGTTCGCGAGGCGCGGTCGACGCGACGAGGATAGCGTCTGGGGCCACCTCCGACTGAGTCACCTCCAGCTGAGTCAGCTCCGACTGTTTCTGTGGCCGCGTGGCCACACCACTGTCCGCTCAGTACGGCGTGTGGCGACGCCGACTGAGCCGGGAGAACAAACGTTTTGTCGGCCAGCCACGACTCCGCGAGCATGAAACAAGGCGGTTCCGACGCGGCGAAACGAGCGGCCGGGGAGTCCGCAGCCGAGGCCGTCGAGGACGGGATGGTCGTCGGCCTCGGGACGGGAAGCACTGCGGCACACGCCATCCGGGCGCTCGGCCGACAGATCGACGACGGGCTGGACGTGACGGGAGTTCCGACCTCGTTTCAGTCCCGCCAGTTGGCCCGGGAGTGTGGCGTCCCGCTGGCGGAGGTCGACGAGGCCTCGATCGACCTGGCGATCGACGGCGCCGACGAGGTCGCCGGCGGCGATCTGATCAAAGGCGGCGGTGCAGCCCACGCCAGAGAGAAGATCGTCGACGCCAGCGCCGACCGGTTTCTGGTGGTCGCGGACCCGACGAAGGCGGCCGAGAGCCTCTCCGTGCCGGTGCCAGTCGAAGTCCTGCCGGCCGCCCGGACGACCGTCGCCGCGACCGTCGAGGAGCTGGGCGGGGACCCACAGCTTCGGGCCGCCGAACGCAAGGACGGCCCCGTGGTGACCGACAACGGCAACCTCGTCCTCGACTGTGCCTTCGGCCCCATCGAGGACCCGGAGCGGCTCGCCCGCCGGCTGGCCGACACCCCAGGTGTGGTCGAACACGGCCTGTTCGTCGGACTGGCCGACGAGATCCACGTCGGGACCGAGGACGGGGTCACTGTTCGCGAGCCGTAACTGACACACCCAGCGGCATCACTTGGCCAGAGCCATCGCTACCGGGGTAGCGAAAGAAAGAAATGGAGTCGACCTTACAGGTCGCGCGGCTGGACTGTCTTGCGGTCGTTTGCCTCTGCGCGTCGGGCGGCGTCGGCGAGGAGCTCCTCGACTTCCTCGTCGAGTGCGTCGTAGAAGTCAGAGGCAACGTTCATGTCGTCGAGCGATTCCTTCACGGCGGCTTTGACAATTAGGTCTGCCATACAGTGATCCCATCCGAAGGGGGCGCTTAAATACTTTCCCCAATTATCCCGCTCTGTCCCCTATTCGCGGGGGTCTGAGGCGATTTCGATAGTTCCCTCACTTATAAATCCGTGCCTGAGAACCGAGTATAAGAGACAATTGCCGGTAGTTTCGCCGACCGCCACGCTCGCGCGCCAGCGGGACGCTGTGGCCCGCTCGCGCGACGGCGACCGAACCGACGCATAGGAGTGCCCGGCACACCGATGTGACGTATGCGTGATCTACTCGAAGCGGTCGCGGCCGGCGAGGTGAGCCCAGCCGAGGCCCAAGCGGAACTGGCGGGGTACGCGACGAGCGGCGCCGGACGGTTCGACGCGACACGGGAGTCCCGCTCGGGGGTCCCCGAGGCGATTCTCGGGGACGGGAAGACGCCGGCAGAGGTCGCGGCGCTGGCCGAGACGGCCGTCGAGACGACCGGCCGGGCGATCGTGACCCGTATCGAAGCGCCAGCGGTCACGGCGGTCAGGGAGACGGTAGCCGATACGGCACCGGCGGCGACGCTCCGCTGGGACGAGCGCGCTCGCTGGCTCGTCGCGACCACGCCGTCGTTCGAGCGGCCGTCGCTCGATGCCACTGTCGGCGTCGTCACGGCCGGAACCTCCGACGCCGTCCCGGCCGGTGAAGCCGCGATGATCGTCGGCGAGATGGGTGCGGCGGTCACCCGGGTCGACGATGTCGGCGTCGCCAGCATGGCCCGGACCATCGACGCCGTCGACCGACTGCGCGACCAGGACGTCCTGATCGTCGCCGCCGGCCGAGAAGGTGCGCTCCCGACAGTCGTCGCGGGCCTGGTCGACGTTCCCGTCATCGGCCTCCCGGTCTCGACCGGCTACGGCCACGGCGGGAACGGCGAAGCCGCCCTCTCCGGAATGCTACAGTCCTGTACGGCTCTCTCTGTCGTCAACGTCGACGCGGGGTTCACCGCCGGTGTCCAGGCAGGGCTGATCGCCCGTCAGATCGATGCTACACGGTGATCTGGTCGGGTGGCAACACCCACCAAACTAGTTGGGCACACGTGATTCAGGGGGTGGGCGCTAAGGGAACATTGTCGGTGGTCGAACTGCCGACGAATACGATGACTGAATGTGACCACTGTGGCGCGCACGTCTCGGAACAGTTCGCCCGTGTGTTCGCTGACGAGCACGGACACATCCGGGCCTGCCCCAACTGTTCGGCGAACGCTGGGATCGCCGAAGTGTCGAGAGAGCGTGCCCGACAAGTGTAAGGCCCATCCATCCGCCGTATCGACCGATGACCAACTCGCAGCACACGCAACATTACACCTACGTAGTTCGGTGCAGCGACGGAACCTTCTACACCGGTTACACGACCGACGTCCAGCGCCGCGTGGCCGAACACGACGCCGGTGACGGCGCGAAGTACACGCGCGGACGGACCCCCGTCGAGTTGGTCCACGTCGAGGGTTTCGAGAGCCGGTCCGCCGCGATGAGCCGTGAGCACCAGATCAAACAGTTCTCACGGGACCGGAAAGAAGAGTTGGTCGACGAATCGACGACAGCGTGATCCGCGGCCGGAACGCGTGAGCCACAGCGACGGGAGCTTTTTGCCCACCCGGGGCGCACTGCGGTGTATGGTATCAGACGGTGCTGCGGAGAAGGCTGCGGCCATCGAGTTCGGGACGGACGGCTGGCGGGCGACACTGGATACGTTCACGACGCCCCGCGTCCGGATGGTCGGACAGGCCGTCGCGACGGTCCTCGACGCCCGAGGGGAGACCCGTCCCGTTGCCGTCGGCTACGACGCCCGGGAGAGTTCGCGTGGGTTCGCCGAGGAACTCGCGCGGGTCATCTGTGCGAACGGGTTCGACGTACTCCTCCCCGACCGTGACACGCCCACGCCCGTGGTCGCCTGGACGGTCCGTGACCGGGACCTGGCCGGGGGGCTCCAGATCACGGCCAGTCACAACCCGCCGGAGTACAACGGCGTGAAGTTCCTCTCCGACGAGGGCGCGCCCGCGCTCCCGGGACTCACCGAGGAGATCGAGGCCGCACTCGCCGAACCGGACCCGCTGCCCGAGGAGGAGTGGGGGGCCATCACCGAGGAGTCGCTGCTCGGAAACTACCGCGAACACGCACTCGACTACGCCGACGTCGATCTCTCGGGGCACGCCGTCGTCTACGACGCGATGCACGGCAGCGGGCGCGGCGTCACCGGCGACCTGCTCGCCCGGGCCGGCGCGGACGTGACCGCGCTGCGTGACGACCTCGACCCGGAGTTCGGCGGGAGTTCGCCGGAACCGACCGCCGGGAAGGTCGGTGAACTCATCGATCGGGTCGCCGACGGGGAGGGGGAGATCGGGATCGTCAACGACGGCGACGCCGACCGCATCGGCGTCGTCACGCCCGAACGCGGGTTCCTCGGGCCGAACCTCTTTTTCGCCGCGCTGTACGACTACCTCCTCGAATCGCGGGACGGCCCGGTCGTCCGGACCGTCTCCTCGTCGAGCATCATCGACCGCGTCGCCGAGGCTCACGACGAGCCCGTCTTCGAGACCGCTGTCGGGTTCAAGTGGGTCGCCGAAGCGATGGCCGACAACGACGCCCTGCTGGGCGGCGAGGAGTCGGGCGGGTTCGGCCTGACCGACCACCTCCGGAACAAGGACGGGGTCCTGATGGCGCTGCTCGCGGTCGCAGCCGACACGGCCGAACCGCTCGACGAGCGCGTCGACCGGTTGCTGGACGCGCACGGCGAGATCCACCAGAACCGCGTCAGCGTCGACTGCCTGGACGACCGGAAGGAGCCGGTACTCGCGGCACTGGAGGAGTCCCTGCCCGAGTCGGTCGCGGGCGTCGCCGTCGACGGGATCAACACCGTCGACGGGTTCAAGATCCGACTGGCGGACGGGACCTGGCTGCTCGTCCGCCCTTCGGGGACCGAGCCGAAGCTCCGCGTCTACGCCGAAGCGGGGAGCAAAGACCGGGTTCAGGAACTGCTCGCCGCCGGCCGCGAGATCGTCACCCCGCTGGTGTGACTTACTCCGCCGGTCGGTAGACGGCTCGACAGCGGCCGGGTTCCTCCAGGGAGTCGACGGCAAAGCCCAGCGACTCGTAGAACGGCCGGACCGCCACGTCGAACTCGGCGGTAAGGGACGCCCGGCCGTCGGCCGCAGTTGTTATCAGTGCCGTCCCGATCCCCTGCCCGCGTCGACGGCGGCGGACGGCGACGGCCTCGATGTGGCAACCGTCGAGGACGAGTGCGCCCAGTACCTGCCCCTCGTCGGAGATCGCGACGAGCGTCGCGTCACGGCCGATGCTCGCGCGGACGGTCTCGACATCGACGGCCAGTACTGCGCCGTCGAGGACGTTCATCACCGGGGTGAGGTCCTCGGCGGTCGCGTCACGAACGTGCACGGGTCAGCCCTCCCCCGCGGGTGTCGACATGGCCGTCTGTGGGACCTCGACGGGCAAAAACGGACGGTGAGCGACCGGCCCTGCTCCGTCGCCCGATCCGTCTCATGCGGTTTCTTGGTGCCCGGTGTGCAGGACAGGATATGAATGCGAAGCGATCGGTCCGCCTGTCGGCCGCCCTCGTCGCCGTCGGCGGGTTCCTCGCCCTGAGCGGGACCGTCGCGTCACAGACGGTCCCGGGACTGTCGCTGGACAGCGTCTGGTTTTACGCCCTCGTCGGTGTGCTCCAGTTCGGGGGCGGTATCGGGCTCCTCTGGACCATCGTCCGGGGAGACCTGGCCGAACGCAACGAGTGATGGCTCACCCGCCCTTGATGAGTCGGACGACCGTGACGTGGTCGCTGTCGACGGGCTGGTCGGTCGGGACCGTCCGATCCTCGACCATCACCGAGACGGCGTGTGGCGAGAGGTCCAGCGACTCCACCACCTCGGCGTAGGTGGCGTCCTCGCCGACGTCGACCTCGTGTGTCTCCTCGCCGGCCACCTCGACGGTGACGTGCATAGCCGTCCCTACTGGCATCGCGGGCTTGAGTGTGTCGGCTGGTGTCGATCCGGCGAGCGTCGTCGTGATCGGCAGCCGGCCGACTCGGCTGAACGGTTCGTTTAAGGGTAGCCCACGCCTCCCCGGAGACATGAGCGAGGCCGACTCCGAGTCGCGGGCGGGGCGTGAGGAAGTGTGGATCGAGAAGTACCGCCCGGAGACCCTCGACGACGTGATGGGCCACGAGAACATCGTCGGCCGCCTCCAGAGCTACGTCTCCCGGAACGATCTGAGCCACATGTTGTTCTCGGGGCCAGCAGGCACCGGGAAGACGAGCTGTGCGACCGCCATCGCCCGGGAACTGTACGGCGAGGACTGGCGCGAGCACTTCCTCGAACTCAACGCCTCCGACGAGCGGGGCATCGACGTGGTCCGGGACCGGATCAAGAACTTCGCCCGCACCAGTTTCGGCGGCCACGACTACCGCATCATCTTCCTCGACGAGGCAGACGCGCTCACGAGCGACGCTCAGTCAGCGCTCCGCCGCACCATGGAGCAGTTCTCGAACAACGTCCGGTTCATCCTCTCGTGTAACTACTCCAGCCAGATCATCGACCCGATCCAGTCGCGGTGTGCGGTCTTTCGGTTCTCACCGCTGTCGGACGAGGCCGTCGGGGCGGAGATCCGCCACATCGCCGCCGAGGAGGGGATCGAGTTGACAGACGATGGCCTGGACGCGCTGGTCTACGCTGCCGCCGGCGACATGCGCAAGGCGATCAACGGGCTCCAGGCAGCCTCGGTCAGCGGCGACGTGGTCGACGAGTCGGCGGTCTACACGATCACCGCCACCGCACGACCCGAGGAGATCCACGAGATGGTCCAGTCGGCGCTGGACGGCGATTTCACCGCGGCCCGGGCGACGCTCGACCGACTGCTCACGGAGGAGGGGATCGCCGGTGGCGACATCATCGACCAACTGCATCGCTCGATCTGGGAGTTCGACATCGACGACCGGGCGGCCGTCCGAGTCCTCGAACGGGTGGGCGAGACCGACTACCGGATCACCCAGGGGGCAAACGAGCGGGTGCAACTGGAGGCGATGCTCGCCTCGCTCGCACAGTCGGAGTGAGTGTCGGTCGGCCCCGGTTTCAGCGACTGAAATCCGGGAACTGAACCGGTGAAACGTCTTCTATCGCCGACAGTCCTGGACACACTGAACACGTCTGAAACGGTACGAGACGCCAGTTCTCACCGCTAATAATTGCGCACTGACCCTTATGACGATCGAGTAAGCAACTATCACACACTGAAATGAACGGGTCGACCAACCGGAGGGCAGGCGAGCGTGGCCAGGTCGGTATCGGGACGCTCATCGTCTTCATCTCGATGGTGCTGGTAGCGGCCATCGCGGCGGGTGTCCTCATCGATACGTCCGGCTACCTCCAGAGTTCCGCGGAGACGACCGGCGAACAGTCCAGTGACTCGACGACGAACCGAGTGGGGATCGTCAGCGCGACGGGGAATCACTTCACGAACAAACAGGTCGGCGTGGTGAACCTCACGGTCAGACGGACGCCGGGGTCGGGACCGGTCGACCTCGGCCAGGCGACGGTCCAGTGGATCGGTCCGAGCGGCTCGTACTACCAGCTCGCCGAGAGCGGCGCATCCGGGAGTCCCGACGGCCGGTTCCTCGTGACGACGATCCAGGACGACGACGACTCGCAGCCGGTTCTGGACGATTCGGAGGACAGGTTCAGGATCACGCTCGATCTCGGTGACTCCGACAACGTCGGTGCCACCGAGTTCGGCGAGGAACTGGACGAGGGCGAGACGGCGACGGTCCGGATCACCACCACCTCCGGAGCGACCACGACCGAACGCATCGTCGTCCCCCAGACCCTCTCGGGCGGGTCCGCAGTCGCGGTGTAGCCCCCTTCGGAACAGTTTTACGCGAACGTGGGCCAACTGTACCCCAATGAGCGACCTCGACGAGGCCTATCGACTGGAGTACTTCGAAGAGGCGGGGTTTAGCCGCCAGGAGTGCTCGTCTTGTGGGGCCAGGTTCTGGGCACGGACCCAGCGCGAGACCTGCGGCGAACCGCCGTGTGAGGAGTACGGGTTCATCGACGACCCCGGGTTCGACGAATCGTACACGCTCGAAGAGATGCGGGAGGTCTTCCTCTCTTTCTTCGAGGAACGGGACCACGAACGCATCGAGCCGTACCCGGTCGCGGCCAACCGCTGGCGCGACGACGTCTTGCTGACCCAGGCCTCTGTCTACGACTTCCAGCCGCTGGTCACCAGCGGGACGACGCCGCCACCGGCCAACCCGCTGTGTATCAGCCAGCCCTGTATCCGGATGCAGGACATCGACAACGTGGGCAAGACCGGCCGCCACACCATGGCCTTCGAGATGATGGCCCACCACGCGTTCAACGCCCGCGAGGACATCGAGGACCCCGAGCAGTACGCCTACGAGGGCGAGGTCTACTGGAAGGACGAGACCGTCCAGTACTGTGTCGAGTTGTTCGAGGAACTGGGCGCCGACCCCGCGGAACTGACCCTCATCGAGGACCCCTGGGTCGGGGGCGGCAACGCCGGCCCCGCCTTCGAGGTCATCTACAAGGGCGCGGAACTGGCGACGCTTGTGTTCATGTCCCTCGAACAGGACCCCGACGGCGAGTACGAGATGAAAGACGGGAACACGTACTCGGAGATGGACACCTACATCGTCGACACCGGGTACGGTCTCGAACGGTGGACCTGGATGAGCCAGGGAACGCCGACGGTGTACGAGGCGATCTACCCCGAGATGATCGCCTTCCTCAAGGACAACGCCGGGATCGACCTCACGGACGAGGAAGCCACCATCGTCCACGACGCCGCGAAGCTGGCGGGTCACATGGACATCGACGAGGCCGAGGACATCGAGGCCGCCCGCGACGAGATCGCCGCCGAGGTCGGCGTCTCCGTCACGGAACTCCGGGAACTGATCGAGCCCCTGGAGGAGATCTACGCCATCGCGGATCACTGCCGGACGCTGGCGTACATGCTCGGGGACGGCATCGTCCCCTCGAACGTCGGCACGGGCTATCTCGCACGGATGGTCCTCCGCCGGACGAAACGGCTGGTCGACAGCGTCGGCGTCGACGCGCCGCTGGACGAACTCGTCGACATGCAGGCCGAGCGCCTCGACTACGAGAACCGCGACACGATCCGGGATATCGTCCGTACCGAGGTCGAGAAGTACCGCGAGACCCTCGACCGCGGGGGCCGCCGGGTCCGCCAGCTCGCCGACGAGTACGCCGAGTCCGGCGAGCCGATCCCGACCGAGGAACTGGTCGAACTGTACGACTCACACGGCATCCAGCCCGATATGGTCGAGGAGATCGCCGCCGAACGCGGGGTCGCCGTCGACGTGCCCGACGACTTCTACTCGGTGGTCGCGAGCCGCCACGGCGGGGGCGAAGCGGCCGAGACGGGCGACGAGACGCCCTACGCCGACCGGCTGACAGAACTGCCCGACACCGACCGCCTCTACTACGAGGACCAGCAGCGCACGGAGTTCGAGGCCGTCGTCCTGGAGGTGTTCGATCGCGAGGATGGCGACTACGACGTGGTCCTCGACCAGACGATGTTCTACCCCGAAGGCGGTGGCCAACCCCCGGACCACGGGACGCTGTCGACCGACGACATCACCGTCGAGGTGACCGACGTCCAGCGTTACGACGACGTGGTCGTCCACACCTGTGACGACGATCCCGGGAAAGGCGAGTTCGTCCGCGGGCAACTGGACGGGAACCGGCGCAAGCGCCTGATGCAACACCACACCGCGACCCACATCGTCATCCACAGCGCCCGGCAGGTGCTGGGCGAGCATATCCGGCAGGCCGGTGCCCAGAAAGGGACCGACTCGGCCCGGATCGACGTTCGCCACTACGACTCGATCGACCGCGAACAGGTCAAACAGATCGAGTTGCTGGCCAACGAACTCGTCCAGGACAACGTCCCGGTCAACCAGCAGTGGCCCGACCGCCACGAGGCCGAGGAGGAACACGGCTTCGACCTCTATCAGGGCGGGATTCCCGCCGGCGAGCAGATCCGGCTGATCCAGATCGCCGAGGACGTCCAGGCCTGCGGCGGGACCCACGTCGCCCGGACCGGCGACATCGGGACGATCAAACTGCAAAACACCGAGCGCATCCAGGACGGGGTCATCAGGCTGACCTTCTCGGCCGGGAACGCGGCGATCGAAGCGACCCACGCCACCGAGGACGCGCTCGCTGAGGCCGCCGACGTGTTGGACGTGGCCCACGAGGAGGTCCCCGAGACGGCCGCCCGGTTCTTCGACGAGTGGAAGGCCCGCGGGAAAGAGATCGAGGACCTCAAAGAGCAACTGGCCGAGGCCCGCGCCTCCGGCGGCGCCGACGCAGAGGAGATCGACGTGGGCGAGACCACCGCGGTCGTCCAACGTATCGACGCGGACATGGAGGAACTCCGAGCACAGGCGAACGCCCTCGTCGAACAGGGACAAATCGCCGTCCTGGGCTCCGGGCGGGAGGGCGCACAGTTCGTCGTCGCCGTCCCAGAGGGCGTCGGTGTCGACGCCGGCGAGGTCGTCGGTGAACTCGCCGGCCGCGTCGGCGGCGGTGGCGGCGGTCCGCCGGACTTCGCACAGGGTGGCGGCCCCGACGGGGACCGCCTCGACGACGCTCTGGCGGACGCACCGGAGATCCTGCGGTCGGTCGCGGACGTCTGAGAGGGAGGGAAAGAACGAAACCCCTTCGTGTCGAACCACCGACTGTATGCCGTACTGTACGGCCTGCGGGGCCGCCGTCGACGACGCGGACACGTTCTGCCAGCAGTGTGGCCACGAACTGGGGAGCCCACTCTCCGAGACGAACGCGGTGGACGGTGACAGTGACTCGGGACCGGACGAGAGCGACGAGGACCCCTTCGAGCGCGGGGTCGCCGGGTTCGCGCTGGGGTATCCGGTCCAGGACCGGTACGACCCGTTCCTGCTGGGGAGTGTCGTGAGCCTGCTGGGTGCGATCCTGCCGCCCCTGCAGTTGTTCACCGTCGGCTACGCGGTCCAGTTGTGCCGCGGGGCCGCACGCGGGGACCGAACCCAGCCCCCCTTCGAAGGATGGCGGGACCTGCTCGTCGACGGGGGCCGGGCCACGGTCGCAGTCGTCGTGCTGTGGGCCGTCGTCGCCGCCCTGGGCGCGTCGTTGACCGCGCTCCTGGCGGAAGCCGGTCTGGGCGGCTGGGACCCGCTCGTGCTCACGGCCGTCGGGCTGGCCGGTCTCTACGTCACGCCAGCAGTGCTGACGACGTGTGCGGCGACCGGTCGGGTGGGCGCGTCGTTCTCCCAGCAGTTCGCCGGCGCAGTCGCCTTCCGGGGGGCGTATCTGAAAGGGTTCGTCCTCTGGCTGGGGCTGGCGCTCGTCGTCGGAGCGATCTGGCTCGCGTCCTGGTTCACCCTCGTCGGGCCGGCGTTCGTCTCGACGTACGGACTCTATCTCTCGGGGGCGTTCTGGGGGTATCACTACCGCGAGGCGGCCCGCGACGGCGTCGTCCCGGCGCTGGCTCCCGAGGCGGCGGAAGCTATCACGTCGCCCGACCACCGGGTGGAACTCGCCGACTCCCGCTGAGCCGGGCGACCGAAAGAGCCAGGCCCCTGTCCCGGGAACGGACCGACGATGCCGACAGCGACCAACCGCGGAGTCGACCTCTACTACGAGACCGACGGGGACGGACCCACCGTGGCCTTCGTCGGCGACGTGGGCTACGGCGCGTGGCTGTGGGGCTGGCACCACGACGCCGTCGCCGGCCCCTACGAGACGGTGGTGTTCGACCAGCGGGGGACCGGCCGGTCGGACGCTCCCACAGGCCCCTACGACGTGGGGACGCTCGCCGCCGATCTGGAAGCGGTGCTCGCCGACCACGGCGTCCGGTCGGCACACGTCGTCGGCGCCGGGCTCGGCGGGATGGTCGCGCTGCGGTACGCCCACGAGTACACCCGTGCGTCGACGCTGACGCTGTACTGTACGGCGGCCGACGGCGACGATATCGACGCGGACGCCCTCGCGGAGCTCTCGCTGGACGCCGGTCCCGAGGCGTCCCTCTCGGGTGCGTTCTCCGAGCAGTTCCGAACGGAAGCGGCCGATCTCCTCGACCGGGTCACGGGGTGGCGACGGGAGGAGGACGCGTCCGGCGACCCCTGGGAGGCTCAGGCGGCGGCGATGACGGGGTTCTCGGCGCCGCCGCTGTACGAGGTGACGCTTCCGACGACGGTGTACTACGGCCTCGACGATCCGGTGGTGGCCCCGGAGGCGGCGGAGTCGCTGGCCGCTGAGCTGCCGCGGGGGGACAGCGAGGCTGTCGAGGGGCGACACCTCTGTTTCGTCGAACACGCTCCCGCCGTCACCGACCGGTTGCTGGCGACGCTCGATACCCACACCGACCACGAGGTTTAACAGCCGGGCTGTCGAGTCTCCCTGGTATGTCCCCGGACGACGATCCCTCCGACGACAGCGACCCCACCGAGGCGGGGGACGCCCCCCTCGACGAGGACGACTGGGTCGAGTTCGACGACGACAGCAACGGGCCGATAGACACCGACACCGGCGGGACGGACGATAGCGGTGACCCGGACGACGCCACGGCCGAATCCGGGACAGTCGAGACGGCACCGGCCGGGGAGAAGTACTGTCAGAGCTGCGGGACGACACTCGACGCCGACGCGAAGTTCTGCTCGGCGTGTGGAACGGAGCAGGCAGACGCCACAGCCGCCGGAAGCACCGCCGAATCGCCGAAGGATCGCGTCACCGCGGGCGTCCTGGGGATCCTGCTCGGCGGGCTGGGTGCACACCACTTCTACCTGGGAAACATCGGTATCGGCGTGTTGTACCTCTGTTTCTTCTGGACCGGCATCCCGGCGGTCGTAGGGTTGATCGAGGGAATCCTCTATCTGTCCAAGACCGACCAAGAGTTCCAGCGCGCGTACGTCGACGACGAAGACGACGAGAGCGACGAAGACGACGAGAGCGACGAGGACGGAGCGGAGTCGGCACACGAGAGTACAGCAGCGTCCGCGACAGCCGAGGACACCGAGAGCACCCGCGTCGACGGTCCCGACGACATCGACGATGGCCACTCCGAGTGACCGGACCACGGAACTCCGGCGTGCGCTCGCAGCGATGGCGCCGTACCTCCTCTCACACCACCGGGCCGACGAGTACTATCGATGCCACCGGCTCCGGGTAGCCGACCGCGAGGTCGCGGTCTGTGCCCGCTGTTCCGGCGTTTACCCCGGAATCGTCCTCGGTTCCCTCGCCGTCCTGTTCGGTGTCGGGGGCGGGCTGTGGGCGCCGCTGGTCGCGTTCGGGCCGGCACCGGCACTGGCAGACTGGGCGGTAACGACGTTTACCGACCGTCGGGGCTACAACGCCGTCCGGACGGTGACCGGCGCAACCCTGGGACTGGCCTACGGCGTCGCCCTCCCGTGGGTCCTGACGACGGCGACGGTGTGGCCGGTGGCGGTCGCCGTCGGCTACGGCACGGCCGCGGCGGTCGGCCTCCGGCTGTCGGAGTGAGCGGCAAGTGCTGGGACGGATATGCAGGTTTTTACGCCTCGGGCGTCTGTCTTTCCGTGAATGAGTCTGCGTATCGCCCTGCTGAACGCGGCCCACGACGGCACGGCCAACCGCCGGAACTTCCGGCGGGAACTAGACGCCGACCTCGTGGAGTACGACGTCACCGAGCGCGAACTGCCCGAAGACTTCGCGTTCGACGGCTGTCTCGTCACCGGATCGCGGGCCTCAGTCTACTGGGACGAACCCTGGATCGCCGACCTGGAGTCGTGGGTCGGCTCGGCTATCGACCGCGGGCTGCCGTTCCTGGGCGTCTGTTTCGGCCACCAGCTCCTGGCACACACGCTCGGTGGCCGCGTCGAGCCGATGGACGACTACGAGATCGGCTACCGGACCGTCGAACACGACGGCGAGAACGAGCTTCTCGACGGGGTTTCTGATTCCTTTACCGTGTTTACGACCCACTCGGACCACGTCGCACAGCTCCCGCCGGGTGCCGAACAGTTCGCCGAGAACGACTACGGCGTCCACGGCTTCCGGAAAGGACACGTCTTCTCCGTGCAGTTCCACCCGGAGTACGACACCCAGACCGCCGAGACGGTCACCTCGGGGAAGGACGAACTAGCCGACGAGCGCGTCCAGCGGGTCATCGACGGCATCACCGAAGAGAACTACCGGGCGGCCTGTGAGGCCAAACAGCTGTTCGAGAACTTCACGGAGTACGTCCGGACGGTCCAGTCCGATGCCACGGCTCGGGGCGAAGTCGCCGCAGACGACGACTAACTCACTCGAGCAGTCGGCCGACGAGCGCGTGTTCGACGGCCAACACCGAGACCGCCACGAGGATGATTCCCCCCTCCCGGAGCGACGGGAGAATCCCCAGTCCGACGATGAGCGTCGTCGCACACGCCGGCGCGTGGTGCGTGTCGGTCACGAACATCCCGACGGTCGTCAACATCGCCGCGACGACACCGCTCGCTGCCAGTCGTAGCGTCCCCGGTGCGCCGGCGGTCATGGAGGCCGTGATGACGACACCGCCGGCCACGGTGTGATAGGCGACGAGCCCGGCGGCGACCCCGACGGCGTGACCACCCAGGACCCGCCGGACCCGACACGTCGGTGCAGACGGCTGCGTCGCGTAGAGGTACGCCGTCGGCCCGAGGCTTGGAAACAGGAACGGGAGCCCGCTGGCCCAGACGACGACGCCCAGCGCCGACAGGAGCGCACCGATCCGCCCCGTCTGTCTGGCCCACACTGCACGGTTCTGACGTGTCACTGTAGCCAGCGTCAGGATCGCCACACTAAACGCTGACGTTCGCCCACAGGGTTTTGCGGCTGCGAACCGACCGTCGGGTATGGACCGGCTGCCGCTCGTGGTGGCGCTGTGCTGTCTCTCGGCCGGCTGTCTCGGCTTCGGCGGCCAACCGACAGCGCCGGGTCAGCCGATCTCGCTGTCGGTCGACAACCAGGCAGCCGAGCCCTACGACGTGCGCGTCTCCATCGCACCCGAAGCGCCGACCGGCGTCGACGTCGTCTACGCCAACGGAACCGTCCAGCGGCGTTCGCCGACCGTGTTGACCGAGTCCGGCCCGTCGTCGCTGGGCTCGGTCGTCGACGTGCGTCTGGTCGGGGCGAACCTCACGAGCGAGGAGTTCCGAGTTCCGGCCAACAGCGGGATCGGGACGCAGCTTCGGGACGAGACCGGTGGTTCGATGCTCTGGCTCGTCGTCCGGCGGACGACCGGCGACGATCGGATGCAACTCTGGACCCGGTTCCAGTGTCACCCCGACGCGACCACAGTCGAGGCGCGGTTGACGATCGGTGCCAACGACTCGACGGCGCTCGCGACGAGCTGTCGCGGTTAGGTGAATCGACCGGTTTCGGCGCCACAGTCCGCACACAGCGTGACCAGCGCCTCCCGGTCGTCGGCGAACTCGATCCGGTTGGGTGTCCGCTCGCCACAGTCGGGACACTCGCGGCGCATCTCCGTCTCGCCGGCGTCGCGGGGTGCGCCCATCGCCAGCGCGACGACGCGTTCCTCGCCCTCGTTGCGGCCCACTTGCCACTCGCCCGGCCCGAAGCGAACCGCCTCGTCCGCGCTGACGGTGACCGACCCGGCTTCGGTCTCGAAGGTCACGGTCCCACGCTGGACGTAGAACACTTCCTCCTGGTCGGCGTGACGGTGGTACCCGAAGCCAAAGGCGTCGCCGGGTGCGAGTTCGTAGTAGTTCAGTGCCGCGTTCTCGATACCGAGCGGGTCTGTCAGCGGGCGTTTGATCGCTGCCGGTCCAATGCGCGTCTCGGCGTCGTCGAGAGAACACTTTCGCATACGCGGGGGTGTCGCCGCCGAAAGGAAAGCGTTGGCGGCCCGGTTACTCCCGCCGGTCGATGTCGAGTTGCTCGTCGAGTTCGTCCATCCAGTCGGCGTCTTCCAGTTCCGCCATCTGCTCGCGGAAGTGGGTCTTACAGACACCGACCTTCAGACCGTCTTTCTCGACGGCGATGTCGGCCTCGTCGTCACAGTAGTGACACTGCATACCCACCGGTAGTAGCCGGCCCACATTGAACCCTCGGATTCCGTGCGCCACCCGTCAGACACCGAGGGCACGCCGGACCCGCTGCCAGGCCCGGTCGTCGAGTCCCGCGCCCCCGACGGTCTCGCCGTGGGCGTCGCTACCGCCGGTCGGGACGAGGTCGTAGCGGTCGACGGCGCGCTCGATCCGCTCGGTGTCGACGGCGTCGTCGTAGGGGTACCACCGCTCGACGGCGTCGACGGACGCACAGCGGGCCAGTGCGGCCTCGGTGTCCTCGTAGCGGAACGGGTGAGCCAGCCCGACGAGCCCACAGGCATCCGCGAGCAGGTCCCGGCCGCGCTCGAACGACGGGATCTCGCGGGCGACGAAACAGGGGCAGTCGTTCCCGATGAGTTCCTCGAAGGCCTCCCCGTAGCCGTAGTCGCTGACCTCTGCGATGGCGCGTGCGATGTGTGGCCGACCGAGACCGTCACGTGGTTCGACCGGGAGTGGCACGCCCAGTCGGTCCTCGACGCACTCGATGATCTGTCGGCCACGCTCGCGGCGGTTCTGCTGGATGGTCGCACACGCCTCCCGGAGGTCGTCGGTCGGGTCGACACCGTACCCCAGCAGATCCAATCGCTGATCGCCGGCGTCGACGCGGAGTTCGATCCCGTGGACGATCGTCAGTCCGTCCCGATCGGTCACTGGACCGTCGAGATCGGGGTTGAGTCGGTCGTGGTCGGTGACGGCGACCGCCTCGACGCCGGCGGCCCGGGCAGCCTCCGGAAGCGTCGCCAGCGTGAGTGTCCCGTCGGAGCGCGTGGTATGGACGTGGAGATCCGCGACAACCATACAGACGACAGTTCCGCCGGGCAGGAAGACCCTTCGACATGCTCCGTGCGTGATCTGTCCACACACGACGTGCGTGCATTATACGCATTAAGGAGTATTATGATTATAAATGGTGAAGGTTTATTATCTTCCGTTAACTTCCGGGATGTATGCGGATGCTAGCCGAGGCGACCGAGTCGTACGATGCACAGACCTACCCGCTGACGACCGAGGAACTCATCGAAGCCGTCGGGGACACCACACTGGAGCTACCGAACGGGACCGAGACCTTGGCGGACGCGTTGGGTCGTCTCACCTCCGAGACCTACGAGACGCCCGAAGAGGCGCGGCTGGCGACGTACTCGGCGGTCTCCAGCAAGGCGATCGGGCGCAAGGGGTACTCGGACCGTGATCCCGTCGCGATGGGCGAAGACGGCCCCGATCAGGTCTCGTTCTGACGCCGCTGCGGCCCCAGCACTCGTTTTTCGTCGACGGTATCAGAACCCGTAGTCGTCGTCCTGCATGGCCGGGTCCTGCTGGTCGGCGGCAGTCTGGCCGAACATCTGATCGTCCAGTTCGGACTCCGTCGACTCCTCGGTCGTGTTGTAGGCCGAGACCCCACGCTTGAGGAGGTCTTCGATGGCCTGGTCCTGATTGATGAACTCTCCCTGTTCGACGAGCCGTTCGATGTCGGTCACAGTCTGGTCCGACAGTGACACCTTGACTTTGCTCACAGTGGCCGGCTTATCGACTCTGGTATATAACTCCTGTTCCCATCGGGGGCGGAACAGTCACAGGTGTTTCTCCGAGCCCACAGTATAAGTGCCTACTCGTGGAACAGACGATATGGTCCAGATCGAGTTGACCGGCAGTCAACAGCGCACGCTCACGACGCTGGTCAACAGGCACCAGTCAGCCGACGGGCCGGTGAAGGGCCGCGTCATCGCCGACGAGATCGACCGCAACCTCGGTACCGTCCAGAACCAGATGCAGAGCCTCGCAGCGCTGGGTCTGGTCGAGAGCGTCTCCGGACCCAGTGGCGGATACAAGCCGACCGAACTGGCTTACGAGGCGATCGGGCGCGATTCGATGGACGACGCCGAATCAGTGACGCTGGCCCACGACTTCGAGCGCGTCGACGTCACGGTCGAGGAGATCAACCTGACCGGGGTCCACCACCCCGAGAAGTGCCAGGCGCGGGTCCACCTGCAGGACCCCGTCTCGCAGTTCAGCGTCGGGCAGGCCGTCGCGCTCGGTCCGACCCCGGTCGCGGGACTCGTCGTCGCCGGGACGGTCGTCGCCGTCGACGCGACGAACAACCAACTCGTCGTGGATATCGCCCAGCTAGAAGCGCCGGTCGAACCCCCGGAGTGAACGGCCGTCCGTCTCAGCGGTCCAGAAAGTTGGGTTTGTCGACGCGCTCGGTGCTGTCGACCTCCTGCCTGTCGAGCAGTTCCGAGGGTTCGAGTGCTTCCGGAAGGCCGTCCCGGCCGCCGGTCGGCATCTCGTCCTCGGCGATATAGCTCTTCTCGCCGTTGACCAGATCCTCCCAGACGGCAGTCCCGTCGGCGTCGGTGGTCTCCGCGATCTCCGCTGCCTCGTTGCGGCCCTCGTCGTAGGCCAGTTCGACCAGACTCTTCTGGTAGGCCGATCCCATCTCGGCGTAGATGCGCTCGAGTTCCTCACGGTTGTACTCGCCGAGTCGCTCGGCGACACCGATAGCGTAGGCGCGCTCGGTCGCCTCGTCCTTGTCGATGGTCTCCCAGTCGGTGTCGAACTCGCGCGCATAGCGGCTCATGACTCGACCTTCTGGTCGGGCAGGACCCGCAGGCCCTCGTCCGAGAACTGGATCTGGCGGATGTCACAGTCGATGGCAGTCCCACGCATCTTGATCACCTGGAGGCCTCGTATCATGCTACCGCCTTCCAAGAAGTTGTGGAAGAAGATGACCCCGTGGGCGAGGTAGTGTTCGTCGCTGTACGAGGAGGGATCGGTCATCTCCGAGATGAGCAGCGTCGTCGCCTCGGTCTGTTTCAGCGCCGAGAGAAACCCGGTGATCTCGTCGCCGACGTCGTTCATGAAATGCTGGAGGAGCATCGTCGAGTCGATGACGACCCGTTCGATGTCGTTCTGTCTGATGTAGGCGACGAGTCGGTTGGTCAACCCACCCTCCGAGCCGAACTGTGTGATCGTCCGTTTACCGTTCTCGGTCACGAGGTTGAGAAACTGGACGGCGTCGGACTGGATCGCCCGGTCGAACCCGAACTCGTAGCCCGACATGTCCTGCATCAGTTCGGTCTTCGTCTCGTGCATCGTCACGTAGAGACAGGAGTCCCCTTCCTTCGCCCCTTGTGTGATAAACTGCGAGCAGAACGTCGTCTTTCCGCTCCCTGGAGGGCCGCTGACGACGTACAGGCGGTCGGTCAAGAGCCCCCCTTCGACGAGTTCGTCGAATCCGGGGACACCGCTGGAGATGCGCATACCTCCAGTCTGAGCACGTTTCGGCATATGCTTTCACGTTCTGTTCTCAGTGGTGATAACTCATTCGCCTGTTTCACCTGCTGCGCTCGCCGGCGGAGCAGTCGCCAGCGCCAACAGTCGCTCGGTGCCGGCTTCGTCGAACCGCATGGGACGACGCCACCACGGCCCCTTCCCCGAGTCCGAGGACAGGTCCGTGACGAGGTGGTTCGCCTCGGTGCCGCCGTCGGGTGTCGAGAGCGGGACGACCGTCTCGTAGAGTTGCGACGCCGCCGGGTCCCCCAACACGAGGACCCGGGCGTCGACGGACTCACGTTTGACGTGGGCGTTGGAGTCGAAGACGGCCTGTTCCTCGGCGGACAGCTCCCGGTAGCCCTCGCCGGTCACCGCGTCACGGGCCAGACAGAAGTGACCGACGACGTAAGCACCCCACTCGGGCGGTGCCCAGACCGCCCCCTCGCCGACCGTCGAGAGCGTCGCGTAGAAGAAGAGGTAGTCGCCGGCCGACAGTTCCGAGAGCGGCCCGGCTTTCACCCCGTGTTCGTCACCGTAGGTATAGCGGTCACCGCCGGCTTCGGGGAACTCCGGGTCGAAGTGGACCGGCCGGTCGGCGACCGCGGAGACGTCCGTCTCCAGGTCGAGGTCGGCGTAGGTCGGGACGGGTTCGGCCGTCGGCTCGGACTCGGGAATCGGGATATACTCGAAGGAGCCGTCGGGGAACACGGGACCGCGGAAGCCGGGTTCGTTGGTGTTGGCCCCGACGTTGATGGCGACGCTGCGCATGGGCGTAGTTCGGGACGGTCGAGCAAGTGCCTATTGGAGCGAGGCCGCACAGGACCGGCAGTACCGGATCATCCGGTGGCCGTCGTTGCGGGTCCCACACTCGGGGCAGGGCACAACCTCGCCCGACACCGATCCCCCCTCCGGTTCGACCGGGGCGCTTCCGTGACCGGCGCCGGCCGGCGTCGACTCGGGGGACTCACTCGACGTACCGCGGTGCTGGAAGTAGTGGTACAGGAGGAGTTGCACGAGCCCGAACGTGACCACGTACGCGATGAGCCAGCCCCACAGTTGCATACCACGATAGAACGGGCGGCGATCACTTCGGTGTTCGGCCCTGAATATCAGATATGATACTCAGACGGGGGACGGGTCACTCCGGCGGCGTCAGATCGCGCTGGAACTCGTCGAAGACGTCGAGGTTGTCCGGGAGGTCGTAGTCGAGTTCCCGGTCGCTGCGACGATCGACGTTGGCGTCGTCGAGGGGGGCTGCGACGGACTCCCACCCGTCTTTGACCGCAATCGACTTCGCGGGCGTGCCGGCGGCGATGTGGTGGGCGGGGATGTCCTTGCCGGCGATCGATTTGGCGGCCAGGATCGCGTTCTCGCCGACACGGACACCGGCCCGGACCATCGAGTCGTAGGTCAGGCGTACGTCGTCCTCGATGATCGTGTGGAAGTTGTCGATATGAGTCTGGTCGACCGCGTCGTGGTCGTGGCTGTAGACGTGTGTGTCGTCCGAAATCGAGACCCGATCGCCGATGGTGAGCTTTCCGCGGTCGTCGAGGTGGACGTCGTCGTGGATGACGACGTTGTCGCCGACCTCGATGTTGTGGCCGTAGGTGAAAGAGATCCCCTTGAAAAAGCGGCAGTCGTCGCCACAGGACTCGAAGAGGTGGTCGGCGAGCATCCGCCGGAACCGCAGGGCGAACTCGACGTTGTCGGCCATCGGGGTGGCGTCGAACTGGCGCCAGAGCCACTGGAGGTGTTTCGAGCGTTTGAACTTCTCCTCGTCTTTCTCCGCGTAGTACTCGCTCTCCAGTGTGGTGTTACACGGGTCGTATCCCTGGAGTCGAACGCGTTCGGCCGGCGAGACGTCGCCGCCGGACTGCCAGCGCTCGTAGGCGTCCCGATCACCGTGGAGATCGACCAGGACGTCGGTGACCACGTCGCAGGTATCCTCCTCGCTCGACAGTCGCTCGTCGACCTCCTGGATGAAACTCCGGAGCCCCTCCTCGGCGGCCGGCGGCAGCGAGACGTGGCGTTTCGTCATAGACGAGCAATCGGTACGGTCGCAGATATGGGTTTCCGTTACCAGTTCGGTACCCGGTGACACCGGTGTTACGACAGCGTCTCACACAGTTTCTCGGCGTTTCTGCCGACAGTATAAGAGCCGGGCGACCGACCACCCGGTATGGTCAGGTCGGATTTCATCATGGAGATCCGCGGCTACATGATCAACCCACGCGAGAAGCGCTTGCGGGCGCTCTGGCGGGTCGTCCTCTGGTTCTTCGTGGCCGCGTTCGGTGCGATCGTCTTCGCCGGCACCCTCTCACAGCTGGTGAATCCGGCTTCGTTCGGTCCGGGACTCCGGGCGACCTACGTCGCTGTCCGACAGATCGCCGTCTACGCCGGGCTCACCGCCATCGCGGTCGGTGTCGGCTATCTGCTCGACCGGCGCCACCTCTCGGACTACGGGCTGGGGTTCGACCGCCAGTGGTGGCGTGACGCCGCCTTCGGCCTCGGGCTGGGGATCGGACTCCCGACACTGTTTCTCCTCGGGCAACTCGCGACCGGCCTCCTGACGGTGACCGGTCTCCTCGTGACCGGCCCCTCCGACACCTTCGCGTTCGGGCCGCTGGGAGCGGTCGAGCGGCTCGCGCTCCTCGGGTTGTTTTTCATCGTCCAGGCCTCCGCCGAGGAGATCGTCGTCCGGGGCTACCTGCTGACCAACGCTGCCGAGGGACTGGCCGGGACCCTCGGGAAGTGGCGCGCGGTCGTCGTCACGACGGTCGCGACCGGCGTCCTGTTCGGGGTCCTGCACGCGGCCAACCCCAGTTCCTCGCTGCTCAGCGTCGCGAACATCACGCTGTACGGTGTCCTCCTGGGCGGGTGTTACGTCCTGACTGGGCGGCTGGGGATCGCCTGTGGGTTCCACGTCGCCTGGAACTTCACCCTCGGGCTGTACGGGTTCCCGGTCAGCGGCCTGCGGACGGGCGCGGCGCTGGTCGGGACGCGGGCGACCGGTTCGGCGGTCCTGACCGGCGGTTCGTTCGGCCCCGAGGGCGGGCTGATCGCGCTCGTCGGCCTCCTGCTCGGGACGCTTGCACTCGCCTGGTGGGTCGGCCGGGAGTACGGCGACGTCGCCGTCCGCGAGGCCATCGCGATCCCGACGCTGCGGTACGCGATCCGGGAGAACCACGAGCGATAAGTGTCCTGCGGCCCAACGCCCGGCTATGAAATACGACACGCTCGGGACGACTGACGTCGAGGTCTCCCAGGTCGGTTTCGGTGCCTGGGTCGTCGGAACCGACTGGTGGGGCGACCGGACACGCGAGGACGCCGTCGCGATGATCGACCACGCCGTCGAGCAGGGCGTGAGCTACTTCGATACTGGAGACGTCTACGGCCACGGTGACAGCGAGGAGATCGTCGGCGAGGCACTCGCCGACCGCCGGGACGAGGTGGCCGTCAGTACGAAGATCGGCTACGACTTCTACAACAACCCACAGGCCGGCCACGGCGAACTCCCCAAGAAGGTTACCCCCGAGTGGATCCACACGGCGACCGACCGCTCGCTGGAGCGCCTGGACATGGAGTACGTCGACCTGCTGATGCTCCACAACGCCAACGTCGAGGAGGTCGACGAGGACGTTCTCGAAGCCCTGGACGAACTCCGCGAACAGGGGAAAGTCGAGGCCATCGGCTGGGCGCTCGGCCCTTCGATCGGCTGGTTGGCCGAGGGCGACGCCGCCGTCGCCAACGAGTTCGACGCTCTCCAGACCGTCTTCAACCTCTTCGAGCAGACGCCGGGTCGACACTTCGTCGAGACGATCCGCGAACACGGGGCCGACACCTCGATCATCGCTCGGGTCCCCCACTCCTCGGGACTGTTGAACGAGCAGGTCACGCCCGAGACCGAACTGGGGAAGGGTGACCACCGCGCCCACCGGCCCGACGAGTGGTACGAGACCGGCTGGGAGAAAGTAGAGTCCATCCGGTTCTTGGAACGTGACGGCGAGCGCACGATGGGCCAGGCCGCCATCCAGTGGCTGCTGGCCCACGACGAGGTGGCCTCGGTCACGCCGACGTTCCGGACGACCGCCGACATCGACGAGTGGGCCGGCGCGCCCGATACCCCGCCGCTCAGCGACGCGGAGTTCGACCGGGTCCAGGAACTGTCCGCCGACAACTTCGGCATCGACCGCGACGACGGGATGGACGCCCTGCGGTCCTCTGTCGGCGGCGAAGACCTGGAGGGAACCGGGATGAAATCGGCGGGCGACTAACCGAGGACGGTCCATCGCCGGCCCGCGACACCCGGCAGGGAGTGGTGGCTGACACCCGAGCCGCTGTGCCCGCCGCGACCGGAATCTGCAGGCGAGACGCGACTCGCACTCAACTCGTCTGATCCCCGTCACGTCTCCCGGTTCTCGTCGATAACCCCCTTGTTTCGTCAGGAGATGTACCGCCGTCCTGCGGTTTCCTCCCATGATGACTACTTTCACTCCGGTGCGTCAGACGGACGAAAGACGCCGGACGGCGACCGGTTCGAGATGAAACGAAGGGGTTCGGGGACGGGTCACACGGTCACGTCTCTGTCGCCGGGACGCGCGCCACGCCAGTGAGGGAGAACGTCGCACCCCCATCGGGGCTCTGACCGACCTGGAGTTCCCAGCCATGGGCCTCCGCGACCTGTTGGACGATCGTGAGCCCCAGTCCGGTGCCACCGCCCTGTTTGTCCGTGGTGAACCCGTCTTCGAGGATCTGCTCGCGCTCGTCGGGTGGCACGCCGGGTCCGTCGTCGCTCACGGCGAAGCCGTCCTCGTGGTGGCTAAGCGTAACGGTCACGTCCGGGCCGGCGTGGTCGAGCGCGTTCCGGAAGAGGTTCTCCAGGAGTTGCGTCAGCAGTGACGCGTCGGCCATGATCGTCGCATCCGATTCGACCTGGAGCGTCCCGGCATCGGTCGTGACGTGGGACCAGGCGGCCCAGCCACAGGTTTCGAGGTCGACGGGTTCGAGCGTGTCGAGGTCGCTCTTGCGGGCAATCAGGAGCGCGTCGTCGATGATGTCTTTCATCCGTTCGAGCGAGCGCTCGATCACCGGCGCGTGCGCGTCGTCCTCGACCATCTCGGAACGGGCGAGCGCTACCGACAGCGGGTTCTGGAGGTCGTGGCTGAGGATACCCGCGACCAGCTCCAGCGTGTCGTTGCGGTCGCTGACCTCCTGTTCAGCCAGGTGACGGTCGGTGATATCAGTGTGACTGATGAGGACGCGTTCCTCCTCGTCGAAGGTAAAGGCCGTCACACGCATCCTGAACCACAGTTGTTTGTCCGGGGAGTGACAGGGATACTCGAAGGAGAACTCCGTCATCCCGCCGTCGACGACCGCCTCGATCCCCTCGACGGCGGCGGTCGCCGTCTCGTCGTCGGAGCGCCGGCAGACGTCGAGGTAGTCGACCCCGACCATGTCACCACCCACTTCGAGTCCGTTGTCGAGCCCGAACTCTCGCCAGGATCGGTTCGTCGCCAGGATCGTTCCGTCGGCGTCCAGGACCGCAAGCTGATCGGGTATCTCGTCGAACACTGCCGCTGCAAGCCGATCAGCTGTTCCCAGGTCGTCGCTCACACGTGCCCATACACACCAGAAGTAAAAATAGCACCTGGCTGCCGACGACCTTACTCGTTCATCAGGCCGCCTTCCTCGACGCGCATGACGCCCTCGCCGTCCGGGAGGTTCGGCGCGTCGACCAGTTTGACGATGCGTTTGTTCCCCTTGGACTTCCGGAGGTACATCCGGAACGTCGACGTGTGACCCAGGATGTTCCCGCCGATGGGCTGGGTCGGGTCACCGAAGAACGAGTCGGGGTTGGAGGCGACCTGGTTGGTGACGACGACGGCGGTGTTGTTGAGGTCACCGACGCGCATCAGGTCGTGGAGGTGTTTGTTGAGTTTCTGCTGGCGTTCGGCGAGTTCCCCGCGGCCGACGTACTCCGCTCGGAAGTGGGCCGTCAGAGAGTCGACGGCGAGCAGGCGCACCGGGAACTCGTCTTCCTGGGTCTCGCTGGCGATCTCCTGGGCCTTCTCGGCCAGCAGGATCTGGTGGTTGGAGTTGAACGCCTTCGCGACGTGGATCTTCTCGAGGACGGAGTCGACGAGCGCGTCGAACAGCGCCTCGTCCGTGGCGTCGGCCTCGCCTTCCTCGGCGATGCCGTGGAAGACCATCGTGTCCTCGATGACCGCGTCGTCCAGGCCGTCGACCATCTGTTCGATCCGTTCGGGGCGGAACGTATCCTCGGAGTCGATGAAGATGGCGCTGCCCTCCAACCCGCCGTGTTCGGCCGGGAGCTGGACGTTGACGGCCAGCTGGTGGGTCACCTGGGACTTGCCGGCCCCGAACTCGCCGTACACTTCGGTGATCGACTGGGTCTCGACGCCGCCACCAAGCAGGTCGTCGACCTCGTCGACGCCCCACGAGAGCTTGCCGATCTGTTCGCGCCGTTCCAGCACCGTCGAGCCGGTCTCGAACCCGCCGATATCGGCGGCCTCGCGGGCCGCGTTGATGATGTCGGCGGCCGACGACTCGCCGATGTCGGCCGTGTTCGACAGTTCGCCGGGGGAGGCGACGGCGATCCCCTGGTAGGAGTCGAAGCCGTTGTCTTTGAGTTTCTCTGCTGTCGCCGGGCCGACGCCGGGCAGGTCTTCGAGGTCCTCACTTGCGGACATGGACGTGGGTTGCGCCCGGTGGCACATAAACCCACGTTAACAGGGGAGTGAAAGTGAAACAGCCGGACGGAACCCCGATCGGTCGGATCGATATCGGGAGGTTTAGAAGGAAAGAGGAGTTCGACCGGCGGCCTCAGAGCCGACCGCTCCCGACGTAGATCAGGGCGAGGCCGCCGACGACGATGAGCGCGCCGGCCTGGAGCCCCGTCAGCGAGAGGAGGTCCTGTCCGAACTCGCCGGCGAGCAAGAGCGCGAGCGCGCCGGCCGACAGGAGCGGCTGCTTCGCCAGCGTCCGGACGAACGCCCGTGCCGACCAGTAGAGGTTGTCGAGCGACGACCGGACGATGGCGGTCGGTCGCCGGTCCCCGTCGGGATTCTCGGCCCGCTCGAAGCCCGCGAGCGAGTCGGCGGGGACGGTCACGACTGCGCCGGTGTTCGCCCGCCGCCCGTCGGCGTCGCTCACGCGCAGGAGCGTGACCTCGTCGCCGACACCGACGACTCGATAGATACCCGCCGGATAGTCGGCCGTCGTCGGGCGGAGGTGGTCGTAGACCGTGGGGCTCGCGTCGCTCATCTCACTCCCACGGGTGGTTCCCGACTCGGTCGGGCCACAGCGGATACCAGTACTCCTTGTCGGCCTCGACGGTGAGTTCCCCGTCGAGGTTGCTCTCCAGTTTGAACTCCGCGGTGGTATCCCGTTCGTGGTCACGGTCCGGGTCCGGGGCGAACGGGTAGTAGGCCCCGCGGCGGAACGAGTACACCCAGTAGACCGGGTCGAAGTTCCGGTCGCTCTCGAAGCCGAACAGCGCCGCGAGCAGCCGCGATCCGTAGCGGCGCTCGATGAGCGTGTCCGCGGCGAAGTGGATCGAGGTGACCAGATCCTCGAAGTCGTCGTCGTGGAGGACGACCCACTGGTAGCCGTGGTCGTCCGCCGTGAACTCGACCTCGGTGCCGGTCTCCCGGGCACCGGCGTCTAAGATCTCCCGGACCTCCTGTTTGGCGTCCCGGAAGTCCGTGCTGTCGACGTCACCGAAACAGAGCGCGGCGTCCCCGGTCGCCTCGTAGCCCAGGTCCGCCTCCATCGTGATGTAGGCCGTCGACATCCCGAACAGGTCGTCGGGATCGGCCTCGCGGGTGGCGTCGGCCTCGGCTTTCACGCCGAGGACGCTTTTGAGTCCGTCGAGCAGTCCCATACCGCTACCTCGGTTGCCGGGGATAAGGGGGTTTTCGTCCACATCGAACGCGGGACCCGGCTCTAGCGCCCTTCCAGTTCCCGTTCGAGGTCGCGCAGGCGGTCGATCCGCTTCTCGGTCGAGGGGTGGGTACTGAACAGTCGTCCCAGCCAGCCACTCCGGATCGGGATGATGAAGAAGGCGTTCATCTCGGCCTCACTGCGGAGGTCGTCCTTGGGGACTTTTTCCATGCCGCTGTCGATCTTCATGAGCGCGGTCGCCAGCGCCGAGGGCTTGCCCGTGATGACCGCAGCCCCGCGGTCGGCGGCGTACTCCCGGTACCGGGAGAGCGCCCGGATGAGCAGGAACGAGATCACCCAGACCACGAGCGAGGCCAGAATCGCGACGATCACCGGCGCGGCCTGCTGGCCGCCCCGGTCACGGCCGCCGGCGAACAGCCAGCCCCAGCGGACGATGAGGAAGGCGATCGTCGAGAGGAACGAGGCGATGGTCATCACCATCACGTCGCGGTTCTTGACGTGAGCGAGTTCGTGGGCGATGACTCCCTCCAGTTCCTCCTGATCGAGCGTGTTCATGATCCCCGTCGTCACGCAGACGGCCGCGCTCTTCTGTGAACGGCCCGTAGCGAAGGCGTTGGGGACCCGCGAGTCGGCGACGGCGACTTTCGGTTTCGGGAGGTCGGCCTGCTGGGAGAGGCGTTCGACCGCCCGGTGGAGTTCGGGGTACTCGTCGGGGTCGACCTCGCGGGCACCCATCGAGTACAGCGCCAGTTTGTCGCTGAAGAAGAACTGTGCGCCCATGAACAGCGCCATGACGAGGACGATCGAGGAGAGCCGCGTGAAGTAGAGACTGAGGAGCCCGATGAAGACGATGTACAGCACGAACAGCAAGAACATCGTCAGGACCATCCGTCCCCGGAGTCCCCAGTCCGTTTTCCACTGCATAGACGGGCGTAGGCGGTCGACACTCTAAAACCCCGCTATCGTGAGAGAAGCCAACACAGCCGGGGCCACAGGAATCTGTGTGCGACACCAACCCCGTCCACGACCGAAACCGTTCTCGTCACCGGTGCCGGCGTCTGTGTGGTACCACCGTCCCCACCACCGCTCGCATCGAGGTCACCGAAGGGTGTCGATGTCGAACGCCCGGCGAGCCCGGCCACCGACAGCGTGGCAGCGGTCCACAGGAGCGTCCGCCGGTTCACCGTCTTTGTGTCGTCGTCGGATACCATCGTCCCTGTCGACGACGGAGTGTCGACAAATACGTCGTCGCCAACTGTGTAGTGCCGACGATACTCGTCCGGGGAACCCCGATTTCGTCGTGGCGATCGACCGATTGACCGTCACTCCCGACGCTCTGGCTTCCGAGCGAAGAGGTCGGCAAACAGCGTCCGTTCGGCCTTCCGGAGGTGGGCGTGTACCGTCGGCGCAGTGATATCCAGCGTGTCGGCGACTTCCTCGGCCGTCGACTCCCGGGGCCAGTCGAAGTAGCCGGCGCGGTAGGCGGTCTCCAGTACCTCCCGCTGACGGTCAGTGAGATCCGCCACAGCCTCGCCGGAGAGGCCGGCCTCGGGGACGGTCGGACTGTCACGCCGCCGTTTCGCGTCCAGCCGTGTCGCCGGGAACGCCGACGTGAGTCGATCCACGAGGTCCCGGATGTCGGTGTCGGTCGCGACCTCGACGACGGCCTCGGTCGCCGCCTCCTCGACTGTGACCTCCAGAACGTGTGCACCGTCGTCGACGAGGGCGGCGACGAGTGTCCCCTCGGGAAGCGTGACTTCGAGCAGTCCGTCGTCGGCACTGACCGTCCGGGTCCGGGCGGCACCGAGATCAGCGAGCGCCGCCGCGACCGCGTCGGGGTCGCCGTCGGTGCGGAGATAGGCCAGATGGCCCGCAGTGACGTTCGGGACCAGTCCGTCGAGTTCGATCCGACACGCCGTCTGCCGAGCAGCCTGGAGCAACGTCCCGTCGGTGTCCTCGCTGTGGAAGGTCAGTTCGACGACCGAGTCGGCGCTCAGCAGGCGACGGTTCTCGGCGGCGTCGAGGGCGTACCCGATGAGTTCCCCCAGTTCCGACAGCACGTCCCGTTCCCGGTCGGTAATCGCCCCGTTAGCACGCGAGGACTGGAGGGCAAGCGCCCCGTAGACGGTCGAGCCGTAGACCAGTGGGACGACCGTCCAGGCGTCCCGCTGGCCGTCCGGGTCGGCGGCCGCAATCGTTCCCCCGCCGTCGGTCTCGGTCGGAATAGCATCGGGAAGTGTCGGTGGCTTCCCGTCCGTGCCGGCGACGGTCCAGCGGTCGGCGTCGCCGTTCCAGGTCGCGAGATCCGCGGCACACGCCGCCCGGTAGAGCCCCGTGTCGACGAGCCGTCGGCAGACTGCCCGCGTGATGTCGTCGTCCCCGTCAGCGTCGACCAGCGCCCGGTGGACTCCCCGGACCGCGGTATTGAGCTCGTCCAGCCGTTCGAGCCGTCGCTCGCGGCGCGTCCGGGCGGTGATGTCGTGGACGACGAGTGTGTGGCCGGTCAGCCGACCGTGTCGGTCCCGGATCGGCGAGGTCCGTACCTCGTAGACGCCGTCATCGAGTTCGACCTCCGCCAGCGCGTCCTCAGCCTCGAAGTCGATGGCCGCGTCGTCGACGAGCGAGCGGACCGGGCGGCCGAGGACCGCCGACGGCGTACAGTCGAACAGCTCCGCGGCGGTCGGGTTGAGATACAGCACCTGCCGCTCCGTGTCGACGATGACGACACCGTCCTCGAGGTGCTGGATGACCGCACTCCGCCCGAGTTGGCGGGTCGCCGGCACCAGGTCGAACAGCCGGTGACGAAACAGCGCGTAGCCGAAAGCCGCCCCGGTGACGACGAACGAATACGGCGTCATGTCCAGCGGCGGGTTCCGGATCGGCGTTACCGACAGCACGGAGAGGCCGCCGGCGACGATCGGCGCGGCCACCCCCAGGACAACCAGGATCGCCTGATCGGCGTAGAGATGGTTGGAGACCCACACGAGCCGCACCAGCAGGACCCCGCCGGCGACGGTGAGAGCGTACATCGAAACCGTGTAGACCCAGAACCACGGCCCGAAGGTCTGTTCGAGTATCGCCAGCCCGTCGACGACGACCAGGGCGTTCTCGGCCCACATGAGCCCGTGCCAGTGGTTCGTCCACGTCAGGACGATCGTCACCGCCGGGACGGCCGCGAGGACGGCGACGGTCCGTCGGTCGATCACCTCGTCGTAGCCGGTGTAGGTCAGTGCGAACAGGAACCAGAACACCGGGACCACCGCGGTCCCGGTCCACTGGAGGTACTCCCAGAACAGCCGCCACCCGAGGTCAGTCGTCAGGAGTCCGATCAGGTGCGTAGCGGAGGAGACGGAGAACCCGATCATCAACCCGAGAAACGCCGTCGCGCCGTGCTCGTACCGGTGTCGCCACGCGTAGCCCGCCAGGCCGGTCGTCGTCACCACCGAGAGCGCGAGCAAGCCGACGTGGACGACGGACGTGAGTATCATTGCCCACCACCGACACAGCCACCGAGAGACTGTGATCCCATGACACACACATGTGAGCTGAATGACTTAACCTATCCGGCCGGATCGCCTGGGGCCGCAAACGCACTGCTTAAACGACCCACGCGTCTACGAACGCACAATGAGTCGGTCGGGAGAGTTCTGTCCGCGCTGTGGCGACGAGATCCCGGAGCGGGCCGGTGAGCGGCCGAGCGCGGCCGACCAGCGCGATCCGGATAGCGTGCTGTGTGACGCCTGTTACTTCGAGGAGTTCGATCTCGTGGACGCGCCCGACCGCATCGAGGTGCGGGTCTGCTCGCGGTGTGGCGCGGTCCACAAGGGGAACCGCTGGGTCGACGTGGGTGCCGAGGACTACACCGACGTGGCCGTCGATCAGGTCAGCGAGGCGCTGGGCGTCCACATCGACGCCCAGTCGGTCGCCTGGCAGGTCGCCCCCGAACAGGTCGACAAGAACACGATCCGGATGCACGCGGAGTTCTCCGGTGTCATACGGGAGACACCGGTCACCGAGGAGGTGGTGGTCCCCGTCAAGATCTCCCGGCAGACCTGCGAGCGCTGCGGGAAGATCGCCGGCGGCTCCTTCGCCAGCGTCGTCCAGGTTCGAGGGGACGGCCGGAACCCGACCGACGAGGAACTCGAACGGGCCGAGACCATCGCCGAGGAGTACATCGCGGCCCGCGAGGACACCGGCGACCGCAACGCCTTCATCACGGAGACCAGCACCGTCGACGAGGGGCTGAACATGAAGATCTCGACGACGCAGATGGGTCACGGCATCGCCAAGCGCATCACCGCGCAACTGGGCGGGTCGTACACGGACTCGAAACGGCTCATCAGCGAGGACGAGGACGGCCAGCGCCTCTACCGGGTGACCTACGCCGTCCGCCTCCCCCGCTATCGCCAGGGGGAGGTCATCGACCCCGAGGACGGCGACGGCCCCGTCCTGGTGCGGTCGGTCCAGGGGAACCTCAAGGGCGTCCGCCTGGCGACCGGCGCGGCGTACGAGGCCAGTTTCGAGGACGGTGAAGCCCCCGACGCGACGCGGCTGGGCTTCCGCGAGGACGGTGAGGAGACGACCCTGGTCGCCGTCGAGGACGCCCACGCCGTCCAGGTGCTCGATCCGGAGACCTTCGAGAGTGTGACCGTCCCTCGACCGGAGTATCTCGATACCGACGCCGACACCGTCACCGTCCTCAAGAGCCGATCGGGGCTACACGTACTGCCCGAACGGGACGACGATGAGTGACGAGCAGGGCAGGACCGACAGCGCGGGCGAAGGGGCCGACGCACTGGCCGTCGTCGTCGCGAAGCCCCGGAGCCAGACAGTCATCGAGCAGTTGCGGGCGGAGGGCGTCTACGACGCCGACCGGAGCGTCCGGGAGTGGGAAGCCGACAGCGTCGCGATCCCGGTGACCGACCCGCCACAGTCGGTCACGTACCGCGAGGTGGTCCGGCAGGTCGGGGAGCCACGTGTACGGACGCTGGCCGACCACCTCCGGGAGCGGGGCTGGACCGACGCCGAGTGCGAACAGGCCCCGTCGTCGTGGGCGGTCATCGGCAGCGTCGTCCTCGTCGACATCGGCGACAGTCCCCGACCGGCGGAGGTCGGCGAGGCACTCCTGGCCCTCCACGGCGAGGCCGACACCGTCCTGGCCCGCCACGGCATCGACGGCGACCACCGCGAACCCGACGTGGAAGTCATCGCGGGCACGGGCGACACCGAGACGATCCACACTGAACACGGCACGCGGTATTCGATGGACCTCGCGGAAGTGATGTTCTCGCACGGAAACAAAGCCGAGCGCGCCCGGATGGGCGAGGTCGTCAGCGAGGGGCAGGCCAGCGGTGACGCCGCGAGCGACACCGACGAGCACGTGTTGGATATGTTCGCCGGCATCGGCTACTTCACGCTGCCGATGGCCCGGGCGGGGGCGACGGTGACGGCGGTCGAACGGAACCCGACCGCCTTCCGCTTTCTCGTCGAGAACACGATGCTCAACGACGTGAGCGAGCGGGTCCATCCCTACCGGGCGGACTGTCGGGAGGTCGTCTCCGGGTTCGCCACCGAACAGCGTGTCGACCGCGTCGTGATGGGCTACTACGAGGCCTGGGAGTATCTGGACAGCGCGCTGACGGCACTCGCACCCGGCGGTGTCCTCCACATGCACGAGGCGACGCCGGAGGCGCTTGTCTTCGACCGGCCCATCGAGCGCCTGGAATCGGCGGCCGCCGAGGCCGGCCGATCAGTCGAGGTGCTTGACACCCGCCGCGTGAAAGGCTACAGCGAGGGCGTCGCCCACGTCGTCGTGGACGCACGCATCGACTGATTCGGCCGTGTCGATCCGAACCTGCTCGGTCGATAGACGGTGCGTAACGCCTAATTGCCCCAGCAGTCAATGGGCCGTATGGATCGACAGCAGATCATGGCGATCTTCCTGACCCTGTTGATGGTCGGCTCGGGGATCGTCTACGGGATCTCGTTTGCCTTCTAGTCCCAGACGTCCGAGAGGGGATGGCTCCCGTCGCCCGACCGCGACTGTGAGCGATCGCGCCGCCGCTTCGTCCCCGCGCTGACACCCGACAACGCCCCGTCGGGATCGAACCGCGGGAGGTCCGGTGTCGACAGCCGGGAGACCTGTGCCGCGAACCAGTCGGGCGTGTCGTGGCTCGCCCGGTCGAACACGTCCACCAGCGACGAGTCCGCCAGATACGTCTCCCCGTAGTCGTCGGGCGCACGGACGACCCGGCCACACGCCTGGATGACCGTCCGGAGCGCGGTCCGGTAGTACCAGCCCCACTGGTCGTCCTCCAGCCGGCGGGCGACCCGCGAGTCCCGCGTGTTCGGGTACGGTGCCTTGCAGATGACTTGCCAGCGACACAGCTCGCCCTCCAGGTCGAGGGCCTCCTCCATCTTCACCGAGAGGAAACAGTCGGGGTTGTCGCTACGTTTCCAGGCCGAGAGGGCCGCGTCCCGCCCGTCCTTGTCGTGGTCGCGGACGCGAGCGCCGACGCCGAAGTCGTCGAGCAACTCGCGCAGACGCTCCTGGATGGCATAGGAGTGACAGTGGACCAACCCCTTCTCGTCGGGGTGGGCGGCCATGATCCGGACGATCGTCCGGGCGATGTCGGGCAGGGTCTCCTCGCGGTGTTCGTAGGTCATCTTCCCCTGGGTCACGTCGTACAGCGGCCGGTTCTCGACGGGGAACGTGTGGCCGACCTCGACGAGCGCGACGTTCTCGGGGTCGAGGCCGACGTTCGCACAGAAGGCCGCCTTGTTGAGGATCGTCGCCGACAGGAGGGCAAAGCGGTTGCCGCGGTCCCAGACGGTGTGTTTGAGGTACCGCTCGGGGTTCATCGGTTTGATCGTCACCGCGCCGCCCGCGCCGTCGGGCTGGTCGACGACCCAGGTGGTCGCGCTGTCCGTGTCCCGGTAGTCCTCCTGGAACCACTGGAGGTCCTGCCGGAGCGTGTTCAGCGAGTCCCGTTCGGCCACCTCGTCGGGCGAGAGTTCGGCGTTGCCCCGAAGTTCCTTCACGCGGCGTTCGGCGACGTGTTCGACGCGTTCGGCGAGGGAGACGGCCTCGTCCAGTCCGTCGAGGTCGGGAACCTCGATATCGTCCCACAACGGGATGGTCCCGGGCGAGAGATCGATCGTCGCGTACATCTCGGCCCAGTCGCCCAGCCCGTGGGCCTCGTCGACGACGACCACGTCGCGCTTGCCGAAGACGTCGCTGCCGGCGGTCTGCATGAAATACGCCAGCGTCATCGCGGCGATCCGGCGGTTCGAGGCGATGGCGCGGTCCGAGAAGTACGGACAGCGGTGTTTGACCTGGCAGTCGAACTCCCGTTCCCGAACGCAGGGGGCCTGGTTCACCGGGGTGTCGGTCTCCCCGGGGAGGATGCAGTCGTAGTTGTTCTTCCCGCGGATCACCGACAGATCCGACAGCAAGGGGTCCTCGGCCACGTCGTCCAGTTGGGAGACCTGTGGCGTCGTGTAGTAGGCGTCACAGACCTGTTCGGGAGCGGCCTCCCCGGCCGTGCGGGCACAGCCGGCGATCGCCCGGGCCAACAGGGACTTGCCGCTACCGGTCGGCGCGCGCACGAGGACGATGTCGTTGCCGGCTTCGAACGCCGCGCGGATGTCCGCGAGGGCCTGCTTCTGGTTCCCGCGGTAGCTGGGGGCGGGAAACTCGTCGTGAATCCGCGCGGGGTACACGACAGGAGTCAGGGTCAGGGTCGGCGTAAACCTTTCCTGTCGGTCGCCGGCGCACAGAGCCAGGAGCACGGCGTCCCGTGTGCCCGGATCGCCCGACTGATCGGCTCCGGAAGCGTCACCGCTCCGCTGTCGCCGCAGCCAGTGGGGCGTCTCCCCACCGTTCGTGGGCAGTGGTGACATACACACGGTCGTGTGAGCGGTACTCTCAGAACCCTTATCCCCCGTCCGGCTGTACAGTTATTTGAAATGGCGCAAGGAACTGTTGATTTCTTCAACGACACTGGCGGTTACGGTTTCATCGAGACTGAGGACGCGGACGAGGACGTTTTCTTCCACATGGAAGACGTTGGCGGCCCGGACCTCGAAGAGGGACAGGAGATCGAATTCGACATCGAACAGGCTGACAAAGGTCCGCGCGCGACCAACGTCGTCCGCAACTAAGCTGATTTCGGACCGCCAGCCGGCGGTCACGTCTGAAGCGTTTTCTTCGAAGCTACCCGACGAGCGACTGCGCTGTGGTCGCGTCGAGTTCCCGAACCGTCGGCAGCCACGCTACTCGTCAAGGGCGGCCACGTCGTCGGCCGTGACCTCGCGGTCGTCGGGTAGCCGGTCGATACAGTCGTAACACAGGAACTGTTCGGTGTCGTCGGCCAGTTCCAGGATGATCCCTTCGGTGGGCTGGCTCTTGCTGGCCCAGATGCCGGTGATACCGCCGCCGATCGACACCTCGGTGCCACAGCCGTCACAGGGCTGGGATGCCATACCCCCACTTGGGACGAGCCCCGTGAATGTCTTTCCCCGGGCAGTGCACCGGGACGTACTTCACCGACCCGCGCGAAGCCGCGTCCATGAAGAAGTCCATCGACGAACACGCCGAGCGGTTCTCTGATCACGCCGCCGACTACGACGAGAGCCAGGACTCCCCGGAGTACCGGGCCTGTGCGGACCTGGTCGTCGAACACGCCGCCCCCGACGGCGACGACGTGGTGCTGGATCTGGGAGCCGGCACCGGCGCCATCGCCTTCGGTCTCGCGCCCGACGCCCGGCGCGTGATCGGCCGTGACATCAGCGAGGGGATGCTCGAACAGGCCCGCGAGAAGGCCGACGAGCAGGGCGTCGAGACAGTCAGTTTCGGCGAGGGGCGGTTCCGCGAGCCAAACGTCGAGGCGTCGGTCGACGTCGTCACCTCGAACTTCGCGATGCACCATCTGAGTGACGACGAGAAACGCGAGGCCATCGACGTCATCGCCGGCCTGGAGCCCCGGCGGATCGTCCTCGGCGACGTGATGTTCTTCGGCGAACCGAACCCCGAAGACCCCTTCTACAGCCCCGAGGTCGACGACCCGGCGACGGTCGGCGTGTTGGCCGACGCGTTCACCGACGCGGGCTACGCGCTGACTGCCGTCGAGCTAGTCAGCGACCAGGTCGGCGTGTTGGTCGCCGAGCAGGGCTGAGACGGTCCGCCTGTGGCCGTGGCACACGACAGCCGACCTTTTAACCCGCTTCCGGCCCGTGTGGCTGTATGCACGTCCTGGTCACCGGTGCGACAGGCTTCGTCGGCGGACGCCTCGTCGACAGACTGCGTCGGGCCGGCCACGACGTCCGCGTGCTCGTCCGTGACCCCACGGGGTACGACCCACCGGCTGGGGTCGATGTCGCCACCGGCGATCTGCTGGAGCCGGGCAGTTTCGAGCAGGCGCTGGAGGGGGTCGAGGCCGCGTACTACCTGGTCCACTCGATGCGCGCCGGCGCGGACTACGCCGACCGGGACCGCCGAGCGGCCCGGAACTTCCGCTCGGCGGCCGAGGACGCCGGCGTCGATCGGGTCGTCTATCTCGGCGGGCTGGGCGGCGAGGACGGCCTCTCGGCGCATCTCGCCTCCCGACGGGAGGTCGAACGGCTACTGGCCGCCGGCGACTACGACCTGACGGTGTTGCGTGCGGCGATCGTCGTCGGCGAGGGCAGCGCCAGTTTCCGGATCATTCGCGCGCTTGCGACCCAATTCCCGGTACTGCTTGCACCCAAGTGGGTCCGGACCGACTGTCACCCCATCGCTATCGACGACGTAGTCGCCTATCTCGTCGGTGTCCTCGACGCGTCCGAAACGGCCGGGGAGACCTACGAGATCGGCGGGCCGGAGGTGATGAGTTACGCGGAGATCCTCCGACGGACCGGCGACCTCCTCGGCGGGACGGCTCCACGGATCGTCCCGGTACCGCTGTTCACCCCCGGTATCGCCGCCTACGTGGTCGGGTACCTGACGGATGTCCCGACAGCGGTCGCCCGACCGCTCGTCGACGGCCTGAAGACACCGGTCGTCGCCGACGAGACGCGGATCCACGACGCGGTCCCCGTCGATCTGACCCCCTTCGATGAGGCGGTCAGACGAGCGAACGCCGACTGGACGGGGGGGCCGACGCCACAGCGGACTGTCGCTGCCGGCGGTGAGAGTCGATGAGCCGTGGCGACCCGCGTCCAGTCTACGGCGAGACCTGGGTGTACGAAAGCATCGTCGGCGCGCTGCCGGGGATAGAAGTCCCTACGTGGGCAGCCGTGGCGATACAGCTCTCGATCTTCGAGGTCGGTATCGTCGCGTTGTCCTGGTACTACGACGTCTGGCCGGCGGCGATCGCGGGGACCGCGGTGGTCATCGTCGCCTCCATCGGCAGCGTCGAGATGCTCCGGATCAGTACGCTCGTCCGACGGATCGACGTCCCCGAGACCTACCAGGCGCTGTTGTTCTCCTCGAACGTCGAGGTAGTGTTGTCGGTACTCGCCTACATCGCGATGCTGACCCACCTGTTCGTGTTCGACCCACAGATGAGCCAGAACCCGATCGTCACCGACCTGTTCGGCGAGGAACCGCCGGTTCTGGTCGTCTACCTGATGTTGCTCATTCTCTGGGACGTGAGCTACCGCATCGGCACGGGTTGGTGGGCCAGCGTCACCGGCCTCTGGCGGTCGGCGCGCTACCAGTTCGACCCACAGACCGCGCGCGTCTTCCAGCGGGCGGACCTGGAGACGCTCGGGTTCGGCATCCTCCAACTCGTGTTGGTCCCGTTCGTGCTGAACTACCCCGTGTTACTGGCGGCGCTGCTCGCACACGTGACGGCAGTGACGGTCGTGACGGGCCTGTCGGTACTGCTGTTACGAGTCAGGTCCAGAACCGTAGACGCTAGTCCGAGTTGATCTGCTTGAACTGATCGAGGAGTTCCTCCGTCGACTCCCCGGAGTCGTACTCGACGGACCCGTGATACGCTGTCCGGTCGTCGTCCTCCGAGAGGTCGACCTCGTTGTTCTTGCGCTCACGGCGTTCGTGTTCGTCGTCGTCATACGCTCCCATCGACATAGCTTACCACACTCAACCTTGTGAACTAGTACCTATCAATGTAACGGTCAGCCGGATTTCCCGTTTCGTCCCGTCGAGCGCGTCCGATTCGCCCGATCCGACCCAGTACGGACAGACGGAACCCACAAGACACCAGCCGATCTAGAGGACGGTGTGGCTGGCCCGATCCGATTCCGTCACTCGAAGGAACGCTGGAGCGAGGACCGCGTCCGGCAGGACCTGCTGGCACCGCTCGCGGAGTCGTTTGGCGCCGACCTGAACTCGCCGTGGTTCGCGCCGCCCGAGGGGTGGGCAGCCAAACGGCTGGAGATGCACAACGGCGACCTGGCGCTCTTTTGCTGGAACGGCCAGGAGGCCTACTGGCTCGGGAACACGGAAACCCCCCGTGCTCTCTGGCAGACGACGAAGTACACCTTCGACGAGGCTCCCGACCCCGTCGCGGAGTGGGCACAACGGGAACTGTTCGCACAACTGGAGGTCGAAGACCCGTGGCTCACCGAGTACGAGTCCCTCGCGGAGTTCTTCCTGCCGGTGTTGCTCTCGAAGGACGGCCGGGAGTCGACCCGTGAGTTCTTCCGGGACCACGCCGCGGGCTTTCCCGACGCCGACCGCGAAACGGCGCTGTCCTTCTACGACGAGTTCCTGGGCAGTGGCGTCCTCGACGAGTTCCGGTACACGATGGCCAGCAAACTGGGGACCAGCGAGGGGTTCGACCGGACCCGGATGGCGGCGACGATGGGCGAGTTCAACGTCGCCAAACTCCTCGCGGACGCGGGCAACGACTTCGAACCGGAGGTCGAACTGGGGTCGGGCCACTCCGTCGACTTCCGGGTCGAGGACACGCTCGTCGAGGTGACTCGCCCCCGACCGCCGACCAGGCGGCAGGTCGACACCGCGATCGGCGCGCTGACGGCCTCGACGGACGCGAAGACCCGCGACCAACTCGCGGCCCATCCCGGGGCCGTCCTCGTGGTCGACTGCTCGTCGTTCCGCGACGACGAGTGGGGCCGCATCTTCGCCGAGAAGCCCGACCCCGGCTACCAGCCGACGGTGGTGTTCCGGTGTCGCCCCGACGGCAGTGTCGAGGGGTACGCCGTCGGTTCTGTCCCGTTCCCGCTGCCGTTCTGAGCGGGGTTTTTAGGCCACCGGACACCACCGACCCGTATGTACGATCAGGTGGCCGACCTACCGGTGACCGTCGAGGAGTGTTCCTTCGAGGTGCGCGAGCGAGCCACGTCCAGCGGGTTCGACCGGGCGACGACGACCATCGCGCTCTCCGGTGCCGGCCAAACGGGCCGCGGAGAAGACGTTACCTACACCAACGCGGCCCACGACGCACTGGCCGACCACACTGTCAAGGTGACCGGCGAGTACACGCTCGATTCGTTCTCTGACCGCCTCGATACCGCCGACCTCTGGCCCGAGCCACCCGACGAGGAACGGTTCCGTCACTACCGGCGGTGGGCCTTCGAGAGCGCCGCGCTGGACCTCGCCCTGAAGCAGGCCGACACGGACCTCGGTGCCGCGCTCGACCGGTCGTACGACCCGGTGACGTTCGTCGTCTCGACGCGGCTCTCGGACCCCGGCGACGACGCGCCGCCGTCGACCGACCGGCTCGACAGCCTCCTGGCGGTACACGACGACCTCGCGTTCAAGCTCGATCCGACCCCCGATTGGGACGAGGCGTTCGTGGCATCGGTCGACGACTACGACGTCCGCGTCGTCGACATGAAAGGGCTGTACGACGACGGCGAGGTCGCGGTCGACGCCGACGCCGACTTCTACCGCCGCGTGGTCGACGGGCTCCCGAACGCCCTGGTCGAGGACCCGGACCTGACCGACGAGACTCGATCGGTGTTCGACGGTCGCGAGGGGCGGGTGAGCTGGGACGTGCCGATCACCGGCGTCGAGAGCGTCGAGGATCTGCCGTTCGAGCCCGACTGGCTCAACATGAAACCGTCCCGGTGTGGCACCGTCGAGTCGGTGCTTGAGACGATCGCGTACTGCGAACGCGAGGGGATCCGGCTGTACGGCGGCGGCCAGTTTGAACTCGGGGTCGGCCGGGACCACATCCAGGCGCTGGCCTCGCTGTGTTACCCCGACGGCCCCAACGACGTCGCGCCGGGCGGATACAACGACCCCGACGCCGCGGGGGACCTCCCGGCGAGTCCGCTCTCACCACCTGCGGACTTCCGCGGGATCGGGACCGGCTTCGACTGACCGTCACTCCTCGGCGAGGTAGTCGTCCTGGACCGCGACCACGTCGCTGGAGTCCCCACAGTCGGCGTAGCGGGCCAGCGGTTCCTCGTTGAGTTCGAGGAAAGTATGCCCCCAGGAGAACTTCGAGAGGAGCCGCTCGGCGTGGTCACGTTCCCCGAGGATACAGAGCGCGCCGGCGAAGGCCTCGACGGTGTTCAACTGGAAGGCGGTCCCGTAGTTGACCGGGTTGCCGGCCACGAGGAAGGGGAGCGAGCGGTGGACCCCCTCCAGGTCGAACGCCTCCCGCTCGGCGGTCTCCCACGAACAGTCCAGCGCGACCAGGCGGTCGTGGCGGGCGCCGTCACCCGCCGTCGGCCGGTCGGCCGGCGAGAGCGCGCGATCCGCGAAGGGGTTGAGGACGATCCCCGGCGGCGTCGAACGGGTCGCCCGATGGAGTTCGGCGAGGTCGAACCGGGCGAGTTTCCGGGCGCTGCACTTCTCGGGGTCGTCGTCGCCCTCGTACCGGACGTGTAGTTCCACACCGCTGGCTACCGGGCCGACGGGCAAAAACCGCTCGTTCGTCGGGAGAGTGCCGGATCACGGCCGACAGACTGCCCTCGGGACGGCGGGCGGAGAAACACTGTTAAGTGACAGGACGGCAAGTACAGACTGTGATTTCAGAGGGGACGGTGGCCCCGTCGTTCGAGTTGCCCGCTCTCGCCGACGGCCAGCGCCGTCGGGTCGCGCTCGACGACTACGTCGGCGAGGACGTCGTCATCCTGGCGTTCTACCCGGCGGATTTCAACCCCGCCTGTGACGGGGAGTCCTGTGACCTCGACGAACTCGACCTCTTTACGATGCAGAAAGACGTCACGATCCTGGGGGTCAGCCCCGATTCCGTCTACAGCCACCGTGCCTTCGCCGAACAGTACAACCTGAACGTCCCGTTGCTCTCGGATACCGACCACGACGTGGCCGAGGAGTACGGGATCGACTTCGTCGACGACATCGGGCAACAACTGATCGAGCGCGGCGTCGTCGTCATCGACCACGACGGGGTCGTCCAGTACGCCTGGAGCACGGCCGATCTCACCGAGTTGCCCGCCGTCGAACCGATCAAAGACGCCATCGCCGAGACCGGCGGGGACGATACCGCGTTCGCCCGTTACCGGGTCGGCCACGCCCACTACACGGAGGGACGGCGGGCGTTCACCTCGGCGATGGGCGCGTTCCAGGACTCCGAGTGGATGATGGCTCAGGGGGACTTCCAGCAGGCTCGCAAGGAGTTCGCCGAGGCCGAAGACCGATTCGACACCGCGTTGCGGTTCGTCGACGACGACGGGACGGGTGCCATCTACGAGGGGGCCAAGACGAAGGCAAACGCCCTCTGGCAGGCCGCCGACTGGCTGGCCGAGTCCGCAAGCGACTACTCCAGTGGCAGCGGTGCCGCCGGCCAAGAGTGGCGCGACGACGCCGAACGGCCCCTCGAAACCGCCCGGAAGTACGAGGAGCCCCCCGATCCGGACGACTGGCCCCCGGAGATGGACGACCTGGAGAAAGACGAGAGCCAACAGGAGAGCATCCTCCCGAGGGCCGACGAGCCCGACGACGCGGCCCTAGACGTGGATATCGACGCCGAGGTCGAGGAGAGCGAGTCGGCCGAACCGAGCGGGGCCGAGACCACGCCGTCGACGGCCACAAGCAGTCCCGAGCCGGACGAGACCGAAGCGGAAAGCGGGACAGCGGTCGCGGCCGACAGCGACCAGGCGGCCGACTCCATCGACGACGCCGAACTCGAAGAGATCCAGGCCGAACTCGAAGCCACTCACCCCGAGTCCGAGCCCACTCCCGAGGAGATCACCGAAGAGCCGACGGCCATGGTCGAGGCCCCACCCGACAGCGTCGCTGACAGTGTCGACGCCGACACGCCAGCCGAAGACGAGGACTTGGCGGACCTCCAGGCGGAACTGGCCGGTCAGCCCGACAGCACCGACGAGAGCGTGCCCGAAGAGCCGACAGCCATGGTCGAGGCCCCACCCGGAGACCCGGCTGACGGCGGGACAGCCGGAACCGAGGACGCGGATTCGCCCGAGGACCCGACCGATACCCGGACCGACAGCGGCGAGGACGACACCGAAGTCGCCGACGACGATGGGAGCGCCCGGACGACCGACAGCGGGCCGGACGCCGACTCCGTGGCCGCCGACGAGGGAGTATCCGAGACAGGCGAAGACGTGTCACGAGCAGCACCCGACGACCGAGACCGTCCCGACGACGCGGCGACCCCCTCCGACGGGGAACCCGGTGGCTACGCCGCTCCGGACGACGAGTTCGGCGGCTACGTCACGCCCGACACGGGGCCAGTGACCGGGAGCGAGGACGAGGACGAGGACGACGAGGGGGAGGCGGAGGACTGATCCGTGGAACCGACCGACCTGGTTCGGGCGTACTACCGGGCCATCGACGCCGGCGAGTACGATGACCTGGTCGATCTGCTGGCCGAGGGGTTCGTCCACGACCGCCCCGATCGGACGCTCGACGGCCGTGATCGGTTCGTCCGGTTCATGCGCGAGGAGCGTCCGCAGACCGACACGACCCACGTGCTCGACCAGGTGTACGAGCCGGTCGACGGGGAGGGAGCGGTCGCCGTCCGCGGTCGGCTGGAAGGAGCCGACGGGGACGTGTTGTTCGGCTTCGTCGACGTGTTCACCACCGATGGCGAGATCACGCGGCTACACACCTATACGGACTGAGAGGCCCACCCGAGACACTCCCGCAGGTCCGACAGCTCTGTCGGTCGGTCGTCGACGGCGAGTGAGCCGCGTTACTCCTTCTCGCCGGCGCCGACCGCGCTCTCGCCGACGGGTTCGTGGCCCTTAATCCGTTCCTGGCCGCCCATGTAGGGCCGCAGCGGTTCCGGGACCGTGATCGTCCCGTCGTCGTTCTGGTAGTACTCCATGATGGCGACGAGGACGCGGGGGACCGCCAGCCCGGAGCCGTTCAGCGTGTGGAGGTAGTCGGCGGACTCGTGGCGCTCCGGACGGTACCGCAACCCGGCCCGGCGAGCCTGGAAGTCCTCGAAGTTCGAGACCGAGGAGACTTCGAGCCAGCGACCGCCGACCTCGGGACCGTCCGCCATGTCGTCGCCGGGCGCCCACACCTCGATGTCGTACTTCTTGGCCTGTGTAAAGCCCATGTCGCCGGTACACATGTCCAGCACGCGGTAGGGGAGCTCCAGGCGGTCGAGCACTTCCTCGGCCTCCCCCAGCAGGGCCTCTAAGCGGTCGTAGCTGTCCTCGGGCCGGACGAAGTTGACGAGTTCGACCTTGTGGAACTGGTGGACGCGGACGTATCCGCGGGTCTCGGTGCCGTGTTCGCCGGCCTCCCGGCGGAAGTTCGGCGAGAACGCCTGGTGTTTCACCGGGAGGTCGTCGTCCAGCAGGATCTCGTCGCGGTACATGTTCGTCACGGGGACCTCCGCCGTCGGGAGCAGCCAGAGGTCGTCGTCGTCGTAGTCGTCGTCCTGGCGAGCACTCACACGGTAGGCGTCCTCGTCGAACTTCGGGAGTTGGCCGGTGCCCTCCATCGAGGCGGAGTTGACGGGGATCGGCGGCAACACGTCGGTGTAGCCCTGCTCGCGGTGGATCTCCAGCATGAACTGGATCAGCGCGTGCTCCAGACGAGCGCCCTCGCCTTTGACGAACTGGTAGCCCCCGCCCGAGACTTTCGCGCCGCGCTCGAAGTCCAAGACGTCCAGTTCTTCGCCCAGGTCGTAATGGGGAACGACGTCCTCGGGGAGATCCCGCAGGTCCTCGAAGCCGCGGCGGTACCGCTCGACGTTGTCGGATTCGTCCTCGCCGGTCGGGACCGACTCGTGGGGGACGTTCGGCAGTTCCAGCAGCGCCGCCTCCAGGTTCGCCTCCAGTTCGTCGGCGCGCTCCTCGATCTCCTGGAGTTCGGCTTTCAGTTCCTGGGAGCGCTCGATGGCCTCCTGAGCGGCCTCCTCGTCGCCTTCCTGTTTGTACTGGCCGATCTTGCTGGAGATCTCGTTGCGTTCCTGGCGGAGCCCGTCGCCGTCGGCTTTCAGCCCGCGCCACTCCTCGTCGATTTCGAGGATCTCGTCGAGGTCGACGCCTGTCACGCCCTTGCGCTCGATGGCGTCACGGACCGTCTCGGGGTTCTCCCGGACGAACTGTCTCGATAACATGGGCGTCGGTTCTCGACGGCGGAAATTAGGCGTGTCGGTCCCGCGGCGGACTCTCACACGGCGGCGGATCGTGACTACCCCGAGGGAAGCGGTTTTGGCTGACCGGCAGTTAGGGACGGCTATGAGCACGCAGACCCTCTCGGTGACGGGGATGTCCTGTACCGGCTGTGAAGACGCCGTCGAGCAGGCGCTGGGGGAACTCTCCGGCGTCGTCTCGGTATCGGCCGACCACGGCGCGGGGACGGTGACCGTCGAGACAGACGGCGACGTCGACGAGGAAGCGATCGGGTCGGCAGTCGCCGACGCCGGCTACGAACTGGCTTAGTCGGCCGCCGCGGCCTCGTGAGCCCGTTCGACGCTGGCGAGCAACACGTCCCGGCGCTCGTGAGAGGTGAGGTGGGTCGGACAGTCACAGTCCGAACAGCCGAATCCGGTGACGCCCCCGAACCCGTCGGCCGTCGGATCGCCGATCCGGCCGGCGACCGCACACTCGACAGCGGCCTCGGTCGTCACGACGGTGTCGACGGTCGTCGCCGGATCGCCGAGGAGGTAGTCGACGTGCCAGTGGCGGGTGTCGTTCTCGCCGGCCGCGACCGCACGATGACGGTCGATCCGGCCGAACCCGCCCGAACCGAGCGCGCTCCCGGTGTAGGCGTACCATCCGGCCGGAAACTGCCGCCGGCCGAGCGCGCCGACCTCGATCGTCGCGCCCTCGCTCCGTTCGAGGACGAGCGTGTACGTCCCGCCGGCCATCGGGTCAGGCGCCCTGACTCGGATCGGCGGCCAACTCGCCGAAGCCGTCGAGCCGGTAGGTCCGTGAGTCCGTACAGTCCTCGGTCTCGGCGGCGAGTTCGCCGACGAGCCAGTCGTAGCGGTGGGGGAAGTCGTCGTAAGGGGCGTCCTCGAAGCGCTCCAGCAAGGCCTCGGCCGTGAGATCCCGCTCGTAGTCCTCGACGAAGGCCGCGAGCTGTTCGGCTGCCTCGGTGGCGGTCCCCTCGTCGGTCGATTCCGCGAACGCCTCGGCAAGCGACTCGCTGAGCGTGTCTGTCATACCCGATCGAACGCGGCCGGTCCACGTATGCGTTCTGGATTCGGGCCGACCTTTCTTGTGGGAGTGGTCGGAAGTACGGAGTATGCCCCGCCTCACGGACAGCCCCACGGTGGTCACCCTCGGGGCCATCGGCGCCGTCTTCGCCCTCCAGCAGGTCGTCGGCTTGCTCGTCCCACAGACGCTCGTGTTCGGGATGTCACACCCGTTCAGTCAGCCCTGGACGCTCGTGACCAGCGTCTACGCCCACGGCGGCCCCTCGCATCTGTTGTCGAACGCCATCGCGCTGGCGGTCCTCGGGTTCCTGCTCGAACGGGAGACCACCAGCCTCCGCTATCACACGTTTTTCCTCCTCACCGGAATGTTCGCCGGCCTGGCCGAGGTGTACGCCGCGCGACTGCTCGGCCCGATCGTCCCCTGGATGGTCAGCCAGGTCAACGTCCTGGGGGCGAGCGGCGCGATCTTCGCGTTCCTGGGGTATCTGCTCGCCTCGAACCGGCTGACCGAGACGGTCGTGGGCGGGATCTCGCTGTCACCACGGGCACAACTCGCGATCGGTGGGATCTGCGCCGCGGCGATCACCATCGCGACCGCGAATCCGGGCGTCGCACTGATCGCACACTTCACCGGCCTCCTGCTGGGTATTCTGGCCGGGCGAGCACACCTGCTGCGCCCCGGGAGCGTCCTCGGGGAACCGGCCCCCACAGAGCCCTAGACGAACAGTTCCTCGTCGAGGTCGCTGGTCACGCGGTCGGCCAGCGTCCGGAGGTTGACGGTGTCCTCGCGGTTGTACGAGATCAGTGTCTCCAGGGAGCCGTCGACGCCGCGTTCGTGTTCCCGCCAGAGCCGCACCGCGTCCCGCCCGGAGATGTCCGGCCGCTCGCGCTCGATGCCGATGTCCTGCTCGACCTGCTTGAGCCCGCCCGAGAGCCCGAGTTTCTTGCAGGTGTACATGAGGTCGAGGTGCGGGTCCCTGAGGTCGATGTCGAAGTTCGCCTCCAGGAAGGGGACGTCGAAGCGCTTGCCGTTGAACGTCACCAGGAGGCCGGCGTCGGCGAAGGCCGCCCGGAGGTTCTCGGCGGTGAGATCGTCGCCGGCCACGAGCGTCCGTGTCTCGCCGTCCTGGTGGAGACTGACGGTGGTCACCTGGTTGCGGTGTTCGTCCAGGCCCGTCGTCTCGATGTCGAAGAAACAGGCCCGGTCGCGGAACGTCTCGTAGAGACGCCACTGCTCGCTGTTGGGGAAGGCCCGGTCGAAGTAGTCGACGTCGGCCGCCGCGACACGGTCTCGGCCCTCCTCGATGAACGACCCGATCCGCTGGCCGCGTTTCCCGCCGACGACCGACGGCTCGAACTCGTCCCAGTGGGTGATCCCCTGCTCCCAGATGCTCCGTTCGGTCTTCTCGCCGACGCCGTCGACCCCGATGAAACTGTTCTCGACGCGCACGCTCTCCCGTAGGGGCGGCGGTCGACGTAAGTTCGTCGGAGCCGATCGGCGAAAGGGCGAAGCCACCGGCGTCCGCAGGGACACCTATGACCGAATATCTCGTCGCCACCTCGTCGGTCCACGTCACCGCCGCGGCGGCCGACTACCTCCGTGACCGACTGGACCCCAGCGATGACGGCGTGGTCGTCGTCGCGGTCCGTGATCCCTCGGCACCGGACCGTGACGCCGGCGACGCGGCCAACGTCGCCCGTTCGCGACTCGCGGCCGCGATGCCGACGACCGAGACCAGAGCGGGTGACCCGACCGAGGAGGTCCTGGCGGCGATCGACGACCACGACCCGGACACCGTCCTGATCGGCGCCAACCGCGGCACCGAGGGGGCGAGCGGGGTCGGGGAGACCGCCCGGGCGGTGCTGTCGGCGGCGACCCGGCCCGTCGTCGTGGTTCCGTTGCCGGATCTCTAGAGGAGTCCCCCGGAGTCGAACGAGAGCCCCAGCTCCACGTCCAGCAGCGCCTCGGTGGTGTCGGCGACGGCCGGCGCGAGCGTGCTCTCGGGGTCCAGTGCGGACGGACTCGTCGGGTTCGGGTCGCCGGCCGGAACCGTGTGGTCGGCGTCCTCGACGGCGACGGCCTCGGCGGCGTCGGTCCGGGTGGCGACGACGGCGTCGGCGGGCGCGTCGACGTCCCGTAACCGGCCACGCTGCTGGGGGAGGAGATCACGGCCCCGGGCGGTCGCTGGAACCACGAGCGCGCGGCGTTGTGCGGCGTCGACGGCCGCCAGCGCCTGGTTGGCGGCGACCGGCGGAACGTCGAGCAGGACGTGGTCGTACTGGCCGGCCGCCTCGGCGACGGCCCGTTCGAACGCCTGTGCGTGCTCGGACGTCTTCGCCCGGGCGATGCGTTCGAAGGGTGCGTGGGCCGGACAGAGCGCGACCTGACCGGGGACGCCGAAGTCGGCGTCGTAGGTCGCCTCGGCCAGGGACGCCTCCCCGGTCGCGACCGCCGTCAGGTCGCCCCGGATCTGTGCCGGGACCCGCGTGGCCAGTCCCTGGGTCGCGAAGGCCGCATCGAGGACCGCGACCGAACGGCCGTCCCTGGCCAGGGTCGCGGCCGTCTCGACGGCCAACCGCGTCGTTCCCGCACCACCCGTCGCACCGACGAACGCGAGCGTCGACACTCCCATACACTTCGTTGCACTCGCTCTACGGTAAAAAGATACGGCTTAAACGCCGTCCTCGATGGCCGCCGCGATGTCGTCGAGTTCGTCGTCGCTCAGGTCGGGTCGGTCGCTGACGAGCGCGTGGATCGGCCGGCCGCCGTCGTCCTCGAACCGTGGGACGATGTGGCCGTGGACGTGGGGAACTTCCTGGCCGGCGGCCTCGCCGTTGTTGAACGCCACCGTCGTCGCCGGCGCGTCGACCGCCGCCTCGACGGCGGGCGTGAGCGCGTGGACCGTGCTCATGACCTCGCTGGCGGCGTCGGCGGGAAGGTCGTTCAGCCGTTCGTGGTGGGCTTTCGGGATGACGAGCGTGTGCCCCGGCGAGAGCGGGTTGGCGTCCAGAAACGCCAGCACGGAGTCGTCCTCGTAGACGGTCCGGCTCGGGATGTCCCCGTCGACGATCTGACAGAAGATGCAGTCGCTCATGTCCGGGTCGTCGGCCGGCGATTACATGAAGGTTCGGCCCCGCTACGGGTGACAGCCGGCGACCGTCTCGCGGATCGCGTCGACGTACTCCGCGCGGTCGTAGCCCAGTCGCGCGAGCCACACCTCCTGGTAGCTCGGGTGGAGGAGTGGAACGACAGGCACGCCGAGTGTGTCGCTGTATCGGGGTTCCAGTACGTCGTCGAGGAAGCCGTCCAGCGAGTCGCCGTCGAGCGCGAGCACGGTTCGCGTCGCGTGGTTCCCGGTCGTCACGACCACCCGCGGGCCGACCGTCTCGATCTCCTCGATCAGGTAGGGCCGACAGTTCGCGAGTTCGTCGTCGGTCGGGTCGCGGTTCTCCGGTGGATGACACTTCACCGCGTTCGTGAAGTAACAGTCGTCGTGGTCGAATCCGGCGTCGGCCAGGAGCGAGCGGATCTTTCGGCCCGACGCCCGCGAGGTGTAGGCCATCCCGGTCAGGTTCCCGCCCCGCCAGCGGTCGGCGTCGGGGTCCCCCTCGGCCGGTGCCTCACCGACGACGACGAGATCGGCATCCAGCGGGCCGTTTCCCCAGGAGATGCACGTACGACTCTCGGTGAGGGCGGGACAGCGCCGGCAGTCCTCGGCGAGCGCGTTGCGACTGTCGTCGTCGGGGAACGGTGACATCGGGCTCGTCCGGTTTCGGGTGTGTTCGGTCGACACATGTAGTTTCTGTCCCGTCGCCTGACCAGTCGCCCCGCAGTCGCGATTGGGCGGTTCGCGGCCGCGAAATTCGCTTCCGTATTTATTACACCGCCACGAGAGCCTAGACCCACCGTGTCCGACCTTCCAGACTGGATCGAAACCCGGATCGACCGGGACCTCGACAAGACGCTGACACAGGACCACGTCGCCGAGGTCATGGTCGACGCCGAGCGGCCGTTCTTCTCGACGCGCCAGCTCCAGGCGCGCGTCAAACCGGACGTGAGCAAAGCGACCGTCAGGAACCGACTCGACGAGCTACGGGAGATCGACGTCGTCGCGACCGAGACCTACCCCGACTCGGTCACCCTGTACTACATCGACTACGACGAGTCGGACTGGCCGCTATCGCCGGAAGGAAAGCACGCCCTCAGAACCGCGACCCCGCTCGACCGGCTCTCCATCGGCTTTCTCGGCCTCTCGGACACGGTCGGCAGTCACCCCACCGTGGTCGCTGGTCTCCTGGTCAGCCTCGTGCTGTTCGGCCTCGGTGGCCTCGCGAGCCTCGTCGGCGCCACACTGCTGTTCGACATCGGTGGCCTCGCGCGGCCCGTCGGCACGCTGCTGGTCGGTGCCTGCGCAGTCGTCTGTACCAGCGCGCTCCAATCGGGCATCTTCTTTCTGGGGCTGGTCGCCACTGACCGCACGATGGGATAGCACCACCGTGTCGGCAGAGTGCCTCCCGACGACACCCCCGCGAGTCGGCCCACCGCCCGGTTACAGCACGTCGAAGACCTGCCCACAGCGCCGGCCGTCGGTTTTCCCGGCCGCGATTGCGTGGTTCACGGCCGCGAAATTCGCTCCGGGGCTTATGAGAGCGCTCCGGTAACGGGAAAGCATGACTGTGATCCTCCAGTCAGGCATCGCGGCCAGTCCGGAGTTGCTCCTCGTCTTCGTCGGGGCCGGGATACTGTTCGCGATACCGCTCGTCGTGTCGTTGTTGCTCTATCGGGACGCCAGGAGCCGGGGCAGTCCCCACGCGGTGGCGTGGGCGAGCGCCTCGTTCTTCTGTGCGGTGTTGGGCTCGCTGTTCGGGGGCGTCGTCTTCTGGGTGTTCTACCTGGTCGTCCGGGACGAGATCGGCTCCGGCGAGCCGGCTTCGAGCACCGTCGGGTGAATCACTCCCCGGCCAGGTGGCCGGGAGTCCACTCGCCGTCGAAGTCACGGTGAGTGAACGGGAGGGCGTCGTCGCCGGCGTAACTCGCGACCAGTTGGCCGTCACCCTCCAGGTAGTACTTGTAGGTCGTCAGCCCCTCCAGCCCGACCGGGCCGCGGGCGTGGATCTTGCCCGTGGAGATACCGACCTCCGCGCCCAGCCCGTAGCGGTAGCCGTCGGCGAAGCGCGTCGAGGCGTTGTGGAAGACGCTTGCGGCGTCGATGCCGGTCATGAACGTCTCGGCCACGTCGGCGTCTTCGGTGACGATCGATTCGGTGTGTTTCGAGCCGAAGGTGTTGGCGTGGTCGACGGCCGCGTAGACGTCCTCGACGACCTTGATCGACAGTTCGAGGTCGCCGTACTCACTCGACCAGTCGTCGTCGCTCGCGGGGTCGACGTCGACGATCTCCCGGGTCGGGGCGTCCCCGCGCAGTTCGACGCCGGCCTCGCGGTAGCGCTCGACCATCCCCGGGAGGAAGTCGGCGGCCACGTCGTCGTCGACGAGCAGCGTCTCGACGGCGTTACAGACGGCGGGGTACTGGACCTTCGCGTCGAAGGCGATCTCCTCGGCCATTTCGAGGTCGGCCGCCTCGTCGACGTAGACGTGACAGACCCCCTCGGTGTGCCCCAGAACGGGAATCTGGGTGTTGTCCTGGATGTAGGAGACGAACTCCGAGGAGCCACGGGGCATCACCAGATCGACCTTGTCGTCCAGTTCCAGCAGGCGGTCGACCTCCTCGTGGGCCTCGATGAGTTGTGCCCAGCCTTCGGGGAGGTCGGCGTCGGCCTCCGCGACGGCCTCGACGATCGTCTCGTAGAGGACGCGGTTGGATTCGCTGGCCTCGCTGCCGCCCTTGAGGATGACGGCGTTGCCCGACTTCAGCGCGAGCGCGGCGATCTGGACCAGGGCGTCGGGACGGGACTCGAAGATGGTCCCGACGACGCCGATGGGGACCGCGACCTTGTACAGCTCCAAGTCGTCGTCGAGTTCACGGGCGGCCAGCGTCTTGCCCAGCGGATCGGTCTGGTCGGCGACGGACTCGACCATCCCGGCGATCGATTCGAGTTTGCCCTCGTCGAGTTTCAGCCGGTCGACCAGCGCCTGCGTGTACTCGCCTTCCGCGAGCATCTCCTCTGCCTCGGCGACGTCCTCGGCGTTGGCTTCAAGGATCGCCTCGCTGTTCTCCCGGATCGCGTCGGCGATGGCACCGAGCGCGGCGTCGCGCTCGGCGGCGTCGACGTTCGCCAGCCGCAGGGCCGCGGACTGTGCCTGTTCGACCTGGCGTTCGGTGTCGTCAGTCATCTACCTCACCGTTGATCGGGACGAATATTGTGCCCACCGATTCGGCCCTGGCGACGTTCTCCAGCACGTCGGGCTCCGTCGACCGGGCGATGATCGCCGGGATACCGTGTTCGCTGACGTCCCGGGCGCCGCTGACCTTCGTCTGGATGCCGCCGAACCCGCCCGTCGAGCTCTCGGAGACCAGCTCTTCGACCTCGTCGTAGTTCTCGCCGACGACCGGGATGCGCTCGGCGTCGGGGTTCTCCTTGGGGTTGCCAGTGTAGACCCCGCCCACGTCGGTCAGGGTCACCAGCAGGTCCACGTCGACGCCGATAGCGATGGAGGACGAGATCATGTCGTTGTCGCCGATCTGGAGTTCCTCCGTCGCGACGGCGTCGTTCTCGTTGATGATCGGGACGACACCCCAATCGAGCAGCGTCTCGACGGTGTTGCGGAAGTTGGTGAACCGCTCGGGGTTCTCCAGGTCGTGTTCGGTGATGAGGATCTGGGCGACCGTCCGACCGTACCGTTCGAAGCTCTCGGTGTAGCGGCGCATCAGGTGGCTCTGGCCGACCGTCGAGAGCGCCTGGGACTCCTCGACGGTCCCGGTTGGATGGTCGACCCGGCCGATCCCGGCCCCCACAGCCCCCGAGGAAACCAGCAGGACCTCCTTGCCCCGCGAGAGCAGGTCCTCGATATCGTCGACGAGTTTGTCGAGTTTCTCGTCGTCCAAGTTCGACTCCTCGTCGGTCAGTGAGTTCGTGCCGGCCTTGACGATGACCCGCTGGGCGTCGGCGGCGAGTTGTCGGGTCGCCGAGACGGTCTCGGCGTCGACGGCCTCACGCATCGTCGAAGTCGGCCGCCAGTTCCTTCGAACGCCGCTCTGCGGCCGCGACCGCGTCGGCGACGGCCTCGTCGGCGTCGCTGTCCCAGAGGACCTCCATACCCTCGATCGTCGTCCCGTTCGGCGAGCAGACGGCGTCGATCAGTTCCTCGGCGCTTCGGTCGTCCCGCAGGATCGTCTCGGCGGCACCCTTGAACGTCTGTGCCGCGAGAGTCTCGGCCTCCTCGTGGTCCAGCCCGCCCGCGACGCCGGCCTGGGTCATGGCGTCGATGAGATAGAAGACGAAGGCCGGCCCGCTCCCGTTGACGGCGGTCGCGATGTCCATCTGTGCCTCCTGGATCTCGGCGAACTCGCCGACGTCGTCCAGCAGTTCCCGGATCGCCGGCGAGAGGTCGCCTGTGGCGGCCGCGGCCATATCGCGGGTCTCGGCGGCCAGGTTCGGCATGATCCGGACCACGTCGGCGTCGGTGTATGCCTCGACGAACTCCGTGGGGACGCCCGCGGCGATCGAGACCAGCGTCTGGTCGGCCGAGAGCTCCAGTTCGTCCAGTACCGCCTCGACGATGTCGGGTTTGACCGCGACGAACACGACGTCTGCCTCCGCGGCCCGCGAGATGTCCTCTGTCGTCTCCGTGCTGTAGTCGGCGACGGCCGCCAGCGCCTCGGAGTCCAAGTCACACGCGATGACCGTGTGGTTCCCGGACTTCCAGAGGCCCGTGACGAGGGCACTGCCCATGTTCCCGCAGCCGATGACGCTCGTGCGTACCATTGTCTCTACCACACCTCAGGAGACGCAGAGACTAACTGTGTTTTCATCCCGCGCTCGACACGGGAGCAGTGTTTAGTTACGGGAATTCGACCATACACAGCCAGAAAGCCCCACTCAGGCCGGTTGATCAGCCAGCTACGGAGTGGGGCTGAAAGGGGCGGCTGGCTCCGGGACCTCTTGACTGCTGAAGGAGACGCCACTATCGGGCGACCACAAGACTGGTACCGGTGGCACCGTTCCCGCCAGATGTATGCCCTCCTACGAGTACAAGATGTTCGAAGTCGAAACCGGCATGTTCGGCTCCAGCAGCGTCCCCGAAGAGCAGTTGAACGAACTCGGCGCTGACGGCTGGGAAGTCGTCGCGCCGATCACCCAGAACAGCGGGCAGACCGCCGCACTCCTCCTCCAGCGCGAGCGCTGACGCGCCGTTCGCCCCACAGACACGGGTTGTCGGGGCCGCTCGTCCCGTGACGGCGACACACACAATCGATTGTCCTTTAATGCCGGCGGCGAATGTGACCGGTATGGACCGATTCGCCGCGATCGACGACCAGTACGATCCGGAGGCCGTCGAGGAGACGGTCTTCGACTACTGGGACGACGTCGACGCCTACGAACGGACGAAGGCACATCGTGCCGACGGGGAGACGTACTTCTTCGTCGACGGGCCGCCGTACACCTCCGGCGCGGCCCACATGGGGACGACCTGGAACAAGACCCTGAAAGACCTCTACATCCGCTATCTCCGGATGCAGGGGTACGACGTCACCGACCGGCCGGGCTACGACATGCACGGCCTGCCCATCGAGACGAAAGTCGAGGAACGGCTGGACTTCGAGAACAAGAAAGACATCGAGCGCTTCGGCGAGGAGAACTTCATCGAGGAGTGCAAGGCCTTCGCCGAGGAGCAACTCGAAGGGCTCCAGACGGACTTCCAGGACTTCGGCGTCTGGATGGACTGGGACGACCCGTACAAGACCGTCGAGCCGGAGTACATGGAGGCCGCCTGGTGGGGGTTCCAGCAGGCCCACGAACGGGACCTCGTCGAGCAGGGCAAACGCTCGATCAACCAGTGTCCCCGGTGTGAGACCGCCATCGCCAACAACGAGGTCGAGTATCACGACGTTGGCAAGCCATCGATCTACGTCAAGTTCCCCCTGGCCGACCGGGAGGGCAGCGTCGTCATCTGGACCACCACCCCCTGGACCATCGTCGCCAACACCTTCGTCGCCGTCGACGGGGACCTGGAGTACGTCGGCGTCGACGCCACGAAAGAGGGCGAGACCGAACGGCTCTACGTCGCCGAACCCTGCGTCGAGGGCGTCCTGAAGGCCGGCCGGTACGAGGACTACGAGGTCGTCGAGGAACTGTCCGGCGAGGACCTCGTGGGCTGGGAGTACGACCACCCGCTGGCCGACGAGGTCCCGGACCACGCAAGCGCCGAGGGGTCCGGCCAGGTCTACACCGCCGACTACGTAGAGGCCGACCGCACCGGGCTGGTCCACTCCGCGCCCGGCCACGGTGAAGAGGACTTCGAGCGCGGCCAGGAGCTGGATCTGGAAGTGTTCTGTCCGGTCGGTAGCGACGGCGTCTACACCGCCGAGGCCGGCAAATACGAGGGGACCTTCGTCCGGGACGCCAACGACGACGTGATCGCCGACCTCGATTCGAAGGGGCTGTTGCTGGCTCACGAGGAGGGTCACTCCGTCCGGGAGGGGCAGTGTTGGCGCTGTGACACCGACATCGTCCGCATCGTCACCGACCAGTGGTTCATCACGGTCACCGACATCAAGGAGGAACTGCTGGACAACATCGAGGACAGCGAGTGGTACCCCTCGTGGGCGCGGGACAACCGCTTCCACGATTTCGTCGAGGACGCCCCGGACTGGAACGTCTCCCGCCAGCGCTACTGGGGTATCCCGATCCCGATCTGGCTCCCGGAAGACTGGAGCGGCGACATGGACGACGCCGTCGTCGTCGGCGACCGCGAGGAACTGGCCGAACTGGTCGACCAGGAGATCGATCCCGACGCCGTCGACCTCCACAAGGGGACCGTCGACGACCTGACGATCACCCGGGACGGGACGACCTACACCCGGGTCGGCGACGTCTTCGACGTGTGGCTCGACTCCTCGGTCGCGACGTGGGGGACGCTGGACTACCCCGAACAGACCGAGGCCTTCGAGGAGTTGTGGCCCGCCGACCTCATCATGGAGGCCCACGACCAGACCCGCGGGTGGTTCTGGTCGCAACTGGGCATGTCGACGGCCGCGACCGGCGAGATCCCCTACAAGCAGGTGCTGATGCACGGCTACGCCAACATGCCCGACGGCCGCGGGATGTCCAAATCGAAGGGCGTGCTGGTCGACCCTCACGAGGTCATCGAAGAGTACGGCCGGGACCCGATGCGGCTGTTCCTGCTGTCGGTGACCGCCCAGGGCGAGGACATGAACTTCTCCTGGGACGAGACCGCCGAGATGCAACGGCGGCTCAACATCCTCTGGAACGTCGCCCGCTTCCCGCTGCCGTACATGCGGGCCGACGGCTTCGATCCCGCGGAGACGACGGTTGCGGACGTCCGCGAGAACCTCGAGCTCGTCGACGAGTGGGTCCTCTCGCGGCTCCAGAGCGTCGAACAGGCCATGACCGAGCACATGGAGAACTTCGAGAACGACAAGGCCGCCGGCGAACTGCTCGATTTCGTCGTCGAAGACGTCTCCCGGTTCTACATCCAGGTCGTCCGCGAGCGGATGTGGGACGAGGCCGATTCGGCCTCCAAGCAGGCTGCATACGCGACGCTGTACCGCGTCCTGGAGGAGGTCGCCGCCCTCTTCGCGCCCTTCACCCCGTTCGTCGCCGAGGAGGTCTACGGCGCGCTGACCGGCGACGGCGGCCACCCGACGGTCCACATGTGTGACTGGCCCGAATCGGACGCGTCGCTGCGCGACCCCGAACTGGAAGACGAGATCGAGGTCGTCCGCGAGGTCGAGGAGGCCGGCTCGAACGCCCGCCAGCAGGCCGAGCGGAAACTCCGCTGGCCGGTCACGCGCGTGATCGTCGACGTCGACAGCGAGGCCGTCGCCGACGCCGTGGAGTCCCAGACGGCCATCGTCGCCGACCGGCTGAACGCCCGCGCGGTCGAGGTCGTCGGCGCCGACGAGGAGTGGGGCGAACTCCGCTACTCCGCCGAAGCCGACATGAGCGAACTCGGCCCCGCCTTCGGCGACGACGCCGGTCGCGTGATGAACGCGCTCAACGAGTCACGGGTCACCGAGCGGTCGATCGACGCGCTCGAAGCGGCCGTCGCCGACGAACTGGGCGAACCCGTCGATCTGACCGACGAGATGGTCGAGTTCCGCCGGGAGACGCCCGCCGGCGTCACCGGCACCGAGTTCGCGGCGCTTTCCGGCGGCGGCGTCGTCTACGTCGACACGAAACTCACCGAGGACATCGAGAGCGAGGGGTACGCCCGCGAGGTCATCCGCCGGGTCCAGGAGATGCGCAAGGACCTCGAACTGGACATCGAGGAGCGGATCGTCGTCGACCTCGACGTCGCCGACGACCGCGTGGCCGCGCTGGTCGACGACCACCGGGACCTGATCGCCGAGGAAGTCCGGGCCGACGAGTTCGGCGAAGTCGTCGACGGCCACCGTAAGACCTGGGCGGTCGAGGACGTGGAGATGGAGATCGCGGTTGCACCGGTCGCGGCCGCGGAAGCCTCCGACTGAGCGACGCAGCGGGCGGACCGACGCTCCCACGACCGATTTTTTCTGCGACGGCGATCGGATATCTTCGGCGGACCGTAACCGATTAGACGGCCACTCCGCTGTCCACACGCAGTGACCGCACGCCGTCAACTCCAGGCCCTGTTTCTCACCCGTTTCGCCACTGCCTTCGGCATCGTCACGCTGCTGACCCTGTTGCCGACCTACATCGACCTGCTGGACCCCCAGGGGTTCGTCCTGGGGATGTTCGCGACCGGACTGACCCTGGCCCAGGCGGGCACCGTCATCCCGGTGTCGTATCTGGGCGACCGCTTCGACAAACGGACGGTGTTGCTGGTGGGGCTGGGGCTCGCAGCGGCCGTCTACGGACTGTTTCCGCTCGTATCCTCCAGTTGGAGCTTTGTCTTCGTCCGAGGACTCCAGGGGGTCGCGGCGACGACCGCAGGCCTGGTCGGGTTGGCTCTGGTCGGCCAGCTAGCACGGGACAGCGCCCGCGGGACCACCATCGGAACCTCCAACGCCTGGCGGTTCGCGGCGGCGATCGGCGGCTCGCTGTCGGCCGGCCTGCTGTACGACCGGTTCGGCTTTGACGCCGTCTTCGGCCTGCTCGTGGCGATCACGCTCGTCGCCTTCCTGGCGGTCCTGGCGTTCGTCGATCCCGACGAGACGACGACGGAGGGGTTCGCGCTCGCCGATCTGGCCGTGAACCGGCGGATCCTCACCATCACGAGCTTTCGCGCCCAGTACGCCGTCGCGGTGACGCTGGTCCGGACGTGGGTGCCGATCTTCGCCGGCGTCGCCGCCGCTCGCGGCGGGCTGGGGTACAACGCGGCGATCAACGGCGCGACCGCCGTGGCCGTCGTCCTGGCCGCCGAGAAGTTCACCAACATGCTCTGTCAGCCCTACACCGGCGGGCTCTCGGACCGGCAGGGCCGTGCGCGGTTCGTCTTCGTCGGCGGGCTGGCCTACGGTGTGGTTGCCCTGGTCGTCCCGTTCACCCCCGCGATCGGCGCGGCGCTGGGGCTCCCCGCGGTGTTCCCGTACTTCGGCGACCTCTCGCCCGCGTTCCTGCCGCTCGTGGCACTGAACGGCCTGCTCGGTATCGCGGACTCGATCCGCGAACCCGCGAGCATGGCGCTGTTCGCCGACGAGGGCAGCGGGAAGGGCGTGGCGTCCAGCTTCGGCGTCCGCGATCTGGTCTGGCGGCCCGGTGCCGTGCTGGCACCGCTTGCCGGCGGCTGGCTGACGACCAACGTCGGCATGGAGTGGGTGTTCTACCTGGGTGCGGCGTCGGCGTTCACCGGCGTCGCAGCCTTCGCCGGCATCCTCACGTACCGCCACGGGCGATCGGGGCTGGGTGCGTGGTGACTCACTCCTCGAACTTCGACAGGAGATCGCGGTAGAAGCTCCCGGAGTCGTCGGCGGCGAGTTTCTCGACGATGAGTTCCGGCGTCGACCGGGCGAGTTTCCCCTTGACCGGCGAGCGCTCGACGACGAGTTCGCCGTCCTCCAGGCCGACGGCCTCGATGCCGTCGATGCCGATGTCGATGGTGGCGGCCTCGCGGATGTCCCGGGCCAGGTGGGAGACGAAGACGGCCGTCGCCCGGCGCTCGCTCAACGCTTCGAGGATGCCGGCCATGATCTTCGCGCTCGCGCCGGGTTCGGTGATCGATTCGAGTTCGTCCACGAGCACGAGCACGCGCCGTTCGTCGCCCCCCTCGCCGACGCTCCCGACCAGGTCGCCGAACTCCCGGATGGTGGCCTCGAACGCGCCGGCATCCAGCGTCCCCTGGGTCTTGGCGTGGTAGTGGAGTTCGGTCACGCGGCCGACCCGGGCCGACTCGGCGGGCACCGGCAGCCCCATGTGGGCCAGCGTGGTCACGAGCGCGACCAGATCCAGCGTCGAGGTCTTCCCGCCGCTGTTGACGCCCGACAGCACCGTCACGCCCTCGACGGCGTAGTCGACCGGCTCGACATCCTGAAAGGGGACATCGAGCAACGGCGAGCGCCCGCCCTCGATGGCGAAGCCGCTCTCCTCGGTGAGCTCCGGGAGCGTACAGTCGAAGTCGGCGGCGAAGCGGGCAATCGCCAGTTCCACGTCGACTTCCAGGGCCGCCGAGACCAGCGCCGCGGCGTCGTCCCGCAGTCCCGCCAGGTCGTCGGCCAGTTCGCGCTTGCGCCGCGTCGCCCGACGGTCCCGGGCGGCGGTCAGTTCCTCGCGGAGTCGGCTGACGACGTCCTCCTGGCGCTCGACGGGGTAGGTCGGCTCGTCGGGGAAGGCCCGGCGGGCCATCGCCTCCGTCTCCCGCAGGGAGAGCGTCTCGACGAGGTGATCGCGGGCCTTCGCGACGGCGGCAGCGTACTCGTCGGCCAGTTCCCGGGACAGCAGCGAGTCGACGCCCGCTCCCCGTTCGACCAGTGACAGCAGGTCGGTCCCCTCGATGGTGACGTCGCGCTCCTCGATAGCCTCCCGCAGGTGGTCGTTGGCGACGTTCTCGGCCATCCCGACCGCCGCGTCCAGATCGTCGACGGCCGTCGCCAGCCGATCGAGTTCCTCGTCGCCACGGACGGTACCGTCCTCGGCCAGTTGGTCCAGCGCCGACTCCAGCGTGTCCAGATCACAGGGCGGGTCCAGATCGGCGATCCGGTGGACCTCGGCGGCGGCTAGCACCCGATCGCGGTTCCGCGAGAAGAACGCGAGAACCCGCTCGGGGACGACAGCGGAGGGGTTCTCTAGCGCGTCGGGTTCGACCCGAACATCGCCCTCCACGTCGACGCCGGCGAAGGCCTCGTCCAGCGCGACGACCGTCGAGTACGAGCGGGCGAGTTCGGCCAGTTGCCGGGCGTCGTCGACCACCTCGACGCTCACTTCCGGAATGGCCTCCTGGGCCTGGGCGTAGCGCTCGGCGTCGCTCGTGGCCAGACAGCGGTCGCGGACCCGGACGCCGTCGGGCTCGGAGAGCGGCGCGACGTTCGAGAGGGGCTCCCGAACGTCCAGCTCGGGGTCCCGGGCCATCGCCGACTCGACGAACGCCCGGACCTCCTCGATCCGGCTCCGGGTCCCGCTGGGATACAGCGTCTCCAGGCGTTTCTCGGCGTAGTCGGTGACGGTCCGCTCCTGGACCAGGCCGAGCGCCTCCCGGAACAGTTCGCGGGCCCGCGCGGTCGCGGCGAACCCCCCCGGGTCGTCGTGGTCGGCGCGGATCGCTCCCCGGGCCACGCGGGCCGCTCGGCCCTCGCTGACGCCCGGTGCCTGTGACAGCGTGGCGACGTCTCCCTCCCGGAGCGCGCGCTCGGGGTCGTCGAGTTCCCGGAGCGCCGCGGCCGTCTTGGCCCCGACGCCCGGCACCGATTCCAGGTCCATCTATCGCTCCGTTCGGCGCCGGTCAGAAAAAACCCGTCGCCGGCTACTCCCCGGAGTCGTCGGTGGGAGCGTCATCGGAGGCCTCGACCGCCGCCGGGTCGCTCGCGGCCGCCGCGACCGACACCACCCCGGCCAACCCGCTGTAGGCGGCCGCGACCGCCGACGAGGGTGCGGTTCTGACGACCGGTTCGTCCCCGACCACGTCGGGGCGCTCGGGGATCCACGCCAGCAGGTCCGTCCCGAGTTCGTCCGCGACCGCCTCGGCCGCACGCTCGTCGGTCCGCGTGACGGCGACGCCCAGTACCGTCCCGTCGACCCTGTCCACGAGCGACGCCGTCCGGGACGTGTCCGAGACGGCGGTGTCGTCCGGCGTCGTCACCAGAACGGTCCCGTCGGCGACCCCGCACGGGACGACGACCTCGTGGCTGACGCCAGCGCCCGTATCCGCGAGGACGATATCGAACTCGGTTCGGAGCCGACGGAGGACCCGGCCCAGTCGGGACGGGTCGGCCTCGCGATACGTCTCAACGGACGCGTCGCCGGGGACGAGCGCGACCTCGCCGCTGGTGTCGACAGCGTCGGCCAGGTCGGCCGCGCCGGCCAACACGTCGTGTAACGTCGGTTCGTGGTCGACCCCGAGCAGTCGCCCGATATTCGTCATCGACAGGTCGGCGTCGACGACGGCCACGTCGTGACCCAGTGTGACCAGTTCGTACGCCGTGTTGACGACCGTCGTCGTCTTTCCGACCCCTCCTTTCCCACTCGCAACCGCGTAACACTGACCCAGCATCGAGTATAATTTCTCTCCTTATTTGTGAAAATAATGTGCGTATGTTAGATATCTGTAACTACCGAGAGGGCACCGGATCGTGTGCCGAACGCGACGCGCTTTTGAGCATCCAGACCAAACCGTTTACAATGTCCTCAGTCGCGACGAAGGCGTCTGCTGCACGGGACGACCTCGCCCAGCGCGACGGTGTGTTGATCGCGTTTTCCGGCGGCGTCGACTCCAGTGTCGTCGCCGCGCTGGCCCACGACGCCCTCGGTGACGACGCCGTCGCCTGTACGGCGAAGTCGGAGACCCTACCGGAAGCCGAACTCGGTGACGCGGTCCGGGTCGCCGAGGAGATCGGCATCCGTCACGAGATCGTCGAGTTCTCGGAACTCAGTAGTCAAGAGTTCCGGACCAACGACGAGATGCGCTGTTATCACTGCCGGTCGATGCGTCTGGGCGCGATGTACGACCGCGCCCGGGAGTTGGGGATCGGTATCGTCTGTGACGGAACCAACCTCTCGGACATCGGCGAGGGGCACCGTCCTGGCCTGCGAGCCGTCGAGGAACTGGACGCCTACTCCCCGCTGCTCGAACACGACATCGACAAATCCGAGGTGCGGGAGATCGCCCGCGAGTACGACCTCTCGGTCGCCGACAAACCGTCGATGGCCTGTCTCTCCTCGCGTATCCCGACCGGGCTCGAAGTGACCGAAGACCGGCTCTCCCGTGTCGAGAAGGCCGAACAGCTGCTCCGTACCTGGGGGTTCGAACAGTTCCGGGTCCGCGACCACGACGGCCTGGCCCGCATCGAGGTCGGCGAGGCCGAACTGGAGACCGCGCTCGATCCGGATTTCGTGCGGACCGCCCGTGACCACATCGAGGACTGTGGATTCGATCACGTGACCCTGGACCTGCACGGCTACCAGACCGGCAGTGTCAGCCCCGAAGACGAGGAGAGCGAGGACGACGTCGTCGCCGACGTCTTCGACGCCGACTATCCGAGCGTCGAGTAACTACTCCCCGTCGATCGGTCGGACCTCGGTCGCGCCACACTCCGGACAGTCGTCGTGGTCGGTGTGGAACCGCGACTCGCAGGCCGAACACTCGTACTCCGCCTGTTGGTCCGCGGCGTCGGTGGCCGTCTGTTTGAACCGTTCGACGTTCCGCCCGATCTTGTTGAAAAGGCCCATTTGTTCGACAGAGACACGCCAGGCCGATAAACGTTCGTCAGCGCCAGTCGGTCAGTGCCTCGGCGAGCAGCCGTGCCCCGCCGTCGTCGATCCTGATCTCGTTGATCGCGCAGTTGTCCTGGGAGTGTGTCGCGAGTGTCGCCGAAAGCGACCGGTCGTCGACTGTCGCCAGCAGGACCTTGATGACGCCGCCGTGGGTGACCAGCAGCGTCGTCTCGCCGGGCTCGACCGATCGAACCAGTCGCTCCCAGGCGTCCCGAACGCGGTCACAGAACGCCGCGACGGTCTCGCCGTTCTCCGGGGCGGCCGGCAGCGCCGAGACGCTGTCGCCGTCGTCGTGGGCGGGGTACCGTTCGAAGAGGTCCGCGGCGAGCAACCCCTGGAGGACGCCGAAGCCGCGTTCGCGCCAGTCGGCGTCGAAGGTCGGCTCCGGGAGTCCCTGCCCGGCGTCCCGGATACCCTCGGTCGTCTCACGAGTCCGCTGTAGATCCGAGGCGACCACGCGGTCGACGGCGTACCGCTGTGTGACCGCCTCGCCAAGCGCCGCGGCCTGGTCGCGGCCGCGGTCGGTCAGTCCGGTCGGTGCCCACCCCTGGACCCGACTCGTACGGTTCCAGTGAGTCTCCCCGTGGCGTGCGACGAGGACGGTCGCGGCGTCAGCCATCAGTCGACGCCCTCCGGCGTTTCCCGACGAGGATCGCGGCCTCGAAGGCGACCACGAGCGTCCCGCTGACGGCGACGGCCGCCGCCGGCGTCAGGCTCACCTGGTCGACCAGGCGGAACAGCGTCGGGTCGGCACTGGAGAGGTAGCCGACGACGATCGCCGCCCCCCAGACCGGGAGCCGAATACGGCGCAGTGCCCGCCAGAGCCGGATGTTGACGACGTAGTTCTTGTTGACGTAGGCCAGCGCCTCGAAGGCCACGATAGCGCTCCCGCCGACGAGCAGCGGCGGCGCGAGTCCGACGCTGTTGAGCGCGTCGGTGATCGCCGTCGGCAGTTGCTGGTAGTAGCCCGTCGGCACCGGTGCCGGGCTGAGGACGTAGCCGACGAGGCCGGCCCCGAGCCAAGCGATCGGGCGCTGGGCCGCGGCCTCCTCGGCCGTCGGGACCGGCGAACTCTCCTGGGTCCAGCGCAACAGCAGGAGCGTCCCCTCGAAGAGGCCGATCATCGTCACGGCGACCATCAACGGCGCCATCCCGGTCGGGTCCGGGCTGAAGACGAAGGCGATGGCCGCGAACCCGCCCCAGAAGTACAGCCGTCGGTCTTCGAGCCACTGGCGGGTCGTGACCCCCATCATGATCGCCAGCATCACGAACAGCGGGATCTGGAAGACGATCGCGAAGAAACCCAGCATCAGAATGATGAGGTTGAACGTCTCCCCCAGGCCAAAGGCGAGGTCCGCGGCGCGGTCGGAGTAGGTGATGAAGTAGTCGAACATCGCCCGCAGGACGAGGAAGTACGCGAAGGCGACGCCGACGGTCGCGAGCACGAGGCTGGTCGGGACCGCGGCGAGGTAGTACCGTCGCTCCTTGGGGTACAGCCCCGGCCGCATGAACAGATACGTCTCGTAGACGAACACCGGGAGCGCGACGATCAGGCCGACGAGCGAGGAGACCTTCAGTCGGGCGAGGATCAGCGCGAGCGGGCTGTAGACGTGTGGGCAGTCCGCCCCGGAGACGGTGCTCTCGCCGCCGGGCTGGGCGTCGGCCGCGAACTGGCCACAGGCCTCGGCGGGGCCGTCGAGGAAGGAGTACCACAGGAAGTTGATCAGTTGATCGGAGGAGGGTAACGCGAGGACGGTGACGACCGCCATCACGCCGACGACGACGAACAGCCGCATCGCCATCTCCTCGACGTGGTCGGCCAGGGGCATCTCCTGGTCGTCGGGCGCGCCCTCCTCGCCGTAGTCGAACTCCGCGTCGGGGTCGGGCACCGACGTGCTATCGCTCGGCGTCGAGACGGTCTCCCCGCCGTAGGACGTGTGTGCGGTCGGCGATCCCGGCATTCCCCAGTCGGAGGGAACGTCGGCCGGTGTCGCGGCGACCACGTCGTCGGGGTCCCGGTCGAACAGCGGCGTCGCCGGCTCGACGGGCGCTGCGTGTGTGCCCGCCGTCGATTCGTCCCCACCGGCGGGGGCGTCGGCCGGCGCGTCGATGTCATCGTCGGACGGCGGTGTCCCCTCGCCGTCGCTCTCGGCGGAGGTCCCAGCATCCTCGTCGGGCAGCAGTGGCTCTGTCGGGCCATGCTGTTCGTCGCTGTCGTCGCCGTCCGGCATCTGGATGGGCTTAGCGGGAGGTGATTGTAAACTTTCTTTTCGAGATGCCTCGCGCGGCCGTCTCGCGAGGGCTGGTTCCCGCCCGCCAGTGGGATGAATAAATTGATAACGCACAATAGGCTACACCCAGGAGAGATGGCGAGCGCGATCGACGAGGACACCGTCAAGACGGTCCAGAGTGGCCGTGCGACACTGGGTGCGATGCTCAGCAGTGCCCAGACGCACCTCCAGAAGGTGTTTATCGTCTTCGTCGTCGGGATGATCGGGACGATCATGGGACTCCAGTACGGCGTCTGGGACCGACTGCGCCAGGACCTCCTGTACTCCCAGATGGACCTGACCACCCAGGAGGCGACCAGTATCGTCGCCGTCACCCCGTTCGACGTGATCCTCCTGCAGGTCAAGATCGGTGCCGTCGTCGGCATCCTCATGTCGGTCCCGCTGCTCATTTATTTCGGCCGTGACGGACTTCGCCGCCGTGGCTGGTGGCCGGCCGAACACATCCCCGCCTGGAAGCTCCTGACGTTCGCGACGGTCAGCCTGGCGTTGTTCGTCGGCGGCGTCGCCTACGCCTACGAGCTGTTCTTCCCGATCATGTTCAACTTCCTGGCGGGCGACGCCTTCGACGCCGGGTTCACGCCACAGTACTCTATCGTCAAGTGGTTCCAGTTCGTCTTCATGCTGGCCGTCTCGTTCGGCCTGGCCGCACAACTGCCGCTGATGATGACGATCCTCTCGTATACGGAGATCGTCCCCTACGAGACGTTCCGGGACAAGTGGCGCTACGCGGTGATGGGGATCTTCGCCTTCGGCGCGCTGTTCTCGCCGCCGGACCCGTTCACGCAGATCATGTGGGCCGCGCCGCTGTGTGGTCTCTACGGCGTCAGTCTCGCGCTGGCGAAGGTCGCGGTGCTGTTCAAACGCTCCAGCGAACTGGTCAGCACACGGGAGGTCGCACTCTCGAACTGGAACACGATCCTGGGCGGGAGCCTCCTGTCGGGGGCAGCCGCCTACTACCTGCTGTCCTCGCCGGCCTTCCAGTACGTGCAAGCGGCCGAGGCGTTTGCCGCACAGTACTCCAGCCGGTTGACCGGGAACGTCCAGCCGCCGGCGCTGTTTGGCCTCTCCGTCGAGGGGACGGCACTACTGTTCGGCGCACTGTTCGCGCTCGTCGGCGGCGTCGTCGTCCTCTACGTCCACGTCCTGCGGGAGCTATCGGCCCACACGGCACCGGGCCAACACGGCGACCCGACCGCCATCGACGTCGACGAACTCAACGCGGAGGCGATCAAGGTCGCGCCGCCGGAGGTCTTCGAGGAGATGACCGAACAGGAGGCTCTGGCCCACGCCGACACGGCGCTGACCAAGGGCGAGGAGGAGAAGGCCGGGCTCGTCCTCGACCGGTGGGACATGGCAAACGAGGCCGACGAGAGCGACGGCGAAGAAGCCCCAGAGGCCGACGACACCGAGGACGACGACGTCGTCACCTCGACGACTGCAGGGGTCCTCAACGCCTTCACCGAGGACGAGACCACCGAGGACGACGTGGGCGGCTACTACTACGACATCCGTTTCATCTTCGACTCGATCGCCTCCAAGGCGTTCTGGATCCTGGGCATCTTCGGGGTCGTGATGGGCGCGGCCTTCCTGTTCCTCTATCAGGGCGGCATCGGCCGCATCCAGCGGACCTTCGTCAGCCGACTCCCGCCGGAGATGGCCAACGACGTCGGTATCGTCACGTTGCACCCGGTCGAGCACCTGGTGTTCATCGTGAAGTTCTCGACGGTCGTCGGGGCCGTCGCGGTGATCCCCGTCCTCATGTACTTCGCGTGGCCGGCGCTGCGCGAACGGGGCTTCGTCGTCGGGAACCGCAATATCCTGGCTGTCTGGGGTGGGACGATGTTCGCCGCGCTCATCGGCGGGAGCGTGCTCGGGTTCCTCTATTTCGCGCCGCTGACGATCTCGGCGATCGCCTACGACCAGCTCCAGGCCAACATGGTCATCGCCTACCGGGTCAGCAAGTTCGGCTGGCTCGTGTTCTTCCTCACCGTCGGGATCGGGCTGCTGGCGGAGATCCCGGTGACGATGTTCCTGTTCCACAAGGGCGGGATCGTCCCCTTCGAGACGATGTACACCCGCTGGCGGGAGGTCGTCATCGCCATCGTGGCCGTCTCGGCGATCTTCTCGCCCAACGGCATCTTCACGATGTTCATCGTCGGGATCCCGACGGCGCTGGCGTACCTCTTCGGGCTTGGCGTCCTCTGGGTGTACACGCTGGGCGGTCGGCGGACCTCCGAGCGCCGGAGCGAACCGGCCGACTGACTCACCGGTCTCCGAACACCGCTGTGTCCGCTTGTTGTCTCCGGGAGTGCCTGATCGAGACACCACGTGGGAAGCGCCGAGGACCGGCCATCGAACCGCAGTGGCTATGAGTCCGCTTACAGTATTCTCCAGGTATGCCCAAGATAAGCGTCGAGATGCCCGCAGAGTTGTTGGAGGATCTAGACGAACACGTCGGCGACGACGGGAAGTTCGTCAACCGGAGCGACGCGATCCGCGCCTCGGTCCGGAAGACACTGGACGTACTGGACGACATCGACGCCCGCCACGGTCGCTTAGACGATGACGAGTGACGACGGCTCGCCACAGCGGGTCGCGCTGATCGGCCTGTTCGTGACGGCACTGGTCGTCGCGCAGGTCACCGCCTCGAAACTGCTCGCGTTCGGCCTGCCCTTCGGGGTACCCCTGACGGGCGACACGCTGGTGTTACCCGGTGCGGCGCTCGCGTACGCGCTGACGTTCTTCGCGTCGGACTGCTACGCCGAACTGTACGGCCGGCGGGCGGCGACGGTGTTGGTCAACGTCGGGTTCGTCATGAACTTCGTCCTGCTGGGGCTGGTCTGGAGCACGATCTTCGCACCCGGGCTCCCGGCGGCCGCACAGCCGGTCGATCCGGCCGCGTTCCGGTCGGTACTGGGTGCCAGTACGGGCATCGTCGTCGCGAGCCTATCGGCCTACGTCGTCAGTCAGAACTGGGACGTCTTCGTCTTCCACGCGATCCGTCGGCGCACCGGCCCGACGAAACTCTGGCTCCGGAACATCGGGTCGACGGCCACGAGCCAACTGCTCGACACTGTCATCTTCATCACGATCGGGTTCGTGGTCTTCCAAGGCGTCCCGCCCAACGAGGCGCTGGCGCTGATCGTCGGCCAGTACCTGCTGAAACTCACTATCGCGGTGGTCGACACGCCCTTCGTCTACGCCGTCGTCGGCCTCGTCCGGCGCCGGGAGGTCGGCTCGTCGTCGGTCGTCCGGTAGCTACTCGGCTGGCTGGGCGAACGCGTAGCGCGGTTTCACGTCACCGATTCGGACGTCCAGGGTCTCGCCTTTCTCGACGCCGCCGACGAAGACCGTGAAGTTCTCGACTTTCGCGATGCCGTCGCCTTCCTCGCCGATGTCCTCGATGGTGACTTCGACGACGTCGCCCTCGCGGACTGGCGCCGTCAACCGGTGTTTCGCCACCAGATACAGCTCCGAGGACGAATCGCGGGATGCGTCCGGGCGGACCTCGCGGACGTACTCGAACTCCGGTTCGATGTCCGCCTTCAGGTCGTCCAGGTCCTGGCCGTCGAACACCTTCGCGGCGAAATCCCCGCCGGCGTCTAAGAGGTCGGTCGCGACCTCGAACGCCTGCCGGACGAGGTGGACCGAGCGGGCGTGGTCCAGGTCGTACTCGCCGGTCATGTTCGGCGCCATATCGGAGATGACCACGTCGACGGGGCCACCCTGGTCGCCGTCGCCGCCGACGATCTCGCGGATCTCGGCCTTCGTGCTGTCGTCGGTCATGTCCCCGCGGACGTACTCGACCGTCGGCTCCGGGTCCGCCAGTGGGTCGATGCGCTGGCGGTCGACGCCGACGACGGTCCCGCGTTCGCCGACCCGCTCGGCCGCGACCTGGAGCCACCCGCCGGGCGCGGCACCGAGGTCGACGACGGTCCGACCCTCGCCCAGCAGGCCGGCCGTCTCGTCGAGTTGCTGGAGTTTGTAGGCCGATCGGGCACGGTACCCCTCCTGTTTGGCTCTGTTGTAGTAGTCGTCTTTACCCGACATAGTTGCCTCCCGACGCGTATCGACCGCGAGAGACGGGTGAGATATCGATCATACCTGTACTGACGCCGTCGACGCTGAAAGGGGTGCCGGATCAGGTGGCGTGGCCGTCCTCTCAGATCACGTCCCCAGGGTCGTGAGCGCGCTCCATCCGCTGTGCTTCGGCAGCGTACTGCTCGCGCAGGTCGGGGTCTTCGACTGCCCCGAGATTTCCCGGGTCGGTCTCGACGGCCGCCGTCGTGTCCCGAACGTCGGTGAAGGAGGTGAGCGCACGCTCCTTGCGGAAGTACTGCTCGCCGTCCCGAGTCGCGTACGTGAGGATGATGAGGTTCTGCTCGTCGTCGGAGTAGGTGCGCTCGACCAGCCACACCTGGACACGGTCGTCGGTCCCGTCGGTCATACGTGGATAGTCGGGAGCGAGTGGCAAGTCGATAACGACCCGTCCCTCGCCGCGTGGACGAACAGTCGGCCATACGACGGCAGAAGCCGTCAACATTGAGATGGGAGCCGATGGACCAGGAAACGAGCAAAGCAGTGTGAGACGCGCTGTACTCCGCGTGCGTCTCAGCCACCGACCTCGAACGCCCCGGTCGAGCTGTTGTACTCGAACTTCGTGCCCGAGGAGTCGGCCGCGACGGCACAGGGGCTGGATATCAACTGACCGGCACCGCCGCGCGCACTGCCGATCGTAGTTCCCTGCCCGCTACGGAGGGTGCCGTCGTCGGTCGTGTTGTACACCGTCGGCCCGGCATTGTACACGACGGGACCGTCGCCGGTGTCGGTCCAGTCGACCGCGGTCGGGCCGTCACCGTCCGTCGCCGCGACCGCTGGTGGGGCAGCGGGCGGAGTCCCACAGAAGGCGATCCAGCTGATCGCGCGCCGGTCCCGGCAGTCCTCGGGGACGGACCGTTCCAGTTCGACCGCCAGCCCTCCGTCCTCGTTGTGTGCCCGGACGGTGACCGGAGTCCCCGGTTCGACACCCACGAACCGGAGCGTCCCCGACTCCGCGGGGCCGACAGTCACCTGTCGCTCGGTCCCGGAGACGGACACGGACAGTACCAGCTCCGCCCCGACAGCCCGGTTCGTGACCGTAGCGTGCAGATCGTCGCCCCGGCAGCGGGCGTCGTAGCCGAGCGCAGCGCGGTCGTCGGGGACGATACCGACGGTGGCCGTCCGTTCGACTTGGCCGGCGGTGAAGCCGCCGGTTCCGACCGAGAAGACCCCGACTACCAGCGCGCTTCCCACAAGCAAGACGAGGAGTCTACGCATGGCTCACTCCTCCGAGAACAGCGGGGGCACTCCTTCGGAGCCTAGAAGGTCGTCTTGCTGGCTGGACCAGAATACGAGCGAGGAGACGGTGAAGGCGATCGATTCGAGGACGACCAACCCCTGCGCCGATAGCGCGGTCAGCGGCCGGATACCGAGTATCGCCGCCCCCGTCGCGAGCGCCAGGACGGCCGAGAGCGAGACGAAGTACGTCGACCACCTGACCTCGTCTTCCGACACCGCCTCGACGTAGATGTCCATCCGGTCGGCCTCGTCGGTGAGCGCGACACTCGTTCCCTGGTCGTTGAACTCGATGATCCCACCGTCCTCCATCTTCGGGAGATGGAACTGCCGGAGCGACGTGTGGATCGAGTGGCGGTCGTCGTAGGAGACCTGTTCGGGCTCGATACCGCACTCCCAGGCGGCCAGTTCCCTGGAGAGTCTGCTGATCTCGACGTCGGTCCCGTCGCCCTGCTTGAGATAGTGAAATACCGCACGCCGGCGACTGTTGCTCATGATATCGAACAGTTCGTCGATCTCTTCTGTCCCTCTGTTCGACTCTGTCGCTCCGGTTGGCTGAATAACCTCTTGCATTGACCCCCACCCCGGTGTCCGACCAGTCTCCTCAGTATACATTAATACCCACTGAAACTTTACCTACAGGCGGGAACTCAATGGGTCGTTGAGGTGGCTGAGTCCGATCAACCGGATGGTTTCGTCCGCCGGTGTGGCGGGTCGGCCAGTCACTAACTACCTAGCGGCCGTGGAAAAGACGGGGGGAATACGACGTATCCCCGCCAGCAGAGTGACGAAATCCTCCGGTTGAGCCGCCGAATAGGCCTGTATAACGACACCCCTCCGGAATACAGGGACAGATACGCTCGCAGGGTGACTGCGGGCGGTGACAACAGATGGACCGACGAAAGTTCCTCATCGGACTCGGATCGCTCGCCGCCGGCGGGGCGGCCGCATCAGGTACAGGCGCGTTCACGGCTGCGACTGTCGGGAGAGACGGTGATATCGGCGTGGCAAACGACGATATGGCCTACATCAGCCTCAGTCCCGGAGGTGCTCGAGGCATCGGTGACAAGATCGGATACGAAAACGGTGACCTGTACATCGACTTCAGTGAAGATAGTGGTAGCGGGACCGGAGTCAACGACCAGGCTCGCTTCCAGTTGGGTGCGATGGACGACGACGCACAGGGCGATAGCGTCGCTTTCAGCAGCCTCTACGACGGAGACACGAACCCGGCGGCGGCCGGAGATGGATGGCCCTACGACGACGGGACCGACCAATCGGCGTTCGTCATCGAGAACCAGACAGACCAGGCCCTCGACATAGAGGTCGGCTTACAGGAAACGTCGGAAGCTTCGGGTGCAACAGTGTACCTGCAGGGCGTGGCGACGGAAATCCAGGGTGCGAGTTCCCCGGATCCGAGCCAGGTCGATTCGGCGACTTCGACCGAAACGACGGCACTGGATCTGGATGATCCCACCGATGGCCAGACGGACCCGGATCAGGCCCTGAGTTTCAACAACGCGAACGATCCAAACGAAGCGGTGCCGTCGGGAGAATCGGTGTACGTCTCGCTACAGGTCGATACGACCGATAGCGACACGACCGGTGAGTTCGATCTCACCAGTCAGTTCGTCGTCAACGCGAACGAGGCCGCCGATCCCGGACAAGAGTAATCGGATCGGGCGGCCACCCGACAATCACTCAGGGAACGGCTAGATGTCGATACGGGAGGGGATCACGAACGCGGTCGAGACGGTACTCGTACTCGTCGTCTTAGCCTTGCTTGTCGGACAACTGCTCGGACAGCCCGTCCTGCTCGGGTTCGTTCGGACCGGGAGCATGGACCCGGCGCTGGAACCCGACGACGGGTTCGTCGCGGTCCCCAGCCCGCTTACCGGCCCGCCGGAGCCGGGCGACGTGATCGTCTTCGAGGCCGAAGAGATCCAGGGTGGTGGGTTGACGACACACCGGGTGGTCGGCACCACGGAGAAGGGGTACGTCACCAAGGGGGACGCGAACGCGATTACCGATCAGACGGCCGGGGAGCCCCCGGTTCGCGACCACCAGATCGTCGCGGAAGTGCTCCAGATCAACGGCCGGATCGTCGCGATCCCCGCGCTGGGAAGCGGGATCAACGCTATCAAGAACACGGTCCAAGGTGCTCAGTTGACACTCGCCCGCTGGTCCGGCACCGAACTGTTTCTGGGGACAGAAGGGGTGTTGACGGTACTCGCAGTGGCGGCGTTCGGGTACCTCGGGTTCGACAGCGTGTTCGGGACACGCGACGAGCGGGACCGTGACACCGATCGGAGCCGCTCGCAGGGACTCGATCCCCGGGTGCTCGTCGCCGCCTGTGCGCTCGTCTTGGCGGCCGGGTTGGTGGCCCCGACAGTCGTCCAGGGCGGCACGACTGAAATGGCGATCGTCAGTTCGAGCTTCGACTCCGAACGGGCGGACGTCATCCCCGCCGGGGAGTCCAAGCCCCGGACACGGCAGCTCAGGAACCCGAGTTACCTCCCGAACGTCGTCTATCTCGTCCCCGGCGACGGAGTCGACGTGTCGGATCGGGTCGTCCGGGTTCCGCCACAGAGCCAGCGTGAGATCACCGTGACGCTGCATGCGCCCGCCGATACCGGCAGCTACCAGCGGTTGCTCACCACACACCGGTACGTCGCAGTCCTTCCAACGTCGCTGCTGACGGAACTCTACAGCAAGCACCCGTTGCTTCCGACGATCGGCACGCTGGGCTCGATCGTCGTCCCGTTCTATCTCGTCGGGAGCGCGATAGTCGGCAGGAGTCGCCTTCGTCACCGACGGCGGGAGGGATCGCGACCGACGGGTGGGCTGGTGAGCCGCCTCCGGTAGAACACATCCCAGAGCCGAACACGTTCGTTGCGGTTCTCGTCGCCTGAGAACCACTCTCACGCCCTGAGAGCAGGGTTCTCGGTATATGTGTCACGGCGACACATCCCTACGTGTACGGAGGTCCACACCGATGTCATCCATCCCGACGGCGACGCGACGCCGGGTGCTCCAGGCGCTCGGAGTCAGTACTGCAGCGGTCGCCGGCTGTGCACAGGCACCCGGCGCCGAGACCGAACAGACCGCCGAACGCACCACGCCCCAGGAACCAGCCATGACCCAAGCGAAATCGACCGACGTCGACCGTATCGCCGCCGACCCGACCGACATCCCCGGCCCCATCGACCGGTCGGAGCCGACGACTCACTCGATCGAGATGACGACCAAAGAGCAGGTCGCCGAGGTCGAACCGGGGGTCACGTACACGTACATGACCTTCGACGGGCAGGTGCCGGGGCCGATGATCCGGGTCCGCCGTGGCGACACCGTCGAGTTGACCGTCACCAACGAGGAGAGCAACTCGATGCCCCACAACATCGACCTCCACGCCGTGCGCGGGACCGGCGGCGGCGCGGAGGCGTCGATGGTCACGCCGGGCCAGACCAAGACCTTCCGGTTCAAGGCCACCTACCCCGGCGCGTTCATCTACCACTGTGCGGTCCCGAACATGGACATGCACATCTCCTCGGGGATGTTCGGCATGATCCTGGTCGAGCCAAAGGACGGGCTGCCCGAGGTCGACCACGAGTTCTACTTCGGCCAGCACGAACTGTACACCAAAGGCGAGGCCGGCGAGGAGGGCCACCACGACTTCGACATCGAGTCGATGAAAGCCGAGGACCCGACCTACGTCCTCATGAACGGCGAGAAGTACGCCATCACGCCCGACCGGTACGGCTCCCCGTCGATCAAGACTGGCGAGACCGCGCGGGTGTACTTCGTCACCGGCGGCCCGAACCTCGATTCGAGCTTCCACCCCATCGGCTCGGTGTGGGACGAAGTCTGGCAACAGGGGGCCATCGCCGGCCCGGCCAACAAGTTCGTCCAGACGACGCCGGTCAAGCCCGGTTCCTGTGCCATCGCGACGCTGCACGCGGAGGTCCCGGGACCGATCAAGCTGGTCGACCACGCGCTCTCGCGGGTCGCCCGCAAGGGGATGTTGGCGATCATCAACCGCGAAGGTCCCAAGAACCCAGGGGTGTTCGAACCGGAGGCCTGAGCGGTCGAACGCTTGCGCGCACGCGGGGACGATAGCCGGCTTTTTAATGGATGGGGGCGTAGCTCGCTCCAAGATGTTCAACGCCATCGTGAGCGCAGACACGCTCCAGGCGGCTCTCGATTCGGTGAGCGTGCTGGTGGACGAATGCAAGATCCACCTAGAAGACGACGGGTTGGAAATCCGGGCGGTCGACCCCGCGAACGTCGGGATGGTCGACCTCCGGCTGGACGCGGCGGCCTTCGAGTCCTACGAGGCGGACGGGGGAATCATCGGCGTGAACCTCTCGCGGCTCGAAGACATCGCGGGGATGGCCGACGCCGGCCAGCTCGTCCACCTGGAACTCGACGAGGAGACACGCAAACTCCACATCGCCATCGACGGGCTGGAGTACACCCTCGCGCTCATCGATCCCGACTCCATCCGCCAGGAGCCGGATCTGCCGGAACTGGACCTCTCGGCCCACATCGTCATCGAGGGCCGTGACATCGACCGCTCGGTGACGGCGGCGGACATGGTCAGCGACCACATCGCGCTGGGAGTCGACACGGCCGAGGAACTGTTCTACGTCGACGCCGAGGGCGACACCGACGACGTCCACCTGGAACTCACACAGGACGATCTCATCGACCTGACCGTCGGGGACGCTCACTCGCTGTTCTCGCTCGATTACCTGAAGAACATGAACAAGGCCATCCCCAAGGACGCCGAGGTGGAGATGGAACTGGGCGAGGAGTTCCCCGTCAAGATGCACTTCAACTTCGCAGAGGGCAACGGCCGGGTCACCTACATGCTCGCCCCACGCATCCAGAGCGAGTAGTCCCGTCTTGCGAGCGTCTGACGTACCGTTTTGTGGTGGGAGTGTCAAAGTGGGTCCATGGAGAATCTCGGGGATGCGTACGGAGGGCGCCGCTGGAACGGGCGGGACCCGCGGCGGATCGGCGCTGGTATCGTCCTCGGGGTCGCCGGCGTGCTGGCACTCGTGACTGCGATCCTCGTCGTGACGACGTCACTGTCGGCGATGCTGGGGGTCGACGACCTCCGGGCCGCCGAGAAGCTCGCCGGCGTGCTCGGCGGGCTGGGCATTCCGGCGCTGTTCCTCTCGGTCGTCGCCGTCCTCCCCTCGTCGCGCCGCCAGCAACTCGGGGTCGTCCTCGGGAACGCCGGCTGTCTGGTCGGCGTCGGGCTGTTCGTCCGGGCGTACCCGGCACGCTGGACCAACGGGGCCGAGACGCTGGCCTTCGAGACGACGATGGCGTACTTTTTGGGGAGTTGTATCGCGCTGTGGTTCGTCCTCACGGCGATGGCGAGCTTCCGGCTCCGTAACACGCCCGGCGGGACGGTCCGCCTGGAGCTGAAACACGAGGGCGGGACCGAGACGGTCCAGGTCTCCCCCGAGGAGTACGAGCGCTACGCCCGGGCCGTCCGGGGCGACGGCGGCGAGACGGAGGAAGTCATCCGGGAGCTACAGTCCCGGGCCGGCGACGACGAGCGCTGAGGCGAGCGCGAGCCCTTTTTATCGACGACGACCGAGGGTCGGACGATGGCAAACTCGAACGCGAAGGGCGACCGCCGCGAGCGCGAACTCGTCAACGAACTCGACGAGGCCGGCTTCGCGGTGATGCGGGCACCGGCGAGCGGTAGCGCCACCGAGCGGGAACTGCCCGACGTGTTGACCGGCGACGGCGAGACCTTCTACGCGATCGAGGCCAAATCCAGCGCCGGCGACCCGATCTACCTCACCGGCGAGGAGGTCGAGGCACTGCTCTTCTTCGCACGGAACTTCGGCGCGAAACCCCGGATCGGCGTCCGCTTCGACCGCGAGGACTGGTACTTCTTCCACCCTGGGGACCTCCACACGACCGACGGCGGGAACTACCGCGTCAAGAAGGAGACGGCGCTGGCCGACGGCACCGACTTCGAGGAGTTCGTCGGCCACTCCGAGAAGGTCACCCTCGACGAACTCGGCGGGGACGGCCCCGACCAGGCGACGCTGGACGTGCTCTCGGCGTTCGAACGGGGCGACCTCTCGAAGGAGGACGCCGCCGAGATGCTGGACTGATCCGGGAGGTGTCAGGCCAGCAGTTCAGCGTCGTCGACGCGCTCCAGCCGCGAGTGCGGGAAGGCGTACTCCCGCGGTGACTCGCTCCGGACGGCCGCCGGGAGGTAGACGGCGTCGACGACCGGGTCCCCGGCCGGATAGCCGTCGTTGGTCCGGTAGGCGGCCACGGACCGGCCGGTCGCCTCGACGGTCCGCTCGTCGGCGCGGTCGTCGGTGACGCGAACGACGACTAAGCGCTTGTCCGTCTCGCGGTCCCGGACCACGTCGCCCGGGTCGAACCGGCAGGGTTCACAGAGGTGTGGCGTCGACGCGTCCTCGTCGACGAACGTCTCGGTGCCACAGGCGTCACAGCGGGCGCGTCGGGTCCCGGGCGCCGGAACGCGGCGGGCAGTGATCTCGATAGCGACCCGGCGCAGGTGCTTGCAGCGTTCGCCGCGGATGCGGTGGTCGGGACAGGAACAGGATCGGTCGGGGACGTCGACGACGTACGTGTGGCCGCTCTCGGCGGTGACGGCGTACTCGCCGTCGTCCAGTTCGCGGACCGCCATGCGCTCGGTCCAGGCGCGGGCCGCCCGGTCGGCGAGCGTCCGGAGGTCCGGTGCGAGTGCAGTCCGATCGGTGTCGTCGGGGGGTGTGAGTACCGTCATAGGAGCCGGACACGGCTGTGTTCTGGAGTGTGTCCAGTCGAAACGTAGGTGCTCCAGGGTCGTAAGCCTCTCGGCGACTCGGACGCTTCGACACCCTTTTGCCCGGGCCAGTGAAACCGCAGGACATGGATATCGAGCGGGAGACCGTCGTGCAGATCGTCATCTCGGTTATCGCCCTCGCGCTCTTCGTCGCCGCGACGGTCTACGTCTCCAGCACGTACGGAACCAACGGCGGCCTCGGCCCGCAGGGCGGGGTCGGTATCGTCGCTGCGATCGGACTGTTCGTCGTCTTCATGCTCGGTGCCGGCCTCTGGCTGGAACGGCAGAACTTCTAGGCGTCGGCCTCGTCCGTTTCGTCGGCGTCGGTCTCGCGCCAGTCGGTCAACTCGTCTTCCTCGGAGTCGTCGATCTTCTTCTCGTAGTAGGCCATCGGATGGGCGATCGTCTCACAGAGGTCGTCTTTGTTCACACAGTCGCCGTAGGACTGCATCGTCGAACACGCCGGGGTCGAGTACTCCGTCGGACTGGTATCGCCGCGGATGTGGTTGACCTGGTAGCGGGTCGCCTCCTCGCCGAAGCCGGGGTTGACCTGGAACAGTTCGACGATCTCGTCGGTCGTCATCCCGATCCCAACCAGAAACGTCGCGATCGCGAATCGAGAGTGGTGTTCGAGGTGTTCCCCCTTCTGGACCTGATCGAGCAGCGCCTTCATGCAGGGCGGGAACAGTTCCGGGACGACGGTGTCGATCTCCCGGGTGAGATCGAGTTCCGAGAGCACCTCTCGGATCTGTTCGGCCTCCGCCTGGAGTTCCTGGCCGATAGCGTCGGGCACGTCGAAGGGCAACCCGTCTTCGATCCGGTGACGGATGGCCTGCTTGAGCAGGACGTGGAGTTCGGCCTGCGTGATCGCGACCCGTCCGTCCGCGAGCGTGCGGTTGACCAGGCGCCACTCGTCGCCTCGCTGGTCGGCCGCCATCTCCAGATACGCGCCGACCTCGATCCAGTAGCCGTCGCCGCGTTCGTCGACGACGCTCCCGAGGTCAAACTCCGCGAGCAGGTCACGCAGTTCGATCTGTGATCCCCGGGTGGATTTGAGCTCAGTCGTGCTCTCGAACTCCTCGACGAAGCGGTCGTAGGCCGTCTCGGCCTCGGCCGCGGCGTATTTCCGGGTACAGACGTGCTGATCGACGAGCGAGACGAGCACCCGCGCGACCGGATAGGAGAGTAGTTCGACCCGCGTCTGTCGGTGTGGCTTGCCGACGGTCCGGTTCGTGATCGCCGACTGGACCCGCTCCAGTGCGCGCTCGACGACCGCCTCGTCGGTCGCGACCACCTCCCCCAGATCGACCGCCGCGGCTTCGACGGCCTCCCGGGCGGCGGTCGTAAACGGATACCGTGCGTGGAGCGGTTGCATCTGTGGCCCCTTGCGGACGTGCCCGAATAAAATTGCCGTCACCGGCCGCGGACACACAGAGGTGAGTCAGCACACCGTGCGTACGTGGTCAGGAGACCGCCGTGAGCGACCTCGACCGTTCCGTCGACGCTGTTTATCCGTTCGAGTATTCCTGTATCTTCCACGGCTCCCTTCGCCGGTCCGGTTCGAAGGGGTCGCGTTGCTCGGGCCTCGCTACGGCTCACGGCGACACCGTTGGGCTGTTCGGGGAGCCGTCCCTACGGTCAGTCTCTCCTACTGCTCGCGAGTCACTGCGTTCCCCGCTGCGCTTTGCCGATATTCTCGCTGCGCTCGAATATCGCTACGTCCCGTGCTGCCAGGAATCCATATACTCGGCTTGCTCGTCGCTCAACGAGTCGAAGGCGACGCCCTCCGCGTCGAGTTTGATCTCGGCGACCTCCTTGTCCAGCCGATCGGGGACGTCGTGGACGCCGGCGTCGTAGGCGTCGCCGTTCTCGACGAGTTCCCGGACGACGACCGCCTGGATGCCGAAGCTCTGGTCCATCACCTCGACCGGGTGGCCCAGCGCGATGGGGGTCGCGAGGTTGACGAGTCGGCCCTCGGCCAGCACGTTCAGCCGGCGGCCGTCGGCCAGCTCGTAGGCCTGGACGCCGTCGCGAGCCTCGTAGGTGTCGACCGCCAGGTCCGAGAGGGCGTCCAGATCGATCTCCACGTCGAAGTGGCCGGCGTTGGCCAGCAGGACGCCGTCCTGCATCGCCTCGAAGTGGTCTTCGACGATGACGTCGCGGTTGCCCGTCGTCGTAATGAACACGTCGCCGATCGCTGCGGCCTCGGCCATCGGTAGCACGTCGTAGCCCTCCATGTGTGCTTCGAGCGCACGGCGGGGTTCGACCTCGGTGACGACCACGTCGGCGTTTTGTCCGCTGGCCTTCTTCGCGACACCTTTGCCACAGTGGCCGTAGCCGGCGACGACGACGGTCTTGCCGGCCCACGAGAGGTTCGTCGTCATGGCGATACTCGCCAGCGAGGACTCGCCGGTCCCGTGGACGTTGTCGAACAACCGCTTCATCGGCGTGTCGTTGACCGCGAACACCGGGTAGTCGAGTTCACCGTCCTCGTCCATCGCGCGCAGTCGGTGGACGCCGGTGGTCGTCTCCTCGGCCCCGCCGACGATAGTGTCGATCAGTTCAGGGTAGTCCTCGTGGACCATCGCCACCAGATCCATCCCGTCGTCGACGGTAATCGTCGGCTCGTGGGCCAGGACCGCCTCCATCGCGCCGTAGTAGGCCTCGTCGTCGACGCCGCGTTCGGCGTAGCAGGTGACGCCGTCGACGGCATCCAGCGCCGCCGAGACGTCGTCGTGGGTCGAGAGCGGGTTACACCCGGTCATCGCGACCTCGGCACCGCCGGCGGCCAGAACCTCCGCCAGGACAGCGGTCTTCGCTTCGACATGCATCGCCATCCCGATTCGCTCGTCGGCGAACGGCTGGTCGGTCTCGAACTGCTCGCGCAGCGCCGAGAGGATCGGCATATGCTGGGCGGCCCAGTCCATCTTCCGACGGCCGGATTCGCGGGCTGCCTCGACGTCGTCGAGGCGGGCTGAGATCGGCTCTGTCATGCTAGGTCGGTAGGCGACGGGACTCTAAACCCTACCGAACGAGTGGCGGCAGTGCCGCCCCGACCCGTCGAAGCGCGAAGAAAGGGATCGAAATGATCGACCGCCGGTACTACGGACCAGCGTCAGCCGGTGGGCCGGCGTCCTCGGGCGGCCCGGCGTCCTCGGGCGGGCCACGCTCGTCGTCGCTGTCGGTCTCGTCGTCGGCCTCTTCTTCGTCAGTGTCGTCGCTCTCGTCTGCGTCGTCACTGTCGTCGGCTTCCTCGCTGTCCTCGGACTCCTCCTGATCTGACTCGTCACTGTCCTCGGACGCTTCCTCGTCGGCATCGTCGCTCTCGTCCGATTCGTCGGCGTCGTCAGCTTCCTCGTCGTCCTCGGCTTCTTCGGCTTCTTCGCTGTCCTCGGATTCGTCGGCTTCTTCGCTGTCCTCGGAGTCTTCGGCTTCCTCGCCGTCCTCGGATTCGTCGGCTTCCTCACTATCTTCGGAGTCCTCCTCGTCTGCATCGTCACTATCCTCCGATTCGTCTTCGAACGTGTCCTCAGGCGGCCCAGCGTCCTCGGGGGGTCCGGCGTCCTCGGGCGGACCAGCGTCCTCAGGGGGTCCGGCGTCCTCGGGCGGACCAGCGTCCTCGGGTGGTCCGCGTTCGTCGTCTTCACTGTCCTCGGACGCTTCCTCGTCTGTGTCGTCGCTCTCGTCCGATTCGTCGGTGTCTTCTTCGTCAGCCTCCTCGCCGTCGTCCGAGTCGTCGTCGAACTTGTCTTCAGGCGGTCCCGCGTCCTCGGGCGGACCGGCGTCCGCAGGCGGCCCACGTTCGTCGTCAGTCTCGTTGTCGTCGAGCTCGGTTTCGTTATCCGCGGTCTCGTTGTCGTCGAGTTCGGTTTCGTTATCCGCACTCTCGTTGTCGCTGTCGTTGATCGTACTCGGGTTGTTCGCCGTCACGAACTCGGAGACCTCGTCACCGACACCAGGCGTGTCGGCGTTGGGGCCGGTGTAGTACCCGCTGGTCACGAGGTACGTGATGAACGAGGAGAACCCGTCCTGGAAGTCTTCGTTGTCCTCGATCTCGATGGCCTCGCTCAGCGTGTCCGTCGTCGTGGCCGTCCGGTTGTCAGCCGTCGCGGTCACGTCGACCGTGAGGGTCCGGTTCGGCGCCGACAGAGCAACCGTCCCGTTTTCGTCGGTGGTGAAGTTCCCTTCGTCCGCGTACGTGGCGTTCTCGTCACGCACCGTGACGTTGATCGAGGCGTTCGCGACAGCGGAATCGTTCGCCGTGACGGCCACGGTCACGTTCTGGTCTCCCGTTTGCGAGACATCGACGGCGAGGGAACCGCCGCCCTCGTCGGCCGATGCAGCGCCGACACTCCCGACTGCACCCGGTCCAACTGCGAACAGGACCAGGCCCAGTGCAGCGATCAGTGCTGGTAGTTTCGTGTTCATCTCGTCTCTCAGGTAGTACTGAATCCAGTGTAAACCCCCCAAGCCGTTCAGTTCGTTCACCGTCGTTCGGCCGATAGGGAAACCTCCTGAAAACCGTTCAGAGTGTTTAAAAACGAGCCTCGTCGTTTACTCGCCGTCGCCGGCCGCACGCTCGACGAGGTCACGGGCGTGTTCGCTGGCCCGCTCGCGGACCGCCGTCTCGTCGACGACCGTGACCTCGCGGTCCCGCATGAGAACCTGACCATCACAGACCGTGTGGCGGACGTCGCTCCCGCTGGCGGCGTAGGCCAGATGCGAGACGAGATCGTGGGCCGGGGTCAAGTGGGGACGCTCCAAGTCCAGTACGGCCAGGTCGGCGTTGGCGCCGGCTTCGATGCGACCGCTGTCGAATCCCAGCAGGTCGGCACCGTTGTGTGTCGCCATCTCGACGACGGTTCCGGCGTCGACCGCGCTAGCGTCGTCGGCCGCCAGTTTGCCCAGCATGGCCGCGTCGCGCATCTCGTCGAACATGTCCAGGTCGTTGTTCGAAGCGGCGCCGTCGGTCCCCAGGCCGACGGTGACGCCGGCGTCGAGCAACGCCTGGACGGGGGCCATCCCGCTCGCGAGTTTCATGTTCGAAGCCGGACAGTGGACGACGCCGGTATCGCGCTCGGCCAGCAGGTCGATCTCGGTGTCGTCGACGTGGACACAGTGAGCCAGGAAGGTGTCCGGCCCGAGCAGCCCGATGTCGTCGGCGTAGGAAAGCGGCCGGACGCCGTGTTCGTCGACGATGGGGTCGACCTCGTCGGTCGTCTCGTTGGCGTGGAGATGGACGGCCATACCGGCCTCGACGGCCTGTGGGACGTACTCCCGGAGGTAGGACTCGCCGACGGTCGTCAGCGAGTGGGGCTGGAAGGTCGTCCTGATACGGCCGTCGGCGGCGCCGTCTAGCTCCCGGGCCACGTCGAGACTCTCCTGGAGGTCGGCGTGGGCGCCCTCGTCGTCTTTGCCGACGGTCACCGCAGTGTAGCCGAGCACCGCCCGTAGCCCGGCCCGCTCGACGGCGTCGGCGATCTCCTCGACGTGGAAGTACATGTCCGACAGGGCCGTCGTCCCGGATTTGAGCATCTCGACCAGGCCGAGTTCGGCACCGACGCGGATGTCTTCGGCCGTGAGTTCGGCCTCGACCGGCCAGATGTCCTCCTGGAGCCACCGATCGAGGGGCTTGTCGTCGGCGTAACCCCGCAGCAGCGTCATCGAGACGTGCGTGTGGGCGTTGACGAGCCCCGGGATCACGAGTCCGCCGTCGGCGTCGAGATGGTCGTCGCCGTCCAGTTCGCCGGGGTCGTCGACCGACAGGATCTCGCCGCTGTCCCGGTCGACCAGAACGTCGGCGTGCTCGACTGTCCGATCCGGTCGGAGAACCTGTCCACCGCTGACGAGGAGGTCGCTCATGGTACCGGGTTCGAGTGGACCGTCCTTAGTTCGGCCGGGTCCGTCCGAGAGGGGAAAGACAGTTGCCCGCCCCCCTCCCAGGGCGAGTATGCGCATCGCCGTCCCCAACAAGGGCCGCTTGCACGACCCCGCAGAGGACCTGCTGGAACGGGCCGGACTCCACATCGTCGACGGCGCCGACCGGCAACTGTACGCCGACACGGTCGATCCCGACGTGACCGTCCTCTACGCCCGGGCCGCCGACATCCCCGAGTACGTCGCCGACGGCGCCGCCGACGTGGGTATCACTGGCCTCGATCAGGTCCGCGAGGCCGACCCGGAGAACCTAGAAGAGCTACTCGACCTAGAGTTTGGGAGCTGTCGGCTCGTCCTCGCGGCACCGGAAGACAGCGAGATCCAGACCGTCTACGACCTCGACGGCGGGCGGATCGCGACCGAGTTCCCCAACGTCACGCAGCACTACTTCGCCGAGTTGGACGTCGACGTCGATATCACCGAGGTCTCGGGCGCGACGGAGCTGACCCCACATGTCGACATCGCCGACGGGATCGTCGATATCACCTCGACGGGGACGACGCTGCGGATGAACCGCCTGGAGATCGTCGACGAAGTGTTACAGTCGTCGGTGCGGCTGTTCGCCCGCGCGGACGTCGCCGACGACGAGAAAGTTCAGCAGATCCAGACCGCACTCCAGTCGGTCCTCTCGGCGGAGGGCAAACGCTACCTGATGATGAACGTCCCACAGGACGCCCTCGACGAGGTGAAGGCGGTCCTGCCGGGCATGGGCGGCCCGACGGTGATGGACATCGCCGGCCGGGAGGACGTGGCCGTCCACGCCGTCGTCGACGACAGCGACGTCTTCGAGACGATCAACGACCTCAAGCAGGTCGGTGCCAGCGACGTGCTGGTGACCGAGATCGAGCGGCTCGTGGAATAGTACCTTTTTATTGCAAGGGGTGTCCTCGCTCGCTGCGGGCACCCTCCTTGCAAAAATCTACGTTAAAAACGTCCGTCACGCTCCCTCGCTGCGCTCGGTCGCGTGACGTGAAACTGCGTCTCGGTCTTCGGCGCAGTATGCTCCCCGCAACTGTGACCACTATCGCGACAGCGGCCACTACCGCGACGACGCCCGCCGCTCAGTACACGTCGACAGTCCCGTCTTTCCGCGGTTCCGTCGCTCCCGAAAGCGTCCCGTCGTTCCAGCGGGCGATCTGAGCGCCGCCGAAGCGCAGCGGGACGTCGACGGCCACGTCGTGGCCACGGCGGGCGAGTTTCGACGCCACGTCGGCGTCGAACCGGGCCTCGGTCGCCAGGGTTCCGTCCTCGCGGTAGCGCCAGCGTGGCTCGTCCAGCGCCGTCTGCAGTGGCATGTCACGGTCCAGCAGGTTCGAGAGCACCTGGACGTGGCCCTGGGGCTGCATGTACCCGCCCATGACGCCGAAGGCCGCCCAGTCGCGGTCGCCGAACCGCACGAGGCCGGGAATGAGCGTGTGGAACGGTCGTTTTCCTGGTTCGATACAGTTGGGATGGTCCGGGTCGAGTTCGAACGACGCCCCGCGGTTCTGGAGCGTGAGCCCGGTGTCGCCGGCGACGAGGCCGCTCCCGAAGCCCATGAACAGCGAGTTGATGAAGGAGACCACGTTCCCCTCGCCGTCGGCGACGGTCAGCAAGACGGTGTCGGCGTCCTCGGCCGGCGAATCGAGCAGCCCGATCTCCGGGGAGTCGATGGCCGTCTCGCCGATCTCTGCGGCCCGCTGTCGCGCCCACTCCCCCGAGTTCAGCGGCGGGATCGACTCGTACGCCGGGTCCGTGATGTAGCGGTGCCCGTCGGTGAACGCCAGTTTCGTCGACTCCGCGAGTAGGTGGGTCCGTTCGACGGGGTCCTCGGAATCGGGGACACCGACTTCCCGGGCGATGTTCAGCGCCTCCAGGGCGATGAGCCCCTGGTTGTTCGGCGGGAGTTCGAACACCTCCGTCCCGTCGTAGGTCGTCGAGACGGGGTCGGGGTACTCGACCTCGAACCCCGCGAGGTCGTCGTGTTCGAGGAGACCGCCGGCGTCTCGGACCGTCTCGACGATGCTGTCGGCGATCGTACCCTCGTAGAACGGGTCGGCACCGTCGGCGGCGAGTGTCTCCAGGGTCGTCCCCAGTTCGGGCAGCGTCATCCGTTCGCCGACCGCCGGGGCCTCGCCGTCGAGGAGGTACTGCTCGCGGGCGGCGTCGTTTCGGAGCGCGGGCTCACAGAGCTCCCAGGCCGAGGCGATGACCTCGCTGACCGGGAACCCCTCGGTCGCGTAGTGGACGGCGTCGTCCAACACGGCCGCCAGGTCCAGCCGTCCGAACCGCTCGACCGTCGCTTCCCAGCCACGGGGCGCGCCGGGGACGGTCACCGCGAGCGGGCCGCGTTCGGGCATCTCGGCGTCGCCGGGGTCACACCCTCGTGCGTCGGCGGCAGCCGCGCGGACCCGCTCCAGCGTCGCTGTCTCGGGTGCGCCGCCACAGGCCCGCATCGCGCCGACCTCGCCGTCGGCAGTCCGGTACAGCGCGAAGGCGTCACCGCCCAGGCCGGTGCTCATCGGTTCGACGACGTTGAGCGTCGCCGCCGTCGCGACGGCAGCGTCGAAGGCGTTGCCCCCCTCTCTGAGCACGTCGACGCCAGCCTGTGCCGCGAGTGGCTGGCTCGTCGCGACGACACCGCGGGTCCCGTAGGCCGTCGAGCGGCGGGACTCGAACCGGTCCAGGTTCGGCTCGTGATCCATGGCGGGAATGGCGGGAGCGGGCCGGAAAACGGTTTGGTCAGCAACAGGGAGAAGCGTCGCCCGCGGGTGGATCGCCGGTCGACGCGAACACCTGGTCGGTGATCCGGACCCAGAGCCCGTAGCGGTCCTGGCCGTCGGCGAGGTACGTCTCAACGCCGACGCGGTCGGCGACATCCGAGAACGCACCGGTTCGGTCGGTCTCGTCCCGCATGCAGGCTCTGACGACTCCGTCGTCGATGGCGGTCCGAAGCAGGTCCCGCTCGCGGTCGGGGAGGTCTGCGAGGTCGAGGAGGGGAGCGCCGTACGGCACCGAACCGACCGACGTGACGGCGATCGCCGCGTCGTGGGGCATCCCGCTGTCGGCGAACGGCAGACACCGTGTGAGACGGCCCGTACAGCCGGCGGTCAGGGCGGACGCCGCTCCCGCACCGGCCGCGAGGAACCGTCGGCGATCGAGTGACATACCAGCCTGTTCCGACGGTCCCGGTAAATGTCTCGTGGACGGTCAAACCGGCGCTGAGTGTCCTCAAGCGGCCGTGGCGTCCGTCCGGAGTCGGCGAGCCAGCCCCACGGCCAGCGCCACGCCGACGAGCGGGAACAGTGCGAGCCCGAGAAACGTCCCGCTCTCGCCGACGGCCGACAGCAGGAAGCCCGACACCGCCGCGCCCGCCGCACCGACGCCGAAGTTCGCCAGGTAGGTGTAGCCATACGAGAGCCCCCGGTCCCCGGGCGGGCTGACCTCCGCGATGGTCGCCTGATACAGCGGCTGGATGGCAAACAGGAGGAAGCCAAGCACCGCGCTGATCGCCAACAGCGGCCCGACGCCGGCTTCGGCCGCCGGGACGAACAGGACACTGACGACGGCGAGGCCGGCGAAGACGACGGCGAGGCCGGTCGTCACCGGGACCCTGTCGGTGAGCTTCCCGCCGGCGAACTGGCCCCCGATGCCGACCACCAACAGCCCCGTGTAGACGTAGGACGCCAGATCGAACTCCTGGGCCATCGCGCTACCGGGCTCGAACAGGCGCACGTACTCGGTGACGCTGGGGAGATACCCCGAGAGGACGTCCGGCAGGAAGGTGAGCGTGCCCCGGTAGAACAGGCCGTTCATCGCGACGATACTCAGCGCCAGCGTGAAGCCGGCGGTGAACAGCGCTCGGGAGTCCGTGAGAAACGCCGAGAGGGAAGTCGGCGCACCGTCGGTCTCGGTGCCGTCGTCGCCCGCACCGCCGTCGGTACTGACCGCCGCCGTCCCGTCGAACTCCGCGGTGAACGCGACCGCGACCGCGAGGACGGCCGGGACCGCCAGCAGGCCGGCGACCAGCCGCCAGTCGAAGGCCAGCAACAACAATGCGGTGAGCAGCGGCCCCAGCGCGATGCCGGCGTTACCGGCCATCCCGTGGTAGGCGAAACCGGTCCCGCGGTCGTGGACGCCCGTCGAGATGAGCGACAGCCCCGCCGGGTGATAGACGCTCGCAGCCAGTCCCCACACGGCCAGTGCCAGCGCGATCGTCGGGACGTTCGGTGCGAGACTCAACAGCAGGAACGACCCTCCCATCCCCAGGAGACAGCCGACGATAAGCCATTTGGGGCCGTAGCGATCCGCCAGGACCCCGCCGGGGAGCGCGCCGGCCCCGAACAGGCCGTAGCCGACGGCGACGACCGGACCGAGTATCGCCGTCGTCACGGGAAACTCGGTGAGCCAGACCAACACCAGGATCGGGATCGACAGTTCGTAGGTGTGAACGACGGCGTGTGACAGCCCGGTGAACGCGACGATCGCCCGGTCGTTCTCGCGCATTGGGTACGGGGAGGAAACGTGCGGACGCGGTTAACGGTTTCCAGACGGGTCAGACGAAGCCGAAGATGTTGTTCAGCGCGAACCCGACCACGGCGGCGAAAGCCAGGTGTAACACGACCAGCGGCGCGGTCGACCGCCCCGAGAGCCGGTAGACGGCGCTGATCGCGATGCCGTCGGCGACGAGCGTGATCACCAGGACGACCAGCACACCCAGACTCGGGGAGACGATCCCGCTCTCGACGCCGTAGCGCTGGAGCAACAACGAGACGACGGAGGGGACGATCGCTGCCTTCGCCGCGAGCTGGCTGGGGACCTCACCGATGAAGAACGTCGCCGCCAGGTGGAGCGTGACGGCGTAGAACACCCACGTGACACAGAGCGTGACGACCACCGCCAGCAGTCCACCGCCGAGCAGTCCCGCCGGGCCGGCCTGGAGAACCATGCCGGATGGTGGGGCCGCACGGCGCTTGGGCGTTGTGTTTCGGTGGGGTCGTGGGGAACGGTCCCGGGACGCCTGCGGTGCGATCCGGAGGGACGTCCCTCTCAGTCGGTCAGCAGTCCGAGGTCGTCGAGTCGGGAGACGATCTGATCGACCGCCTTCTCGGCGTCTTCGGGTTCCTTCCCGCCTGTGATGACCAGCTTCCCCGATCCGAACAGCAGCGCGACGACGTCGGGCTCGTCGAGACGGTAGACCAGCCCGGGGAACTGCTCGGGCTCGTACTCGATGTTCTCCAGTCCCAACCCGACCGCGATGGCGTTGAGGTTGAGGTTCTCGCCCAGGTCAGCGCTGGTGACGATGTTCTGGACGACGATCTCGGGTTCTTCGTCGACCTGGATGTTCAGCTCGCGCAGCTTGTCGAAGACGATACGTAGACTCTGGTGGACGTCCTCGGTGGACTTCGCGCCGGTACAGACGATCTTACCCGAACGGAAGATCAGCGCCGCGGACTTGGGATCTTGGGTGCGGTAGACCAGGCCAGGGAACTGCTCGGGGTCGTAATCCGCCCCTTCGAGGTCCATCGCCACACTCTGGAGGTCGAGCTCCTGACCGATTCCAGTCGAGGCGACGACGTTTTCGATGTTGATGGTCTCCTTGGGGTCAGCCATATCTCGACTTAAACCTCGTATTTAAGGCTTATAAAGGTTCATGCCATCGGTGACAGGTCGGCCAGTGGAAACGTCACCCAGTTGACTCCTGAGCCGGCGATCGGCACGCTCATACGCGCCGGGAGACAGCACACGGGCGTGTACGTCCTCGAACTCGGCGGCCAGGACGACGCCTTCGCGGCGCGGGAAGCGGGCAGTGCCGCGAGCGGCATCGACAGGCTGGGTCCCGGGCTGGTCACCGCGCGGGGGATCACCGATCGAGTCCGCCACCTCGCGTTGACCCATCGCGCCAGCGAACTGCTCGGGACCGGCGACCCCGACGTCGCCGGTGCGCGGGCCCTCCTGGAAGCGGCGACGCTGGAACGGACGGGGACCGTCGCGGTGCGTGCGGTCGACGTTCGTGGCAGCGCCGGCGTCGACACCCAACGCGCCGAGCGGGAACTGGGCGGCGTGCTCACCGACCGTGGCTTCGCCGTCGACCTGGACGACCCCGACAACGTCCTGTACGTCTACTTCACCGACCCCGCCGGTGACGAGGAGTCAGCCGACGGAGAGAGCGATGGCGCGGCCTATTCGGCCGTCGGATGGCTGGCCGTCGAGAGCCACCGGGATTTCGGCGACCGGCAGCCCACCGACAGACCGTTCTTCCAGCCCGGGAGCATGGCACCGCTGGAAGCCCGTGCGCTCGTCAACATCGCCGGCGCCCGACCAGGTGCGACGGTACTGGACCCGATGTGTGGCACCGGCGGCCTCCTGATGGAGGCCGGACTCGTCGGCGCTCGTGTCCTCGGTGGGGACGCACAGACGAAGATGATCACTGGGAGCCGCCGGAACCTCCAGCACGTCCTCGGCGGGGACGGGCATCCCGGGCGCAGCGACTACCCGGAGACAGGTCGTTGGGACCTCGTCCGGTCGGACGCGGCCTCGCTCCCACTCCCGGACGGCACCGCCGACGCCGTCGTCTTCGACGCGCCGTACGGCCGACAGTCCCGGATCGAGGGTGAGTTGGCCCCGCTCGTCTCGGGGGCGCTGACGGAAGCCCACCGGATCGCACCGCGGTGCGTGTTGGTCGCCGACCGCGACTGGTCCGACGCGGCGACGAGCGCCGGCTGGACCGTCACCGACCGCTTCGAACGGCGCGTCCACCGGTCGCTGGTCCGGCACGTCCACGTGCTCTCGCAGTCCACGAACGTCCAGTAATTGTTACACGATACCAAGGGTTAAGCGTCCGGCCCGTGGATCTACACGCAAAGATGCCACTCTGGTCAGACCCAGCACCGTGTGACGACGACGAACAACGCTACGAGTGCACGGAGTGTGGGACTCGCATCTGTAGCGAGACGGCGCCGACGGCCTGCGAGAAGTGTGGTGCCGAGATGCGCAACATCAGCGTTCCACGCCCCGAGTGACCTACACGTTGTCGAGAACGGCAAGCGCCCGGTCGCTGTCCCCCTCCATCCGTTCGAGCAGCGACCGCGCCCGGTCGCGTGCCGCGCCGTCGGGCGTGACCAACACCATCCCTTCCTCCGGTTGGCCGTAGACGACGCTACCGGTTGTTGGTATCGCGAGTACCGCCGGCAACGCCGCCAGGTCTTCCTCGCCGTCGACGACGATCAGTGTCGTCCCGCCGTCGTCGAGTCCGTCGCGAATTGCGGCGAGCAACGCTTCGGTCAGCGTCGCGGGCGGGTTCTCGACGGTCACCCGGCGGTCGAACCCGCCGACGGCGGCCTCGATCTCCTCGTCGACCGTGCTCCGGTGGGTCCGTCCGTCGACCAGCGCCAGTTCCGGTGTCCGACCGGCTTCGAGCAAGTGGTAGGTGACGATGTCGCCGACGGCGACGATCGGATCGCCTGCGTCGGCAAGCAGCGCCGCCGTGTCGGTGTATATCGGACCCAGGGGCTCTTTGAACGCCGCTCGGAGCGTCTCCGGGAGTTCGAGGGTCGCCACGTTAGCGGACCTTCAGCGCGTACTGGCCCGGCTTGTTCACTTCCATCTCCTTGGCGATGTCGGACTCCTCGGGGTGGGCGATGACCACGTAGCCCGCCCAGTCTTCCGTAAGTGAGGTCCCGCCACAGGCCTCACACTGGCTCTCGATGTCGGCACCCTGGACGCGGTGACAGTCCCGACAGACGAGTCGGTCCGCCATCAGCTCTCACCGGCTTCCGCTGTCGCTTCGCGTTGTTCTCGCTCTTCCTGGAGCCACCCGTGTTTGCCCAGACCGACCTGCTTCGCCGTCAGCCCGATCTTGGAGTCCCGTGGGTTGCGCTCGTCGATGCTCTTTGTGACGATGCGGGCCCGGACGGCGTCGCCCTCGGCCAGGATGCGGTTGGACTCGCGCGAGGCGAGTTGGTTGTTCTCCCCGTCGTAGGCGAGATACTCGTCGGAGATCTGTGAGACGTGCAGCAGGCCGTCGACTGGCCCGATGCCGACGAAGGCACCGAAGTTGACGACTTCGACGACCTCGCCGTCGACGACTTCCTGCATCTGTGGATCGAACGTCAGCGCGTCGAACTCGGCCGTGTAATAGACGCCGGGTTTGTTCGGCAACACCGCACCGTCGCCGATGTCGTGGACGTCGATGACCGAGACGACGCTGCCGACGTCTTCGTCCATCCGTCCTTCGAGTTTGTCCTGCAGGAGTTTCTTGACGAGATCCGGACTAACGTCTGCCAGATGCCGTGGCGGAACTTCGACCGTATCGCGGAGGCGTACCCGTTTGTACATGTGTTATGGTTGAGTGATACCCAGTTTGTTCTTGCCCCGTAAACTAATTACCGGAACGCCCGCGTCGAGCAGGCGGCGTTTCAGGGGGGTGTCGTTCGTGACTGCGTGTGTCGCGTCGTCGCTGCGTGCCAGTTCCAACACCGCGTCGTCCGCGTAGTCGGCGTCGGTCTGGCGGATCGAACACCGGTCGAGCAGGTCCTGTCCGACCGCCGCTGCGGTCGCCTCGGTGCCGGCACCGTCTGCGAGTTTGTCGAGTTCGGCCCGGACGGCCTCGGGGACGGCGTAGGTGACCGCGGTTCCGGCTCCGTCGCCGTTCGATCGGTCGATAGCGCCGCGTGCGACCCGGTCCAGTTCCTCGAACAGGCGGACTTCACACTCGACCGGCATCATGAGCGCGTTGGTGTCCAACACGATCATCAACGCAGCGTCCCGACGCCGATGAGCCGCCAGCGCGCGCCGACACGGCGGTTGATGGCGATCTTCGAACCGGATTCGGCACAGACCGGGCGTTTGAGTGCGACCTCACACTCGCCGTCCCGGGCGCTGGTGACCGAGCCGACGGTCGTCGCCGTGCCGATAGTCAGCATGAGCGGTTCCCCGGTCGAGATCTCTTCGACCTCGCCGCCCTCGTCGCCGACGATGCGTTCGAGCAGATCCACGTCCATCGTGAACTGCTCGTGGGTCGGCGGGAGCGTTCCCTCCGGACCGGCGACCTGGCCGGCCAGCGCGTCGCCCTTGGTGATCGCGGGATCGAGTCCGGTCCCGACGCCGAGCAGGCCGCCCGGCGTGACCGTGTCGACGAAGTCGCCGCCCGATTGCAGCGACCGAACGTCGGTCGTCACCGGCCGCCACTCGGTCTTGCCGCCCTCCTCGACCTCTCGGCCGGGCCGGAGTTCGATCTCGTCGTCGACCGCCAGTTCCCCCTGGACGAGCGAGCCGCCGAGCACGCCGCCCATCAGGTCCTCCCAGGTGGTGCCCGGGCGGTTGATGTCGAACGAGCGTGCGACCATCATGCGGGCGTCCGCGGATGGGTCGCGCTCGGGGGTGGGGATCTCCTCCTCGATAGCGTCGATGAGGAGGTCGATGTTGGCCTCCTGCTGGGCGCTGATCGGGACGATCGGGGCGTCCTCGGCGACGGTGCCCTCGACGAACTCCTGGATCTGTTCGTAGTTGCGCATCGCCTGTTCCTGGTCGACGAGGTCGACCTTGTTCTGGGCGACGACGATGTTGTCGATACCGATGATATCCAGGGCCATCAGGTGTTCTTCGGTCTGTGCCTGCGGGACGGGTTCGGTCGCGGAGACGACCAGTACCGCACCGTCCATGATCGCCGCGCCCGACAGCATCGTGGCCATCAGCGTCTCGTGGCCCGGGGCGTCGACGAACGACACCGTTCGGAGGTAGTCGGTGTCGACGTCGTGGTCCTCGCAGTGTTCCTCGACGGTGAATGCCTCGGGCTCCTCGGCCTCGGGACAGCGACGGAACGTCGCGTCCGCGTAGCCGAGCCGGATAGAGATACCGCGTTTCATCTCCTCGGAGTGTTGGTCGGTCCACTCACCTGACAGGGCCTGTACGAGCGTGGTCTTGCCGTGGTCGACGTGGCCGACGAGTCCGATGTTCACCTCCGGTTGTTTGTTCGATGTCATGTCGGGAGTAATCGTGGTGGGAAGTTCGCCGCCTGCGGGTGATAAACTTACTGTTCTGCGCGCGTGAGGGCTCCGACCGGCACACGCGGTGACAGCCCGCAGTGTGCCGTCAAGCGGCCAGCACCCACCGTCCGAGGCTGGTCAGATCAGTTCGGCAGTTCGGACGGCGCACCACTACGCCGTCGAGTTCCTCACCGCAGTGGGGGCAGAAATCGGAGGACCGGCGCATCGTCTGTCGGCGTCGGAACCCAGAAGCAACTGGTTTCGGTCCAGCGGGTCCGCCGGCCCGTCAGGTCACCTGCTCGCAGACGAGCGTCGCGAGTTCGTCGTACTGGTCAGTCCCAGCCCCCTTCGAGACGAAGATCGCCCCGCGGTCGCGAGCCTGCTGGGCCACGGACTCGTCGTCGACGCCCGAGAAGACGACGAACGCGGCGTCGGTCTCGGCTCGATCGATGAGCGTCAATCCGTCGAGTTGTGGCATCTCGTAGTCGGTCACGACGCAGTCGAACGACCCGTCGAGGCGTTCGAGCGCCGTCGTCGGTGCCGTCGTGTGGACCACCTCCAGTGCGTCGGCGACTGCTTCGAGGTACTCGGCGACAGCGGTCGCTACCATCGGCTCGTCGTCGACGACGAGGACGCGGCGCGTGCGTTCCCCGGCGCCGTTGTCGGCGTCGCAGGTAACCATCCCCATGTGCTGCTCACTCCGATCCCCCGTGTAATAAACTTCCAACAGCGGCTTCACGGGCTGAAAAAACCGCGGGAGAGGGAGAAACGATCTAGAGAACCGCGTTCTGTACGGGCTTTCCGGCGGCGGCCGAGGTGTCTCCCCCCGCGAGCGGCGCGACCGCAGGGACAGGCGGGCTGCTTTTGCCGGCAGCGCCCCTTCCTGTGGCTGTGCGGGAGTTCGACTTCGAACTGGCGCTGTGTGCCCACCTCGAACGCGAGGGACGCCTCGTCAGCCGACAACTGGGTGGCCACGTCCACGGTCGTCGAGTGCTCGATACGGTCGTGATCGATCCCGGCCCGGAGTTCCCGGAGCGGGCCGCGATCACGGCCGAGCGGCTCCCGACGGCCGCCGTCGAGTCCGACGTTGGACCGGGTGAGGCCCGCTACTGGAAATCGGCCTTCGACTGCCATCCGGATCGTGCCGAACGGGCCGTCGAACTGGCCGTCGAGCGGGGCTTCTTCGAGCGGGAGCGCCGCGGTGGCCGGACCTACGTCCGCCAGACGACCCGGTATCCCGACTGGATCGGCGGGATCACCGCGATCGAGAACAAACCCGACCTCGGCCGACCAGGCGATCTACAGCGACAGCTCCGAACCGACGTGTCGCTGGCACTGGCCGACGAAGTAGTGCTTGCGACGGCCTCGTATGTCACCCGCGCACACCTCAACCGTCTCCCGGACGCCGTCGGTGTCTGGCGGTTCGACCCGGAGACCGACGATCGGGAGGTGGTTCGGGAGCCGACCACGCTCCGGCCCGACGAACCCGGCGTCGAACCGCTCGACTCGCACGCCGGCCGGACGGACATCCGGATCGTCGACGCGGGGGCGAAAGCCAGGGCGCGTCGCCGGATCGCCGAACGGGCCTACGCGAAAGGGTGGCGCAGCTTCGACTATCCGGGCTGTACGCGGTGTAGGCCCGACGCCGACGGTCGGCCCTACTGTGCCTGGTTGGACCGAGCGGTCCGGGCGAGCGACGACTGTGGAGCCAGTTGCGATGGGTACGAACCCGCGGACCCGCCCGCCGTCGACGGTGACACGCTGCGCGCCGAGCGAACACCGTGGGACCCGACCCCCGCAGGCCGTGCCCGCCGTCAGTCCGGCCTCGACCGTTTCGGGTGAGCCGCGGGTTCAGTCGTCCCGTTCCGTGGCGCTCCGGTCGGCCGCCCTATCGAGTGGTTCACCGCCCTCACCCGCTCTGTCCGGCGCGTGTGCCTCGACGGCCTCCGCGGTCGCGTCGGGCGCCTCGGCGGCGACCTGTTCGGCGTGGCCGGTCCGACCACGGTAGTTCGCTGCGGCGGCCAGACTCACGCTCGCGACGAGACCGATCACGAGCAACCAGTTGATCTCCCCGGCGAACAGTCGGAGTCCCGCGACTGCGATCCCACCGCTGACCAGTGCCGCACCGACGACTTCGGCGATCCCGCGCCTGTCCATGCGTGTCGTTGTGTCCCCATCGCACAAAGGGGTACGGTCCGTGTAGCGGTGTCGTCTCTCAGGAATCGGTCGGAGACTCGACTACAGCGAGAACCGCTCGCCGTCGAGCGCGATGTCGTCGGCGAACGCCCGGTCGGCCGGAACGTAGTGGGCAGTGTGGACGATGCGGTACTCCTGGGCGCCGATGTCGGCGGCGAACTGTCGGGCACCGGGCAGTGTCATGTGTTTGGTTCCGAACGTCCGTGGCACGCCCTCGTCGTCGAAGTCAGCCCCGCCTTTCGGGTGGAACTCGCAGGCTTCGGGGTGGACGATCCCCTCGACCAGCGCCAGATCCGCCCCCGAGAGCAGTTCCCGGGACCGTTCGGGGACATCGTAACACGTGTCCCCGGAGATCGAGAGGACGGCTCCGGTCGCCGGCTCCTCGATACGCAGGCCGTAACAGACGAGCGGCGGGTGTTCGACGGGGACGAGAGTCACCTCCAGCCCAGCCACCGAGAACGGCTCGTAGGGCGTCTGTGGCCGGACGGTAACGGTGTCGAGGTAATCGTATCGGCTCCGGATCCCCCCGGCGACGCTTTCCCCGGTGACGGGATCGGTCTCGTCGGCGGCGTACACCGGCAGGTCGTCGAACAGCCGATACGCGTTGCCCAGCCCGTCGAGGTGATCGAAGTGGATATGCGTGACGAGGGCAGCGTCGGGCAGGCCCACGTCCGCGTCGAGGAACTGCTGGCGGAAGTCGGGGCTACAGTCGATCAGCAGCGACTCCCCCGACTCGCTCCGGACGAACACCGAGAACCGGGAGCGTTCGACGCCGTCGGTGGGATCGATACCGCGCTCGCGGACACGCTCGCGTAGCTCCGCGTCGGGCGCACGCGCTCGCTCACAGGTGTCACAGTCGCAGTCGACGGTCGGCGTCCCGGTCGTGTCGCCGGTCCCCAGCAGTGTGACCTCCATCACCTCCCCCTGTGTGAGCGACCGCCCTAAGCCCCCCGCTTCGGATCGGGACGGCGTCGCGGCTGTCGCTCCCCCGGAGCCGACTACTCCGTCCGGTCGGCGATCTCCTCGGGGTCGAGGTCCAGTCTATCGGCGGTCCTGGCGAGAACTGTCGCCGCCCGTTCCGCAGCAACATCCGTAAGGAGGCACTCGATGAACCCCGACAACAGCGCGGGGTCGATCCGCAGGTCCACGTACTCGACCCGGCCGCCCGCGACCACCGCGTCGATGTCCCACTCGCCCTGTTCGGGGTCGGTCATCCGCACGTCGACCCAGTCCTCGACCGTCTCGCCGGTGTCTGTGAACGCGTCGTCTGCCATAGCTGTCGGACGCGGGGCACGTAGATACGTGTTACTGCCGGTCAGTGGTCGTGATCGTGGCCGCCGTCCGCCTCGGAGAAGTCCCCACCGGCGACCAGCGCGTCGTGGTCGCCCTCGATCATGTCCATGTTCTTCAGGTTGTCACGCTCCTCGAAGTCGGTGACGGCGTCTTCGAGATCCTGCTGGGTCAGCGTCGTCCGTTCCTCGGTCAGCGCCTCCAAGACGGCCTCCCGGAGGACCAGACGGAGGTCGCTGCCGGTCAGTCCCTCCGTGAGATCCGCCAGTGTCGACGGGTCGAAATCGAGGATGTCCATCTCGCGGGTGATGATCCGCAGGATGTCGGCCCGCATGTCGTGGTCGGGTTTGGGGAAGTTGACGATTTCGTCGAACCGCCGCCAGGCGGCGGCGTCGAGTTGGTCGGGATGGTTGGTCGCACCGATGAGCAACACCTCGTCCTGGATGAGCGAGATCTCGTCGATGCTCTTGAGCAGCGTGTTGACCGCCCGCTTGATCGCGGCGTGTTCGTCCGACGAGCGGGTCTTCGCGACGAAGTCGAACTCGTCCATGAAGAGGATACACGGCGAGAGCCGTTTCGCTACCTCGAAGACTTTCTCGACGTTCTTGGCAGTCTCGCCGAGATACTGCGAGGTGATCATCGACAGCTTCACCTCGACGAACGGGAGGTCCAGGTCGTGGGCCAACGCGCGGGCGACGCTGGTCTTGCCGGTTCCGGGCGGGCCGACAAAGAGGAGTTTCCCGATCTCACGCAGCCCGATCTGTGCGAGATAGTCACGGTGTTCGATCGCCTTGACGATCTTCTGGATCTCACCCTCCTGGTCGGGAGTGAGGACGAGGTCGTTCATCGTCATCTCGACTTCCTCGGGCGCGCGGACATCGACGAGATCCAGCATCTCCTCGTCGTCCTCGTCCTCGGTGTCGAACGCCTCCTCCAGCATGGCGTCGATGAACGCCCGGTCGGCCCGTGCCGGACGGTTGTGCTCACGTGCCCGCTCGTAGTCGAGGTCGTCGACCTCGTGGTCGAACTCCGCCGCGAGGACGGGGTTCTTCGAGAGGTGGTCGGCGTCGACGCGGTCGAGGAACCACTCCTCCGCCATCTCGCGGTTCGTAAACGACATCGTCCCCGAGAAGTCGTCCCGGTCGGTGAACATCAGCCCCGAGACGGCGTTCCAGGGCTGGTCGACACCCGTCGCCTCGCTGGCCGTCGATTCCGTCGCAGACAGCGGTCGTTCGATCGTCCCGTCGCTCCAGAACACCGTCCGGTAGGCCGCCGGGAGGTCGTCCGGTTCGAGGTCCCGTCGGTCGGTGTAGACGGCCGTCGTCAACAGGAACTCGACGACGTCCAGTTCCGGGTTGCTCATTCCCACAGGTGTTGTGCCGCGACGGTCATAAGTGACACGAAGCGAGGTGGGCACACAAAGAGATATATATCCAGAATGAGAAGTCAATGATATGTCATCGGGGAGTCCCCTTGTCCGGATGTACCGTGGTCGAATCGGTGAGCCGACAACAGACGACGAAGCCTACGGATACTGGCTGTTCGTGGTCGGTATCCTCCTGGGTATCGCCGGCCTACTGCTGTTTTACTTCTCACCTGATAATTCACTCCCCCGACAGTTGGGCTACATCTCGGGGGCGATCGGACTAGTCGCTCTCATCGTCGGACCGACACTCCGACTCCAGTTGACGCGGCGAGCGCTGATCCTCTCGTATCTCGGGGCCGTCGTCTGTCTGGCCGGCGTCGTCTGGTTCACGACGGTCTACCCCTCGAACTGGGCGGGGCCGAGCGGTCACACCGGCGTGATATCGGTGTACCTGCTCGGACTGCTCCTGACCGCGGTCGGCGCCGTCGTCGCCCCGCTGTTGACCGGGCGCCGGGAGGAGTACGAACGGATGAAGGCGACCGCGGAAGCCGCGACGGAGGAGGCCGAGGAGGCCAGGCAGGCCGCCGAGGAGGCCACCGAAACCGCGACGCGGGCGACACGTGAACGCGATTCGCTGACCGAGAAGCTGGCGACCAGCGAGGCGACCCGTGAAGAGATGACGACGGTCCTAGACGCCACCGAGGCCGAACTGACCGCCGCACAGGAGACCATCGCCGCCGCGATGGATTCGAAGGCGACCTTCGAGGTGTACACCGACAAGGCCGGCAAACACCGCTGGCGGCTCCGCCACCGGAACTCCAACGTCATCGCCGACAGCGCGCAGGGATACGCCTCCCGGCAGAAGGCGATGCAGGGCCTGCGAAGCGTCCAGTCCAACGCCGTCGGCGGCGGGGTCGTCGTCCTGCCCGCGGCCACCGAGGACGACACCCCCGAGGACGTTCCCGAGATTCCGGCCGAGGAGAGCCAGGCGACCTACGAGGTCTACGAGGACGCCGGCGGGGACTACCGCTGGCGGCTGCGCCACAACAACGGGAACATCATCGCCGACGGGAGCGAGGGATACGCCTCGAAATCGAACGCACGGCGTGGCCTCGACGGGGTCCAGGCGTACGTGCCCGGCGCCCCCTACCTCACGCTCGATCCCGTCGGGTTCGAGGTCTACCCGGACGCTGCCGGCGAGTTCCGCTGGCGGTTGCTCCACCGCAACGGCAACATCCTCGCCGACAGCGGCGAGGGCTACAGGACCCGTGCTAGCGCCCGGGACGCGGCCGAGCGTGTCCAACGGACCGCGCCCGACGCCACCACCGACGACGGGTTCGAGGTCTACGAGGACAACGCCGGGAAGTGGCGCTGGCGGCTCAAAGCGGCCAACGGCGAGATCATCGCCGACAGCGGCCAGGGCTACAGCAACCGGAGCAAGGCCATGGACGGTCTCGAACGGGTCCAGAACTACGCGGCCGACGCGGCCCTGCTCCCGGTGGGAAGTACCGTCTTCGAACTGTTCGCGGACGCGGCCGACGAGTGGCGCTGGCGACTGCGCCACCGGAACGGCAACATCCTCGCCGACAGCGGCGAGGGCTACACCGAGCGCAACAAGGCCATCGACGCCATCCAGAGCGTGAAACGCCACGCACCGGGCGCCGAAACGGCCGAGTAACGGCCGTTCCCCGCTGGGGAGAATCCCCGGACTACTTAACCGGGATTTCGGCGAAGTTGCAGATATGACAGTCGATTCACTCGAAGCGGCCGGACTGGCACGGATGGACGACGAGGCCATCGGGGCGTTCGTCGCGAGCCAGCAAGTCGGGGTCCTCGGTCTGCCGGCCGAGGGGGCACCGTACATGGTTCCGATCTCGTATGGCTACGACGACGAGTCGCTGTATTTCACCTTCGTCGGCGGTCCCGACAGCCGGAAACGACGGCTCATCGAGGACACCGAGCAGGCGGGCTTTCTCGTCTACGACGTGCGGTCGATGTTCAACTGGGAGAGTGTCGTCCTGGCAGGACGCCCGGAACGAGTCCGCGAGTCGGCGGTCGAGGGCCTCGAAACGATCCTCGACGGAGCGTGGCGACCCGACCTGTTCGAGCGCCTCGCCGAGTCCGCGGAGATCGTCGTCTATCGGTTCCAGATCGAGGAACGCAGCGGCATAAAACACACCGGGTTGCCGCCGGGTTTCGCCGACGGCTGATCGTGAAGACGCCGCCGTCACGAGGCGGACAACTCTCCGCACCCGGTTGCGAGTTTGTCAGGGTTTAACACGAACGGGGGCGTTGATTCGGCCATGCCAACACCGGTTATCGTCGACGCGGTACGGACGCCACAGGGGAAAGAAGACGGCGCGTACGCGGAGGTTCGCAGCGAGGAGCTCTCGATCCCGCTCGTCAACCAGTTGCTCGCCAGTACCGGCGTCGAGTCCGACGAGGTCGACGACCTGCTGTGGGGCTGTGCCCAGCAGCGGGGCGAGCAGGGGAACAACCTTGCCCGCGTGATCTCGCTGCTGTCGGATCTGGGCGAGTCGGTCCCCGGATCGACGGTCAACCGCTGGTGTGCCTCCTCGGCGGAGGCGTTGATGCGGGCGGCCGACGCCGTCGCTGCGGGCCAGCGCGAAGTCCTGATCGCCGGCGGCGTCGAGTCGATGTCCCGCGTGAAGATGGGCGAGAACACCCACAACGTCCATCCGCGGCTGGCCGACCTGTACAACATCGGCGAACTCCAGATGGGGATGACCGCCGAGAAAGTCGCCGATGAGAAAGACGTCGCCCGCCAGGCACAGGACGAGTACGCCCTGCGGAGCCACGAGCGGGCCGCAGCGGCGACCGACGAAGGGCGCTTCGACGACGAGATCGTTCCCGTCGAGACCGACGAGGGCCGCATCGAGGAAGACGAGGGTATCCGCCGTGACACCTCCCTGGAGAAGCTCTCGGGCCTCCCGACGGTGTTCAAGTCCGACGGGACAGTCACGCCGGGCAACGCCTCGCAGGTCTCGGACGGGGCCGCGGGCCTCATGGTCACCTCCCGGGCGTTCGCCGAGGAGCGGGACCTGGAGATCTTAGCCGAGATCGGTGCCCACGAGGTCGCCGGCGTCGATCCGACGGTCATGGGGATCGGGCCGGTCCCTGCCGTCCGCAAACTGGGCGAGCGGATCGATCGGGACACCGACGAGTACGACCTGGTCGAACTGAACGAAGCCTTCGCCTCCCAGACGCTGTACTGCCAGCGCGAGCTGGGGTTCGACGACGAGATCTTCAACGTCAACGGTGGCGCCATCGCCATCGGCCACCCGCTGGGGGCAAGCGGCGCTCGCCTCCCGGTGACGCTCGTCCACGAGATGAACCGCCGGGACGCCGACCTGGGACTGGCGACCGAGTGTGTCGGCTTCGGCCAGGGTGCGGCGATCGAGTTCCACCGGCCCTGAGAGTCTCCCCGCGGGCCGCCTGTCCACCTACTCCCGTTCGCGTACCGAGAGGCGGTCGGCCGCGAACGCCTCGGTGTAGGCACCGCTGCCGCCGACGCTGTGATTGGTACCGTCGACGTCCAGCACCAGTCCGTTCTGCCCGGTGAACTCGGCGGTGACGGGGTCGACCAGCCCCTGTTTCGTCTCGACGACCCGCCCGGTCAGCGTCTCCCTGTCCTGTTCCGGGAGGAGGTGGGCGGTCACCGCCAGCGAGTGGGGGTCGTCGTGGGTCGCGATGGCGAACAGTCCGTGTCGGAACGAGACGGTCTCCAGTGGAAGCGAGGGGCAGTCGGCGCGGTAGATCTGCTGGCCGGCGGCCCAGAAATTCGACCACTGCGAGAGGATCGCAGTGGCGTTTTTGGGACTCTGTTCGATCGCTAGCCCGTACTCACCCTCGCGGTGTTGGCCGTGCAACAGCGAGGAGTCGCTGGTGATCGAGACGCGCCCGTCGGCGGCGGCCAAGCTGGCGACGGTCGCCTCCCACGTCCGGACGACGTGTGTTCCACCAGCGATCCGCTCGACATCGACCGGACCGTCGACACCGGCCGTCCCCAGCAGGACAGCCACGAACACGCCCCGACGGACGGCACGCTCCAGCGCGGGCGTGAGACGACCGATCGCCGGCGCGGGGACCGACAGGAACACCTCCTGGCTGGCGTTCTCGACGAGTCGCTCCAGTCGGTCGTACAGCGTCTCCCGCGTCCTGACGAGTTCGACCGCCGGGTAGTCCGGTTCGGCTTCGGTGTGGCGCTCGGCCAGATCCGTCGCTAACTCGGATAGCTCCTCGGTCATCGACTCGATGGCCGACTCCGGATCGACCGCCCGGACCCGTGTCGGCGTCCGGTGGTCGTCGACGACGACCAGCCCGCGGTCCTCGAGGCTCTCGACGAGATCGTAGACGTAGCCCGTCGAGATGTCGGTCGCCGTACTGAGTTCCGCGATGGTCGCACTGCCCCGTTCCAGCACTGCGACGTACGTCCGTGCTTCCGTCTCCGAGAGCCCGAACCGAGCCAACTGTGCTACCGTCTCGGCCATGCGCGCAATGTCGTGGCCGGCGCCTTCAGTCCATCGTCCGAGCCGGAGAGTCCGTATGCGAGACCACGATAGACACGTTGTGCCGGGTTCTCGTGGGCTTATGCCTCTCGCCGCCGTCGTGAACGTATGGACGTCGAGGGAATCTTCAACGAGTTGCCGTTCGTCGAGGAGTTAGGAATAGCGCTCACTGCCGCCGACGAGGGGCACGCCGAGGGCCGGCTTCCGTTGCAACCCGAACACTCGTCGAACCCGACCCAGATGATCGCACACGGCGGCGTCACGTACTCGCTCGTCGACACGGTCGGCGGCGCGGCCGTCGTCTCGCTGTCGGAGACGATCTCACCGACGGTGGACATGCGGATCGACTACCTCGCGCCGGCGACGGCGGATATACGCGCCGAGGCCGACGTGATTCGGATGGGCGGAAGCGTCGCCGTCGTCGATATCGACGTGTACGACGCCGACGACCATCACGTCGCGACGGCTCGTGGAACCTACAAGACGAGCGGCGAAGGCGACGGGTCGCCCTGGCAGCAAGACTAGCCGTCACCGACGAGTTTCATCCCGTCACGGACCGACTCGCGGCGACCGAGCAGTGTCACCATGTCACCCTCCTGAAGGACGTAGTCGGCGGTCGGGACCTGTGCGTCCTCGTAGTCTTTACCGCTGACCAGCGCGATGAGACAAGCATCGGGGAGCATCGGCCCGATCTCGCGGACGGATTTACCGATCAGCTCCTCGTTTTTGACTTCGACCTCCTGGACGTCGCCACTCCGGCCCACGTCGGTCATCCAGTGAGCGATGGCCGGCCGTTCGATCTGGTTGTCGATGGCCCAGGCGGTCGCCATCGCCGAGGAGATGGTCCGGACGCCGAGATCCTCGAAGGCCTCGACGTTGTTGGGGTTGTTCGCGCGGGCGATGATCCGCTCGACGCCGAACTTCGAACTGGCCAGCTGTGAGACCAGCAGGTTCGCGTCGTCGTCACCGGTCGCAGCGACGACTGTCTTTGCGTTCTCGGCACCGGCGGAGCGTAACACGTCCGTGTCGGTGCCGTCACCGATCTCGACCGCGTACCCCTCGTTCCGGGCGCGTTCGACGATCGATTCGTCCTGTTCGATGATGACGATGTTCTCCCCTCGGTCCTCCAGCCGTTCGGCGAGTGCGCGGCCGACCTTGCCGCCGCCGACGATGATGACTCGCATTGGTATCACATTCAGTTTCTCCGCGATCGTACGCGCGAGACCGCCCTCTAGCAGGGCAGTCACGAAGATGACGAGAAAGACGGTCCCCAGCAGTATCTCGGCCTGTGTCCCCAGCAGTTGGGCCTGCTGGAGAAGCGCGTCGGCCTCCGCACCGGTAAGTTCGGCCGCCTCGGCCCGCCGTTCCTCGGCGACAGTATTCAACTCGACTGCAAACAGCGTCGCGACCGATGCCGGAATGATCCCGCGTGGACCGACGAAGCTGACGAACAGTTTCTCGGCCCGGGTAAACCGATCACCGGTCATCGAAACGAACACGAGCAGCGGACGGATGAGCAAGGCGACGGCGGCGACGACGACGATCCCGGCCAGCCCGACATCGATAAGCGCGTCGAGGCTCAGCTGTGCCGCAAGCGCGATAAAGACGAACGAAAGGACGAGCAGCGTGATGTCGCCTTTGAACTCCTCGATGTCCTCCTCGTAGGGGTGGTCGATGTTCCCCAGTGCGACCCCGGCGGTCGCGGCCGCGGCGACGCCGGCCTCGGTGGCGATGGTGTTGGCTGCGGCGTAGGCGACCAGGGCGCCCGCGAGCGTCAACAGCCGGGCGTTTCTGGGCGCGTCGCTCGGCGAGAGATCGATATACTGTAGCAGGTAGTACAACAGGCCCGCAACGATCAATCCGACCAGTAGCCCGGTCCCCAGTCGGAACGCGAACGCCCGGACCAGCCCCTGGCTGTTCGCAGCGGGGTTGACCGTCTCGAAGACGACGACCGCGATGATCGCTGCGGTGACGTCGTTGACGATCCCCTCCGTCTCCAAGGCAGTCGCGACCCGATCCCGGACCGGGACGACGTTCAGGATCGGCGTGATGACCGTCGGTCCCGTCGCCACCAGCAGTGCGCCGATGAGAAAGGCGAGGTTCCAGGAGACCGCGGGTTCGCTGAAGGCGAACTTGACCGCGACGGCGGTCCCGATCAACGCGATAGCGGCACCGAGGGTCACGAGCCGAAACGTCGCCGCGGGCGCCTCTCTGATGCGTTCGAACCGCAAGTGGTAGGCCCCCTCGAAGACGATGATCGCGACAGCCAGGCCGACGATCGCCGACAGCGCACCGCCGAAGGTACCGCTGCCGATGATCCCCAGTCCCGGTTGCCCGATGATAACCCCGACGAGCAGGTAGAAGATGATACTCGGGATTCTGAGCCGAGCGGCCGCGAGTTGTGCGACCACACCGAGTCCGATGATACCGGCGACGAGAGGGATCAGTAGTGTAGAGCTACCAGCCACTGGTGTCCTCCATCAGTCCGGGAGAACGAACGGACCACTGATAAACGCGTCTACTCGTCCGGGCACCGGGCGGGATTCGTCTCACTCCGCTCGGCGATCCAGCGCGACCAGTACGCCCCGGACGTTCATCGCGACCTCGGCTCTGGACTTGTGGTCGCTCCAGACATCGTCGGTCTCGACAGTCTCGACGAAGTGGTCGACGACGGCGTCGTCGTCGCCGAGATCGGCACGGACTTCGGCCACCTCGGCGACCCACTCGGCGAGTTTGTCGGCGTACACCGCCAGCCGGTCGTCGGTCTGGGCCGGCCCGAAATGTCCGTACAGCAGCGTCTCCGGATCGAGCGCCTGGATGCGTTCGACGTCTTCGAGGGCCGTCTCCAGCTCGAAGTTCGCCGGCGGGCTCGTGACGTGGATCTCGTCGGTCGAGGGCGTGTAGATGCCGGCAGCGTCGGCCGTGAACACGCCGTCGATGGCCGGATCGGAGAAGACGACCTGGTGGGGAGCGTGCCCCGGCGCGTGGACGACCTCGAAGCTGTGATCGCCTAAGTCGATCTCGTCGCCGTCCTCGATCGTCTCGATGCGGTCCTCGGGGATCGGTTCCGGCTCGACGTAGTACTGGATCTGGTCGCCGACGGCCCGTTTGGTCCCTTCCCAGAGCCGCTCGGGATCGACCAGGTGGCGCGCACCGGAGCCGTGGACGTATACCGTGGCGTTCGGACACGCCGCGACGAGGTGACCGGCGCCGCCGGCGTGGTCCAGATGGACGTGTGTCAGCGCGATCACGTCGAGGTCAACGGGGGCGATCCCGACCTCGTCCATCGCGTCGAGGACGTTCTCGTACCGGGTCCCGATACCCGTATCCACGAGTGCGGGCCGCTCGGCGTCGACGATGTACACCGATCCGTACTCCTCGACGTCGAACATACCGGTGTCGACGTAGTAGACGTCCTCGCAGTGCTCGGCCTCGAACACGTCACCGATTGCCATAGTCCGGATGGCGACCGGCGACGAGAAAACGGTTGCGACCGCCGGCGGTCGCCGAGTCTGTCACACACGCCTCCCGGCGACAGCGAGGAGGACTGCTCCGCCTGCCAGGAACTGGCGGCGCATACGGCTCGTGACACCCGAAACGTTTGAAATCGTTCGGGATTCTCACGGTAGCTACCAACTATTAAGTTCACAGGGTTACGCCGAACTAGTGTGTGCCCTGATATGTCTTCCCTCCAGAACGCCTTGCGAACGGCCACCGCAGCCCTGATCGCTGCGATGGCATGGACGAGAGACGCTCTCCAGTCCGTGTATCGAACAGTTCGACGCGTGGTCGTCCGGTGTGTCCGGGTCGGGCAGGGACAGACCGTCGCTGCCTGGGAAACGATGACCAGGCTCCTCCGGGGGCCGGGCAGACGGTTCGTGACCGGACCGGTCCGTGTCTTCCTCCTCGGACGGCGGACCGACGTGTCGCTTCTCGTACTCCTGATCGCGCCGGTGCTGGCACTCGCCTCGGCGTGGTGGGTCGGCTCGACGGTGGGCTACGAGACGCTTGCGGCGTTGACCCGCGGGACCTGGACCGGAACGAACCCCTCGATGGCTATCTTCATCGCCGCCAGTGGACTGCTGCTCCTCGGCGGAATCAGCGCCGGCATCAACTCCGGGCTCCTCCCGACGTACGGCCTCGTCAGCGCCCCGATCTTCGGTGCTGCGGTCACCCGCTACGGGACGACCGTCACCTACTCGTGGGGGACTGAAGTCGTGTCCCTCCCCGATGCCGTGGGCATCGGCCTGCTGATCGCGTTCAGCCTGGGACTCCCGCTCGCGCTCGGTGGCTTCGTCCTGGGCCGTCTCCTCCGCCGGGTTGTCACCGTTCTGGGCGGTCGCTCCGGTCCCACTTCACCGGTCGATCACTCGTAACCGGCTCACTGGTCGAGCCAGCGCTCAGGAGATGTGGATCGCGGGCTTGTTCGGCCGGGCTTTCCGGGCGAGATCGTCGTCGCCGCCACGACGCACTGCCACGTCGGCCCCGAACTCGTCTTCGAACAGCCAGCGGGCCTGTTCCAGCACCGACAACTCGCGTTCCCCGTCGACGATCGGTTCCAGGCCGGCCCCGTCTTCGGCCAAGTCGGCGGCGTAGTCGGCCGCGTCGTCGCCGTGGTCCCGGATCGTCCCGTGGTCCATGATCGCACCGACGATGGCGTCGTCGGGATCGGCCGCGCGGGCGATCTCGTAGGCGTCGTACTTCCAGGCCGGTGCGACGACGAGTTCGATCGTATCGGGGTCGTCGATGTCGACGACCTCGGTGATCTCACGGACGTCGTCCAGCGTCCGGCGGACGAGTTGGCGTTCGATGCGGTAGTGGTCGACTTCGTGGAGCGGTTCAGGCCAGCTAGCGGCCGCGACCGGGCCGTCCTCGTCCAGGGCGAGCCACATCTCCTCGGCGAGGTAGGGGGCGATCGGTGCGACCAGTTTCGTCAGCACCCGCAGCGCCCGCCCGTAGGCAAAGCGGTAGGGCTCCTCGTAGCTCGCGTACCGTCGCAACAAGCGGGCGAACCGCTGGAGTTCGCTGACCACGCGGTGGAATCGGAACCGCTCGTACTCCTCGGTGACCGCGGCGATGGTGCGGTCGATCTCCCGTTCGAGGTAGGCGTCGTGATCGGCGGTGTCGGTCCGATCCGCTCCCTCGGCGAACGCCGTCGCCATCCCGTAGAGGGTCTGCTGGAACTCGTAGGCCGTCGAGACGTCCTTGACCGTCCACTCGAAGTCCTGGGCGGGGTGGGCCGCCGAGAGGACGAACAGCCGCGTTGTCTCGGCCCCGTACTCGTGGGGCGCGATGTCGTTGCCCTTCGATTTGGACATCTTCTCGCCGCCGTGGAGCACCGTCCCCTGGTTGATGAGCCGGTCGACCGGTTCCCGACGATCGAGCAGGCCCAGGTCGGCGAGCGCCCGCGTGAAAAACCGGATGTACAGCAGGTGGAGGACGGCGTGTTCCTCGCCCCCGACGTAGACGTCGACGGGGAGCCACTCGTCGGCGGTCGCCTGATCGAAGGGAGCCTCCTCGAAGTCCGGCGAGAGATAGCGCAGGAAGTACCACGAGGAGTCGACGAAAGTGTCCATCGTGTCGGTCTCCCGGACGGCGTCGGCCCCGCAGTCGGGACAGTCGACGTGTTTCCACTCCTCGGCGGCGTCGAGGGGGTTGCCGGTCGTCTGGACGTACTCGGGTAACTCGACCGGCAACTCGTCGTCGGGGACGGGGACGTGCCCGCAGTCGTCGCAGTGGACGATCGGGATGGGCGTTCCCCAGTACCGCTGCCGGGAGATCAGCCAGTCCCGCAGGCGGTAGGTCGTCGCCGCTTCGGCACCATCGTGGTCCAGCAGCCGGTCGCGGGCGGCCGTACTCGCCAGCCCGTCGTACGCCCCGCTGTCGGTGAGCATCCCGTCCTCGGTGTACGGTTTCCCGGGGAGGTTCGTCTCGGTGCCGTCGACGGGCTCGACGACTTGCTCGACCGGGAGGTCGTGTTCGTCGGCGAAGGCGTGATCCCGTTCGTTGTGGGCCGGGACACCCATCACGGCGCCGGTCCCCACGTCGTCCAGGACGTAGGCGGCGACGTACACCGGCAACTCCTCGCCGGTGTAGGGGTGGGTCGCCGTGAGATCGGTCTCGACCCCGCTCAGGCCGGCGTCGTCGGCGTCGGCGACCGACTCGACGTAGTCGGCGACGGCGTCGTCGTCCTCGGCCAGTTCCCGGGCCAGGTCGTGACCCGGCGAGACCGCGAGATAGGTCGCGCCGTAGACGGTGTCGAGTCGCGTCGTAAACGCCTCGATCGGTCCGGTGTCGGTCTCGAAGGCCACGCGGGCGCCCTCCTGGCGCCCGATCCAGTTGCGCTGGCTGTCCCTGACGCCCTCCGGCCACCCGTCCAGATCGTTCAGGCCGTCGTAGAGTTCGTCGGCGTAGTCGGTGATCGTGAAGAACCACTGGTCGAGGTCCCGCTGTTCGACATCGGTGCCACAGCGCCAGCAGACACCCCGGTCGTCACCGTGTCCCGGACCGTGGCGGTCGGTCCCCTCGGGGCGTTCGACCTGTGCGTCGGCAAGCACCGTCTCGCAGTCGGGGCACCAGTTGACCGTCGCGGCGTCGTACTCGACCAACCCCTCGTCGTAGAAACGGGTGAACAGCCACTGGTTCCAGCGGTAGTACGCCGGGTCGCAGGTGGTGATCTCCCGCGACCAGTCGTAGCCAAAGCCCATCTCTTCGAGATCGTCGCGCATCCGCTCGATACACGAGCGGGTCCAGGATTCGGGGTCGGTATCCCGCTGGTAGGCGGCGTTCTCGGCGGGCAGGCCGAAGGCGTCCCACCCCATCGGGTGGAGCACCTCGTCCCCGTCCATCCGCCGATACCGGGCATAGGCGTCGGTGATCGCGTAGTTGCGGATGTGTCCCATATGCAGCGAGCCGGAGGTGTAGGGGAACATCCCCAGCACGTAGGTCGGACCGTCGGCGTCCTCGGGAGCGTCACCGACCGAGGGCTCGCCGGAACTCGTTCCGACGGCGTCGTCGGGACAGTCGTAGACGCCCTCCCGTTCCCAGACGTGTTGCCAGTACTCCTGGACCCGCGTGTGGTCGTAGCGACGAGCCATTCGATATCGTAGGCTCCGCCGGCCGTCCACATCAGTGTTCGGCCGGCGAGGCGAACGGCTCCGTACCCCGTGAACCGAGCCGGTCGTCCACATCAGTGTTCGGCCGGCGAGGCGAACGGCTCCGTATCCCGTGAACCGAGCCGGGCGTCCACATCAGTGTCCGGCCCCAGTGCGACAGTTTAAATCGCGGCAGGACCCAATCGATCGGTAATGGACGTTGCGGACCTGCCGGGCGTGCCCGACTGGCTGCCCGACCATCTACGTGCCGACGGGATCGAGGAGTTGTACCCACCCCAGGCCGAGGCCGTCGAGGCCGGGGTCACCAGGGGTGAGAACCTCGTCGCTGCCATCCCGACGGCGAGCGGGAAGACGCTCGTGGCGGAACTGGCGATGCTGTCGTCGGTGGCTCGCGGCGGGACGGCGCTGTATATCGTCCCGTTGCGTGCGCTGGCCAGCGAGAAGCGCGCGGAGTTCGAACAGTTCGAGGAGTACGGGCTGGACGTGGGCGTCTCGACGGGTAACTACGAGTCCGACGGCGGCTGGCTGGCCGACAAGGACATCGTCGTCGCGACCAGCGAGAAGGTCGATTCCCTCGTGCGAAACGACGCGCCGTGGATCGCTGACCTGACCTGCGTGGTCAGCGACGAGGTCCACCTCGTCGACGACGGGAACCGAGGACCGACTCTGGAGGTGACCCTGGCGAAGCTCCGGCGGCTCAACCCCGATCTGCAGACGGTGGCGCTGTCGGCGACCATCGGCAACGCCGACGAACTGGCCGGGTGGCTCGACGCCGAACTCGTCGACTCGGACTGGCGCCCGATCGACCTCCAGAAGGGGGTCCACTACGGCCAGGCGCTGCATCTCGAAGACGGGAGCCAGCAACGGCTGGCCGTGCAGAACAACGAGAAGCCGACCGCCGCCATCGTCCGGGACACGCTGACCGACGACACCGACGAGGACGGCGACGTGGTCGAGGAGGGGGGTTCGACGCTGGTGTTCGTCAACTCCCGGCGCAACGCCGAGTCGGCCGCCGGGCGGTTGGGGAGTACGGTCCGGCCACACCTCTCCGACGAGGAACGCGACCAGTTGGCCGACGTGGCCGCCGAGATCCGGGACGTGAGCGACACCGAGACCAGCGATGACCTCGCCGACGCCGTCGCCGACGGGGCTGCGTTCCACCACGCCGGCCTCGCACGGGGCCACCGCGAACTCGTCGAGGACGCGTTTCGGGACCGTCTCGTGAAGGTCGTCTGTGCGACGCCGACGCTCGCGGCCGGGGTGAACACGCCCTCCCGGCGCGTCGTCGTCCGGGACTGGCGCCGCTACGACGGCGAGGCCGGCGGGATGCAACCGCTCTCGGTTCTCGAAGTCCACCAGATGATGGGACGGGCCGGGCGACCCGGCCTGGACCCCTACGGCGAGGCCGCGCTGATCGCCAACAGCCACGACGAACTGGACGAACTGTTCGAGCGGTACGTCTGGGCCGACCCCGAGCCGGTCCGGTCGAAACTCGCTGCCGAGCCGGCCCTGCGGACCCACATCCTCGCGACGGTCGCCTCCGGGTTCGCCCGCTCTCGTGGCGGGCTGCTGGAGTTCCTCGAACAGACGCTCTACGCCAGCCAGACCACGGAGAGCGGCCGGCTCGAACGGGTCGTCGACGACGTGCTCACGTATCTGGAGCGGAACGGGTTCGTCGAGCGGGACGGCGACGAACTCGACGCGACCTCACTGGGCCACACAGTCTCGCGGCTCTACCTCGATCCGATGAGCGCCGCCGAGATCGTCGACGGGCTCGAACACTGGGAGCGCCACGCCGGGACGGACGACACGGCGGAACCGTCCGGCGAAGGCGGCTTCACCACTGCGAGCGAACTCGCGGACGGCGAACGGGCCGGCGACACCGACCCCGACGATATCTCGGCGCTCGGCCTCTTCCATCTCGTCTCGCGCACGCCGGACATGTACGAACTGTACCTCCGGTCGGGCGACCGCGAGGAGTACGAGATGGCGGTGTACGAACGAGAGGGCGAACTCCTGGGATCGACCCCCTCCGAGTTCGAGGACGACCGCTTCGAGGACTGGTTGGCGGCGTTCAAGACCGCTCGCCTGCTCGAAGACTGGGCCTCGGAGGTCGACGAGGAGACGATCACCGAACGCTACGGCGTCGGTCCAGGGGACATCCGCGGGAAAGTCGAGACCGCCCAGTGGCTGCTCGGGGCCGCCGAGTCCCTAGCCAGCGAGGTCGGACTGGACGCCGCGCCGGCGATCAGCGAGGCCCGCCGCCGGGTCGAACACGGTGTCGGCGAGGAACTGATCGACCTCGCGGGCGTGCGCGGCGTGGGTCGGAAACGGGCGCGGCGGCTCTACGACGCCGGGATCACCGACCGTGCCCAGTTGCGTGACGCCCCGAAACCGACCGTCCTCGCGGCGCTCCGGGGCCGGCGAAAGACCGCCGAAAACGTCCTCGAAAGCGCCGGCCACCGCGATCCGTCGATGGACGGCGTCGACCCGGACCCGGACGTGGCAGTCGACGAGGACGGCGCCTCGGAACCGGACGAGACCGCCGAGGACCAGTCCAGCCTGGGGGATTTCTGATGGAGGTCGTCGAAGGCACCGCGACGGTCGACGACGTGGGGGTGTTCGTCGAACGGCTGGACGGGATCGGGACGGACCACGGCGCGACGATCCAGGCGTTCGACGCCCGCTACGTCGTCGATCGGGCACACATAGAGCGGGCAGTGAAACTCGCGACCCGCGCCCACGACCGCGGCGAGGGGATCGCCGACGACTTCGGCGTCGAGATCCTGCTGTACGCCGCCGGTCGTCGCCAGATCAGCCAAGCGCTGGAGATGGGCGTCAGCGAGGGGGAGTGCCCGGTCGTCGCCGTCGTCGTCGGCGGTGACGAGGCGGCCGCGGCGGCCGCCGTGGCCGACGTGCTCGACCCAGGCGAGACGCTGGGCCAGTACGACCGAGAGCGGGTCCGCTCGTTTTTCGACGTGAGCGACACCGAACTGGCCGCGACCGAGGGGACGCTGGCCGACGCCGTCCGCGAGCGGGTCGCCCTGTTGCCGGTCGAGAAGTAGCGACAGGGTTTTTCGCCGCTGTGTGTTACATTGGGCCATGGAGCGACGCGGAACCGTCCGAGCGCGTATCGACGCAGCCGTATCCCCCGTCAGCCGCCCGTGAGCGAACTGACCGAACCGGTCGACATCGGTGGGGTCTCGGTCCCGAACCGGCTCTACCGGGCACCGGTACTGGAGTGTGCTGGCAACGGCCCCGACGCCGTCGACACGCTCGTCGACGAACTCGAACCGACCGCGGAATCCGGCGTCGGTCTCGTCTTCCAGGGGGCGAGCATCGTCACCGACAGGGGCGGCTGTGCGGCCCCGAACATGACCCGGGTCCACGACCGGTCGTTCGTGGCGCGCCTCGAACGGCTGACCGACGCCGTCCACGATCACGGCGGCCGGATCTTCCTCCAGTTGGCCCACGGCGGCCTCCGGAGCATGGCGACCTGGCACGCTGGCTATCGGACCCGGCATCCGGACCAGCGCCAACTGGCCGTCTCCCGGCCGCCCTGGCAGCTCCGGCTGCTCGACCGTGCAGGTCTAATCTCGCTTCGACCGGACGTGCTCACGACCGAGGACGTGTGGGGCCTGGCCGAACAGTTCGGCCGCTGTGCCGGCTACGCCGCCGACGCCGGCTACGACGGGATCCACCTCTCGGCGGCGAACATGAGTCTGATCCAGCAGTTCCTCTCGCCGTTCTACAACCGCCGGGACGACGAGTTCGCGGACGGCGTTCGGTTCATGGAAGCGATCCACGACGCCGTCCGGGACCATGCCGGGTCGATTCCGCTCGTGACGAAAGTCCCTGCGGAGACCGACGCACCAAAATTCGTTCGAAGGCATCTTTCGAGAGCGGACGGGCTGGACATCGCCGAACGGGTCGCCGAGATCGGGTACGACGCCGTCGTCCCGGTGGAGGTGTCGACGTTCTGGGACATGAGTATCGTCCGCGGTGACTTCCCGGACCGTGCGTGGGACGCCAGCGACCTCCAAGCCGACTACGCGTCGGTCTTCGGGAGCCGTCTCCGGGCACGTGCGGTGGAACTGCTGAATCGGTGGCAGGCCCGCCGGTTCGACCACGAACCGGGCTGGAACGCGGAGTTCTGTCGGGCGGTCCGCGAACGAGTCGACGTGCCGGTGTTGCTCGAAGGCGGTCTCCGGACGCGGGCGGACTGTGACCGCTATCTGGCTGCCGATGGCGACACGCCCGCCGCCGATCTGGTGGGGATGGCCCGGCCGTTCTACGCCGAGCCACGACTGGGAGCGCGTCTGTTGGCCGGCGAGGACGCGCTGTGTGAGAGTTGTAACAACTGTACGATCCCACAGGTGACCGGCGAACCCGGCCGCTGTCGAACGCCGTCGATCGTCCGCGAGCAGGGACGGCTCGCCGAAGCCGGTGCCTACGAGAGAAATAGAGATGAGAAGTGACCGGAGTGGGTGGTCGACAGACAGTGAGAGAAAGGCTGATGCAGCTCCGACACTGAGCACCGGCGATGACCAGCGAGATCACGTCGGACTCCGTCGAGTTGACTGTCGACGGTGACGACGTCGACGTTCACTACCGGACCGGTGGCGAGGGACCGCCACTGGTGTTTCTCCACGGGATCGGACTAGACGCCGCGACGGTATCGTGGCGACACGCCTTGCCCGCACTCGCGGACGAGCGGACCGTCTACGCACCGGACCTGCCGGGTCACGGGGACAGCGACAAGCCCGACCGGGCGTACACGACGGAGTACTACCTGGAGACGGTCGCGGCGTTTCTCGACGCCGTCGAGGTCACCGAACCGGCGATGGCGGGGCTCTCGATGGGCGGCGCACTGGCGCTGGGACACGCCCTCGACGGCGGCGACGTGGAACGACTCGTCCTCGTCGACAGCTACGGGCTCGGGTCCGACGCCTACTGGCGGGTCGCCGCCACCGGTATCCTCCAGACACCCGTCGTAGGCAATATGCTCTGGCAGGGCGTCAGCACGTCGAAACCAGCGATCAGAGCCGGGTTGCGGAGTATGGGTGCGGCCGAACCGCCACAGGAACTGGTCGAGCAGGTCGCGTCGGTCGTCGACCGACGGACGGTCCGGGCGATGCGCCGCTGGCAGCGCAGCGAGTTCCGGGCTACCGGGTTCAAGACGGACTACTCCGGTCGGCTCGCTGAACTGGAGGTCCCGACACTGTTGGTCCACGGCGCCGCGGACCCGCTGCTCCCGAAGTCGTGGACCGAACGAGCGGCCGCGTCGCTCGCGGATAGTGAGCTAAAGATACTGGGGGAGTGCGGTCACTGTCCGCCCCGGGAGCAGCCGGAGCGGTTCAACCGGGCACTGCGAGCCTTCTGTTAGTTCGGGAGATCGTCGATCAGGACGACAGCCTCGCCGTCGATGGCGACTTCACCCTCGTCGACGACGCGGGTCGTGAGACGGTACTGATCGTCACCGAGGTCCTCGACGATCTCACACTCGGCTGTGAGACGGTCGCCGATCCGGACCGGGTTGTGGAACTCCAGGTCCTGTGAGAGATAGATCGTGAGTCCGGGCAGTCGTGCAAGCGCCGCGCTGATGAGGCTGCCGACCAGCGTCCCGTGGGCGATCCGCCCGCGGAAGCGGGTGTTCTCCGCGAACTCGTCGTCCAGATGCAGTGGGTTCGTGTCGCCGCTGGCGGCGGCGAACTGTCGGACGTCGCCCTCGGAGATCGTCTTCGTGAACTCCGCACGGTCGCCGACACCCAGGTAGTCGGGGTGGTCCTCCGAGAGCGAGACGTGCCACTCGGGGAGGTCTTCGTCGGGTTCGATACGATCTACGGGTTCGACGACGTCCTCTGTGTCCGCTCCGTCCTGTTGGACACCGAAGGCGGCGAACGCTGCCCGGTTGGCCGCGACAACGCTGTTGAACATGTGTGAGGACGTTTCCGTCCACGTGTCTAACAGCGGGTTCCGGTGAGATTCAGAACTCATCGATACTGATATCTAGTCGTCCGGGTATTAAACCTTGGCGTTGTTTCAGCGTCTACAGCCACGAGAAGCCGGCTACCGGCCGGGAACGGGATTTTACTATCATAGTTCCAATATATATCACCCGAAAGAGTGGGTTCGAAGGGGCGGACTATCGCTATCCACTCGTTACCATTGAATGGTAACAGATGGTATTCAGCGGAAGTTTTATATCGTTGAAGGGTGTAGATGGTAGTACCGATGGCCGACGAGGACGATGGCCTGCTGTGGCCCCCGATGTTCAAAGGGATGCAACAGGCAAGCGAGAACGCGATGGAACAACAGCAGGAGATGATGAAGCAGTTATTCGCCACTGGCGGTATGCCGAGTATGGATATGAACCAACTCGGCGCGATGAGTCAGATGGCGACGTTCAAGACCCGCGTGCAAAGCGGGGGTCGCATCAGCATCCCCGATGCCGAGCGCGAGGCGCTCGACATCGACGAAGGGGACATCGTCCAAGCAGTCGTCCTCCCGGTCAATAACAACACAGAGTGATTCCAATGGTAGACTACACAACCCCCGTCACGACAGCTTTCGAAATGCAGCGCGCGTCGATCGAACAGAGCCAGAAGGCCCTCGAACAGAGCTTCGAGTTCCAGAAGAACGTCAACGAGGCCGTCATCGACAGTCTCGATACCCAGGAGTCGGCACAGCGCCGCGGTGTCGAGCTCTCGAAGACCGCCTTCCACAGCTACCTTGACGCGATCGAGTCGACCGTCCCCGGCGTCGCCGGGAGCGTCGACGAGGTCCGCCAGGCGGTCGACGAGCAGTACGACTTCCTGCTGGAGAACCACGCAGAGGTCTTCGACAACGTCGAGAGCGAGATGGTCGAAGGCGCCGACGCCTACGACGAGATGACCCAGGAGTACCTCGACGCCGTCACCGAGCAGGTCGAGATGCTCGTCGACGCCCACGAGGAACTGGAGTCCCAGTCCATCGAAGCCGCCGAACAGTTCGGCGACCAGCTCGACGAGGTCCAGGAGCAGGTCGAGGAGATGCAGGCCCAGGTCGAGGAAGTGCAGGCGAAGGCCGCTGACGCCGTCGAGGCGTAACGAACCAGCCGTTTTTTGTGCGCGAACGCGCGAGCTATATACTATGAGCAACAACGAGATGCAACAAGAATGGGCGGAGATCGTCGAGGAGATGAACAACGCGGTCGCGGAGTCGATGGAGCAGAACATGAAGGCCCAGTCGGCCTTCGTCGAGTCCTGGGCCGACGCCGTCGAGGACTCGCTCCCCACCGGCGAGGAGATGGGCGAGGGGATGGAGGGGTACGGCGAGGCCTACGAGACCTGGCTCGACGCCACCGAGCAGATGATGGAACGGTCGGCCGACGCCGCCCAGGGCGAGGACGTCGACCCCGCCGAGTTCCGTGACATCTGGCTCCAGTCGGCCAACGAAGCGTTCAAGAACGTGATGAGCACGTCCGCCTTCGCCGCCGCGAACGGCCAGCTCGTCGAGTCGATGATGGAGATGCAACAGGAGGCCGACGAGATGAGCCAGGACGCCATCGCCCAGATGGGGTTCCCGACGCGGGACGACATCGACGAGGTCGGCGAGCGCCTGCTGGAAGTCGAGCGCCGCCAACACGCCGTCGAACAGAAGCTCGACCGCGTCCTCGAACACCTCGAAGAGAACGATGTCTAGCGAGCCCGTCAACCCGTTCGCGGCAGCACTGAACTTCCAGACGAAGACCCTGGAGTCGCTGAGCGAGGCCGCCGAACGGAGCCAGATCGCCGACGAACGCCTGGAGCGGATGGAGTCCGTCGAGGTCGGCCAGACGCCAAGCGAGGTCGTCTACGAGGAGAACAAGCTCGAACTGCTCCACTACGACGCCGAAGCCGCCGGGATCGAGATCGACGAGGCCGACAAGGAGTCGATCCCGATCCTCATCACGTACGCGCTGATCAACCGGCCGTACATCCTGGACCTCCAGGAGGAGCGGTCGGTCGTCCGGCGCCTGCTGGAGGCCGGTCACGATGTCTACCTCATCGACTGGAACGAGCCGTCGCGGCTCGACCAGCACCTGACGCTGAACGACTACGTCAACCGCTACATGGACAACTGCGTCGACGTCGTCCGCGAGCGCTCGGGCCAGGACGCGATCAACATCCTGGGCTACTGTATGGGCGGGACGATGTCGGTGATGTACGCCGCGCTCTACCCCGAGAAAGTCAACACGCTCGGGCTGATGGCTGCCGGGCTGTGTTTCGACCACACTGGCGGCATCCTCGAAGAGTGGGGCAGCGACGAGTACTACTCCCCCGAAGACGTCACCGAGACGTTCGGCAACGTCCCGGCGGACATGCTCGACATCGGCTTCGCGCTGATGGACCCCGTCGAGAACTACGTCTCGAAGTACATCCGCCTGGCCGAGAACATCGAGAGCGAGGGGTTCGTCGAGAACTTCGGCCGGATGGAGAAGTGGCTCGGAGACGGCATCGACGTCGCGGGCGAGGCCTACGTCCAGTTCCTCGAAGACATCTATCAGGACAACAAACTCTACAGGAACGAACTGGAACTCGACGGCGAGCACGTCGACCTGAACAACATCGACATGCCCGTGCTCCAGTTGATGGGCGAGTACGACCACCTCATCCCGCCGGAGGCCTCCAAGCCGTTCAACGAGGTCATCCCGAGCGAGGACACGAAGACCATCGAGTTCTCGACCGGCCACATCGGCCTGTCGGTGTCCTCCTCGACCCACGCCGACCTCTGGCCCGAGGTCGCACAGTGGTACAAGGACCGCAACGGCGGCGACGAGGTCGACATCGAGGTCGAGTCGCCCGATGAGACCGATGAAGACGCCGGCGACGACGCGGTTGCGGCCGAGGAAGGCGGCGTCGAACCCGCCGCCGACGTCGAGACCGTCTCGGGCATCGGCCCGACCTACGCCGACCGCCTCCACGCGGCGGGGATCGAGACCGTCGCGGAACTGGGCGAGTACGACGCGGCCGAGTTGGCCGAGATCGCCGAGACCACCGAGTCCCGCGCCCAGGACTGGCTCGACCAGCTGTAGGCCGGGAGTCCTTTTTGTCGTTGCCGACCGACCGACAGCCATGCGCATCTCCATCATCGGCGGTTCGACGGTCACCGAGGAACAGTACAGCCAGGCCCACGAGGTCGGACGGCTGCTGGGCGAACGCGGTCACGAAGTCGTCTGTGGCGGTCTGAGTGGCGTCATGGAAGCCGTCTGTAAGGGTGCGAGCGAGGCCGGCGGCCACACGATCGGAATCCTGCCGGGCGAGCACCGCGCGGCGGCAAACGACTACGTCGACACCGCCATCGCGACCGGGATGGGAAACGCACGGAACGTCCTGGTCGTGCTGAACGGCGTCGCAGCCGTCGCTGTCGACGGCAGTACTGGGACACTCTCGGAGATCGGCCACGCCCTGGACATGGACCGACCGGTCGCCGGGTTGGGAACGCACGACGTCGACGCCGTCGAACACGTCGACGATCCGCAGGCGGCCGTCGAGTACGTCGAGTCAGCGCTGTAACCGTCGGACGGCGGCCGCGAGCGCCAGCAACCCTACCCCCACCGCTCGGACCCGCTTGCGGGCACCGCTTCGGGGCCGGAACTCGACTGCGAGTCCCGTCCGGTAGCCGAACCGGGCGGTTCGCAACAGGAGACCGGGCACCAGCAGGTGGACGACCCCCGTCAGGACCGTCCCGAGCCAGAGCAGTCGGCGTTCGGTCGTCGAGAGACGCATACCGTCGGCTATGGACCGGAGCGGGATAAGCGGCCGACTGTTCTCTGTGTTACTTGTCCGTCTCGCCGGGCGAGTCGAACCAGTCGACGAAACACCCCGACAACAGCGTGTCCCGCTGGTTGCGGATATACTGGGCCTGCATCCCCCAGATCGCCTCCGCGAGCGGGACGTTCTCCTCGACGCGTCGGCGGACGAAGTCGTGTTTCCAGCGAGCGGGGGTCAGCCGGCGATCGACCCGCTCCCGGAGGGGTCGGATGTACTCGTGGGCCTCCTCCGTCGAGAGCCCCCGCTGTTCGAGGCCGTCCCGGGCGAGTTCGAACAACTCACCGTACAGCTCGTCGGTCGCAGTCGTGCTCGCCCCGTTTGCCGTGATCCACTTCATGTCGGCACGCAGCCCGTCTTCGACGGCGGCGTAGAAGTTGTCCCTGGCCGTCTCCCAGTCCAGCGACTGGATCGGGTGTTCGAACCGCGGGAGACTCGCCATCAGGCCGGCGAAGACCGCCTCGAAGCCGATGGCGTCGGCCAGCGTCGGCTGGGCGGGCAGCGGGCGGAACTCGATGCGAGCGTTGGCCGCAGAGCGGGTCGCACCCTCGAAGACCGGGCGGACCCAGCGCCAGTAGGAGCCGTGTTTGTGCCGGAAGTGGACGAAGTCGTCGTCGAACCGACCGCCCGACTGGAGGTCCATGGGGACGATGACATCGTCGGCGACGATGTCGTCGATGGCCTCCTCGACGGTCTCGAAGTCCGGCGGGAAACACACCTTCGGCGGCGTCGGGTCCTCGGCCGGCGGGTTCAGCACCGATTCGAAGACGCCGATCCGGTTCTCCATGTGGGCCTGGTCGACGATCTCGTGGTCGGGGGCGTCGTCGTAGAGGTCCGGCGGGAAAAACGGCGCGTTGACCCCGAGAGCGAGCAGCGGTCCGGCGACCCGGAGCGCGTAGCTGAAGTACTCCGGAAGGTCGGGCGCGTGGGGGATCTGATAGTGGGGCTGGATCGACGTGATGAGCGCCTCGGGCATCACCGTCGGCGCCGACAGCGAGACGTTGGGGGCATCGAGTTCGAACGCGGCGGGATACTCCGTGTTGGCCATCGTGTGGTACCGAACCGAGTCGGACATGTTGGTCCCGATGCGCACGCCGTCGTGTTCGACGGCGTCACAGAGGTAGCTCCCGGCCGTCTCGCCGTTGGGCGGGACCGTCCACATCCCGTCGGCGACCAGCCTGATCCCCTCGCTGCCGAGCCGTTGCTGGGCGGGCATCAACGACGCCTTCAATTCGTTGCGCTGTGCCGCCAACCCGTGGGAGTTCAGCGGCTGCGGGCTGGTCTGCATCTCGGCGTTGTGCAACCCGAGTTCCTTCTCGAAGCCGATGAGCTCCAGCAACTGGCGGGGGACCCGACGAAGCGCGTCGGTCCGGTCGTCGACGGCGTACAGCTCCAGTTCCATCCCCACGATGGCCTCGCTGTTGTCGAACGTTCCCGACCGGACGGCCGACTTCAGCTCCTCGGCCTCCGCCCGGGCACGCTCGTTGAACGCCTCGCCATCGACGTCGAGGGCCTGCCGAACCCGCGCTGCCAGTTCCGAAGCCGACATACAACGGGGTTGTCGGAGGGGGATAATAAGGGTGGTCCAGTGGCCAGCCCGGTCAGCCGGCACTCTCCTCGCGGCTCGACTCCTCGAGCCGCCAGCGTTTCTCGACCTCTCGGTTTGCCAGGACGACGAGCGATCCGTCCTCGACACGGAGTCTGGTCTTGCGCAGCCCGATTGCGGTGATCGTTCCCGTCACCGACGCCGTGTCGACGCGATACCCCTCGTTGAAGTCCGGATCGCGGAGCAGGTAGACGCCGGCGACCGTATCCGCGATCATGTCCTGGAGCGCGAAGGCGACCCCCAGGCCGATAAATCCACTCGCGGTCCCTAGGCTCGCGGCGACGTTCCCGAGCCCGACGATGTTCAACAAGACGAGTGCCGCACCGAACCACAGGAAGATCGCGATCACCGTCACCGTCAGGTCGACGACGAGCCGTTGGCTCGACGGGTAGAGCCGTTCGAACACCGACCGGGCGATCGTGAGGATAACCTTGATCGCCACGTAGGCAAGCGCGAGAAACAGGGTCCCGAGGACGATCTTCGGAACCGCGGCCATAATTCCGTCGACTAGCTCCGTCCCGATAGTGGCGAGTTGCTCGCGAAACGACGTAGCCTGGATCAGCATACGTCTCGGGTTGTCCGTCGAGTTAGTTAGTAACACGTGCTATGGCCCTCGGTGAGGCTGTTGCCAGGGCTCGGCGATATCGTGTGGCGTGTCAGTTACAACAGTTCGCCGACGTCGCTCATCGTCTCCCCGAGCGGGTCTTCACGCTGTGTCGAGAGCGCACCTTCGACGGCGTCCCGAGCCGCCGGCAGCGGGTCGTGACTCTCACAGTAGACCGCCAGCGCGAACTCGCGGTTCCCCAGTCCGGAGAGTGTCACTGCGTCGGTTCGCGAGAGGTCGCCCGACAGCCAGTCACGGACGACTTCGCGACCCTGTGGCCCGACCGGCGTGACCTGTTCACCGACCAGATGTAACGTCTTGGCGGCGGTGACCGGTGCGACGCCGGCCGCGTGGCCACTCGCCCCGACGCCCCGGCCGGCGGCGTAGGCCTCGACGATGGTCGCCGCAGTCTCGGGCGGACAGGGCAGCGCGTCCGCGACCGGCCCGAGCCGTTCGGCGAGTGACGTGTCGGTGTCGTCGACGGCGGCGACACCCTGCTCGTGCTGTCGCTCGGTGACTTCGATCCCCGCGGCGATGTCCGACAGCCCCATTTGTCTCAGATTCGTCCGTCTGGAATTTAACCCTGGCGGCTTCCCGCTCCCGGCCGATGGAATCCTGTCGAATCTACCTACCGGTTACCGGTCGGTAATTTCCGGGACGATCCGTCGGTTCCGGGGCAGTTGATCGGTTTTTTAACCCCCACACGGGCCGTAGGAAAAGACAGGATGAGCACGACAGTGTCGAGCTGCCCCGAGTGTGATAGCCCAGTCGAACGAACCGGTTCCGAGAGTGTCTGTTCACAGTGTGGGTTGGTCGTCGGCGAGGACGCCATCGACCGCGGCCCGGAGTGGCGTTCGTTCGACGACGACGATACCGAACGCGCCCGGACCGGCGCCCCGCTGACCCGTTCGCGCCACGACCGCGGGCTCTCGACCGAGATCGGTCGATCGACGCGACTCAAGGGTCGAAAACGCCGGCAACTGGCCCGGTTACGGCGAGAGCACACCCGGGCACAGGTCAGTTCGAAACGCGAGCGCAACCAGGTCTACTCCTTTACCGAGATCCGCCGCATCGTCTGTGCGCTCGGTCTCTCGGACGCGCTACGGGATCGGGCATGCGTGCTGTTCGAGTCCGCCCAGCAGGCGGACCTGTTACAGGGTCGGTCGCTGGAGGGCTTCGCTGCGGCGACGGTGTACGCGACCTGTCGGACCGAGGGCGTCGCACGGACCGTCGAGGAGCTGTGCCGTGTCGCCAAGGCCGACAGCGACGAGTTGCGTGCGGCCTACGACGCGTTGAACCGGGAGTTGGGACTGCCGACGGGGCCGATCGACCCCCGGGAGTACGTCCCACGGTTCGCGACCGAACTCGACGTGCCCGACGCCGTCCGACAGTGCGCGGAAGAACTGGTCTGTGAGGCCCGCGAGCGAAACCTCGTCAGCGGCCGGAACCCGGCCGGCGTCGCAGCCGCCTGCCTGTACACTGCCGCACGTAGACAGGACGTCGAACTCACGCAGGCAGAGGCAGCGGCTGTCGCAGACGTGACGCCGGTGACACTGCGTGGGACCTACAGTGATCTACAGCCGTAGGCAGCCGTCGCGAGCGTCTCGAACGCGTCTGCGGCCGGTGATTCCGGAGCGATCTGCCCGACAGGGCGCCCGTGCCGGTGAGCCGTCGCGAGCCGGTCGCTCTCCGGGACCGTGACGACGGGAGCGCCGAACTGATCGGCTAGCGCTTCGGTCCGATGGGCGTCTCGAACGCGGTTGAGGACGACCCGGCAGAGTCCCGTGTCGAGTTCCCTGGCCAGCGCCCGGACGCGGAGCGCGTCGGCGAGCGCCGCCCGGTCGGGGACTGTCACGACGAGTGCAGCGTCGGCGACCGACAGCGGGAGCCCCACGTCCGCCTGGAGCCCCGCCGGCGAATCGACGATCACCCACCGGTAGGTACGGTCGAGCGTCTCCAGGACGTCGGTGAGTGTCGCCGGGTCGGACGCCCGCGCGCCCGCCAGCGTTCGTCCACAGGGAACCAGCGTGACCGGGCCGCTCTCGTCGACGGCCGCCATCGGCGCCGCCCGGCCGGCCAACACGTCGTGGAGGTCCGGTCCGCGTCGCTCCGGGAGGTCCGCCATCGCGAGATCCCCGTCGACGACGACGCCGTCGAGTTCCGCCCCGAGGTTGTACGCCACCGTCGACTTCCCGACACCGCCTTTCCCGCCGGTGACGGTCAGGATCATCCCGATCGGTCCGCCGACTGGTCGATCGTTCCACGGCGGTCCGCGAGCCGGTCGGCTCGCCTAGCGAGTTGCCGGAGCGTCCGTTCGTCGGGGACCCCGTCGTCGCCACGCGGGAACTCAGCGTCGGCCGACTGCTCGACACTGTCGAGGCGCCGTGTAACGGTATCCAGCCAGTCAGTCACCGGTTGCGGAAGCCCTGCGGTTGTTGCCGGCTGCTCGTCGGTCGTGTCGGGACCAGCGTCGGTCCCGTCGTCGACAGTAGCCTCGGGGACGGCGTCGGCGGGTGGCGACGGGTCACCGAGATCACGGACGATCGCCGCCGGCGTGGTCCGCTCGTCGACGGACTCGGCGTTCGGTGCGGGCGTCACACTGTCGAGCCGTGCCGGTGGATCGGTCGGCGGTGCCTCGACGGCGTACCCCAGCGCGTGTCGACCCGGATCGAGGACGCCGGCGAACCCGTCGTCGGTCCAGCCCGGCGTCGGACGGCCCTCGCGCCGGGGCGGACAGACCGAGCCGTCGAGACAGTTCGTGACGGTGACGTGGGTCGGTTCCGCTGTGACGACGACAGTGGCAGTGACCAGAGTCACGCCCTCGTGGTGTTCCCACGAGCAGTCGATCGAAGCCATGGGTCCCCCTGGTCCCGGCTTCGCTTCTAAACGTTAGCATCGAACGACCGGTGCGTCGAGCCAGGCCGCGGCCGACTCCGGCGTGGCGAATCGATCGACCGCGACGACGACCGGGGCCGGTGTGTCGGCGAGCCGTAGAACCGCGAGAGCGGCGGTGATCGGATCGGCGTCGAACGGCTCGGTCGGCGTCGGGCCAGGCACCTCGGCGACGGCGGTCTCGAACGACGAACGCAGTCGCTCGACCAGCGTCTCCCGGGCCGCCCGTTGGCGGTTAGCGAGTCGGTCTTCGAGACGACGGCGTTCGGCTAGCCGCTCGCGGTAGGCCCGAAGCTCCTCGCGGCGGCGCTTCCGGCTCTGTTCGGCGGCAGTCCGCGCAGTTCGGCGCTCGGCCAACGTCGTCGCGGCCGCTCTGAGATCCGCCCGCGCGGCTGCCGCGTCGGCGTCGACTGCCTCGAGGGCCTGGACGCGACCGCGGTGGACGCCGACCGACTCCTGGAGCGCGGCGAGGTCGTTCTCGGTGACCCTGTCGGCGCGGGTCGTCCGGTCGGGGACCGACGGGTCGATCTCGGCGATCCGCTCCCGGAGCGCCTCGATCTCGGTGTCCTCGGGGGTGGTGTGACCAGTCGACCGTGCCGCAGCGGCCAGCGCCGTCCGCGTCCGGAGCCCGAGGTCGGGACGAACGTAGCCGGCGTAGTCGTAGACTGCGGTCGGTTCCGGTGCGTCGACGGCCGGTCGACGCGTCTGGCCACGGATTGCCGCGGCGACGGTCGAACCGTCGACCACGTGCGATCGGAGGTCGACGACGCGTCCCTCGTATGTCGTCGGCCCGAGCACGAGTTTCACAGCGGTTCCCCCCGCATCGAGGACGGGGCCGGCAGGTCTCTCCCCGACGCGAACCGCTCGTACGGAACGGCCGGCTCAGACCGGTCCTCGTAGCGCCGGGCAGCCGACCGGACGTGTTCGGGAACGTCGGTCGGTTCGAACGGACGGACTCGCTCTACTTGCACGTCTACCCTGTGTTTCGCCTGGAGACGGAGCGCCTGGAACGCAGCGAACTCGGTAGCTGAGAGCAGCGCAGCCCGGCCGAACCGCTGGACGACACAGGAGCCGTGTGTGCGACAAACGTTCCGGAGGTCTCGGCGAGCCACTCGCGAGTGGGCGACGACCAACAGCACAGCGGTTGTTTCTCGTTCTTCGGTAAAAAATTTGCTCCTCTAAAGTTACAATAATTGTCGAGTCCGGATCTCCCGGTCGCCGTCCCGAACGTGGACGACGGCATCGAACAGTGAGGTCAGCGCGTCGACGGTCTGCCTGTCGTGGGCTGTCGGATCGAGATGGAAGTGTGCCAGTGCGTCGGCGGCGTGGAGTTGGCCGACGACGGCGTGGAGGAACTCGTATAGCGTCTCACGTTCGACGTACTGGAGGACGGCCGTCAGCGAATCGAAACAGACGACGACATCTTCACGGCCCGAGAGCGTCTGGCTGAGCGTGATCCCCAGCCCGGTAAGGTCACTGGGTGTCGAGACGGTGTCGACCCTGACCGACGAGAGCGATTCGTCGTCTTCCATCGGGGTCTCGCCGACAGCGATGACCGACAGCGATGCCGGCTCGACCCCCGACCTGCGCACGGCCTCGACACACGCCGACGGCGAGCGGGTGTACGTAACCCACAGGACGCTCGCGGGCGTCTCTCCCGCGTTGAGTAGCTCGGTACAGTGGGTCCCGCCACCCGCGTGGCGGCTCATCGACGGCGCACAGATCAGCGTGTTGGTCGCTCCGGCGAGTTCCTCGGGAAGCTCACTCATCGACGATACACACCGATACACTCCCCGGGAGTAAAACCACTTTCACTGCACTCACTCGACAGGAGCGACCTCGAACCGCCCGGGTTCGTCGACCAGCGAGCGAACACGGTCACGTGCCGCCGTCGCGTCCGACGCGAGGACGACGAGTCCGTCGACGGGACCGTCACCCTGTGCCCGGTAGGCCCGTAGCTCGCCCTCGAAGTCCGTCGCGTACGTCCGCAGGACCCCCCTGACCTCCCGTTCGAGGTCGGCAAGCGAACACTCGCCCGCTTCGAACGTCGCCAGGGCCTCCTCGACGTTCCGCAGTGCGGAGATGCGGTCCATTATGTCGTCCGGAGATGGTCGGTGCGGGGCTCGTACACCTCGCCTTTCTGTTTGAGCTTCTCGATCTCGTGTTCGGCCTTGGACTCGTCGATGTCGACTTCTTCCGCGCGTTCGATGACCACGTCGACCGGCGCGCCCTCGTCGTACTCGTCCTCGATATCGGCGATGATCCCCCGGATGTTCTGGATGCGGTCACGCTGGCTCTTCGAGGTTCCCGTCTCGACCACGTCGGCGTCGAACTCGCCGGTCTCGGGATCGACGCCGATCTCCTTCAGACAGTAGTGGGCGATCTCGACGGCCCGGTCGGCGTCCTCCTCCTCGACGGTATCCGACAACCGGATTCGCGCGGAGGCCTCCGCCAGCCGGACGAGCGCCTCCAGTTTCCGGGCGGTGACCGGGACGGGAGCGTCCTCGTCCTGCCCTTTCAGCCGTAGATCGACGTAGAACTCCTCGATGACGGTCTTTGCTTCCTCGGTCATCGTCGGGAAGCAGTTGCGCTTGGCGTAGGCGATATACTTCCGGAGGAGGTTCGGCTCGATCGTCGGGGCGACCTCGTCGGTGACGGTCTCGACCTCCTCGGCGGAGTAGTTCGAGGTCGATGTCTCGACCCGATGGGTGTTCAACTCGCCGGCGTAGTTGGTCTGGATGATGTGCTTGGCGAGGTTGCGGTCCTTCTCCTCGTCAGGCTGGTCGGTGACCGTGAAGATGAGGTCGAACCGCGAGATCAGCGCCGGTTCAAGATCGATCTGCTCGCCGATGGACTCGTACTGGTCGAAGCGCCCGTACTTGGGGTTTGCCGCGCCGAGCAGCGAGCAGCGACTTTTCAGCGTGGCGTTAATACCAGCTTTACTGACACTGATCCGTTGTTGTTCTAACGCTTCGTGCATCGCCGAACGGTCCTCGGAGTTGTGGACGACCATGCCGTTGGCCACGAAGTTGTGTGTTCCCTCGACCGTCAGGTCGTAGACGCTCGGTGTCTGGCGTGCCTCGATCTCGTCGACAAGCCCCTCCAGTTTGGTTCGGAGACGGTCGACACGCTGGCGAACTGCGCCCCGAATCTCGTCGAACTGATCGGTGTCGACGACACCACGTAGCCAGCGCGAGACAGTCGACTGGTCGACACCGATGTCGTCCGCGACTGCTGCACCGGAGATGCCGTATCGCTCCATCACCGTTCGGACCGATTCCCAGTCGGTGAGCGCAGGGTCGGAAGCCAGGAGCGTGCGTGCCCGCTCGACAGCCTCGTCGGCCGAACATCCTAGGAGTTCGGCGATCTCCTCGGTGAGCAGGCGAATCTGATCGTCCTCCACTTTTGCCGGAACTGTCTCGACCGTCTCGACGCGTCGCCACTTCACGTCCCCGGTGACGAGTCCGCGGAGCGGATCCAGATCCGTGTCGGCGACGGCTCCGAGAATCGTCTCCAGCCTCGTGGCGACGACAGCACGGAGGTGTTCGTCCTCGTCCCACAGTCGGGATATCTGCTGTTGGGTGTAGTCCGTCCCGGTCGCCAGTTCCGACTGCGAGACGTGGTACCGCTCTCTGACAGCGGCCAACGTCTCCCAGTCGGCATCATCGAGCGTCCCGCGACGGTCGGCGGCGGCGTCGCGTTTCCGGGATTCGAACGCTTCCAGGATGGTCCTGGCGGCCCGGATCGAGACATCGGCGTCTTCGTTCTCGAAGCTACAGTATGTCGCATCGTTCAGCCCACACTCGGACTGGTGCAGACGGAGCGACTCACGGCAGTCGGCCAGTAGCGATCCACACTGCGGAACGACATCGAGGATCGTCCGGTCGCCAGAGACGGCGTCGACCACGTTGTCGAGCGCCCCCTGCTTCCGGTTGAGCGTGAACCCGACGTGACGGTCGAACGCGACCAGCGAGTCGGCGTCGGTGATCGCGAGGACGTAGACGTCACGACCCGCCGAACGTTTGCGCGTCTGGATCTGGCTCGACACGCCGAACTCCAGCAGGAGTTGCTTCGCGCCGAGGAGGAGGTCGTAACTCGACGAGTAGATCTTGACGTTCCGGTCGTCGACCGTGCCTTCACTGTCGGCAAGCGCGCGGAGGAACGCGCCTTTCGCCGTTCGTGAGGATCGAGTGACAGCCTCGGGCAATCGTTTGCCGTCGTAGACGTCGAGATTCATCCCCGCGTCGAGCACGGCGTCGGCGTACTGTTTCCCCGGCATGCGGACGGTTTCGACACCGTCGTCACGCTGTTCGCTCGGCGGTTGAACTGGCTCGCTATCGAACGCCTGTCGGCACGCCCGCTCGAAGTCAGCGAGCAGTTCCGCTTCCGCGTTGGTGAACCGGATGCCGTAGACCCCCTCGTCGCGCTCGTAGTAGACGTTGCCGTCGCCGGCAAGGTAGCCAAGTATCGACGCCAACGCCGGAGACACTGTGCTATCGGATCCGTTCGACTCTCTGTCAAGCGCCGGCGCGGCTGTCGTGCCAGCGTCGATGCCACCGTCGGCGGCCGTCTCACTCACCGACCGGGGGACGTAGACCCAGTCACCGGCTTCCAAATCGGCGGCTGGCCGTTCGACACGCTCGCCGTCGTCGCGGACGAAGAACGGGTGGTCCGCCGTCGCGGTGAGTCGTTCGCCCGTCTGGAGTGTCACCCGCGTCAGGTCCTCGGGCGCGTCGTACTCGTGGATGGCCGTCACCGGGCGGGTGACGAGCCGCCCGTCGTCGGTCATCGTCCAGACCTGCAGATCGCCGATATCGCGGATCATACGCCCGTTGGAGAGCGATTCAACCGCGCCGTCGTCGGCGTACTCGTGGGCGAGGTCACGGATCCTGTTGATCCCATCGGCCCCGTGGACGAGGGTATCCCCAGTCACGCAACTCATCTTGTCTAGCTCGTCGACAGCGGCGATGCCTTGATCGGCCAGAACGAGCGCGCCAGCCTCTAGCGTCCACTGTTGGCCGTCGCCGAAGTCGTCCCGCACAGCCGCCGCAGTAAGGCCGGCAGAGCTGGAGCCTTTCCCCGACGTGTAGACAGACCGAGGGGCTATCTCCCGGATATATGATAACATCTGCGATTTGCCAGTTCCGGGGTCACCGATCAGTAGCATGTGCAGGTCACCCCGGATGCGCGAGCCGTCGGGGAGTTCCTTCGTGACGCCCGAAAACAGCTGGAGCATCATCGCGAGCTTCTCCTTCTCGTAGCCGTAGATGGAGGGGGCGATGGCGCCGACCATCCGGTCGTAGATGTCGGGCTCGTTCGAGAGCTCGATGATCTCTTTCTTGTCGGCGTCGGTGATGTCCATGTCCTCGAACTGCTCGTCCTCAATGACGACGCTGACCCCGTCCATGTAGATGTCGAACATCGGTGACTTGTCCTGGTCCGACCCCTGCTGGTCGAGTTTGAGGACGCCGGTGACCCGGACGTGGTCACCCGCCGTCACCGTCCCCGTGATGTCGTCCTCGACGTTGATGTCGATCGACTGGGGCGTCTCACCGCCACGCAACCCCTCGGGGGACTCCTGGACGCGGATCTTCTGGGCGTCGATGAACTGGGACTGTTCGGTGTTGAGCCGGAACGGGCCCTGGCGTTCACAGCCCTGACACTCGTGGGGCTCCTGGAAGTCGCCGGTGTTCTGTGGGATGCGGGTGAGGGTCCCGCAGCGCTGGCACTCGAAGGCGGCTTCGACGACCTTCGGGCGAACGTCGGTCGCCTTCCGGACGATGCCCTGAACGGCGATGAGGTTGCCGTGGTGTTCGTGCCGAATCTCGCGGATGTCCTCGGAGTCGGGGAGGTTCTGGACCCGGACGTGGGCCTGGCCCAGCGAGACGTCGACGGGGAGGTCGTACAGCCGCAGCGCCTCCTCGGCGTACTCCTGGAGCTGTTCGGGCTTGGTGCGGTAGTCGTCGGCCAGGTCCGGATCGAACCGATAGAGGTCGTCCCAGTCGATATACAGCGACTTCTGGTCGTTGGGGTACTTCTGTGCGAGCTCACCGATCTCGTTGCGGTAGTAGTTGCGGTAGAACTCCTCGAAGCGATCGATGAGTTCGGTGTTGTCGGCGGTCGCCATCTGGTTGGACAACGATTGCGCCCGACGGGCTAAGAATGTTCGTGAACGGGGGTGAGCGTGAGACGGTGGCCGACACGACCGGGAGACGGTAGGTCGATCGCGCCCGAGATAACGGGGAAACGAGCCGCCGGGCGGCTACTCGCCGAGGCTCCGCAGGCTCTCGTAGCAGGCACCGATCGGGTGATAGCCCGGTTCGACCGCCGGCCCGTCGCCGGTCGGATACGGCTCGTTGTCCACGTCGACCCGTTCGTACCAGTTGCCGCTGGGCGCGACCATCGTCTCGACCGCGTACTCCCAGCAGCGGTCGTACCACTCCCGGTACCGATCCCGGCCGGTCCGCTCGATCAGCGCGGCGGCGGCACCGATCGCTTCGGCGACCTCCCAGCTGTACTTGTCGTCGACGACCGGCTCGCCCGCCCGGTCTAGCGAGTAGTAGAACCCGCCGCGGTCGTCGTCCCAGCCGGTCGTCGCCGCGTCGAACAGTTCCCTGGCGCGGTCGAGCAGCCAGTCGGCCTCGGCGTGGCGGTCCAGAATCGAGAGGAGTTTCGCCCACTCGGCGTGGTGACCGGGCTGGTACCCCCACGGGCGGAACTGGTGGGTCGGGTCGTCGCGGTTGTACGCGAAGTCGTGGCTCCAGTCGTCGGTGTAGTGTTCCCAGATCCGGCCCTCGGTCTCGCCGGCCAGGTCGACACAGAGCCGTTCGGCGACAGTCAGCGCGCGGTCGAGATACCGGGTCTCGCCGGTAACCTCGTAGGCGACGATGTTGGCCTCACAGGCGTGCATGTTGGCGTTCTGCCCGCGGTAGGCTTCGGCAGCGTCCCAGTCGGCGTCGAAGACGCTCCGGTAGAGTCCCTGGTCGGGCTCGTAGAACCGCTCGTCGAGCAGTGTCCAGGCCTCGTCGAGCCGGTCCGCTGCGCCGTCGACCCCGGCGTCGGTCGCCCGAGCGTACGCGAGGACGACGAACGCGTGCCCGTAGCAGACCCGCTGTGAGTCGGTCGGCGTCGTCCCGGAGAGCAGCCAGTGGTACCCCCCGTGTTCGGCGTCGCGAAAGTGCTCGTGGAGGAAGTCGGTACCACGCTGGGCCGCGCCCAGCCACGGGTCGGTACCGAACAGCTCGACAGCCAGCGCGAAGTTCCGGGTGAACCGTGCCGCCGCCACCAGGTGTTTGCTGTCCGGATCGTAGCTCTCGCCGGTCTCGGCGTCCAACTGTGCGACGAACCCACCGTTCCGTTCGTCGACACAGGCCGGGTAGTAGAACGCCAGCACGTCTCCGAGGTGGTCCCGAAGCCAGTCGGCGTCGGTGTACGCACTCATGCCACAGCGTGCACACCGGGACGCCAAGGGTCTGTCGCCGGCCGCCAGAATCGGGGAAATTAAGCCTCGACTGTGTGAACGGCCGCTGTGGACAGCCCAGCACTCATCGCCTTCTGTGGTCTCCCGGGCGTCGGGAAGTCGACGGCCTCCGGGTACGCCGCCCGGCAGTGCGGGGCACCGCGATACCGCAGCGACGAGGTGCGAAAGTCGCTGTTCGACGACCCCTCCTACACCGACGCCGAGATCGAACGGACCTACGAGGAACTGCTCTCGCGTGCCCGGAGGGAGTTGGAACAGGGAGAGTCCGTCGTCGTCGACGCGACGTTTAATTCGGTACGCTACCGGGAGATGGCCGCCGAGACGGCACGCGAAGCCGGGGCCGAGTTGCTGTTCGTCCGGGTGACCTGTTCCCCGGAGGTCGTCAGAGAGCGGATCGAGCGCCGCGAGGGAACCGTCAGCGACGCCGATTTCGCGGTCTACGAACAACACCGGGCCGCGTTCGACCCGTTCGAACGTGACCACGTCGTCGTCGACAACTCCGGCTCGGTCGAGGCGACACGCGACCGGGTCGAGGAAGCGGTCGTTCGGCCCGTCTGTCGGACGACCCAGCAGTGACTGGCTGTTCGGGTCGAGAGAACCGCGTTGAGTGGGATCGCCCAGATTTGAACTAGGGGCACGGGCACCCAAGGCCCGAAGGTTACCAAGCTACCCCACGATCCCGCAGGTGAGGATGCGTCCGTCACCGAGTAAAGGGTTTCGTTGCTCGCGTCCCCGTGCTACGGCGGCGCGAGACCCCAGAAGTACGCGATCCCCAGGGTCGTCACGACGGCAAACACCGCTTGCAGCGGCGCGCCGACTTTCAGATAGTCACTGAACCGATAGCCACCCGGCCCGTACACCAACAGGTTCGTCTGGTACCCCACGGGCGTCATGAACGCCGTCGACGCCGCGAACGTGACCGCCAGGACGAACGCGAAGGGGTAGGCACCCAGTTGCTGGGCGGCCTCGACGGCGACGGGGATCATCAAGACGACCGAGGCGTTGTTCGAGATGATGTTCGTCAGGACCGCCGTGACGACGTACATCAACCCGAGGACGACGATCGGTGTAAACCCCGGAGCGAACAGCACGAACAGGTCCGCGAGCAGGTCGGCGCCGCCGGTCTCCTGGAGCGCGATCCCGAGCGGGATCACGCCCGCAAGCAGGAAGATCACGTCCCACTGGACGGCGTCGTACAGTTCCTGGGGGCGGAGACAGCCGGTCAGGACCATTGCGACGGCGCCGGCGAGCGCCGAGACGACGATGTGAACTGGGGTGAGCGCCGCGGCCCCGACGACCGCCGCGACGATGCCGACGGCTACCGGGATCTTCGAGCGCCGGAAGTCCGGCCGTTGGATCTCCTGGGCGACGATGAAGTCGTTGTTGACGTTGAGTCGCTCGATGCTCTCGGAGGTGGCCTGCACCAGGAGCGTGTCACCGACTTTCAGCCTGATCCGATCCATCCGCTGGCGGAACAGTTCGCGCCCGCGCCGGAGCGCAAGCACCGTCGCGTCGTAGCGCTGTCGGAAGTTCGAGGAGACGAACGTCTCCCCGACCAGCGACGAGCCCGGAGCGATGACGACCTCGACGAGGTTCGTCCGTTCGCTCGCGCTCTCCAGTTCCGCGTCGTCGACCTCGACCTCGGGGATCAGATCCAGCCCCTCGGCGTCGAGGAGGTCGACCAGCGTGTCCCGATCGGTCCGGATCGCGAAGACGTCGCCAGCCCGGATCGTCTTCGGACCCAACGGTTCGAGGAACGTGCGGCCGCCGCGAACGAGTTGGACGATATCGACGTCGAACTCGGTCTCGGCCAGGGCCGTCTGGACGGTCTGGCCGACGATCGGCGAATCCTCGCGGACGACGACTTCCGTGAGGTACTCCGCCATTTCGAACTCTTCGGTGAGATCCTCGCGGGCCTCGATCCGGCTCGGGACGAGCCAGCGCCCGACGGTGAGCAGGTAGACGGTGCCGACGACCGAGACGATCAGCCCGAGTTGCGTGAACTCGAACATCCCGAAGGGGTGATCGAGCAGATCAGCGGATAGCTGGGAGGCGAGGATGTTCGTCGAGGTGCCGATCAGCGTGAGCATCCCGCCGAACATCGAGGCGTACGACAGCGGGAGGAGCAGTTTCGAGGGCGAGATCTTCCCCTTGTGGGCGATGTCGGTAACCATCGGCAGCAGGATCGCCACGGCGGCGGTGTTGTTGATGAACCCGGAGATCGGCGCGACCAGGCCGATCGTCGCACCCAGTTGCCGGGACTCGCTGTCGCCGGTCAGCGAAGCGATCTTCGCCCCCAACAACTGGACGATACCGGTCCGCTGGACGCCGTCCGAGAGGATGAACATCGCCAGGACGGTGATCGTCGCCGTCGAGGCAAACCCCGACAACCCCGCAGTCAGCGGCGACTCGCCGTCACCGGGCTGGTGGAGCGCGTACACCGGTTCGGCCAGCAGGTCGGCATCGACAGCGACGGTCGTCACCGGCTCGACGAGCATCAGCGCGACCATGACGCTGATCGCGGTCACGTCGACCGGGAGCGCCTCGGTGGCGAACAACACGAGCGCCACGAGGATCAACGCGAACACGAACGCCATCCCGGGCGTGACTGACTCCAGCACACCCCGACTGTGAGGGGAGCGGGGAAAAAGTGTGTGGAGTCAGCCGTCTTCGAGATCCGCGAGCAGGGCGCGATAGCTCCGTTCGAAGGCAGCGCCGCCGCGGAGCGACCCCATCGCCACGTCGTAGACCGGGACCGCCAGCCTGCCGTCGGGACCCGTCACGACGACGGCGGCCGGGTGGTCGGTCTCGTCGGTCCACTCGGCGTCGAGTTCCCTGACCAGTACCTCGCCGAAGTAACTGCCCAGTTCCTCGACGAGGCTGGTGAACGAGCGGTCCTCGAAGCGGTCGGTCTCGCCGTAGGTCGCGTCGGCGAACCGTTCCTCCTCCCACTCGGCATCGACGAGGTCGTCGAGGCGGGCCAGCGATGCCGGCGTGAAATCGAGGTCGTGCTCCCCCCAGAAGGACGCGAAGTCCGCCGCTCGCTCGGCGTAGTCGGCCCGGAGCCCCTCACCGGCGGCGGGGTCCGACGGCTCGTCTTCGTCCTGTGCCAGTTGATCGAGCAGCGATCCGTCTTCTGTGTCCGCCGACCTGGCGGTATCACCGCGATCGTCGGCCGCTGATGCCGACTCCGCGGCCAGCGACCAGGCGTCCGTGTGGCCCGACCCCTCCTCGCTTGTCTCGGTATCGGAAGCGGTCACGCCGTCGTCGTCGGTCGTCGTGTCGGTGCCACCCTCGGCCGCAACGCCCCCCTCGGCGTCCGGGATACGGAACCCGTCGTCCGACTCCGCCCCACTCTCACCCCCGTCATCCTCGTCGGGTTCGTCGGGCGTGTCGGCGACGCTACCGCCGTCGCTCTCGTCCGTCCCGTCGAAGCCGGCTTTCTCTGTCGCCGGTTGCCAGTCACCGGCGTCGGCCCAGTCCTCGACCGGCTCGGAGTCGGGAGTCCCGGTCTGGGATGTCGCCTGATCGGCCCGATCGGCTTCGCCGCCGTCGTCGGCATCGGCCTCGTCGGCGGGTTCGGCCGAAAGCATCAACTCGTCCTCCAGCCGGTCGACGACGGCGGCGAACGCCGGTTCCGCGGCGAACGAGCGAGCGGCGACGTCGAAGACCGCGACGGTGCGTTCGTCGTCGGCCCCGGTGACGGTGACGCCCCAGCCGTCGTCCTGGACCCACCTGCCGTCCAGCTCACGAACCAACACCTCGCCCAGATAACTCCCGAACCGGACGGTGTTGGTGGTGTAGGCCGTATCGTCGCCGTCCTCGACCGTCTCGCCGTCGAACTGCTCGGCGACGGCGGCGTCGAGCCGGGAGAGCGATCCGGTCGTGAGATCGAGCTGTTCGGACCGATCGGCGACCGTCTCGGCCCGCTGGCGGAACTCCGTCGGCGAGAGCGAGGCGCTGTCGGTCACCGTTGGACCGTCAGACGCCGTCTCGGTCGTGGGTTCGGCGCTCGCGGACTCCTCGCCGTCGGTGTCGTCGCCACCGCCGAGCGTCCGGCGGATGATGTCGAACAGCCCCATACCGACGGGATGGGGAGCCCGCTACAAGAATGTACGTCCCCTCGACGCCGCGTCGCCGACTAGTGCTCGTCGCGCAGTTCCATGCCCGCGACGATCTCGTAGGGGTCCTCGCCCTTCCGGATACCGTCGAGCAACTGGAACGACTCGTCGGGGGCCAGGAAGTGCCGGGTGACCGCCCGGCCCAGCGGCGTCGGCGAGAGCCCGTCGATGAACTCGTACTCCAGGAGCTTCCCCAGGGCGTGTTTGGTCGGGACCTCGCCGATCATCCGGTCGTTGAGCGCCTTCGCCCGCTTGCCCGCGACCGTGACGTTCGCCAGCGTCTCCTCGACGGCCGCGCTCTCGTCGTAGCGGGTGATGACCGGCTCCATCTCGCCTTTGAGGAGCTTGAACGCCACCTCGTCCTCGGTCATCTCCATACTGTTGTGGTACGTGCAGTCCGGTTCGACGAGCAGGTAGACGGTCCCCTTGTCGTGGTAATCGGGCCGCCCCGCGCGCCCGAGCATCTGGCTGAACTCCTGGACGGTGAGCCACTCGATACCCATCGCCAGCGAGTCGAAGATGACCTGTGAGGCCGGGAAATCGACCCCGGCGGCGAGTGCAGCGGTCGTGACCACGGCCGCCAGTTCCTGATCGGCGAACTGTTGTTCGACACGATGGCGACGCTTGTTGTCCAGCCCGGCGTGGTAGGGCGCCGAGTCGTAGGTCAGCTTCCGGGAGATCTCGTGACAGCGCCGCCGGGAGTTGGTGAAGACGATCGTCTGTCCCCGGTAGCCCTTGCTCGATTTCGTGTCGAAGGCCCGCTTGACGAGTTTCTTCTCGGTCTCGATCTTCTCCCGGCCGTCGGCGAAGGTGACGTGGCGTTCGATCGGTACCGGTCGCTCCTCGAACTCGATGAGTTGTGCGCGGAGTTTCTCGGCCAGTTGGCCGGGGTTGCCGACCGTCGCCGAGAGGTAGATCCACTGCGTGTCCCCCGACGCCGGCGCACCGCCCTGCTCGCGGGCGTCGCCCGCTCGCCTGTGCCGGGACGCCTCCGTCGTCCCGCGCTCGCAGTAGTGTTTCAGCCGCGAGATCAACCCGTCGAGCCGGTGGCCCCGCTCGTCTTCCCCGAGCGTGTGGACCTCGTCGATGACGACCGTCCCGATCGTCCCCAGGTCCTTTCCGGTCCGCAGGGCGTGGTCGATCCCCTCGTAGGTGCCGACGATGACATCGGCACCGGGGTCGAAGCGGCCCCCCTCGTCCGCGATCCGGCTGGCTCCGACCCGGAGCGAGACGTCGACCATGTCACCGTAGCGGTCCCGGAACGACTCGTATTTCTGGTTCGCCAACGCGACCAGTGGGACCAGAAACAACATCTTCCCCTTGTTGTTGAGGACGCGATCGAGGCCGGCCATCTCGCCGACCAGCGTCTTCCCGGTCGCCGTCGCCGAGACGATGAGCTGGTCCCGTCCGTCGGTCGCCCCGTGTTCGACGGCGAGGCTCTGGACCGGCAACAGCGTGTCGAACCGCGATTCGATGTGGTCCTGAATACCGGGGTGTAGCGACAGCGAGTCCGTCGGGACCAACTCGACGTCGTCGACGGTCGCGGAGATCTCGTCGAACTTCGTGAGGTCCGGGTCGAGGTTCCCCGACAGCAGGTTCGAGATTCGATCCAAGTCCTGGACCTCGAGCATGAGTTCTTCGAGGCGTTCGCGTGCCTCGCCGGTTATAGTACCCTCGAAGGCGAGTTCCCTGTCCAGCTCCTCGCGGGCGCAGTCCGGACAGATACTCTCCCCGTCGGTGTGGATCTCCGTCTCGCTCGTAATCGGGGAATAGCGGCCGGCGTTGGCACAGTACCGACACGTCCGGACGACTTTCGCCTCCAGTTGGTAGGCACCGAACATCCGACGGGCCTGCTCGCGCGCTCGTCTCGACGTCTGCTCGGAGATACGCAGTCGCGCCGCCCGACGGGCGAGTTCGACGAACTGATCGGGCGAGCGCAGGTCCTCGTCGGTGCCGTCCTTGATCCGGAGTCGGCGGGGACGAGGCCCCGCATCGGTCTCCTTGATTTCGAGGACACCGTGGAACAGCCGCTCCCCGTCACGTTGGGCGACGACAGTGTACTCTTCGCCGCGCTCGTGGAGGAACAGCGTATCGACCTGTGCAGCCTGCTGTGACACGGACGTGTGTACGACGCGGGACCTACTTCAGTCACTCGGGACGCCGCCACGGGGGGCTTAAGTCGGTCCCCCGACAAGACGACCGCATGCGCCGGTTCCGTATCGGCAGCGCGTTCGGTATCCCGATCCAGCTCGATCTGACCTTCCTGTTGGTCCTGCCGCTGTTCGCCTGGATCATCGGGACACAGATCGGCGAGACTACCGAGCTACTGAACGACGTGCTCGGTGCCGGACTGGAGCCGTCGGTGCTCACCGTCGGTTCGCTGGTCTGGGTGCTGGGCGTCGCTGCCGCCGTCGGACTGTTCACGGGTGTCGTGTTACACGAACTGGGTCACTCGCTGGTCGCGATGCGGTACGGTTTTCCGATCGACTCGATCACCCTCTGGCTCTTCGGCGGGATCGCACAGCTCACCGAGATGCCCGACGACTGGAAACAGGAACTGGCTATCGCCGTCGCCGGCCCGGTCGTCAGTGTCCTCCTCGGTGTCCTCTCGTACGCCGCGTTCGCAGTCCTGCCGGCGACCGAGTTGACGCTGCTGCAGTCGGCCAGGTTCGTGCTGGCGTATCTCGCGGTGATGAACCTCGCGCTGGCCGCGTTCAACATGCTCCCGGGGTTCCCGATGGACGGCGGCCGCGTCCTCCGGGCGCTGCTCGCACGGAACCGGAGCTACGCCCGGGCGACCGAGATCGCCGCCGAGGTGGGGAAGGTCTTCGCGATCTTCCTGGGGCTGTTCGGGCTGTTCGTCCTCGGGAACATCTTCCTGGCCGGTCTGGCCTTCTTCATCTACATCGGCGCGGCCGGCGAAGCCCGGCAGACCGCCATGGCGGCCGCCTTCGAAGGCGTCACCGTCGGCGACGTGATGACGCCCGCCGACCGCGTGACGACGGTCGGTCCGGACCAGTCTGTCCGGGAACTCATCCAGACGATGTTCGCCGAGCGCCACACCGGCTACCCGGTCGAACGCGACGGCGAGGTCGTCGGCCTGGTCGCACTGGAGGACGCCCGCGCCGTCCGGGAGGTCGAACGCGACGCCTACACCGTCGGCGACGTGATGACGACCGATCTCGTGACTGTCACGCCCGAGACCGACGTGATGGACGCGCTAACCCACCTCCAGGACAACTCTGTCGGTCGCCTCCTGGTCATCGACGAGGACGGCGGGTTCGAGGGACTGCTCACCCGTTCGGACATCATGACCGCGCTCTCGATCATCAAATCCAGCGGCGACTACGCGCCAGGCGCGGGCGACCGTGGAACGGCACGGCTTGAACCCTGACCGTCGAAGTCGGCAGGCCCGCAGGCGCTGGCCGCTCTCGGCTGCCGGAAAGCGATACCAGCCCGCCAGCGCAACTCCGCTCGCGAGAACTGTCCGAACTCCGCTCGCCGGTGGCAGGCCGGACACAGCGAGACCACGTTGTCGAGCGTGTGCGCGTCCCGAACCGCCAGCACCGGCGACGCGGCGAACAACCGGACCGGGACGACGTGGTGGACGTCGGGGTTCCGACCGATGTCGTCCGCGTCGTCACCACAGACGACACAGGCGTTCCCGTCCCGGTCGAGCGCCCGCTCACGGACAGCGTTCCAGCCCGGCCCGTAGTCGTCGATGCCACCGCCCCGCCAGTTCGGGTGTCCATCGCCGGTGAACCCGTCCGAGAGCCACTCGCTGTGGCAGTCACGGCTACAGAGGGTGACTTCGCCTTGAACCTGGCTTGGGTAGCGTTCCACGGGACTACGACAGACGTCACACGGCAGTGTCAGGGTACCACCCGTCCAAGAATGGTGGTCCGCTCCTGACTGCGATGGAGGGTCTCTCCACGCTGCGGTCTGGACACAGTCGGTACAGTAGAGTCCTTCCTTGGTAGATGGATAGTACTCGAAGGTCTGGTCACAGAGCTGGCATGTCGTCTGTGTTTTGCCGCCACTGTAGTTCGGGTTGTCTGCCCCCTCGTACGATACGGCCTCGTCCCGACAGTTCCCCGAACAGTATTGTTTCTCGGACTCACAGTAGAACTGCTCATCGCAGTGATCACACTCCCGATTCGGCAGCCGTTCGTCGTGTGATCGGCTATGGTGGACACCGAGACCCCGCTGGCTGTCGAACTCCTGTCCACACGTAGGGCACGTATGCGGCATACCCTCAGTTGATTCCGTGCCAGAATAAATGCAATCAAAACGAGGTGAAAGCGGAGCTACCCCTGATTAGTGCAATAGTTGTTAAGTATATGAAATGAGTCCGGGTGCGGGAATTGAACCCACGTCTCAGCCACCACAAGGCTGAAGGATACCACTACCCCAACCCGGACACGCGTGCTGAAGCAGTCGTAGTTATTCCGCTGTCACAGAAATACGTTACGACTCTGTGGCCGCTTCGAGACGCTTTTACACGGTCGCCCGCTACGGTTTCGTACGCGTGGCTATCACCGATAAGATCTACGTCAAGAACCACCAGCAGCTCGCCTCCCAACTGGAGACGAGCTTCCCGAAAGGGGCGTTCAGCGGTGCAACGCTGGACATCCTCTTCCAGGGGGAGGGGCTGGCCAAACTCGACGACGCCACCCGTGATCGGGTGCTGGAGTTCGCCGAGGACTTCATGGACTGTGAGTGCCAGGCTGCACCCCACTGTGGTTGCCCGGAGCGGAAGTTCGTCGCGTACCTACTGGAGTTGCGTGAACAGGGGATGGGTCCCGACGCCATCGTCGACGTGATGACAGACGACTACATGCTGTATGCCTATCCCGGCGACGTGCTCTCGTTTCTGGACGACTCGGTCAGGACCTTAGAGGCAGTCGAGACGCTGGCCGACGTCGACGGCGAAGAAGAGGTCGCAGCAGAGACGCGCAAGCGGCGCCAGCGGCTGTTATAGGTCCTCGAAGCTTCCGATCCGGTAGGACGCGTCGTCCTCTTCGTCTTCGTCGAGGTCTTCGAGGTGGATGACCTCGTCCTGGTCCATCTGGTCGAGTTGCTGGCGGAGCTTCGTGACGTAGCGTTTGTGCTCTTCCAGTTGCTCGCGGAGGTGTTCGGCTTCGAGTTCGAGTCGTTCGTGTTCCCGGACGAAGCTCTTCGGAACCTCGACTTTCGGCGGGAAGCTCTCCGTACTGGACTCCTCGGCGGCCTCTTCGAGTTCGTGCTCGGGGGCGACTTTCACCTGGCCGTCGTGGGCGACCAGCGTGTCGACGTAGTCCCGGAACACCGCGGAAAGCGAGATATCGCGCTCCTCGGCGATCTCGCGGAGCGTCTCGAACTTGTCCTCGCTCACGCGGAAGGAGATCGTCTTGTTTTTGTTGCCCATCGTTGTGTCCTATTCGTCCGTCCTCGTATTTAATCGTTTGTCAGACGCTCGCACGTCACCGGCTCGGCTGAAAGAAACGCGACCACAGCGGTTTAGCTGCCCCGCGGTCTTGCAGTCGGTATGGACGCGACAGCACACCACTACGCCGTCACCGTCGCCGATCTCGAAGGAGCCGTGGAGTTCTACCGGGACGTACTTGAACTGGATGTCGTCTCCCGGTTCTCCGTGAGCGGCGACGCCTTCGCGACCGGCGTGGGCGTCGACGGTGCCAGCGCCGAGTTCGTCCATCTGGACGCCGGGAGCACACGGGTGGAACTGGTCAGCTACGATCCCGAGGGCGACGAACGCCCCGAGCCACAGCTCAACGAGCCGGGCGCGACACACCTCGGACTGGAAGTCGACGATCTCGCTTCAGTCTACGAGGGGCTACCCGACGGTGTGGAGACGCTGAGCGAGCCACAGACGACCGAAAGCGGGACGACGATCCTCTTCGTCGTCGATCCCGACGGGAACCTCGTGGAGCTACTGGAACCCTGATCAGTCGGCGCTGGCCTCGGCCTGCTCGTCCTGCATGCTCTCTAGGGCACCGACGACGGACTGGCGGTACGGCTCGACGTCGTCGCCGTACTCCTCGTGGGCCATCGCGACGTACTCGTCGGTCCCTGGGTCGTCGGGGTCGGCTTCGGTGAACCGCTGGATGCGGTCGATCGTCCGCTGGGCGGTCTCAGCGACCCAGCGGTCCCGCGTGGCCTCGTCGACCTCGGAGATCGATTCGGGGCGAACGGAGACGTTTACGTCGCCCTCGTCGGTCTCGTAGGTCCGTGGCTTACCGACGACGGCGACGTAGGCAGGCGGTTCGAGTTCCCGGAGCATCGACGCGGCGTCGGGCTGGTACTGGCCGGCGTACATGAAGAACGTGTCGCCGTTGGGGTCGACGACCCGACCCTGCCAGTACTCGCTGTCCTCACCGACGTCCTCGGTCTCGGTCAGCGTCCCGACCAGGAACACGCGGTTGGCGCGCTGGCCGGTCGGCAAGAGGACGTACACCGGGGCACGGTCGTCGTCGGACTCCTTGAACGTGTAGCTCGCATCGTTGAACTCGCGGGCGAAGACGCGGCGGGCGACTTCGCGGGTGGGTGTACTCGCCATCTAGATCGACCTCGCTTTGATGAGGACTTCGTCCGCATCCACTGAGCCGGTGAGCCGTTCGTGGTCGTCGGCCAGGACGTAGCGGCCGAACGTCGGCCCGGTCACCCGGTAGTAGCGTCCGAGGATGCCCTCGCGCATCTCGTCGGCCACGACGGTGGTATCGAGCGCGTCCATGGCCATCTCCTTGGCTTCTTCGAGGGTGATGCCGGTGAGTTTCTCCGTGGCGTCCTCGTCGAAGATGACCTCGGTGACCTCCTCGCCGTCGTCTAAGACGCCCTTGATGCGGAGATCGAACTCGCCTTCGACTTCGCCGTGTTCGCTACAGCGGCCGTTCTGGAGGACGCGGGTACAGTCGTCCTCGGGGCAGCGTTTGATCAGCCCGGAGCCCGACTGGATGTCGACCAGCGCGCCCTCGACCTCGACACTGTCGTCGCCGACCTCGATCTCCTCGTCGAGTTCCTCGATCGTGGTCGTGCGGTTGAGCTTCACCGAGAACCGGCCCTGGTATTCGTCGGTGACGACGTTCCGCAGGGCGTAGGAGGTCCCTTCGGAGAGTTCGGGGAGGTCGGATTTCGACCACTTCGTGAACTTGATCGTGCCCGTCTCGTCGCCGAGCAACCCGACCTGGGCGACGGCGTCGGCACGGGGTTCCCACAGTTCGACGAGGGTGACACGCATGTCGACCCACTCCTCGGGGGCGTCGACGTCGGCCACCTGAACCTGTTCGTTGCCGCCGCCGCTGGCGAGTTGGTCCCGGTCCATGCCGGCCTCGTCCAAGTACGTGTTGACGACGCTCCGGCGGGCCTCACTGATCGGGACCTGGTAGTCGTTGACGAGCGTGTCGAGTCGCTCGACGATATCCTCGACGTCGAGGTCCAACTGGTCGGAGAACTGCTCGTGTATCTCTTCGGCTTGGGTACGCAAATCTGTTGCAGTCATTGGCGTTCACTGTCTCCGCCTGGTTTTCGATGGGAGACATTCCAGCGTTGGTCGGCTTCGGATATAAACACTCGCCCGGCGGAGTGAAAGTGAAACCGCCAGACCCCATCGTCGAGCGGTGAGCGCGGGAAGATTGATCCGTGCCCGGCCGCAACCGTCGCGTATGGCCGACAGTGACGACGACCGGATCGCGCGCTTTATCAGCAACACGCTCCGGTCGGCCGGCCAACAACTCTCGGAGGCCAAGCGGGCATACAGCGACGGGAAGCGGGCCGCACTGGCCGGGTTGCCCCGCGACGAGGACGGCCGGGCGCGGATCGTCTGTCGACGCCACGCCGACCGGCGGGCCGTCTCGCTGGACCCACAGGCCCGCCCGGACTGTTTCGACGCCGATCACCCCGACTGCCAGGGCTGTGTCGAGGACATCCGTGACGGGGCCGTCGAGACGTGGTGATCCCACAGGTTTGAGACGGCCGGACGCCAACGCCGTGCATGGACAGACCTCTCGTCGCGCTCGTTCTCGCGGGCGGGACCGGTACCAGGCTCTATCCGGCGAGTCGCAGCGACCGGCCCAAACAGTTCCAGTCGTTCGGTCACGAACAGTCTCTGTTGGCCCGAACAGTCGAGCGAGCCGGCTTCGCCGACGAGACCTACGTCCTCACCCGAGAGGACTACGTCGAGGGCGTACGCGAGCGGGCACCTGGGGCGGCCGTACTGACCGAACCCGAGCCGAAAGACACCGGGCCGGCGCTGGCGTACGCCGCCCACCGTATCCGCGAGCAGGTCGGCGACTGCGTGTTGCTCTGTCTGCCCAGCGACCACCACGTCGAGGGAGAGTTCCAGGCTGTCGCGGAGCGAGCGGCACGGACTGCAGCGGAAACAGGGGGGCTCGTGACGGTCGGCATCGAACCCAGCAGGGCCGCGACGGAGTACGGGTATATCAAGCCGGGCGCGTCCGTAGACGGCTACAGCAGCGTCGAGCGGTTCCACGAGAAACCGGACGAATCGACCGCCCGAGCGTACGTCGAGGAGGGGTTCTACTGGAACGCCGGGCTGTTCGCCTGGACACCGACGGCGTTTCTGGCGGCGGCCAGCGAGACACCGCTCGGACCGCTGATCGAACGCCTCGACGACGACCCAGCGGCGGCGTTCGACGCGGTCGAGTCGGTGAGCGTCGACCACGCGGTGCTCGAACGGGCCGAGGACGTCTACGTCGTCCCGGCCGACCTCGCGTGGGACGACCTGGGCTCGTGGGACGCGCTCGAACGGGTCCTCGATGACACCGACGGCAACGCCGTCCTCGGCGACGCGCTGTTGATCGACGCCGACGGCAACGTCGTCGCGACCGACGGCCACGTCAGCGTCGTCGGCGTCTCGGACCTCGTCGTCGCCTCGTTCGGCGACCGGACGCTCGTCGTCCCGAAGGCACAGGCCCAGCGGGTCCGGGAGGTCGTGGCACGACTCCGGGGCGAGGACGCGTTCTAACCGCCGAAACAGTCATTGTCGCGGGCGGTATCCGGCACAGTATGGACAGCGTCGCTCGGCGGTTTTGGCTGCTCGTGATCCCGTTTCTCGTGGGGTTCTCGGCCGTCGGACTACTCGTGATGGGCGCGCTGTTTCCCGATCAACTCTTCGAGGTCGGGAGTACGGGCTATATCGCCACAGCGGCGGTGGCGCTACTTTCGCTCGGGCTACTGGTCTGGCAGCTGGCGACGAGCAACACCGATTCGACCGAGCGGCTGGACCGCCCCTAGCTGCGCATCGCTCCGCCGTCGACCGGGAGGGCAGTCCCGGTAACGTACGAGGAGCGCGCGGAGGAGAGATACGCGACCACGTCGCCCAGTTCCTCCGGCTGGCCGACCCGTCCCAGCGGCGCATCGGACCACTCGGCGATGCCGTCCTCGTAGGAGTCGTACTCGCCGCGTTCGACGGCCGCCTCGACGAGTTCCTCGATACGCGGCGTCTCGTGAGCGCCGGGGAGAACGGCATTGACCCGTATCTCCGGGGCGAACTCGCGTGCCTGGGTCTTCACGAGGCCGATCACCGCCCGCCGGACCGCGTTCGAGAGGACCAGATCGTCGATGACCTCCCGGACCGACCGCGAGGTGATGGCGACGACGGTGCCGGCTGCCGACTCCCGGAGGTACGGAGCCCCGAAGCGGGTCGTCCAGACGTAGCTCATCACGAGCAGGTCGTAGGCGGAGTACCACTGGCGTTCGGTCGTCTCCAGGAACGGGCCGGGTGCGGGTCCGCCGGCACTCGTGACGACGTGGTCGAGCCCGCCCAGTTCGTCGACAGTCTCCTCGACGAACGCCTCGACTTCGGTGCGGTCGGTGATGTCGGCCTGGACTGCCAGGACATCCCCAGATCCGGCGTCCCGAAGCTCCTCGCGCGCCCGGTCGACGTGTTCGGGTGTGGTCCCACAGACGGCTACGTGGGCACCCTCGCTCGCGAGACGGCGGGCGCTTGCGAGGCCGAGGCCACTCGTTGCGGCGGTACAGAGCGCGACGTTGCCCTCCAGTTCAAGGTCCATACTGGAAGGGCGTTCGCGTCGGTAAAAAGAACCCCCGGTCGCGGGAGTTAACTGCCCCAGAAGTTGTCGCGGCTGCCCAGCCGTCGGTCGTCTTCGTCGTCTGCCTCGGTGTCGGCTTGCGTCTCCTCGTCGTCAGCCGGCTCGTCGTCTTCGGTCTCGTCCTCGTCGAGTTCCAGCCGTTCGAGTTCCTCCGCGCGGGCGTGGTTCGACCGGACCTTGGTGACTTTCACCTTCGATTTAGCCGGCGGGAGGACGCCGTCGACCATGATGATGAACCCGTCTTCGGTCCGCCCGACGCCGGCACCGCTCTCGTGGATATCTTCGACGGTCACGACGACTTCCTGTCCCGGCTTCACCGGCTGGCTCTTGAGGTCGGAGATGGGCTGGTTGTAGTGATTACACCACTCGGCGCCACCTCTGTCGCCGTAGTGTGTACACCCCATCCCCTCGATGCGTTCGGTGAAACTGGGGCAATCGTCGGCAAGCGGGCAGTCGGCCATGGACCTGCGTACAGGAGCCGCGGGCAAAACGCTTGCGACCTGTAGGGTAGCGAGCCGGCGGCTCGCGAGCCCTCGTGACGGGAATCGGGACTCCACGATATGTGAAGTCGCCCCTGTTGTCATAGAACGGCTTTTACATGATCAACCGGAAGGTAAGACGATACTGATGTCAGACAACGACTCGGACCGGAACCTATCGAGACGGAACGCGCTGCGAATCGCTGGTGCCGCTGGGGCTGCGTCCCTCGCCGGCTGTGGTGGCGACGGCGGCAGCGGTGACGGCGGCAGCGGTGACGGCGGCAGTGGCAGCGACGGCGGGAGCGGTGACGGCAGCAGTGGCGACGGCAGCGACGGCCAGACCGAGACAAACACCCTCGAAATCGCCCACTGGTGGGGCGAGGGCGACGGCCTGGAGGCGATCCAGTCAGTGATGGACGCCTTCCAGGAGGAGTATCCGTTCGTCGACTTCGACGAGAACCTCATCGCCGGCGGTGCCGGAACGAACCTCCAGTCCAACATCCGGACTCGAATCCAGAACGGCAACCACCCGAGTACCTGGCAGAACTGGCCCGGCAAGGCACTGATCCCATACACGGACGCGAACCTCCTCGAAGACATCGAGGAATCGGTCTGGGACCACAACAACATGAAAGAGGCCTACCTAGAGGGCGTCCGGAACGTCGCCCAGCCGTCGGGCAACTACGTGACGGTGCCGCTGAACATCCACCGACTCAACAATCTCTTCTACAACGTCAGCGTCGTTGAGGACGCCGGCGTGGACCCGTCGGACTTCAACACGCCCTCGGATGTCGTCGACGGGCTCGAAGCTGTCGCCGACGCCGGCTACACGGGGATGGCCCACCAGACCAACGCCCCCTGGTCGACGGTCCAACTGTTCGAGACCGTCTTCCTGGCCCAACAGGACGGCCAGACCTACTCCGAAGTGTTCGAGGACGGCGCCGTCGAGTCCTACCGTGACGAACTCGGGGCCGCACTGGACATCGTCCGGGACTACAGCGAGTTCTACCCAAGCGACGCCGGTTCGATCTCCTGGACGGAGGCCAACTCTCAGGTCATCAACGGCGACGCCGCCTTCATCCACCAGGGCGACTGGGCCGCAAGCACCTACTACGTCAACGACTTCACCTACGGTGAGGGGTGGGACTACGTCCCGTTCCCTGGCAGTGACAGCTACTACTCGCTCGTCATCGACTCGTTCCCGTACCCGATCGACAACCCCTCGCCCGAGGCGACGACGCTGTGGTGTCGCTTCGTCGGAACCACCCAGGCCCAAGAGATCTTCAACCCCGGCAAGGGTGCGATCCCGCCCCGGACCGACGTCTCGACGGACCCGTTCAACGACTTCTCGGCCGACCAGATCAACGACTTCCAGAACAGCAGCGGCCAGCCGGCGTCGGTCGCTCACGGTCTCGCCGCGCCGCCGGAAGCGGCTTCCGGCGTCAATTCCGCGATCTCCTCGTTCATCTCCGGCAACTCCAACGAGGAAGTGATCAACCAACTCGCCAGCGCCTACAGCGGGATGTAGCTCCGCGGCGCGCTCGGCGGCGTTACCACACAGTACGGTCGAGCTTTTTCGGGATCATCGTCCATCGGACGGTATGTTTGCGTGTCTGTCACGCCCTCGTCCAGTTTCCGTGTAGCTCTCGGCGCAGTTGGAACGTTTTGAACGACTGTATCGGCTGGTCTGTGCAGACGCCGCTGTGGTCCAGTTTCTACCGGCAGCGTTGTGTCAGGGGTCTGTTTCATCAGCGGTGTCAGTTACCGTCACCTCGTCGACGACAACACCGTCGGTATCGCGGTTGGCGTCGGCGCAACACCATCGTCGATTCTGTGCCCCTGAAGGGGGTCGCAGAATGACCGTTCGATTCCCAAACGAGATAGCTGTCTCCGCTTGTCACTCCCGGAAGTAAACTCGACACGGGGCTCGAAGATCACGTCGGACACCCCCTACGCCGTCGGGGAACAATGGAAATCGACAGATGGCGTCGGGGGCCGTTCAGGAGATGGACGAACTCCGAAATCTGAGTCTCAGATTTATTCTGAGATGCTGTCAGAGAGTGTCTGTACCCTTTGCTATCGGGGCTTGAGCGGGGAAGTAAGTAACCGACAGTCTCGGGACGGGCACGGTGGGATTCGAACCCACGACCGTCGGATCTCTTCCCCCCTCGCAGTCGCGACGGGGATAGAAGTCCGACGCTCTATCCGGACTGAGCTACGTGCCCTCACTGGAAGGTAGCCCGGCAGTCTCAAAAACAGTGCGAAAGTCAGTCGTCGAACTCGACGTCTTCGTCGGCGGCGTCCTCGTGGGTGATCGAGATGGCGTCAGTGGTCTGGACGGCGGCCAGCCCGTCGACGGTACAGATATCGTCGACAGCCATCTGGGGGACCGTCACGGCGAGATCGCCGAACTGGAGGTGTCGGTCGACGGTCGCGCCTGCGGCCTCGGCGGCCGCGGCGACGGCGTCGGGGTCGGCATCGGGAGCCGTTTCCAGTACCAACCCGATCGATTCCCCCTCGATCGGGTCCGAACGGATACTCTCGACGGCACGGGAGACGTACATCACTCCGAGGAGGGACCGCCAGGTCCTTGGTTCACTCGATCAGCCGTCTCCAGGCGGGATTCGGCAACGGCGAACGCGAGCGTGCTGGACAGGCCGAGCAGCGTCCCGCCGGTCAACACCGCGGCGAGATACTGGAGGTCCTGAAAGCCGAGGAAAAAGCCGCTGACGCCGTGGAGCACCGCCGAGATAGCGAGTACGTAGAACGGCGCGTTGAGGTAGCGCCACTCGAACTTCTCGCGGAGGTATTCGTCGGTGACCCGGCCCAGACTGGAGGTGACGCCCGCGACCGCGAACCACTGGATGGCACCGTAGACCAGCGCCGAAACCACCTCGACGGCCGAGACCGGGTCGGGCAACGACTCCAGCAGCTGGACGCCGTTGACACCACCGATAAACAGCAGAGCAGCGGCGACGACGTAGGTGATGATCGTCACTCGTCCGGCGTAGAGCCCGGCGGTCGTCTGCTGGACGAGGTCGTCGAGCAACTGCTCGACGCCGAGCCCGCGACCGAGCAGGTAGAGCCCGAAGAGCCCGGAGATGACACCCAGTGCCGATCCCGGCCAGCCGAGATAGTCCAGCAGGATCGTCACGGGGTAGATGAGCAGGAGGATGCCGAGCGGAACGAGAATCGTCCCGCGGGTCTCCGGGTCGTCCAGCACCTGCTTGATGGTGTAGTACATCGATTCGAGGTCCTGTGCCTGGCGGACGACGACCCGGCGGACGCCGTCGATGTGGACCCGCGAACGGATGACCGGGACGACCGACTCGTCCTGTGCGCCGTCGGTGACCACCAGCGCACGGACGTCCTCGCGTGCGGTCAGGGAGGCCAGCACCGTGTCGAGTTCCTCGCCGACGGCGCGGTTCGCGGCGACGTCGCTACCGTCGACACCGGTGACTGCGGCGACTTCGACGGGTTCGTCGGTGATCGCGTCGTGGATGTGGACCCCCTCGAAGAGGACGTTGACGTCAGAGTCCTCGGGATCGGTCTCTGCGAGCGCCACTGCGGCCTCCCCGACGGCGTCGCGGCCGACGACCGGCGTCTCCACGTCGGTCTTGCGACCGAGATCGTCGTCGAGGTCGACACACAGCACCAGCAGCATGCTCCGGGCTACGAGACCGGTCGTTAATTGCTTTCTGGCGTCGGCGCGGCGTCGTCGACGCGGGTCCGGCGCTCGACGAGGAGCAAGGCGACCAGCCCGAAGATGATGACGGTGTACGACACCGCAGCCAGCAAGGCCAGTCGCTCGTTGGCGTACTCCCCGGTCCGGAAGATGATCGCTTTCCGGACCATCGCGATGACGCCCGTATAGATGACCAACCGGACGATCCGGCGGGTCTCGCTCTCCTGGGTGTAGGCGACAACGGTCTGGTACACCTCGACGATGATGAACAGGAGCAACGCGGTGTCGATGAACCCGACGACGACCAGAGGGTCGGTGATGTCGCCTCTAGCCGCGCTCTGGAAGATCTGGAGGCCGAGATCGAAGACGCCGATCGCAAAGAGCACCACCAACACGAGCGCCGCGACGACCTCGACGTACCGGATGAGTGTCTCACTCACCGCGAGGAGTCGTTCGTCGATGGATTCGGCGGCCGGTAGGGGGCCACCTACGGGGTCCCGCTCCTCGTCATCCATACCGACAACTGTCACCCGAGATGTATGAAAGCCGTCCCTATCTGATGTGGCCCGGGTCAGCTGGCCGGGGTTCAGGTGGCTCGGGTGGGGCCGACTGACTCCGGAGTCGAATCACGAGCGCGGCCACGGGAACCAAGAGCAGGCTCCCGACGACGAACGGCGACCAGTAGCCGACGACGGCGTACAGGCCGCCCATCACGGGCGGGCCGACCGTCCGGGCGAGGCTACCCGCGCCCTGCGTGACGCCGAAGGCACTCCCCTGGAGGTCGGCGCTTGCACGCTGTGAGACGAGCGCCGTCAGCGTCACCGAGAGGATGCCGTTTCCGAGGGGCAGGAGCGTCAGGACGACGAGCAGCCCCAGCAGGTCCGGCGTGAGAAACGGGACTACCCCCGTCAGTGAGGGGAGAACGGCTCCCAGTCCCTTCGAGAACGGCAACGCGCCGACGCCGAGAGCGAGCACTCCGGTTCCGGCCAGCGAGAGCGTCGTGGGGCTGTAGCGGGCGGTCAGCGGCCCGACGAGGACACCCTGTGTCAGGACCGCGAGAGCGCCGATGTAGGTCAGCAGCAACGCGCTCTGTGCGGCAGTGTAGCCGTAGATGTCGGCGACGTAGGGGATAAACATGATCTGGACGCCCGAGAAGGCAAACGAGACCAGAAAGAACGCCGTCAGGAGCTCTCGGAGTCCGGCAGTGGCGAGCGCGCGTCTGAGCTGGGCGACCGAGGAGGTGCGCTCGGTCGTCTCATCGCCCGCCGAGCGGGATTCGGGGAGGAAGAGCACCGCGACGACGACGCCACCGAGGCTGGCGACGGCGGCGGCGAAACTCGGCAGCGAGAACCGGGTGATCGGGACCGCGGCGGGCACCGCGGCGTCGACGGCGGCGACGGTGGCGTCGAAGCTCAGCACGGCACCGATCCCGGGACCGAAGATGAACCCCAGGCCGAATGCGGCTCCGATGTACCCCAGTGCCGCGGCCCGGCGTTCCGGCGGGGTCACGTCGGCGACGTAGGCCTGTGCCGTCGAGAGGTTCCCGCCCATCGCCCCCGCGAGCATCCGCGAGACGAACAGCAGCCAGAGGGCCTCGGCGAGCCCGAACACCGTCCAGGCGATCACCGAGCCACAGAGCGAGAGGATCAGTACGGGCCGCCGGCCGACCCGATCGGACAGCGAGCCCAGGAAGGGAGCGAAGGCAAACTGCATCGCCGAGTACGACGCGGCCAGCAGCCCGATAACGAACTCGGTCCCGCCGGGAAACGACCGCGTGTAGTAGGGGAGAATGGGGATGATGATGCCAAAGCCCAGGAGATCAAGAAAGACAACGGCGAAGACAATCGCGAGCCCGCGTCGGCGGGCAGTGTCCTGCATACCGCTGCTGGGAGCGCCATCGGCCTAAAGGCATGGGCACGGGCCACACGGGCGAGCCGATGCGCACGCTTTTTCCCGCTGGGCGATCTGTCTCTGGACACGCAATGATCTCCGAGGGCTGCGAACAGTGTGCCAAAGGCGGCAAGATGGTACTGTTCGTCTACGGCTACTGTGACCAGCGGGACTGTTTCTACTGTCCGCTCGGGGAGAACCGAAAGAACGTCACCCAGATGTACGCCAACGAGCGGCCCGTCGAGTCCGACGAGGACGTCATCGAGGAGGCAAAACGGATGAGCGCGCTGGGGACCTCGATCACCGGCGGCGAACCCCAAGAGGCGCTCGGCCGGACCTGTCACTACCTCGAACTCTTGAAAGACGAGTTCGGCGAGGACCACCACACCCACCTCTATACTGGAATTCCGGGCGGCCGCGAGAACATGCGCCGCCTCTCCGAAGCCGGTCTCGACGAGATCCGGTTCCACCCACCGCTGGAACAGTGGGGTGACCTCCACGGCACCGAGTGGGAGGAGATCCTCTACATCGCCCGCGAAGAGGGGCTGACACCGGCCTTCGAGATTCCCGGCATCCGCGCCGAACCGGAGTTCTTGGAGTTCTTAGACGAAGGGGCCGCGGACTTCTGTAACATCAACGAGTTCGAGATGTCCGACGGGAACTACCGCCGGATGCAGGAGGAAGGGTTCGAACTCAAAGACGACCACATGAGCGCCGTCGAGGGGAGCCACGACATCCTCGAACAGATGGGCGACCACGAGAAGGTCTACTTCTGTACGAGCGTCTTCAAGGACGCCGCTCAGCACCGCTCGCGGCTGAAACGGATGGCCCGGAACATCCGCCGGCCCTTCGACGAGGTGACCGAGGACGGGACGCTCGTCTACGGGAAAGCCTGGGCCAGCGAGCAACGGTTCGTCGATCTGGGCGTCCCCGAGGAGTTCTACACGGTCAAGTCCGACCACGTCGAACTCGCCTGGTGGCTCCTCGAGGAGATGATCGGGGACGGCGACCTCGAAAAAGGGGAGATCGTCGAGCAGTACCCGACCTACGACGCGACTGTCGTCGAGCGGACGCCCGTTTCGAGTGGAACGGCCGGCGGGCAGGCTGCGGCAGGCGATTAATTCCAAGTCCTCATCTCGCGATAGATATATTTTTCCTGACGGTGTAGAAGCGACACGGAGCGAGGATGAAGCCCCGACATCTCTACGCCGCCGGCTCCGCGATAGGAATCGTCGGAAGCCTCGTCCTCGCGGCTGGAACGGTCCTCGCCGGGGATATCGGGATGAATATCGTATGGTCTCCGGTTGCGGTGATGTTCGTGTTCGTGATCTGCCTCGTCACGGCGCTCAGGCAAGAGGATGTCGAGTACGACCGGACGCTGGCCTATCGTGCCGGGAACTGGATCGGTGCCGTCTTGGTGGTCGGTCTCGGTCTGGTGATACTCGTCGTCGGAGTGTGGTTCTTCAGGTGGGTGAACACGCTCGGGTGACAGCGCCGGTGACGCGCTGTCGTGCGGGAGTCAGTCCACGCGCTCGACGTCGAGAACGTCCAGATCACCGTCGACGACCAGCGTCAGCGTCACATCGTCGACGGTGTACTGGACCCGCGCCCGGAACGGCTCCTCCTGCTCGATCCAGGCCTGGTCTGTGTTCCAGGCGCTGAACTCCCAGAACGGGTGTTCGCGGACGTCGACCCCGGCGTCGTAGTAGAAGGCGACGACCGCCGGATGGGTCACCAGCGCGACGCCCAGATCGCCGGTGATCTCCGACCCACAGCGCTCGCATTCATAACGGACCAGCGGGAGGTCCGCTCGGTCGGTCGGGCCGCGTTCGGGGTGAGCGTCGCTCGACCGCCGGATGTCCGTCCGGAGACGCCCCTCACAGTCCCAACAGAACCCGTTCGAGAGCTGATAGAAGATGGTCCGGAAGTAGCGACTGGTCACCTCGGGGAACTGCTCGCGGTCGTAGCCGGCGAACACGCCCGGCGGGACCATCGTCGTCGCGACCATCTCACAGCGATCGCACTCGATCCGGACGCGTTCGTCCTGATAGCTGAACGTCGGGGAGCGGCCACAGGACGGGCAGGCGTCGTCGAGATCGAAGGAGTCGGTGGAACCGTCCATCGTGAACGCGCCCGCGTGGATCGCGCCGTTGACCGCGATCCCGGCCAGTGTCAGTTCGTAGCCGTCGCCGGTCTTCGTGAGAAAGCGGTCCGTGAGTTTGTCGAGGTGGTAGTTGAACTGCCCGGAGTCGGCGACGCCGACGGCGTCGCGCAGCTCCGAGAACGTCAGCGTCTCTCCCTGGTGGTCCCACAGCGCACGGAGGATGTCGACGCGAGTGGCGTCGGCGAGGGCGGCGAACGCCTCGTCGGGGTCGGCCGTCTCGATGAGCCCTGAGTCGCTCATGGCTGGGGCATGGACCGACCGGAGCTTCAACGTGCCGGCGCTGCCCCGTCGTGGCGGCGTCTGGTCTGTCCCGCGGGGAGCCAAGCGCGTGCTACCCCGAAATATCGCTGAGACAGTCCCGACAGTACGTCACGTCCTCGCAGTTGTAAGTGCCGCAGTTGTCACAGGCGACCGTCTCGTCGGGGATCGGGTCGGCCCCCGTAGCCGCCGCCCGGACCGAGGCGGAGTCTCCGTTCCAGGCACTGCCGTCTGTGTCCATCGTTTCCGCCCGCTGTTTGGCCCGCTGGACCAACTCGTCGTCACGCATCGCTTCCAGCCCGTGCCACAGTCCCAGGAAGAGGACGGTGGGGGCAACGATGACGAACAGGCCGGCAGCGACCCGCAACGCCAACTCTACCTGTCCGACTGCCATAGCCACGTGTTGGGCTGGAGAGGGGAGTATCCTTCGTTCGCGCTAACAGGTACGGGTCAGTAGTCGTACAGAGAGACGACGAAGGGTAGTCTGGCGTGCATCCAGACGGCGACGGGGATACCGACGATCGTCAGCGTCACCGCGTACGCGGCCGCCGTCCAGAGGGCGCTCGCCCACCAGCCGATACAGACGAACCACACCGCACGAACCGGCCACGAGTACGACTCGGTCGTCCGTTCCGCAACCGGTGGGTCCCGGCGCTTGAGCGACACCACCAGCGGGACCCGGTTGATCAGAGCGATCCCCAGCGGGATGCCGACGAGGGTGAGGTTCAACAGCCAGGCGGCGGCGAGCCAGAGCCCGGTGAGCCACCAGCCGACGAACAGGAACCAGACGGCACGGACGAGGAGGGGTGGCTGGTCGCGCATACCCGTCTCTACCCCGGCAGCGGTCATAAGTCTCCTGTCCGTGGTCGGCTTCGTGGTACGGTACGACACATCTCGGCTACGGAACGTCTTTCGCCCCGTCGGCGACCTCCGCTCATGGACGATCTCGCCGAATCCGACACTTCGTCGGCGAGACTGGAGAAAGAGTGACTCTCGAACCTATCTCAGCTGCTCCCGCCGGTCGCCGTTCCGAGGCGAGGTCTTTCGGTGCTCTCAGTCCTCGAAGCCGTCCTCGAAAACGAAGGTCCCGTTCCGCTGGACCACCTCTCCGTCCACCTCGATGTATGAATCCTCGCTCATGTCGACGATCATGTCGACGTGGACGGCCGACTCGTTCTGTTCGTTTGCCTCGCCGACGTTCTCTTCGTAGGCACGCCCGATAGCCATGTGGACAGTGTCGCCCATCTTCTCGTCGAACAGCATGTTGTAGGTGAACCGGTCGATGTCGCGGTTCATCCCGATACCGAGTTCGCCCAGATAGCGGGCGCCCTCGTCGGTATCGAGCACTTCGGTCAGCAGGTCCTCGTTCTTCTCGGCGCTGTGGGAGACAACCTCGCCGTCTTCGAAGCGAAGGCGGACGCCGGTGACCTCCCGACCCTGGTGGTACAGCGGCTTGTCGAACAGCACTTCCCCCTCGACGCTGTCCCGAACCGGCGCGGTGAACACCTCGCCGCCGGGGAGGTTCTTCTCGCCGTAGTCGTTGAGCGTCTCGTTGCCGGCGACCGACATCGTCACGTCGGTCGTCTCGCCGGAGACGATACGGACCTCCTGGGCGGGGTCGAGGATCTCGACCATCTGGGACTGGTGTTCCCGGACCGCGTCCCAGTCTTTCAGGACGGCGTCCCAGACGAAGTTCTCGTAGCCTTCGGTAGACATCTGGGCCAGTTGGGCGTTGGCGGCGGCGGGGAACTGGGTGAGACACCAGGTCTTCGAGAGTCGCTCGTTCAACAGCGGTTGCTGGGCCTGCTGGTAGGCGCTTGTCACCTCGGGATCGACGTCGCTGGTCTCGGTGACGTTCGCGCTCCCGCGGATCGCGATGTAGGCGTCCATCTCCTCGTAGAGCGCCTGGACGTGACTCGGGGTCTCGAACTCCTCGCGGTTCCGGAGATACGCCCGACGGAACCGTTCGCCGAGTCGTTCCTGGACGACCAGCGGGTTCGCCCCGCGGTCGGCGGCGGCTTCGTGGAGCGCGACGACGAGGTCCTCCGAGACCGGGTGTGCGTCGATGACGATGTCGTCACCGGCGCTCAGATCGATGGAGTGGTCGACGATGACGTCTGCGTGTTCGCGGATACGCGGGTCCATATCGCTACTGTTAGCGACGGCCACAAACAGTTTTCGCCACTACTTCTCCTTGCTCTGTTGGAACCCCTCTTTGAACCCGAGGAAGGTCCGCCGGAGCATGAGATACATGAAGAAGAAAAACAGCAGCACGGCAGCCAGGATTCCCAGCGTGATGACGTCGACCATATCCGCAGTTGTCAGCGCGGCATCAAAGATGTTTCGCCACCAGCCGGAAGACGGCCCGAGACGGCCGATTTTCGAGAGTGAAATCCATATTTGAGCGATATGTGCAACGACTGTCTGACCTTGGCAAAGACTCATAACCCGATAGAACATACGTGATCGTATGTCGCTGCTTCCCTCTCGGGACCCGGCAACCCCCGACGCCGAACCTCGGGTCATCGGCGTGGACAGCGAGGACGCGGACGACGTGTTGTCCGCACTCTCGGCAGAGACCGCCCGGAACTTACTCGCGGAGCTCAACCGCGAGCCGGCCCCGCCGGGCGAGCTCGCGGACCGTGTCGACACGTCCCTCCAGAACGCCCAGTACCACCTCGACAAACTCGAAAACGCCGGTGCCGTCGAGGTGGTCGACACCGCGTACTCACAGAAGGGCCGCGAGATGGACGTGTTCGCCCCCGCGAACCAGCCGCTCGTCATCTGTGCCGGCGACGAGCAGGAGACCTCCGGGTTGCGCTCGATGCTCTCGAACCTGCTGGGTGGACTCGCCGTCGTCGGGCTCGCCAGCGCGTTCGTCCAGGAGGTGTTCGGGGACGGACTCTCGGCCCTGTTCGGGCCGACCGTCCGCAGTGGGAGCGCTGACACGACCGATCCACAGCCGAGTCTCTACGCCGAGAACGGGACCGTCGCCGACGGCGGGTTCACCGACACTGCGGTCGGCGCTATCGACGGGGCGACACAGGGTGGCGCCGAGGCGGCGACGGCGGTCCCGCCGGGAATCGCCTTCTTCGCCGGCGGCGCGGTTGTTCTCGCCGCGGTGACGGTCCTATGGTACTCCCAGCGCCGTGTGTAAAACGGGTCTTTGACTCTCCAGTAGCTCCTTTAGCGTGTGTGTCATATACCCACGTGCGCCGGCCCGTGGAATCCAGTCCAACACTCCACCACTGGTATTCCACCGGCACGATCCCGTGTCGTCACTGCTCCCACTGAACCGATTCGAGCGTCTCCCCGTCGGGCGAGCACAGACGGGCTCGGACGCCATCGGCAGTCACGTCGAGTTCGGCGTGGGCTGCCCGGTACCGCCGCGGGTCGGCGTAACTCCCGGGGTTGACGAGCAACCGTTCGTCACGTGCCCGCAACTCCGGCCGATGTGAGTGACCGACCACCACCACGTCGGCTCCCTCCTGTCGCGCGAGCATCGTGAGCCCCGTCTCCGTGTGTTCGTGTCCGTGAACGACCAGCACTGTCAGGCCCGCCCACGCACAGATCCCGACCGAGGGGAGACGCTCCCTGATCGCGGCCCCGTCGTTGTTCCCGACGACCGCCGTGAGCGAGGGTGCCACGCGCTCGACGTCGTCGAGGACCCGTTCGGTCGTGAAATCGCCCGCGTGGACCACGTGATCGGCCGACTGGACGGCTCTCAGGGTCGCGCCGTCCAGTCGGTGATCGTCGGTCCCGTGCGTATCAGAGATGGCGGTGAGCATACCGGGACGACGGGCGCCAGCTATAAATCCAGAACCACTTTGGGTGCGGGGCTGGAGAAGACACCTAATGGCCGGAAGCAGATCAGTCGTCCTCGCCGCCCTCGTCGCCAACGGCGCCATCGCGGTCCTGAAGTTCTTCGGGTTCCTCCTGACCGGGAGCGCCGCGATGCTGTCGGAGACGTATCACAGTATCTCCGACACGGGAAACCAGGTGTTCCTGCTCATCGGAATCCGTTACAGCGGCCGCGAACGCGACCGGAGACACCCCTTCGGCTACGGGAAGGCACAGTTCTTCTATAGCTTCCTCGTCTCGGTGTTCCTCTTCGGGATCGCGGGCTGGGAGAGCCTGAAACACGGGTACAACGAGATCGCGGCTGGTGGCCACGGTTCCGAGGCCGCCCAGGGCAGCGTCGACTTCCTGTTCATCCAGTACACGCCACCGGCGTGGCTCGATCCGCTGTGGGTCAACTACACCGTCTTGCTGGCTGCGTTCGCCTTCGAGACGTGGGCACTGTGGAAGGCCCGCGCGGAGATGCAACGCCAGATCGACGCGAACGACTGGAGCGGTTACAAGGAAGCGTTCCGCAAGACCAGCGACGTGACGACGCTGACGGCACTGACCGAGGACACCATCGCGCTGACCGGCATCGTCATCGCGCTCGTCGGACTCTTTCTCACCCAGCAGACGGGCAACGAGCTCTTCGATCAGCTCTCGGCGGTGTTGATCGGGATCATGCTGATGGGCTTTGCCCTGGCGCTGGCCTGGGAGAACAAACGGCTCCTGTTGGGCGAGAGTCTCCCCAGAGACGAAGAGCAGAAGCTCGAAGACATCATCCGGGCAAACGACGACGTAGCCGATATCATCGACTTTCGAACGGTCTACTTCGGACCGGGCCGGTTGCTGGTGTCGGCCGACGTGGCGTTCGGTCCCGACCTCGACACCGACGGGATAGATCGGGCGATCACCGAGATCGAGCGGGAACTGTCGGAGGCAAACGAGAGCGTCCGGAAGGTGTACATCGAGCCCGAGACGGACGATCAGCCGTCGTAGAGATCGACGTCGTCGAGCCACCAGGGAACGACGACCCGGTCGGTGCCGGTCGTGACACGCATCCGAACCGTCAGGTTCGTCGCGTCGGAGTCCCGCTGGTAGTGTTCGACGTATCTGACGATCCCGGCCCTGTCGACGTACACCCGTGAGCGGACCGTGACCGTCTGGTCCGGGTCGCCGGCGGTGATCGGGACGTCCGTGTCGTCGGTCGACAGTACCGCGAGCGATCGGCCGTTCCGGGTGACGGTCCCGGCTAGTTCGTACTCGTAGTCGGTCAGAACCGCCCGAAGCAGTGAGACACCCGAGAGCGTGCCGACATAGGGGACCGAGCCGTCGCTGGGCCTCGTGACGTAATCGCGGTCCGGATCGTCCGAAGCGGTTCGATACACCGTCCCGTTGGCGACGACGGCGTCGTCGGCTACTGGCCCGAATGTTCGCCGAACCCGAACGACATCGGCATCACGGTCGACCCAGATATCCCTGGTGTTCTGTGGCCCCTCACGGACCACCTGGCGGTGGAAGCTCCGGCCCTCCAGCGCGGCGTGATGGCGGGCGAGTACACGTCCGAGGTCGACCGAGCCGTTCGATCGTGGTATCGCGACCGGTTGGGCTGTGGATGTCTCCGGGACAGGGGCGGGGGTCACGACCCGGTCCGAGGCATCACCGTCGGTCGCGAGGAACCCCGAACAGCCCGCCAGCAGGAGCAAACAGACGACTGCGAGGAGCCGCCACATACCACGAGCAACGGAAGCACAGCGGAAGTAGCTGCCGGGGCGAACCCTTTTGCCCGAGAGCGGCCAATCACCCAGCGTGGCGACGACCGACGACGGCTACCTCCGGTTTTTCCCCTACGAGGAGCCCTACGACCACCAGCGGGAGGCGATGGCCACCATCTCCGAGGCCTTCGAAGACGGGCAGGACGTCCTCTTCGAGGGAGCCTGTGGCACCGGGAAGACGTTGGCCTCGCTGGTCCCGGCGCTCGAACACGCCCGCGAGACCAACAAGACCGTCGTCATCACGACGAACGTCCACCAGCAGATGCGCCAGTTCGTGGCCGACGCCCGGGCGATCACCGACGAGGAAGACCTGCGAGCGGTCGTCTTCCGCGGGAAGGGGTCGATGTGTCACATCGACGTCGACTACGAGGAGTGTCAGGCCCTGCGGGACACGACCCGCGATCTGGTCGAGACCGAACAGGACATCGCCGATCTCGAACAGCGCGAGAGCGAACTGCTGGAGGCCGGCCAGGAGGGCAGCAGCGAGGCGATGGAGGCACGCGACGCCGTCGTCGACGAACTCCGACAGCTCCAGGACGACCTGGCGGAACTGGAGTCCGAGCGGTCGACGTGTGACCACTACTACCGGAACCTCACGGTCGACACCGAGGCGTTCTACGCCTGGCTCTACGACGACGTGCGCACACCCGACGACGTCTACGAGTACGCCCACGAGCGGGGGATGTGTGGCTACGAACTGCTGAAAGAGGGGATGGACGGCGTCGACCTCGTGGTGTGTAACTACCACCACCTGCTGGACCCGACGATCCGCGAGCAGTTCTTCCGCTGGCTCGGCCGCGATCCCGAGGACATCATCGCCGTCTTCGACGAGGCCCACAACGTCGAGTCGGCCGCTCGCGATCACGCCCGTCGCACGCTGACCGAGAACACGCTCGACCAGGCCGTCGACGAACTCGACGGGGTCGACGACGACCGGGCCGGCGCGGCCGAGAACGTCCTGGCGGCGTTCCGGGACGCGTTGGTCGAGACCTACGAGGACTCCTTCGGTTTCGGTGAGCGCGAACGGGTCGACGACCACTGGGAGGACATCACCGTCGCCAACGACGAGAAACGCGACGATCTGACGCTGACCTTCCTCCAGGGGTACACCGGCCCCGGCTTCCACGAGGAACTGACGGCGGCGACAGAACTGGGGCGGGACCTGGATGCCCGCTACGAGGAGGAGTTCAAAGAGGGGAAACTCGACACCCGCAAGGAGTGTCAGACCCTCCAGGCGGCGGCCTTCCTCGACGCGTGGCTCTCCGAGAGCGACGAGGCCGGCCAGTACCCCGTCGTCAGCGTCCGCCGGGACGAGAGCACCGACGAGGTGTACGGGCGGGCGGAACTGTACACCTGTATCCCCGAGGAGGTGACCCGGGACCTGTTCGCGGAACTGCACGCGTCGGTGCTGATGAGCGCCACGTTGCGCCCCTTCGACGTGACCGAGGACGTCGTCGGCCTGGACGACCCGGTGACGATGGCCTACGGCGCGCAGTTCCCCGAGGAGCGCCGGCGAACCTACGCCGTCGACGGACCGGCGCTGTTTGCCAGCGAGCGCGACGACCCACAGACACAGCAGACGGTCGCCCGGACGCTCGAAGACGTGATCCGGTTCACGCCGGGCAACACGCTCGTGTTCTGTCCGTCCTACAGCGAGGCCCGGCGCTACTACGAGATGGTCGCGGTCAGCGGGACCCGCTATCTGGACGAACCCGGCACACAGGCCCGTGACCTCCGTGAGGCGTTCGTCGACGGCGACGACGGCGTCCTCTTTACCTCGCTGTGGGGGACCCTCGGCGAGGGGGTCAGCTACGACGGCGACGACGCCCGGACCGTCGTCGTCGTCGGCGTCCCCTATCCCCACCTCGACGACCGGATGGAGGCCGTCCAGGACGCCTACGGAACCGCGTTCGCCGACGGCGAGGACGACACCCCCTCGGCTGACGAGGCGGGCTGGCGGTACGCCGTCGAGATTCCGACCGTCCGGAAGACCCGACAAGCCCTGGGCCGGGTCGTCCGCTCGCCAGAGGACTTCGGGGCGCGTATCCTCCTGGACAAGCGCTACACCGAGGCCGCAGAGATGGAGATGCACGACTACGCCGTCCGGGGCACGTTCCCCCCGGAGGAGCGCCGGGAGATGGTCGACATCGACCCCGAGAAACTGAAGTTCGCGATGCTGAACTTCTATCAGGACAGGGACGCCTACGACGGGCCACCACCCAAGCCCTGAGTACGGGGTCGAGCACAGCGAAACCGCGCTTTCTCCCGCGTTTTTGCACAATCTGTCGGTGAAGTGAGTCCCGCGAACGAGCCGATCCACACGGCAGAAAGGTGGATGCCGACGCCTGCGGCGGGCCACTGTCGAAGCCGTATCTGTCGGGGCTGGAGCCGTACCGGACAGCAGGGTGGTTCCTCACGGTGTGTTGAGAGCGGTATCGTAGAAAACAGTTGCTGATAATACAGTTCTTGGATTCGAATATCGGAATCGATCGGAAGGAGTCACTCTCCACGTATTCCTCGAAGGAGTTTTCGATAATTCTGTTATCGGTATTCTTTTATATTGTCTTTCAAAGCCACAAATAAGATGGTCTTCGGACTCATCGGACTGTTGTTCAACATCGTGACGTTCCCGGGGATGTTCGTCAACGGCGTTATCCAGGACGTATTCGATCAGAAGTACGGCGTCCCGTCGGCCCGACTGGCGGTCGACGAGAACGTCGATCTCGACGAGATCGAACGGACACAGGAGGCGATGGCGAAGGTATCACGGGTTCTCGACGATGGCGAGGAGCCGGGGCCGGACGAGCGAGTCGAGTATTTCACGAACCACGCGGCTGTCGAGCAGTATCGGGACCTGTTCGGCGTCGTCGTCGGCCCGTTCGTCGTGACGACCGTCGTCGGGCTGGTCCTGTTTGCCGCGTTCGTCACTCTCGGGCTCGCCGGCGTGGTGGAGGGGACTGGCGGATTAGCGTGGTGGGCCGGCTTTTACCCCGGCTTCGCGATCTCGGCCCACGCGTTCCCGAACCGGGAGCCGACCACGGCGCTGTGGGAGCGATCCAAAGAGACAGGGAGTCTCCTGCGTTTCGTCGGTTACCCGCTCGTCGGCGTGTCGATGCTGTTCAACGCGCTGGAGTTCTTGTGGATCGACGCGATCTACGCGTTCGCGCTGTTCCTGTTGCTTGCGGTTCCGGCGGGCGTACTCGTCTGATCGGCGAGGAGGGACCCGATCACCTCTATCTCCCAGCGTCGTCCGAACCCGACCACCACGCCTTTGCCGTGTGCCTGCGAGAGACTGCTGATGCCAGACGACTCCCTCCGTGCGGTCGCGCGATCGTACTTCGCGGACTCGATGAGCCCCGCCCACGACTGGCACCACGTCCAGCGTGTCGAGGCGCTGACCGAGCGCCTGACCGCCGAGTACGCCGCCGACGAGCGGACGGTCGAACTCGCGGTGTGGTTCCACGATATCGGTCGTGCGAGAGAGGACGCCGGCGAGATCGACGATCACGCGACGTGGGGTGCTCGGGAGGCCGAGCGGGTGCTGGCCGAGCACGGGATCGCCGACGGACGGATCGAGACCGTGACCCAGGCCATCCGGGCACACCGCTACTCCAACGATACCGAGCCGGCGAGCCGCGAGGCCCAGATCCTCTGTGACGCCGACAACCTGGACGCCCTCGGTGCGGTCGGGATCGCTCGTTGTTTCACCTACGGCGGCGAACTGGGTGAGCCGATCCACGACCCGTCGACGCCGCCGGCGGAAGATCCGACGGCCGCGGGGCAGAGTCAGTACAACCACATCCACACGAAGATCCTGGATCTGCCCGAGCGGATGTACACCGACGCCGGCCGGGAACTCGCCGAGGACCGTCGGGCCTTCGTCGAGCGGTTCCTCGACCGCTTCGACACAGAGGTGGCCGGGCGCCGTTAGAGATCGGGTTCCAGTTCGGTCCCGCAGTCCGGACAGACGAGCAGGAACCCGTCCTCGGCCGGTTCGAGCGAGAGGACGTCGCTGTCACAGTCGGGACAGGGCTGTACGACCCGGCTCTCGGTGGTCGTTTTGGGTGCGCCGAGCGCCAGCGCGACGACCCGCTCGTCGCTCTCGTTGCGCCCCTGCTGGTAGTCGCCGGGCGCGAACCGGACCCCTTCGTCCGGCCCGACGGTGACCGTCTCGCTCTCGCCGGCGGGGTCGGTCCGGTACTCGAAGGTGGCCGTCCCCTCGATGACGTAGAACAGTTCCTCCTGATCGAGGTGTGCGTGGAGTCCACCCGAGAAGGCCTCGCCCGGGTCGAGGACGTAACGGTTGATCGCGACATCCGTCGCGCCCAGCGGTTCGGCGAGCGCTCGTCGGTCGATATCGGCACCCATCGACTGCGGCTCGATTTCGTCCGCGGAGACGTGCTTCATAGGTGACGGGAGGAACGGGAGGCGGAAAAGGCCGGTCCCAAACAGCCGGTGAGCCCGATCGGAAACCGGGTCCTTTGAAACCCTGCACGCGAAACGGGCGGGTAATGTTAGTCGCGTTCGACTTCGACGGGACGCTCTCGGATTCCGAGATGACGGTCCTACTGGGTAACCAGAACGGTACCGCCGCCGATATGGAGGCGATCACCGAGCGGGCGATGAACGACGAGATCGGGTACGCGGAGAGTCTCCGCCAACGGTGTGCGTTGCTGGAGGATCTACCCGACGAACAGGCCCGAGCGGCGTTCGACCAGGTCGAACTCCGTCCCGGCGCGGCCGACGTCATCGCAGCGCTGCGAGCGGCCGGCGTCCACGTGGTCATCCTCACCGGCGGCTTCGAGCGCGGTGTCCAGGCCGCCCTGGACCGGGAAGGCGTCGAGGTCGACGCCATCGTCGCCAACCGCCTGCCCGTCGCCGACGGGAAACTCACCGGCGCTGTCGAGGGGCCGCTCATCGAAGGGACCAAAGACGACGCCATGGAGGTCGCGACGGCGATCCTGGGCGAGGACCGCTCGGCGACCGTCGCGGTCGGCGACGGTGCCAACGACCTGCCGATGCTGGAAGTGGCGGGGCTCGCGATCGGCTTCGAGCCGAAGCCGGCCGTCGAACCGGCGTGTGACGAGGTCGTCTCGACGATGGCACAGCTTCAGGAGCTACTGGAAGCCGAGGGAATCCTGTAACTCGTCGGACTCAGCGGTCGGGCTCGATCGTGTTACAGCCACAGGCCGGGCAGTTCGTTCGCTGTTTCTCGAACGACAGGCGACAGAACCGGCAGACGTGAGTTCGACTCTTGCTGCGGACGGTGTTCGTGATGCGGTGGATGATGGACATGGCTGACTCCGTCGCTGGCGGCCCCTCGCCAGCCGACAGTGCAATTGTTGGCACTCTCCCCACATATTTCTTTGTCTTGTACAGCTATCCCATACCTAGTACAGTATATGGACAAATAGATGCCTAAATAGTGGATGTTTCGATCAGTGCGTCCCGGAGTTGCTGTGTCGTGCCCCCGTCGGTCCGGTAGCGAAAAGTACGCGCAGTCCCGAGCCCCGCGTATGGTGGTCGAGCCCGCAGCGTCGATCGGTGTCGCGCTCAGGATCGTGCTCGGTGTGGTCGCGGGGGTGGTCGCGACCCTGGGGATGGACGTCGCGATGGCGCGGCTCCCCGAGGGTGAGACGCCGCCGACGGTCGCGGCGGGCGTGCTCACCGAGCAGGCACCCGACACCGCCCCGGGACGGCTGGCCTCAGCCGTCCACTACGTCGCCGGCGGCGCGACCGGTCCGCTGTTCGTGACGCTCCTGTTTCTGGTCGAGGGACTGCTCGGCGGCGTCTCGGCGGCGAGCTACCTCCTGACGACTCTGCTGTTGTTCGGGCTGATGGTGGCGTTTTTCGTCGGCGTCGTGTTGCCCCGACCGGGGCTGGCACGCCAGCGCGTGAGCGCGATCGGCCGGGACTGGGCGCTGTCGGCGGCGGCGTATCTGCTGGTGTTGGTCCCGCTGGTGTGGATCGGGTCGGCGGCGCTGTAGCTCAGCGGGTCGCCTGCCCGATGGCCTGATCGAGATCCGCTTTGATGTCCCCGACGGACTCGGTCCCGACGGAGAGCCGGACCATGTCGTCGGTGACGCCCGCGGCGGCTTTCTCCTCGTCGGTGAGTTGCTGGTGGGTCGTCGACGCCGGGTGGATGATCAGCGTCTTCGCGTCGCCGACGTTCGCGAGCAGGCTGGCGATCTCGGTGGACTCGACGGTCGTCCGGGCGGCCTCGTAGCCGGCGTCGAGCCCGAACGTGATCATGCCGCCGTAGCCGCCGTCGAGATACTTCGACGCGAGATCGTGGGTCTCGTGGGCGTCGAGTCCGGGGTAGGTGACCCAGGAGACCTCGGGGTGGTCCTCGAGGAACTCCGCGACCGCCATCGCGTTCTCACAGTGCCGATCCATCCGCGCCGGCAGCGTCTCCAAGCCCTGCATCGTCTGCCAGGCGTCGAAGGGGGACTGCTGGCAGCCCAGATCACGCAGGCCACGAGCGATAGCGGCGTAGGTGAACGCGGCCTCGCCGAAGCGCTCCCGGAAGTTGACGCCGTGGTACGCGGGGTTGTCACCGGCGACCTCGGGGAACTTCTCGGCGTGTTCGTCCCAGGGGAACGAGCCACCGTCGACCAGAACCCCGCCGACGGTGGTACCGTGGCCGTGGATCCACTTCGTCGTGGAGTTCCAGACCAGGTCCGCGCCGTGGTCGAGCGGGTTGCAGAGGTACGGCGTCGCGAACGTGTTGTCGACGAAGAAGGGGACACCGTGGTCGTGGGCGATCTCGGCCAGTCGCTCGAAGTCCGGCGTGACAAGCGCCGGGTTGCCGATCGTCTCACAGTGGACGTAGGCGGTGTCCTCGTCGATTGCCTCGGCGTAGGCGTCGTAATCGAGCGTGTCGACGAACCGGGTCTCGACGCCGTTGCGCGGCGCCGTGTGGGTGTAGTAGGTGTAGGTCCCGCCGTACAGCGAGGAGGCGGTGACCACGTTGTCGCCGACGTCGGCTAGCAGGAAGGTCGCGAGGTTCAGCGACGCCATTCCGGAGGCGGTCGCGACGGCACCGACGCCCCCTTCGAGTTTCGCGAGTCGTTCCTGAAGCATCCCGACGGTGGGGTTCATCAGCCGGGAGTAGATGTGGCCGGGCTTCTCCAGAGCGAACTGCTGTGCCGCGTCCTCGGCGTCCTCGAAGACGTACGACGTCGTCTGGTACAGCGGCGGTGCCCGGGATCGGGTCTCCGCGTCCGGTTCCTCCTGGCCGACGTGTAACGCGTCGGTCTCGAATCCGCGCTCGGTCTCATCGTCGCTCATACGGCCGGCTACTCACGTGGAGGCGACTTAAACCCCGATTCCTCCGGTTACCCCGGCCACTGCTCCGAGATACCGGCGAATCTTCCGGGGCCGACCGAACCCGTTCGCCGTCGGAACGCCGGTTCCGGCGTGGGACCGCCGATCCGGTCACTCCGCGGACTCGACGCCGGTGATCTCGAACCGCGAGCCGCCGGCGTCGCTCTCGGTGATCGTGACCTCCCAGTCGTGTGCGTCGACCGCGCGACGGACGATCGCCAGTCCGAATCCGGTCCCGTCGTCGGTCGACGAGTAGCCAGTCTCGAAGACCGCCGTTCGCTCGTCCGGTGGGATGCCAGGGCCGTCGTCGGCGACGTAGAAGCCGTCCTCGAGGAACCCGACGGTGATCGTGACCCCCTCGCCGCCGTGTCGGACGCTGTTGTCGAACAGGTTCGCGAGGATCCGGTTCAGCCGCGAGGGGGCGGCGACGATCTGCCTGTCACCGTCGATCGAGAGGGTCGCGGCGTCCGCCGAGAGGGTCTTCCAGGTCCGTTCGGCGGCCTCGCGTACCGACACGGGCTCGGTCTTCCGTTCGGTCGTGTCCTGCCGGGCGAACGAGAGCAGATCGTCGATGAGCGTCTCCATCTTCGAAAGTGTGTCCGAGGCCTCGTCGACGTGGCTCTCGTCGCCGGTCTGTCGCCACAGTTCCAGCAGGCTGTCGGCCTTATGCAGCGGGCTCCGGAGGTCGTGGGCGACGACGCTCGCGAACTCGTCGAGTCGCCGGTTCTGTGCCGCGAGCGCGTTGGTCCGGGACCGCAGGAGCGACTCCCGCTCGATTCGGTCGAACGCGGTCGTCGCGTTGGCCGCGAGCAACCGGCCCAGCCAGAGGTCCGTCTCCCCGAAGTCGTCGGGCTGCTTCGAGTTCGCCAGGAGGACTCCGTGCCGGCCAAGCGGGAAGTACAGCCCGCTTCGCATGTCGGTCTCGGGATCGTAGAGTTCCGGGGCCTCCCTGATGTCCGCGTAGCTACGGACCGTCCCGCTCTCGTAGACCTCCCAGGCGATGCCCTGGTCGAAGGTCACGAGCGAGTCCGCGACCTGCTCGGTCCGTTCCGAGACCGCGACGGGCGCGAGGCCGCCGGCCTCCTCGTCGTAGAGGTGGACGCCGTTGAGTTCGAAATCGAGTATCTCCGCGGCCGCCTGGCTGGTGATATCGGCGATTTCCTCGGTCGTGTCGGCGTCGTAGAGGTCTCGGGAGGCCTCGTGTAGCCGTATCAGACGGTCTTCCCGGTAGCGGCGGTCGGTGATGTCGGTGAGCGAGAACACGACGCTGTCGACCGACTCCCCGTCGAACAGCGGCGCGCCGCTGACCGACAGGACCCGTTCGTCTCCCTCGGGCCACTGGATCTTGTGGACGAAGTCGAAGATCGGTTCCCCGGTGTCGACGACCCGTCGGAACGGGAGCTTCTCGTCGGGGATCTCGTCTCCCTCGAGGTCGCGGATCCGCCACTCCGGGTCGTTGTAGGTCCGGTCGGTCACCGCCTCGCGTTCGAGGCCCAGCACCTGTTCTGCTCGCTGGTTCGCGAAGACGAACCGGCCATCCGAATCGAGCTGGACGACGCAGCTGGGGACGGTCTTGAGGATCTGTTCGAGGCGGTGTCGCTGCTGGGAGACCGCCGTGGTCGCCTCGCGGGCCGTCACCGCGTCGTCGATCCGGTCGGCCAACAGTCCCCACGTCGACCGCACGTGGTCTCTCCGGTAGTAGTCGGTGACCCCCGCCGAGACCGCCTCTTCCCGGAGCGATTCATCGTCTCTGTCGACGAGCAGGACGAACGGCAGGTCGGGGTCTCGTGCCCGGAGGTCCTCGAGGAAGGCGAGCCCGTCGGTCCCGGGAGCGGCGTGCCCGGAGACGACACAGTCGTACGCTTCGTCTCGAAGCCGGGAGCGCGCGTCGTCGGGGCTCGACGCCGTGTCGACGCGGAGCCGATCGTTCGCGGATTCTAAGGACTCGGTCGCCGCGTGGCGGAACTCGGCGTCGTCGTCGACCAAGAGCAGACGGATGTCCCGGCCCATAGATCACTGTAGGTCCGGACAGTAACAACGTTTCCCCCAGGCGGTCGATCACGCGAACTTCCGGACAGTCATCTCCAGCGTATCCAGATCCAGGATCGGCGCGAAACCGGCGTCGGGGTCGATGTTGACGGACTTCTGGAAGTCGGTCTGGGCCTGCCAACACCCGGAGTTCAACGCCAGGACGTTGTGGTACTTCCCCCAGCCCAGCTTGTGGACGTGGCCGGTGTGGAACACGTCGGGAACCTCCTCCATGACCAGATAGTCCCGGTCTTCCGGCGCCAGACGGGTGTGACCGCCGTACTGGGGGGCGACGTGACGTTTCTTCAAGAGCTGGTACATCGCCTTGTGTGGCTCGTCGTAACTGGCTTCCTCGTCGGGGAGTTCGGCGATGACCTCGTCTAGAGAGACGCCGTGGTACATCAGGATGGTGACGCCCTCCACCGTCACCAGCGCCGGGTTCGAGTGGACCTGGGCGTCGTGGGCGGTCATGATCTCCCGGAGCTCCTCGTCGAAGCCCGGCTGTGGTTCGGCCAACCGGACCGCGTCGTGGTTGCCCGGGATCATTCGGATCTCCATGTCGCCCGGCACCTCCGTGAGGTACTCCGAGAACCGCTCGTACTGCTCGTAGACGTCGACGATGTCCAGTTCCTCGTCCTGGTCTGGGTAGACACCGACCCCCTCGACCATGTCGCCGGCGATCAGCAGGTACTCGACGTGTTCGGCCTCGGGGGTGTGGAGCCAGTCGGTAAACCGGTGCCAGGCGTCGGCCATGAACTCCTGGCTCCCGACGTGGACGTCCGAGATCAGCGCCGCTTGGACGTGCCGGTCCGCCGTCGACGGGCTGTGGGTTCGTGGGATATCCGGGAAGTACAGCGAGTCGACGAAGAGGATGCCACCGTCGTCGGCCAGAGTCCCCTCGACGGCGATGACCTCGTCGAAGAGGAGTTGCTGGACGAGATCGGCGATCGGCCGGTCTTTCATCACCAGACAGGGGAAGGTCCCGTTGGTGTCTTCCAGTTCGACGAGCCAGTGGCCGCTCGCGGTCGTCCGGATGTCCGAGACCATCCCGACGAGCGCGGCCTCGCTTCCCCCGCCCATCCGCTCGATGGCGTCGGTCGGTCGGTGGTTGACTCGGCCACGCAGGTGCGCGGAGAGTTTCTCGTAGCGGTCCCGGAACACCTTCACGAAGTCCTGGTACTCCCCGGTCCCCGTCGAGTGGCCGGTCATGTCGTTGGCGACCTCGATCGCACGGAGCGTGGGATCGACGTCGCGAGACCCCCTTGTTTCAGGTGGAGACTGTCCCCCCACGTCAGTCGATTTCGGCGGGTCGTTTCCAGTCGAAACGGAGGGGTCGTCGACACCGCCACCAGCCGGCCCCGGGCTTCCCCGGCTATCGGCGGGCTGTTCGTCGGTTCGGACCTGGTCGACGTGGTCGGCAGTGAGTTTCAACGCGTCCGACGGCATCGTTTCCAGTGCGCGATCGAGGGTCGCCTGTGGGTCGGCCGTGTCGGCGATCCGGGTGATCGCTTCGCGCTCGGCGTTGTAGCCGCGGCTGGCGAGTTCGCTGACGATGCGTGCCGGCGTCTCCAGAGGCACGGTCGACACTCCGTGTCCGAGAGCAAAAGGCTGCCGGACCCGACACAGTATTGATCGCTCGGTACCGAGAACACCCCACGAATGGGAGCTGACGACGGGACCGCCGCCCCTGCCGGCTCACGATCCCGGCGCTACCTGCGTGACATCCTCAGTAGCGTCACTGCCGTCGTTATGGTCGGACTCTTCCTGTTTGCGGTCAGTGGGCTCTGGCCGCCGCTGGTCGCCATCGAGAGCCCCAGTATGGAACCCAACATCGAGACCGGGGACATGGTGTTCGTCATGGCGGAGGATCGGTTCCCCACCGAGAACGCGAGCCACGGCGTCGTCACGGCGGCGACGGGAGCCAACACCGGATACGACCGCTTCGGGCGCGGCGGTGACGTCATCGTCTACGAGCCCAACGGCAACGAGCGCCGAACCCCCGTCATCCACCGGGCGATGCTGTGGGTCGACGCCGGCGAGAACTGGTACGACCGCGCCGACGAGGACGACCTCGGGACTGCCGACAGCTGTGCGGACCTCCGGTACTGTCCGGCTCCCCACGCCGGCTTCATCACGAAAGGGGACTACAACGGCGGGTACGATCAACTGGGGCAGCGTGCGATCAGCGAACCGGTCCGCCCGGAGTGGGTCATCGGCACCGCTGAAACGCGGGTCCCGAAACTCGGCTGGGTGAGCCTCAGGTCGAACGCGGGCGAGTGAGTCTCGGGTCACTCGGAGCGGAAACCGCACAGCGGAAAGTTGATAGCCCGTCTGTGTAAAGCCGCAACTCGATGGACGGCACCGACAGCCACCCCGTGTCGGCAGACACCGACGACCCCGAACGGATCGCCTACGTCCTGGATATCCTCAGTAGCGTGGGCAGCGTCCTGCTCGTCGGTGCGCTGTTGTTCGCGATCAGTGGCGTCTGGCCCCCGCTGGTCGCCGTCGAATCCTCCAGCATGGACCCGAACATCCAACAGAGCGATATGGTGTTCGTGATGTCAGAACAGCGGTTCGCCGGCGAACAGGCGACAAACGGCGTCGTCACCGCCCAGCAGGCCGAGGGCTACACCCGCTTTTCCGGAAGCGGCGACGTCATCGTCTACGAGCCCAACGGTAACGAACGCCGGACGCCGGTGATCCACCGCGCACGGTTGTGGGTCGAGGCCGACGAGAACTGGTACGACCGTGCCGACGAGGACGCCGTCGGGACCGCGGACAACTGCCGGGAACTCCGGAACTGCCCCGCCCCCCACGCCGGCTTCATCACGAAAGGCGACAACGAGCGGACGAACGGTGCCTACGATCAGGTCAGCGGGATCAGCGGCGTCGTTCGCCCCGAGTGGGTCGTCGGCACCGCCGAGATGCGTATCCCGCTGTTGGGGGAGATCCGTCTCCGGTGGAACCAGGCCGGTAGAGCCGTCGCGCTGACGTAGCGGTCAGTTGTCGAACCTGGCCTGGACGAACGGCTGGACGTCTTCGATATCACCCAGTCGCGAGTCCGACAGCAACACGGCTTCTGTCTCCTCAGTCGGAACCGACACCGAGATCTCCTTGGTCCGCCCGTACCGCCCCTTCGAGACGACGACCGCGTTGACGATCCCGAGCATGTCGAGTTCCGAGATGAGGTCAGTCACCCGCCGCTGTGTCAACACGTCGGCGTCGATCTCCTCACAGAGGTTCTTGTAGATGTTGAACACCTCGCCGGTGTTGATGCTGTGGACCCCGTTTTTCTCCAGGAGGATGATCGCAAAGAGGACGATCTTCGACTGGGTCGGCAGCGTCCGGACCACCTCGACCACGCGGTCGAGTTCGATCTTCTCCTGGGCCTGGCGGACGTGGGCCTCCTCGACCTGGTCGGTCTGCCCACGTTCGGCGAGTTCGCCGGCGGTCCGGAGGAGATCCAGCGCACGCCGGGCGTCGCCGTGCTCCTGAGCGGCGAAGGCCGCACACAGCGGGATGACGTCGTCCGAGAGCGCGTCGCCCTTGAACGCGACGTCCGAGCGGGCCTGGAGGATGTCCCGAAGCTGGTTCGCGTCGTACGGTGGGAAGACGATCTCCTCCTCGCCGAGGCTGGACTTGACACGGGGGTCGAGGAAGTCGGTGAACTTCAGATCGTTCGAGATCCCCATGATCGACACCCGGGAGTTCTCCAGTTCCGAGTTCATCCGCGAGAGATTGTAGAGCGTATCGTCGCCGGATTTCTCGACGAGTTTGTCGATCTCGTCGAGCATGATGACCACGACGCGTTCGTGGTAGTCAACGGCGTCGAAAAACGAACTGTAGACGCGGTCGGTCGGCCACCCGGTCATAGGGACCTCCTCGAATCCCGCTTTGTCTTCCTCTAAGGACTCGATCCGCTCGTCGATCCCCTCGACACCGGTGAACTCCGTCCCGTCGAGTGCTGTTTCGTCTTCGCGGGCACGCGAGCGCAAGTCGTCGAGTTCCGCGACCCGGTCGTCGATCACCTCGGTGTTCTTGTCGATGAACTTGTTCGCCAACTGAGCCAGTACCCGGTACTGTGTGTCAGTCACCTCACAGTTGATGTACTCGACCTCACAGGGGACCTCGTACTTCTGGGAGGTCGTCTCCAGTTCCTCGCTGACGAACTTCGCGCTGGCGGTCTTTCCCGTCCCGGTCTTCCCGTAGATGAGGATGTTCGACGGCGTATCCCCACGGAGTGCCGTGACCAGGATCGTCGCCATGTTGTTGATCTGCTCTTCCCGATGGGGGAGCTTGTGGGGAGTGTAGGAGGGGCGAAGGACCTCCTTGTTCTCGAATATCGGTTCACCCTCCAGGAGATCGTCGAACAGTCCACGGGAGGCCTCGTCGGAGCCGTCGGACCCGGTATCGAGATTGTCCAAGACGACATCGTCGAGATCAGGGGGGCTCGTCGGGGGCGTCTCCGTATCGGCGTCGGTGTCCTGGTCGGAATCGGCAGACCGGGCGCTGTCTGCCTCTGACGACGAGTCCTGGTCTCCAGTCGATCGATCGATTGGGTCGGTCATTGTGGTCGGTGAACCCCCCCGTTTCGGGTGGAAAGCGTTGTCCGCACCCAGCAAACGGGCAGCAGAGCCCTTGGTAAGCCAGTTTTGCCGATTTTCCACGCTCTCGGGTGCGTCCAGTTGAACCAGATGAAGTGGTGCGTGATTGGATATTAAATATTTCGGTCGATGGCACGGTTCGGGTGGGTGTATCTACCGAGTGGACGGGAAACAAGGGTGGGTCTGCGGTGAGCGGGGTAGGAGTGGGAAACCCGGCGGTTTTGGCGACTATCCCGGAGACAGGCGAGTGAGGGGCCTGAAGGTGCCGTACTCCGTCATAGACGAGGGAGACCAGGGAAGGGGACTAACCGACGATCCTAACCCCCCCCACCCCTTTGTTTCGAGTGGAACGGCGAAACTGACCGGGGGTTGGGGGGGAGGAGGCTGGCGATTACGCGTCTGGACTAGGAAGGATTTATATACTATACGTATAAACCAAAGCCGCACCAGAAAGAAAAGATACTCTTTTAGACTACTCCTGTGCTGTACTAGTGTTACAACCAGTCTACGCTAGATATACCTAGTTTCCCTCTAGCGCGCGGCCACTCCCACTCCGCTCTCTCCTCTCCGGCCCTGCTTTCACCGGCACCCATCCCACGGGGTGTTGCTGTTCCACTCGAAACGAAGGGGTGGGGGGGGGAGGCACGAACGATCACTGCTGGTCCGGAGCCGGCCCACAGAGGAATGGGACACGTTCCCAAACCTATCCGAATAGTTATGTTTGTCTGACGTAGGCTTAAGTAAATTCCACTGTCTTCTACAGCCAGAAGCCGCCATACCGGCACGTCCGGGCGGCGGGAGGATAGGATGGGACTGCTAACAAACCTCAAAGACAGCATCTCACGGGCAGCATCGACTCTGTTCTCGGAGGAGGACCCGAAGCGGATCGGTATCTACGGGCCGCCAAACGCCGGGAAGACGACACTCGCGAACCGGATCGCTCGGGACTGGACCGGCGACGCCGTCGGACCGGAGAGCCACGTCCCACACGAGACACGGCGGGCTCGCCGCAAGGAGGACATCGAAATCGAGCGCGACGGCAAAACCGTCACTATCGACATCGTCGACACGCCCGGCGTGACGACGAAAGTCGATTACACGGAGTTTCTCGAACACGACATGGAGAAAGACGACGCCGTCCGCCGGTCCAGAGAGGCTACGGAGGGCGTCGCCGAGGCGATGCACTGGCTCAGGGAAGACGTCGACGGGGTGATCTACGTGCTCGACTCGGCGACAGATCCGTTCACGCAGGTCAACACGATGCTTATCGGTATCATCGAGAGCCAGGACCTCCCGGTGCTGATCCTCGCGAACAAGATCGACCTGGAGGATTCGTCGGTTCAGCGGATCCGTAACGCCTACCCCCAACACGAGACGATCCCGCTCTCGGCGCTGGAAGGCGACAATATGGACGAAGTGTACGACAAGATCGCGGAGTACTTCTCGTGATACCATGCCCGAAATAAAAGACCCGGACGACGGCGTGCAGATCGACCTCGTCAGCGGGGAGCGAATGGAGGGGCTCACGACGATGGAGAAGATCCGGACGGTGCTCGACGGCGTCCGAGAGGGGAACATCGTCATCCTCGAAGAGGGGCTCTCGCCCGACGAGGAGTCACGCCTCATCGAGGTCACCATGACCGAGATCAGCCCCGACGAATTCAACGGCATCGAGATCGAGACCTACCCGAAGTCCGAGGCGGCCAATACGGGCCTGCTCGACCGGCTCATGGGGAACGAATCGACACAGAAACTCACGGTCATCGGCCCGGCCAACCAGATCGAGACGCTCCACAAGGACGAAAACCTCATCAGCGCACTCGTCTCCCGGAAATAATGCCTCACCAGTGTACGAACTGTGGCCGCGCGTTCGAGGACGGCTCCAAGGAGATGCTCTCGGGGTGTCCGGACTGTGGCGGCAACAAGTTCCAGTTCAGACCCGACGGCGTCGACTCTTCGACGCCACCCGAGACGGACGCGGAGCCACCCGAACCGCCGGACCCTCCCGGATCGGACAACACCGTCGCCCGCACCGTCGGGAAGACGGCGGCGACAGTTCGTGATTTCGTCGGCAGCGGACAGGGTGACACCCACGAGGCCGGCGTCGACACCACTGGTTCCAGTGGAAGCGACGGGGGAGCCCCGGGGTCGGAGGCGGAGGCCTCGGCACCTGCAACCGAAGACGCCGCGCAGGCGAGCGCACGTGGCGACGTGGTCGGGTCGGACGAACTTCCGGACGATCCGCCGGCCGAACCACCGGACGAGCCGGCCGTCGAAGCACAGTCCCCGGAGACACCGACTGATTCTACCGACGGGGGCGACGACCCGGACGAGCGGCCGGACCTCTCGGAGCTTCGGGAGGAACTCAACGAACAGTTCGAGTCGATCAAGGTTCTGGAACCCGGCCAGTACGAACTGAACCTGATGGAGTTGTACGACCGCGAGGAGTACATCGTCGCACTCGAAGAGGACGGCCGGTACTCGATCCAGGTCCCTGAAGCGATCCGGGACTGACGTAGCTAGACCGCGTGGAAACCCGCTATTCTCCGGGTCTGTCCGGGAAAACCATTATATTATCGCCACGAGAGTGTTCTCACATGTCCTCGAACGACCACTCACCGACCGACTCACATCTGGAGGAATGGGCGGCCCTCCTGGGGACCGAGGTCGAGTACGCCGAGTCCGAGGACCCGGAGCTCGACCGATTCGACGGGGAGCGAACCTGAGCCTCGATCGATTACACACCGGCGCGGGCGGGTCGAAAAATCGGTGCGGGCGTTACGCGATCTCGTCGTACTGCTCGGAGAGCTTGTCGGCGGCCTCGGCCATCAGCTCCGCCTCGTAGTCGTCGAGGTCCCACTCGACGATCTCCTCGACGCCGTTGCTCCCGAGACGGACCGGCACGCCGAAGGCGGTGTCTTCGTGGCCGAACTCGCCTTCTAGCTTGACCGACGCCGGCAGCACTTCGCCGGTGTCACGGACGATCGCTTCGACCATGTGGGCGACGCCGCGGGCGGGTCCCCACTCGGTCGCGCCCTTGCGCTCGATGACGTCCATCGCGGACTCCTGGAGGTCACCCAGAATCCGTTCGCGCTCGTCGGCGTCGAACTCGGGGTCGGTGCCGTCGACGCGAACCTTCGAGAAGACGGGGACCTGTGCGTCGCCGTGTTCGCCCAGGATCGTCGCCTCGACGTTCTGGGTCGGAGCGTCGAACTCCTCGGAGAGGACGTACCGGAACCGCGCGGAGTCCAGGCGGCCGCCGAAGCCGATGACCTGCTCGCGGGCGCGGTCGCCGGCCTCGTAGAGGTGGCGGTTCAGCAGGTCCACGGGGTTGGAGGTCGTCAGCGAGACGTAGTCGTCGTTGTGCTCGTCCAGCGAGGACTGGATGTCCTCCATGATCGGCGCGTTGTCGCCGGCGAGGTCGATCCGAGTCTGGCCGGGCTGGCGGGGGATCCCGGCCGTGATGACGACGACGTCCGAGCCGGCGGTGGCCTCGTAGCCGCCCTGTCGGACCGTCGTGTTCGAGTCGTAGGCGATGCCGTGGTTGGTGTCGGCCGCCTGCCCGATCGTGTCTTCTTCCTTGTCGGGAATGTCGACGAGGACGACCTCGTCGGCGATGTCTCGGAGTGCGATGTTGTACCCTGCGGCGGCGCCGACCGTTCCGGCCGCGCCGACTACGCTTACCTTTGTCATACCATCCGAAACGCCTCCCGCGCCGACGTTAAACGTGTCGAAACCCCTGTCTCGGGACAGGCATTCGGACCCGTAAAGGGTTTTCAGCGTGGTGGCGTTGTATCGGGTATGAGTGACTTCGATAAGGAAGCCGAACGCGAGAAACTCCGGGAGAAGTTCGAGAAAGAGGAGGACGAGCGCGAGGCGACCGAACAGATGAGCGAGCTACTGCTGAAGGGAGCGACGATGACGAACGCCCACTGCAGCACGTGTGGCGACCCCGTCTTCCGCTACGACGGCCAGGAGTTCTGCCCGACCTGTCAGAAACCGATCACACGTGGGGAGAACGAACAGGACGAAGACGGCGAGACGACCGACGGCGACCACATCGAGGTCGCGGACCCGGGTGACGAGGCTCGCGTCCAGTTCGGCGACCAGGAGGGCGAACCCGAACCGTCGGCGGACGCCGCGGGGACTGCAGGCGAGCAGACTCCGGATGCCCCCGGAGCGGAAGCCGTGGCCGGGAGCACGGACGGCGACACCCGCTCGAACGCCGACGTTACTCCATCCGAAACGGGGGGCGTGTCGAACCGCCAACCGACAGCCGATACCCAGAGTGCGGGGTCACGTTCCACACCGGTTAGCGGGACCGATCCCCACGACCGATCCCCCTCTGTTTCAACTCGAACTGCGGAACTTCCCGAGGAAGCCGCGACCGATCTGACCGAGGCAAAGCGCCTGCTCGCACAGACGGCCCGGCAGTTCGCACAGCGCGCTGCCGACAGTCAGGACCCACGGGACGCGCGAGAACACCTCCAGGCGGCCCGTGAAGCGGGGGCGGCGCTGGACGCGATGGACTTCTGAGAACCGCGATAGGCTGTCGGCCCACCGACCGCGATACCGACAACCCGGACCGTCAGTAGTTGAGGTTCACGAGCCCGCCGTCGGAGGTGATCTGTTCGGGCCGGTCGGGAGACTCGCCGTCGCGGTGGCGGTCGACCCGCTGTATGAGGTCGTCGATGGTCGGGATGTCCTGTGGGTTCGGCCCGCCGTGGCGTGAGACGATCCGGAGTTGCTCCCCCTCACACTCGAACAGTGCGACCCCTGGGAGCCGTGGGATCGTCCGCTGGAACGGGGCGAACGTGTCGAACTCGTCGGGCGCGTCGTCGTCGCCGACGATGTTCGTTTCCGGGTCGGCAAGCATCGGGAACGGAAGGTCGTAGCGCCGGTGCCACAACAGCGCCCGCTCCCTGATGTCCGGTAACACCGGGACGACGGCGACACCGCGGGTCGCGAACTCGTCGTAGCGGTCTGCCAGGTTCCGGACGAGTTCCCGGCACAACGGACAGTAGTGGTTCCGCAACAGCACTGCGAGAACGTAGTCGTGATCGGTCGCCAGCTCGTCGGACGCGAGTGTCTCGCTGCCGGCACCGATGTTGTGTAGCTCGAACTCGAAGTATCTCGTCTCAGACTGTGATTGTTTCACGTCGCTCTCTTCCCCCCAGCGGTTCTATATCTCCCTCTGATATGAACGTTTTTGTCGGAGCGAATCGTGCCCGAACAGCCCGATACGACTGTCGCGTACCGACACCGATGGATATGTCCCTGGGTTGGTATGAGTGGCCCCATCTCGGAGCCACCCGACGGCGCTCCGTGGGCGGTCGTCCCCGGCCTACCCGTCGTGGTAGTCGCCGCCGACGACCTCTCTGATCCGTTCTGCGGTCACCGAGCCGACTCCGTCGACCGCCTGTAGCTCCTCCTCGTCGGCAGTCAGGACGGATTCGACGCTCCCGAAGTGTTCGAGCAGCGACCGGGCGGTGACCGGGCCGACCTCGCCGATCGCGGCGACGACGTACTCCTGTTGTTCGGGCAGCGTCCGGGACTGTTTCTCGCCGTGGACGCTGACCTCGCGGTCGGCCTCTTCCTGCTCGCGCTGTGCGATGGTCTCTAAGAGGTCCGCAGTCTCGTCCTCGTCGGCGGTCTGGAGGACGCTGGCACCGAAATCGACCGACAACGACGAGAGCGCCCCCTGGATCGCCTTCCGGTGGACGTTCCGGGCGCCGTAGAGGTCCCCACCCTCGATGACGACGACGGGACGGGCGTAGTGGCGCGTAGCGTCGCCGACCTGCTCGAACATCGAGCGGTCGCCGCCGGTCAGCGTATCGAGGAAGTCCGAGACGGTCTTGCGTTCGACGATCACCCGATCCGAGAGGACGTAGTCGCCGACGGCCAGCGTCTCCAGGCGGGTCTTGATCCCCTCGCGGGTCGAGAGGTCCCTGGCGATCGTCGCGTCCAGTTCCCGCTGATCGGCGACGATCTCGACGGTCTCGTCGTCGCTGTCGGCCGTCGCGACCGTGCCGTCGTCCGCGGCGTCGTCGGCTCCAGCATCGTCGCCGCCGTCGTATCCACCTTCCGGCGTCGCTTCGCCGGCGAACGCGTCCAGGCCCGCCTGGCCGTTGCCCCCCGTTTCGGTTGGAGCGTCCGATTCGGAAGCGACCGCCTGCCCGCCGTTTCCACGCGACGCTCCGTCCCCGTCTCCATCCGAACCGTCGCCGTCACTGCCGGCTGACCCGGAACCGCCGCCGTCCTCGTAGTCGTCCAGCCCGGTCTGGTCGAGTTCGGCTTCGAGGTCGCCGGCGACGCTCTTGAGGTCCTGTAGCTCCTGTTGCATCCGTTTCTGGTCGTTACGGGCCTTCCAGAAGTAGGCCTCGTCGCGGGTGTCCTCGGCCAGCAAGACGACCACACGCCCCTCGGCCTGCCGGCCCGTCCGGCCCTTTCGCTGGATGGCCCGGATCGCCGTCGGGACCGGTTCGTAGAACAACACCAGGTCGACCTCGGGGACGTCCAGCCCCTCCTCGGCGACGGAGGTCGAGACGAGTACCTCGAACTCGCCGGCCCGGAACCGATCCAGCGTCTCCTGTTGCTGGGTCTGTGTCATTCCATCGCTCCCGTCGGTGTCGCTCTGGCCGACGAACTTCTCGGTCTCGAAGTGGTTCGAGAGGAAGTCCACGAGCGTCTCGGCGGTGTCCCGGGACTCGGTGAAGACGATGACCCGCTCGCCGTTCTCGATGCCCAACGTTTCGGCGAGCAACATCCGGGTCCGGCGGAACTTCGGATGGAGGTCGTCGTACTCCCGGGCCTTCCGGATGGCCTCGCGGATCTTTGGTTCGCTGACGAGTCGCTGGTCGGCCTTCGACGCACCGGAGGAACGGGCGGCCTCTTTCAACCGCTCGAAGTACCGCCGCAGGGACTCGACGCTCTGGGTCTCGATGTAGGTGACTGCGGTCCGAAGCTTCCGGATCTCGGCGAGCAGGCTCATCCCCTGGTAGCCCTCGCTCTGGTCGTTGTCCATCAACTGCCGGAGCTCTGCTTGCATCCCCTGGATCTCCCGCTCGGAGAGGTCCGGCGAGGACTTGTTGGTCACGCCCAGTTCCTTCAGTTGTTCGAGCCGGTCGGCGACGACCTCGTTGATCGCGTCCCGGATCTCGACGACCACCTCGGGGAGTTCGATCCGTTTCCACTCGACGCTGGTGTCGTGGGTGTAGTCGGCGACGTCGGCGTCGTCCTCGGTCATCACCGCGACCTCCGAGAGCCCGAGGTTCTCACACACTTCGAGGATCGCCTCCTCGTCGTCGCCCGGCGAGGCCGACATCCCGGTCACCAGCGGGTCGGTCGCGTCCGCGTGGTAGCGCTCGGCGATGTAGTTGTAGGCGTAGTTCCCGGTGGCGCGGTGACACTCGTCGAAGGTGCAGTGAGTCACGTCGGCAAGCGAGATACGGTTGCCGACCAGATCGTTCTCGACGACCTGTGGGGTCGCGATGACGACGCGGGCGTCCTCCCAGAGGGCGGCCCGGTCGTCGGGTCTGACCTCGCCGGTGAAGACGACGATCTCGTCGTCGGGGACGGTGAGCGCCTCGCGGTAGAACTCGGCGTGTTGCTGGACGAGCGGTTTCGTCGGTGCGAGCATCAGCGAGGTGCCGCCGACGCTGTGGAGTCGCTGGGCCGTGACGAGCAGCGAGACGGTCGTCTTCCCGAGGCCGGTCGGGAGACAGACGAGCGTGTGGCTTGAGCCGGCGGTCTCGGCCAGTTCGACCTGGTACCGACGGTTCTCCAGGAACCCCTGGGTCACCAGCGGCCGGTCGAGGTACTCCCCGCTTTCGGCGGTCGCCATTTGGCCGGAATAGTCCCCGATAGCGGTTAAGGGTTCAGGTACCGCGGTGAAAGTGAACGGGGAGACGACGGTCCCGGCAGCTACACCGGGAGGAGGGCCACGCCGACCCACATCGCGGCCGCGCCCAGCACCGGGATCGAGAAGTTGTCGTCGACGACGTAGCCGGCGATCGTCGGTTTGACCCCGTCGGCGAACGTCGCGGCAGCGCCGCCCAGTACTGCCGCCGCTGGCGGGACGAACGGGGAAGCGAGCAGCGTACAGACGCCGAACATCACGAGCAGGACCCAGGTCTGCTTGACCGCGCTCGCGCTGGCAGAGCCCAGGAGTCCGCTGATCGGGTCACCGATCGCGAGCATCAACATCGCCGGCACGGCGACGCTCGTGGTCATCCCGCCGATCCCGACGGCGAAGGCGACCAGGGCCATCCCGACGATGTACAGCGCGTACCCCGCAGGGTTGTCCTGTTCGTACTCGCGGGTGAGGCGGTCGTAGATGGCCCAGTCCAGGCCGACAGAGAGCCGCAGGTACTCCAGGACGACGACGACGAGTAGACAGCACGCCAGGAACCACTGGACGACCCGCCACGTGACGAGATCGGGGACCAGCAGGTGACAGAGCGGAACCGCCGACCCGGTGGCGTGGACCAGACGCCTGGCGACCTCGTCGGCCATCTTACAACGCGTCGAAACTCGCCTCGCCCTGGCTCAGCGCGACGAGGTGGTCGGTCAGGCTATCGATCGGAACCCGTTTCTGCTCGGTGGTGTCCCGCTCCCGGAGCGTGACCGTCCCTTCTTCGATCGATTCGTAGTCGACTGTCACACAGTAGGGGGTCCCGATCTCGTCCTGCCGGCGGTAGCGCCGGCCGATGGCACCGGCGTCGTCGTAGGTGACCGACAGGCCGGCACTCCGGAGGTCGCCGGCGATCTCGCTGGCGAGGTCGTCCATCCCGTCTTTGTCCATCAACGGGAAGACGCCGACGGTCGTCGGGGCCTGTTCGGCGGGGAGATCGAGGTAGGTCCGCTCTTCGCCGTCGACCTCGTCCCTGCTGTAGGCGTGGGCCAGCACCGTATAGACGAGTCGGCCGACGCCGAAGGAGGGTTCGACGACGTGGGGACGGACGTGTTCGCCGCTCTCGGTGATCTCCTCGACGCTGAAGCCGGTCTTTGCGACCGGGACTGTGTACTCCTCGCCGTCGGTTTCGACGGTGACCTCGTCGCCGTCGAAGGCGTCCGGATCACGCTCGGCGAGTGCCGCCAGTTCATCGGCGACCTGCTGGGCGGCGCCACCGAACTCCGGGCCGAGGTAGCTCATGTCCGGATCGACCGTCGGCCGCTCGACGGTGACCGGCTCGTCGTACTGCTTGAAGACGGTGTAGTCCTCGCCGGAGTGGTCGGCGTGTTTGTCGAGGTCGTAGCTGCCCCGGTAGGCGAAACCGGTGATCTCGATCCAGTCGCCGTCGACCTCGGCCTCGGCGTCCCAGCAATCGGATGCGTAGTGTGCCAGCTCCCCGGGCAGGTGCTGGCGGAACCGGAACCGGTCCATGTCGACGCCGATCCGTTCGTACCACTCCTTCGCGACGCCGAGATAGTAGGCGACCCAGTCGCTGGCGACGACGCCCTCGTCGACGGCCTCCCGGACGGTCAGGTCCCGCTGGCCGCCGTCCTCGGCTTGTTGGGCCGCCGCCGAGTACAGCGGCAGTTCCACGTCCGCAACTACCGACAGCGGTGGCTCGTCCTCCTCGGGATCGACGAAGTGTTCCAGTTCGGCCTGCGTGAACTCACGGACGCGGACGAGCGATTTCCGCGGAGAGATCTCGTTGCGGTAGGCCTTCCCGATCTGGGCGACGCCGAAGGGCAACTGGTTGCGGGCGTACTCCGAGAGCTGTGGGAACTCGACGAAGATGCCCTGTGCGGTCTCCGGGCGCAGATAGCCCGGCGAGGAACTCCCCGGGCCGATGTTCGTCTCGAACATCAGGTTGAAGTTCTCGACGGGTTCGCCGGCCAGGGCGGCCCCACAGGAGGGACACTCGATGTCGTGGTCGGCGATGAGGTCCATGATCTCCTCGTTGGGGAGGGACTCGGCCTCCTCGATGTCGGTGGCGTCCTCGACGACGTGGTCGGCCCGGTGGGTCGCGCCACACTCCGCACACTCGACGATCATGTCGTCGAAGCCGTCGAGGTGGCCCGACGCCTCGAAGACGGGTTCGGGCATCACGTCTGGGGCCGAGATCTCCTGGTGGCCCTCGCGGACGACGAAGCGGTCCCGCCAGGCGTCCTCGATGTTGTCTTTCAGCGCAGCGCCCTGTGGTCCGTAGGTCCAGAAGCCGGCGGCGCCGCCGTAGGAGCCGGCCGCGGGAAAGTAGAACCCGCGGCGTTTGGCCAGTTCGGTCAGACGCTCGCCCTCGTTCATAGGCCCTCCAGGAGGTCCACGTCCCGGACGATGCCCGCGAGTTCGTCGCCGGCGACGAGCGGGATCTGCTCGATGTCGTGTTCGATCATCAGCTGGGCCGCCTCCTCGGCCGTGCGGCGCTTGCTGACGGTGACGACGTCGGGGGTCATGAACTCCCGGACTGGTTCGGCCGGGATCTCGACGTTCCGGGTCGGCATGTAGCGGCCCCCGACGGCCTTGATCCCTTCCCAGGCCCACTCGTCGTCCTGGTTGGCGATCGAGTCGCCGGTGTCGTCCTCGCCTTCGACGACGCGGGCGACCTCGATGATGTCGACCTCGGTGAGCATCCCGGTCATGTCGCCGTGGTCGTCGAGGACGACGCCGTAGGGCACGTCGGCGTAGGAGAGTTCCCGCTCGGCGACCGTCAGCGGGGTTTCGACGTAGACACTGTTGACGTCCGCGCGGGCGAGGTCGCCGACGGTGGCGCTCCCGTCGACGTCTCCGTTGGCGATAGCGCGGATCACGTCGGTCATCGTGACGATCCCCTCCAGACCGTCACCGACGACCGGAACGCGGCGCTCGCCTTCCGTGAGCATCAACCGGGCTGCCGCCTGGAGGGTGGCGTCGGCGGTGATCGTCGGGACTTCCTCGACGAGCATCGCGAGCTGGTCTTCGTCGGGTCGATCGATGAGCGCCTCCCGGGTGACGAGTCCCCGGAACTCCTCCCCATCGTCGGTCGGTTTGATGACTGGAACCGAGGAGAAGCCTCGGTCTTGGAGGTACTCGAGGACGTCGTCACGGGTGCCCGGAATCTCCACCGTGACGACCTCCGAGCGCGGCGTCATCGCGTCTGCAACGTTCATACTGCCAGAACTTCCTGCCCGCACCTACTAAGTCCTTAACATCCGCCGGTTTTCCCCGCACGTCCGCCGGTCACCAGCGCCGCTGTGGCCGGCGCCGCGGTCGCCGGTCGTTCTCGTTTCCCCTCGTGGATCGTGTGGCGGGCACCCCGTCCACGCTCGGACCCCCCTCCTCCCGTTGCCGACGACGATGCTGTCGACGCTTCCGGTGACTGGGTCCGACAGCATCCTGACACTAACGAATGGACGATGGAACTCGGGTAAGGGAGGCGTTCTCACTCCGCGCCGGCCGACTATCCCTGAAACCCGCAGGGAGTACCGACGATCCGAGTATCCCTCCCGGTAGTGATACAAAACGAACATATGTCAGACAGAGGGATGACAGAAATACCGCCACCGTCCGTGGATTCCGCTATGTTTATATACTGGTGTTACATATTGTCATGCATGGAGCCGGACACGGTTGCCCCAGTGGAAGTTGCTGAGGACGCAGAAGTCATGGCTTCCGTCGAGGAAGGCACGACGGACACGCTCGTCATCGCGGATGTCTCGCAGGACGACGCCTATATGACACTTCCACTGGTAGACGCCGCGTCCCTTCCCGAGTGGCGGTAGCTCGGGCACACGCTGCTTCGATCGTCTTTCGGGGCGCTCGATCCAAGAGCCGTCAGTGGGTCTGGACCCACAGCCGCCCCATCTTCGTGAGTCTCGTCTCGTAGCTTCCGCCCACATCGACCCGTCGGAGGAACCCCTTCGCTTCCAGTTGACGGACGTTGTACTGGACCTTGCTCCGGAGTGACTCGTCGGCGTCCTCGCCGCGTCGGGTGGCCAGTTCCCGGGCGAGCGCCGACGTCGACTCCGTCGGGCCGGACTCACCGAGCACTCCGACCAGTTCCCGTTCGAACTCACGGAGTTCCGCCAGCGGAGCCGGGGGCAACTCGACGTAGCGCTGCCCGTCGATCTCGCGGGCGCCGGTGGTGACGCCCCGCTCCCGGACCGTCTCCAGCAGGTCTTCGATCTCGGCGATGCGGTCGTCTGTATCGCCGCCGTCCCTGAGGAAGGACAGTTCCGTCTCCAGTTCCCGCAGGAGGCTGGTCGTCAGATACGCCTCCGGGGGAACGTAGTAGACGTGGACCTGGTCGCGCAACTCGGGGCGTTCGTTGACCAGGGTGTTCGCCGCCGTCGCGAACCCGAACGAGACCGTTCTGGGCATCGAGGAGATGTTGATCCAGACATCGTTCTCGGGAACCCGCTCCCGGAGTGCCCGGTATGCGGTCTTGTACGCGTTCTCGTAGTCGTGGACGCTGTCGATGAAGGCCGTCTCGACGTCGGCGCCCAGCACCCGCTCGAAGGTGTACTCCAAGCGATGGAACATCCGCTCGGCGAGATCGGCGACCTCCCGGTCGTCGCTGTGGCGTCGCGCCCGGTAGAGGACGACGGCGTCGGCCGACAGTTCCCCCTGGGTGATGGGCAAAAACAGTCGCTCGACGTCGATCCCGACCGGGATCAGATGGATCGTCTCGCTCACTGGTCGAGTGCTGTGACCCCGCCCTGAAAGCGTTTCCTCATCTCCCGGTCCCGATCCCTGTGTACAAACAAATTTACACACAACAGCACTACGGTCCACAAATTTTAACCAGAACTACCCCGTTCTCACAGCCATGACTCCGACCCCTCGCTCGGAACCCCACGCGGCCGTGATGAACACGGTCAGCGGACGGGAGTTCAGACCGTTCGATCCACAGCCCGAGGATATCGCACTCGCCGACATCGCGCACGGCCTCTCGAACATCTGCCGGTGTTCGGGACAGACTCGGGAGTTCTACAGCGTCGGCCTCCACTCGCTGTACGTGAGCCGCGAACTGGCTGCGAGCGATGAGTCCGCCCGTATCCAGTTGTACGGCCTACTCCACGATGCCCCCGAGGCGTACGTCTCGGACCTCGTCTCTCCGGTCAAGCGCCACCTGGAGCGGTACCGAGAGATCGAAGGGGCGATCCTCGAGGCCGTCTGGACGGCCTTCGACCTCCCCGCGCCGACCGACGAGGTCTGGGAGCGAGTCCACGAAGCGGACGTACGGTTGCGCCGCTACGAGTTCGATACCTTGCTCCCGGAAGTCGTCGACGGTGAACCGCCGGACCGCTCCTACGACCTCGCGGCCGACAGCCATCGTGACGTCGCCGCGACCTTCGAGTCCCGGGCACGGGATCTGGTCGCCCGGACAGACGCCGAACTACCCTGACCTCCCGGGGCGACCGCGGTCGGATACGCGAGTACGCGCGCGACGAGAAAACAAGCGTTATTGCCCCCGGGGAAATCCACTCCGACATGAAGGTACTCGTCACGGACCCGATCGACGACGCTGGCCTCGAACGACTCCGCGAGGCCGGCCACGAGGTCGAGACAGCCTACGACGTCGAGGGCGACGCGCTGCTGGAAGCGGTCGCGGACGCGAACGCGCTGATCGTCCGCTCCGGCACCGAGGTCACCGAGGAGGTCTTCGCCGCAGCGCCCGACCTGATCATCGTCGGTCGCGCCGGCATCGGCGTTGACAACATCGATATCGACGCTGCTACCGACCACGGGGTCATCGTCGCGAACGCGCCCGACGGCAACGTCCGGGCCGCCGCCGAACACTCGGTCGCGATGGCGTTCGCTACCGCCCGGTCGATCCCGCAGGCCCACGACCGCCTCAAGAACGGCGAGTGGGCCAAAAGCGAGTTCCTGGGGACCGAACTCAACAACAAGACTCTGGGTGTCGTCGGCTTCGGCCGCGTCGGCCAGGAGGTCGCCAAACGCCTCGGCGGACTGGGGATGGACATCGTCACGTTCGACCCCTACATCAGCCAGGAGCGGGCCGACCAGTTCGGCGCCGAACTCGTCGACGAACTCGAAACGTGTCTGGAGGCCGCGGACTTCGTGACCATCCACACGCCGCTGACCCCCGAGACCGAGAACATGATCGGCGAGGGGGAACTGGAACGCATCGGGGAAGGCTACGTCGTCAACTGTGCTCGCGGTGGCATCATCGACGAACCGGAACTGGCCGAGGCCGTCGCGGACGGCCCGCTCAAGGGCGCAGCACTGGACGTCTTCGGCGAGGAACCGCTGTCGGCCGACAGCCCGCTGCTCGACGTCGAGGACATCATCGTCACCCCGCACCTGGGTGCTTCGACCGAGGCGGCCCAGGAGAACGTTGCGACCTCGACGGCCGACCAGGTCGTCGCCGCGTTCAACGAGGAACCGGTCGCCAACGCACTGAACGCCCCCTCGATCGACGAGACGACGTTCAAGCAAGTCCGGCCGTACCTCGACCTGGCCGACACCGCCGGCCGCATCGCCGTCCAGCTGTTCGACGGCCACATGTCCGAGGTTCGGGTCACCTACGCCGGTGACATCGCCGACCAGGACGTCGAGTACGTCACCGCCTCCGCACTGAAAGGCGTCTTCGCTCCGTCGGAACTCCAGGTCAACGCCGTCAACGCACCCCAGATCGCCGAGGAACGGGGCATCAACGTCACCGAATCCAAGACCAGCTCGGCCGAGGACTACCAGAGTCTGCTCACCGTCACCGTCTCGGACGGCGAGAACTCCGTCTCCGTCTGTGGGACCCAGTTCGCCGGCGAGGAGTCCCGGATCGTCCGTATCGACGATCACCGCATCGAGGCGGTCCCCCACGGGCACATGCTCGTCGTCCGTAACCGCGACGAACCCGGGACCATCGGCTTCATCGGGAGCGTGCTGGGTGGGGCCGACATCAACATCGCCGGCATGTTCAACGGTCGCGAGACCATCGGCGGCGAGGCCCTCTCCGTCTACAACCTGGACGAGAAGCCAACCGCCGAGGTGTTCGACCGACTGGAGGGCGACGACCGCATCATCGAGACGACTTACGTCGCGCTGGGCGACGAGTAAGGGGCGTTCCTGGGATTCTTTCGCCGTCTACCGCTCCTCCAACAGGCGCTCGTACCGGTCGACGACGGCCTGGCGCTGGCGCCGTTCGGCCTCGACGGTCGACTCTAGTTGCGCGATCCGCCGGTGCAGCAGGGCGATCTCCAGTTCGTACCGGGCGTTCGGCGCGGCGTCGGCGACGGTGGGCGTCGCCACTGCCGTGTCACGTGCTTCCATACCTCGGTTCTGGATGTCGACGGGCAAAAACACCCGTCGGACGGCCGTCACGCGAGCGTCACATGAAGTCGGCGATGCCAGACTGCTTGTTGTGATCGTTCTCGAAGACGGACTCGATCGACCGTTCGAGGATCCGCAACCGCTGTTTCGTGTAATCCCGGGCACCGAACTCCTCGGCGACCCGGATCGCGGTGTCGATGTACTTGTTGACCGACCCCTCGTGGACCGTGAGATTGACGCGGCCGCCACACTCCCGGCAGTCCCCGGTCAGGGGAACCCGCCGGAACGACTCCCCGCAGTCCAGACAGCGGGTCTCCTGTCGGGAGAACGCCCGCAGGTTCCCGATGAGATCGGGCAGGAAGTGGTACTCGATGATGCGCTCGGCGACGTCGCTCTCGACGACGGCCCGGAGTTTCCGCGAGATCTCCAGTTGGGCGTCCATCTTGTCCTCCATCGACCCCAGCGTCTTGTACGCCGAGAGGTCCGGCCCGGCGGCGATGTCGGTGGTGTCGTGAGTGTGCCGGAAGCCGGTGTACTCCCGGTCGGTCCCCAGCGTCTCCTCGGCGATGGTCATGATCTCCTCGACCTCCTCGGGGGGTGTCAGCTCCCGGGTGGCCTCGTAGAACTCGCGGGGATACGACTCCATGATGTCCATGTTGTGGGCCTCGTCGTCGATCTCGCTGGGGTCGATCCGGGAGGACATCACCAGGGGGGCGTCCATCCTGCCGCCCCGCTGGTTCGGGAGGTACTTCCGCGAGAAGTTCAGCAGGCCGTCCATCAACAGCATCACGCAGTCTTCGTCGCCGTCACACTGCGAGGTGTAGACGCCCTCGACGGCGAGACGGTGCGTATCGGCGACCGTGAGACAGTAGACGTGTTCGACGTCGCTCCCGACGTAGCTCACGTCGGTCACGGTGTCGGTCGGGACAGTGCTCCCGCCGTCGGCCGCTGCGGTCTCCCCAGTCCCGGCCATCGTCGTCTCGCCGCCGTCGTAGGCCGGCAGTTCGTCGCCGGCCTCGATCTCCGACGCGCGGACCTCCTCGATTCCGTCCCACCCGGTCCGGAGCATCGTGTGGTCCGGCGTCACCCGGAGCGTCCGCTCGCCGACCTCGATGCGGACGAGGTGGTCCGGGGCGGGGTGTTTCGAGACGGCCTCGACCTGCTTGCGACAGGGACCGTCCGGCCCCAGCGACGGGACCACCAGATCGGTCTCGACCTCGGAGACGAGCGTTCCGAACTCGTCCTCGCGGGGGTCAGTGAGGTGTCGCTCGACGAGGTCGGCGATGGACCCGTACGACCAATCGCCGCCCTCGCCGTGCCACAGGCGCGTCTCCGGGTGGAAGCAGTTCCGGCGCTTGGCGGCGTGGAAGTACGGGTGCGCGTAGCCGACCGCCGCCGAGGTGAAGCCGACCACGCGGCCCACCGTCGCCGCGCTTGTGTGTGGTGCCATCCCGAAGACCAGTTCCCCGACGAGGTCCTCGCGGTCGTCGAACTCGTAGTACCGCTCCAGGCCGTAGTACTGCTCCAGGAGGTCGTCGACGAACCGGGCGGTCTTGAGCATGTGCTCGGCAGCGCCGTCAGAGAGAACGATGTCCTGGACTTTCAGTTCGACAAGCTGGTCGTCGTGGGTCAGCGGGTCGCCGTGGATGTCCGTCTCGTAGCCCAGCGCCCGCAGGCGGTCGGCCTCGACGTCCAGTTCGGCGGGCCGGACCGCGGTCACCGGCAGGTCGGTCATGTCGTAGCGGACGGTGCCGTCCTTGAACGCCGAGACGTCGTGTTTCGCCCGGAGGATCCCTTTCTCCATCGGCTCGGGTAGTTTCTCCGCGGAGGTGAGTCCCTTGACGGCTTTCAGCGTCTCGAAGGCCGTCTCGCGCTCCCCGACCGATTCGAGCGCGTCACGGTAGGTCGCCTGGAGGTCGAGTTCGGTGTACTGGGTCGGCGAGGCGAGCGTCTCACACCGGGAACACTCCGCGCGGCCGGACTCGTCGGGCTCGACCTCGGCCTCGCAGTCGGGGCAGACGTACACCGTCTCGGCGACGGTGTCACAGTCCGGACAGCGGGCCTTGTGGGTCTCGGTTCCACAGGCGGGACAGCGCCGCCGGGCGACTTCGACCTCGACGCGGCCCGGCGTCTCGCTCATCGAGTCGGCGTGTTTCGTCGCCTTGGCCACGTCCCGCTGGGCGCCGCCAGCCTCGCCGATGGGCGAGAGAGTGTGGACCGCCGGCGAGAGGTCCCGCCGCTCGGACTTCTCCGGGCGACCCATCCGGTTACCGACGCGGGTCGGTGCCCGTTCCCGGACCTCGAAGGGAGCGACCTCGTTGACCGCCTCGACGGCGTTCGCCCCCTCGTCGAGGGTCTCGTCGGCGGCGCCGATGGCCTCGACGGACTCGCCGGTTCCGTAGCGCCGGGCGTGTTCCGAGAGGTCGTCGAGCGTCCAGTCACGCTCCAGCGAGCGCGAAAAGCCGAGCGTCCGGACAAGCGGGAGCCAGTCGGAGACGACGAGCCTGTCGGACTCCTGTGTGTGCTCGACGAGCAGGTGCTCCAGTGCGGTCCGGACGGTGTCGGTCCGCGGGAGGACGAGGTCGCCGTCGGCCGCCCGCACCCCGTCTTCGAGGACGGCGCCGTCGGTCTGTGCGACCTGTCCGTCCTCGATCGCGTCGGCCAGTGCCCCCATCTCGTCGACGCTCACGTCGTGCCAGAGGTAGGTGTAGGCCGGATGTAGCGGCGCGTCGTACTCCGTGGCCCAACGCAGCGCCTGGTCGGCGGTCGGGTCGGCGAGGTCGACCGTCGGGTCGTCCCGCATCGCCTGGACGTCCGCCCCCGCCGCGTCGAGGTCCTGCTCCCACCACTCGACGGTGTAGGAGGCCGGCGCGAGCGGGTGGTTGTTCTCGACGAACTCGCCGTAGTTGACCAGATACTCGCCCAGATCGAGGATCTTCTCGACGCCGTTTCGGACCGCCAGTGCCTCCTCGGCGTCGTCGATGCGGCGAACGTCGCCGTTGGCCAGGCGGACGGTCGGCCCCTCGATGGTGTCGACGGGGACGACCCCGGCGGCTTTCCCCGGCCGCTCGGTCTTGATCTGTGTCCCCGTCGCCAGGAAGTCGTCGACCAGGTGCATCGTCGCCGGGTGGACGCCGGCGGTCGCGAACCCGTGGTTGCGTGCCCGTCCGTACCGCAGCCGGAAGCCGCCGGGTTTGGAGGGATGGGAGAAGACCGGTCGGCCGGCGATGAGGTCCCGGAGGTACTTCGTGGCTGGGTCGACACGGGGTGGCCCGGCCGGTTCGTCGGCTCCCTCGCCCTCGTCCGTGTCGGCTCCCTCGCCCTCGTCCGCGTCGTCGCTCCCGTCGTCCGAGGTCTCTGCCTGGTCGTCGTCCGCTCCGATGGTCCCGTCGATGAGGTCCTGGAGCCACGGCCAGTCGACCTCGTCGAGATTACGGGTGTACCGTTGGATCTTCGGGGCCTTCAGCGCGATTCCCTCCGCGAGCACCAGACACATCCCGCCCCGCGGGGAGTTCGAGTCGACCCGTTCGAGGTCCCGGTAGCCCGAGACCTCCTCGTCGCCGGTGGCTTCCCCGTCGAGCATGATCGGCATGTGTTCGGCGATGAACTTCGTCTCCTTCTCCTTGGGCGAGTACTGGAGGCCGGTGTCCTTGTCGTAGAGGTCGATCTCCTCGGCGTAGCGACCGACCTCGTCGTCGCGGGCCTTGTACTGGTCGATGTCCAGCAGCGCGCGGGCGTAGTCGGCGACCAGCACCGACAGCGCTTGGGCGGTCCCGCCGGCCGAGCGGATCGGCCCGGCGTAGTAGACGTTGATGAACTCCGTCCCGTCGTCGTTCTCCAGCAGTTCGACGCGGTCGATCCCCTCGATCGGGGCGGCGACGACGCCCTCGGTCAGCAGGGCGACGGCGGTCCGGACCGCGCCCTCGACTTTCCCCTCGCGGGTGTCGTAGTCGCCGACGGTCCCCTCGACGAAATCCTCGACGAGTTCCAGGGCGGCCTCCTCGCGGGACATCTCCCCCTCCAGTTCGCGGACCCGCTCGGCGACCCCGTCGATGCCGAGGATGTTCTCGACCCGGTCGGCCATGTCCCTGGCGGTCGGGATCTCGACCTCGGGTTTCGGGTCACCGCCGCGCTCGCGGGCGCGCTCGGCGACGGCCATCGCCCGGTCGAGTTCGTCCTCCAGGGTTTCGAAGTACTGTTCGTCTGCCTCCCGCATCTCAGAGCTCCCAGAGGTCGAGGTCGGTCGGCTCGTCGTGGGCGCGTTCGAGGTGGGTGTCGAACGCCCGGACGTACAGTTCGCCGGCGAAGACGGTCGCGCTGTTGAGGTGGCCCGCAAGCGCCGTCCCGTCCGGCCGCGAGAGGACCGCGTGGGTGTGGGCGAACCGCTCCCCGTCGAGGTGCGATACGTTGCCCATACAGGCGGCCATCTCCAGGGGCTCGGGGAAGGTGACCGCGTCGTACTCCTGGCGCTGTTGGTCGTAGAACCAGATCTCGGCGTCCTGCACCGCTCCCAGTCCGTAGAAGAAGCCGGCGTCGATCGCTCGCTCGTCGGCGAAGGACTCGATCTCCTCCCGCCAGTCCGCGCCGTGGTCCAGTCGGCAGACGTACTCGGACGTGCTGTCGACTTCCCGGTAATCCATACCAGAACGGGAGGGCAGGCGACGGCAAAAACGTTGTCACCACAGCCCGGGACCGTGGATCACGCGACGGCGATGTCGGCGCGGACGCCGTCTCAGGCCGGCAGCGACACCGTCCTCGCGGACTGGCCCCGCTCGGCGTCGTAGAACGTCACGCTGTCGACGGTCCACTCGACGGGGTCGACGGCGCGTTCGGTCAGCCGGCGGGCGGCTGCGGCGTCGCCGCCGCGGGCGATCGTCACGTGTGGGACGTAGTCCGACCCTTCGACGCCCTCGACCGGCTCGAACCGCTCGCAGAGCCGTTCGTGGAGCGCGACCAGCCCGGGGCTCTCGACGGCGAGGTAGACGACGGGCGAGGGGCCGGTCGCGGCCGTCTCGAACTGTTCGACGCCGGTGATCCGGGCCTCGAACGCCGGGTGCCCGCGCAGGGCCTCGCGTGCCCGACTCTCCAGGCGGGCGTAGGCGCTGTGGTCGCCCTCGCCGAGGCGCTTGGCGACCAGCGTGTGTTCGCCCCGCGGCCGGGCTCGTGCTGTCGGCAGGTCCCGGGCTAGTCTCCCGGCCAGCGAGGTGACCGCCGACGGGAGCGTGACGTTGAGACTGTACACACCGTGGGGGAACGGCCCGAGTCGCTAAAACTGCGTGGTCCCCTACCGCTGCTTGTAGAGCCACAACACCGCCAGCGCGAGGACGGCCAGCCCGACCAGCGGCTGGAGCGGCCCGAGCAGCCAGCCCAAAAGACCCAGTATCTCTTCGACGATCGCCAGCCCGACCCAGACCACCAGCAGGACGAGCAGGAGCTGCAACAGGGTGTCGATATCGGGGAGGCGCATACGTGGTGGTTCCGGAGCCCGGACAAACGTCTTGTGGCCGCTGGGACGGCGGTGCTTCGACACGTGCCAACCCCTCACGCACTGGGGCGGACACGGAAGCTATTAGTACCAGACTTACAGTACCGTTACGTACATGACTCGGACCGCCACCGCTGGAACGCTCGTGGGCACCAGCGACGGGTCCGACGCTTTCTCCCAGCGACGACGACGGGGCCGTCTCTAGGCCCACTACTACTTCCACTCACACGGTTCGTCTCGTCGCAGATTCCCGCCGTCGACTGTCCGGCCGGTACCCGAACTCGACAGTCACACTATCAAACCAATGCCAGAAGGAAACGGAACCGTCGCGCTCGCCTTCTCCGGTGGGCTCGACACGACAGTCTGTGTATCGCTGCTGAAAGAGGAGTACGGCTACGACGAGGTCATCGGCGTCACCGTCGACGTCGGCCAGCCCGACTACGAGTTCGAGGAGGCCGAGGAGACCGCCGAGGCGCTGGGCGTCGAGCAGTACGTCGTCGACGCCCGCGAGGAGTTCGCCGACCTCTGTCTCCAGGCGGTCAAAGCAAACGCCGACTACCAGGGCTACCCGCTGGGCACCGCGCTCGCCCGCCCGGTCATCGCGAAAGCCATCCTCTCGGTCGCCGAGGAAGAGGGCTGTGACGGCATCGCCCACGGCTGTACCGGGAAGGGCAACGACCAACTGCGCTTCGAGGCCATCTGGCGCGACTCGGACCTGGAGGTCATCGCACCGGTCCGCGAACTCGGTCTGACCCGCGAGTGGGAAAACGAGTACGCACAGGAGAAGGGCCTGCCCGTCGAGGGCGGTGACGGCGGTCGCTACTCCATCGACACGAACCTCTGGAGCCGCTCGATCGAGGGCTCGGAGCTGGAAGACCCCTCGACGATCCCGGACGACGACATCTACAAGTGGACCGACAACCCCTCGGGCAAGGAGTCGGAACTCGTCGAGGTCAGCTTCGAGGAGGGGGTCCCGGTCGCCGTCGACGGCGAGGACCTGGGCTCGGTCGAACTCATCGAACAGCTCAACGAGCAAGCCGGTGCCCACGGCATCGGCCGCACGGACATGATGGAAGACCGCATGCTCGGGCTGAAGGTCCGCGAGAACTACGAACACCCCGCGGCGACGGTGCTGCTGACGGCCCACGACGCTCTGGAGGGGCTCGTCCTGACCCAGGAGGAACGCCAGTTCAAGGCTCAGGTCGACCAGGAGTGGTCCCAGAAGGCCTACCAGGGGCTCGTCGACGCGCCCCTGACCGGCGCGCTGGAGGCGTTCATCGAGGACACCAACGAACGCGCCACCGGGACCGTCACGGTGAAACTCGAAGGCGGGCACTGCCGCCCGGTCTCCCGTGAGTCGGAGTACGCCGTCTACAGCGAGTCCGCGGCCTCGTTCAACGAGGAGGACGTCACCGGCGGCATCACCCAGCAGGACGCGACCGGCGTCGCGAAGTACCACGGCTTCCAGTCGCGCCTGGCCAACAGGATCCTCGAAGACGCCAGGAAAGGCGCAACCGTAGCCGACGGGGGCAGCGGGACCGACGACGGGGAAGCCTCGACGCACGCGAACGGCGACGCCGTTAGCGACGGTTCGGAGGACTAGCCCGATGAGCGAGGAGGAGCGCGAGACCGGAGCGGCCTCGGGGAACGCGGACGGCGCCGACGAGGAGACGGTCGTCCGCCGCGACCGCTTCGCGGGCGGCCCCGCCCGGTCGTTCCTCTCCTCGCTTTCCGACGACGAGCGCATCTTCCCGGCCGACCTGGCTGTCGACCGCGCACACGTCGTGATGCTGACCGAACGGGGGATCGTCGACCGCGACACCGCCGGCGAGATCCTCTCGGCACTGGCGGAGATCGAATCGGCCGGCCACGCCGCTCTCCCCGACGGCGAGGACGTCCACGAGGCTATCGAGAGCGCGGTCATCGACCGCGTCGGTCCCGAAGGCGGGAAGATGCACACCGCCCGCTCGCGCAACGACGAGGTGGCGGCCTGCATCCGCTACCGGTTGCGCGAGGATCTGCTGGAACTGCTCTCGGCGGTCGTGGGTGCCCGCGAGCAACTGCTCGCCGTCGCCCGCGACCACGACGAGACGGTGATGCCGGGCTATACGCACCTCCAGCCCGCCCAGCCGACGACGGTCGCCCACTGGGTGTTGTCCTACGAACAGGCGCTCCAGCGCGACACCGGACGGTTGCTCGACGCATACGCACGCGTGAACCAAAATCCACTGGGGGCCGCAGCCTTCGCCGGGACGCCCTTCGACGTCGACCGTGACCGGACGGCGGCACTGCTCGGGTTCGAGGGCGTCGTGGAGAACTCGATGGACGCCGCCTCGGCGCGGGACTTCCTCGTCGAGGTGACCGGCGCGGTCGCGGGGCTGGCGACGACGCTCTCACAGTTGGCCGAAGATATCGTCGTGATGGCGAGCAAGGATCACGTCGAACTCGACGACGACTACGCCTCGACGAGTTCGATCATGCCCCAGAAGAAGAACCCCGACACGCTGGAACTGGTCCGGGGCCGCACCGGCGACGCCGTCGCGGGACTGAACGGCCTGTTGACCAACCTCAAGGGCCAGCCGCGTGCGTACAACCGCGACCTCCAGCGGGCCGGCCGGCACGCCTGGGACGCTATCGACAGCGTGACCGAGAGCGTCGAGGTCGCCGCGGGCGCCGTCGCGACGGCCGAGTGGCCCGCCGATCGGCTGGAAGCCGCCGCGACCGAGGGCTTCGCGACGGCGACGGGCGTCGCGGACCTGCTGGCGATGGCCGGGGTCCCGTTCCGGACCGCCCACGAGATCGTCGCCGAGGCCGCGGCCGGTCTCGATCCCGACGAGGACGCCCCGGACTACGACGCCATCGCGGCCGTCGCCGAAGACGTACTCGACGCGCCGCTGTCGGAGTACGTCGACCGCACGGCCGTCGAATCGGCCCTCGATCCGACGGAAAGCGTCGGGATGCGGGACTCCCGTGGGGGGCCAGCCCCGTCGGCAATCGCCGGCCAGCTCTCGACCGCCGAGGAGCAACTTGCCGTCGACACCGAGGCAGTCGGCGACCACCGGACGACAGTCGAACAGGCGACCGATCGCCTGCTGACGGAGGTCGAACGATATGCCTGAACGACGACCCCCGGCAGGGGAAATTATACCATAATTCTGATATAGGTATCAGTCACGTCGCGTATCACCGACCGAAACACCGTTAGCGCGTAGTGCAGTTACTATTTTTTGCTGACAGGTTCGAAGTGTTTAAGTGGGTCGCTGTCCGAGAGTGAGCTACAATGGCAGACTGCATCGAGTGTGGGGCGGAGGTCTCCCTGCACGACAACCTCGAAGTCGGAGAGATCGTCGACTGTGCTACCTGTGGTGCCGAGCTCGAAGTCATCGATACGGAGCCGGTCGAACTCGACAGCGCACCCGAACTCGAAGAGGACTGGGGCGAGTGATGACCGAGGCGGCGTGGCCCCCTGTCCCGTTCGCGACGCCGGCCGACGCCGCGAGCCGCGAACACACCGAGGACACACGATGAAGGTCGGACTCCTCTACTCGCGTATCCGCCGCGACGAGAAGCTCTTGCTGTCGGAACTGCGCGAGCGCGACCACGAAATCGAGAAGATCGACGTCCGCAAGCAGCGGTTCAACATCAGCGAGGCCCCCGAGGCCTTCGATGACCTGGATATCGTCGTCGACCGCTGTCTGGCGACCTCACGTAGCGTCTACGCGACGAAGTTCGTCGAGGCCTACGACGTCCCGGTCGTCAACGGTCCCGACGTGGCTGAGGTCTGTGCGGACAAGGTCAAGAACAGTCTGGCGCTCGTCGAGGCCGGCGTCCCGACGCCGAACACGGACGTGGCCTTCACCAAGGACGCCGCGCTGGAGTCCATCGAGGAGTTCGGCTATCCGTGCGTGCTCAAGCCCGTCGTGGGTTCGTGGGGCCGCCTGATGGCCAAGATCGACTCCCGGTCGGCCGCCGAGGCGATCCTCGAACACAAGGAGACGCTGGGTCACTACGAACACAAGATCTTCTACGTCCAGGAGTTCGTCGACAAGCCCGGCCGTGACATCCGCGTGTTGGCCGTCGACGGTGACCCGATCGCCGCGATGGTCCGCTCGTCGGACCACTGGCTCACTAACGCCGCCAAGGGCGCCGAGACCGACACCTTCGAACTGGACGACCGCGCGCTCGAACTCGTCGAGCAGGCCAGCGACGCCGTCGGCGGCGGACTGCTCGGGATCGACCTGATGGAGGTGGGGGTGTCACAAACCGACACCCAGGACGCGAGCGGCGACGAGCCGAGAGAACCCGAGGATTACACCGTCCACGAGGTCAACCACACCGTCGAGTTCAAGGCGCTGAACGAGGTCAGCGACGTCGACGTGCCTTCGGAGGTCGTCGACTGGCTGGAAACCAAAGCCCAGCAGGGCTCGGAGGTGACGGCATGAGCTACACGGCGAGTGTCGTCGGTGGCTCCGGCTTCACCGGCGGGGAACTGCTCCGTCTGCTCGACGGCCATCCCGAGTTCGAACTGACACAGGCGACCAGTCGCTCGAAGGAGAACAAGACGATCGGTCACCAGCACCCGAACCTCCGGCACTCGGAGCTGCGCTTCTCCTCGCCGGAGGAGTTGGCGTCGGTCGACGTGCTGTTCGCGGCGACGCCACACGGCGTCTCGATGGAACAGATCGACCGGTTCCAGGACGCGGCCGATACGGTCGTCGACCTCTCGGCGGACTTCCGGCTGGAGACGGAAGCGCAGTACGAGGAGTGGTACGACGGGCACACGCGCCCGGAACTGCTCGCCGACAGCGAGTACGCGCTGCCGGAACTCAACCGCGAGAACCTCGCGGGCGCGGACCTGATCGCCTCGGGTGGCTGTAACGCCACCGCGACGATCCTGGGCCTGCTCCCGCTGTTCGAGCACGGCGTGCTCTCGGGCGACGAGCGGATCGTCGTCGACGTGAAGGTCGGCTCCAGCGAGGGCGGTGCCGGCGGCGGCGAGGCGTCCTCACATCCCGAGCGCAGCGGCGTCGTCCGCCCGTACGCGCCCACCGGGCACCGCCACGAGGCCGAGATCCAGCAGTTCCTCGGCGTCGACGTCTCCTTTACGGTCCACGCGGTGGAGATGACCCGCGGCGCGAGCGCGACCTGCCACGTCTTCCCGGACGGCCCCGTCTCGAAGGGGGACCTCTGGGGGGCCTACCGGGGCAGCTACGAGGACGAACCGTTCGTCGAACTCGTCGCCGGCGGTGGCGGCGTCTACCGCTACCCGGAACCGAAGGCCGTCGCGGGCACCAACCGCGCGGAGGTCGGCTTCGAACTCGACCCCGGCAACAAGCGCCTGGTTGTGTTCTCGGCCATCGACAACATGATGAAGGGATCGGCCGGCCAGGCCGTCCACGCCGCGAACGTCGCGCTCGGCATCGAGGAGACGGCGGGCCTGGAGTTCCAGGGACTCCACCCCGTCGGCGCACCGTAACACCTGGAGTGATTTTCCATGACTGTCGTTATCAAAGTCGGTGGCGCTCGCGCGGTCGACCCCGCTGGAGCGCTCGCCGACGTCGCAACACTCGTTTCGGACGGAGAGCAGGTCGTCGTCGTCCACGGCGGCTCGACGAAGGTCGACGAGACGCTCGAACGACTCGGCATCGAGCCCGAGTACGTCGAGACGCCAAGCGGCGTCGTCGGCCGGTTCACGGACGAGGCCACGATGGAGGTCTTCGAGATGGCGTTCGGTCACCTCAACACCCAACTGGTCGCTGGCCTCCAGAGCGAGGGCGTCGACGCCGTCGGGCTCAACGGCGTGGACGGGAAACTCCTCTACGGCCCCCGAAAATCGGCGGTCCGGGTCGTCGAGGACGGGAGGAAGAAGATCAAGCGCGGCGACCACTCCGGGACGATCAAGCGGGTCAACGGCGACCTGCTGGAATCACTCCTTTCGGACGACTACACGCCGGTGGCCGCGCCGCCGATGGCCGGCGATGATGACGGTGACGTGATCCCCGTCAACACCGACGCCGACCGCTCGGCGGCCGCCATCGCCGCCGAACTCGACGCGACGCTCGTCCTGCTCACGGACGTCGCGGGCATCTACGAGGACCCGGACGACCCCGAGACGCTGATCGACTCCGTCGAGACCGGCGCGGAGTGGGCGGCACTGGAGGACGCCGCCGAGGGGTTCATGGGCCGGAAAGTGATGGCCGCCGAGGAGGCCCTGGCCGGGGGCGCCCCCGAAGTCGTGGTCGCCGACGCCAACGCCGACGAACCGACCTCATCTGCCCTCGAAGGAAGCGGCACACACCTCCACGCGAGCGCACTTTCAGACACTGAGGAGCAACAATGACTTCCGAGACACGCACGACGGGTTTCGACAGCACGGCTCTCACCGGAGGTGAGACGCTGTGACCGGATTCGTCTTCAACGAGAAACCGATCCAGATCGAACGCGGTGACGGCGCCTACGTCTACGACGACGACGGGACGGAGTACCTCGATATGGGCGCCTCCTACGCCTGTGTCCCGCTGGGACACGGGCACGAGGCGGTCCACGAGGCCGTCACCGAGCAGTTCGAGAAACTGACCTACGTCCAGGCGTCGTACCCCAACGCCCAGCGGACGGCGCTGTACGAACTGCTGGCCGACACCGCGCCCGACCCGATCGACAAGACCTGGCTCTGTAACTCCGGGACCGAGGCCAACGAAGCGGCACTGAAGTTCGCTCGCTCGGCCACCGGCGACTCGAAGATCGTCGCCACGATGCAGGGCTTCCACGGCCGCACGATGGGGTCGCTGGCCACGACCTGGAAGAACAAGTACAAGAAACCCTACGAGCCCCTGATGGGCGACGTGGAGTTCGTCCCCTACGACGACGCCGAGGCGCTCGACGAGGCCGTCGACGAGGACACCGCGGCGTTCATCGTCGAACCGGTCCAGGGAGAAGGTGGGATCAATCCCGCCTCGACCGACTACCTCGACGCGGCCCGCGAGATCACCGCGGACGCGGGCGCGGCGCTGACCTTCGACGAGGTCCAGACCGGGATGGGCCGGACCGGCGCGCTGTGGAACTCCCAGCGGGCCGCCGTCACGCCCGACATGATCACCTCGGCGAAGGGCCTGGGCAACGGCTTCCCGATCGGTGCGACGCTCTGTCGGGACTGGATCGCCGAGGACTACGGCTCCCACGCCTCGACGTTCTCGGGCGGCCCGGTCATCTCCGCGGCCGCCGGCGCGACCGTCTCGACGCTGATCGAGGACTCCGTGCCGGGCAACGCGGCGGTGATGGGCGAGTACCTCCAGACAGAACTGGAGGCGGCCATCGGCGACGAGGTCCGGGAGATCCGCGGCGAGGGCCTGATGATCGGCGTCGAGGTCGGCCGCGGGGCCAACAAGGCGCTGAAACAGTTGGCCCTGCACCACCAGGTGCTCGCGCTGCCGGCCGGCCGCACCGTCGTCCGCCTGCTCCCGCCCCTGACCATCGACGAGGACCACGCCGACGAAGTCGTCGAGGCCATGGCGGAGGTGATCGGATGAGCGAAGCGGCCACGCGCGAGGTCGACACCGAGGCCCGGGAACTGCTGGAAGCGGTCGTCCGTACTCCGTCGGTCTCCCGGAACGAGGAGGAGGCCGCCCAGCGACTCGTCGAGTTCTTCGAAGCCCACGACCGCGAGGTCTGGATCGACGACGTCGGCAACGTCCGCGCGCCGGCCGACGACGGCGTCCTGCTGACCTCACACATCGATACGGTGCCCGGCGATATCCCGGTCCGCGTCGAGGAATCGAGCGAGGGTGACGTCCTCTGGGGCCGAGGGAGCGTCGACGCGAAGGGACCGCTCTGTGCGATGGCTGTCACGGCCGTCCGGACCGGGGCCTCCTTCGCCGGCGTCGTCATGGAGGAAGTCGACTCCACGGGCGGCCGGCACCTCGTCGACGACCGCGACGCCGCGCCCGACGCCGTCGTCAACGGCGAACCCTCCGGCTGGGAGGGGATCACGCTGGGCTACCGCGGCCTGCTCGGCGGGACCTACGTCGCAACCAGCGAGTCCGGCCACTCCTCGCGCCCGGAGAACAACGCCATCCAAGACGCGATGGACTGGTGGTCGGCCGTCGAAGACGAGTTCGCCAAAGACGAGTGGCACCCGGTCTTCGAGCGGGTCACCTGCAAGCCCGTCGACTTCGACGGTGGCATCTCCACGGACGGCCTCTCGGTCGAGGCGACCATGCAGGTCCAGTTGCGCGTCCCGCCCGAATACGCCACCGACGAGATCCGCGAGATCGCCGACGGCTACCTGGAAAACGGCACCGTCAACTGGGACGACTGGGTCGAACCGGTGATGGAGAGTCCCCGGACCAGCGTCGCCCGGGCGTTCCGGGCCGCGATCCGGGACCACGGCGGCGAACCCCACCTCCTGCGCAAGACCGGCACCAGCGACATGAACATCTACGCCCAGGCCTGGGACTGTCCGATGGTCACCTACGGGCCGGGGGACTCGGACCTCGATCACGCGCCAAACGAACACCTCCACCTCACGGAGTACGACCGCTCGGTCGCCGTCCTCGAAGACGTGACCGAACGCCTGCTGTAACCATGCCCACGCACCTGCTCGACGTCGACGACCTGACGACCGAGGAACTGACCGCGGTGCTCGACCGCGCCGCCGAGATCAAAGCCGACGGGGCCGACAGCCCCCTCGACCAGCAGACGCTGGGGATGATCTTCGAGAAACCGTCGACACGGACCCGCGTCTCCTTCGAGACCGGGATGACCCAACTGGGCGGTCACGCCGTCTTCCTCGGCCCGGACGACATCCACCTGGGCCACGGCGAACCGGTCAAAGACACCTCCCGGGCGCTCTCGCGCTACGTCGACTTCGTGATGGCCCGCGTCTTCGATCACGCGGACGTCGAGGAACTGGCCGCGTACGCCGACGTGCCGGTGATCAACGCGTTGACCGACGAGGCCCACCCCTGCCAGACGCTGGCGGACCTGCTGACGATCCGCGAGCAGTTCGGCGACTTCGACGTCTCTGTCGCCTGGGTCGGCGACGGCAACAACGTCTGCCAGTCGTTCGTCCTGGGCGCGGCCATGACCGGGATCGACCTCACCGTCGCCACCCCCGAGGGGTACGAGGTCGACGACGACGTGCTGGAGCGTGCCGCCGACTTCGACAACGCCCCCGAGACGACCCACGACCCGGGGGCGGCCGTCGCCGACGCCGACCTCGTCTACACCGACGTCTTCGTCAGCATGGGCCAGGAAGACCGCCGCGAGGCGAAACTCGCCGACTTCGAGGGGTTCCAGGTCACGGCGGACCTGCTTGGCGACCGCCCGCTCATGCACTGTCTGCCCGCCCACCGCGGCGAGGAGGTCACCGACGAGGTCGTCGAGTCGGACAACGCAATCGTCTGGGACCAGGCGGAGAACCGGCTCCACGCTCAGAAGGGGCTGTTGGTGTGGTTGGCCGACCAGTAGCGGTCTGTTTCCCCACGTTCGGTAGAGCGAAGCTCTACCGCAGCCCATCAGAAATCTCCGATTTCTGAGGACGTTTTTGCACCACGAGGGGGCGTAGTTCCACCCGAAACGCTGCCCTTTTCGATACGTTCGTGAACCGTTGACAATCTATCTCGGCGTGGGGAGGCGACTACCTCCACCTGAAACACCACCCTTTTTCCTCGGGATGTGAACGTTCCCCATCCGATATCTGGCCAGTGAAGCGCTGGATCGACCGATCTCCAGCTGAAACGACACCCTTTTCGATACGTTCGTGAACTGTTGGCACAGCAACCGATCGTCAGCGGCGGAGCGCAACGGTCGCCCCGGGCGTCGGTTTCACCCGGTCGTGGCGTCCGGGGCCGTTCCCTATCGCTGCGCGTGTCCGATACGCCTCTCCCCCTGGCTGTTTCCGTCCCGGAGCCAACACTGATAGGGGAGACGGGTGAACGGTCCGACGATGGCCCCACTCGTGGTCGAGGCCGGCGAGTACACCGTCGAGGAACTCCTCGATACTCTCGAAGACGGGCGCCGTGTCGTCGTCCGGACGGAGTTTCTGGGTTCCGCGCACGAGGTGACGCTACGATACGACGACGTCTGGTACTGTGATACGCCGACCCGACTCCACAAACACGAGAGCCGGGCGGAGATGCGGACCTGTCTGGAGCGACAGGGCTACGCACAGCCGACCCGGTAACACTTCGTTCACCGGGTGACCTCCGGGTAACGACCTCGTTTATGCGTCTCGCGGTGGTACGGCCCACACATGGCAGTCAATTCCTCCAGGAACCAGTTCCGCGAGTTGATGGTCGACGACGAACCGACTCTCGAAGAGGTGATGGCCTGCGTCTTCGGGGTCCAGGAACACGAGGTCCGGACCTATCGGGCGCTGCGTTCGGCTCCCGACAGTACCGTCGAGGAACTCGCTTCCGACCTCGACCGGGACCGGTCGAACGTCAACCGCTCGCTGTCGACGCTCCGGGAGAAAGGGCTCGCGAGCCGCGAACGACGGCTGCTCGACAGCGGCGGCCACATCTACCAGTACACCGCGACGCCGTTGCCCGAGGCACGCGAACTGATGCACGAGACCTTGGAGCAGTGGACGGCGGCCGTCCACGACCGGATCGACGAGTTCGAGGCCGGCGCGGAGTAACACAGCGGTCAACCGTCCGACTTTTGCCTGCCGGGGTCCTGCGCTTGCACAATGGCCGATCTGCAACTCACCGACCACGTTCCCCGGGAAGCCGACGACGGCGTCTGGCTCGCGTGTATCGAGTGTGGCGAGTCGTTCGCTCCTTTCGACACCGTCCGCTACACCTGTGACGACTGTGACGGGCTGTTAGAGGTCCGCTACGCTGACCTCCCGACCTGGGAGGATTTCGAAGACGAAGGGCGCGGCGTCTGGCGCTACCACGAGACGCTCCCCTTCGAGGAGGGCGTCACTCTGCCGGAGGGCGACACGCAACTGCACACCGCCCCCCGACTGCGAGACGACATCGGCGTCGCCAACCTCCGGATCAAACACGAGGGGATGAACCCCACCGGCTCGTTCAAGGACCGCGGGATGACCGTCGGGGTCCGGGTCGCCCAGGAGGTCGGCGTCGACCGACTGGCCTGTGCCTCGACGGGTAACACGTCGGCGGCGCTGGCCGCCTACGGCGCCCGTGCCGGGCTGGAGACGCTCGTCCTGTTGCCAGCGGGGAAGGTCGCGGCCGGCAAGATCGCACAGGCCGCGCTCCACGACGCGCGTATCCTCGAGGTCGACGGCAACTTCGACCAGTGTCTCGACATCGTCCAGGACCTGGCCGCCCGTGGGGAGGTCTACCTCCTGAACTCGCTGAACCCCTTCCGCCTGGAGGGTCAGAAGACCATCGGCCTGGAGATCATGGAGGAACACTACGCGGACCACGGCGAGTACCCCGACCGGATCGTCCTCCCCGTGGGCAACGCCGGCAACACCGCGGCGCTGTACAAGTGCTTCCGCGAACTCGTCAAGGCCGGCGCTATCACCGAGGACCAGGTCCCGAAACTCACCGGCGTCCAGGCCGAAGGGGCGGCCCCGATGGTCGAGGCCATCCAGGAAGGCAATGACGAGACCCGTCGCTGGGACGAGGTCGAGACGATCGCGACGGCCATCCGCATCGGTAACCCGGTCAACGCACCGAAGGCGCTGCCCGGCATCCGTGAGACCGGCGGTACCGCCGTCGCCGTCTCCGACGAGCAGATCACCGCGGCCCAGCGAGACGTCGCCCGCCAGGGTATCGGCGTCGAACCCGCGTCGGCCGCGTCGGTCGCCGGCCTGCGGAAACTCCGCCGCCAGGGCGAGATCGACGCCGACGAGTCGGTCGTCTGCCTGACCACCGGCCACCTGCTCAAAGACCCCGACGCCGCCGCCGAGGCCGGCAGAAAGCCTGAACCGGTGCCCAACGACACCGACGCCATCTTGGAACACATCGACGATCGGTCGTCGGTCGTCGAGACGGTCCGGCGACAGGCGTCGAAGGCCGCCGACTCGCCGCTGATCCCGCTGGTCGCCGGCGGCCTCGGCGCCGCGTACCTCTACCGGAAGCTCCGCTCGAAGAAGTAACGCTGGCAGAGCGGCCGACAGGGAGTCCGTCGTGGTCGGCGGGCACCCCTTTTTATCGTGGCTGCTCGAAAACGCGAACCGCTCCCAGTCCCTACTGTTCCGCTCGGCCGGGTTCGAGCCGGTACCGTGTCGTGGGTTGGCCCTCGAACTGGGGGCCGGAACCGGTCTCGGCGAACCCGCTGGCCTCGACGGCCGTCTGTACCCCCGGCTCGTCGTCGGGGACGAGCAGTTCGACGGCCATGTGCTCGCGTTTGGCGAACTCGATCGGCTCGGCCAGCAGTCGCTCACAGACCGACTGCTCCCCCGCCAGTTGCGTGACGTGGACGGTTCCCCGTTCGGCGTCGTAACTGACGAACCCGACGATCTCCTCGTCGTCCTCGGCGACCCGGACCGTCCGATCGTGGACGAGGTTTCGCATCACGTCCGGCGGCCCCGTTGCGAGGTCGGCGAGCGCCTCGGCGTCGGCCTCGATGGCGTCACGTACCTCCATAGCCCTGTGTGTGTTCCCCACGTAGATAAACCGTGTGTCGGGCTCGCCCTGCCCACACAGATGAACACAGTTATCCCGGGTGACGGCTAAGCCGACGGCAATGATTCACGCACACGTAGCGCAGGTGGTCGTATGCGCGTAGTCGCCAAGTTCGGCGGGACGAGCCTCGGGAACGGGGACCGAATCAACCGTGCTGCGGATTCGATCGCTGCCGCGGTCCAGCAGGGCCACGAGGTCGCTGTGGTCGCGAGCGCGATGGGGAACACGACCGACGAACTGCTCGACGGGATCGAGTACGAGGCCGCCGACGAGGACCGCGCCGAGATCGTCTCGATGGGCGAGCGGACCTCCGTCCGGATGCTCAAGGGCGCACTCGCGGCCCGCGGGATCGAGTCGGTCTTCCTCGAACCGGGCAGCGAGGACTGGCCGATCATCACCGACGAGTACGGCGAGGTCGACGTCGAGGAGACCCGCAAGCGCGCCCACGCGCTGGCCGGCCAGCTCAAAGACGTCGTCCCCGTGATGACGGGCTTTCTCGCGGAGGACCACCACGGCAACGTGACGACGCTCGGACGCGGCGGCTCGGACACCTCGGCGGTGATGATGGGCAACTACATGGACGCCGACGAGGTCGTCATCGTCACCGACGTCGAGGGCGTCATGACCGGCGACCCCCGCGTCGTCGAGGGTGCCCGCAACGTCGGCGAGATCAGCGTCGACGAACTCCGCTCGCTGTCGTTCCGGGGTGCGGAGGTCGTCGCGCCGTCGGCGCTTTCCTACAAGGACGCCGCCCTGGGGGTCCGTGTCGTCCACTACCAGCACGGCGATCTGCTGACCGGTGGCACCTCCATCGAAGGGGAGTTCCAGAACCTCATCGACCTCCAAGAGAACCCCGTGGCCTGTGTCACCGTCGCCGGACGAGCCATCCGGAACAGCCCCGGTATCCTCGCCGAGCTTTCCGGTGCCATCGCCGAGGAGGACATCAACATCGAGGCCAACTCCTCTGGGATGGACTCGCTGACCTTCTACGTCGACGCCGACGACGCCGACGACGCCGAGGCGTTGCTCCACAGCAGGGTCGTCGACGACGAGACCCTCTCGTCGGTCACCGTCGAGGACGGCATCGCCGTCATCCGCGTCACCGGTGGCGATCCGAGCCAGTCCGATCTGGCTCGCCGCGTCGTCGACCCGGTTTCGGAGGCTCACATCCATCTCTACGACGTCATCACGTCGGCTACGTCGGTCTCGGTGTTCGTCCCCTGGGAGGACCGCGAACAGGCGCTCGAACTCATCCAAGAGGTCTTCTGATCGCCGGCCGTCGCCCGCTAATCGGTCGAGGCCTGTTCGAACCGGCTGGCCGGCAGGAGCAAGTCGCTGACCTCGGGCATGTGTTTGACGTTGTAGACGATCTTGACGTCGGTCGTCGGCGCGGTGAGACAGGAGAGTCGAATGCCCCGGTCGAGTAAGTCCGACGGCAGAATGTGGCTCTTCGGGGAGGGCATCTCCCCTTCGACGACCGCGACCGCACAGTTCGTACAGGCACCGCCACGACAGGCGAACGGCCAGGCGTAGCCACGCTCCTCGGCGGCCTCCAGCAGCGATCCGTTGCCGTCGGCGTCGAGTTCGAACTCCCCGTAGTCGGCCCGCGAGAGGGCCAGCCGATCGGCCTTCTCGAAGAGGTCCTCGTCGTCGATCGACCAGCCGTGGTCCTCGATCACTTCGTAGTTGAGGTACTCGACGGTCGGACCGGCTGGTTCGGGCGGCTCGGGCTCCGGCGTCGGGTCGGGTACGGGCTCGCCGGGTTCCCAGCCGTTCTGGATCCGCTCGTACGCCGTCTTGACCTCCTGAAACGCCTCGACAGACCCGCCCTGGTCGGGGTGGACTTCCTTGACGCGCCGGCGGTAGGCGTCGACGATCGCTCGCTCGTCGGCGTCCTCGTCGAGACCCAGGACGTCGTATGGGGACTCCACGCTCCCACTAGCGACGAGAGACATATATTCGCTCCCATCGCCGCAGGATTCTCACCGACCCTGGGTCAGGCGGAAGCCGATCTCGCGGGGGAGACCGGCGTCGGAGACGGCGTGGATGACGGCGTCGGTGTCGTACCCGACCCGGTGTTCGTCGACCGACAGCGTCTCCAGATCGAGGACGGCGTAGGCCGCCCGGTGGTCGCCGTCGCGTGGCTGGCCGACACTGCCGGGGTTCATCACCACGCCGTCCTCGTAGCGTTCGTGGTACTGCCGGTGGGTGTGTCCCATGACGAGGACGTCCTCCTCGCCCAGCAGGTCCGGGCCGAACTCGTCGGGATACGTGTAGTGGTCCGGATCGTCGGGGTGGCCATGAACCAGTTTCACCCGGTCGTCACAGACGTGTGTCTCGTCGGGCAGGGCCGAGAGCCAGTCGAGTTGGTCGTCGTCGAGCTGTTCGGTCGCGTGCTCGACGCCCGCTTTGGCCATCCCGTTGAACGCGAACGGTGTCGTCCCGGCGACCGCGCGGTCGTGGTTGCCCATCACTGTCGGTACTTCCTCGTCCGGATAGCCGTCGGCCTCGCCGACCCCACGCATCGCGTCGACACAGTCGGCGTGCCAGGGGTTGTACCCCACCACGTCGCCGGCACAGACGAGCATATCGACCGCTGGCATGTCGGCCAACACCGCCCGGAGCGCCACCCGATTCCCGTGGATATCAGAGAGAACGCCGAGTTTCATCGTGTGCGCATTGTCACCGGGGGGACTTGAGTCTCGCCACTGATTCGTCGACCTACTCGCCGTTGTAGACTGCCACGTCGAACTCGTCGGCTTCGCCCGCGACACCGGCCGCACAGACTGCGTGCTCGAACTCGTGGTCGTACACTTCTCGGGCCGCACTCTCGGCGTCGGTCGCCGCCAACTCGAACGGCGTCGGGCTGTCCTCCTCGTAGGTAGCGACCAGGGTCGGCTCGGTCACTTCCTCGACGAGCAGGGCGTCCCGGCGGACGGTCCCGATGACCGCGCCCGGTCCGTCGGCCGCCGTCGTCGGGTCCGCGGCGTCGACGCCGACGATACCCGCGATCCGGGGCGTGTCGTAGTCGTCTTTCTCGAAATCGAGCGCAAGCAGTGGCTCGGCCAGGGCGTCCCGGGCCGGATAACCCAGTTCGAGTTTCTCGGCGATGGGGTCGACGTGGGAGCCGTTGCCGACGACCGCGCCACGCTCGGTGACTCGCACCCCGTTGTAGGAGATGTAGGGGTTGTCCGTCTCCGGCGCGTCCGGGGTCGGCTCGACGGTGACGGTGCCGTCCCGCTCGACGGCCTGGCGGTTCGGGAACGACCGCGAGGAGACGCGGTAGGCGCCACACTCGGGACCGACGACGACGAAGCGTCCGACGTACATACGCGAGGGTGGCGCGGGACCGGGCAAATCGGTGTCGATGTCCGCCTGCCGACGGAGACGCCTGCCAGCGGCGTGCTGCCCTCTCACACAGCCGGCCGTATCGCGCAACGCTTACAAGGGACCACCCGGTACAGACGGATGCACGCAGTCCATTGGGGTAGTGGCCAATCCTGAAGCCTTCTGGGGGCTTCGACCCTGGTTCGAATCCAGGATGGACTACTTCTCCGACGAACGACTTCACGAGCCACGGCGTCGCGTCGACGCCGTCACACCCGTTCGATGACCTGTTCGGCGAACCGCGTCAGTTCCCGTTCGGGGTCGTCGCCGGGCGTCGAGACGAGCAGGTGGTCGACACCCAGCGCGTCGAGATCCCGGAGGTACTGAACGAACCACTCGCTGCCGGCACGATACCCCTGGTGGACCGGCGTCGGGTCGGCCGTCGGATCGTCGGCGAGTGCCACCTGCATCGCCATCGCGTAGGGTTTCTCGCCCGCCGCGTCGCGCCAGTCGGCCAGATACGACTCCAGGGTGTCCATCGGCAGGTGGTAGAACAGCCAGCCGTCGCCGTGCTCGCCGAGCCACTCGACGGACTGGCGGGCGTTGCCAGTCGGGAGCAGCGGGACCGTCTCCGCGGTGGGTTTCGGCACCACGTCGAGCTCCCCGTCGAGGTGGCCCCACGAGCCGGAGTGGTCCGGGTACTCCTCGCGCCAGCAGGCCCGCAGCGCGTCGACGGACTCCCGGAACAGTTCGCCCCGGTCGTCGTTGTCGACGCCGAAGGCGGGAAACTCCGGGTCACGGTCGCCGGTCGCGACGCCCATGACGAACCGGCCCTCCGAGAGCCGGTCCAGCGAGGCGGCCTGTTTGGCGACGTGAAGCGGATGCCGGAGCGGGAGCACGACGCTGGCCGTCCCGAGTGCGATGTCGGTGCTGTGGGCGGCAGCGTGGCTGAGCCAGGTCCACGGGTCGAACGTCTGGCCCGCGTCGCCAAAGCGGGGCCAGTACAGGGGAACGTCTCTGGCCCACAGGCCGGCGTAGCCCAGCGATTCGGCGTGTTCGATCAGTTCCGTCTCTCGCTCGACCGGGGGGCGTGACTCGGCGTCGCCGGTCAGGGGGAACCCCGTGCCCACGGTGAGTTCGTCCCCGCCGAACAGGCGACGGAAGCCCGCGTTCTCGTGCGAGTCGGTCACGAGTCCATTCGGGGGCTCAGCGGTTTGTGCGCTCCGGTCGGTGTCCGGTCTCAGTACCCCAGCGACTCGCGGACGAGTACGAGCGTCGTCCGGTCGTCCTCGGTCTCGTGGCGGTAGATCAGCTGTTTCGCGATGAGGCTGCCCTGACCGTAGGCCTCCTGTGCGCGGGCGTCTTCCAGAGGATAGGCGACCTCTTCGAGTCGGTCCAGCGCGGCGTCGAGGTCGTCGACGATCTTGTTGGTGCCGGCGACGAGCAGGAGCTTCTCGGCCGCGAACGGGTACGCGCCGATCCGACTGCCGGAGGCGTCGGCGGCGACGAGTTCGCCGGTGGCGGCGATGGCGTTGACGCTACCGACGAAGTAGTCGCTGGCCTGGGCTTCCCGGCGGGCGCGCAGGCGTTCGGCGTCGTCGTCGATGCCGTACACCTCGGCGTGGCGGTTCTCCCAGTCGTGGTCGCCCTCCATGAGGTGGTCCATGAACCCGATCTCCTCCAGCGTCGTCGAGTGGCCGTCCATCACCGACGCGCCGGTCGGAATCCGCGACTGGAGTTCGGCGAGTGCCGCGTCGCTGTCCTCGACGACGACCACGTCGAACCCGTGGTCTTCGAGGCTCTCGACTGCCTCGTCCAGTTCGTCGTCTGTGGGATGGTCGTCAAGCGATTCGTCGTAGGAGACCTGCTCGGCGTAGCCGTCTTTGTTCTGAGACACGTCACTAGGCTGGGACCTGACGGTGAAAAGCCCTCGCGGACACCGCTGTCACCCGGTTACAGCCGTGTTACCGGGAGATCTCCGAGACAATCCCCAACAGTCATGTCACTCTGGATCGAACCTCGATCCGATTGTGACAGCGGATTCTGCGGTCCAGTTCTCGCTGGTCCAACTCGACGACTACGGCCCGTGGACGGTGACGCCGGAACCCCGGCGCGAGACGTCGCTCCAGGCGCTGCAATCGCGCCTGTACGCCGACCTCGCGGACTTCGTGGGCGACCGTGACGGCTACGTCTTCCCCGGGCGGTTCGACAACATGGTCGCGGCGACCAACGGGATCGATCCGGTAGCCCACCGCCGGTTCCAGGAACGGGTCCGGAACCACTACCCGGTCACCGCCAGCATCGGCGTCGGGACCGGCGAGACGCCGGCCGCCGCGCTGGGCGCGGCGAGCGAACAGCTCCAGACGACCGGCAGCGCACAGGACGCCGACCGACGGGAGCGACTGGCCGCACCGCACGAGCGATCCCCCACGGGACCGCTCTCGGTGGCTCACTTCGACGTCGTCGACGCGACCGGTACCTACACCGACCGGGTCAACGCCGTCGATGCCGAACTGATCGTCAGGCGGGCGACGGCGACGCTCGCGGAGTACATGCGCCGAGACCACGACGCCGTGACGAGTTTCGTCGGCGGCGACAACGTCATCGCGATCTGCCCGGTCCTCTCCGATTCGGCCTACGACGAGGCCGTCGAACACGTCCGGGCGGCGACCGACGTCGACCTCCGGGTCGGGGTCGGGACGGCCCGCTCGCCCTTCGCCGCGGGACAGGCGGCCAAACACGCGCTGGAGACCGGCCGGGAGACGGGCGCGAGCGTCACGACACCCGACTCCGCGCCCGTCAACGCCGACGACTGAGTCCACCGGCGCCCCCAACGGATATATCGACTGGGGCCAAAGCGTCTGCTACATGGGAGGGGCCGGTAATCCCGATGGACCGACTCTGGGTGGCGACGACGTTCGTATACTGCTCGTCGACGACGAGATCGATCTCGCAGATGTCGTCTCGCTGCACCTCGAACAGCGCCGTGAGTCGTTTTCGGTAACGACTGCGATCGGTGGCAACGACGCGCTGTCGACGTTCGAGTCGACGGAGATCGACTGTGTCGTCAGCGACTACGAGATGCCGGGGATGGACGGACTCGCCCTCCTTCGGGAGCTCCACCAGCGCGACCAGTCGGTCCCGTTCATCCTCTATACCGGCCGCGGGAGCGAGGAGATCGCGAGCGAGGCGATCTCGGCCGGTGTCACCGACTACCTCCAGAAGCGCGCGACCAGCGACCAGTACGCCGTCCTCGCCAACCGCATCGAGAACGCCGTGGCACGACACCGCTCCGAACGGGCCCGCCAGGAGACGGAACTGCGCTACCAGAACCTCGTCGAGGCGTCGCCACACGCGATCTTCGTCCACCGCGGACCGAACATCCTCTATGCGAACGACTCGGTCGTCGATCTGCTTGATATCGACGACCGCACCGAGATCTACGGTACCGACCCGCTCTCGTACGTCCACCCCGACGACCGCGATCGGATCGACCGTCGGATGCGGAAGGCCTTCGACGAGCGCGAGACGGCCGACTGGGCCGGCTGGCGACTGCGCCGTGACGACGGCGAGATCCGCCACGTCGAGAGCCGTGGCGCTCCGGTCTCCTACGACGGCCAGCCGGCAGTCCAGGTCGTGCTCCGGGACGTGACCGACCAGCGCCGACGGGAACAGCGCCTCGAAGCGCTCAACGACGCGACACGGGAGCTACTGACGGCGGAGACGCCGGAGGCGGTCGCACAGGTCGCGGTCGAGGTCGTCGAATCGGTGTTCGACGAGCCCTTCGTCGCGATCTGGTCCTACCGGCCCGAGACCGACCAACTGACGACGCTGGCGGTCACTGAGGCCGCTACCGAGCGTGCAGCGGCCGAGAGGAACGAGCCCCGTCCTGTCGACACGGTGGGCGGCGATCTGGAGATGGACGTGTTCGCGGCCGGCGAACCCCGCGTGATCGAGGGCTACGCCGACCACGACGACGCGATGACGGAGGCGTTCGAGACGGTGTTCATGCTCCCGCTCGACGAGCACGGGCTGCTCAGCGTCGCCTCTGTCGAACCGCGCACGTTCTCGGCCGCCGAGCGGGACCTGTTGGGTATCCTGGCCCGGTCGGTCGTCGCGGCGTTCGACAGACTGGCGGCGTAGCCGAGGGGAACGCCTTTGCCCGTCAACGGCCAACGCCTGGTATGCGCATCGAGTACGACCGGGACACCTGTATCGGGATGTTCCAGTGTGTCGCCGAGTGGGACGCCTTCGAACGTGACGAGGACGCGGGGAAGGCGGTACTGGCCGACAGCGAGGAGCGCTCCGACGATATCTTCGTCCGCGAGGTCCCCGACGACGCCGAACTAGACGCGAAGTTCGCCGCGCGTGCCTGCCCGGTCGACGCCATCGAGGTATACGACGACGGCGAGCAGATCGTCTGAGCGTGAGCGCTCCCCTGAGACGGTCCGCCGGAGCGAAACCGACAGGGCTGTCCCGTCCGCAGAGCCGGTAGATGGTCCGTGACATCCTCCGTCGGTTCGTCCGGGCGGTTCCGGCTCTCCTCGCCCGCACGGGTCTCGTCGACCGGGAGAAGGCTACCGAGGCGACCGATCTGGCCGCGCCGGTGATGGTCACCGGTGGGTTACGCATCCTCCTTCGCCTGGCGGACTTCCTGATGGTCGGGATCGCACTGGGCGATGCGGCCATCGCGGGGTTGGAGTTGGGATTTCAGTACTACTTCGTCGGTTTCGGCCTCTCGCTCGCGGTCTCCTCGGGGACGATCAGCGTCGTCTCGCGGCTCCAGGGTGGGGACCAGCCCGGACGCGCGAACCTGGCGGTCAAACAGTCGCTGTGGTTGGCCCTGGGAATTTCGGCACCGTTGACCGTCGTCTCCTGGCTCTACCCCGAGTTCCTCGTCGGCGTCCTGATCGACGACGCCGAGACGGTCCGGTACGGCGCGACGTATCTCTCGATCGTGATGCTGTCGATGGCCCCCCGCTTCTGGAGTATGGTCGCCGCCCGCGCGCTGGCCGGCAGTGCCGACACGAAGACGCCGATGTACGTCCGGCTGTTGACGCTGCCGACCAACGTCGTCCTCAACGCCGTCCTCATCTTCGGATTGGGACCGTTCCCGCGGCTCGACATCGCCGGTGCCGCCTGGGGGACCGCCGTCGCGAACACGCTCGCGGCGACGATCTTCATGGGGCTGCTCGTCTCGGGCCGGTACGCCGTCCGGTTGCCGCTTCGTGGCCCGCAGTTCGACGTCGGCCTGCTCGCCGAGATCGTCCGCGTCGCGCTGCCGCTTTCGGGCATGCGCCTGCTCCAGACGTTCGCGCGGTTCCCCTTCCTGTTCGTGTTGGGCGTGCTCTCGACGACGCTCGGGCTGCCGGTGGTCGCGGCCTACGCGATCGGCCGGCGGGTGATGTTGCTGGCGCTGATGCCCGCCTGGGGGTACGCGACGGCCGCCTCGACGCTGGTCGGCCAACAGCTGGGTGCGGGTGACGAGGCCGCCGCGACCGCCTACGGCTGGCAGACGTTGCGGGTCGCCCTGGCGATCCAACTGGCCGTCGGCGCGGTTCTCGTCGTCTTCGCTCGCCCCGTCGTCGGGCTGTTCGGGACCGCCCATCCGGAACTGGCCGCGCAGTTCGTCCGGGTGTTCGGGCTCGGCGTCGCGGGCTTCTCGGTCTCGCGGACGATGCGAGGGAGCCTGCGGGGGGCGGGCGACACCCGCTGGCCGTTGTACGGGACGATCCTCGGCTCCTTCGGCTTCCGGATTCCCGTCGCCGTCCTGGCGCTGCCGACGACCTACGCGCTGACGGTCCCGCTGGTCGGGTTCTCCGTCTCCCCCGGCCTGGGACTGGGGCTGCCGGCGATCTTCGTCGCGCTCGTCGGGGACTTCTACCTGAAGGCGGCGGTCAACACCGGCCGCTTCTGGACCGGGAAGTGGCGCGACGTGGCCCGGAAGGCGCGCGTCGCAGGGGACTGACACTACCCCGACTGCTCGGCACTCCCACGTAGTTGTACATACGTTCGGAAACCGACTGCGGCAAGTGGCAGCGTACACAGCGTGGCCCAGAGGACGCCGAACACGACGAACGCCAGGAAGAACGTCGGCGGGCGCGAACTCGGTGGGACCAGGACACTGCCGGTAACTCCTGCAGTGACCAGCATCCCGGCGAACGGGGCAGCGAGCCCGCAATCTGTCGCCGACGCCCGGGCGACGGCGAGCCCGTAGGCGGGACCGAGCGCGACGGGAAGCGTCGTCGCGACCGTAGCCCAGTGAGCCCCGGCCCCGCTCGACAGACCGGTAGCCGCCGCGAGCAAGGCTGTAGCGACACCGAGCGCGACGGCTCGGGTCCGGGAACGGAACGCGGACGGTCGGACCGCGGCCACCGACCCGACGATAGCGAAGACCACCGCGAAGCTCAGGTACCACTGTGGGCCGGGCGATAGGAGGCTACTGACCGTCCCGAGCCACCCGAGGAGCCCGACACCGAGTGCAAGCCGGTCCGGGGAACGGGTGGCTGTGCCGAGGGTCCGCGTGAGCATCGTGACGACGACCAACAGCAGCGCGTAGCCGACCAGGCCGGGGAGAACGTACCCCGTCACGTTGTCAACCCAGATTGGTCCCGTCGCGAGCGCCACTGCCGCACTGACTCGCCACTGTGCTGGCTCGTCGCCGAACACGACGTAGAAGTCTTCGGAGAACCAGCCCGGATGGGCGGCATCACCTTCGAGTGTGAGTGCCCGACCGGTTTCGAGGCCGATCCCGGTGTTCGACGGTGCATCGGGGTCGTTCACCGCTGTCGTCCCTGCCGGGCCGACCACCCGAATGGTGTCCGCGGTCATTCGCCATCCGCCCCGGTGGGCGGTCTGGAAGTAGTCGACGACGAGCAGACCGGCCCGGCGCTGGGCACCGTCGGCGTCACGAAGCCGGAGGATGACCGTCCGGTTATCGACGCGAACGTCCCTTACGGTGACGGTGCCGTCGCCACTGTGCGGGACGCCCCAGCCGTCGGTTACCGTCGCCTGAGCCGTCGCGGCCAGTTCTCTCGCTGTGGGCTGGGACCCGTTCGCGGCGAGCGTATTCGTCACCGTCCACGTTGCTGACTCGTTCTCGTGGACCCGGATCGTCGCTTCGCTCCGGGTCACGTTTACGTCCAGCCCCCGGTCCTCGGCGACGCGTTCAAACACCATCCCACAGGAGCCACAGGCGGTCTCCGGTTGCGGACTCGCGGCTCCGACCGCTGTCAAGGCCAGCACCGCGACGACGAGGAGAGCGACAGGGCGAGCAGTCGACACGGCGAACGCCACGCTGTCTCCCGACAAATGTCTTCTGGATGACTTGTCCGCCGTCCCCGGATCCTACCCGACGACGGCCTCGACCTCGACTTCGACGACCGCGTCCTCGGCCGCAAGTTCCGACACCTCGACCATCGTCGCCGCCGGTCGCACGTCCGCGAACACCTCGCCGTGAGCCCGTCCGACGGCGTCCATCTCCTCGATGTCCGTGACGTACATACGCGTCCGGACGACGTCGTCGACGCTCGTCCCCACCTCGTCTAGCGCGTTGGCGACGATATCGAGCGCGTGGCGGGTCTGTTCGTAGGGGTCGCCCGGTGCGACCACCGCCCCCTCGTCGTCGGTGGCGATGGTCCCGGCCACGCGGACGGTGTCGCCGGCACGGATCGCTCGCGGGTAGCCCACTGTCGATTCCCAGTCGGTCCCGGTCGAGACGCGTCGTCGCTCCATACCGGGATCGGTGCCGGCGAACGGATAGTCGTTTCTCAAGATTTAATGCCGGGCCTGCGATACGGTGACGTATGAGCACGGAAACGAAGGTCGTCCTGGGAACCATCGGTGCATCGACGCTACTGTCGCTGCTCATCATCGCGAACCTAATCCTGTTCTCGGCGTAGATGTTCTCCGAGCGCGAGCTATCCGGGGAGTTGTCGGCGCTCCGGGACCAGCGGGGACCGGACACGCTCGTCCTGGACTGTGCGGAGGACTTCGAGTCGCTCGACCCGGCGGTCGCCGAGCAACTTCTGCTCGTGACCGACGGGGTCGACCCGCTGTCGTTCCCGAGCGAGTGGCTTCCGCCTGACGCTCCGGAACTGCTCGCACGCTACGCCGGCGCGGAACTCACCGTCGGGATGCCCGGCGACGGCGGTGTCGCCTGGACCCGCCAGACCGACCCGCCCTGCGTGTTCGTCAAGCCGCGCCTGGCGGGGTCGCCCGACGACTTCGTCGACTTCCTGATCGCCGAGGCCCTCGTGGAGGCGAGTTTGGAGGAACCCGAGCAGTTCCTCGGGTTCTTCGGCGAGCGGTACCCCGAGTTCGCCGACGCCACCGGCGGGATGGGGCCGGCCGACACCTACCAACTGGCGGCCGCGCTGTACGACGCCTACCTCGGCTTGCGGACTCGCGAGCGCTTCGCCGGCTGGGCCGAGGAGTACCCGGCGCTTCACGCCGCCTGGGTCGACGCGGGCGAGCGGCTCGAACCCCGGCTGGCCGACCTCCCGACGGAGGTCGCCCGCGGGCAGACGGCCTTCCCTGCCGCGGCGGAACTGGCCTGTAACGCCGTCAAACACGGACTGGACCTGCCGGCACCGTTCGACGCGCTGGCGACGGAGGCGTACCGCGACCACGGTGCCGACTACGCCGTCCAGTGGGCGCAGAAGGTGCTCGGCTCGGCGTGACGCCGGACCGGCGGTTCAGAGCCGTTCGAGGACGGCGTCGGCCTCGTAGTTCAGCGTCAGGTCACGCGAGCGCCCGCGGCCGTCGACGTTCGTGTACTCGGCGTCGATCAGCCCGAGCTGGTCGAGCTTGTTGATGATCTCCGAGTAGCGGGTGTAGCCCAGGCCGGTCTCTTCGTGGAACGTCTCGTAGACATCGCCGGCGGTGCCGCTCGCGCCTCCGGCGATGACTTCGACGAGCGCCGCCTCAGAATCCGAGAGCCCCTGGAGTCGCCGCGAGAGGTGGACGTACTTCGACTTGTCGTAGGCGTCCTCGACGTCCTGGCGCTCGACGACCCGCGAGGCGCGCATCTCGGCGTTGAGGCCGGCCCGGCGCAACAGGTCGATGCCGACCCGGAGATCCCCGCCCTGTTCCTCGGTGAGTGCCGCGACCCGGTCTAGCACACCGGGGCCGACGGCGTCCTCGTGGAAGCCGCGGTCGACCCGCTCGTCGAGGATGTCGACGATCTCGCTCTGTCCGTACTTGTTGAAATACACTTCCTCGGGGCGAAACACCGACTGGACGCGGGTGTCCAGAGCGTCGATGACGTCTAAGTCCAGGTCCGAGGAGATGCAGGTGACGCCGATCCTGGCCCCGGAGTGGGCCTCGTGGGCGCGCAACAGCGAGTACAGCGTGTCGCTGGCCTCGCTCTCGTAGAAGAGGTAGTTCACGTCGTCCAGCGCGACGACGAGCACCTGGTCCCGTTCGACGAGCCGGTCGGTGATCTGTGAGAACAGTTTCTTGAAGGAGATCCCCGACGAGGGGGGTTCGTACTCGAAGATCTCGGCGAACAGCCGGGAGAAGACGGCGTAGCGGGTCGAGTCGACCTGGCAGTTGACCCGGACCGCCTGGACGTCGGTCTGGGCGGTGAGTTCGTCGAAGAGGATCTGGACCGCCGTGGTCTTCCCGGTGCCGGGCGGGCCGCGTGCGATGACGTTCAGCGGTCGGGAGCCACGCACCGCCGGGCGCAGCGCGTATTTCAGCGTCTCCATCTGGCTCTCGCGGTGTTTGAACGTCTCGGGGAGCCAGTCGATCTCGAAGACGTGCTCGTCGCGGAACACGGATTCGTCCCAGCCGAGCATCCCCTCGTCGGGGTCGTCGTCCATCACTTTCACCGAGCTTCCCGGACCACTTAACCATTTGCCACGCCGGGCTCGATCCCTCCGGAGAACGTCCCTCCGTGCCGAACGCGACTACAGCTCCCGGGCGACCGCCGGGGCCGCGCTGACCTCGCTGACGGCCCGTTCGAGCGTGTCGGTGCCGTAGACGGCTTCGACGCCGGCCGCCGAGAGCGTCGTCAGGGCGTTGCCCGCGAGCATCGGATGGACACAGGTGACGAAGATCCGGCTGGCCGCCCGCTCGTCGAGGACGGCGACGGACTCGCTCATCGTCGACCCGGTGGCGATGATGTCGTCGACCAGGACCACGTCCCGCCCCTCGACGGCGGCGTCGCTGGGCGTGATCGTCACGTCGCCGCTGTCGTAGTCCCGGTCCTTCTCGAAGTAGTCGGTCTCGCCGGTCCCGTAGGCGTCCCGGGCGGTCGCCGCCAACTCGATGGCACCCTCGTCGGGTGAGAGAAAGAGCGGGTCCGTGAGGGCTCCGGGAAGGGGGTCGGCCAGCACACCGGCCGCGTCGACGGCGCTCGCCGGCACGTCGAAGAACTCACAGACGCTGGGTTCGTGGGGGTTGACCGTCAGGACGCGGTCGGTCCCCGAGGAGACGGCTCGCGCCATCGCCCGCGAGGAGACCGGCTCGCCGGGCTTGAACGCCTCGTCCTGGCGGGCATACCCCATGTAGGGGAGGACCGTCACGACCTCGCTGGCGCCGGCTTCGCGGGCGGCGTCCTGCAACTGGAGCACCTGGACGTGGGCGTCGCTGTCGACGGTCGAGGCGACGACGACGGCCCGCTCGCCGGCGACGGTCTCGGGGACGCGGACGACGTGCTCCCCGTCGGCGAACTGTTCGTACTCGACACGCCCCAGTCGGTCGCCGGTGGCGTCGGCGAGTGCCGCCGCGAACGACTGTGTGGCTTCCCCGGGGATAATCATGTGCGAGGGGTGGCCGGCCGGGCTAAACCCTGTTTCGGTTCTCAGCAACTGCCTGCCCGTTCACGCGGGACGTGTGTCACCGAGATACTGCTGGACTCCTCGGCCAGTCGGTGTGTGGTGGGTGGGGACGGCGGGTGGCCGCCGGTTCCTGAGCGCGGGGCGTGACCGAGCGCTCGGTCTTCTCCACCCACGATTCTGCCGGACAGGCCCTCACGGTGAAGAACCCCGACCGGAAAACGGTGGTCGGACGACCCACAGTACCCGACTCCCTCGAATTTATGTACTGACACCTCGCTAGTTGGATGGCATGGCTGATTCGGAGTCTCCGATAGACGACTTAGACCGACAGATCATTCACGCCCTGCAAGGCGACGCGCGCCACACGTCCGCCAGCGAAATCGCCGAGTCGCTCGACGTTTCGGCCCGTACCGTTCGGAACCGTATCAACAATCTGGAGGAGGCTGGCATCATCCGCGGCTACAACGTGGACGTTGACTACGAGGCCGCGGGCTACCAGCTTCACACGCTCATCGTCTGTACGGCCCCGATACACGAGCGCGAGGAGATCGCCCAGCACGCGCTGGAGGTCGACGGCGTCGTGGCTATCCGGGAAGTGATGACTGGCGCTGAGAACGTCCATATCGAGGTCGTCGGCGTCGATAGCAACGATCTCAGCCGGATCGGGCGTGATCTCAACGACGTCGGTCTCACGGTCGTCGACGAGGACCTCATCCGCAACGAATACACACGACCGTTCCACCAGTTTAGCGCCAGAGCGGCGACTGACGACAATTGATACTATAATTCCGACAATACACTATATACGAAATTATATTTCTGAATCGGAACTCTATACTAGGTACTTATCCGGTCTCGGAACATAGCTGTGGGTGACAACCGAGCGATCCGGGCGGAACCTCGCCGGCCCGGCAGCGCTCTCACCCACAATGACAATTCGAACCCGCCTGGAAGACCGGATCGTCCACTCGTCCGCAGAGACGTCGTTGCTCGTCGTCAGCGATAGTCACATCGGATCGATGCTCGCTACCGAGATCGACACCGTTCGGACCCATCTCGTCACCGACAGTTCCGCAGTCGCCGCACAGACGCCCGACAGCGTTCGAACGACAGTCGGTGACGTGACTGTGGCCGAGACGCTCGCTTCCGGTGCTGACGCCACCGCCGCCGTGGTTGCGCTCCAGCGCGACCGGCAGGCGCTACTGGTGGCCCAACTGCTTCGCACAAAGGTCGACACCGACACACTCGTGGTCCTGCTCAACGACCCCTCTCGGCGCGATCTCTTCGACGACATCGCAACCTTCGTCGTCTGCGTGTCCACCTGTCTCTCGGCGGAACTGCGTACCACTCTCGAACAGACGCTATCGGAACCTCTCTAACTAATGACCAAAGACCTCGAACGGGATCTTGGACTCCCGTCTGTACTCGCCATCAGTATCGGCGCGATGATCGGCAGCGGCATCTTCATCCTCCCGGCGCTGGCGCTGGGTATCGCCGGCCCAGCCGTCATCGTCGCGTACGCGCTGGCCGGCGTACTCGTCGTTCCCGCCGCCCTCTCGAAGTCGGAGATGGCGACCGCGATGCCCGAAGCGGGCGGGACCTACATCTACATCGAGCGCGGGATGGGGCCGCTGCTTGGCACCGTCGCCGGCGTCGGGACGTGGTTCTCGCTGTCGTTCAAAGGCGCGCTCGCCCTGGTCGGTGGCGTCCCCTACCTCGTCTTGCTCTTCGATCTCCCCCTGAAACCGGTCGCCTTGGTGCTGGCTGCCGTGCTCATCCTCATCAACGTCGTCGGCGCCAAACAGACGGGCCGGCTCCAGGTCGGGATCGTCGTCGTGATGCTCGCGGCGCTTGGCTGGTTCGCCGCCGGCAGCGCTCCCAGCGTCCAGTCGGCTAACTACGCGAACTTCTTCGCCGACGGTATCGGTGGGCTGCTTGCGGCGACTGGCCTCGTGTTCGTCTCGTATGCCGGCGTCACCAAGGTCGCCAGCGTCGCCGAAGAGGTCGAGGACCCGGGCAAGAACATCCCGCTCGGTATCCTGGGCTCACTCGCCTTTACCACGGTACTGTACGTCGCTATCGTCGCGGTGCTGGTCGGTGTGACCGACCCCGGAAGTGTCGCCGGCTCGCTGACCCCGGTCGCCGTCGCCGCCGAGGTCACCATGGGACGGGCCGGTGTCGTGGCAGTTATCATCGCGGCGATCCTCGCGCTGATCTCGACGGCCAACGCGGGCATCCTCTCCTCGTCGCGGTACCCCTTCGCGATGAGCCGGGACAAGCTCGCCCCGCCGTCGCTCTCGGAAGTCAGCGAACGGTTCGGGACGCCGCTGAACTCCATCACGCTCACCGGTGGGGTGTTACTGGTGCTTATCGCGTTTGTCCCCATCCTCGACATCGCGAAGCTCGCGAGCGCGTTCCAGATCATGGTGTTTGCCCTCATCAACGTCGCCGTTGTCGCCTTCCGCGAGGGGAGCGTCGAGTACGAGCCGGAGTTTACCTCGCCGCTGTATCCGTGGATACAGGTGTTCGGTGCGGTGACCGGTGCCCTCCTGTTGACCCAGATGGGGCTGGTCGCCCTCGTCGGTGCCCTCGTCATCACCGTCGGCAGTATCGCGTGGTACTTCCTCTACGTCCGCTCGCGGGTCGACCGGGAGGGCGCGGCGACCGACGCCATCCGCCGACAGGTCGGTCGGGAGTCGCTCACCGAGGTCGAATCCGCTATCGACGAGAACCACAACGAGGTGCTCGTCGCCCTGACGAAAAACGACGGCAGCGCGCGCGAACGGGCGCTCATCGAGCTGGCAGCCGATCTCGTCAGGGCCGACGACGGCCGTGTCGTCGCCGTCCGGTTTCAGGAGGTACCCGACCAAGCCCCACTCACCGACGAAATGACGGCCCAGTCCTCGGCGGATATCTCCTTCGAGACCCGGACCGAGGCGCTGGCGGACGACCTCGGCGTCGCCATCGAGGCCGACGAGATCGTCAGTCACGACACGAAACACGCGATCGTCAACTTCGCCGAGGATCGCGGTGTCGACACGATCGTCACCGAACACGAGCCGCTCCGGCTTCGGTCCCGGCTCGTCGGGGACCCAATCGACTGGGTCGTCAGACACGCGCCCTGTGACGTGCTCCTCGTCGACAACCTCGGCTACGAGAAACCAACACACGTCGTCCTCTCGGGCGAACGCGGGCCGTACCCCCCACTCGCCGTGAACGTCGCCGGGAGCATCGCGACGGCCAACGACGGGACGGTCTCGCTGTGGCACCCAGTCAACGAGGAGACGGCCGAGACACAGCGTGAGACCGTAGCCGAGTACCAGGCTGAGCTGTCGGAGATGCTCTCGATCCCGGTCCACTCAGAAACGCTCAGAACCGACGGTGGGCAACCCTCCCAGCCCGATCTGCTAGTGCGACGCGGGGTCGACGACAGTCTCCGGGGAGCGCTGTTCGACGCACGGCCGACGTTCCCGAACCCCGGCTGCACGACCGTCACGATTTACCCGCACGGCTCGCGTCAGCCGGGGTTCGTCCGGCGGTTGCTCGAACGGGTCACCTTCTGATCGGGGCCTTTCCGACGCTCGGCGTCGCATCGGTCTGAACGGCAGCGCGTGTGTGGCTACGGGGCCGAAACCCGATCGTCACGGACACCTGCGCTCGGGTGGCTTCGGCCGTTCGACGGGTCGCTCCCACAGTGGTTCTCGGCGACTGTGTCACCGGCAGACAGTTCCCCGATTCACGCCACCGCGACGCCGACGACTTCAGGGACGCCAAGCGAGCGCTGTCGCCACCCGCCCTGGCCGTCGGCGGTCGCCGCGTCTTCGGTGTCGACGAGGAAGGTCCCGTCCTCGGTGATGGCGTAGGTGTCGTCGCCGTAGGTCACGTCGACGACCCGTTCCTCGACCGGAAGCGAGCAGGGTTCCCACCGGCCCGCGACCAGTTCGAAGAGCCCGTCGTCGGCCGCTGCGTGGGCGTGCTCCCCGTCGCTTTCGACCGCCTGATGCCCGCCCGAGCGGCGTTCGGTCCATTCGTCTCCGTCGCGCCCGTAGAGGCCGTCGGCGGTCGCCGCGTAGCCGGGGGCCACGTCGGTGACATCCGCGAGGCCGAGTCGCTCCAGGGAGGGCAGGGCGTAGACGCCGTCTTCGGCCGCCAACAAGCCGCCGTCGATGGCCCGCACCGCCCGGATCTCGCCGAGTCGCACCCAGTCGCCGTCGACGTATCGCGCGACTCGCCCGTCACCGGCCGCCAGCAGTCCGTCGGTGTCGTAGCCGACGGCGGTCGCCGGCCCGAACCCGGTCGGGGTGAACCCGTCGTCGGTCACCACGAGGACGGATTCGTCGGTCGCGACCGCGATCTCGCCGTCGCTGCCGGCTACGTCCCGGGCCTTGCAGCGCTGGGCGAGGCTGAACCGGCCGATCTGACCGCCGGCGGTCTCGACCCGCGTGACGCCGAGGCCGGACGCCACGTAGGCGTGGGTCTCGGGCCGCTTTTCGCCGTACATCCGCTTCTCGGAGAGTGCGATGTCGTCGTCGGACACGTCATATCGCCTCTTTGTACGCTTCGAGGGCATCGTCTATGTCTTCGTCTGTGTGCCCGTCACAGATGAACTGTGACTCGAACTGGTTCGCCGTCAGGAACACGCCCTGGTCTTTCATCGCCGGCCAGAACAGTCGCTCCCAGCGTTCGGTCTCGGCCTGCGTGATATCGTGGCCGTTCTTCGGACAGCTCTCGAACCGCGGACAGGACTCGCGCTGCTGGCAGCCCGCCTCGCAGTGTCCGTCGAAGGTATCCGGAGCATCTCGCGTGAACACGACCTTGAACATCGAGTCGGTCCCGACGACGGTGTACTCGGGCGCCTGGTCTTCGAGGATCTCCTGCAGGCCCGCCCGCAGTCGCTCCCCCAGGCCGTTGACGTGGTCGTAGACGTCGTTCTCGGCGGCGTAGCGCAGCGTCTCCAGGCCTGCGGCCATCGTCACCGGATGCCCCGAGAAGGTGCCCGACTGGAACACGTCGCCGGCGGGGGTGAACTGCTCGATAATCTCGCTCTTGCCGCCGATGGCACCGACCGGGAAGCCGCCGCCGACGATCTTCCCGAAGGTGGTGATGTCGGGGTCGATACCGAACTTCCCCTGTGCGCACTGGAGGCCGCCGACCCGGAAGCCGGTGATGACCTCGTCGAAGATCAGCAACGAGCCGTGGTCGTCACACAGTTCCCGGAGGGTCTCGTGGTAGCCGTCGACCGGGTGGACGATGCCGTAGTTGCCCAGGATCGGCTCCGTGAGGACGGCGGCGATGTCCTCGCCGTGTTCCTCGAACAATTCGCGGGCGGCGTCGGGGTCGTTGAACGGGACCGTCAGCGTGTGCTCGGCGAAGCTCTCGGGGATGCCCGGGCTGGACGGGTGGGTGTGGTTGCCCTCACCCTCGACCAGCGTCGACTCCTGGGCACCGTGGTAGCCGCCTTGCATGACGACGATCTTGTCCCGGCCGGTGTAGCCCCGGGCCAGCCGGACCGCCGAGACGGTCGCCTCGGTCCCACTGTTGACGAACCGCACCATCTCGACGCTGGGGACGTGTCGCGTGACGAACTCCGCGAGTTCGACCTCGACTTCGGTGGGGGCACCGTACATCGGCCCTTCGGTACTGTACTGCTGGACGGCCGCCTGAACTGACTCGGGCAGGTCGTGGCCCAACAGGAGCGGTCCGTAGCCCATCACGAAGTCGATGTACCGGTTCCCGTCGGTATCGACAACGTGGCCGCCATCGCCGTTCTCGATGAAAAAGGGGTACGGGCGGACCGCTCGCACGGAGGAGTTGACACCGCCCGGCATGACCGACAGCGCACGGTCGTACAACGCTCGCGACTGCTCGTGGTTCATACCTCCGCGTTCGACCGCTCGTCGAAAGAAGTTGTTGCTCGCGGCGGTGGACGAACGGTCAGCCGTCCCCGCTGGTGCCTCTCTCGCACCCTCGGCTGTACGAACGTCCGCATCGAACCCACGGTAACGAGGCTTCGTAAAGAGATACTGTTTTACACTGCCTTTTCGTGTATCTACACACCGAAATGCTATCGGGATATGTCATTATCGATCGCTTCGATGGGCTGTCGGGCGCCATGTCGGCGCGTGATCGGCCGTGAGCGACTGGGTCCCGACGACCTGTATGCGGTGTGCCGTCGGTTGTGGGCACATGCACCGTGGGGCCGATGTCGGCTACGGGATCGACGTAGCCCGCGGGGACGCGGCCCACCCGGTCAACCAGGGACTGGCCTGCGCTCGGGGACTCCGCGAGAGCAAGGACCCCGACGGCGAGTGGCTCACTCGACCGATGGTCCGCAGCGACGGCGACCTCCGCCAGACCACCTGGGACGTGGCGATCGCCCACGCTATCGAGGGACTGCGCGAGGCCCACGAAGCCGACTCCGACTCGGTGGCGGTGCTGGGTAGCGGGCAACAGACCAACGAGGCGGCCTACGCGCTGGGGAAACTGGCCCGTGGCGGGTTCGGCACCCGCCACTACGACGCCAACACGACGCTGTGTATGGCCAGCGCCGTCACCGCTTACTACCAGGCGTTCGGCAGCGACGCCCCGCCCTGTACGTATGGGGACATCGACGAGGCGGACCGACACGTCGTCTGGGGGGCGAACCCGGCGGTCGCCCATCCGGTCATGTTCCGCTGGATCCGCCAGGCGGCCGACGAGGACGGTGTCGAGATCGTCGTCGTCGATCCCGTCCGTTCGGAGACCGCCGAGAACGCGGAGCGCCACGTCGCGCCCGACCCCGGGAAGGACCTCGCGCTGGCCCGTGCGATCCTGGCACGGATCGTCGAGACCGACCGCGTCGACACGGCGTTCGTCGAGTCGGCCACCGACGGGTTCGAGGATCTCCTGGCGTCGCTCCCCTCGGCCGCCGAGGCGGCCGCCGACGCCGGCGTCGAGATGGACGCCGTCGACCTGCTCGCCGACGCGCTCGACCAACAGGCGCTGGTCTACTGGGGGATGGGCGTCAACCAGCACGTCCAGGGTACCGAGACCGCCCGGGCGCTGATCGATCTGACGCTGGCGACCGGGAACCTCCGGCCCGGCGGCGGTCCGTTCTCGCTGACGGGACAGGCCAACTCGATGGGGACCAGGATCTGCTCCTCGAAGGGGTCCTGGCCCGGTCAGCGGCCCTTCGCGGACCCCGACCACCGCCGTACCGTCGCCGAGGCGTGGGACGTGCCCGTCGACCGACTCCCGGACGATCCCGGTCCGGGGCCAGTCGGGATGCTGGAGGACGGTCCAGACGCGGTCTGGACGGTCGCGACTAACCCCGTCGCCGGGATGCCAGAGGCCGACAGCGCCCGGCAGGCCCTGGAAGACGCCTTCGTCGTCGCCCAGGACGCCTTCCACACGGAGACGACTGCCGTCGCCGACGTGGTCCTCCCGGCGGCGACCTGGGGGGAGAGCGAGGGGACGACGACCAACATGGAGCGGACCATCTCCCGGGTCCGTCCCGCGATGGAGGTCCCGAGCGGCGTCCGGCCGGACATCGACATCATCGCCACGATCGGCAACCGCCTGTTCCCCGGCCTGTTCGGGTCGACCTCGCCCGACCCCGAGGCCGTCTTCGACGAGTTCACCGCGCTCACCGAGGGAACCGTCGCCGACTGCTCGGGGATCACCTACGACCGCCTAGAGGCCGAACACGCCGTCCGCTGGCCCGCGTCCGACACCGACAGTTCCGGCTCGTACCGGTACTACGACGACGAGTCCTGGGCGTTTCCGACGGCCTCGGGCCGGGCACAGTTCTCGACCGGCCGCCAGGAACCGCTCCCCGAACCGGCCGGCGAGGAGTACCCACTGACCCTGACCACGGCACGGGAGGCCGACGGCTACAACACCGGCGTCCGCTCTCGCGACGGAGCGGCCGGTGTGCTCGTCGCCCGCATCCACCCCGACACCGTCGCGGCCCATAGCGAGCGGGTGGTCGACGACCACATCGAGATCGCCTCCCGCCGCGGGACCGTCACCGCCAGGATCGACGCCGACGAGGGCGTCCCGACGGGGATGATCTGGCTGCCGATCCACCATCCCGCGACCAACCGGCTGACCCTCTCCGATCGGGACCCACAGTCGAAGGAACCCCACTTCAAACAGTGTGCGGTCAAACTCGCCGCGCCCGAGGCGGACCTGCCGCCCGCCACCGCCGACTGACGCCCGTCCAGTTTTCGGTTCCGCTGACACCGCACAGCGGTGCGTCTCCCGCATCCATGCTCCGGGAGACCGCGGTGGACGAACGTCCCCCAACCGACCGATTGTTGGACGAACCCAAATTCGGGGGCCGAACGCCCCCCTCGCTCAACACTGTATCGACCGATTGCTAGTTCGGGAAGTTTTTCGTGGGGATATTTTAACGAATAGGCTTATCAGGTCGTGGAATGATTAGCTGATACGAGAAATACTTCACATGAACGCAGATACGAGGACGGAAACCAAACAAAACGAAGGTTCTGTATTTGATAGCTATGGCGCATAAGAAAGAGGACATCAAGGGCGAGCTGTACGGCGACGAGGTCAGGGAGAAACTCGAGGAGTTCGCGGAGCGGGGCTGGGAGTCGATCCCCGAGGACGAGCGCGAGGAGTGGTTCTCCCGCTTCAAGTTCTGGGGCGTGTTCCACCACCGGGGTGGCCAGGAGTCGTATTTCATGATGCGACTGACCAACTGTGGCGGGATCCTCGAACCGAACCAGTTGCGAGCGATCGGCGAGGTCGCGCGGGAGTACGCACAGGGGCCGGCCGAGAACCCCGAGTTCGGCAACGGCTGGATCGACTTCACGACCCGCCAGTCGATCCAACTACACTGGCTCAAACTCGAAGACATCCCCGAGATCTGGGAGAAACTCGAAGCGGTCGGCGTCTCCTCGCGCTCCGCCGGCGGGGACACGATGCGGAACATCTCGGGCTGTCCGGTCGCAGGCAAGGGCGAGGAGTACGTCGACTCCCGACCGATCTTAGACGAGATTCAGGAGACGATCCGGGACGACAACGACCTGGCGAACATGCCCCGGAAGTTCAACATCTCGGTCTCCGGATGCAAGCAGGGCTGTGCCCAGGACGCGATCAACGACATCGGGCTGGAACCGGCTCACAAGTTCATCGACGGGGACGAGGTCGAAGGGTTCAACGTCCGTGTCGGCGGTGGCCTGGGCGGCCGTGAACCGCGCAACGCCCGCCCGCTCGATCTGTTCGTCCGCCCCGAACACGCCGTCGAGACGGTCCGGGCGTTCGTCGAGTTCTACCACGAGGCCGGCAACCGCCAGAACCGCTCGAAGAACCGCGCCCGGTTCTTCGTCGACGAACACGGGACCGACGCCATCCGGGAGGAACTGGACGAACGGCTGGACTTCGAGTTCGAGACCGCCGGGACCGACTTCCGCGGGGAGTACACGTACAACGCGGGCAAGCCCACCGAGTACGGCGCCCACGACCACGTCGGTGTCTACGACCAGAAAGACGACAAGAACTACGTCGGCCTCTCGGTGCCGGTCGGCCGCCTGTCGGCCGAGGACGCGATCGAGCTCGCGGACCTCGCGGACGCGTACGGCTCCGGTGAAGTGCGGTTGACCCGCCGGCAGAACCCCCTCATCATGGACGTGCCCGACGGGAACCTGTCGAACCTGCTCAACGAGCCGCTGCTGGAGAAACACTCGCCCGAGCCCAACCCGTTCGTCCAGGGCGCGATGGCCTGTACCGGGACGGAGTTCTGTTCGCTGGCGCTCACCGAGACGAAAGCCCGGATGGCCCGCCTGCTGCGGTGGCTGGGCGACAACGTCGACGTCCCCGACGACGTGGACCGCATCAAGATGCACTTCTCGGGCTGTACGGCCGACTGCGGCCAGGCGATGACTGCCGACATCGGCCTCCAGGGGATGCGTGCCCGCAAGGACGGCCAGATGGTCGAGGCGGTAGACGTCGGCGTCGGCGGCGGTGTCGGCGAGGAACCGACGTTCATCGAGTGGGTCCGCCAGCGGGTCCCGGCCGACGAGTTGCCCGGGATGATCAAGAACATCGTCGAGGCCTACTCCGCGCTCCGTTCGGAGGGCCAGACCTTCCGCGAGTGGGTCGACGCCACCGGTCACGAGACCATCGTCGAGCTGGCCGAACCAGCGGAGGTCGAGGGGTACACCGACCCCTGCCTGGCCGACGGGAAACAGTCGTGGTATCCGTTCGACGACGGCGAGAGCCCGGCACCGACAGACGCCAGCGGCCAACCGCTCTCGGCGGACGACTGACCATGCACGAGGACCGGAACGAGGAGGTGCTCCCGGATTCGTCGGACCCGCCGACGGCACAACGGGCGGCCGTCGCCTACGACGTCGCACCGGAACTGCTGGAGTAGCCGGTTATCGTCTGACGACCGTTCCCGTGTGGACGCCGCCGCGAGTGACCGGTGAGGACCTGTCCGGCGCCGCCAGACGGACCGCACACTGTTTGTAGTTGGGCTCGTTGGAGTCGGGATCGATCGCCGGGAGCGTCAGGTCGTTGACCGACGGGTGGTGGAGATCCATCCAGATCGCTCCGGGCGGGATGCTGTCGTCCGGGACGAGCGTGACGGTGACGTTCGCCCGGCGGGACTCGACGACGGTCCGGCCCCGATCCAGCAACTCGACGTACTGGCCCGCGGTCTCGGGATTGATGCGCGCGCTCGGTACGTCCTCGGCGGTTTCGCGGTTGCGAACGCCGGTGTTGTAGGCCCCGGCACGCCGGCCGGTCGTCAGCAACAGCGGGTACTCGGGATCGGTCGGTTCCGGGACGCCCTCGTAGGTCGTCGGCGTGGAGAAGCGGGCACGTCCGGAGTCGGTCGGGAAGGTCCAGTCCTCGCCGTCGACGTAGCGATAGCCGCCTTCGCTGGTGGCGTCGGGCGCGGGCCAGCGGACCGCCAGTTCCTCCGCCAGGCGGTCGTAGGTGATCCCCGAACAGTCCGCGGGCGTCCCGGCGGTGAGGTCGCGGATCTCGTCGAAGACCGACTCGGGGGAAAGCGGTGGGTCGTCGAACAGTCCCGGTTCGATCCGGTTCCCGATCTCGGCGATGATGTCGAGGTCGTGTCTGACGGTGTCGATGACGTCGCTGACGGCGGTGACCCTGGAGATACGCCGTTCCATGTTCATCACCGTCCCCTCGCTCTCCCCCCAGGTCGCCGCCGGCAGGACTACGTCGGCGTGTTCGACGGTCTCCGAGCGGAAGGCGTCCTGGACGACGAGGAACACGTCGTCGAGCGCGCGCTTGACGTTCGTCGCGTGGGGCATCCCCGCGGCCGGGTTCGTCGCGACGACCCAGCAGGCGTCGACGTGGCCGCGGTTGATCCTGTCGACGATGCCGACCGGACCTGGACCCGGATCGGCGGGCAGCCGATCGACGGGCACGTCCCACGCCTCGGCGATCAGCGCCCGGTTGTCCGGGTCCTCGAAGGATCGGTGGCCGGGCCAGGTCCCCTTCGAGGAGCAGACCCGCGTCCCCATCGAGTTGGCCTGCCCCGTCAACGAGAACGGGCCACTGCCCGGCCCCAGGTTCCCGGTCGCCAGACAGAGGTTGATGAGCATCCGTGCGGTGGCGGTGCCGTGGGTGCTCTGGTTGACGCCCATCCCCCAGTACAGCAGCGTCGGATCGGCGAAGGCCTCGGCGAGATCGGCGACAGTCTCGGTGGTGACTCCCGCGGTCTCCGCGGCGGTCGCTACGTCCGGCAGGTCGGCCACGAGCTGTTCGTACCCCTCGGTGTACTCCTCGACGAACTCCCGGTCGATCCCGCCGGTCTCGACCAGCTGAGCGAGGACTGCGCGCGCGAGGACGAGATCAGTGCCGGGTTCGAGCGCCACGTGGCGGTCGGCGTCGGCGGCGGTCTCGCTGGCGACCGGATCGACGACGACCAACCGTCCGTCCGTCTCGTTGGCGCTATCGAGGAGCCACCGGTACAACACCGGATGGGCGACCGCCGGGTTCGCCCCCCAGACGAGGTGGGTATCGGCGGCCGGGATATCGTCGTAGGTACAGGGTGGCGCGTCACTGGCGAAGGCGTCGTAGTAGGCGGTGACAGCACTGGCCATACACAGCGTCGTGTTGGCGTCGAAGTGTCTGGTCCCGATTCCCCCTCGGGCCAGTTTCCCCAGCGCGTAGGCCGCCTCGTTGGTCTGTTGCCCGCTGCCCAGCACCGCCACCGAGTCGCGCCCGTCGCCGATCGCCCGGAGGAACTCCGCGGCGACGGTTCCGAGCGCCGTATCCCAGGTCGTCGGTCGGAGGGTGTCCCCACGCCTGATCAGTGGCTCGGTCAACCACTCCCCGTCGGGGTTTTTCGTCTCCCGGATACCCCGCTCGCAGGCGAGGCCGTTGGCCGTGGGATGTCTGTGGTTGCCCTGGACCTCGTCGACACCGTATCCCTCGTCGACGCCACGCTGGAGCTGTCCACAGCCGACCGCACACCGCATACAGGTCGTCGGTTTCCACTGGGTCATCCTCGGGTCACCTCCGGACACCCGTTGTCCATCGACGCCGCTCGCGTGCGGGTACTGAACCGCGTCCACGTCCGGTGTTCGACTGTTCGACACCGGAGTGGAGTGATATGATGTTCGGCCATTTCCACGGTTTATACTTAGGGTATTGTTATCTAAACTACCAAATAGGCCTTCTGATTGGTGAAAATATCACGATACAGGAAACAAACATACACAATTTTTCCACCCGCTACCGATCGATGCCTCCTCGTCGCCGAACAGCGGGGGGAACTCCCGATTGACGATTCCACAGATACCCCATCGACTATTTGACGTTGGGAAATCCGGCCGGCAAAACCGGTGTAGCGACACCCACATTTGCCGCTCGTCCGCCAACTCCGAGCTAATTGCAGTTTTGTAAACGGATACCGTTATAGGATATTGCTTCATTGGGTAATACAGCTACAATGTGCTCGAACGTAGTGGAAAATTGGGATAAAGTTCGTGAAATACAATCGAGAACTATCGTTCGCCCACGGCCGTCCACGCCCGCGGAGGTGGTAGCATGGGTCTGATCAAGATGACGAAGTACCGGACCCTGCTGCTGGCGACGATCGGGTTCAACTTCTCGTTCCTGATCTGGTTCTCGTTCGCGCCGTTTACGGGACCGATGGCCGAGGAGTTCGGCCTGTCGACGGCCGAGATCGGGATTCTCGCCAGTTCGGCCATCTGGATGGCACCGTTCGGCCGGATGCTGACCGGGTGGCTCTCCGATAAGTTCGGCGCGCCGGCCATCTTCGCCATCGTGCTGGCCTACGTCGGGCTGTTCTCGATGGCGAGTGCGTTCATGCGGGACTACTCGCTGTTTTTCGTGACCCGGATCATCGTCGCGACGGCCGGGATCACGTTCGTCATCGGCATCCAGCACGTCGCCGAGTGGTTCGAGGAGGAGAACCTCGGGCTGGCAGAGGGCATCTACGCCGGCGTGGGCAACGCCGGTGCCGCGGGCGGCGCGCTCATCCTCCCGCGGGTGTTCGGCAGCGGGTGGAGCGGACCGCTGTTCTCGACGAACTGGCGAGCGGCCTTCTTCTACACCGGTGTCGTCTCCGTCGGACTGGCGGTCGCCTACTACACGCTGGGTGAGGCCGCAAAGAGCGAGGAGAAGCGCCAGGCGACCAAGGACAACGCGAGCTTCAAAGACTGGCTCCACACCGCCACCCGCTACGGGACGGTCGTCCTCGCGCTGGCGTACGTGATGACCTTCGGCCTCGAACTGTCGATGAACGGCTGGCTCGCGACCTACTACCGTGAGGCGTTCAACCAGGACAACCTCGTCATCGCGAGTACGTTCGCGGCGACGTTCTCCGTGGCCGCGGGGCTCCTGCGGCCCATCGGTGGCTACGTCAGCGACGTGCTCGCCCGCACGGAACGGAACATCCTCCCCTTCTTCACCGGGCGCTACCGCGAGCAGTGGACGTTCGTCACGCTGTGTTTCGTCGTCCTGACCATGTTCGGGATGACGCTGGCCGGCCTCTCGGGGGTTCTGATGGGTGCCGTGGCCGTCGGCTTCCTCGTCGGCACGGCCTGTGCGTTCGCCGAGGGGTCGATCTTCGCGATGGTCCCCTCGATGTTCCCCAACAGCTCCGGGGCGGTCGCGGGCGTCGTCGGCGGCGTCGGTACCGTCGGCGGCATCGTCTACCCGCTGATCTACTCCGCGCCGTGGCTGGCGAACCTCCACCTGGGCTACTCCGTCGTCGCGGCCTCGATGATCCCCATCGTGTTGCTGTCGGCGTGGGTGTTCCGCCCCGAGGTCGCGAAGGTCGCCAACACCGCCGGGTTCGTCGGGAGCGCGGGCGGAACGGACGCGGCCGTCTCCGGGGACGACTGATGCGGTCCGCGGTCGTCCTGGCCGGGGGGCACTCCACCCGCTTCGGCCAGCAAGACGAGGCGGTCGCCGAACTCGACGGCGACCCGCTGATCCGGCAGGTCGTCGACAGCGTCTCGGAGGGAGTCGACGAGGTCGTCGTCAACTGCCGCGACGAGCAACGGGCAGCCATCGACGAGGCTGTGGGCGACCACGACCTGCGCTACGCGATCGATCCGGTTCCCGACGGCGGTCCGGTCGCCGGCATCCGGACCGGCTGTCGGGTCGCCCGCGGCGCGTGGACGGTCGTCGCCGCCTGTGACACGCCGTTCGTCGACCCCTCGCTCGTCGAAACGCTGTTCGAGCAGTGTCGCGGTGACGGAGCCGTCCCGCGGATCGCCGGGCGGTGCCGGCCGCTGATGGCCGTCTACGACACCGACGCGGCTATCGAGGCGTGTGAGACGACGCTCGGCACGGGGTCGCGGGCCGCCACGGACTTCCTCGATCGGCTCTCGCCGGCCGTGGTTTCAGAGCCCGCCCCGCCGGAGACCGTCGCGGAGATCGACACACGGGCGACCCTGCGGTTGCTGTGTTCGCGGTCGACCTGAGCGGTTCAGAGCACGTCGTCCGCGTCGGTGTCCTCGGCGACGTCCGTTTCGAGGTCGATGTTCTGGATGAGATCGACCAGCGCCGCCAGTTCCGGGAAGGTGTAGACGGTCATCCCGAGATCGCCGTCGTCGACGGTGATCCGGGAGTTGATAACGAAGACGAGTTCCGAGTCGGGCCACCCGCCCATCTCGTCGACGATGCCGTTTGCCGGCCCGTAAACGAAGTTCGGCGTCCCCATGTCGATGGTCGTCCGGAGGACGTTCGCCCACCCGTCGATGAAACCCGAGGTCATGATGTTGCCGATCTCCTGCATCGCCGACCGTTCCATCTCGCTGAACCCCTCTCCCTCGCTCGGGTCGCCCATCCCGCCCATCATCGCGCCGGCCAGACGCTTGCTGTCTGCCGGTTCGAGCATGAACAACACGTAGCCGTGTGGGGCCTCTTCCAGCGTGACGTAGATCCCGACGCGACGGTCGGTCCCGATGTGTGTCTTGACGTCCTCGATGTCGAGGAAGTTGATCTGTGAGGTCCGGACTCCGGCGTCGAGCCCAGTCAGTTGCCCGAGGTGATCGGCGACGGTGCTCGATCCCTCCTTGGCCATCTGGTTGAACAGGTCGAGCTTTCTGACATCGACTTCCAGACTCATAGCTACGTATTTGGTCGATCGTGTATACGTCTTCCCCGCCGTCACTCCACCTCTGTCGTCGGCTCGTACGGCCCCAGCTCCCGACAGTCGTCGGCCGGGTCCTCGTTACAGGCGTAGCCGACGTTCCGAGCGATCGTCACGGAGTCGTAGTACCGACTCTCGGCCTGCTCGGCGGCCGGGAGCCCTTCGACGACCGGGACCGGGCGGATCGCCTGGTGGTCACAGGCTCGCATCGTCTCCTGGCCGATCCCCATCGCGTACTGGTGGCCTTCGAGTTCCCTGATGACCGACGGGGGTTCGAACGTGCCGGCGCGTTCGACCGCTGCCGCGTACTGGAGCGTCTGCCCGTAAGCGAGGTGGGCCTGATCGGACCCGAGCCGCCAGTTGGGCCGGTCCTCCGGCGATCCGAACTCCTGTTGGAACGAGTCACGGAACGTCTTCGACAGCGGCGTGTCGATGCTTGGGTCCCACGAGATCGTCCCGAGGACGCCCTCGATGGCCTCGCCAGCCAGCTCCGCGGTCGTCGGACTCAACAGCGGCGCGACGATCTCGATGTCGTCGAACACCTCGCTCGCCTGTCGGATCGCGTTCGCGCCGTCGATCCCACGGTAGGAGAGGGCCAACACGTCCGGGTTCGCGGCTTTTGCCTCTTCGAGCTGCGGGCCGTAGTCGGAGGTTCCGACGGTCGTCTGCGTATCCCCTTGGTAATCCCAGTTGTTGTCGAGCATCGCCCGCCGCAGTTCGTTCGCCTGCGTGAAGCCGAAATCCGAGTTCGCGTGCAGCCCGTAGACGCTCGCACGCTCACCGAACCGGTCGAGCAACACCGGCATGAGTGCTTGTGCCGCCATCTTCGGGTTGAACATCTCCTGGAACCCGTACCGTGAACAGTCGGCTCCGGTGACGTTTGTCCCCGGTGCGAACCCGATCATGTGGACGACGCCACGGGGATGACAGAGATCGAGGAGCTTCACTGCGGTGTTGGCCGAGGACCCCCCGGCGATCATCACCGCGCCCTCCGAGCCGACGAGATCCCGGGCGACACTGACGGCGGTATCGGGCGAGGACTCCGTATTACCGGTTACCATCTCGACGGTCCGCCCGAGCACGCCGTCCCCACTCAGGGCAGCGAACCTCTCGCTGTCGACCCAGCCGCCACCCTCGTTGAGATGTTTGACCGCGAGTCTGAACCCCCGTTCCTGGCGCTCTCCGTCCGAGCCGAACGGTCCCGACAGGGCGACCGGAAAGCCGAACGTGACACTGTCTTCGCCGACGGGCTGGTTGGCGTAGCGGCTCGGTGTCGCCGTCGACCCGCTCTCGCCGCCGCCACCCATACAGCCGGCCCCGCCAACTGTTGCGGTCCCGGCTGCGACGGCCCGAAGGACCGCACGCCTAGATGATTGTTCACTATCCATCGTGGGAGACAATTCGGTTCGGGTTATATAGGACTACACCTGTTGGTAATACTTTCCTGGGAACCGACACCGAGGAAAAAAACGGGACGTTACTGGTCGTCCTCGTCGACCGGGAACTGTTCGTGCTCGCGGACCGCGTTCAGGACGATCGACGTCGAGACCGATCGGACGTGTTCGTCTGTCACCAGCCGTTTGATGTAGGCGTTCATCTCGTCGGTGTCCTGGAACTTCCCGACCGCGACGATGTCGTGGCTGCCCGTGACCTCGTAGACGGCCAGCAGGTTGTGCTGATCGCCCATCGACTCGGTGACCTCGACGAGTCCGTCACCGTCGACTGAGAGCTGGAACACCGCCGTCACGTCGTAGCCGAGGGCACCGTAGTCGACGCGGGCCGTGTACTTCTCGATGACACCGGCCGACTCCAGTTCGTCCATCCGTCGTGAGACGGTCGTCGCCGCGACGCCGGTCTCGGTGGCGACATCGCGTGCGCTGGCTCTGCCGTCCTCCAACAGCGCGTTCACGACCGCCCTGTCGATCTCGTCGACCATCCCCGGCGCTTTACACCGCGTCCGGCCCGCTTTCGCCTGTCCGGACCTGGTGGGCCTCCTCGACGGGCAGGACGAATACCTTCCCGTCGCCTTTCTCGCCAGTGTGGGCACCCTCCTTGATCGCCTCGACGACATCCCCGGCCGGGGTATCGGCGACGACACACTCGATCTTGACCTTCTGGTGGAGGTCGACGACGTACTCCTCACCGCGCCACTGCCCTTTCTTGGCGGGCTGTGAGCCCCGCCCGGAGACGTTGGTGACTGTCAGCGACGGTGCGCCGACCTCCGCGAGGGCTTTCTTGACGTCACCGAGTTTGTCCGGTCGAACCATTGCGACGATCATCTTGATTTCGCGTTCGTCAGTTTCACTCATCCTTGGAACCTCCGTCGCTGCGGATCATTTCACTCACGTTGCCACCGTCCGCGACGACACCGTCACTACCGAACTCGGGGTAGGTCTCGACGCCGTGTTCGCTGACGTCCAGCCCTTCCTGTTCGTGTTCGGGCGTGACGCGTGCCTGCCCGACCGACTTCAGGACGAACCAGATCACGGCCGTCGCGGTCAGCGTCCAGCCACCGATGATGACGACACCGACGAACTGTGCGATGAACGCGGGGACGATCGCGACACTACCGGCGGCCACGAACGGGTACAGCAGCGTCCCGAGCACGCCCGCACTGCCGTGGACTGGGAAGACCGCACACACGTCGTCGATGTTGAGCGTCCGTTCGACGAAGTTGAAGACGATCGGGAGCTGAGCGCCCGAGAGGATACCGACGACGAACGCGCCCCACCACGCCGTGGTGTGGGGGATCGCCGTGATACCGACGAGGCCGGCCAGCAGGCCGTTTGCGACGTACAGCGTGTCGACTTTGCCCGTCTTGAACCACGCGACGCCCGCGGCGCCGATGGCACCCATCGCCATCGAGATGGTTGTCGTCATCGCGACGCGACCGAGCTGTTCGCCCAGGAACGCGTCACCGATGATCGCCGAGGTACCGACGTTGAAGCCGTACCAGCCGAAGGCCAGGATCAACGTCCCGAGCACGGCGAAGGTCATCGAGTGACCGGGGATGACGTTCGCGGAGCCGTCCTCGTTGAACCGTCCCATCCGGGGGCCGAGGATGGCCGCCGCGGTCAGGCCGGCGATGCCGCCCATCCCGTGGACGATCATCCCGCCCGCGAAGTCAGTGAAGGCGGTGCCGGTGATGACTTCGACCAGTCCCGGGCCAGTCGAACTCCAGGTCATCGCGATGACGACCGGGTAGATGACTGCGGCCAGCAGGAAGGTGTAGGTCATGTACGCACGGAGTTTCGCGCGACCGGCCACGGCCCCGGAGACGATGGTCGCGGCGGTCATCGCGAACACTGCGCCGTAGAGCCAGTCGATCCAGCCCGTTCCGGTGGTCATGAAGGCGGCCGAGAAGCCGCCGCCACCGGCCAGTGAGGCGATGCCGGAGCCGATCGCGAAGAACACTGTCACCCCGACCGACCAGGTCAGGAGGTTCTTCGTCAGCTGGTTCGCGACGTTCTTCGAGCGCACCTGCCCCGCCTCGAGCATGGCGAAGCCGGCGTGCATGAAGAAGATCAGGAACGATACCACGAGGATCCACGTGTAATTGAGTGCGTCAGCCGTTACCTGGAGTGGTGCAAGTACCATTGTTTGTGTTCACCTGTTTCAGTTTGGTTCGCAGTTTAGTTTGAACGTCCAACTCTATCGCCATCTGGCCCAACTTTATCCACTTCGTTCACGGAGAAGTCTCTTGTGAGTCGACTACATAAGGGTTTGGTTTATGAACGTGGGTATTTGGGGGATACAGTAGACGATCGTCCGAATTGCAGAACAATATTATCGATATAAGGTTGTTCTCCGTCAAGAAATAACGCATTCGTCTGCGAGCATTCTGGACGAATGTCGACTGTCGAATCGTCCGGTCGGGCCGATACCACCCCGAAATGCTTGCGCGCGCGCCGCTGTGGCGGGTGTTGTCACCGACACCAAGGTTATGAGGACTCGTTCGAACAAGTCTACTGTACCAACGGACCTATCGGACGATCGTCGTGGAACTACCTGAATACCTGCCTATATGTTACCTCATTCTGTGACCATGCCCGTAGACAACGAACCAGCAGTTCCGGAGGTGACGACCGGAGACCGGCGTATCGCGAACGCCCGGGGAGCACTCGCCGTCGTCCAGGCGACATCGGCCGCCGTCGGCGAGCGGACCGCCCGGGAAGTTCGCTACGAGAACGACGACGGGGTCTTCGACGCTCGGGAGACAGGACGCAACACCGTCGCCGACACGACCGCCGAACTCCTCGCGTCACCGACGGGGACGACCGGTGTCCGGCGGCCGATACCCGAACTATCGGAAGCGCCGCTCCTTCGGGTCACGGCCCGCTGATGTTCGGAATCGACCGGGACGGACGGCTCTCGTTCGTCACCGAGGAGTTCGCGACGCTGCTGTCGATGGCACCCGGTGCCCTCCAAGGAAGGCAACTCACGTCGCTGCTCCCGGCCGACGACGCCGAGACGGTCATGCGCGAACTCCGTGCCGTCCAAGAGACCGACGACCGACAGACCGGGCGTTGTCAAGTCGTGTTCGATCTCGGCGACCGGCAGGTCCCGGCGACGATCGAGCTTACCGCCGCCGACGGCGCGGTCGTCTGCTCGGTCCACCGGTCGACGAGCGTCCACGACCGGTTCGACCGCCTGTTCGACCTCATCCAGGACCCGGCGGTCGCCTTCGAGATCGTCGATCGGGAGCCCCTCGTCCACGCGGTCAACACGCCGTTTGCGGAGACGTTCGGGTACGATCCGGCCGATATCGTCGGCGAATCGCTCAACGAGTTCATCGTCCCCGAACAGAAAGACGAGGAGGCGATGGACTACGACCAGCGAACCGCCGACGGGAAGGCCAACCACGCCATCGTCGCCCGGAAGACCGTCGACGGGTGGCGCGAGTTCGACTACCACAGTGTCCCCTATCAGGCCGACGACGGTCGGCAGTACGGCTTTGCCATCTACACCGACGTCACCGAGGACCGTCGTCGCCAGCAGCGCCTTCGGGTCCTCCACCGTGTGTTACGACACAACCTCCGGAACGACCTCTCTGTGGTCATCGGCGCGGCACAACATCTCAACTCGGCCGCCACGGACTCGTACACGATCACGATGACAGAGCGGATTCTGGACGCTGCGGGTCGTCTCGACGCGGTCAGCCAGCAGGCCAAGGAGGTCGAGTCGGCCCTGGAGAACACGACGGAACGGCCGATCGATCCGGGTTCGCTGGCCCGGAGTGTGACAGAGGACTACCCGGAGACGGTCACCGTCCACCCGTCGATACGGCCGTCGGTGGCGGTCCCTGGCGGACCGGGGCTGTACGACGCGCTCGACAACCTCGTCGAGAACGCTGTCGAACACACGCCCGAGGGAACCGCCGTCCGGCTGGTCGTCGAGGAGGAGGGCGACGAGGTCCTTCTCAAAGTCACCGACGACGGCCCGGGCATCCCCGCCATCGAACGCGCGGCGGTGTTCGACGGTGAGACGATCACGACCCTCCAGCACGGCAGCGGACTGGGGATCTGGCTCGCACGCTGGGTCGCCGAATCGGCCGGCGGCGCTCTCAGCTACGACCGGACGGCGGGCTGGACGGTCGTCACGATCAGGCTGCCGGCCGTGGCCGCCGACAGTGCGGACATCCTCGATCTCGATGCCGGTGAGTCCGAGTCCGAGACGCTGCCGGAGTAGCCGTCACCGCCTGAGCGCTGCCGTCAGGGCCACACCTGCGAGAACGAGCGCGGCCAGGGCCAGCGGCGGCAACTCGAAGGAACTCGCCCGGAACAACACCGCAGCGACGATCGCGGCACCGGCCACGAGTGCCGTCGTCCCGGCGGTGTGGCTCAACTCCAGGCGTCGACTCCGCGCTTCGCCCAGGTCGTCCCGGAGTTCGAGCGCGGAGTGGGCGAACGTCCAGGCCAGTACCGTCCCCACACCGGCGGCCAGTACCGTCGTCGTCGAGGCACCCTGGACGCCCGCGAGCAGGACTTCGGCGAACAGCGCCGCACCGGTCAGGTTCGCCAGCGACCCGCTGTCGGCGATCCAGCTCCCGGCCAGCACGACGAGCGCGACGACGCCGGCGCCCGTCGAAAGCGGGCCGATTCCCGCGGTAAACAGCGTCCCGACGGTCGCGATGCCCGCCGCCAGCGCACACCACTGTCCCGTTTCGGACGCCATCACCGACCCCCTCCGGCCTGCCCGAGCAGTCCCTGCAGGGAGGTGCCCTGGTCCCAGTCGTACACCTCGACGCCGGCCGCCCGCAGTTCCCGGAGCCGGTCGCCCCGCTCTAGGTGGGCTAGCCGGTGGCCGGCGGTGTCGGTCGCCGTCGCGTCGGGGCTGACCACCGTCACCGGGTGGCCTCTGGCGGCCAGCCGGCGAGCGACGGTGGCGCTCTCGTCGTCACACAGCGGGCTCAGGAAGATGACGTTCGCGGCTTCCGGGAGCTGTGCGAACAGCCGGTCGACGTCGGGAGACTCGGTCACCGGCGTCGCGGTGAACGCGCGGTCCTCCCGGATTCGGTCCCGGGCCTGCCGGCGGTGGGCCTCGCTCTGTCCCGGGGGGAGCCAGCTCTCCTGGGGGGAGAGTGCGGCTAGCCCGACCGCGTGGCCGTCCTCGGGAAGCCCCTCGACGAGCGCGAGCGCGGCCGTCGTCGACCGCTCGACGGCGGTCTGGGCCGTCTCGCCGGGCGCGACGGCGGCGGCCTGCCGTGTATCGACGACGACGATCACCGTCGCCGCCTGTTCGCGCTGGAACTCGACGGTCGTCAGCTCGCCGGTGCGGGCGTAGCGGTTCCAGTCCACCCGCGAGAGCGGATCGTTGGGCCGGCGCTCCCGGACGGCGTAGAACGACTGGCCCGAGCCGCCGTCGTCGACCGGGACCTGTCCGGGCCGGCGGTACACCGCCGGGATCAGCGGCAACATCGCCTTCCCGCTGGGGCGCTTCCAGGTGACCGAATCCGGGCTGACCGCGACCCGGTCGTGGCGTGCGACCACGCCGACCACGTCCCGGACGACGACCGTCGCCGGGTCGAACACACAGCGGTCGTTCCCGCCGGTCATTTCGTAGGTCACGGTCGTGCTCGCGCCCGGCCGGAGGCTGGTCCCGACCGACGCGGTGCCGTCGACGACCCGGACCGTCTCGGGGACGCCGTCGGCCACGCGGACGTCCGGCAGAGTCCGGTCGCCCTCGTTGCGCACCGTCAGCCGGACGGTGACCGACTCGCCGACGCCGGGGTCCGTCGGCTCGATGGATCGCTCGATGGCGACGCTGGTTGCCGGCGGGACCGCGACCCGGTCGTAGGCACCCAGTGCCGCCCCGACACCGCCAAGCAGGACGAGCGAGGGCGTCTGTGCGACCAGTCCGACCGCCGCGGCCAGCAGCGCGGCCCCGGTCAGCCCGAGCCAGCGACCGGTCTGGTGGACGCTTCCGCCGTCGGCGCTCATCGCTCCTCCTCGCGGGCGAGCAGTTCCGTGGTCGCCGCGCCGATCCACCGGTGGAACGGCCGGACGCCGGAGAGCAACCCCTCGATGCGGGCACGGAGCGACGGCCGGATCTCGTCTCGGGACAGCACCGCCGCCGCCCGCGGATCGTCGGTCCAGGTACCCTCGGCCAGTTGCTGTTCGGCCGCCGAGCGGGTCAGCCCGCGCCGTTCCAGCACCGACAGCGCGACCGACTGGAGCCGGTCCCGGATGGCCTTTCCGTCCCGGCCGGCCGACAGCGCCGCGTCGACCTCGTCGCCGGGGACCGTGGCGGTTCGGCTGTCGGTGTCGGGTAGGCCCGGCCGCTCGTCACCCTCAAGCGAGTGGACGAGCAGGGCGAGCAGGGCGAAACTACCGGCGACGACCGCGACGGCGATCAACAGCAGGTTCCGCGCGTCGTCGGGGACGACGGCGACGCCGACCGCTCCGAGTCCGACGGCGATCACCGTCGCGCCGAGCCCGATGGCAAGCGGCACCGGGCGCAGCCCGCTCATCGCTCGTCCTCCGGTCCGACGGTCGCTTGTTCCAGCGCTTCCCGCGCAGTCCGTTCGAGTTCGGCCGTCGGTTGCTCACCGCCGTATCGTACCCGCTCGAACGTCTCCCGGAGCCGGTCGAGCGCGGCGGGGTCTTCGCTCGCACCCGCTAGCCGCCGTGCGTACTCCCTGGGCGTCGTCGCGCCGTCGGCCGGCCCCAGCCGTTCGGTCAGGTCGGCCCAGGCCCGGTAGACGTCGTTCGAGAGCGGGACGTCGATGCTGTCGGTCGAGTACGTCGGCGTGTCCGTCGACTCGCCGGGCGTCACGAACGCTTTTTCCGTGCCGTCGTCGGGGCTCTCCCCGCCGCCGGCGAAGCGCCAGACGGCGACGACCACGACGGCGAAGGCGGCCACGAGCGCGCCGAGGGCCGGCGAGGAGAGGGTCGGGATCAGCGAGCGTGCACCGCCGTCCTCGGCGGGAGGCGAGGCGTCGCTGGGGTCCTCCGGCCCGGAGTAGTCCGCGCCGGGGTTGTCGATCTCTCTGTCGTCCATCTGTGGATCGACTCGATCCTCGCCGGTGCTCGCGTCGAGGCTGGCAGCACCGACGCTGAACGACAGCAGGGCGACCGCGGCCACGACGGCCACGAGGAGGGTCTGTCGTCGCATATGCCTGTGTGTGGTTCTGGCAGGTGAATAGGTTGCGGGGTCTGTCTCAGAGGCGGTCGGCCACGTCCTCGGCGAAGTACGTGAGGATCAGGTCCGCGCCGGCGCGCTTGATCGACAGCAGCGACTCGGAGGCGACCGATTCGAGGTCTAGCCACCCCTTCTCGGCAGCCGCGTGCAACATGGCGTACTCGCCGGAGACGTTGTACGCGGCGACGGGGTGGTCGTGGCGCTCCCGGACCTGGGCGACGATGTCGAGATACGGCAGCGCGGGCTTGACCATCAGCACGTCCGCACCCTGCTCGACGTCCAGTGAAACCTCCCGGCGGGCTTCGCGGGCGTTCGCGGGGTCCATCTGGTAGTGCCGGCGATCGCCGAAAGAGGGTGCGCCGTCGGCGGCGTCCCGGAACGGGCCGTAGAACGCCGACTCGAACTTCGCGGCGTAGCTCATGATCGGCACCTCCGTGTGACCGTCCTCGTCGAGCGCCCCGCGGATGGCCCCGACCATGCCGTCGATCATCCCCGAGGGTGCGACCATGTCGGCCCCGGCCCGGGCGTGGCTGACGGCGATATCCCCCAGTAGCTCCAGCGTCTCGTCGTTGCGAACCGTCAGCGTCGGGTCTTCGGCGGCGTCGTCCTCCAGGACGCCACAGTGGCCGTGGTCGGTGTACTCACAGAGACAGACGTCGGTGACGACGTAGGCGTCGGTCTCGGCGGTGATTTGTCGGGCCGCTTCCTGGACGACGCCGTCCTCGGCCCAGGCCCGGGAGCCCCGCTCGTCTTTGGACTCGGGGACGCCGAAGAGCATGACGGCCTCGACGCCGGTCTCGCGGATCTCCTCGACGCGGGCGACGGCCTCGGAGACGGGGACCCGCTCGTGGCCCGGCATCGTCTCGATGGGGACCCGCTCGTCGGTCGTCGCGTCGACGAACACGGGGGCGATCAGGTCCGACGCGGCCAGGTCGGTCTCGCGGACGAGCGGCCGGACCCCGTCGGTCCGGAGCCGTCGCGGGCGACGTGTCATGTCCATACCTCCGGGTCGGACGCTCGGAGCCATGAACCCACCGCTTGGGACACAGGACAGAAACGATTTACCGGCAGCCCCACCAGACAGCGGTAGATGGCGACCGACACGAGCCGTGGCCCGGTCCGCACCTTCGCGGAGGACTACGGCCTGCTCGTGGTCGCCGCCGGGTTCGCTCTGCTGGGGGTGGCCGGGATCGCCCTCTACGTCTTCGGCGATACGGCGTACGCCGAGCGGTTGCTCGAACGGTACGGGCTGGCCGCGCTCTTTCTCGTCTTCGTCCTGGAGGGGGCGATGTTGCTGTATTTCGCGCCCAGCGAGGCGCTGGTGCCGGCGGCCGTGGCGATCCTCGCACGGACCGGCGGCGGCTACGACCTCCCGAGCGTCGCCGCGATCCTGGCCGTCGCGGTCGCGGGTGCGACCGTCGGCCAGACCGTGCTCTTCCTGCTGGCCAAACGCGGCGGCCGCGAGTGGCTGTTGGACCGGCCCTGGTTCCGCGTCAGCGAGGACCGACTGGACCGATTCGGTCACATGTTCGACCGCTTCGGCGTCCTCGCTGTTCCGCTGAGCAACACGCTGTTGTTCACCCGCGGGATGTTGACGGTGCCGGCCGGCGTCGCGGGGATGGAGACCCGCCGGTTCGTCGCGCTCTCGGCGCTCGGGACGCTCTCGTTCGAGGTTCTGCTGGCGGCCACGGCGATGGGCGTGCTGGAACTGGTCTGAGTTGGCCGTGGGAGGGTTTACACCGGAGAAGGGACTACCGTGTCGTATGGCAACTTCGGTGGAGGTCGACGAGGAGACGAAAGACCGCCTCGAACGGCTCCAAGCGGAGATTCGACTCGAAACGGGGACGACCGTCACTCAGCAAGAACTGCTGGACCGGATCGTTGCACGGGAGTTTGCGTCGAAGGACGCGCTCGTCGACTCGTTCCGGGACGACTGGGAGGGGCTGACCGACGCCGAGACCGAACAGTGGCTCGCAGGTACCGCGGAGTCGGGCGATCCAGCCGCCGAGGCAGATATCGACAAGACACTGTCTGACGAGGCTGTCGAAGAGTGACCGTCTTCGTCGACACCGGCGTGTTCTACGCACAGCAGGACGAAGACACAGAGCGCCACGACGCCGCAACCCGAGCGATGCGGGCCATCGCCGGCGGCCGGTTCGGGCGCCCTGTGACGAGTGACTACGTCTACGACGAGACCGTCACGCTCACCCTGTCCCGCTCGAACGATCCGGCGCAGGCCGCAGCGGTCGGGGATCGCATCCGCGGTCACGGGAGCTTTCCCGAAGCCGTGCGAATGCTGTTCGTCGGTCACGAGCAGTTCCACGACGCCATCGAGATCAGACGAGCGTACGACGACCAGGCGCTGTCGTTCACCGACGCGACGACGGTCGCCGTTATGAGGGATCGCGGCATCGACCACGTGCTGTCGTTCGACGACGACTTCGATGGGATCCTCGACCGACTCGATCCGACGACGCTCTAATCGACCGTCTCGATCCGCTCGCGCAGCCAGTCGGTCGCCGCCCGAACCGCGTCGGGGTCGTCGCCGGTGACGGTCACCCGTCCCGGCGTGTCCGCTTTCCGGGGGTAGCTCCCGACGGCGACGCCGAAACGTTCGCGGGCCTCGGTAATCTGGGTGACGACGGCGCCCTCGGGGGCCGGCGTGTGGATCGTCTCGATCGTCCGGTCGCCCCCGAAGTCGTCGGCGACCGTCGCGAACATCGCCCGGAGTTCCTCGGGGATTCCCGGCAGGACGTACACCCCGTCGACGACACAGCCGGCGGCGAAGCTCTCGTCGGTCAGCAACGGCTCGCCTCCCTCCGGGATGGCGGCCCACGCGTCCAGGTCCAGCTCCATCTCGTAGCGGTCGACCAGCTCGGGGTTGTCGGTGGCGAACCGCTCGGCCTTCGCTTCGAGGTGATCCCGCACGTCCTCGGGGACGACGAGGTCGCGGTCGAACGCCCGAGCGACGGCGGCCTTGGTCACGTCGTCGGGGGTCCCGCCGATGCCGCCGGTCACGACGACGGCGTCAAACGCCGTACGGTACCGCTGGACAGCATCGGCGATGACGCTCTCGTCGTCCGGGACCGTGAGAATCCGGGTGACTCGTGCCCCTGCCCCGGAGAGTCGCTTTGCGAGCCACGTCGCGTTCGTGTTCTCGGTCTCGCCGGCGAGCAACTCGTCGCCGACGGTCACCAGTGCCACGTCCATACTTGGGTCTCGGGGTCGGCGGCGGTAAGGATGGCGACGACTGGTTGCTTCCCCGACAGATACTTACCGCTCGGACCGCAGGTTCCACGCCAATGGACGAGAAGACCGAGGACCTCCGCGATCTCTTCATCGACGTCTCCGGCGAGGAGCGCGTCACGGAGTCCCAGGAGGACACCCGGGGATCACTGGCAGACGCGGACGAAACGTCGGTGTCGGAGCGACTCAGCGCTGTCGTCTCCCGGATGCGCGAGCGCTACGAGTTCCGGACCGACCTGGACGACGAGCAACTGGTGGCGGTGGTCCGCGGGTTCTACGAGGGGGAGAGCGACGCGGCGCTTGCCGACCGGCTCGACGCCGACGAGGAGACGGCCGTCCGCGCCCGGCTCGACCTCCACCTGCTACGGGAGGCCGACGACGACGTGCCCTTCGACGTGTCCGCGTTCCGCAAGCGGGTCGTCAACGACGACGCGACCGACGCCGATCTGGCCGCCGAGTTCGGAGTCGAGGAGTCGACTGCGACCCACTACCGCGCGGTCGTCGAGGCCCAGGCCGCCGCCCGGCGGGTGAGCCACCGCTTCCAGAGCGAGTTCGAGGACGTGCTGACGGAGGCGGGCCTCTCGACACAGCACACCGCCGCGATCCGGGAGAGCGGGCTGGAGGAGGCCACCGAGGACATCGACTCGCTGGACTCCGACGCCGACATCTCGATGTGAACCCTTTTGCCGGAAGCCGGGACCAGACCCGCCGTGTCACCCACCGACACCCACACGTTCCGTGAGTTGGAGACCGCAGCCTACTGCCCGCGCAAGCTCTACTACCGCCGGCGCGACGGGCCGCCCGACATTCCCGACGAGGTGGGCCGAGTCCGTGACCTCGCTTTCGACTACGAGCGACTGCTGGCCGACGACGCCGCGTTGCTTGCCGCACCGATCGAGGTCGATCCTGCGACGGTCCGAGAGCGCCTCCGGCGGGCACGCGACCGGCTAGACGCCTGGGACGAACTGGTCGATCCGTTCGACCGGGACGTCCGTCTCGACGGCAAAGACGCCCGTGGCGTCGCACACAAACTGGTCGACGGGTCCGAGGGGCCGGCTCCCTCGCTCGTCTTCGCCGGCTCGCCGCCCGACCAGGGGGTCTGGGAGCCCCAGACCGTCAGGCTCGTCGCGGCGGCGAAGGCGCTCGCTTGGGAGCGTGAACGGCCGGTCGAACACGCCTACGCCGAGTACCCGGCCCACGGCGTCGTCCGTCGGGTCGAGGTGACGGCGCGACGTGCCGGCGTCTACCGGGCGGCGCTACGGACCGCCGAATCGATCGATGGCCCGCCCGCCAGAGCCGACAGCGACGCGAAGTGTTCGCCCTGCGAGTACCGGGAGCAGTGCGGTGTCAGGACCCGCTCGCTGCGGTCGCTGCTCTAGCGGTCGGCGAGCCAGGTCTCGACGGCGTCGGCCCGAGCGCCCCGCCGGTGGATCGTCCCCGTCTCCACGTCGACGACCGTCGAGCCGGTACCGCCGGTTTCACCGCCGTCGAGCACCGTGGCGGCCCGCTCACGGATGGCATCCAGCTCCCTGGCGGACGTGGCGCTGGGGTTGCCCGAGACGTTGGCGCTCGTCGCCGTCAGCGGCGCGACCGCGTCCAGCAGGTTCAGCGCCACCGGATGGTCCGGTATCCGGATCCCGACCCGATCACCGCCGTCGACGAGCACGTCCGGGACGATCTCCCGGCGCTCGACGACCACCGTGACCGGCCCCGGCAGGAACTCGCGCATGAACGCCAGCTCCCGTTCCGTGAGCCGGGTGTACTCCCCGGCGGCCTCGACGTCGGGCACGGCAAGCGAGACGGGCTTGTCCCTGGCCCGACCTTTTGCCTCGAAGACCCGCTCGACGGCGTCGGGATCGAGGGCGTCGGCGGCCAGGCCGTACACCGTCTCCGTCGGATAGACGACCAGCTCCCCGTCCCGAATAGCCGCGGCGGCGGTCTCGATCTCGCTCATCTCACAGCTGGGCTTCGACGACATCGTAGTCGGGGAAGGAGGGCCACTCCTCGCCGACCCAGGCGTACTCGATCCTCCGGTCGTCGCCGAGAACGAACACGGCCGGTCGGGGTTCTTCGATGCCGGCCATCCCGTCGGTCTCCATCGCGATACCGTACTGTTCGGCGACGCCGTTTCCGGGGTCCGAGTACAGCCGGTAGTCGTCCGCGATCCCGCGCTCGTCGAGCAGGTCCGTGTGGGCGTACGGCGTCGAGATCGAGAGGCCGACGACGGTCGCGGACTCGTGCCACGCCCGGTCCCGGATCTCGTTCCAGACGTAGGTCGCCGGGAAGGCGCCGTCCATCGGATGGAAGACGAGAACCACGGGGTCGTCGCTCGCTTCGCACACGTCCGAGAGCGCCACGTCCTCCCAGTACTCGTCGTTCACGAGCGGTCGGGTGAAATCCGGTGCCTGCTCGCCCTCGGCCGGCGCGTCGGCGGGACCGAGATCGATGACATCGAACTCCAACTCCATCAGGCCTCACCTCCCTGCTCGGCCGCGGTCGCTTCGCTCCCGTACGTCCGCTCGATGTACTCGACGATGTTGGCCGACTCGCTCATGGTGATCCCGGTGGTCTCGTCGACGATGGCCGGGACGGTCCGCTTGCCGGTCAGGCGCTTGACGATGTCCCGCTCGGAGTGCATCGGTTCGACGAACCGCGAGCGGTAGTCCAGGCCGTGCTCGTCGAGCGTCCGGACGACACGCTCACAGAAGGGACAGGCCTGCAGTCGGTACAGGGTGATCGCTGGCTCGCTCATACGGGGGGACGTAGGACCGAGCCGAGGGTAAGGGCTTCGCCACTGTCCGACCATGACAAGTCTTAATCCCCATCCATTACAACTCGAACCGTTGATGGCCCTGGACCCACCTGCGTCGTTCGCGCTGTTGCTCCAGTCTGTCCCCGTATTCGGCGTGGAGATCCCACAGAGCGTCATCGTCTGGACCGGTATCGTCACGATCGTCGTGCTCATCGGGCTCTCGGCGTTTTTCTCCTCCTCGGAGATCGCGATGTTCTCCCTGCCGGCCCACCGGACCGAGGCACTCGTCGAGGACGGGGTCAAGGGCGCCAAGACGCTCCGGCAACTCAAGTCCGATCCCCACCGACTGCTCGTGACGATCCTGGTCGGCAACAACCTCGTCAACATCGCGATGTCCTCGATCGCGACGGGGCTGCTGGGCTTCTATCTCTCCCGTGGCGAGGCGGTGCTGGCCGCGACCTTCGGGATCACTGCGATCGTCCTGCTGTTCGGCGAAAGCGCCCCCAAGAGCTACGCCGTCGAGAACACCGAATCCTGGGCGCTGCGCATCTCCAAACCGCTGAAGCTCGCCGAGAAGGTCCTCATCCCGCTCATCCTGCTGTTCGACTATCTCACCCGGATCGTCAACAAGATCACGGGCGGTCGGTCGGCGATCGAGACCTCCTACGTCACCCGCGAGGAGATCCAGGACATCATCGAGACGGGCGAACGCGAGGGCGTCCTGGACGAGGAGGAACGCGAGATGCTCCAGCGGACGTTGCGGTTCAACAACACCATCGCCAAGGAGGTCATGACCCCGCGACTCGATATGACCGCTGTCGATAAGGACGACTCCGTTCAGGAGGCCCTCGAAACGTGTATCCAGAGCGGCCACGCGCGGGTCCCGGTCTACGAGGGGAGTCTGGACAACGTCATCGGCATCGCCCACATTCGCGATCTCGTCCGCGATCTGAACTACGGCGAGGCCATCGCGAAAGACATCCAACTCGAAGACATCATCGAACCTACGCTGCACGTCCCCGAGTCCAAGAACGTCGACGACCTCCTGACGGAGATGCGGAAAGAGCGCATGCACATGGTCATCGTGATCGACGAGTTCGGGACCACCGAGGGGCTGGTGACGATGGAGGACCTCACCGAGGAGATCGTCGGCGAGATCCTCGAAGGCGAGGAGGAAGAACCGATCGAGTACCTCGACGACGACACCGTCGTCGTCAAAGGCGAGGTCAACATCGAGCAGGTCAACGAAGCGCTCGAACTGGAACTCCCCGAGGGCGAGGAGTTCGAGACCATCGCCGGCTTCATCTTCAACCGCGCGGGCCGGCTCGTCGAGGAGGGCGAGACGATCACCTACGAGGGCGTCGAGATCCGGGTCGAACAGGTCGAGAACACCCGGATCATGAAAGCCCGCGTCGCCCGCCTCGACCGGGGCGAGGACGAACCCGTCGAAACCGAGGAAGCCTCGACCGAGTAAACTCCTCACGGTCGCTCTCGGCGTTTCTGTCCGGTTCGAGAGTCAGTACTATGTGGCTCTGTCCCGACTGGGACGGCATGACACTGGAGGCGCCCGATCTCTCGGGCAGTACCGCGTTCATCACCGGGACGACCCGCGGTATCGGGAAGCGGATCGCGCTCGCGCTGGCCGATCAGGGCTGTAACGTCGTCTCGACGGGCAAGACCAGCGAGGAGGGTGACTACGGCGAGGACCGCGACCTGGAGGGATCGATCGAACAGACCGCCCGCGAGGTTCGCGAGCGGGGAGCCGAATCGCTGCCGATCCAACTGGACGTACGTGACCCCGAGGCCGTCCAGGCTGCGGCCGACCGGGCGATCGATCGCTTCGGCACCGTCGACATCGTCATCAACAACGCCAGCGCGATCCAACTCGCGACCGTCGAGGACCTGCCGCCCAACCGCTTCGACCTCCTGACGGAGGTGAACGTCAGGGGGACGTATCTGGTCTCACGGGCCTTCATCGATCATCTGAAAGGCCTCGACGAAGCGTGGATTCTGACGAACGCGCCGCCGGTGACCGTCGATCGAAGCCCGGGATCGGGGCCGTATCTCTGGTCGAAACTCGGGATGTCGTTCATCACGCTCTCGCTGGCCGGTGAGTTGCGCGGCCACGACATCGGCTGTAACACCTTCTGGCCGGTCACCGCGATCGACACCCGGGCGACCCGACACTTCGGGCTGGGCACCGAGGACGACTGGCGCACGCCCGAGGTCGTCTCGGACGCCGTCCTCCAGATACTGCGTCACGACCCCGCGGAGTTCACCGGCGAGTCGCTGTACGACGAGGACGTGCTCCGGGCGGCCGGGGTCACCGACTTCTCGGGGTACAACCTCACGCCCGGTGATCCGGCGCCGACCTCGGCACAGATGATCGATCCCGACTACAGCCGCCCGGAGTAGTCACAGCGCGTCGACGAGCAGAAAGAGCCCGTAGCTCGCCGCGAACGCCACCGCGAGCGAGCCGATCCAGGCCAGGACCGTCTTGCCCATCTTCGAGCGGCTCACCTCGCCGCCGCCGGCGGCCGCCCCGGAGCCGACGATCGCCGAGACGATGATCTCGTTGAACGAGACCGGCACGCCCAGGAAGACCGCCGCCTGCGCGATGATGAAACTCGGGATCAGCGCCGCGATCGAGCGCCGTGGCCCCAGCGAGGAGTAGTCCTGTGCGATCGCTTTGATCATCCGTGGTGCGCCGGTCCAAGAGCCCACGAGCAGGCCGATCCCGCCGAAGAGCAGGACGCCGGTGATCGGGACGGCGGCGGTCGGTCCCTCGCCCAACAGCGGGAGGAGCGGGCCAAGCGCCAACCCGACCTGGCTCCCGCCGGCCGAGAACGCGACCAGGCCGCCCAGTACGAGCAGGAAGTGTCGCTGGCCCGCGGCCGGGTCGGCCCGCACGTCCCGGTACAACAGCCCGCCGGCTAGCAGCGCGGCCACGACCGTCACACCGACGACCGTCGGTAGCTCGGGTGTTCCTGCCGCGGTAGCCAGTGCCTGCGCCACGGAGGCCTGCTCGGCACCCGGCGCCAGCAGGACGAACCGGACGTTCGCCATGATCGCACCGACGAGGGCGGCCAGCGCCGGCACCAGCAGTTCCTCGCTGGTCCCCTCGTGGCGCAGGAGCCACGCCGTCGCGAAGGCGATCCCGCCGCCGACGAACGGCACCGCGACCCACAGCGAGACGATCTCGACGTACTTCGCGGTCGCGGGCTGGCCACCCATCGCCAGGCCGACGCCGACGACGGCCCCCGTGACGGTAAACGCCGTCGCGATAGGGTAGCCGGTGAAGATGCCGACCGCGACCAGCGCGGCCGCCGTCAGTAACGCGACGATGGCGGCCGCCGCAGAGAGTCCGCCGCCGTCGGGGAAGAGGATCAGCCCGCCCCCGACTGTCTCGGTGACGTTCGCGCCCTGTAACACGGCACCGGCGAGTCCGAGGATCCCGACGAAAAAACCCGCTCGCATCACCGAGATCGCGTTCGCCCCGACGGCCGGCGCGAACGGTGTCGACCCCGAGGAGCCGGCGCCGATCGTCCAGGCCATGAACAGACTCGCCGCTGCCGCGACCACTAGCGTCGCCAGCACACTCGTCGCGACCATCTACCCCGGCGTTTGCCCTACCGTGCAATGAGCCTACCGCTCGGTGTGGGGAATCTCTACCTGAAACGAAGGGGTTGTCAAATGCTAGCGCACTACATATCGTCGACGACTGCGTCGGCGGCGTGCTGGCCGCTGATGAGACACATCGGCACGCCGATACCGGGCGTGGTGAACGATCCTGTGTAGTAGAGGCCGTCGACGGCCGAGGAGCGATGGCCCGGTCGGAGGGGGCCGGTCTGGCGCAGCGTGTGTGCGAGTCCGAGTGCGGTCCCCTCGGGGTCGTCGTACCGGCGAGCGAACTCCGAGACGCAGGCCTCGTGCTCGACGACGATGCGGTCTCGCAGATCGACTCCGGCGTGCCGTGCCAAGTCCGAGAGGACCTGCTCGCGGAACTGCTCACGGGCGGGTTCGTCGTCGTCCAGCCCGGGTGCGATAGGGACCAGGACGACGACGGCGTGGTGGCCGTCGGGTGCCACGCTGTCGTCGGTGACGGAGGGGACGTTGACGTAGTAGGCGGGGTCGGTCGGCCAGCGTGGCTCCTCGAAGATGCTCCGGAAGTGTGGCTCCCAGTCCTCGGGCAACACCAGCGTGTGGTGTTCCAGCGGGGAAACGTCGCCCTCGACGCCCAGGTAGAGCATGTACGCCGACGGTGCGTAGGTACGGTTCTCCCAGTAGCCCCGGCGGGTCTCCCGGGTCCCGTCGGGCAACAGGTCCCGGTCGACGTGGGCGAGGTTCGCGTTCGCCACCGCGAGATCAGTCGCCGCCGTCCCGTCCGCCGTCGTCACCGCCACGCCGTCGGGTTCGCCCGCCAGGCCGGTTACTTCCAGCCCAGTCCTGATCTCGACGCCCAGTTCCTCGGCCAGTTCGACCATCCCCTCGACGACGCTGTAGACGCCCCCGTCGGGGTAGTAGACGCCCAACTCGAAGTCGACGTGGCTCATCAGGTTGTACAGCGCCGGCGTGTTGTACGGCGATCCGCCCAGGAAGACCAGCGTGTACTGCATCAGTTGCCGCAGTTTCGGGTGCTCGAAGTAGTCGGCGACGTGGTCCTGCATCGAGCCCAGGAACGTGAGTCCGCGGGCCGAGCGGACCACCTCGGGGTCCAGGAAGTCCCGGAGTCGCTGGCGGTCCTCGTAGACGAACCGCTCCATCCCGACCTCGTAGGTGTGTTCGGCTTCAGCGAGGTACTCGTCCAGCGCGTCGTCGGCACCGGCCTCGTAGGACCGGAACACCCGCCGGTTGTGGTCCATATCCGGGCGCATGTCGACGCTGTCGGCGATCTCACCGTCGGCTCCCCCCTTCCAGAGGACCCGGTAATGAGGGTCCAGACGGACCAGGTCGTAGTAGTCGCCCGGGTCCCGATCGAAGTGGCCGAAGAAGCGCTCGAAGACGTCGGGCATCAGGTACCACGAGGGGCCGGTGTCGAACGTGAATCCGCCGTCCTCGATGCGGTTCGCGTGGCCGCCGGGGCGGTCGTGGCGTTCCAGCACCGTCACGTCGGCCCCGGCGTCGGCCAGATAGCAGGCCGTCGCCAGCCCACCGAAGCCCGCACCCACGACCGTCGCCGACTGGCCCGCGAGCGGTTCCGTCGTCGCTGTCACGTTGGGTCCCATCACCGCCGGCTAGGGACAGGAGTGGGGTAGGTCACGACCCGTCGTTCTGTGGGTCGGGATACCGCGGCCTCCTGACACCACGCAGCCATGCCGGCCGGTCGTCCGCGGACGGTGACGCGACTGCCGGGACCGGGCCGCCTAAACCGCTCGGGCGGCGACCTTCGATCGTGACCGCACGCACCGAGCGGCTGTTCTCGGGGTACGGCGGGCGGATGCTCGTGACCCTGAGCGTCGCCTGGGCCACGCTCCAGTTGGGACGGTTCCTCCTGCCGCCGCTGTTACCGTCGATCATCGCCGACCTGGGGACGACGACGGTCGTCGCCGGCCTCGCCCTGGGCACGCTCCAGGCGGTCTACGCCGTCACCCAGTTCCCCAGCGGTCGGCTCTCGGATCGGTTCACCCGTCCGTCGCTGGTGGTGCCCGGGCTTGTCGTTCTCACCGCCGGCTTCCTGGTGGTCTCGGGGACGACGACCGTGTGGCTGTTCGTCGCCGCGGCGCTCCTGCTCGGCGTCGGGAAGGGGCTGTTCGCGGTCCCCTCGCGTGCGCAACTGTCGGACCTGTTCGTCCGGCGTCGCGGGCAGGCGCTCGGGTTGTACGCCGCCGGGACCGACGTCGGGGGGATTCTCGCCTCGGTCGGAGGCGTGGTCGTCACCGGCGGCGGCGCGACCATGGCGGTGGTCGGCCTCGAACCGGTCCCGGGACTTGACTGGCGGACGCCGTTCGTCCCTGTGGCGGCCGTCCTGGGGCTGGTCTGTCTGGCCTACGTCGCCTGGAACCGCGACTCCTACCGGATCGGTCGGACGAACGTGGAACTCCTCGCGACGATCCGACGGCTGGCGACCACTCGCCGGCAGCGGGAGGCGCTTGTCGCGTTCGCGCTCTTTTATTTCGTCGTCGGCGCGTGGGTGAACTTCCTCCCGACGTATCTCACCAACGGGAAGGGTTTTGCCGAACCCGTCGCCGCGGGGCTGTACGCCGTGGTGTTCGTCGTCGGCGTCGTCGTCAAACCCACGGCCGGGGCGCTCTCCGACCGGGTTCCCCGCCGGGCGGTCGGGGCAGGCGGCCTCCTGCTCGGCGTCGTCGCGCTGGCGGCCGTCGTCACGACCGACTCGCTGATCGCCGTCGGCCTCGCCATCGCCGCCTACGCCCTCGGCTACAAGGCGGTGTTCCCCGTCGCCGACGCCACGCTGCTGGACGCCGCGCCCGCCGACAATCTGGGTGCGGACCTGGGGGCCGCGCGGGCACTGTTCCTCGGCGTCGGCGCGCTCGGACCGGTGTATATGGGCTGGATCGCGGCCGTCGCGAGCTACCGGCTGGCCTTCACCGGGCTCGCCGGCTGTCTGGTGGTCGCAGCGGCGCTCCTGCTCCGTGGCGTGGTCGGAAGCAAGCCGGCTTGAGGCGTCACGCGGGCGTCGCTCGGTTCGTTCTGTCGTCTGCGACAGGCTGTCATCGAACCGTTCATGCCGTCGTTCTCGGAACGCATCAACCGCGCAGTCGGTCGGTAGCTCGATCACAAACGGATCTCGAACTGCGCGCCGCCGCTCTCGCTGTCAGTGACGCTGATCCCCCACCCGTGTGCCTCGACGATCTCGTGGACGATACTCAGTCCAAAACCGGTGCCGTCAGTGGCTGTCGAGTAGCCAGCATCGAACACGTCGCCGTGTTCCTCGACGGGGATGCCCGGGCCGTCGTCGGCAACGTAGAACCCGTCGTCTAGTTCTCCCACCGTTACAGTCACGCGCTCGCCACCGTGTTCGACCGCGTTCCGAAACAGGTTCTCTAGCAGCTCTTCGACCCGGGACGAGTCGGCACGGATCGTCTGCTCGGTCTCGATAGCAAGTACCGCTTCCGCCGTCGCCACGTTCTGCCAGGTGGTCTCTGCGAGCGTGGCCAGATCGACAGCGTCCGTCTCCTCGATCACGTCCCCTTGGCGAGCGAGCGTCAGGAGGTCCTCGATCAGGACTTCCATCCGCGTGTGAGCTCTCTCCACGGCGGTGAGATGCTCATTTTCCGTTTCGGCGAGTTCGAGATGCCCCTGGGCGACGTAGAGCGGGTTCCGAAGGTCGTGAGACACCGTACTGGCGAACCGGTCGAGTCGCTCGTTCGACTGTTCGAGGGACTGTTTCGTCTCTTCGAGTTCCCGCTCTCGTCTCTTCTGCGGTGTGATGTCGTGAAGCAAGACTACCCGCCCTTGTTCAGGGGAGTCACCGATCGGCGAACTAGACACGGAAAAGTGTCGCTGCTGGCCGTCGGCCGCGATTGTGAGTTCGGCTTCCTCACCGGCCTCTTTGCTGATCCCTGAGAGCATCTCGTCGGGGCCAGAACCGAAGAACTCGCTTCCGGGCATCCCGACGTATTCCGGTCCGCAGTCGAACAGTTCCCGGGCGCGCTTGTTCGCGTCGACGACCCGGTCCTGGCTGTCGAGCGTGATCATCGCGGCCTCCATCTCGTCCATCGCGGTCCGTCTGGCTACCGGAACGATATCCAGAAACCGGGAGCGAAACAGGACCACAGCCAGGACCGGAACTGCGAGTAAAAACCCGGCGGAGGAGACGTTGTACTGCAGATCGAATAGCTGAAAGGTGGACACAGTGCTTGCGAGAATAACGGGGACTGCGGCGAGCGAGAGCCACCCGAACTGTTTCCGGCGGATTCCACTCGATGTGAGGGCACCCCTCACGAGTAGTAGTTCACCGGTCAACCCGCACAGGTAGCTCGCTGCAGTGTGGACCCACCACCACTCTAACGTCGTCATAATCGCCGCATCGATACCACGGGCGAGTCCGGACTCGTCGAGTCCCAGACCCGGTTCGTACAGCAGATGGTGAAGGGGGTTCGTCCAGAGCAGCAACTGCAGAAGCAAAATACCGCCGCCCAGGGCAATCGCGGTCCGCCGTATGAGATGCGTGCGGTCGGTGATCGATAAGGCCAGCAACAACCATCCTGTAACCGCAAGCTCGGTTCCTAGTATGAGGACGTGAAAGCTACTCACTGTCAGCGCATAGTCTACGGTGAACTTCGGGACACTCAGCCCGAACATCCACAACCCGACCCCGACGGTGCACACGGCATACCCCCGACTGCCGGGTTTGTCTGGGTTATCGACAGCTGGTTTCAGCAGGAGCAGAGCCGCCAACCCGGCGACGATCTGAACACCCCCGACCAGCTGTGGGCTGAGCACCATCAGATTCTGCTGGACAATAGGCTACGGAACATAAAAAACCGATGCGGCCGCACAGAGGCGGCCTCAGTTCGTTTTGGCACCTGCGATGGTGGAAGCCGACGGCGCTCGCACGGCGGCGAGCTTAGTTCGTCTTCGCGTCGGTCTCCTCGCCCGGTTCGACCGCGTCCACCCCTTCGGCGGCCTCGACGGCCTCGGTCACTTTCTCGGTGTCGACGTGCCAGCGGTCGACGTCCTGATCGTAGTCGGCGAGTTGGTTCGAGACCCGGAGCTTGAGGTCGTCGTCGTTGACGTTGACCTCGAAGACGTATTCGGGGTTGTCCTCGCCGTTGATCCGCTGGAGGTTCGCACTGACGAGTTCGTTGTCGAAATAGTAGGGCGCAATCTGTGTCATCACGTTCCGGTAGACGGCGTCCTCGACCTTCCGCAGCGCCTTCCGGCCGGCCGAGTCGGCTGCCCGGGCGACGTAGTCGACGGACTCGCCCCACTTGTCGATCGCCTCGTCGGGTTCGTCCAGGTTCTCGTAGGACTCGCTCAGCTTCTCACCCGCGGTCTGGAGGTCCTCGTCGGGGTCTTTGCCGGCCTGCTCGCCTTTCCCCTCGTCGACGCTCGCCTGCTCTGCGGTCTTCTCGTTGACGTCCTCGTCGAGCCGTTCGTGGCTCTTGGGACGCCAGTCGTCGAACTCCGCGAGCGCCTCCTCGTCGACAGCCAGTTCCTCGTCGCCCGCGAGGTCCTTCAGCGCCCGGGTGATCCGCTCGCCGTGTTCGACGACGGCGACCCAGCCCCCTCGCGTCTTGAAGCCTGAAACGCTCTCTTCCATGTCAGCCATTGTCGAATCGGGTACTGATGGGTCGGGCAGTCACGGCTGCTGTACGCTCCATCGTGTTCTATCCAAGTATTCGCTCCGACTGGTTAAGCGTTTCCGCCTACCCGCCGACCGGCGGCTTATCCACGTCGGACTCGTACGACCGACGATGTCATCCGCACTGTTCGTCGTCAGCGAACACGGCTACTGGGGAGAGGAGTGTATCGAGCCGCTCACCACGCTCACCGACGCCGGCCTGGAGATCACCGTCGCCACACCGTCCGGTGATCCACCGGTGCTGGACGAACGCTCCGTCGACCCTGCGGAGGTCGGTGAGGAGACCGCCGAACACGTCCGCGCGGTCCACGACTCCGACGAGCGACTCAACGACCCGACACCGATCGCTCGGGTCGAGGCGGCCGATTACGATGCCGTCGTCTTCCCGGGCGGTCACGGGACCGAGTGGGACGTCACCCAGGACAGCGACGCTCGCCGACTGCTCCGGGACGCCGTCGAGGGCGAGGACGGGACAGCCCTCGTCGTCTGTCACGCCGTCGGTATCCTCGCGTTCACCAGGGACAGCGACGGGGACATGCTCGTCGCCGGCCGGTCGGTCACCGGCTTCCCCAACGCCTGGGAGGAGGGGATCGTCGACGAGGACGACCTGATGCCCGACGGTCGAAAACTCCCCTACTGGGTCGAAGACGAGGTCAAAGCCGCCGGGGCTGCGTGGGACGCGGAACTCGACGCCGACACGAGCGTCACTGTCGACGGCGATCTGGTCACCGCCCGCGGGCCGCCGTCCTCGGCCCGGGCCGCACGGACCCTTCTCGAAGAACTCGGGATCGAGGTACCGGCCTGAGTGAAAACGACCCCTGGCTGATACTACCGTTCGAGCGTCAGTCACTCGTCTCTAGAACGAAACCGCGAATACGGGGGACGGAGGAACCGCATAACCCATACAGCTATTTTAAATACAGATATATTAATATGTCCACCCTCCGATAGAGCAGTTGGTATGTCTAAAGAGCACACGCGCAGACGGTTCATACAGACAGCGGGCGTCGCGGGCGTCGTCGCACTCGCGGGCTGTGGCGGCGACGGTGGGTCCGGAGATGGCGGTTCCGGTGACGGTGGATCGGGTGACGGCGGCTCCGGAGATGGCGGCTCCGGCGACGGTGGCTCGGGTGACGGCGACTCCGGCGGCAACGGCGGCGACACGCGCCTCTCGTGGCACGCCGGCGGGACCGGCGGGACCTACTTCCCGCTCTCGAATGAGTTCAAGACGATCGTCGAGGACAACACGGACTTCACGCTGAACGTCCAGTCGACGGGAGCGAGCGTCGAGAACGTCGGCAACCTCTCCAGCGGTGACGCCGACTTCGCGCTCATCCAGAACGACATCGCCTCCTTCGCCAAGAACGGGACCGGGATCGACGCCTTCCAGGACAACCCCGTCGAGAACCTGATGGGCGTCGCGACGCTGTACCCCGAGACGATCACCGTGGTAACGCTTGCGGACACGGAGATCACGAGCCTCTCGGACCTCTCGGGGGCGACGATCAACACCGGTGACCTCGGCTCCGGGACACAGGTCAACGCCCTCCAGATCCTCGAAGCCGTCGGTATCACCGACTTCAACGAGCAGAACGCGTCCTTCTCACAGGCGGCCGACCAGCTCCGGAACGGCGACATCGACGCGGCGTTCGTCGTCGGCGGCTGGCCGGTCGGCGCCATCGAGGACCTCGCGACGACCAACGACATCGTCATCGTCCCGATCGAAGGCGACAACCGCCAGGCGGTCAAGGACGCCGCCTCCTGGTTCGCCGACGACACCATCCCCGCCGGTACCTACTCCGGCGTCGATCAGGCCGTCGAGACCGTCGCCGTCCAGGCGATGATCGCGACCCGGTCGGGAGTGGACGAGAGTACCGTCGAGACGGTCACCGCGGCCATCTTCGACAACGTCGACGACCTCACGATCAAGACCGACTTCATCAGCAGGGAGTCGGCTCAGGACGGGATGTCCATCGAACTCCACCCCGGCGCGGCGTCGTACTTCGAGATGTAAGCCGTCCCGCTTGCTCACCGCTTCACGTTCCATGCGCCGAGGACACGTCGCTATCGTCGTCGCCGCCGCGCTCGTCGTCGCGGGCAGCGCCGCGGCGATCCCCGACGGACGGACCCTCGTCGTCGAGGACGTCGAGACCGGAGAACGGTACCTGCAGGTCCCCGTCAGCAACGGCACCGTCGTCGCCCTGGAGTACACACACAGCGTCGAGAAGACCCGTGTCTACGACGAGTACACCGTCCGCGGCGACCGACTGGAGATGACGCGGATGGAGTTCGAATCCTACGGCTGGGGGCTCCCGAGCGGGGCCAACGTCACCCGCGAGAACGGGACGTTCGTCTACGATCCCCCCGGCGTCTACGAGGGCGTGACGGTCGCACCCGGCGAGGTCGCGGGGCACAAACTTCACGTCGCCGGGGAGACCTACGACTTGGTAGCACGCACCAACGAACAGTCGGTCCGTCTCCATCTGACCGGACGGTCGACAGTCGCTGGCACCACGGATATACTCACAACCAATGGCACAACACCAATCGTCTGAGATCTCCGACGAGGAAGTCGACGAGGTGCTCCAGGAGATCGAACGCAAGCGTTCGTTACAGGGGCCGGCCGCCGTCGCGGTGGCGATCATCGGCGTCTCGTTTTCGGTCTTCCAGATGTGGCTGGCGGCGAAAGGGTTCGTCCTCTCGCTCGACGTTCCGGTCGTCGGGACCGTCGAGTTCGCGGCGCTGCAGTTGCTCCAGATCAACGCGATCCACGTCGCCTTCGGACTGGTGCTCGCGTTCCTGTTGTATCCGTCAAGCACCGGCGACGGGCCGATCGCGACCCGGTGTCTCCGGTTCGGGAGGTGGGTCGAGGACCGACTCGGCGCCGACCACCCGCTCGCGCGAGCGATCCACGGAGTCGGCGCCGCGCTGGCGTGGCTGTTCGTCGATCCCGACTTCGACCGGGTGACTCCCTTCGACGTGGTCCTGATGGCCATCTCCGTGCTGGCGGCGGCGTATTTCGTCACGGACTTCAGCGAGATCCAGCGGATGCGCGCGCTCGGGCTGGAGAGCGGCCGGCCGATCCAGGCGGTGTTCACGTTCCTCGAACCGGTCGCGGGTCTGCTCGGACCGCTGACCGAGACGTCCTACGCGATGGTCCTGGGGGCCATCGGCGTCTTGCTCGTTCTGGAGGCGACCAGGCGCGCGATCAGTCTCTACCTGATGTTCATCGTCGCGGCCTTCGTCGTCTACGCCCGTTTTGGCTTCATGATCCCCCAGAACGCCGCCTACGTCGGGGTCCTCTCGATCCCGCCGCTGGGGTGGGACTCGATCATCCAGAACCTCTGGTACAACACCGAAAACGGCGTCTTCGGCATCCCGGTGACGGTCTCCGTGCAGTTCATCTACATCTTCATCCTCTTCGGCGCGTTCCTGGAGATGTCTGGGGCGGGCCAGTGGTTCATCGACCTGGCCTACGCCGCGACGGGGACCCGTCGGGGCGGCCCGGCGAAAGCGAGCATCCTCGCTAGCGGTTTCATGGGGACCATCTCCGGGTCGTCGATCGCAAACACCGTGACGACCGGTGCCTTCACGATCCCGCTGATGAAGCGGTCGGGCTACCGCCCGGAGTTCGCCGGCGGCGTCGAGGCCTCGGCGTCTTCGGGTGGACAGATCCTCCCTCCGGTGATGGGTGCCGCCGCCTTCCTGATCGTCCAGTACACGGCGACGCCGTTCCGTGAGGTCATCGTCGCGGCGACGATCCCGGCGATCGTCTTCTTCTTCGGCGTGTGGGTGATGGTCCACTTCGAGGCCGTCAAGCAGAACATCGGCGGACTGGACCCCTCGGAGCTGGTCGACATCCGGAGCCACCTCCGGACCGGCTGGTTCTATCTGGTCCCGATCGGGCTCCTCCTGTACTACCTCATCGTCGAGCGACTCTCGGTCGCCCGGTCGGCGTGGTTCACGCTCATCGCGATCGGGGCGCTCATCACGCTCGTGGCGGCCTACAGCGACGAGACGCGTGCACGTCTGGGAGCGATCTTCGGCGTCCTGTTCGCCGCCGAGTTCCTCGCGCAGTTCCTCGCGGGTGCGGGGATTGTCGCCGCGGCTACCGGTCAGGGGGCCGGCGGCCAGTCGGCACAGGCAGCGTTCGCCGCCACCGTCGGTGGCCTCGGGTCGCTCGCGATTCTCGCCGGCGTGCTGACGCTCGTGACCCGGCCGGAACTGGACTCGCCGATCCTCTCGTTCGACGAGGCGGTCGACGAGGCGTCCGTCTCGACGGCGAACGTGCTCGGTCGCTCCGAGTTGGCGAGCAACGGGCTCTACCGGCTCGGCGTCTTCCTCGGGAAATCGATGGAGGGGGGTGCCAGGACGGCCGTCCCGGTCGTCATCGCCGTCGCGGCGGCGGGGATCATCCCCGGCGTCATCAGCGTCTCCGGACTGGGACCGAACCTCGTCGCGCTCATCCGGGCGGTCGCCGGCGGGTCGCTGGTCCTCCTGCTGTTGGTGACCGCGGTCGCCTCGATCATCCTCGGGATGGGGATGCCCACGACGGTCACCTACATCATCCTCGTCTCGCTGCTGGCGCCGGCGCTGACCAGTTTCGGCGTCCCGCTGCTGGCGGCGCACCTCTTCATCCTCTATTTCGGGGTGATCGCCGACATCACACCGCCGGTCGCGGTGGCGGCCTACGCCGCCGCGGGGGTGGCCAAGTCCGACGCGTTCCAGACGGGGATCGACGCGTTCTCGCTGTCGTTGAACAAGGCCATCGTCCCGTTCGCCTTCGTCCTCTCGCCGGGGATCGTCCTCCTGCGCCGGAAGGCAAACGCCGACGAGTTACCGGTCCGCGAGCAGTACCGGGTCGTCCAGTTGTCGGACTTCGCCGACCCCGGCTTCGCGATCTTCGAGGTCCTGATCCCGGTCCTGGGCGTGTTCGTCGGCGTCGTCGCGCTGGCGGCGACGGTGATCGGCTTCGTCTACGGCCCGCTCTCCCGGACGGAACGGGCCGCGTTCGCGGTCAGTTCGCTGCTGTTGATGGCACCCGGCCTGGCCGTCTCCGGCCTGTTCGACGTCACCGGCCTGTTGGGTCTGGGCGGCGGCGAGGTCACGCTCGCGATGGATCTGGGACTCCGTGCGGTCGGTGTGGTCCTCTTTGCCATGCTGTTGTTCACGAACCGACAGCGCGGGGGCGTCCCGACCGAGCAGTCCGGCGGTGCCGAACCCACCTAAGTAGAAACTGTTTACCACCAGCCTACTGTAGCCTCGATATATGGCCATAGAACAGCGTGGCGACGCCTCCGTCGTCACCCACGCTCTCGCGCAGGACGAACTCTCGAAGCTCCGTGACGTTGGAACCGAACAGGTCGAATTCCGAAAAGGATTGGTCCGTCTCGGACGGCTCTGTGGGTACGAGATCGTCGACGGACGGATGGAGACCGAGTACATCGAGATCGAGACGCCGCTGACAACGACGATGGGTGAGCGCGTCAAAGGGCTGGACGACGTCGTCATCATCAACGTCCTCCGTGCGGCGACACCGTTCGTCGAGGGGCTGTTGAAGGCGTTTCCCCGTGCCCGACAGGGAGTCATCTCCGCCAGCCGCGACGAGGAGGCCGGGATGAACACCGACGGCGAGTTCCCCATCTCGGTCGACTACGTCAAACTGCCCGAGATCGGCCCGGAGGATACCGTCATCGTCGCCGATCCGATGCTCGCGACGGGGTCGACGATGTGTGCGGTTCTGGAGCATATCACCGGGACGCAGACCGAACCGGAGACGCTGCTCACGCTCTCGGCGGTGGCAGCCCCGCCGGGGATCGTCCGCGTCTCCAGTGCCTTCCCCGATATCGACGTGTTGACCGTCGCTATCGACGAGGAACTGGACGACGACGGGTTCATCGTGCCGGGACTGGGCGACGCTGGCGACCGTGCGTTCCGGACCGACTGATCGCGCGGACCGAAACGTCTTTTACCGGCGTGCGAGAACGACGGGCACTGCGGTTTCTCGCCGCGATCCCGCGGGAAGACCCCTTCGTTTCAACTGGAGACAGCTGTACACCGTCTGTTGTTCGTTCCAGACGAACCGCTGGCTTCTTTGTGTGGTGTGTCCACACTCCTCTCCCGATTACCACCCGTCAGAGTCGAAGCTGTCGGTGACGCGGTCCTCGATGGTCGGTCGCCGACAGCGCCGACGGTTCAATACCCCTCGATGTCGGCGCGCCCGCTCGTCGCGCTGCGTATCTCGTCGCGCAGGGCCGCCCCCTCGGCGACGGTCACCCGTACTTCGAACCGCACGTCCGCTTCGTAGGCGGCGTCGAACTCCACGCCGGCGGATTCGAGCAGGCCGCGGACGCTGCCCGAATCGTCGTACTCGACCGTGACCGAGAACGTCTCGTGGGGGACCTCCTCGACGACGCCGGCGGCGTCGACGCCGTCCTTGACCGCTCGTGAGTAGGCCCGGGCGAGTCCGCCGACCCCGAGGTTCGTCCCGCCGTAGTAGCGGGTGACGACGGCGACGACGTTCTCGATCTCCCGTTGCTGGAGGACGTTCAACGCGGGCTTGCCGGCGCTGCCGCTGGGCTCGCCGTCGTCGCTGGAGTACTCCCGGAACGGGTCCGATCGCACGCGATAGGCCGGGACGTTGTGGGTCGCGTCGTCGTAGGCCCCCTCGATCTCCGTGACGAACGCTTCCGCCGCTTCGGTCGTCGTCGCCGGGGCGACGTGGCCGATGAACTCCGACCCTCGGACCTCGAAGCGCGCCTCGCCCCGCTCGGCGACGGTCCGGTAGCTGTCTGTCACGGCCGACGGTACCGGCGGCGGGCGAATAGCGCTTACCCTTCCGAGGACCCGTCTCGGTCACGCCCGCTCTTCCGGCCGCCCCAGACCCGCTTGTCGAGCAGGCGGACGACCATCCCGTCCCGAACCCGGAGCTGACAGGACAGGCGGGGATAGCCGAAGCGGTCGGCCAGGTCGTCGTGCCAGTGTTCGGGGGTCGGCTCCCCGCCCAGGCGAACGCCACAGGTCGCACAGATCCCCCGGCCGCCACAGTTGACGGTGCGGGCGTACCGCCCGTGCGGTGAGAGCTCCGCCGCCAGCAACACGTCCCGGAGGACGGCACCGGGATCGGCGGTCAGTTCTCGGCGGTCGCCCTCGGGCGTGACGACGGTGATCGTCGCGGTCATAGCCGCTGGACGTGCGTGTCGCCGAACTCCCGGTCGGCGTACTTCAGTCCGTAGCCGAACAGGCGATCGGCCCCGATGTGAGCGGTCCAGATCAGCGCGATGCCGACGGCCAGCCCGGTCCCGGTCAGGACCCCGACGGCCGCCAGCACGACCGGACCGACGTAGGTGTGGACGGCGTTGTACGTGATCGCACCGACCCGACGGCTGTGGAGGTAACCGGCCATCGACGCGTCGGGCAGGAGGATCACCGCGAGAAAGACGAGCAGTGATCGGCCGTCGAGCGCGTAGGTCACCGTCGCGGCGGCGGCGACGACCGCTCCCTCGGCGCGGACGAGCGTCCGTGGGTTCATACGCCGACCGAGGGAGCGCCCGCACAAAGCCGTGGCGGGCCGGTCACGCCAACTCGATCGTCCGGACGAACGCCATCCCGGTGATCTCGTTGAGCAGGTCCCCGGGGAGTTCCTCGTCGGTGATGACGTAGAGAACGGCCTCGTCGGTGAACTCCGGGTCCTCGGTGAGCACCTGCCGGATGGGGATGTCACGGTCGGCGATGGCACCGGTGACGGTGGCGACGATCCCCGACTCGTCGGCGTCCCGGACGTGGACGGTGATGGCGGTCAGATCCAGGACCGGTGCCAGATCCAGCAGACTCGGGACCGCCGAGATGTTCCGGAAGATGCGTCGCAGTTCGTCGTCGGCCAGGATGGCATCGGTCGTCGCGTTGACCACCCGCCGGTCGACGCCGGCCTCGCGGGCGATCCCCGTGTTGGGGATCTCGATCCCGCCGGAGACGACCCGCCCGTCCTCGTTGACTGAGAACCCCCGTTCGAGCAACAGGCGGATGACGGCCTGCTGGCCCGGTGAGTCCTCGAACTTCTCCATGATCTCGTCGAACATCTATAGCTCGCCTTTCGTGCTGGCGACGTCGCTGCGGCGCTCGTCGATCCGCGTCGCGTCGTCCAAGGCCCGGGCCAGTCCCTTGAACAGCGCCTCGATCTCGTGGTGCGCGTTCTCGCCCTCGACGCCACAGTGTAGCGTCAGCCCCGCGTTCATCGCGAGCGAGCGCCCGAAGTGCTTCGCCATGTGGCTGGTCATCCCGCCGACTTCGGCCTGTGAGAACGCGCCGTCGAACGCGAAGTAGGGCCGCCCGGAGACGTCGACGACGACGCTGGCGACCGCCTCGTCGAGCGGGACCCGCCGGTCGGCGAAGCGCTGGATACCGCGTTTCTCACCCAGCGCCGCTTCGAAGGCCTCGCCCAGCGTGATCGCCACGTCCTCGACGGTGTGGTGGTCGTCGATCTCCAGGTCGCCGTCACACTGGACGGTCAGGTCGAACAGCCCGTGGGTCGCGAAGGCGGTCAGCATGTGGTCGAAAAAGCCCACGCCCGTCTCGACGGTCGATTCGCCGTCACCGTCGACGTCCAGTGTCACCTCGATCTCCGTCTCGGCCGTCTCGCGCGTGAGGGCCGCCGTACGATCGGTCATACTCGGACGGTGTCGGGCCGGCTATTTGGACCTCACGGCTCTGTCACCCGGCCGATGACGAGCCAGGTCACCAGCGTCACCGCAAGCAACACTGCGATCGGCGCCCACAGCAACCGCATCGTCTGGAGGATCCCCTCGCCGCCGATGAGAACGCCCATCACCGCCGGGACGGCCGCGATCCCCGCCGCGGAGGTGACCGCGGCGATGGCGTTGACCGGCGCGCTGTGTTCGGGGACGGCCTCGGTCCCGTAGGCCAACATCGTCGGGTATAGCCCCGACAGCACCAGCCCGATGGCGAAAAAGCCCACGAGCAGCGCCAGCCCCTCCGCGAGGAAGAACGTGTAGAGGAACGCGGGGACGAGCAACCCGGCCTGTACGAGGCCGAGACGGGCGTAGCCGAACCGCTCGGAGAGCCGTCCGGAGACGAACCGTCCGGGGATGTACGCGACGAGCATGATACTCAGCGACGCCGTCGCGAGCGCCCCGGGCACCCGACCCTGTGCGAACGTCGTCAGCCAGGTGAACAGGCCGCCCTCGATGCCCGCCGAGAGAAACAGCGTGACGGCGGTCGCCACTACCTCCGGTTGGCGGCCGATCCGGCGCAACTCCGCCAGATCGAGGGTGTCGTCGCCGCCCGCGATGTCGGGCGTCGGGAGGAACCACACTAGCCCGATCAGCGGGACGAAGGCCAGCCCCAGCGTGTAGTACGCCAGCCGCCAGTCGCCCAGCCAGACCGCCGCCGCGACCAGCGCCGGCCCGGTGGTCGCACCGACCGCCCACATCATGTCGTAGTAGCTGAACAGCCGCCCTCGCTGGGTCGGGTAGAGGTGGCTCAACAGCGGTCGGTCGGTTCCGCGGCCGACGCCGGTGAACAGTCCCCGGCCCACCAGCGCCGACAGGAACAGCAGGAACGACGGTGCGACACCCATAAAGAAGATGCCGACCCCGGTCCCGACGAACCCCACCAGGAGCAACCGGCGCGTGTCGAACCGGCTCGCGACCACGCCGACGACCATCACGACCAACAGGTACCCCAGGGTCCCGGCCGGCGCGACCAGTCCCAACTGCCAGTCGGGCGCACCGAAGGTCGCCCGCAACTCCGGGATGACGGCCCCGCGCATCTGGAGTCCGGCTCCCTCCAGGGCGACGTACGCGAAGACGGCCAGCGTCCACCACCTTCTGGTGTCACGCTGTGTTTCCGTCTCGTGTGTCCCGGCCGTCTCGTTCATACTCCACCCTGGACGCCCCCTGTGGAAAAATATTTTGTATATAGTAGTACAATCCTCTTCCATGTCTGCCGACGCGCTCCGGGATCACCTCGCTGCGTTCGGACTCTCGGAGAAGGAGATCGAGGCCTATCTGGCCGTCCTCAGGGCGGGAACGGCCACCACGGGGGAGGTATCACGAGCCGCGGACGTCTCACAGGGGTACGTCTACGACATCGCCGCCGCACTGGCCGACCGGGGACTGGTGACCGTCGACGAGACACGGAGCCCGACCGTCTTACGCGCCCGTCGGCCCGAGGACGCAATCGGCGCGCTCTCGACGCGGGTCGAGGAACTGGGCGATACCATCGACGACCTCTACGAGCAACCGGCCGACGAGGGGGTACCCGTCGAGGTCGTCCACTCGCGGGCGACCGTCCGCAAGCGGGCACGCAGCGCACTGGAGGCCGCTCGCCACGAGGCGCTGCTGGTCGTTCCGGAACCGGAGATCGACCACCTCCGAGAGGCACTGCTGGAGGCACAGGACCGGGGCGTGTTCGTCTATCTGCTCGTGGTCTCGCCGCTGTCTGCCGACCCACTGGACGTCGAGTGGGGGCGGATCGCCGACGTGGTCCGGACCTGGGAGGCGGCGGCACCGGTCTACGTCCTCGTCGACGAGACGCGAGGGTTGATGGGCTCTCACGGCGTCCTCTCAGGGCGACACGGCGAGGAGTACGCGCTGGCGTTCTCACAGCGGGAGGTCGGCAGCGGCTTCTTCGGCAACGTCGTCGCGAACTTCTGGCCGATGGGTGAGGACCGCTACGTCACCGAGCCGGACCCGCTGCCGGCGACCTACGACCACCTCCGGACGGCGGCGACCAACGCCGCGCTCCATCGGGCGGCCGGCCGCGATCTGCTCGCGGACGTGACACTCAGTGACCTCGACGGCAGCGAGCAGAGCTACGAGCGGGTCCCCGTCGTCGAGGTCCGTCAGGGACTCGTCGGCGACCCGACCAACGATTTCCCGATGGAGAACAGCCTCGTCTTCGAGACGCCCGACGGGCGTGTCTCGGCCGGCAACACGCAGGGTGGGATCAGACCGTTCTACGAGGGCTACGGGGCAACGGCGGTGACGCTGTACTCGGGGTAAGCCCCGCAGCGTTCGCGACCACCGCTCGCAGTCACGCGTCCTCGACCGCCGCCATCGCTTCCGAGAGCGTGAACTCGCCCTCGTAGAGCGCGCTGCCGACGACGACGGCGGCCGCACCGGCTTCTTCCAGCGCGACCACGTCCTCGACGGTCGCGACGCCCCCGCTAGCGATCACGGGGACGTCGACGGATTCGACCAGCCGCCGGACGGGGTCGGTCCGGACGCCCGCCAGTCGCCCTTCGACGTCGACGTCGGTAAAGAGGATGCCGCCGGCACCGAGGTCGGCGTACCGCTGTGCGGCCTCGGTCGGGTCGAGCCCGGTTCCCTCGGTCCAGCCCGAGACGACGACCTCGCCGTCTTTCGCGTCGAGACTCACGAGGACGCTGCCGGGGTGGCGTTCGCTGATCTCGCCGACGATCTCGGGGGTCTCGACGGCAGCGGTCCCGAGGATCACCCGGTCGACGCCGCGGTCCAGCAGCGAGACGGCGTCGCTCCCGGTCCGGATGCCACCGCCCAGTTGGACCCCGATATCGTCGTCGACGGCGTCCAGGACGGCGTCGATCGCCTCGGCGTTCTGTCGCTCGCCCTCGAAGGCACCGTCGAGGTCGACCAGGTGGAGCGTCCGCGCGCCCGCCTCGACCCACCGCTGGGCTGCCTCGACCGGGTCGCCGTACGTCTTCTCGGTCCCGCGTTCGCCGCCGACCAGTTGGACGACCTGTCCGTCCTGCATGTCTACGGCCGGGACGACCTCGAACTCGGGGAACATGCGAACGGCTGGGGCACCAGCTGTCGAAAGCGTGTCGGTCCCGCCGTCACGGGCGGTTCCTCAGCCGGACCGGTCGCCGTCGATCAGCGCCGCGGGTTCGTCCTCGGCCCCGACGCCGGTGGTGACGACGAGCCGGAGCGCCCGCCGCACGCTCATATCGAGTTCCCGGACCTGGTCTTCGGGGAGCAACACGAGGCGGCCACCGGTCGGGTTCGGACTGTTCGGCAGGAAGACGTTGTACACCTCTTGATCCGCGACCTCTTCGACCTCTCGCGGGCTCTCGCCGGTGACCAGGCCCAGCGAGTAGATCCCCTCCCGCGGGTACTCGACGAGGACGACGCTCTCGTAGGCCGTGCTCCGGTCGACCAGGGAGTTGGCGACCTGCCGGACGGTCAGATAGATCGTGCTAAACAGGGGGATGACGTTCACGATCCGGCCGATACCGCCGAACAGCTGGCGGCCGACGTTCTTCTGTGCCAGATAGCCAAGCACCGTGACCACGACCAGTATCAGGACGACTGCGACGAGCTGTGCGACTGCCTCGACGTTCCCGGTGTACTGTGTCAATCTGGTCCCCTGGACGACCGGGTCGACGAACTGGAGCGACCACGAGACCAGCAGTCTGAGGACGTACAGCGTGATGACCAGCGGAGTGAGCAACAACAGCCCCGCGACGAAACTGCGTTTGAGTGCGCCCGTGAGATCCATACTGGACACCGACAGGTCACTGGCACGTAGTTGTGGTGTCCTGGAGGCTCGCCCGACGGATGAGTCCCAGCCGAACCCACCGGCCGCTCTCGACGCTACGTGACAGTCGTCTACCCCGGGTTTTTCCCGCTGTGTCCGGAACAGTTCCGTATGTCCTCGCGTGTTCCACTGCTCACACCGCTCGCTCGCACCCTCGAATCCGCCATGTTCGGCCGGTACGAGAAACAGTACCGGCTGTTCGCACAGGCGGTTCTGGTCGTCGCCGTTGCGCTGTCGCTGGCGTGGGCACTTGTCGTCGCGGGGGTCGTCGAGACGACGCCGGCCTGGCGCGAGATACTCGCGACGGCCGCGAGCATCGCCGTCTCGGCGTTCGTCGTCGTCGGTCTCCTCCAGTTTCTCGTGTTGGCGAACGTGCTCGAACGGACCAACGAGGACGTCGCGGCACAGGCCGCCGAACTCGAACAGGCGGCCGAGCAACTGGAACAGACCGCCGACGAACTGGAGACGACCGTCGACTCCGTCGAGGACGCCGCCGAGACGGTCGACGAGGCCGCCGCCGAGGTCGAGGAGACGGCCGACAAAGTCGAACAGACCGCAGCGGAGACCGGTGCAGACGACGCTGCCGAGACGGTGACCGAAGTCAAGGACAAGGCGACGGACGCCCAGACCAAGACGAGCGACGCGAAGAAGACCGCCGAGTCCGTCACCGAGGAAGTCGAGGCCGCGAAAGAGACCGTCTCCGAGGTCGAGGAGACGGCCGCCGAGAAACGCAAGCGGCTCGCTAACGCCGAGAGCGACACCGACGAAGACGCTGCCGACGCGGACGATACCGACGCGGACGATACCGACGAGGACGCTACCGACACCGACGATACCTGATCGACCGGGCACCCTCTCGTCCCGGCCCCAGTTCGACCGGCCGGCTCCGAAGACGGTACCCTTTACCGCCGCCGGAATCTGGCAGACGTATGGTCGAGGTTCTCTTCGCGCTGGGGGTCGTCGTCGCGGTCTTCGTCGGGTTCAACATCGGTGGCTCCTCGACGGGCGTCGCCTTCGGACCCGCGGTGGGATCGAACACCCTCACGAAGTTCTCCGCGGCGGTCCTGATGACGGTGTTTGCCCTCGCCGGCGGGCTGCTCGTCGGTCCGGCGGTCGTCAAGAGCCTGGGGAGTGATCTGGTCGCCACGCAGTTCTCGCCGCTCATCAGCATCGTCGTCCTCTTTTTCATCGGGACGGCGCTGTTCCTCTCGAACGTCGCCGGCGTCCCTGCGTCGACGTCGATGACGGCGGTCGGTGCGATCGCCGGGCTCGGACTGGCTCGTGGCACGCTGAACTCGGGACTGATGCTCGAAATCGTCTCCTGGTGGCTCGTCTCGCCGATCATCGCGTTCTGGGTCAGCGGCGTCATCGGGCGGTACTTCTACCCGAAACTGGTCGAGTGGTTCGCCGTCTCCCAGAGCGAGGGGTCGCTCGTCGACGTGGACTCCTCGGCCGGCTTCCCCTGGGTCCGACTGGGCCAGAACACGACACCCCGGGAGTTCGTCGGGACCGTCGTCGTCATCGGCATCGGCTGTTACATGGGCTTCTCGGCGGGGGCCTCGAACGTCGCAAACGCCGTCGCACCCCTGGTTGGCAACGGCTCGCTGGATCTGTATCCGGCGATCCTGCTGGGCGGGGCTGCAATCGGGCTCGGTGCCTTTACGATCGCTCGCCGGACGATGGATACGGTCGGCAACGACCTCACGGATCTCCCGCTGGTGGCGGCCATCGTCGTCGCGGCGGTCGCTTCGACGATCGTCACGTTCCTCTCGGCGCTCGGTATCCCGGCCAGTTTCGTCATCATCGCGACGATGAGCATCGTCGGTCTCGGCTGGGGCCGGGCGACCCGGACGACGCGGCTCTCCGAGACGGTCCAGGGCGAGGCACCCGAGGTCTCGGTCGGCGCGCTGACCGCCGACGCCGACGACGCCCCCACCGTCGGCGGCCAGAAGGGGACCCCAGAACCGAAAGAGACCGAACCGATCGGCGAGGAGTCGGGGGAGGACCTCCCGAAGGCCTCGGACCTGTTCGAACCGGCGACGACCGCTCGCGTCATCTTCCTCCAGAACATCGTCCCCTCGATCGCGACGGTGGCCGCCTACCTCGTCTTCCGGTTTCTGCCGGTCGCGTAACCCTCATCATTGTTCGTTTCCCGCTACTGAAGGGCAAAGTCTAACAAGTCGGCGTCCGAACCCGGCAGTGATGCCCACGGTAGAGTACCTTAACTACGAAGTAGTGGACGACAACGGCTGGGACATTTACGACGACGACCTCTTCGAGAAGGCCGGCGACGAAGGCCTCGACGAAGAGGACCACGGCACGATCGACGTCAACGAGGGCGAGTACATCCTCGAAGCCGCCGAGGCACAGGGCTACGACTGGCCCTTCTCGTGCCGTGCCGGCGCCTGTGCGAACTGTGCCGCCATCGTCGTCGAGGGCGACATCGACATGGACATGCAGCAGATCCTCAGCGACGAGGAAGTCGAGGAGAAGAACGTCCGACTGACCTGTATCGGCAGCCCCGACGCCGACGAGGTCAAGATCGTCTACAACGCGAAGCATCTCGACTACCTGCAGAACCGCGTCATCTGACGCTCCCTGCAGTTCTTACCGTCTTCTCCCCCCGTAGCCGCGGCTTCACTGACCGGAACCATTAGGACGCCCCATCCAGTGGTGACAGTCGTGCTCGGGTCGATACCGGACCTGTTGCGACTGGTGGCCGTCCCCGTCTTCGGGTGGGCGGCCTACCGTGACGTGAAGACGCGTCGGATTCCCAACCGGATCTGGGGGCCGCTCGCGCTGTTTGCGGTCGCCCTCCTGGCCTGGGACACCTACACGGTGGTGAACGGGGCCGGCGGCCGGTTGTTCTTCCTCCGGGTCGCGATCAGCCTCGGGTTCGTCATGCCGCTGTCGTACCTGTTCTGGCGGATCGGCGGGTTCGGCGGCGCCGACGCGAAGGCGTTCATGCTGATCGCCGTCCTCTTTCCCGTCTATCCGACGTACCTGCTGTCCTCGCCGTCGGTCGCCCTGCCGCTGGAACCGACGACGCTGGGCGTGTTCTCGCTGACCATCCTCTCGAACACCGTGCTGGCCGGCGTCGTCTATCCGCTGGGTGTGGCAGCCAGCAACGTCGCACGGGGGGAGTTCGGCCTCGCGATGTTCATCGGGCGACCGGTCGCCGTCGACGAGGTCACCGAGGAGTACGGCCGGCTGCTGGAATCGCCCGACGGGTTCACCCGGAGTGGCCTGGATCTCGATGCCCTCCGGATGTATCTCCAGTACCGCGGGCTCTCGCTCTCGGAACTGCGGGAACACCCCAATCAGTACCGCGACCCGGCCTCGCTCCCTGCGGACCCGAACCCGCCCGGTGACGGCTCCCTGGCGACCGACGGCGGCGAACCCGCCTCCAGCGTCGCTGGAGACACAGATACCGCGGGTGAACCGGCCGATCCCTGGGGTGCCGAGCAGTTCCTCGCAGAGATCGACCACTCGGCCTACGGCGCGACACCCGTCCAACTTCGAGAAGGACTGGACGTGTTGGTCGAGGCCGAAGACGTGTGGATCTCGCCGGGCATCCCGTTCATCGTCCCGATGTTCGCCGGCTTGCTCGTCTCGCTGACCTACGGGGACGTGCTCTTCGCGATCATGCAGGCGGTCGGACTGGCCTAGTACCGGTCGCTGCGTGCGTCCGAGGGTGCCAGCGAAGCGTCGGACTGCGGCCCCGTCTCCTCGCCCGGAGTACCGGCGGTAGCTTCCCACCGCTCACGGCTGGGTCCGCCCCGTCTCGGTAGCTCGGTGCGTACATCCACCCGCCGGTCAGTACTGCGTTACCGCAGCGACGATCCCGGCAGTCTGCCCGACGCCGGTCAGTCCCAGTCCGGCGGCGACGAGTCCGAGGCCGACGCCGCTCGTCGCTCCGATGGCGACACCCGCCGTGTAGACGACGGCACCGACGACGCCGAACGCGGCCCCGACGGTGTACACCGACGCCAGCGCGTCGACGTGACGGCCCGTATAGATCAGTCCGGCGGCCGGGACGAGCATCCAGCCGACCACTGTCGCGGTCAGCAGCGGTCGGAGCGGCGGTGTGACGAGCAGGCCGGCGGTCCCGAGAAGCGTCACGGCGAGGCCCGCAAGCAGGACGAGTTTCCAGGCGCGCAACACCCCGGTGGTCATCTCCCGCCAGGAGAGGGCGGTGAACACGACGATGACGGTAGCCATCACCAGATGGGCGATCAGTACCGTCCGGAGCGTGATGGCGCCGACGTGTGCAGCCAGTGCGAACGTCCAGGCGAGGGGCACCAATACGATAGGTCCGTTCTCGCGGAGGCCACGGAGCATACCGATGGGTGTCCGCCGACGACTATAGCGACTGTGCTAGTCGTGACGGTTCGTGTCCAGCCCGACGAGGTGTGTAGCGGTAGCATACACCAGCGAACTGCTGTCCCGTGGTTCGGCTGTCTCACCCGGAGTACGCATACCGGAACTGTTATCCGTGGTCTCGGCGTTCGTTCGGATGCAATGGCGAAAGGAACGGTTGATTTCTTCAACGACACTGGCGGTTACGGTTTCATCGATACTGAGGACGAGGACGAGGACGTTTTCTTCCACATGGAAGACGTTGGCGGCCCGGACCTCGAAGAGGGACAGGAAGTCGAATTCGACATCGAACAAGCTGACAAGGGTCCGCGAGCGACCAACGTCACCCGACTGTAAGGCGCCTTCTGCCTGCAGTCTTTTCACTGACCGGCCAGCGACTGCTGTCGCCGGTCCCGCTCACTCACCCGACAGCGACGCCTGTCCCCGGTAGACCAGTTCCATCGGCAGTCCCTTCGCGTCCGTCGGCGGCTCCAGCGGGAGCGTCCGCAGCGCCCCTTCGCCCGGCGCGGCCGTGTACGCGAGCACCACGGCGTCGAGCACGTCGGCGACGGTGACCGCGTGGCCCGCAGTCTCGTCGGCCGCCCGCTGGACGGTCGGGGCCGCGTCCCGGTCGTAGTGGGCCAACACGCGCATCCGTTCGGCGTAGCCCGCTGCCGTCCCGCGGGGTTGTTCGAGTGGTTCGCCGGCTAGCGCCCGGAAACACAGTTCCGGATGGGACGACCGGATCACCGCGGCGGCCTCGGGGACCTCCTGGAGCAGTTCGTCGAGCATCGCGATCCCCTCGCGGGCCTCGAAGGCCGCTTCGGACAGCGCCGCCCCGCTCTTTCGCTCGTGGACGCGACCCGCTGCCGAGTAGCGCCGCTTGCGGGTCGCCTCCCGGACCGGCGGCGTGTAGACCGTCTCGGCCTGTGGCCCCAGCACCTGGCGAGCGAGTTCGTCACACCGCCGCTCCGGGTCGCCCGACTCGACGAGTCCGATCGGCAGGTCCACCAGGACCCGCCGTGCCGTCTCCTCGTAGCGGGCCCAACAGTCACCGATCCCGTCACACACCGCGACGTGGTCGAACCCGTCCGCCGAGAACGCCACCGCCAGCCACGACTCCCCACACCAGGCGATCCCGACGTCTGTCTCGACCGCTTCGTCGGCCATTGTCGGATATCGTCGGCGACGGAAGAAAAATCTGACCCGACTGTGTCGGGTGATTGGGAGTGGCGGTGGACTCGTCCGGCTTTCGACGCCCTCCGGACCTGTCGCTCCCTTCGGGTCAGTCGTTCGCGTGAAAAGCCTGGGCCGGAATTTGAACCAGAGGAAGACTCGCTACGCTCGTCTTCCAGGGATTCAAATCCCGCTACCGGTTTGCCGACTTCAGCAGTCGCTCGGCGACGGAGCGCCTCGCAGAAATGAAGTCGGCAAAAGCCTAGGCCGGAATTTGAATCCGGGGTCTCGTCCTTACCAAGGACGCGCTTTACCGCTAAGCTACCCAGGCACGCATGCCTTTCTTCCCGGCAATTGTCTTTAGGCGTTTCGATTCCACTCGAGTATGGCGGTCGTTCTCAGTGGTCGGCTGCCGCTTCGGTCCCGTCGGTCGCCGGCGGGTCGACGCCGACGCGAGCCGCGACAGTCGCCCGCACCTCCTCGCCCAGCAGGGCCGCGTTCTCCGGGAACCCGCCGTCTGCCAGCGTTGCAGCGTACTCCCGGAGGCCCGCGGTCGGCGTCACTCCGGCCGCGGTCACGCCGGCGACGGCGGCCAGTTCCAGGACATCGGTCTCCAAGTTGGCGTCGAGCCCCTCGTCGCCGGTCGAGCGCAACACGGTCTGGTCGGAGCCGAACGAACGGACGACCTGGACGGCGTCGTCGGCGGCTTCGGTTCTGGCGAGCAGATAGAACCCGCGGGAGACCAGGATATCGGCGATGAGGATATCGAGATCGCCGGCGTCACGGTCCCCGTGTTCCCAGGGATCGTCGTGGGCGAGCGTCCGGGTCAGCGACAGCCCCTCGTAGATGAGTTGGACGCCCGCTGCACGGTCGGTGAGACCGTCGCCTGGCTCTGCCGTCCGATCCCGGGCAGCGTCGGCACTGGCGAGGGTCAACACGCCAGGTGCGAACGCGGCGTCGTCGAGGCGCGAAGTGATCCGGTCTCGGAGCTGTCCAGGCTCGATGTCGTCGACCGCTGCCACCGCGGCTCGGCGGACCGCCGCCACTTCCTCCATTGGCAAAACCTAGGCCCGCGAAGGGCAAAGACCTTTGGAAACACCGGTGTGAGGGAGGACATGGTGCGGACGACGGTCGACGGCGATGTCTGTACCGTCACGCTCGACCGGCCCGAAAAACGCAACGCGCTCACCTGGGAAGCCCTGGACGATCTCGAAACCGCGGTCGCCGGCACATCGGCGCCGGTCGTCGTCCTCCGGGGGGCCGGTGAGGCGTTCTGTGCCGGTGCCGACCTGGCCATCGTCGACGAGCTCGACGCCGACACTGCCGCCGAGTTCGCCGCGTTGGGCCAGCGGGTCGCTCGGACGATCGAGACCTACGACGGGGCGGTGGTGGCTGCCGTCGACGGGGCCGCCAGGGGTGGCGGCGTCGAACTGGCACTGGCCTGTGATCTCCGGGTGGCGACGCCGGCGGCGACGTTCGCCGAGACCGGCGTCAGACTGGGCCTGTTCGGTGCCTGGGGCGGGACGGTACGGCTCCCGCGGATCGTCGGCGAGAGCGCGGCGCTGGACCTGGCGTTGACCGGGCGGACCGTCGACGCTACGGAGGCGCTCCGACTCGGACTGGTCTCGCGAGTCACCGACGAGCCACGGCAGGTCGCGACGGAGTTGGCTGCGGTCGACCACGCGGCACTCAGAACGCTGAACGAACTCCTCCGTGGGGGCGGCGACCGAGAACAGCGAGAAGCGCGCGAGCGGACGGCGTTCGCGGAGCTGATCGCGGCCCGCGAGTAACTCAGTACAGTGGCTCCGGACCCGGCGGCATCGCCCGCTTGTGGGCGCTGCGTTCGTACATCCCGCGGACCTGCTCGACGGCCGACTCGGGAACGCCGATGTGGTCGGCGGTCGCGGCCGCCGGGACGCCGCCGTCGACGTGTAACGCGAGGATCGAGTCCAGCGTGTCGTAGTCCATCCCCATCTCGCCGGCGTCGGTCTGGCCCGACCACATCTCGGCGCTCGCGGTCTTCTCGGCGAGGTCCTCGGGGACGCCGACGTGTCTCGCCAGTTGGCGGACCTGTTGCTTGTACAGCGGCGCGATGGGGTGGCAGTCGACGGCGCCGTCGCCGTACTTCGTGTAGTAGCCCACCAGCGCCTCGCTGCGGTTTCCGGTGCCCAACACCAGCGCGTCCTCGTGGTTGGCGACGAGGTAGTTCAGGACGGCCCGACAGCGGACCCGGAGGTTCCCGACTGCGAGCTGGTCGCCGTCGGCGGCCGGGAACGCCTCCAGGAACGCGTCGACCAGCGGGTTGATCTCGACGACGTCGTAGTCGATGCCCAGCAGCTCCTCGGCCACTCGTTCCGCGTCGCTCATGTTCTCCGCGCGGTTGACCTCGCTTGGCATCACGAGCCCGTGGACGGAATCCGCACCCAGCGCCTCCACGGCGAGATGCGAGGTCAGCGTGCTGTCGATCCCGCCCGAGAGGCCGATGACGGCCCGATCGACGCCGGCGGCGTCGAGTTGGTCACGGACGAAGGTGGTACAGTGCTCGCGGTACGCCTCCAGTTCCGCCTCGGAGAACGTCAGATCCAGGGGCTCCTCGGCGCGAACGATCGCTTCGGCTTCGGCCATACCGACATGTAGGTCGGTGATGACTAATACCCACCTATCGATGCGTGATTTCCGTACGTCCGTCCAGTCACGGCGGTGGTGGCGCTACGCTCGTCACCTGTCCGGGCCACGAAGCGGCGCCAGCCGAAACGCTACGTTCAAGTGCGACGACCGTTCACCCACGAGTGCGAGCAGTCGTCCGCGCTTCGCGTGGACCGACGACCCGTCGCGCGTCGGGCTTTCCCGACGCTCTGCCGTGCGCGCCGGTGGTCCAGTGGTAGGACATTGCCTTCCCAAGGCAATAGCCCGGGTTCAATTCCCGGCCGGCGCACTCCCGGTCGTCACACGCCGCCCGACGTTCACCCCGCCGCTGTCAGTGTTTGCCTGATTACGACCGAGTTCGTCGGCGTGTGGACCACCCGAACGGTAATCGTATCACCACTACTGAGTTGGCATGGCGTCCCGGCGATTCGGAATATTGCCGTCTCGCCCGCCTGCCATTGCCCACCCGCTTCGCCGATCGGCCCGTCCACTGAGTTATACGAGTTGTCGAAAATATCGTCACCTCGGACGTACTCGCTCGTCGGTACCGGATCGCCCCCACTCGCTGGTAGGTTCACCAACCGACCGGATTTCCCACAGGCGTCCTGTGCGTCGACAGCAATTTCGAGGGTAGAAGCCGACAGCGTATCACCTGCAACATGGGTAATATTGACCGTCCCACCCTCGTACCCATCTTGCGTCAGAAGTTCACCGCTCGATTGACCAACTATCGGGCCGGGTTGGCTGGCGTCGCCGGCAACTCCAAGCGCGAACACCGAAACCGTCGCGGTAAGTACCACTACGATAGCGACCAGTAGGATATTTGCTATAACTGGTGAGACAGCGCGTGACGGCGAGTGAGTCTTCACCCTGTTTGCTCCAATAGTGCAGTGACACAAATTCGTTCTCATCGATCTCTCAGTGAACCTGATGGGGGTCCATCCGTACTCGATTCGGTCACAAACGCCAACTTTGCGTTCGTCAGTTCACCTTTCCGGAACGATACCGATGTCTGCGAGCCGAGAGAGCAGCGTGAAGTGGTCCGTGCTCCGTCGTTGCGGAACGAGTATATTTCCACACCCTCTCACATGCACTGTGTGGACGTGATGGAACGGTTTATACGTCGTACTCCGCCGTGGTATCTCTCGAACCAAATCGGTATCTGGGAGGTTCAAGACGCCACCCTTTCTGGACAAGAAAGACCTCGACATCGGTCGCCGACCACTAAGTTGTTATACCTGGGTGGCTAACCAGTTAGGTATGGCAAGCGGAGTCAACGCCCTCGTCTGTGGCGGGGACGAGACCACCGTCGCGGAGACGGCGGCAGCACTCGAAGAGCGGGACGGGATGACCGTTCAGACGGCGACTGGGGCAGTGGCCGCCGACGAAGTCGGCTCGGTCGACTGTGTCGTGAGCGTCGGCAGCGACCTGCCCGTGGTCGCCACGGAGTTGCGCGCCCGGTCCCCGTCGATACCGATCGTGGTCTTCGACAGCGGGGGGCCGGAAACGGTCCAGCACGCGCTCGCCGGTGGGGCGACCGACTACGTCCAGCGGGGGACCGACGAACAGTACGCCGTCCTTGGCCACCGTGTCGAACGGGCCGCCGACGCGTATACGAGCTACGACGCCGATACCGAGTTCGACCGGTACGAGGAGGTCATCAGCGCGCTCGACGACGGGGTCTACGCGCTCGACGACCAGGGACAGTTCGTCTTCGCCAACGAGGCGATGGCGAACCTGACTGGCTATCCGACCGAGGAACTGCTGGGCGAGCACACGGAGATCATCAAGGACCGCGGGACCGTCGAACTCGCGGAGTCGAAACTCGCCTCGCTGCTGTCGAGTTCCGGCCCCGAGGACGTCGAGACGACGTTCGAACTGGAGATCCGACCCAAGGACGGCCAGCCGTTCCCGTGTGAGGACCACATGACGGTCTTGTACGGCCCGAACGGGCGGTTCCGTGGGACCGCCGGGGTCATCCGTGACATCACCGAGCGAAAGCGCCGCGAGGAGATGCTCTCGGAACTCCAGGAGACCTCGCGGGCGCTGATGCAGGCGCCGAGTCGCGAGGCCGTCGCCGACATCGTCTCCAGTGCGGCCGAGACCGTGCTGGGGATGGATCTCAACGTCGTCAGGCTGTACGATGCCGACACACAGACGCTGTGGCCGGCCGCGACGTCGGGCCGGGCCGACGACCTGCTCGGGGACCGTCCGGTCTACGGTATCGACGAGGGCCGGCCCGGCGAGGTGTTCGCCACCGGCGAGCCGGCCACCTACGACGACATCGTCGAGGACGGGACGGAGTTCCGCTCGGCGATGTACTTCCCGATCGGCGTCCACGGGGTCCTCAGCGTGATGTCGACGGAGGCGGACGCCTTCGACGACATCGATCACATGGTCGTGGACCTGCTGACGACCAACGCCGCGGCGGCGTGTAACCGGGCGAAACGCGAACAGGAGGTACGGGAGACCCGCGAGCGTATCGCCGCCATCCTCGAACGGATCAACGGCCTCGTGGAGGACACTATCGGGGTGCTCGTGGAGGCGACGACCCGTGAGGAGGTCGAGACCGGCGTCTGCGAGCAGGTCGCGGCGACCGATCCGTACGTCTTTAGCTGGATCGCCCGGCCGAACGTCCGGAGCGACCGACTGGAAACCCGTGCCTGGGCCGGCGACGCCGCCGTCGAGGTCGACGGTAGCTCGGTGTCGATGGACGCGGACGAACCCGGCATCCGAGCCCTAGCGTCCCAGGAGCCGGAGATCCTCACGAACCTGGACTCCGTCGACGCCGAGTGGGGGCCACGCGCCCGTGCGGCCGGTATCGAGTCCGTGATGGCGATCCCGCTGTCCTACACCGACTCGAACTACGGTGTCCTCTACGTCTGCTCGGACCAGGCCGACGCCTTCGACGAGCGCGAACGGGTCGTCCTGGAGGCGCTGGGACAGGCGGTCGCCAACGCGATCAACGCCATCGAGAGCGGGAAGATCCTCTCGGCGGATCGGGTCGTCGAACTGGAGTTCACCGTCGACGACCGGGACCTGTTGTTGAGTCGGCTCTCGGCCTCGACCGGTGCCGCCCTCGAATCCGAGGGGACCGTCATCAACGACGACGGGACGCTCCGGATGTATCTCACCGTCGAGGGGGCCGACACCGACGCGGTCCTCGACGCCTTAGAGGCCGACGAGTCTGTCCGGAGCGTCAAACGGATCGTCGAACACGAGGGCGACGCCTTGTTCGACATCACGCTCGCGGAGTCGCTCGTCGCACGGCTGGCCGACCACGGCGCGGTGACGACCGGCGTGACCGCCGCCGACGGCGTCGCCCGCTACACGATCGAACTCCCCTACGAGACCGAGGCCCGCGAGGTGTTCGGACTCGTCGAGGACAGCTACGACAGGACCGATCTGGTCGGCTACCACGAACACGAACGTCCGGTCCAGACCCGCCAGGAGTTCCGTGCGTCGCTGTCCGAGCGGTTCACCGACCGCCAGGAGACCGCCCTCAGGACGGCCTACCTCGGGGGCTTTTTCGACTGGCCGCGCGAGATCGACGGCGACGAACTCGCGACTGCGATGGACATCTCCCGGCCGACCTACCACCAGCACCTGCGGGCTGCACAGCAGAAGGTGTTCGAGGAGCTGTTCGAGTAGCGCGAGGGGCCGACCGCAGGGAGGGGCCTCGACGGAACGGTGAGCGAAGCGAACCGTGGAGTAGCGGGCGGCGCCGCCCGCAGGACGGGGCTCCCGGACGGAACGGCGATCATCGGGAGCCGTGGAGCAACGAGCCGCCGAGCAGAGCGAGGCCCTCGAACTGCGAGCGGTGACCGCAGGGACCCGCGAGCGGAGCGAGGGATACTTGTCCCGGCCACGCCAATCGACAGTCGACAGATGGACGCTCCGCTGTGGACCGAAACCTACGCGCCGGACCTCGACGAGATTCCCCAGCCGCAGGCCCGCGAGCATCTCCAGGGGGCGATCGAGGAGCCGATGAACCTCTTCGTCCACGGTCCCAAGGGAGCCGGCAAGACCGCCGCGGTCCGGGCGTTCGCCCGCGAGGTCCACGACAACCCGGACGCCGACTTCACCGAACTCAACGTCGCCGACGTCTTCGATCTGACCAAGAAGGAGGTCGCCAACGACCCCCGCTTTTCCTCGTTCATCGACAGCAAGCGCCGGCGGGAGTCCTCGAAGGCCGACCTCATCAACCACGTCCTCAAGGAGTCGGCCAGCTACTCGCCCGTCTCGGGCAGCTACAAGACGATCCTGCTGGACAACGCAGAGGCGATGCGCGAGGACTTCCAGCAGGCGCTGCGCCGCGTGATGGAACAGTACTACGAGGCAACGCAGTTCGTCATCGCCACCCGGCAGCCGTCGGCGCTGATCCCGCCGATCCGGTCGCGGTGTTTCCCGGTCGTGATGCGGGCGCCGACCCACGAGGAGACGGTGTCGGTCCTGGAGGGCGTGGCGACGGCGGCCGGGGCCGACTACGACGACGACGGCCTGGAGTACGTCGCCGGCTACGCCGACGGCGACCTTCGGACGGCCATCCTCGCGGCCCAGACCACCTACGAGGCCGAGGGCGCGGTGACGATGGACACCGCCTACGAGACGCTCAACGATCTGGAGGCCGACGACCAGGTCGAGTCGATGGTCGTCGCCGCCGAGGAGGGGCGGTTCACCGACGCGCGCTCGACGCTCGACGACCTGTTGGTCGACGAGGGCTACGGAGCCGAGGACGTCCTCGACGACCTGTTGGCGGTCGCTCGCTCCCGACACTCGGGCGACCGACTGGCCGAGATCCACCGGCTGGCCGGCGAGACGGATATGGCGCTGACCGAGGCGGCGAACGAGCGAATCCACCTCTCGCAGTTGCTGGCGGAGTTGGGTGACCTCCAGCCGTCGGAACCGGGACAGTGAGCCCAGCCGTCCGGGTCCATCGGCGGCGCCACGTTCGGCGGAGCGACGGCGGTGACACGAGGGGACCGTCGGCGTTCCACCCGCCCAGGACACCACACAGGACTCTTCAGACGGGGGTCCGATAGAACACCCATGTCACAGTCGGACCAGCGGAACAATCTCAAGCTCCTGCTCGTCGGATTGTTCCTCCTTTTCGCGCCTGCCCTGTTCGTGGTCGTCACGCTGGAGTTTCTCATCCTCACCGGAGATCTCGTCCTGAGCGACATCTCCCTGCTGGACTTCATCGAGTTGTACCTCATCGACCTCGTCCTGTTCGCGGTCGTCGGCTACGGTATCTATCGGCTGACCCTGTGGGTCGTCGCAAACCGGCTCCCCGAGACACTCGACGGACAGGAGCTTCGGGGGGCGGATTCCGAGCCGGCCGACGGCCGTGATTCGTCCGGTGACGAGAGCCGGTGACGGCACACACTGGAAACGGCGGGGTAGCGGCTTCGAAATCCTTTTAGGCGCTTCGGGGGGAAGTAAGGCCAACGAACTATGGACATCGATATCATCAACGAAGACGAGAATCCGATGTTGCACAGGACGGACGTCCGGTTCGAGGTCGTCCACGACGAGGCCACGCCGTCCCGACTCTCCGTGCGTGACTCCCTCGCCGCGATGCTGAACAAAGACGCGGCCGAGGTCGTCATCCACGAACTCGACACCAAGTTCGGGATGCGCAAGACCGTCGGCTACGCCAAAGTCTACGAGAGTCCCGAACACGCCCGCGACGTCGAGCAGGACTACATGCTCGAACGCAACAAGATCGTCGCCGACGGCGAAGAGGGTGAGGAAGCATAATGGCGCACAACGAGTACTACTCCGACGACGGCGAACTCGACCGCGAACAGTGTCCGCGTTGCGGTGACACGGTGCTTGCCGACCACGAGGACCGCAAGCACTGCGGGAAGTGCGGCTACACCGAGTGGAAGTAACGGGCCGTATGCGCGTTCTCGGTATCGAAGGGACCGCCTGGGCAGCCAGTGCTTCGGTCTTCGAGACGGACGACCCCACCGTCGCGGCCAGCGACGACGACCACGTCTTCATCGAGACCGACGCTTACCAGCCCGACAGCGGCGGCATCCACCCACGCGAGGCCGCCGAACACATGGGCGAGGCGATCCCAGAGGTGGTTCAGACAGCACTCCACCACGCTCGCGAGCGAGCCGAGACTGCCGGCGAGGACGGGCCGCCGGTCGACGCAGTCGCCTTTTCTCGCGGTCCCGGCCTCGGTCCCTGTCTCCGCATCGTCGCGACGGCCGCCCGCGCCGTCGCACAGCGACTCGACGTTCCGCTCGTCGGTGTCAACCACATGGTCGCCCACCTGGAGGTCGGCCGCTACCGCTCGGGGTTCGAGTCCCCGGTCTGTCTGAACGCCTCCGGCGCGAACGCCCACGTCTTGGGCTACCGGGGTGGCCGCTACCGCGTGTTGGGCGAGACGATGGACACTGGCGTCGGCAACGCGATCGACAAGTTCACCCGCCACGTCGGCTGGCAACACCCCGGCGGCCCGAAGGTCGAGCGCCGCGCCCGTGACGGCGAGTACCACCCGCTACCGTACGTCGTCAAGGGGATGGACTTCTCCTTCTCGGGGATCATGTCCGCCGCGAAGCAGGCCGTCGACGACGGTCGCCCGGTCGAAAACGTCTGCCGGGGACTGGAGGAGACCATCTTCGCGATGCTGACCGAGGTCTCCGAGCGTGCGCTGTCACTGACCGGTGCCGACGAACTCGTCTTGGGCGGGGGCGTCGGCCAGAACGAGCGCCTCCAGGGGATGCTCCGGGAGATGTGCGAGCAGCGGGGTGCCGACTTCCACGCCCCCGAGGACCGGTTCCTGCGGGACAACGCCGGCATGATCGCGATGCTGGGCGCGCGGATGGCCGCCGTCGGGGATACCACCGCGGTCGCGGACTCACGCATCGACTCGAACTTCCGGCCCGACGAGGTGCCGGTCACCTGGCGGGCCGACGAGGCCGTCGGGACCGACGCCGATCGGCGGGTCGACGGCGCGGCCGACGACGCGACGGCCGTCACCGGCGCGGAGGCGACCGTCTCGATCGAACCCGACCGCGTCGTCAAAGAGCGGGTTCCCCGGAGCTATCGCCACCCGACGCTGGACGACCGACTCCGGACCGAACGGACCCGCCAGGAGGTCCGCCTGACCAGCGACGCGCGCCGCCACGGCGTCCCGACGCCGCTGGTGCGTGACGTCGACCTCCGGGAGTCCCGGATCGTCTTCCAGCGGGTCGGCGACGACGACCTGCGTGGCGTGCTGACCGAACCGCACGTCCGAGACGTCGGCCGGTCGCTGGCCCGCATCCACGACGCTGGCTTCGTCCACGGCGACCCGACGACGCGGAACGTCCGTGTCGCCCCCGACGCCGAGAGCCGCCGGACGTACCTCATCGACTTCGGCCTGGGCTACTACACCGACGAACCAGAGGACTACGCGATGGATCTCCACGTCTTCGCCCAGTCGCTCGCCGGTACCGCCGACGACCCGGACACGCTGTTCGACGCGGCGCTGTCGGCCTACCGAACCGAGGCGAGCGATCCCGGTCCGGTGCGCTCGTCGCTCTCGGACATCGAGGGACGCGGCCGGTATCAGTGAGACGGTCGGTCCGACGTACCCGCCCGGCCGCAACACTGCCGAGGTGACAACTGACTTAATGCCCGGGACAGTATCAGAGGGTATGGACGACAAGCCACAGTCCGGGACCCTCTTCGGCGTGCCGTACAACTTCGAGCGACCGAGCCTCAAGCGCCTCGTGTCCTCGTACTGGAAGCCCGGCGACGGGATGCTCGTCGAGAAACCGTTCGGCATCGGCTACACGCTGAACCTGGCGAACTGGCGCGCGTGGGTCGTGCTGCTGGTCGCCGGCGTGATGCTGTACCTCGAACGCGGCGGGGAGGAAGCGCCGTTCGACGAGGACGACGAGGACGAACCCGTCGAAGTCGTCGTCGACTGACGAGGGCGACTGTTTTCGGCGGTCGATAGCGGCGGTTTCGACGGCTCTTTTGCCGTCGACCCACCGGTTCCGGTATGCTCAATTTCGTGACGACCAACCCCGGGAAGGTCCGGGAGGCGACCGCCTATCTCGACGACGCCGTCGAACAGTTCGACTTCGACTACCCGGAGATCCAGGCCGACGACCTGGCGGCGGTGGCCGCCCACGGCGCTCGGTCGGCCTACCGGGCGGCGGACGGCCCCGTCGTCGTCGACGACGCCGGCCTCTTCGTCGACGCCTTCGACGGCTTCCCCGGCCCGTACTCCTCGTACGTTGAGGACACCGTCGGCGTCGAGCGGGTCTGGCGCATGACCGAACCCGAGTCCGACCGCTCGGCGGCGTTCAAGACCGTCCTCGCCTACTGTGACGGCGATCCGCTCTCGACCGACCGGGTCCACGAAGGGGGCGACGACGAGCCACCCGTGGCGCTGTTCGAGGGGCGGGTCGACGGGACCATCGTCGCGCCCCGCGGCGACGGCGGCTTCGGCTTCGACCCGATCTTCGAGCACGACGGGGCCACCTTCGCGGAGATGAGCACCGACGAGAAAAACGCCGTCTCCCACCGTGGCCGCGCCCTCGAATCGTTCGCCGGATGGTACGCCGACCGATGACCGTCGCGGGACCGGCGCTGATCACGGGCGCGTCGGCCGGTATCGGCGCGGCGCTGGCCCGCGAGTTCGCCGCGAACGGCCACGACGTGGTGTTGGTCGCCCGCCGCGAGGATCGACTCCAGTCGCTGGCGACCGAGATCGAACGGGCTCACGGCGTGACCGCGACGCCGATCACGATGGATCTGGACGATCCGCGGGCAGCGATCGCCCTCCACGAGACGGTCACCGATCGGGGGCTGGAGATCGGCGTGCTCGTCAACAACGTCGGCGTCGGCACCTACGGCCCCTTCGCCGACAGCGACCTCGACGCCGAGCGCACCCAGTTACGGCTCAACGTCGTCCTTCCGGTGGAGCTGACCCGCCTTTTCCTCGACGAGTTCGAGGACGGCGGCGCGGTGCTGTCGGTCGGCTCGATGGCCGGCTTCCAGCCCGGCCCGTTCCTCCCGGGCTACTACGCCAGCAAGGCCTACGTCAACAGTTTCACGCAGGCCGTCGCCGAGGAACTGCGCGACGACCCGGTCGACGTGACGGTCGTCTGTCCCGGCCCGGTCGCCACGGAGTTCCAGGAGCGTGCCGGGATGGGCGACTCGACGGTCGGCTCGCTGACGACTAACTCCCCCGAAGCGGTCGCCGAGGCCGCCTACGAGGGCCTCGTCGCGGGCGAGACCGTCGTGATCCCGAGCCGGCTGATGCGCGCGGTCGATCTCCTCGGGCGAATCGCGCCCCGCTCGGCGACCCGGCGGATCGCCCGGCTGGTCAACGAGGGGCGTTAGTTGACGGGCTGTTCGAGCAGGCGCTCGCCGGTCCCCTCACAGAGGACCGTGACGACCTCGTAGTTCGAACAGCAGGACTCGACGGTCTCGGTCGTAAAGGTCGCCGCGCTGCCGTCGGGACATTCCCGGACGAACACGCGCAGGCCGGCCAGGGTCTCCCCCCGGGCACCGGGCGAGAGCTTCCCCCACTCGTCGGTCCACTCGGCCAGCGTCCGGGCGGCTGCGACGTCGACACGCAGTGCCGTCTTCGATGGCCACTGCCCCAGACGGCTACCGTCACGGTGGATCGTGACTGCGTCGTCGAACTGCTGGATGCCGACCTCGGCGGCTTCCAGCCCGAGCAGTTCGACGACACGACGGGGGTCGATATCCTCGGGGACCTGCCGGAGTTCGCGGGTCCAGGCCTCGTCGAAGGAGTCGGTCAGACAGAGGTCGTCGACGTCGTCACAGGGTTCCAGGACATCGAGTTCCAGCAGCATCGTCTCCAGTTCGACGTCCTCTTGCTCGAAGTGGCTGGTGCCCGTCTCGGCCGCCGGCCCCTTCCCGAACCAGGCCAACAGCCAGGGCGGCATGTATCGTTTCGTCAGTTCCGGAGTCCCCGGAACCAGATATCCCCGGAGCCAGATCGACAGCGCCGATCCGGCCAGCACAAGCAGGGCGGCGACGCCACCGGCGACGGGCGTCGCGACCGTCGCGACCCCGACACCGACCGCACCCGCCAGCGTGACGGCGATGGCGCTGTTGACGACCGTACAGGGAAGACAGCGGTTCGCTCCGGTGTACTCGGGGTTGCGGAGACGGGACAACATATCGATGTCCGGTCGTTCGTGGCTCGTGGAGAAAAATTCGACGGGGCGAAACCGGTCAGGCACGCGGGTCCCGGTCGGGGCCGGGGTACTCCCCGCCCTCGACGGCAGCGTACAGCGATTCCGGATCGAACAGCCCCGCGAAGGCGTCCGGTGGTCTGATGCTCACCCGCATGTGCGACTGGAGGGCAGCGCCGGTCTGTGCGCTGCCAAGCCGCTCGTCGAATGACAGCAGGTGTGCGGCCCCGCCCCGATAGGCCGAGGCCAGCGCCGGGTGGTCCCCCGACGGGTGTTCGACCCGCTCGCGTTCGCCCTCGATCCGTTCGCGCCAGTCGGTCGCCAGCGGCGGATCGCTCAGCCGCTCGATCACCGCCTGTGCGTCGTCCAGCAGGGGATCGCTGGCGACGAGGGTCATCCAGGCGTGGCACCGCACGTGGTCCAGCGCGGCCCGGGCGGGGCCGTCGCCACACAGGAGGTCCGCCGCCAGCACGTCGGCGTCGGCGACGACGCGGGCCGGCGACGACTCAGCCATCGTCGCGGCGTTCCGAGAGCGTTTCGCGGACGTGCTCGACGCTCGTCCCGTACTCGCTGGCTCGTTCGAACAGGTCGCCCCAGGTCATACAACAACGAACGGACGGGAGCGCAAAAGCCGTACCGTCTGCCGCATGTCTGACGGGTGTTTATCTCCCGAGGAACCCTCGCCTTATCCGGGCGCGCACCGGCGACCAATCCTATCCTATCCTCCCACAGCGCGCCCGGATACCCCTCTTCGCCGCTCTCAGGCAGAGGCCTCGCCGCCGAACGCCGCCCGGACTTCGTCGAGCCCCTCGGGCGCAGCCATCACGGCGACGCTGTCACCGGCCTCGATCTCCGTCTGTGGGAGCGGGATCGTCATCGACTCGTGGGCGCGGCCGTGTGCGTACACCCGGGCCTCGCCGGGCAGGTCCAGTTCGACGACACGCGTGCCGATCACCGGCGATCCCTCGGGGACCCGGACGCTGGCGATCGAGAGCTTCTCGGTCAGGTCCGCGAAGACGTTGAAGTCCCCGCCCAGGAGTGCCGTCTTCGCGCCGGCGGCTCCGAGCCGTTCGGGGTAGATGATCTCGTCGACGTCGGCGGCGTACTTCTCGTAGATCTCCTCGCGGTAGTCGGCGTCGATCCGCAGGACGGTCCGACAGTCGAACTCCTTGCCGATCATACAGGCGGTGAAGTTGGTGTTGAGGTCGCCGGTCAGCCCGCCGATGGCGTCTGCCGTCTCGATGCCGGCGTCTTCGAGGACGCTCTCGTCGGTGCCGTCGCCCTCGAAGACGGTAAACCCGGCGTCGCGGGCCCGATCGGCCTTCTCGAGATTGTTCTCGACGATGCTGACTTCGTGGCCCTCGCTCTGGAGGATACGCGCGGTCCGCGAGCCGACGCGACCGTAGCCGACGATGACGAACTTCATGGGGACCGATACGACAGCCTCCGGTATAAATGTGAACGGGTGACAGGGTGTGCGGTCGGTGGTTTTCGACACGCGTTTACCCGTCGGCGGCCGACGGTGCGACGAGATGCGCGTGACGTTCCTCGGGACGAGTGGGGCCGTGCCGACGACACAGCGAAACACGAGCGGACTGTTCGTCAACAAGGACGGCGATTACCTCCTGTTCGACTGCGGCGAAGGGACCCAGCGCCAGATGATGCGTTTCGGAACCGGGTTCTCCGTCGATCACCTGTTCGTGACCCACCTCCACGGCGACCACGTCCTGGGGATTCCGGGGCTGCTCCAGACGTTCGACTTCAACGACCGAGACGCCCCCATCGCGATCCACACGCCCGCCGGAACCCGCGGGAACGTTCGGCAACTCATCGAGGCAAACGGGACGAAACCGTCCTTTCCGGTCCGGATCAACGAACTGTCGGCCGGTGACGTCGCGCTGGACGGCGAGGAGTACACCGTCAGGGCGATCGCGACGACCCATCGGTGCGCGTCGGTCGGCTACGTCCTCGCGGAGGACGACCGCAAGGGTCGGTTCGACCGCGAGAAAGCAGAGGAAGAACTGGGTATCCCCCCGGGACCGAAGTACTCGAAGCTCCACCGGGGCGACCCGATCGAACACGACGGGCGGACCGTCCAGCCCGAGGAGGTAGTCGGCCCCCCTCGTCCCGGGCGGACGTTCGTCTACACCGGTGACACCCGGCCGACCGACGCCGTCGTCGAGGCGAGCGCCGACGCCGACCTGCTCGTCCACGACGCGACCTTCGCACAGGACCGGGCCGACCGCGCGCAGGCGACGGCCCACTCGACGGCCCGCGAAGCCGGCCAGGTCGCGGCCGACGCCGGCGTCCGCGCGCTGGCGCTGACCCACATCTCGACGCGCTACGCCGGGCAGACCGACCGACTGGCGGCGGAGGCCGGCGAGGTCTTCGACGGCGAGGTGTTCGTCCCCGAGGACGGCCGCGAACGCGAGGTCGCCTTCCCCGACGGCGAATAGTGGTACCTTTACGGACGGATGCGGTAGCCGCGGTATGACCTATCGGATGGTACACGTCGGTCTCGGTGGCCGTGGACGCCACTGGGTCGAACAGTCGATCCCGCCGAACGTCGCGGCCGACCGCATCGAGGTCGTCGCCGCCGTCGATACCGACGCCGACCGGCTCACGCTCGCCCAGTCGGAGCTGAACCTCGGTTCAGAGCAGTGTTATACGGACCTTGAGACGGCGCTGAGCGAACGCGAGGCGGATTTCGTCTCGATCGTAACCCCACCGGCCGCCCACGAACCGGTCGTCGACATCGCCCTCGACCACGACTGTCACATCCTCTCGGAAAAACCGATCGCGGACACGCTAGAGGGGTCGGTCCGGATCGCGAAGAAGGTCAGGGAGGCCGACAAGAAGATGGGGATCACGATGAGCCACCGCTTCGATCAGGACAAGACGACGTTTCGCCGTGCGGTTCAGGAGGCGAGCCCGATCGACTATCTCACGGCCCGGTACACCGGCAACGTCCGCGAGCGGGGGGTCTACTCCGACTACGTCCACGAGATGGACGACCTGCTGTTGCTCGACGGCGCGGTCCACCATCTGGACATCCTGGCGTCGCTTGTCGACGCGCCCTGTGAGACGGTCTATGCTGATACGTGGGTCCCCGACGCCGCCGACTACGAGGGGGACTGTAGCGGCTTCGTGACGATGTACTTCGCCGACGGCACCCGCGTCCAGTACGAAGGGAGTTACGCCAACGCTACGGCGATGAACGGCTGGAGCCACGAACAGTTCCGCGCGGAGTGTCGCGACGAGACGATCGTCCTGGACCACCGTGAACTGACCCGATACCCCTTCGACGCTGACGACGTCGGCAACTGGGGACGGAAACCCGAGGGCGAACAGCTCCCGCTGGACGAACGCCCCACCTGGGAGAACACCTGGCTCATCGAGCAGTTCTGTGACTGGCTCGACGGGACCGCCCGGATGGAGACCAACGTCGACGCCGTTCTCGAATCGATGGCTATCGTCTTCGCGGCCATCGAGAGCAGCAAGCGCGACGAAGTGGTCAACGTCCAGGACCTGCTCAACGAGGCCCACGCCAACGCCTGAATCAGGCGGCCTGGGGGCGAGAAGACGGGTTCACACGAGTCGAGCCACTACCGCTGTCCACTCCCGGATTCACGGTAGACGCTCCCGCGGCGTTCGTACTCCATCTCGCGGGCGACCCGTTCAGCCACGTCCTCACCCCACTCACGTGCGACCAGATGGACGGCGAGATCTAGCCCCGAGGTAACGCCGCCGGCGGTCAGCACGTCGCCGTCGTCGACCACGCGGGCGTCGATCACCTCGGCACCAGTCGCCCGGAGGTCGTCGATCGCGCCCCGATGGGTGACGGCCGGCCGCCCGTCGAGCAGTCCCGCCCGAGCCAGGAGCATCCCGCCGGTACAGACGCCGGCGACGGTCGCGCCGCGGTCGTGGGCCGCGGCCAGCGCTTCGGGTAACTCGCCCCGTTCGGCTTCCGCCCACGCGCCCTTGTCCCCGCGCGTGTTCCACTCGCCACCGGCGACGACCAGGAGGTCAGCGTCGGCGGCAGCTAACGGTCCGTCCGGTTCGACGCGGAGGCCGTGGCTGGCGGTCACCCTCTCGGTCTCTCGGACCGATCGGAGTGTCACGTCCCACCCGGCACCGGCGCGGGCAGCGTTCTCGAACACCTCGTAGGGACCGACGGCGTCCAGTTCGTCGAATCCCTCGTAACAGACCACTGCGACAGCGTCCATGCCTCGAACAGCGTCGCCACCGGCAAAGCCATAGCGATGTGGTACCACGGCTCCCACACGCTCTTTGTCGGCGCCGTCTACCCCGTGGATATGTCCCGCCCGCTCCACCTCGTCGACGTGTTCGCCCGCCAGCGCTACGCCGGCAACCAACTCGCCGTCGTCTGTGACGCCGGCGGTCTCGACGCGACGGAGATGCAGGCAATCGCTGCCGAGATGGGCTTCTCGGAGACGACCTTCGTCACCGGCCCGCCCGAGGACGGCGCGTGGCCGGTCCGGATCTTCACGCCCGCCGAGGAGGTGCCCTTCGCCGGCCACCCGACGCTCGGAACCGCGGCGGTGATCCGTGAGCACCTCGCGGACGGCCGGCCGGAGACGGTGGTGCTGGATCTCCCGGTCGGGGACGTCCCTGTCGAGACGGTCGCGGACGGCGACGGCGAGTCGCTGTGGATGACCCAACAGCCCCCCGCGTTCGGTGACCGCCTCGCCCACGAGGATCTCGCGGCGGTCTTGGGACTCCCGACCGACGCACTCGACACCGACTGGCCGGTTCAGGTCGTCTCGACCGGGCTTCCGACCATCGTCGTTCCGCTCGCCGATCGCGAGGCGCTGACGAGTGTCGACCTCGATCGGGCGGCCTACGACCGCGTGACCGGCGAGCGCGAGGCGAAGAACGTCCTGGCGTTCTGTCCGGACCCGCGGGACGACGCCAACGACGTCGCCGACCGCGTGTTCGCGCCCTTCTACGACGTCCCCGAGGACCCGGCGACCGGCTCCTCGAACGGCTGTCTCGCGGCGTATCTGGCCCGCCACGAGTTTTTCGGCGGCGACACCGTTGACGTCCGGGTCGAACAGGGGTTCGAGATGGGACGGCCGTCGCTGCTGGAACTGTCGGCCGACGCCAGCGGCGACCCGGTCGACGTTCGCGTCGGGGGCCGTGTCGTCCCGGTCGCTCGCGGCGAGTTGCTGTAGCGGTTCGATCTCGGTGCTCGCGGCTCGCTCCGCTCACCGCCCGCTATACGGGGCTTCGGTCCCGCTCTGCTCAGACCCTCGCTACTCCGCGGCTCGCTTCGCTCACCGCTCCGCCGAGACTCCTCACTCCGTTCGGAGTCTCGCTACTCGCGGCTCCCGCTGGTCGCCGCTGCGCCGCTTCGAGGGACCTCCCTCCGGTCGGTCCCTCGCTACTCCACGGCTCACTCCGTTCGCCGTTCCGTCGAGACTCCTCGCTGTGCTCGGAGTCTCGCTATTCGTGCCCGTACACCGGAACCGGCTCGTACGGCTCCTCCAGATATGCCATATCAGACGCCGAGAGGTCGATCTCCAGGGCCTCGACGGCCTCCTCTAAGTGCTCGACGCTGGAGGTCCCGAGGATCGGCGCGGTGGTGTACTCGTTCTCGAAGTGCCAGGCCATCCCGATCTGGGCCATCGTCACGCCGTAGTCGGCGGCCAGTTCCTGGACGCGCTCGTTGATCTCCTGGCTGCCCGCCCCCTCGTCGTAGGGGACCTCCGCGTTCTCGTTCTCGTGGACGCCCCGGGTCGTCGACGTGAACTCCTCGTGGGGGCGGGCGAGATAGCCCGCTCCCAGCGGACTCCACGGGATGACGCCCACGTCCTCCCGATCACAGAGGGGCAGCATCTCGCGCTCCTCCTCGCGGTACGTCAGGTGATAGAGGTTCTGCATCGTCTCGAAGCGGGCCAGCCCCTCGCGGTCGCTGATCGCCAGGGCACGCTGGAACTGGTAGGCCCACATCGAGGAGGCACCGACGTGTCGGACCTGCCCGCGCCGGACGGCGTCGTCGAGCGCCCGCAGCGTCGTCTCGATGGGCGTGTCGTAATCCCAGCGGTGGATCTGGTAGAGGTCGACGGTCTCCATCCCGAGTCGGTCCAGGGAGTTCGCCAGTTCCTGCTCGACGGTCTTCCGCGAGAGTCCGCGTGCGTTCCGGTGGTCGTCGGCGCCGGGGAACCGGACCTTGGTCGCGACGACCTGCTCGTCGCGGTCGTACTCCGCCAGCACGTCGCCCAGGATCGACTCGCTCTCGCCGGCGGAGTAGACGTTGGCGGTGTCGAAGAAGTTCACGCCCAGCTCGATCGCCCGCTCGATGAGGTCGTGACTCTCCCCTTCGTCTAACATCCACTCGCGGTCGCTGCCGAAGCTCATACAGCCCAGACAGATCTTGCTGACTTCCATCCCGGTCGAACCGAGTGTGGTGTACTCCATAGCCGGAGGTCGGACGCGGCGAATAAATTCCCGTCGCCGTCACCCTCCGGACCCCGATGCCCGGGGCAGGGACAGCGTCACCGTGTTCCCCCGCTCGCCCGTTGTGTGCTCGATAGCGCCCCCTGCCAGGTCGACGGTCCAGTAGACGAGCCAGAGCCCACAGCCGCGGCTGTGGTTGACTGCCGACATCTCGTGGTCGCCCAGCAGGACGTTCCGGTCGTACTCCGGGATCGGGGCCGCGGTGTCGTCGACGGTGATCTCGACGTGGTCTCCGACCGATTCGACGGCGATCCGGACCCACGGCGTCCCCCGATCGTTGTGGCGGATGGCGTTCTCGACGAGTTCCGCTATCGCACACTCCAGTTCCCCGGGGCCGTCGACGACTGCCGTCTCGGGGAGTCTCGTCTCGATGTCCGCCTCTGGGTACTGGTCGCGGAGGCGTCCGGTGACCGTCTGGATCGCCCCGACCATGTCGGTCGTCGCGGTCCGGGGTTTCTCGGTGAGCATCTCGACGATGTCGCGTTGCTTCTCCGCAGTCTCTAGGAGTCCCTCGCCGGCACGGCGGATCATCGCTGCGTGGGTCTTGACGTCCGCAGTCGGGTCGGACTCCAGGGTATCGGCGCTGCCGATGACCACGGTCAACTGGTTGCGGATGTTGTGCCGCAGGAAGTTATCGAGCACCGAAAGCTGGCGCTCCCGGCGGCGACGGTACGTGACATCGCGGCTGAACCCCGCGATACGGACGACCTCGCCGTCCCTGACGATGGGTTCGCCCTGGACCCAGACCCACCGGTTATATCCCGTCGTGGGGTTCACGCGGTACTCCATATCGACCTGATCACCGGCCGAAAGCTGTTCTAAGGCCTCTCTGACGCTCTCCCGATCCGGTGGATAGATACACTCGAAGAAGTTCTGTGGGTCCGCTTCGAGTTCCTCGACAGACCTGCCGTACACCGCCTCGTAGGCCGGGTTGCAGAACAGTAGTTCCTCCCAGTCCCCGTCAAACACCCACAGGACATCGTCGGTGGTATCGGCCAGTTCGGCGAGCCGCTCCTGGCTCTCGATACGCTCCCGTTCGGCCTCGACGCGGTCGGTGACGACCCGGGAACTGACGACGTACCCCTCTAGCTCGGTGTCGGTCACGTTCGACATCCGGCTTTCGAGCCAGACCCACGACCCGTCGCTGGCACGGTGGCGGTACGTCGACGTTGTCGCCTGGAACGCCTCGGACTCGACGACGGAGCCGAAGGCGTCCTGTACTGTCTCCCGTTCCTCGGGATGGATGTACTCGAAGGCGTTCGTCCCGACCAGCGCCGCGGGTTCGTAGCCGAGGATCGGCTCCGCGGCCGCGTTGACGTATGTGTAGGTCCCCGACTCGTCCAGTACTGCGATCTTGTCTTGCGTGTACTCAAGCAGGAGCGTCGAGGGACCCGAATCACTCATGCGGCCCGACGTTGTGTCTGTAGCCTGAAAACACCGATGGCGGTCCCACATCGGTACAGTCATCTCCGGGGCTCTCGAACCAACCGGGCATGGACTTGGCACACGTCGCGCTCTGTGTCTCGGATCTCGACCGCTCGATGGCGTTCTACGAGGCGTTGGGGTTCGAGGAGACGAACCGATTCACGCTCAACGGCGTCGAGAACGTCTACCTGGGACGGCCGGGCTCGGACGGCGACATCCAGCTCCGCTACGACCCCGACCGGACGACCCCGATCGCACCGAGCCGTGCCGACACCGACCACGTCGCCTTTACCGTCGACGACGTGGACGAACAGTTCGAGACGGCCATCGAGGCCGGCGGTGTGGCGGTCCTGGAACCGACGACGATCCCCGAAGCCGACGCCTACGCGGCCTTCGTCGAGGATCCCGAAGGGTACACGCTCGAACTGTTCCAGTGGGACTGATCCGGCACAGCGCCCGGTTCCACGCCGACGCTGGAACCGACGAAACACCGGAAATAAATGCCGAAAACCACGTATACGTCGATGGCCGACGGACATGTCGGACATAGTTCGCTGGAACCTGGTCGGGTTGCTCGGTTGCTGCATCCTGTTGGGAACAGCGGCGGCTGCGGCACCCGGGGGCGCTCCCCTCCACGTGCTCGCGATCCAGAGCAGTCTCCCGGTCGTGCTCGGTCTCGGACTGGTCGTGTACGGCTGGTGGCTGGACGGCGGCGCACTCGACGGACACGGGTGGACCGTCGTCCGCTGGACCGCGCTGGGTGTGGTGGTCTTCTTCGGTATCGGTGCGTTCTTCGGTCAGATCAGCAGACGGTTCGACACCTCGTTTCTCCTCGCGGTGGTCGCCTCGCTGGGGTTCGGGGCCACGCTCGGCGCGGTCGTCGGCGTCTACTCCGCACGGCTCCAACGGACCAACGACCAGCTCGTCCGGCAACGCGAGCGGATGGAACAGTTCACCAACATGGTCAGTCACGACCTGCGGAACCCGCTAAACGTCGCGTCCGGTCAGCTCGAACTCGCCCGCCGCGACCACGAGAGCGAACACCTCGACGCCGTCGCCGAGTCCCACGACCGGATGGAGTCGCTGATCGACGACGTCCTGACGCTAGCCCGGGAGCGCGACCCCGACCTGCGGGTCGAATCGGTCGCACTCCCGGCTGTCGTCGACCGGGCCTGGCGGACCGTCGAGACCGACACCGCCACGCTCCGAACCGAGACCGACGCCACGGTCCTGGCCGACCCCGACCGCCTCCAGCAGTTGCTGGAGAACCTCTTTCGGAACGCCGCCGAACACGGCGGCGAGGCGGTCACCGTCGGCGCCCTCGATTCGGGAACCGGGATCTACGTCGAGGACGACGGTCCCGGCTTCGACGACGTGGACCGGGTGTTCGAGAGCGGCTACACCACCGCGGAATCCGGGACGGGGCTCGGACTCGCCATCGTCTGGGAACTCGCGGCGTCACACGACTGGCGGGTCACGGCGACGACCGGACGCGACGGCGGCGCTCGGATCGAACTCCACGACGTTGAGTTCGCCGACGAACACTCCGGGACGACCGATTGACAACCGTTGGCGATCGGCGGGAACCACGGCTCTCCGGGGAGTTTCCGTGAGAAGCACGCCAGAGCTGGGATTTGAACCCAGAATCCCAAAGGGAACACGCTTTCCAGGCGTGCGCCTTACCAGGTTCGGCCACTCTGGCTCGCAACCGACTGTGTGGCGGCCGCCGATTAAGGGCTTTCGTTTCCGAGCAGTCGTCCGCGGGCGGTATGCGTGAGGGCGGTGGCGCCGACACCGACAGCCAGTGCCACGCCGACCTTGATCGTCGCGGCGATGGGGCGGGCCGCGAGCAGTTCGTACCCCTGGACGAGTACGAGGAAGCTCAGTGCGCCGACGACGCCCCACAGGAGGCTGGATTTCGTCGTCCGATCCATCAGTTTGCGGCGACCGCCTCGATCCCGACGGCAGCGCCGCCGAGCAGGTCGCCGTCGCGTGTCGGCGGGAGCTGGCCGGCAGTACACACCAACTCGTCGGTGGTCGTCGCCTGGTTGTACGCGCCGACGGCCGCGGGAGCCCCGTCGGTGTGGAGCGTCTCTCTCATACCGGAGTCGGTGACCGCCAGCGGCTTAAAAACCGCCGCTCAGACGAGAACTTCGACGGGGTAGCCCTCCTCGCGTAGCGCCGCGAGGACGGCCTCGACGTGATCGGGACCACGGGTCTCTAAGTCCAGTTCGACCTCGGCGTCGTCCATCGCCACGTCGCGGCTGGTCCGGTCGTGCTCGATGGCGTAGATGTTGACCTCTTGGGCCGAGAGTACCGAGACCAGGTGTTCGAGCGCGCCGGGATGGTCGGTTAGCACCGTCCTGATCTTGATGTACCGCCCCGTCTCGACCAGGCCGCGCACGATGACGTTCGTCAGCGTGTTCAGGTCGATGTTGCCCCCACACAGCGCCGGGACGATCGTCTCGTCCTCGGCGTAGTCGAACCGCTCTTCGAGGACCGCCGCCAGCGCGACCGCGCCGGCACCCTCGACCATGATCTTCGACCGTTCGAGCAGTGTCGTCAGCGCGACGGCGATCTCCGAGTCGTCGACGGTCACCACCTCGTCGACGCGTTCCTCGATGATCTCGAAGGTCTTCTCGCCTACCGTCCGCGTGGCGATCCCGTCCGCGATGGTCCGGACCTCGTCCCGGACGACCCGCTCGCCACGTTCCAGCGACTCGGGGACGCTCGCTGCGCCCTCGGCCTGGACGCCGACGACGCGGATCTCCGGGTCCTTCCCTTTCAACGCGGTGGCGATACCGCTGATGAGTCCGCCGCCGCCGATGGGGACCACCACCGTCTCGACGCCGGGGAGGTCCTCGTAGATCTCCAGTCCGACGGTGCCCTGGCCGGCCATCACCGTCTCGTCGTCGAACGCGTGGATGTAGGTCCGATCCTCCTCGCGTTCGATCTCGTGGGCGCGCTCGGCGGCCTCGTCGTAGTCCTGGCCGGCGAGGACGACCTCGCCGCCGTAGTTCCGTGTGGCCTTGACTTTCGAGATGGGGGCGTGTTCGGGCATCACGATCTTCGAGTCGACGCCGGCCCGCGTCGCCGCCAGTGCGACCCCCTGGGCGTGGTTGCCCGCGCTCGCGGTCACGACGCCGGCCGCTCGCTCCGCCTCCGAGAGCGTCGCGATACGGTTGGTCGCTCCCCGGATCTTGAACGCACCGGTACGCTGGAACAGTTCGAGTTTGAGATGCACGTCGGCGCCGGTCATCGACGAGAACGTGTGTGAGTAGTCCAGCGGCGTGTGCCGGGCGGTCTCGGCGACCCGGTCACGCGCCGCCAGCACGTCGTCTACGGAGAGCATGGCACGGGCTACTCGCTGTGGGGTGTTAGACCTGCGGGAAAACGTAGGGGGAGAGCGTGTGACTGCATCCGAGGTATGAACACCCGATGATATAAAACCAGTCGAACCGGAGTGAAAGTGAAACTGCAAGACACGGTGGCGGTGTTTGTGGTGTCTGCCCGGCGTCGGCCCCACGTCTGACTGCCAATCTATCACAAATTTAGAGTATCTGTCCCGTCGATCGTCGGTACCAACACTGGTATGGCTCCGTCCAGTAACGGGGAGTGGATGGACACCTGGCAACGCCGGACGGTGCTGTACGTCGTTGGACTGATCGGCGTCATTCTGGCGTACGCAGTCGCCTACGATTACGGGATGACGGCCTTCGAGAACCGGCCTCGCGAGTTCCTCCACTCGCTACAGGTCGTCGTCGAGACGTTCACGACGACCGGGTACGGTTCCGACGCGCCCTGGGACACCGACGTGATGCGCGTGTTCGTCATCCTGATGGACGTCACGGGCGTGGTCCTCATCTTCCTCGCGTTGCCCGTCCTCCTCTTTCCGCTGTTCGAGGAGGCCATGGAGACGACTGCTCCGACTGCTGTCGAGGAGGACCTCAGCAGCCACATCGTCATCTGTACGTTCACACCGCGGGGCGAGACGCTCGTCACGGAACTGGAGTCCTGGGACGTCGACTACGTGATCGTCGAACCCGACCGGGAGACGGCAAACACCCTCCACGGCGAGGGATACCACGTTATCCACGCCGATCCCCAGTCCGTCGAAGGGCTGGAACACGCTGGGCTCCCGTCGGCCCGCGCGCTCGTGGCCGACGACTCCGACCAGGTCAACACCAGCATCGTCCTCACGGCTCGCGAGGTCGACGAGACGGTACGGACCATCAGCGTCGTCGAGGAACCCGACCGCGAGCGCTACCACGAACTCGCCGGTGCCGACGTGGTCCTCTCGCCGCGTGGCATCCTCGGGCGGAGCCTCGCGGGGAAAGTGACGACCGGCGTCTCGACGACGCTGGGGGACTCGATCGAACTCGGCGAGGACTTCGACATCGCCGAACTACCGGTCCACCGCGGGAGCGCCCTCGTCGGGACGACCCTGGCCGACAGCGGTATCCGCGAGGAAACTGGCGTCAACGTCATCGGGGCGTGGTTCCGCGGCCAGTTCCAGAGTCCCCCCTCCCCCGACGCCGAACTCGACGGGAGCACTGTCCTGCTCGTCTCGGGCACCGAGTCCCAACTGGAGCAACTCAAGACGATGACCCTCTCGAACGTCCGGCAGTACCGCGCGGGCGAGACTGTCGTCGTCGGCTACGGCGAGGTCGGCCAGACGATCTGTCGTGAGTTCGCCTCGGGGGGTGTTCCCTACACTGTCCTTGACCGCCAGGAGAAACCGTCCGTCGATGTCGTCGGTGACGCCACCGAACCGGACGACCTCCGAGCCGTCGGCGTCGAGGACGCCCGGACGGTCATCCTCGCGCTCTCGAACGACACCGACACCGAGTTCGCGACGCTGGTCGTCCGGGATCTGAACCCCAACGTGGAGATCATCGCCCGAGCCGAGGGAACGGAGAACGTCCAGAAGATCTACCGCGCGGGGGCCGACTACGTCCTCTCGCTGGCGACGGTCAGCGGCCGGATGCTCGCCTCGACGATCCTCCGTGAGGAAGACGTCATCTCGATGGACCAGCAGGTCGAGGTGGTCCGGACGACTGCTGACGGCCTGGCCGGGACGACGCTTGGCGAGGCCGACATCCGCTCGCGGACCGGCTGTACGGTCATCGCCGTCGAACGCAACGGAGACGTCCTCACCGATCTGGGGCCGGACGTGGACATCCGCCGGGGCGACGAACTCGTCGTCGCCGGCACTGACGCCGGGGTGACGCGGTTCCGCGAGTTGTTCTCGTGATCACTTTTAAGCGGGGTTGCCTCGGGCCTGCGGCGCTATGGGAACCACTCGCTGCTCACGGCCACAGTACCGCCGGGAAACGCCCGCAGGTGCCCCTCGCTCTCTTCTCCGAGATACCGAACCAGGAGCTACCGACTAGCTGAAAACCGTAACAACCGAAGCCGTCTACCGCTCGCCGATCGGGACGAACTCGGTCTCGTCGGGGTCGGCGCCGGTGTAGCGGGCACGGGGCCGGATGAGGCGGTTGTCTTCGATGTATTCTAGGACGTGGGCGACCCAGCCACCGACGCGGGACATCGCGAAGATAGGGGTGTAGATGTCGATGGGGATCCCCATCTGGTAGTACGTCGACGCCGAGTAGAAGTCGACGTTCGGGGCCAGCCCCTTCTCTTCCATGAGGTAGTCCTCGATGGTCGTGGACATCTCGTACCAGTTCAGGGAGCCGGCGGCCTCGCCGAGTTCCTTCGAGCGCTCGCCGAGGATCTTCGCACGCGGGTCCTTGACGTTGTAGACGCGGTGGCCGAACCCGGAGACGCGACGACCTTCGTCGAGGGCGTTCTTGACCCAGTCCAGCGGGTCGGAGTCGGCGTCGTCGACCTCCTTGAGCATCTCCATGACGTCCTGGTTGGCGCCGCCGTGGAGCGGGCCTTTCAGGGTGCCGATGGCCGACGTGACGGCGCTGTGGACGTCCGACAGCGTCGACGCCGTGACGATCGCCGAGAACGTCGAGGCGTTGAATCCGTGGTCGGCGTGGAGGACGAGCGCCTGGTCGAAAACGTCGGCCAGCACGTCGTCGGGTTCCTCGCCGTTGAGCATGTAGAGGAAGTTCGCTGCGTGATCCAGGTCCTCGCGGGGTTCGACCGGCTCTTCGCCGTCCCGGATACGGGTAAACGCCGCGACGATCGTCGGCATCTTCGCGGTGATGCGACGGCCCTTGGCGAGGTTGACTTCCTCGTCGGTCGGCTCGGCGTCCTCGGGCGCGGGGTCGTACCCGGACAGCATCGAGACGGCGGTTCGCAGCGCGGCCATCGGGTTCTCGTCCGCTTCGGCCAACTGGCGGACGGTATCGAGTACGTCGTCGTCGACCTCGCGTTCCTCGGCCATCGCGTCCTCGAAGGCCGCGAGTTGCTCGGCGTTCGGGAGGTGACCGTGCCAGAGCAGGTACAGCACCTCTTCGTAGCTGGCGCCGTTCGCGAGATCCTCGATGGTGTAGCCCCGGTAGACCAGTCTGCCAGCATCGCCGTCGATCATGCTGAGACTGGACTCGGCGACAAGGACACCTTCGAGCCCCTTCTTGAGGTCGTCAGACATACGCTGTGGGTTCCCGACCTGCCGGGAAAAACATTTTCTTTCTAGCCGCCAATGTCACACATCTGACTGTTGGTGAGTTGGAGAACGTCCAGGATACTCGGTGATATATTGAACACCACAACTCTTCCGGCCAGTAATTGTCCGACCGGCCACAGCGGTGGGCGACAGCGCCTCACAGGACCGGCTGTTCACCGCTCGGTATCGGTGTGGTCAACGCTTTTAGCCGGTGGTGCCGAACCGCCGGGCATGGACCCGACAGTGTCGGTCGAGTACGAGCCGGTCAGCGTCAAGTCGGTGCTGTCCGAGATGAAAGACACCGCGGAGTTGCTCATCGACCTCTCGTACTCGGCGGTGCTGCTGGGCAGCGACGACGTCGCCGCGGAGGTCTTGGAACTCGAAGAGAAGATGGACGTCCTCCAGTTGCGGGCGCGGATGAGCCTTCTGATGGCCTGTCGGTCGACCGAGGACGCGGAGGCACTGGCGCCGGTTCTGGGGATGGTCGGTGCCGCCGAGAAGATCAGCGACGCCGCCGGCGACATCGCGAAGATCGTCCTCGAAGATATCGGCCTCCCCGACACGATGCGGGCGGCGCTCCCCGAGGCCTTAGAAACGCTCGTCCGTGCGACGGTCGCGGCCGACTCCCCGCTGGCCGGCGAGACGCTGGGTACGTTGAACTTAGAGACCGAGACCGGCGTCCGCGCGCTGGCGATCCGCCGACAGGGCGACTGGCTCCTCAACCCCGATCGAGAGACGGCGATCGAGGCCGGTGATGTCGTGTTGTTCCGCGGTCCCGAGTCCGGCGTCACCGAGGTGTACCGGGACGCCACGGGCGAGGAGTACGAACCGCCCGAGCCACCGGAGCGGGCGGCCCAGGATCTCGACCGGGCTGTCTCCTCGATCGTCCTGATGAAAGACATGGCGGAACTGGCGGTCGATCTGGCCTACGGGGCGGTGCTGTTCGACAGCGAGGCCGTCGCCGAGGAGGTCGTCGAACTCGAAGCCGAGGTCGACGCCCTCCAGTCCCGGTTCGAAGCCTGGGTCCTCCGGGCAGCAGGGGACAGCGACGACCCGGTCTCGCTACGCGGGCTGGTCCACCTGGCCCGCTCGACGGAGGTCATCTCCGACGCCGCCTTGGAGATGAGCGAAGGCGTCCTCCGGGGGCTCTCGACCCATCCGGTCGTCGCCGAGGCGGTCCAGGAATCCGACGAGATCATCACGCAGGCGACCATCGCCGCATCGAGCGACTTCGCCGGCGACACTATCGGCGAGCAGGCGATCAAGACGGCGACGGGGATGCGGATCATCGCCATTCGACGGCCGAGCAACCAGAGCGACCGGACCGGCCGCGAGGGCGGCGACTGGGTCGTCTCGCCCGGCCCGGAGACGCCGCTCCAGGCCGGCGATGTCGTCATCGCGAAGGGGACCCGTACCGGCGCCGAGCGGTTCGCGGAGTTAGCCGGCGGCTAGGACTCAGCGGTCGACGTTCACTACGCCGGGTTCGACGGCCAGGACGGCTGCGAGCGTGTACATGAACCCGATGATACCGAAGACGGCGACGACCACTTCGGGTGCGATCTGCCCGCTCCCGCCGGCCGCGTGGCCGATCGCCAGTGCCGTGATACTGAGCCCGAAGACGCCCGCCGCGTAGCCGAGACTGTCGGCACGCCGGTCGAACGAGAACACGCTCGCACGGAGCGTGTCGGGGTAGCTGACCGCGAAGTAACTCCATCCGACGTACAACGGGATCGTCCCGAGGGCGAGGTACCATCCGGCGTCGAGTACCTGTGTGACGACGGTACCGACTGCGAGGCCGACGAGGACCGCGAGCGGGAGGGCTCTGTCCATACCGCGTGCTGTCGGCGCTGGGGAGTAAAATCCCGGGTCGATCGCCGGCTCCACCGTTTACTCCGGACTGTCCCGCCGTGCCAACCGGACCGCCGAACCGATCGTGAGCACGGCCGTCGTCAGCCCGCCCAGCGACATCGCCAGGACGAACGCCAGGGCGAGATAGAGGTACGCCGGCCGACCGGTCCCCGGCAGGACGAACGTCGCGAAGACGAGCCCGGTCACCACGAGTGCGAACCCGAACCCGAGTTTCGCGTTCCGCGGGACGTTCAGCGCCTGTACCATCGCGGCCCGGCCGCTGGGTTGCTCGCGGTCTGCCACGCCCGCCGGTAGGGTCGCTCCGTTCAAGACGGCGTCGGTCCGAGCCGGCCGGAATCCGAACCAGTAAAGGCACACAGGCCGAACGAATCGGACAATGGTACGTTTCGGTACGGCGAGTGCCGTCCCCGGTGAGATGGATACGGGACGGCTGGAGGTGGGCGAGACTCGCGACGGGAGTTCCGTCGGACTCCCGGTCGCCGTGGTCAACGGCGCCGCCGGCGGGAAGACACTCTACATCCAGGCTGCGAGCGACGGCGACGAACTCAACGGCGTCGGCGTCGTCCAGCGGGTGCTCCCCCGGCTGGACCCCTCGGAGATCGCCGGCACGATCCTGGTCTGTGGCATCGTCAACTACCACGCCTTCCAGGTCGCCGAGCACCGCAACCCTATCGACGACACGAAGATGAACCGGGCCTACCCCGGTGACGACACCGGCACCTCCAGCGAGCGAATCGCCGCCGCGACCTTCGACGCCGCGATCAGCGCCGATTACGTGGTCGACCTCCATCAGGGATCGACCTCGCGGATGATCGAGGAATGTCGCGTCCGGTGTGGCACCCGCCATCGGCTCCACAGCGAGTGTCTCGAACTCGCGAAAGTATTCGGCTGTGGCCACATCCTCGACCAGAAAGGACCCGACGGCCAACTCGCTCGCGCGGCCCCCGACGAGGGCGTCCCGACGATCGATCCGGAACTGGGCGGCTGTGTCGGCTGGGACGAGGACTCGATCCGGAAAGGCGTCGACGGCGTCTTCAACGTCCTCACCTACTACGACTTCCTGGACGGCCACTACAGCCCCACGCCACAGACCCGCGCCAGCGGCTTCGAACAGTACGGTGCCCCCTCCGGCGGCCTCGTCGACTTCCAGGCCGACCTGGGCGAGCGTGTCTCCCGTGGCGAGCCGCTGTTCGAGATCACCGACGTCTTCGGCCAGGAGAAGGCGACGATCACCGCCGACTCCTCGGGGATCTTCTGGCGGTCGCGCCGCCTCCCACAGGTCGCGACCGGGGAGTACGTCTGTTCGGTCGGGACCGACATCGATACTTACTGACCCACTTTTTCCTTCGGGGGGTGTCCTCGCTCGCGCTGCTCGCTGCGGGCACCCCCCATTGCGAAAACGTGGGGAAAAAGGCGCGAATCGCGGCGCGATTCGCGTGAAACCGCTCGCGGTATGCTCCCGATTCATCCCTGGCCTTCTTCGCCTTCGCTCGGGCGCGACTGTCGTCGCGCCACTCGCTCACGGCCACGGGAGCGCCGTCGTGACCACCACCTTTTGATGACTCGCCGCCCCACTGCCGCTATGCGACACTGCGAGGCCTGTGGTCGGGAGTACCCCCGCGACCGGCCCTGGCGCTGTGACTGTGGCCACGCACTGGACTACGCCGACCCGCCAGCCTCCGATGGCGAACCCACCGACTTCGACCGCGACGCGGGCATCTGGGCCTTCGAGGACCTCCTGCCGATGGACGAACGGGTGACGCTGGGCGAGGGGTGGACGCCGCTCGTCGACGCCCCCGACTGGGACGCGACGTTCAAACTGGAGTTCCTCCACCCGACGGGGAGTTTCAAGGACCGCGGCGCGGCGACGGTGGTCGCCGAGGCACAGGCTGTCGGCGCAGACCGTGTCCTGGAGGATTCTTCCGGGAACGCCGGGCTTGCCGTCGCCAGCTACGCTGCACGTGCCGGTATCGACGCCGAGATCTACGTTCCCGCCGACGCGAAAGCGGGGAAGCGCCGGCGGATCGAACGCACCGGCGCCGAGGTCGTCGCCGTCGAGGGCGACCGGCAGGCCGTCACCGACGCCTGTCTCGAGGCCGTCGAGGCCGGGGACGGCTACTACGCCAGCCACGCCTGGAACCCCGCCTTTTTCGCCGGGACCGCGACCGTCGCCTACGAACTGGCCGCTCAGCGCGACTGGTCGGCCCCGGCCGCCGTCGTGACGCCTCTGGGTCACGGGACGCTGTTTCTGGGCGCGTATCAGGGGTTCCGGGCGCTGGAAGGAGCCGGCTGGATCGACGAGATCCCGAAACTGCTGGGCGCACAGGCGGCGGGTGCCAGCCCCATCGCCGACGCTCGCCACGGGGGGAGCGCGAGCCACAACGACCTGGCCGACGGCATCCAGATCAGCGAGCCAGCACGCGCCGACCAGATCCGGGCGGCCATCGAGGACACGGGCGGTGACGCTGTCGCGGTCGACGAGCGGGCGACCCGGGCCGCACACGACCGACTGGCTGCCGAGGGGCTCCACGTCGAGCCGACCTGTGCGACGGCGACGGCGGCGCTGCGATCGTTCAGGGACCGCGGCGTCGTCGCTCCGGACGACGACGTGGTGGTCCCGCTCACGGGCCGCAACGCCTGAGCAGCGCCACAGGAGCACGGGGACGGGGGTGTCGACCCGCCGAACCCACACCGGACCAGCGGCTCCGCTACCACGGCTCTCGCACTCGGGTGGTCCGTGGCCGCCGCTCGCGGAAACACGTGGGCGAAAACCGGGTCACAGCGCTCGTGGCCACCGGCCTACCGCTCCGGATGCGTCGCCCCGCCGAACCCACCCCGGACCAGCGGCTTCGCCACGTGTCGGCGCGCCACCGGCGGGACCTCGTACCAGCCCGGTTCGATCTCCCGGTCGATCGGGCGCTCGACCTTCCCGGGGGCACTGGTCCCACAGTCCCGACAGCGATACCCCTGGTCGCGGCCGGCCGAGGACATCGATCGGTCGCAGTCGGGACAGTTCGGAGTCACTCGCTCGGTCTCGACTACCGCATCGACGCGGAACTTCTCCAGTTTGAGGGTCCCACCGCTGACTTCCCCACAGACGGTCACGCAGTCGCCGACACGGAGCGATCGGACCCGGTCACGGAACCCCTTGGTTGGCTCGAAGGCTGCACACGGGAGTGTCCCGCCGTCGTCGGCGATCGTCAGGAACACGTGGCCGCCGGCGCGGGTCTCGGGCGGATCGACTACCTCGCCGGACACTCGGTAGGCGCTGTCGTCCTCGACCGCTGCCAGCGGGGCCGTCTGGAGATGCACGTCGGTCCCCTGGTTCGTCAGAAACGTCGCCCGCTCGGCGACCGGTTCGCCCTCGATGGCGTCGGCGACGGCCCGGCAGGCCGCCGGGTCGTCGCCGCGGATGCCGTACAGCACCGGACAGGGGGTCCGCGGCACACAGACCGGATAGTTCGAGCTCCGATCGACGGTGTCCCAGACGGCGGGGTAGTGGGACTCGGCGGCGGCGAAGACACTTTCCGTATCGACGTCGCGCTCGGTTCCCCACCGCTCTCGCCCGCGGTAGGCGATGTGCTCGTAGGTCCACTCGTCGAAGGATGCCCACGCGCCGACGGCGGCGAGCGCGCCGATCAGCCCGCGGCCGTTCCCGCGTTCCAGGCGCGCGAAGCCGGCGTGATCGGCTAACGTCGTCGCCGTCACGCGGTCCTGGATCGATCGAACGGCGTCCGTGGTGAACTCCGCGAGCGCCGATGGGACCGCCTCGGGAGCACAGTCAGCGACGACCGCGCCGGGGTTCGTCCGGGGGTCGTCGATCTCTGCCAGATCGAGGGTCGACTCGGCGAGCTCGGTCGCCCGGCCGGCGTCGAGATCGGTGTGGACCGCGAGCGCCGCGTTCCCGCGGGTCTTGTGCTCGACGGCGGGGTTCAGCCGGACCAGGAGCAGTCGCTCGACGGTCCCGCCGGCCGCACGGATGTCGTCGGCGAGTTCGCTGGCCGCGTAGGTCGTACACATCCCGCCTTCCCGGGAATCGGTGTCGTCGAGACCGACGATAGTCACTGACGGTGGTAGTATCCCGACTGTCTTCGGCGTTTCGTACCGACGCGTATCCGACGGTGTCGAATCGATCGGACCCGCGGCGGTCACTTCTCCAGCCCGTATCCCGACCCGTCGTCGCTGTTCAGTCCGAACGAGCCACGTTACCGTAGTAGACGAACCCAGCGGCAAACAGTCCGAGACCGAGGACGTAGACGACTCGTGGGTCGAGCGCCACCAGCCCCGCGACGAGCAGCCCGCCCACTCCTGAAAACGCCGTGTTGAACCGTCTCGATCGGATCGTCCCCGTAGCACTCCCGATCAGCAACGCGACCGCGAGATACGTGTAGATGACCTGGTCAGTGATCGCACCGGGACCACCGCGCTGGTACGCCTGGTAAGTCAGGGAGAACTGAAAGAGCGCGACGGCGGCGGCGACCGCTGTCAGGCCCGCTCGCTTTGTCCAGGGGGAGTCCTCACCTGCCTCTACGACGGACATGGACGCTTGGTTCTCGGCGCAGACGGTTATTTTTTCCTCTCAGACCCCTGGACTGTAACTGCGACTCGTGGTTACCCGTTCCGTCCGACCCGGTTTCGTCACGCGAATCGTCCCGGATGCCGCCACAAATCATATATACGACGATTGGTTACCTTTGGTAGAGGTACGGAGGACTATGTCACGGTCGGCACTGGTCGGCAACGTCACGGCGATGCTAGAGGACGCGGGGTTTCTCGTCAGCGACCGCTGTGCGATCAGGCCCAAGAGTTTCGATATCGCGGCCCGGCGCGGAGAGGACGTCCTGTTGGTGAAGATCCTGGGCAACATCGACGCCTTCGACGGCGTCACGGGTGCAGAGATGCGCCGTCTGGGAACCTATCTGAACGCGACGCCGATCGTCGTCGGGTTGCGGACCCGCGACGAGGACCTGAAACCCGGCGTCGTCTACTTCCGGCACGGCGTCCCGGTGTTGTCGCCCGACACCGCCATGGACCTGTTCATCGAGGAGGTCCCGCCGCTCATCTACGCGGCCCCGGGTGGGCTCTACGTCAACATCGACTCCGAGGTGCTGGCCGACGCGCGCGAGGACAGGGAGTGGTCGCTGGGACGCTTGGCCACGGAACTGGGCGTCTCCCGGCGAACCGTCTCGAAGTACGAGGACGGCATGGACGCCTCCGTCGAGGTGGCAGCCGAACTCGAAGATCTGTTCGACGCGCCGCTGACCTCGCCGGTCAGCGTCCTCGACGGGGCCGAGGAGGTTCGGGACGACGAACCGACGCCCGAGGACCCCGACGCCAACCCCGAAGACGAGTCGATCGTCACCGTCTTCACCCGCATCGGCTTCGAGGTCCACCCGACCGACCGAGCGCCGTTCAAGGCGGTCAACGAGAACGGCCGGCGCCGCGAGCAGGTCCTGACCGGGCACTCGCCGTTTACCGAGGCCGCCGAGAAACGGGCGCGGATCATGTCCTCGGTCGGCGAGGTCACTCGGACGCGGTCGGTGTACGTCGTCGACGAACTCAAACGCGAGTCCGTCGAAGGGACCGCGATCATCGAGGAAGACGAGATGGAGGAGATCGAAGACGCCGTCGATCTCCGTGATCTCATCATGGAACGCGGCGAAGACCACGAAGAGACCGCTTAGCCTACGTTTTGGTTCGTCGTCCTACGCCTGCGGCGCTGAGTCCCCTCAAGCAGCGCCGCTGCCGTAGGTCTCTTCGAGGTACTCGACGATGTCGTCGGACTCGGGCATCCCGTCGATGCCGTTGTCGTGGTCGATCAGCACTGGAACGCCGGTCTGGCCCGAGACCTCCTTCACTTCGGTCCGCTCGTCGTGCGAGCGCGGGACCATGTGGGACTTGTACTCCAGGCCGAGTTCGTCGAGTTTCTTGATTACCTTCGCACAGTACGGACAGCCTTCCAGCTCGTAGAGTTCGAGGTTGGCCATTACGGAGTCGGCTACGGACGCCAGCGACAAGAGGACACCGGTGGTGTGTCCGCCGGACACAGATGCGCCCTGTGTCTCAGAGTGCGCCACCGAGGAGGCCGCTGGTCCGGACGAAGAAGTAGAGCACGAACGCGCCCGCAAGCACCCACTGACCCGGATGGACCTCACTCGCCTCACCCTGTGCGGCCTTCACGATCGGGTAGGCGATGATCCCGGCGGCGATCCCGTACGAGATCGAGTAGGTAAACGGCATGATGAACATCGTCAGCCCCGCGGGGACGGCGTGGCTCAGGTCGTCCCAGTCGATGTCGACGATGTTCTGGAGCATCAACACGGCGACGACGACGAGCGCGATGTGTGAGGCGTGCAGCGGGACGGCCGCAGCCAAGGGCACGAGCGCCAGCGACGCGAGAAACAGCACCGCGACGACCAGCGCGGTCAGGCCCGTCCGGCCACCCTCTTCGACGCCGGTCGCGGACTCGATGTATGTGGTGACCGTCGACGTGCCGATGATCCCGCCGACGGTGGTCCCGACGGCGTCGGCCATCAGCGGTCGGTCGATGTCGGGGAGGTTCCCCTCCTCGTCGAGGAAGCCCGCGATCTGTCCGACGCCGGTCAGCGTCCCGGCGGTGTCGAAGAAGTCGACGAAGAAGAACGTGAAGACGATGAGCGAGAAGCCCAGCGCGTCAACGTTCGAGAAGCCCTCGATGAACGCGCCGACCAGCGGCGTGATGTTGTAGCCGGCGACCGAGTAGACGACCGCGGTCTGGCCGGTCAGCGACGCCGGCGTGTAGAGGAACACGCCCTCGGCGATCTGTGGGTCGATGGGGGTGATCCCCAGTGCACTCGCCGCGTAGGAGATCGCCGTCGTGATGACGATCCCGAGGATGATCGATCCCGGGACGTCGGCGGCGTACAGCGCGAAGGTGAGAAAGAGACCGACGACGGAGATGATGGCGATGGGGTCGTTGGCGAACGACGGGTTGAACTGCAGGAACGTGGCCGGGTCGGCGGCGACGACGTGCATGGCCTCCAGCCCGATGATCGCGAGAAACAGGCCGATACCGGCCCCGACGGCCATCTTGACCGGTTCGGGGAACAGCTTGATGATGTACTCGCGGGCGCCGACGGCGGTCAGGAGGATGAAGAGGAGCCCTTCGACGACGACGGCGGACAGCGCCGTCTGCCAGGGGACCCCCAACCCGAGGACGACGGTGAACGCGAAGAAGGCGTTCAGCCCCAGTCCGGGTGCCTGTGCGAACGGCCTGTTCGCGTAGAAGGCCATGATCAGCGTCGCCACGGCCGCGGAGATGATCGTGACGACGGCCAGCATCTGGACGGTCTGGCCCGGGGTTCGGTTCTCGACGGAGATGGCCGCGCTCAGGATGGCCGGGTTCACGATGACGATATAACTCATCGTCAGGAACGTCGTCAACCCCGCGACCAACTCCGTTCGGACGTCGGTGTCGTGTGCCTCCAACTCGAATAACCGCTCCAGCGTACCCATTGATGGCTCTCTCAGGACAGACGGGCTTAAGCGTGGCGAGAACGGCCAAAATTGGTAGCCCGACCGAGACATCCGGTGGCGTCCCCGGACTCGCTCAGTCGTCGATGTTCCCGGGAGCGTCCGCCAGCAGGTCCGAGGCGGTCACGAGCGCTTCCAGCTCTAGGCCGTGGTCGGCGAGGTTCTCGCGGGCGCCCTCTTCCCGGTCGACGACGACGAGGACCCGCTCGACGACGGCGCCGGCCTCGCGAAGCGCCTCCGCGGCGTCGATGGCGCTCTGGCCGGTCGTCGCGATGTCCTCGATGACGACGACCTCCTCGCCGTCTTCGAGTTCGCCCTCGATACGGTTGCCGGTGCCGTACTCCTTTGCCTGCTTGCGGGCGATGACGTAGGGGAGCCCGGTCTCGACGCTGGTGACCGCGACCATCGGCACGCCCCCCAGCGCGACGCCGGCCAGCTTCGTCTCCGCGACCCGTTCGGCGAACGCCCGTGCGATCAGTTCCAGACAGCGGGGATCGGTCTCGAAGACGTACTTGTCGACGTAGTAGTTCGAGGTCCCGCCGTGTGAGAGTTCGAACTCGCCGTATTTGACCGCGTCCCGGAGCGCGTCGATGAGTTCCTGGTTGGCCATACGACTGCTCCGCCGTCGGGGTGCTAATGGCTGTTGGAATCGCTCGCGGCCACGTCGACATCCCTAAGCCACTCGGTACCACACTCCCGTTCGAATGCAAGTGTTCGGGTCGAGTGGCGTCCGGGATGTCGCTGGCGAGGGACTGACACCGCGGTACGTCCTGCGGATCGCACAGGCGGCCGGCAGCGTCTGGACCGGGGACCACGACCGCGTCGCGATCGCACGTGACACGCGGACCACCGGGCGGACCTTCGGTAACGCCGCAGTGAGCGGGCTGACCGGGCTGGGGTTCGACGTGGACCGGCTCGGGATCGTCCCGACACCCGGACTGCAGGCCTACTGCGAGCGCGAGAGCGTCCCCGGGGTGATGATCACCGCCAGCCACAACCCGCCTGCCTACAACGGCGTCAAACTGGTCGGCGCCGACGGCGTCGAACTGCGCCGGGAGACGCTCGACGAGATCGCCGCCGCCGTCGGGGCCGACGACCCGGCGTTGGCCGGCTGGGAGCGGGTCGGAACCGATCGGTGTATCGAGACCGCTCGCGAGCGCTACCGGGAACAGCTCCGGGATGCCGTCGACAGCGAGCGCATCGCGGCGGCCGATCTCACCGTCGTCGTCGACCCCGGTCACGGCGCCGGCTCGCTCACCAGCCCGGACCTGTTCCGGGAACTGGGCTGTACCGTCCACACGATCAACGCCCAGCCCGACGGTCACTTCCCCGGGCGGGACCCCGAACCGGTCGAAGCCAACCTCGCGGACCTGCGGGCGTACGTCCGGGCGACCGACGCCGACCTGGGCATCGCCCACGACGGCGACGGCGACCGGGCGATCTTCGTCGACGAACGCGGCGACCACGTCGAGGGCGACGCCGCGCTGGCGGCCCTGGCGGCCGCGGAACTCGACGCCGGCGACGCGGTCGTCTCCGCGGTCAACGCCTCACAACGGTTGGTCGACGTCGTCGAGGACGCCGGTGCGGACCTCTCGTTGACCCCAATCGGCTCGACGTACATCGTCAGTCGTATCGCCGAACTCCGGGCCGAGGGGACCCGCGTCCCCGTCGCCGGCGAGGGCAACGGCGGCATCATCTTCCCCGCCTATCGGATCGCACGGGACGGGGCCTACACCGCCGCGCGGTTCTGTGAACTCGCCGCCGAAACGCCGGTCAGCGAACTCGTCGCTCCCTTCGACGACTACGCGAACGTCCGCCGGAACCTCCGCTACGACGACGACGACGGGCGCGAGGCGATGCTCGACGGGGTCGAGGCGTACGCACAGGAGGTCGACGCGGCCGTCGACCGGACCGACGGCTGGCGGCTGAACTACGACGACGCGTGGGTGCTGGCCCGGCCCTCGGGGACCGAGCCGGTCGTCCGCGTCTACGCCGAGGCCCGCAGTCTGGACCGGGCGACGGAACTGGCCGAGGCGATGGTCTCGGCGGCGGAGTGAGTCAGGGCGGGTCGTCCAGTTCACCGAGAGTCGAGAGCGCCGTCTCGATAGCGTCCCGCTCGTCACGAGCGGCGGCCAGGTCCCGCTCGACGGCCCCGCTGGCGATCCGTTCGCGCTCCGCCTCGGTGAGTTCCGAGCGAGCCAGCGCGCTCTCCCGGAGCCGCTTGTAGTCGTCCCGACCGGCCAGTTGCCGGACCTCGCGTAGCCGTGCCACGACGCTCTCGTCGGCGAACCTGGCGACGATCGAGCGGTACTCCCGACAGAGCCACGGGAGTTCCGAGGCCGGTGGCGGCGGCCACCCGACGGTCAGGGGATCGGCGTCGACGTTCCGGAGGTACGTCCGCCGGGTCGAGACGGCGGATCGGAGCGCCGCGGGGTCCTCGACGTAGTGGTCCAGTTTCGACCCCGAGTAGTCGGCGTACTCGAGCAGCGTCGGCAGCGGTTCGGTCCCGGCCTCGTGTTCACGGACGTACCGCAGCAATTCCTCGGGTGGGGCGCGGAACTCGACGAGGGGGAACGCCTCGGTCCGCTCGATCAACCCGAGGACCTCGCGGGCGGGGGCGTCGTTCCGGAACGCGGCAAAGGCCTCTCTGACGGCCTCGTCGTAGGCCCGGATGGGAGCACGGATGTGCTCGACCGGGGCGTCGAGGTCGGCGTCGCCGAGCCGTTCGAGACGCTCCAGCTCCTCGATCTGCTCGTCCAGTTCCCCGAGACGTCGCCGTGCCTCCCGCCGGGCCTGGACGTAGGCCTCCCGGGCGCTCTCTAACTCGTCCAGGCGGTCGACGAGGTCACTGACCGGGGCCAGCATCTCCCTCGCTTGCTCGAAGTCGCTCTCCGAGAGGCGGCGCTGCTGGAGGTGGTCGTCGACGGCTTCGAAGGTGTCGTACTCGGGGATGTCCTCGTCGAGGTTCCCGACCACCGTCGCCACGGCGCCCTCGAACTGGGTGTAGGCCTGGAAGTCACCGCTGCCGGTCGCCCGGCCGTCGTAGTCCTCCAGCAGACGTATCAGATCCCGGTAGGCGTCCCGGCAGGTCCGGAGCCGGTCGGCACCGATCTCCTCGACCCGTTCCCGTGCCCGCTCGCGTTCCCGTTCGGTTTGCTCCAGTTGGTCGACGAACTCGGACATCAGTAGACTGTGTCCGGATCGAACACCTGTTCACCGACTTCCTCGCCGTCGACGGTCCGGTAGAAACAGGACTCGTAGCCCGTGTGGCAGGCCCCGCCCGCCTGGTCGACGACGTACAGCAGGGCGTCGCCGTCACAATCGACGCGGACCGCCTCGATCTCCTGGGTGTGGCCGCTCGTCCCGCCTTTCTTCCAGAGTTCGTCGCGGCTGCGCGAGTAGTAGTGGGCGTAGCCCGTCTCGCGGGTCCGTTCGAGCGCTTCCTCGGTGACGTACGCGAGCATGAGGACCTCGCCGGTCTCGGCGTCCTGGGCGACCGCCGGGAGATACTCCTGTTCGTCGAACGCGAGGTCGACGGCTGTCATACTCCGACGGATGTCTGTCTGGAAAATAGGTCTTGTGTCACACGTAGGGCCGGCCCGTACGGTCCAGTCGGGCGGTCGACGTTCCCCCGGAACCGGCTACCGCTCGCCGCCGTCGCCGTCGGTGGCGACTCGCCGCTGTGTCCGGGTTAGCTGTGCCTCGAAGGAGCGCTCGGCTGAGCGATCCCCGTCAGCGAGCGCGCGCTGTTTCTCGACCTCCGCGTGGACGGCGTCGGTGATCCGGGGGTGTGCCCCCAGCGGATCGGCGTACTCGATACCACCCCGGTCGAGTTCGAGTTTGGCGGGGATCTCCTGTTCGGTGGCCTCGGTCCGCGTCAGGAACAGTGGAACGGCGATCGCCCGGTCGGTCGTGGTGTTGTACCGGACACACTCGACCGTCGGGTTCTGGAGGAGATAGCAGGTCAGGACTTCGCCGTAGCCCGAGTGTTCGCGCAGCCGTGTGGCGTGGTAGTCGGTCGTCTGTCGATGGTACGGTTTCGAGCTACTGCCGAAGCCGACGAGAACGAGCGAGACGTCGTCCGCGGCCGGGACCAGCTGTGTGCCGCGGTCTTCGATCACCTCGGTGACTGCTGGACTCCGGCCCAGGGGTTCACAGTAGTGGACTTCGCCGGGCAGCGCCGACAGTGCGGCGGGGATACCGGTCGTCGTGTCGTGGCCGTGGGCGGCACACATCGGGACGGCGTACACCGTCTCGGCAGTGAGCCGCTCGAACTGGGGCGTGAGTTCGCGGATCGGCTCGGAATCGTAGGTCGCGACGTCGACGTCGTCGACGCCGGTCCGCCGGGCGAGGCGGTCGGCGTGTGTCTCGAGCACTTCGTGGGCGTTTCTCGTGGCACGGCTGATGAGCAGGATGGATTCGGTTGTCATGGATCGTCGGGCCAGTAAATCTTATTTTAGTTATCCCAATTCGGCTTGTCTTACGCGTTGCGACGGATTCGCAAATAAGTTGTGGTCGGTACAGGCCGGTAGGTGAGAGAGACCGACGGCGTCCCGGTCTTCAGTCGGCCCGGACGGCCAGTACGGAGAGATCGGAGAACGGTGAGGTGGACGCGTCCGAGTCCGCGGTGCGTGCCCCGAGTTCGCCGAGTGTCGTCGTCGTCACCGCTTCGTCGTCGTGTGTGAGCCGCTCGAAGACGAGCGCCTCCAGCGACGGCGACGCTCCTGCATCGAGCACGTCGGCGGCGATGTCCTCGGGCATCCAGTCGTAGGGGCGCGGGAGCACGAGCAGGTGTCGCTCGCCGACCGCCTCTCTGAGCCGGTCGAGATCCGGCGTGATCTCCCCGCTCTTGTGCAGGGTGACGAAGGTCGTCGCCTCCATCGGGGTCCGCGCCCGACTTGCAGCCACCTGTAGCGAGGAGATTCCCGGGACGATCCGGACCGGCCGGTCGACGGCGGCCTGGACCTTCCCGACGAACTGATACCCCGAGTGGTTCGGGTCGCCCATCAACACGGCCGTTCCGGTCGCCCCGTCGGCCACGCGGTCGGCGAAGGTCGCCAGTGTCTCGCCCTCGTCGCGGTACCCGCAGGTGAGACAGTCGGCCTCGGTCCGCTCGCGGACGTAGTCGACGACGGTCTCGAACCCGACGACGACCTCGGCCTCGTGGATCGCCCGCTCGCCGCGCGGGGTCAGGTACTCCGGGTTACCCGGGCCGATCCCGACCGCGTCCACTGGCGCTTCGGACCGATCGGACGCCGATTCCGAAGCCGCCGCCGCCAGATCGGCGGGGTCCGGGCCGGAGTCCAGGTCGTAGTCGTCGCTCACGGCAGCGTGACCTCGTCGTTTCGAGCGTCGCTTGCCACGTGGACGAGTTCGTTCGTCAGGCCGGCCGCCAGCCCGCTCCCGCCGCGGCGGCCGACGGTCGTGATCGCCGGGACGCCGTGTGCCTCGGCGACCGCCCGGAGGCGGTCACGGCTCTCGGCGGCCTTGACGAAACCCACCGGCGTGGCGACGACGACGGCGGGCCGGGTCCCGTCATCGATGCAGTCCGCCAGCGCGAGCGCCGCGGTCGGCGCGTTCCCGACGGTGGCGATGGCACCGTCGTAGACGCCCTCCCGGTCGAGTTCGAGGACCGACGCCGCCGTCCGGGTCATCCCCGTCTCCGCCGCGAGGTCGGCACCGTTGCCGATGGCCTTCCGGACGGGACAGTCGTGGCCCCGGCCGGTGATCCCCGACTTCACCATCGTGATGTCGGTGACGATGGGGCGCTCGTCGAGCACGGCGCGCGCGCCGGCGACCACCGGTTCCTCGTCGGTCGCGCCGGTGAACCGCACGAGGTGCTGGAACTCCGGGTCACCGGTCGCGTGGACGCTCTTCTGGCGAATCCGGTCCGCCAGCGTCTCGTCCGGGACCAACTCCCGCACCCGATCCATGCTCGTCTCGGCGATGTCCATCGCGTTCTCGGTCGTCGCACCGAGGTCGGCGTAGGCCTCGAACTCGTCGGTCTCCGCCTCTCGCTCCTCAGTCGTCATCGCTCGTCACCTCCGGCCGGTCGCTCCCGGCACGGGCTTCGAGGTCGCCGTCGACCCGGAGGTTGAGGTCCCGGAGCCGGTCGGCGGTCTCCTCGTCGGCGTCCCAAAGACCGCGGTCGATGGCCTCCAGCAGCGTGTCGGTGATGCTCTCTAAGGCCCACGGGTTCACGTCCCGCAGCCACTCCTGGCGGTCCTCGTCGAAGGCGTACTTCCCGGCGAGATCCGCCCAGAGGGTATCGCTGACGACGCCGGTGGTCGCGTCCCAGCCCAGCACCACGTCGACCGTCGTCGAGAGGTCGCCGGCCCCCTTGTAGTCGTGGTCCTCCATGCTGTCGAGCCACTCGGGGTTGAGCACGCGGGCCCGCATCGCCTTCCGGACTTTCTCCTCGTTGGTGTAGACCGAGACGTTGTCGGGGTCGCTGGAGTCGCCGACGTAGGAGGCCGGTTCCTCGCCCGCGATCTCGGAGACGGCGGTGATGAAGCCGCCGTGGAAGGCGTACCAGTCGGAGCTGTCGAACTCGTCCTGTTCGGCGGTGTCTTCGATCTTGACGGTGGCGTCGACGCTGCCCAGCCGCCGCTCGAAGGCGTCGTGGGCCTCGGTCACGCCGCCGCGACTCCCGAGCGCGTAGCCGCCCCACTGGACGTAGACGTCCGCGAGGTCCGAGCGGTCGTCCCAGTTGCCCTCGTCGACAGCCTTGTTCGTGCCGGCGCCGTAGCCGCCCGGCCGGGTCGTGAACACGCGGTGTTTCGCCGCGGCGTCGGGGTCCTCGATCCCCTGCTCGTCGAGCCGGTCGGCCTCTTCCTCGACGTGCTTTTTCACGTAGTTCATCTCGTGGGGTTCGTCGAGGGCGACGACAGCGTCGACGGCGTCGTGGATCACGCCCGCTGCCTGCGGGAAGGCGTCGCGAAAGAGCCCCGACACCCGCGTGGTGACGTCGATCCGGGGCCGATCCAGTTCGTCGAGGGGGATCGGCGTCACGTCGTCGACACGGCCGGCGTCGGTCCACTCGGGTTCGACGCCCATCAGTGCGAGCACCTGCGCGATCGTCTCGCCGCGGGTCCGAACCGTGGGGGTCCCCCAGGCGACGACGCCGATCTCCTCGGGATACTCGCCGTGCTCGTCGGCGTGCCGTTGGGCGATCCCGTCGGCGACCTCCCGGCCGACGCGCCAGGCGCTCTTGGCCGGGACCTTCCGCGGATCGAGCGTGTAGAAGTTCCGCCCCGTCGGGAGCAGATCGACCCCGCCGCGGGTGGGTGCGCCGCTGCCGCCGGGCGGGACGTACTCGCCGGCCAGCGCCTCGGCCGTCCGCGGGATCTCGTCGGTCGCACCACGGACACGTGGCGCGACCTCCGAACAGATGAACGACAGCGCCTTCCGGAGGTCGTCGTGGGCACCGGACTTCGCGCGGGCGTCCCCGATCGGGTCGATGTCCACGACGAGGAGGTTCATGTTCAGTTCGTCGTCCGGCCCCGCGTCCACCTCGGACGCCGGGAGGTCGAAGCCGTGTCCGGCCAGCGTCTCGACGAGGTCGAGGCTGGTCTCGTAGACCTCGTCGGCCGCCTCCGAGAACGTCATCCCCAGGTCCTCGTCGTAGGCACCCGGTTCGTCGAGCATCCGCTCGTAGTCGACGCCGAGGACGCCGGCGACGCTCTCCCGGAGGCTCGGCCCGCCGGGGTTCTCCAACCGGGTGAGCGCGACGAGGTACTCGACGAGGCGGTCGGATTCGGGGGGTTCGCCCATCGTGTGCAGCCCCAGCCTGATCTGGGTCGTCTTCACGTCGGTGAGATACTCGTGGACCCGTTCGACGAGTTCGTCGATCGAGAGTTCGTCGCCGGACACCGAACCCTCGGCCAGCGTGGTGCCGGCGGCCTCCGGGCCACGGACGTCGACCGTCTCGTCGATCTCGCCGCTGATCCCCAACTCCACCGCGAGGTCCAACTCCGCGATCGTCTCGCGCAGCAGCGCTTCGAGGTGGTCGCCGTCGTCGGTCCGTGCGTCCTCCATGCCCGCCTCGCGGTACTGGTCGGCCAGCTCCTCCAGCTCGGCCAACTCGTCGTAGGTCCCGGCGTTGGACATCACGGGCGTCAGGTAGTCGACGATGGCGGCGTAGGAGCGCCGCTTGGCCTGTGTCCCCTCGCCGGGGTTGTTGATGATGTAGGGGTAGACGTTCGGGACGTCGTCGATCAGTTGGTCCGGGGCGCTCTCGCCGTCGAGTCCGACCGTCTTCCCGGGGAGCCACTCCAGGCTCCCGTGGGTACCCAGATGGACGACCGCGTCGGCCTCGAAGGTGTTCCGGAGCCAGCCGTAGAAGGCCACGTAGTCGTGGGGCGGCTGGAGGTCCGAGTCGTGGTACACCTTCGATGGGTCCATCCCGAACCCACGGGGTGGCTGGACGGTGACGAGGACGTTCCCGAACTCGACGCCGGGGATGGCGAACGGGCGGTCGGGTACCGAGCCCCACTCCTCGCGGACGTTCGCCTGGAACCGCTCGTCCAGGGTCTGGAACCACTCGCCGTACTGCTCGGTCGGGACGACGTCGACGCTGCGCTCGCGGACGTCGTCGGGGGCGACCCAGCGGTCGTCGAGGGTCAACTGGTCGGTCAGTCGTTCGACGAGGGCCTGGCCGCTCTCCGGTGTGCGGTTCCCGAGGTCGTACCCCCGCTCGCGGAGCTCTTCGAGGAGGTTGACGGTGCTCTCGGGGCTGTCGAGTCCGAAGGCGGTGCCGATGCCGTCGTCGCTGGGCGGGTAGTTGTGCAGGACCACCGCGACCTGTTTCTCCCGGTTCGGGGTGTGTCGGAGCCGCGCCCAGTTGACCGCGAGGCGGGCGGCGTGGTCGACCCGGTCGTCCATCGGGAAGTGCTGTTTCGGGGCGGTACCGATGTCGGCCTCGTCGTCGATCCGTTCCTTGCCGCTGATCGGGTGGGTGACGACGTTGCCGTCGAACTCCGGGAGCGCGACCGACAGCGCGAGTTCGAAGCCCATGACGCCGGTGTCACTGGACTCGTACCGGGACCGGGACCGCATCGTCGTCACCGTCTGGACGACGGGGACGCCCAGGCGGTCGAGGAACACGTCGGCCGCGCCGTCGCCCTCGTCGTCGGCTGCCCGCCCCCGCTCGTCCATCGAGAGCGAGAACATGAACGACGAGAGGACGGCGTCGACGACCGGCTCCCCCGCTTCGAGGAGCCACTCGTCGGTCACGCGCTCGGCGTCCCACTGCTCGTCGCTGTCGGTCGCCGGGTTACAGAAGATCGGCAGCGCGTCCGCACCCTGTGCCTCGACGGCCCGGACCTGCGCGTCGACGTACCGTGTGTTCTCGTGTGTCCAGTGGGACTCGTAGAACCAGATCGCCACCGTCGGCGTCTCCGGATCGAACGTCGCCCGCAGTTCCTCGTAGGACGCTCCCGGGTGATCGGGGTGGTAGACCCCCTCGGTCGGGAGCGATACGGGGTCGTCGTACGCGCGGGACTCGTCGCCGTATTCGTCGACGAGAAAACGGACGCAGTTGGCGACGTTGCCGGTTCCGCCCTTCTCTAAGTACTCGTACACCCGATCGCGATCCTCGGCGGCGATCGACGTGTCTTCGAGTGCGTAGGCGTCACCGGTCGATTTGACGACCAGCGGGACGCCGGCGTCGGCCAGCCGACCGACGGCGTGGTCGTAGCCCGGCATGCTCTCCTCGGCACCGTGGAGCCAGCAGATCACCGCCGTCGCGTCGTCGAGTTCGTCGAGGAAGGCGTCGACGTCCGCCCGGTCGTCGAGGTCGCTCTCCGAGCGAACGACCAGGTCGGCGTCCGTCCGTTGTGCCGCCCGCTGGACGGCGCCGAGCTCGTTTTCGGTCGCTGTGTATAGGCCGATTGTTGGCATAACGTTATTAAATCTCCGTTGTGCTAAGACAACTATGGTTGATTATGCTGGGGACAAAAAAGCTTCGCAGGACCGGGGTGGGTCGCTCTCGCTGGCGGAGATCGTCGGACAGGCCGAACTCAAGCGGGCGTTGGTGGCTGTCGGCGCGAACGACGAACTGAACGGGCTGCTCGTCCAGGGCGAGAAGGGGACGGCCAAATCCACGGCGGTGCGGGCGCTGGCCGACCTCCTTCCCGACCAGACCGTCGTCGCGGACTGTCCGTACGGCTGTCCCCCGGATAGGCCCGACCAACAGTGTGAGGACTGTCGCGAGCGGGCCGATCCGCCGACGACCGAGCGGTCGGTCCCGCTGGTGACGCTCCCGCTCGGTGCGACCCGCGAACGGGTCGTCGGCACCCTCTCGGTGGCCGACGCACTCGACGGCCAGGCCGAGTTCGACCCCGGACTGTTGGCCCGTGCGAACCGCGGGATTCTCTACGTCGACGAGGTGAACCTCCTCGACGACCACCTCGTCGACGTACTGCTGGATGCGGCGGCGAGCGGGGTCAACAGGGTCGAGCGCGACGGCGTCAGCGTCACCCACCCGGCCCGGTTCACTCTCGTCGGGACGATGAACCCCGAGGAGGGAGAGCTCAGGCCACAGCTTCGGGACCGGTTCGCGCTCCAGGCGACGGTCACCGCCTGTGACGACCTCGACCAGCGGGTCCGCATCGTCGACCAGGCTATCGGCCGATCGGACGGCTGGGGTTCGGGAGACGCCGCGGAGGACGGCGAGGACGACGACGCGTTCGAGGAACAGTTACGACGCGCCCGCGAGCGCCTCCCCGACGTCGAGCTTCCGGCCGAGTTCACCAGAGAGATCGCCGAACTGTGTCGCGACGCCGGGATCGACGGACACCGGGGCGACATCGCGACGGCCCGGACGGCGATGACGCTCGCCGCGCTCGACGACCGCCCGAGGGTCATCGAACCGGACGTACGAGAGGCGGCGGAACTGGCGCTCCCCCATCGGCTCCGCTCCCGACCGTTCGAGGAGACGCCGGACTTGGACGATCTCGTTGACGACCGGTTCGACGATTCGACCGGCGACGGTGAGAGCGAGTCCGACGACGACGGCGAGGAGCCGGCCGACGGCGAGGAAGCGACGGACGGCGACGCCGATCCCGGGGACGACGGTGAGTCGGAGACGCCGCCGCCAGAGTCCGACCAGTCCGACGGCGGTGAGAACGACGAGCGCGACTCCCCGTCCCCGGAACAGGGTGGCGACGGCGAGTCCGGCGACGACGAACCAGCGACGATGGACGACGAGGGCGAGACGGAGGACAACGACGACGGGACACCCATGGTCCCGGGACAGTCCCGGGCCGACATCGGTTCCGGGGGCGCACCGGACCTCTCTGCGCCCGAAGCGGTCGAGGACGGCCGGGCGAACGGGGGGTCCCGGTCGGAGACGCGGCCACACGCCGACACCGACGGGGCCAGAGTCCGGAGTCGACCGGCGGAGTCGGACCGGCACGTCGACGCCGCGGCCTCGGTCCGGGCGGCGTCGGCCCGCGGCGCGTCGACGGTCGAATCACGGGACCTCCGACAGTCCGTCCGTCGGGGTGACACCTCGGCGCTGGTTGTGTTCGTCGTGGACGCCAGCGCGTCGATGCGGCCCGCGATGCGGGCGGCGAAGGGGACCGTCCTCGAACTGCTGAAAGACGCGTACCAGCAGCGCGACGAGGTGGCGTTCGTCACCTTCGCCGGCGACGGGGCGGACGTGTTGCTCCCGCCGACCGACAGCGTCAGCCTCGCCGCTCGCCACCTCAAGGAGATCCCGACCGGGGACCGGACACCGCTGCCCGCCGGCCTCCGGACCGCCGCGGACGTCCTCGACCGTGCCGATCCGGACGCCGGCGTCGTGGTGGTAGTCACCGACGGTCGCGCCAACGTCGCGGCGGGGAGTCCGGTCGCCGAGACCCGCGAAGCCGCGAGACAGTTGAGCGAGACTGGCCCACACGTCGTCGTCGTCGACGCGGGCGAGGGTGGCCGGTCCGGCCTGACCGAGACCGTCGCGGCGGAGACCGACGGCGACCACGTCCCGCTGTCGGCGCTGTCGGCCGAACGGATCGACGCGGCCGTCGGCACCGCTCGTGAAAGCGAGCTTTCGCTCGGTCGGTAGATTTACAATCTAGCTTGGTTTTGTTCAACTGTAGTTTAGAATGGCGACTGCCAACGACAGCGTTCACGGTCGAATCGCACAGGCTCGCGGGGAACTGACGCCGATGCAGATGGCGCTCGGGGGAGTACTCGTCGTCGCGCTCGGGTTCGCACTGCTTTTCGTCCAGGACCCGATGGTCCACGACTCGCTGCACAACTTCCGACACGCCGCGGGCGTCACCTGCCACTGAGGATGTTCTTCGCGTATCTCCGTCGAGGCGTGAAAGCAGGCGTCGTCGCGGGACTGGTGTTTGGCCTTCTCGTGGCGCTGGTCGCGAACCCCCTCGTCGCCTTCGCGGACGAACTGGCTCACGGGGGTGACCAGGCCGGCGAACACGGGCACGAGCACGCAGCCGAAACCGAGGGCCACGCTGGGGGTAGCCACCACGACAGCGCCGTCTCGATGGCGATGACGAACTCCGTGAGCGTGGTGTCGGGCGTGCTCTGGGGCGTCCTCCTGGGCGTCGTCGTCTTCGGGGTCGCGTACTACTTCCTCGAACCGCTGCTTCCGGGCACCGGGGCCACGAAGAGCGTCCTCCTCGCTGCCGCGGGCTTTCTCACCGTCTCCGGCGGGCCGTGGCTCGTCCTGCCGCCACAGCCGCCCGGTGTCGAACAGTCACTGCCGACGGACACCCGGCTCCTGCTCTACGGCGGGATGATGGCCGCAACTGCGCTGGTCAGTCTGTCGGCGTTCGTCGCGTACGACCGACTCCGGGCGACACGGTCGCGAGCCCGTAGCGCCGTCGTCGCAGTGGTACCGTACTCTCTGCTCGCGGTCCCGGTCGCTCTCGTGCCGACAAACGGCGTCGCGAACACGGTGCCCGCCGAGGTCGCGACGGGACTGACCGGGCTGATCGTCTTCGGCCAGGTGTTGCTCTGGCTCACCCTCGCCGGGACCCACGCCTGGCTCAGTGGTCGATCCGACGACCAGCCGGTCGGGGATGTCGGGACGGAACTGCCCGACGGACCACCCGCCGCGGACTGATGCGCGAGCGCACAGCGGCGATCAACGAGAACGGCTTCACGGACCACGTGCTGGTCTGTACGAACGCGAGAGACGGGGAACACGCCGCCTGTGGGGCGGCACACGGTGACGAAGTCTACGAGGCGGTCCAGTCGTGGCTCCGCGAGCGTGGGGTCTTCTGGTCGCGGGTCCACGTCGCCGAAACGAGCTGTCTCGGTCTCTGTAGCGCCGAGGGGACCGCGGTCGCGATCCACCCGCGGGGCCGGTGGTACTCCGACGTGGTCCCCGGAGACGTGCCGGCGCTACTGGAAGCGGAGTTCGGTGCCGACGCGACACACCTCGGGAGCAGGTCCGACGATAGTCGGTGAGAAGCGGTAGGTGGGTGACGGGCTTACTCTTCGACGGGGAACGTCTCGTGGAGGACGTCGTGTGCCTCCCCGAGACCGTCGAGGACGCTCTCGCCCTGTGCGGTCAGTCGGTGGACGGCCCGCTCGGCGTCGCGGACCGCCACCAGACGGCCCCGGAGGTAGTCGTACTCCGGGTCGTCCGGATCGGTCGACGCGATCTCCGATTCGAGATCGACCAGCGCCGCGTCCAGATGGCGTTCGACGGCCGACAGCGACTCCGCGTTCGCGAGGGCCTCGATGGGGCCGTCGAGGTGGCCCTCCAGTTCGTTTTTCGCGTGTTCTCGTGCGCTCTGGTCGTCCGTGCCGAGCACGTTCAACAGTCCGAGTCGTAGGGCTTCGAGTTCGTAGCAGCTCATAGTGTCTGATCGACGAGGTCCGAGACGATGCGGTCCCGATCGAGGTGGGACGAGACGATCCGTTCCGCGTCGCTCTCCTCGACGCCGCCGTACCAGACGCCGTCTGGGTAGACGGCGACCATCGGGCCGTCCCCACAGCGGCCGAGACAGGACGATCGGGTGATCCGGGCGTCACACGCCTCCGAATCCCGGGCGGCCTGTCGAAGCCGTTCGAGGACGGCCGGCGCGCCGTCGGTGGCGCAGGTCTGGTTCGTACAGACGGCGACGTGGGACTCCGGCGCGTCGTGGGTGTGGGGCTGGTCGTCGACGTCGTCCCGGTCCGCGTGGGTCTCCTGGTGTGTCATCGCCCGCAGCAGCGCCTTGGCTCCACCCACGTCCTCCTCGTAACCGTCGAGTTCGACCTTGTACTTGCAGGTGTCACAGGACATGTCGACGCTGTCGGTCCGGGCCTCCTGCCAGCGGTCGCCCAGCACGTCCAGCAGCCGGCCGTCGGTCCCGAGCGGGTCGCCGGCGCCCGCCTCGACGTAGGGGTACTCCTCGTCGAACTCGGCGGCACCATCGCGGATACGGCCGGTGAGGACGCCGTCGCCCAGCATGTACGGGAGGACGACCACGGCGTCCGGGCGGTCTTTCGCGACGGTGTGGAGTCGTTCGTCAAGCAGCGGTTCGGTGACGCCGATGAAGGCCGTCTCGACCCTGTCGAAGGCACGCCCCTCGTACAGCAGGCGGGCGAGCTTGTGGGCGTCGCTGTTCGCGTCCGGGTCGCTCGACCCGCGCGCACAGAGGACGACCGCGACGTCGTCGGTCTCGCGGTCGACGCCCAGTTCCGCCTCGACGGCCGCCGCACGGTCGTCGAGCAGGTCCACCAGCGCCGGGTGGACCCCGAGATGCGCACCGTTGTGGACGGTGAGATCGTCGTGCGTCTCGCGGGCCTGCTGGACCGCCAACGGCACGTCGTTCTTGACGTGGCTGGCGGCAAACAGCGAGAGCTGGACGGTCGTCACGGCCGAGACGGCCCCGGCCAGGCCGGCGATGGCGTCGTCGATGGCCGGCTCCGCGAGTTCGAGAAAGCCCGCGTCGACGGGGATACCCAGCCGCTCCTCTAGGTCGGCCGCCAGCGTCCGGACCTGTTCGTTGGATTTCTCGCGGCGGGAGCCGTGGCCGACCAGCAGGACGGCCTCGTCGTCGAGACTCGCCGGCGCGGACTGGGTGGTGGTCACGACAGCTCACCCACCTCGGCGTCGGTCGCGCGTTCGACGCTCCGGCGGAGCTTTTGCCGCCGGTCGGCCGAGTACAGCCCCGACTCGTCGCTGTCGGCGTACACACACTGCGCGAACGCGTCCGTGTCCGCGTCGTCGGCCAGCCCGAACCAGTGTCCGCCGGAGGACGCTTCCGAGAGGCTGTCGGCCGGGACATGCGGCTCGGCGGCGTCCAGGAGTGCCCGAACCGTCCGGAGCAACCCTTCCTCGTCGTGGACGAACGAGATCCCGACCGACCCGGACGACTCGCGGAAACAGACGGTCCCACAGGCTTCGAGCAGTCCCCGGAGGAGTTGCGGGCGGTACTCCGCGAAGGTGTCGAACCGGTAGCCGCCCGGCTGACCGTCGATCGGCAACCCGAGGGCGGCGCTCGCCCGGTCGGCCAGCGGTCCGAACACTTGGAGCTCGAACTCCTCCTCGAACCGGACGATCGAGGCGTCGTGTGCGGACTCCCGGGCGGCCACCCGGTGGGCCTGGTCGGTCCGGTCGGCACCGGCGACGGCTGCCAGCGCCTCGGCGGCCGTCTCGTCTTCCGTCCGGACGGTGACACAGTTCTCGGAGAGGGCACCGTCACCGGCGACACGGCCCCAGAAGTACGCCGTCTCGGGGGTCGACGCCAGGAGGTCCCCGACGGGTTCGATCGTCGTCGACCGCCGGTCCGTGTCACTCATCGGCGCCCTCCAGCACCACGTCGATCGCGTCGACCGGGCAGGCACTCGCGGCCTGCTGGGCCGCTTCCAGACGGTCGTCGTCGAAGGTCACGAGCTGACTGCCGTCGTCGTGGTCCCCGAGCGTGTCCTCGCCGCCTTCGATCGCCGCCAGTCCGTCCTCGGCCTCTACGAATCGGTCGTCCCGGACGAGACAGGCGAAGATCCCGTCACAGGCGGCCCGATCCAGCCGGACCTGGTACTCAGTAGTCATACTTCGACTCGTACCCCCGCGGAGTCACCATCCGATCGTCCCAGACGTAGGTCTCCTCGTTGCCCACGAGGATCGTCGTCGTCATGTCGATCAGCTCCGTCTCGCCCAGCTCCGCCAGTTCGCCGAGTTCGATGATCTCGACACGCTCGTCCTCGCGGCCGGCGCCGTGGACGATGCCCACCGGCGTGTCGGGCGCGCGATGTTCCAGCAGGATCTCACAGCAGGTCTGGAAGTTCTCCCGGCGCTTGCGGCTCCAGGGGTTGTAGATGGCGATTGTAAAGCCCTCGCCGGCCGCGGCGTGGAGCCGCGACTCGATCTCCGGCATGTCGGTGAGGTGGTCCGACAGCGAGATGCTGACGGTGTCGTTGACGAGTGGCGCACCCAGCCGCGCGCCACAGGATTGGGCGGCCGGGACCCCGGGAACGACCTCGAAATCGACCATGCTCGCGGTCGCGCCCTTCGATTCGAGGATCTCCAGTGCCAGACCCGCCAGCGCGTAGACGTTCGGGTCACCGCTGCCGATGATCGCCACGTCGTTGCCGGCCAGTGCGCGGTCGATCGCCTCCTCGGTGCGTGAGACCTCCCCACACATCGGCGTGTCGTACAGCTCCTCGGCCGACTCCGTGACCTCGTCCGGCAGGAGGTCGACGTAGGTCGTGTAGCCGACGATGTGGTCCGTCGACAACAGCGCCTCGCGAGCGCGGGCGGTCATCCCCTCGGGTTGTCCCGGTCCGAGTCCCACAGCCGTCAGCCGGCCGGGGTCGGCCTCGAAGTCGTCGACAGTGGACTCGACGGTCTCGTCGGTCGTTGACCCCGTCGAACTCCCACAGCTCGACTCGGACGACGAACTCGACGCGCCACAGGCCGAACTCGTCTCGGCGTCCGTCGCGTCTGCCGTTTCGCTCGCGGTGCAACTCGTTTCGGTCTCTGTACTCCGTTCGGTGGTGTCGTCAGTGCTCATTGTCAGAAATCGTCGACGTCACGCCCGCCGCGCGGGGTGACGAGGTGGTTGCCGTAGTCGTTCTCCCAGACCGTCGTCTCGTGGGTGCCGATCAGGATGGAGGTGCCCATCCCGCCGACCTCCTCGTCGTGGTCGGTCGCCGCACCCAGCGTGGTGATCGTCTGTGTCTCGTCGTCGCGGTTCCGGCCCGCGTCGCCGCGACCGGCGTCGTTGATGATGCCGACCGGGACGTCGTCGGCCCGCTCCTCGCGGACCACCTCGATGGCCCGCTCGTAGTCCCGCCAGCAGTTGTAGAGGACGATGACGAAGCCGCTGATCGCCGCTGCGCGGAGTTTCTCCTCGATCTCCTCCCAGCCACGCCACTTGTCGGACAGCGAGACGGTACAGAAATCGTTCGACAGCGGAGCGCCGAGGTTCGCGGCGCCGCCCAGTGCCGCTGTCACGCCGGGGACGATCTCGATCGGAACGTCGTACGCCTCGTCCTCCTCGGCCATCGTGTACAGGAGGTCGCTCTTCCCGTAGACGTTCGGGTCGCCGCCGGAGACGTGGGCGACGTCCTCGCCGGCCCGGACCCGCTCGAAGGCCTCGCGGGCGAGTTCGACCTGCCGACCCATCGTCGAACGGACGAGCGTCTGGCGATCGCCGGTCGGCCGTTCGAGGACGGTCCCGGCCTCGTCTCCGGCCGTCGCCCCGCCGTCTGGGGCCGCCTCGACTTCGGCGGCCTCCGGGGGGAGCGTCCCGTCCCGCCGGAGGAACTCCTGGTACAGCGTCGAGGCGATGACGCAGTCGGCGGTAGCGATCACGTCCTTGGCCCGCTGGGTCATCGCATGCGGCAGGCCGGGGCCGATACCGACCACGTAGAGCGTTCCCAGCCCGTCAGCTCCGTCCGATACGTCGGACCCCGCCATACTACTGCCCCACCGCGACGGTCACGGCGTCGTCGAACCGTTCTTTCTCCCGGAGGAGTTCGTGCTCGCGGCCGCCGGCGATGGCCGACGCCTCCGCGATCCCCGGCCAGCCGATGAGTTCCTTCGACCGCGAAGGGGAGGGTCCCTCGAACTCCGCGAGCGTCTCCTTCTCGAAGAGGACCACGCCCGCCCCGATCTCCTGTGCCGCCTCGTAGATGCCGTCCTCGCCCTCTTTCCGGGTCCCGGTCGCGACGAACTCCACGTCCGAGGTGTCCAGCCCGAGATCCGCGAGCGCGGCGTCCCAGGCGTTGAGGACCTGCGCCTTCTCGACGCCGGAGACGGTGCCGGTCCCGAGCACGACGCCGTCGTCGGTGTTGCGCTTGAGCACCGTCACGTCGTCGCCGACCAGCACCGCACGCGGCCCGTCGAGGCGAGCGACGGGGCCGAGTTCGTCGTTCAGGACGGCCAGATTGGTCGCGACCGTCGAGTCGCCGTTGACGACGTGTGTGTCCAGGGCCTTCGCCTTGCTCTCGACGCCCTGTTCGCCGGCGGCCTCGCTCGCGGTCGTCATCGCCGGGACCGCACCCAGTTGCGAGAGGTCGTGTGCCACCTGGTTCGCACCGTGGTGGCCGCCGGTGATCGGGATCGCCCACGTGAGTTGTTCGTCGACGACGACGATAGCGGGGTCGTCCCACTTGTCGTCCAGGAGCGGTGCAGTCTTGCGCATCGCGATGCCCGAGGCCATCAGGCCGAGGAAACAGTCGTACTCGCCCCAGTGGTCCTCGAAGACGTCGCCGTGGTACTCGACGACGTCGATCCGCTCGTACTCGTCGGCGAGTTCCGACGCGATCTCTTCGGCGGTGTCGAGCTTCCGCTCGAAGGAAATTATCGCGATCTCCTCGGCCACCTCGCCGTCCGAATCCGGGGTCGAACAGTGGCCGCCCGATTCCTCGTCTGTCGTGTCGTCGTTCGTGTCCGTGCTCATGGATTAGTCGTCCGCCTCGCTGTCGGTCGCGTCCCGGTTCGCCCAGCCGTCGTAGAGGTAGGAGCGCTCGTAGCCTGCTTTTCGTGCGGCGTCGCCGATGACGACCATCGCGGACGCGCGGTAGCCGGCCGACGCCACGCGCTCGCCGATGGTCTCGATCGTCCCCTCGATGACGTCCTCGTCGGGCCAGGACGCGTGGTAGACGACCGCGACGGGGGTCTCGGGGTCGTGGCCCGCTTCGAGGAGCCGGTCCATCGTCTCGTCGACCGCGTGGGTCCCGAGATAGATGCAGGTCGTCACGTCGCCCATCTCGACGAACTCGCCGATATGGTCGTCTTCGGCGTCCAGCGTCTTGCCCTGTGGTCGAGTGAACGCGACGTGGTTGGCGACGCCGTTCAACGTGAGCTGTGTCCGTAGCGTCGCGCTGGCGGCAAACGCCGAGGTCACGCCGGGAACGATGTAGGTGGGGACGCCCTCGTGTTCCAGGGCGTCCATCTGCTCGACGGCCGCGCCGTAGATCGCCGGGTCGCCGCTGTGAAGCCGAACGACATCCCGTCCGCCCTCGTAGGCATCGCGCATCAGCGGCACCAGCTCTTCGAGGTCCTTGCCGATACTGGACACCTGTTCGGCGTCGTCACAGTAGGTATCGAGGAGTTCGCTGTTGACCAGCGAGCCGGCGTGGACCACGAGGTCGGCGGCCTCGACCAGTTCCTTGCCGGTAACGGTAAGTAACCCGGGGTCGCCGGGGCCGGCACCGATAAACGGAATCCCGGGCTGGGTCTCGCCGGCCGTTCGCTGATCGACCCGTGGGTCCCGCTCGACGCCGGCCGCGTCCGTCTCGGCGTCGATAGCCTCCTGTGGATCAGTCATCGCGACTCCCCCGAGACGGCGTCGCCACACGCCTCGCCCTCGGCCCGCTCCAGTGTGGCGGCGTCGAGGCTGTCTCCTGCCCGAGCGGGCGTCCCGCCGTCGGTCTCTGTTTGGACGCCGCTGCCGGAGTCGGGATTCGGGTCCGCCGCTTCGAAGGTCGCGGTCGCGGGCTCGGCGTCGAGGCCGCGTTTCTCGGCGTAGGCCAGCGTGTAGTAGTCCCGGTCGCTGAGGGCGTCGGGGTCGTCGGTCACGACGGTCTCGCCCTGGTCCATGTACAGCCGGCGGCCGTACACCACGTCGTAGCCCGCTTCGACGAGGCCGTCGTGGGTCGCCGGCACGTCGGTGACTTTGAACAGGATCATCCGGTCCGGACCGGTCGGGGACACACCCCGAGCGGCTTCGTGCAGCGCGATACTCGCCCCGGCGGCGATCTCGACACCAAGCGCCGTCGTGAACGCGGTCACGGCACTCACGCCGGGAACGACCTCCACGTCGACGCCCGAATGGAACGCCGAGAGGGTCCGCCGCAGATGGCCGAACGTCGAGTAGACGTTCGGATCCCCGAGCGTGACGAACGCCGCTGTCCCGTTCCGGGCGCGGGGTGCGATCTCTTCGGCGGCGTCTTTCCACGCTCGCCGGAGTTCGTCCTCGTCGCGGGTCATCGGGAAATCGAGATCGCCGATCCGGTCTTCGGGGACGTGTTCGGTCGCGACCGACCGGGAGAGCCGGCCGGGCGAGTAGACGACATCGGCCGATTCGAGGACGCGACGGCCGCGGACGGTCACGAGGTCGGCGTCACCGGGACCGAGGCCGACGCCGTAGAGGGTCATCGCTGGCTCCCGTCGGCGTCCTCGCGTTCGGTTCCGGTCGCTTTTTCGCCGCCGTCCGTCGCGACCGTGTCGGTCCCACCGACAAGCATGTACACCGGGTTCTCCGAATCGAAACTCGTCGCTCCGGCGAGTTCGTAGCCGTGACTCACCTGGAACTGGAGGACCGCTTCGAGCAGTCCCCGGTCGCGAAACGCCTCGGTCGCAGCCCCAGCGACTTCCAGCCGGGAGACGTTCATGACGACGCGATCGATACCGGCCTCGACCGCGTGGTCGAGGACCGCCTCGTAGTTCCGACTGCCGCCGAGAAACAGGGTGTCTGCGTCCTCGGGGAGCCCTTCGGGCGCCTCGGCGTGTCGGAGGTCAACGTCGCCGTCGACGTCGTTCGCAGCGAGGTTCTGCCTGGTGGTTTCGAGCCGTTCGGGCTTTCGTTCGAGGGCTGTCACCCGATCGGCGCGCCGTGCCGCCTCGATCGTGACGGCGCCGGTACAGGAGCCGACCTCCACGAAGTGATCTGTCGGCCCGAGGGCCAGTTTCTGCAACAGGACGGCCCTGACCTCCGGTTTGGTCGGCCCGGCCTTCGCGTCGTGTGGGAGCGAGACGTGTGCCATCGACCAATACAACTGTCGTAGCGCGTAAAACAATTTTGGTTGTTTTAGATATACTGGGGTTGTTCTATACGCCACGAAACGCTCCGATCGCCAATCTCAGACGAGCTAAGGCAAAATTACTTTAGTTCGCAGTGCAGAAAGCCGACAATGCCGACGAACGCGGACGATGCCGACGAGTTCGGTGTCCTCCAGAGCAAGCGTAACGCGACGCGGTACCAGATCCTCGTCCAGATCGCGGAACGACAGCCCGCGGTCAACCAACAGGAGATCGCGGACGCCATCGGCATCACCGCACAGGCCGTCAGCGACTACCTCCAGGACCTGATCGAACAGTCGTACGTCGACAAGCACGGCCGTGGCCGATACGAGGTGACGAAGGAGGGCGTCGACTGGCTGATCTCACAGACCGACGAACTACGCGGGTTCGTCCAACACGTCTCCGAGGACGTGATCGGCCAGGTCGAGATCGAGACGGCGATCGCGACGACGGCGATCGAAGAGGGCGAAACCGTCTCGTTGACGATGCGGGACGGCGTGTTGCGTGCGATGGCCGGCAACACCGGGGACGCAACCGCAGTTGCGGTGACTGACGCGGCGGCCGGCCAGGACGTCGGCGTGACGAACTTCGAAGGAGTGGTCGACTACGAGCTTGGTTCGGTGACGATCGTCTCGATTCCACCGGTCCAAAACGGCGGGAGTTCGGCGGTGGACCCGGACCGGATCGCGGAGTTGGCCGCTGGCCACGACCTGTTGGCGGTGGGTGGCGTCGAGGCTGTCGCCGCCGCCGAAACAGTCGGTCTCGATCCCGACATTCGGTTCGGCAGTGCCGCTGCTGTTCGCGAGGCGGCCGCGAAGGGGCTGGACATACTGCTGTTGGCTTCGACGGATACGCTGTCGAAACACACCGACACGCTTCGGGACCAGAACCTCAGTTACGAGGTCGTCGACGTTGCCGACACGTCCTGAGTCTGCCCTGTCTGGCTGTCGTTTCTCCGCTGCTGGATTCACCGGCCCAGCACGGCTTCCCGCTCAACTCAGCGAAACGAGAATCGTACGGTAAGCGGATGCCGCTTCCCTGATCGTGAACTACGCCCGGAACTGCTTGCTACGCCTTTCTGGTCTACTTCAAGTCGCGGTCGGGGGCGTTTTCACTGCTCACTTCGTTCGCAGGAAAATGCCGCCTCCCGGATTGTGAACCGAGTCGAGACGTTCCGGGTCGCTCACTGCGTTCGCTTCCCCGGCGTGCGACTCGCCGGGTTCAAATCCGTTCGGGAGCAGTTTCGTGGCCGACGGCTCACTCGCGCTGCTCGTTCGCGTAGTCGACCACAGAAACATGCCGCCTCCCGGATTTGAACCGGGGACAGCTCGATCTTCAGTCGAGTGCTCTCCCAGTCTGAGCTAAGGCGGCGCGCACTTCGACGGATGGCCAGTGTATAAAAAAGGATTTCGAAAGCGGGTAGTCCCAGTCAGGGAAGGAACAGGTCCGCACTGTCGTAGCTGGCCCCACAGTCGTCACACTCGTACTCCGTGCCGTTTGTCGTCGAGACGTCGCCATCACACTGGGGACACGTCGATCCGCCGATCATGACTCTCGGTATCATAGAACGGAATAAATGGTTTTCGGCACGTGTTGCTACAGCGACAGCACCCGTTCTGCAATTTACGGTGTCCACACAGACACCGCTGGCTCCTCACTACGTTCGTCGCAGTCGGCGTCAGAAGTGGGTCCGGGCGTCCTGCGCACACGGTGCGCAGGGATCGGGAGAGCCTCGCTCTCCCGGCGGATTCGAACCACGGTCACTCCGCGCTGCTCCGTTCCCTGATTCGAATCCGCCCGTCATCTCGGTCCAGTCACTCGCGGACTGCTCGCGACAGAAACAGTGGGTCCGGGCGGATTCGAACCACCGGCCTCGGCCTTGTAAAGGCCGCGTCATAACCAACTAGACCACGGACCCGCATCCCTCAGTTTTCCATCGGCAGGAATAACGCTTTCTCTCTCGGTCGGAACGCTTAGGCCCGCGCTGGCCTACCCCTGGGTATGGAGCGACGCGCCGGGATGGTGGTTCTGGCCACTGTCGGGGTGTTGGTCGGTGGAGCGCTAGTCCTCCAGTCGGGACTGTGGGTCGACCTCGTCGGGACCGGCGAGTACGAGCGCGGGACGGTCACAGTCACGGAGGGCGAAGACACGGCCGACCGCACGGAGACGCCGGTGGGGACCGCGACTACTGGGACGACTGTCGCAGTCAGGGAGAACGACGCGGGGGCGACGCTGGCGACCGTCGAAGTCCGGATCGCGGACACGGGGACGAAACGGTACGTCGGCCTGAGCGAGACCGACTCGCTGGCGCCCGACGAGGGGATGTTGTTCGTCCACGAGGAAGTCGGGACCCACGCCTACGTCATGCGGAACATGTCGTTCCCGCTCGATATCGTCTTCGTCGACGCCGACGGCACCATCACGACGATCCACCACGCGTCGCTACCCGAACCCGGCGACGAGACGCTCCACCGGTACGAGGGCCGCGGGAAGTACGTCCTCGAAGTGAACCGCGGGTGGGCCAACCGGACCGGCGTCTCCGTCGGGGACCGGGCCGAACTGCCGGAACGCGTCGCGTAGCCCGACGGTCTTTTGCGCGTCCGGACCCTTCCCTCGGCCAATGGACATCGACTCGGCGTCGGACGACGACGCCTTCGAAGACGCCCGCGAGCGAGTCGAACGCCCGATGTGGCGGCTGTTCACCGAGTACGGTCGCGGGCAGCGCCTGGCGTTCGTCGCCGGACTCATCAGTTCGATCGCCGCCCGGATGCTCGATCTGTTGCCCCCGTTGTTGCTCGCGCTCGCGCTCGATACCGTCATCCAGCAGACCGACAGCACCTACGGCCTCCTGCTGGTCCCCGACGCCTGGATTCCGCCCGGCGAGGCCGCCAAGCTGTGGCTGACCGCGGGGTTGATCGCGGCTTCCTTCGGCCTGGGTGCCGTTTTCCACTATTCACGGAACTGGGGGTGGAATAAGTTCGCCCAGCACGTCCAACACGCCGTCCGGACAGACACCTACGAGACGATGCAGCGGCTGAACATGGACTTCTTCGCCGACAAGCAGACCGGCGAGATGATGTCGGTGCTCTCGAACGACGTCAACCGACTGCAGAAGTTCCTCAACGACGGGCTCAACTCCTCCTCGCGGCTGATCATCATGGTCGTCGGCATCGCCGCCTACCTCTTCTACATGAACTGGCAGCTCGCGCTGGTCGCCCTGCTACCGGTCCCGATCATCGCCGTGTTCACCAAGCGGTTCATCGAGACCATCCAGCCGAAGTACGCCGACGTCCGCTCCTCGGTCGGGAAGCTCAACTCCCGGCTGGAGAACAACCTCAGCGGCATCCAGATCATCAAGACGGCGAACACCGAGGAGTACGAGTCCGACCGCGTCGAGGACAGCTCACAGGAGTACCTGGACGCCAACTGGGACGCCATCGAGACGCGGATCACCTTCTTCCCGGGGCTGCGACTGGTCTCGGGACTGGGCTTCGTCGCCACGTTCATCGTCGGCGGGCTGATGGTCATCGGCCAGCCGCCGGGGCCGCTGACGGCGTCGCTGTCCCCGGGTGAGTTCGTCGCCTTCATCATCTACACCCAGCGGTTCGTCTGGCCGATGGCGCAGTTCGGACAGATCATCAACATGTACCAGCGGGCCTACGCCTCCGCCGAGCGGGTCTTCGGCCTGATGGAGACGCCCGGACGACTCGAAGAGCGGACCGACGCACCGCCGCTGTCGGTGACCGAGGGGGCCGTCGAGTACGACGACGTCTCCTTTGGCTACGGGGAAGACGAACCCGTCCTCTCGGATGTCTCTTTTTCGGTCGAGGGCGGTGAGACGGTCGCGCTCGTCGGCCCGACCGGCGCGGGGAAGTCGACGGTGATGAAACTGCTCCTCCGGATGTACGACGTCGACGAGGGCGCGATCCGCATCGACGACCAGGACCTCCGCGAGGTCCAGATCCCGAGTATCCGGCAGTCGATCGGCTACGTCAGCCAGGAGACGTTCCTCTTCTACGGGACGGTGCGTGACAACATCGCCTACGGCACCTTCGACGCCAGCGACGAGGCGATCCGGGAGGCCGCCGAGGCCGCCGAGGCCCACCAGTTCATCCGGAACCTCCCCGACGGTTACGACACGATGGTCGGCGAACGCGGGGTCAAACTCTCGGGCGGCCAGCGCCAGCGGATCGCCATCGCCCGCGCGATGCTGAAAGACCCGGAGATCCTCGTGTTGGACGAGGCCACCAGCGACGTGGACACGGAGACGGAGATGCTCATCCAGCGCTCCCTGGACGAACTCACTGCCGACCGGACGACCTTCGCTATCGCGCACCGACTCTCCACTATCAAAGACGCCGACATCATCGTCGTCTTCGAAGACGGGGAGATCGTCGAGCGTGGGACCCACGACGACCTGCTGGCCGCCGACGGCCTGTACGCCAACCTCTGGGCGGTCCAGGCCGGCGAGATCGACGAGCTACCCGAGGAGTTCGTCCAGCGCGCGGTCCGCCGTCGCGCACAGACCGACGCCGACGACTGATCGCCTGGATCGCCAACTATCGGAGTCCGGCAGATCCCTGGCAAGAGTGCTCAGAGGCGATTCCACGTCCCTCTTCCGTCGCGAAACGTGTGGTATCCAGACGATCTACGCTTTCCATCCTCGTGTTCGACGACCCGAGGACGGCCTCTACTCGATGATTACGGAAGGTCCGCTGGTCATCCTGCTGACGGTCAGTGTGTGTGTGAAAGTAAGGAAGCGACGAGTGGACAGTTCGACACGAACTAACTGCTCGGGACTATCTGGTGTTGTAAGCCTCGACCACTTCGAGGACCTCTATAAAGCTAACATCTCTACCATTGAACTCCGAATCGCTGTTGAATGCTTCAATTACTTGCAGCACTTCCGTGAATTCCGGCTCACCAGGCTCGGTCGGTAAGCTACCTGAGTCTTCGATCTCGAGGGTAGTGTTGCGTGTGCCTATTTGCTCTGCCCCGGTAGCAGTGGCTTCGACATGGACCGCTTCAGATGAGATCTCGTCCGAAACTGCGTATGTGACCGTTACTTCTTGGCGTACCACTGTCGGAACTCCATTCAGGAAGTAGACTGCTTCACTGGATTTCACCCCGCGCCCGTCTCCCTCGAACTTGCTGATCGAGACGCCGTCTGGTGTGTTGAAATCGATTCCAGCGGAATCGAGATCAGTGTCTCCAGTATTATCTAACGAATACGTTACACTAACGTCTCCCCCGGCACGCACGCTGACACTATCTTCTGCGGTGAAATTAATATTGTCTCCGGGGGTCGCTGGTGGATCGGACGAGTCTTCGAGAATATCGACAGTGCTAGTAACTGTATCCGTCTCGGGCGTGCCGAGGTGGGCTCTCGCGAATATCTCTTTTTCTCCGACCGCGATGTTGTCACTAGCCTCAAACGAAACGGTCGTAGTGCGGGACTCTCCAGGCTCGATTGGGTCACTGAAGAACACGGCTCTAGTTTCCTCATCTCCGGTAATCGAGACTGGGTCCACTCCTGACGGAACAGTGAGTTCGATGGCTCCCGTTGATGCTTCTCCACCGGTGTTCGAGACCTCATACGTTATTTCGAACCGGTCACCAGGGACGACCCTCTCTAGGTTGTCAGAGGCGACTACCGACACCTCGGGACTTGGTGGAGCAATCGGGGGCTGTGAAGGCGAAACGCCGGTAATTTCGACGTTTGCAGTGGACGTTCGGCCAGACTCCACCACTGTCGGTACTGTCTGGCCCGACTCACCGCTATATGTTGCTTCCACGACAACCCTCTCTCCGGAGCCGATGTCGATCGCAGTTTCGTACGTCCCGTCGTTATCGGCCGTCGTGCTCGCGATTATCTCACCCGATCCCTCGGGTCGTATTCTGACGTTTGCGTTCGGAAGCCGTTCGTTGTTCTCGTTAGTTACGATTCCACTAACCACTGCGGGCTCGTCGGACACCGGTGAAAATGTGATCGTGTCCTCCGTTGAGACAGGTGCAACCTGACCGGCCGTGAACTTGACCCCAGCGTCCTGTGCGGTGGACGACCTGAATTCGAACTGTGCCTGTCCGTCCGGTCCGGTCGACTCGACAGTACTGCCGTCTACCGTGCTGGGTGTTTCAGCTCTGACGGTGGTTCCCTCGAGCGGATCTCCGTTTTGATCGCGAACTAAGACCGTGTACGTTGCATCTGTCGACCCATCCGCAGGGACAGTGTTATCGGACGAGATAACGATGATCTCATCCGGTAACAGCAGTTGACCTAGTAACAAATCTTGGGTGGTTGTTCGTTCCGCCTCGATTGTCACAGCTTGAGACCCGCTGTTCATATATCCCGACTTCTCTGCGATCACTTCGTAACTTCCAGTCGGTAATTCCACGGTGTAATCGCCACGCTCGTCTGTCTGGACTTGTGACACGATCTCGCCAGTGGCGGGATCTCTTACTTTGACCGTCGCATCAGTGATATTGTTGTTATACCTATCTGTAACTCTCCCGGATAAAAATCCGTATTCTTGAATAGACGATAGAACGATATCGGCCTCAGAAGTCAACTGAGATTCGACTGTAATCGAGCGGGCGGTCCCGGTTTCGTATGCGGATGAAGCGGATCCGGCTACGATCGAGTAACTTCCCGGTGTGACTTCCATCGTATAGCGCCCAGTACTGTCCGTCCGCTTGGTCGCTACCGTCTCGCCTGTCGACGGGTCGATAACCTCAACCAGGATATCCGAGAGAGGATCGTTACTGGTGTCTACTACTTGGCCGGATACGAAACCATACGATTCCTGTCCATCACCAACGGTCAGACTCCCACTTTCGATCGTTTCTGACGTATGGGCCTCTCCGGTTTCAGAGAGTCCTTCTGTAGGTTCTGTCGCTGTTACCGTGCCAGCGGACATGACGAACGCACCCCCAACCGCTGAAACGGTCAACGCTATTGTCAGTCCAACTACCACACTACGCTTGAGCGACGCAAACCGAGTTTCCGTCTTCATTTTTGCACGTGTTTAGTTATGTCTGCCTAAATAATACTTTTGTACCGGAAACATTTATGCTGGCACAACTGTGCAATCCCGAGACGTTACTCTCACTTGGAGCGTAGCCTTCTCGGCCGGGTCGGTCTCTTGACCTATGCCCCTCCAAGTGGTCGCGTTAGATATCGTAGCCGTCGAAAATCACTGTACACCCGATCGCACGACGGCAGTACGGTCTGAATATCAAAAATTTTACCATCGCTTGATGACGCGCTGGTCCTCGTCGATATAACAAACTGTTATATACTGTGCTTCGTTGACGGTGGTCACTTTTAGATACAAACAATCGGAAACCGGCTCAGAGCGTTTCGCTCCATATGGGCTCAGTTTCTCCGAACAGGATCGGTCGAGTGGGTAAACTGTTATTACGCCCTGTCATGTAACAACGTAGCATGGCGACCGCATACCTCGTGAGTACGGCGTTGATGGCGGTGCTCGCGGTCGCGGTGGTGGCATGGCTGATGAACGGGCGGACGTGGTACCACTACTCGCCGCCGGCACAGGGTGCCGCAGGGTTGCCGGAGCCGGTCGATGCCGAGAGCGGTGGCCCGATCGGGCGACTGGCGAGTCAGCCGGCGGTTCAACTCGCCGGCTTCGTCACGCTCGTCGTCGCCGTGTTGGTCGTCCCGATCGTCTACATTTCCGCACCCAGTGGAAGTCAGCCGATGGTCGGAACGGCCATCGCCGGCGGCGGTGGTGCCCTGGTCGTGGGCTATCTCCTCTACGGGGTCTACGTCGCTGCTAGTGGTCGGGGACATCCTCGTTCACTGGCCGTCGCCGAGTCCGCGACGGTCGCTGGCGTGCTCTTCCTGGTCGCCATCGTCGCCCGCCTGGTGATGTAAGACAGACCCGACGGCACGGTCCGCGATCCGGGTGGCCGCCCCGGTTGCGACACCGAGCACACCGGTGTGATCTCCGCTGCGGCCGACAACGTGGGAGTACGGCAGTGCCGTCTGTTTTCGCTGTTGATATTCGGGCCAGTAGTAATTTTTACCGACAGGCGTTTCCTTCCTCCGGATGCAAGCATCAGACTTTCAACTGGAGGCGGACCTCGAATACGGTACCAGAGACGGGGTCAACGCATTCAAAAACAACCGGATGGTGACGTTCAACGCCGACGCGATCGGGCTGTTGCGACAACAGCTCATCGACGCCGTCGGTGTCGATACCGCGCGTGACCTGCTCCTGCGGTTCGGTTTTCAATCTGGACTCGCCGATTTCCTCCAGATGAAAACCGCCTACGATTTCGAGACCCCAGACGACCTTCTGGAGGTCGGTCCGGCGTTACACACCCAGGAGGGGATCGTCGCGGTCGAGCCGGTCGAGATGGAGTACGATCGAGCCGAGGGCCACTTCTATTTCAACGGCCTCTGGCACAACTCATACGAGGCGGAACAACACGTCATACACAACGGTGAGAGCGACCACCCTGTCTGCTGGAGCCTCATGGGGTACGGCTCGGCGTGGTGTAGCGGGTTCATGGGCGAACCGGTTCTGGAACTGGAGACACGCTGTGTCGGAATGGGTGACGACGTCTGTGAGTGGGTTATCAAACCGATCGACGAGTGGGGTCCGGACGCAGAACCGTACATCGCGGCGCTAGAAGATCTCTACGCGGAGGTGTGACCGATGGGAGAGCAACTCATGGAGTACTACGCGATCGTCGAAGACGAACAGGGACTCTCGGGAAAGATGGAACTCGCGAAGAAAACGAACCTTCCGGGGACGAAAGCGTCGACCGCCCCCGACTCGGAGGAGAACATCGAGCTGTTCCGCGAGGCCGTCACGGAGATACTCGGTGAGCAACCTCCCCACGTGTGACGACCGACGACGATCGACTCCCGTCCGGGTACGGGTCGCCCGGTGTTGCCCCGCGGCTCTCCGGCCGCTTGGACACCGAGCGAGAGCGCCCTGCTGGGCGGCGCACCACTACTCGGCCCCGATGCCTGCCGGTCCGTTCTCGCTCACGAGGTAGGGCGGGGTCCGGCCGGTCGAACCGCTCCCGGTCAGACGATCGAGTAGGCCGCCGCGGCGGTCAGTGCCAGCGCGGCGGTCGTGCCGCCGAGGACCAGGTACGTCACCGCACGTGGCTCCCAGCGCAGATGCTGGTAGTAGGCGGCGACGCCGACGGCCTTGACGACCGACAGCACCATGATGACCGCGAAGGCCAGCCAGTAGGCGCTGTCGACGAGGCCGGTGAACTCGACGACGGCCTGGGCAGTCGCGAAGACGAACAGTACGACGTATATCAGGGTGTATCCTTTCCAGTCCATTGTTCTAGAGGATGTAAAACAGCGGGAACAGGAACAGCCAGACGATGTCCACGAAGTGCCAGTACAACCCGAAGTACTCGATGGGCTTGTCGTCGCCCTGGTAGGCCCCGTTCCAGGCCCTGACAGCCATGTACGCACAGATTATCAGGCCGATGATGACGTGAGCGCCGTGGAGCCCCGTCGTCAGGTAGAACGTCGAGGACCCGATGTTCGTCGAGAGGGTCCAGCCGTTGGGGAACGCCTCGCTGTGGATGTGGAATAGGTGCTGCCACTCGATCCCCTTGTTGATGAGGAACCCGACACCGAGCGCGAAGGTCCCGACCAGCGCGGCGACGGTACCGCGACGGTTCTCCCGCTCTGCGGCGACCATCGCGATGACGACGAGGAAACTCGACGTGAGCAACAGGTAGGTGTTGATCAGCCCCGGCATCGTGACGTGTGCGGCCGGGATCAGGTCGTGGTGCCAGTCCGTCCAGCCGTAGGCGACTCGGACGAAGGCATACGAACCGATGAACGCGCCAAAGAGGACGATATCACTCGCGAGGAACGTCCACATCCCGAGTTTCACCTTCTCGACGCCTTCGAAGGGCCAGCGCTCGGCGATGGCCATCTCGGGGGCGTGGAACGGTTCGCGGGTCATCCCGAACAGCGAGCCAAAGGTCGCCAGGCCGCCGGCGACCGCCATCCCGAGGTAGACGACGCTGCCGGTCCGGACGCCGGAGAGTCCGAGGAACATGACGAACCCGCCCAGGCTGATCAGGAACGGCCAGAAACTCGCGTGGCTCGCGTGGTCCTCGCCGGCAGTCTCCTGGGTGGTCCCTAACACGGTCGCCCCCGTCGCGGTCACGGGCGTGGCCGTCCCGCCGTCGGTTGCTGTCCCGCCGTCGGCGGCGACCGATCCGGTGCGCTCCGCGACTTCCTCGTCCGAGAGGAAGGAGAGCGAGCCGTCGGCGTAACTGGGCAGCCCCGGGAAGTTCTCCAGGGGCGGCGGCGAGGAGACCGCCCACTCGGCGGAGGTGGCGTACTCCCAGGGGTTGTCGTCGGCGTCGGCCCCCCGCCACAGCGAGACGAACAGGTTGTAGAACATGATGAGGAAACTCGCGCCGAGGATGAACCCGCCGACGGTAGCCATCGAGTGCCAGATCTGGAGGTCCTGGGAGTACTCGAAGACGCGCCGGGGGGTCTCCCAGGCGACGAACATCGGGAAGTACAGCAGATTGAACCCAACGAAGTACACCGCGAAGTGGAGTTTCCCGAGGAACTCGTCGTACATCTTCCCGGTGATCTTCGGGTACCAGTAGTAGAGCCCGCCGAAGAGTGCCGTCGCGCCCGCGACCATCACGTAGTGGAAGTGCGCGACGACCCAGTAGGTCCCCCGGAACTGATAGTCCAACACGATCGCGCCGAGGAAGACGCCGGTGATGCCGCCGACGATAAAGAGGATCAGCGCGCCCAGCGAGAACAGGAACGGCGTCTTGAACCTGACCCGCCCCTTCGCCATCGTGTAGATCAGCGAGAAGACCATCAGGTCAAAGGGTAAGGAGATACCGATGGTCGTCGCCATGAAGACGGTCTTGATGGGGAGGTTGATCCCGGTCAGGAACATGTGGTGCATCCAGACAACGAAACTCTGGATCGCCACCAGCACCATCGAGATGATGAACCACTTGCGCCCCACCAGCCGGCGGCCGGTAAAGGTCTGGAAACACTCGGCCATCACGCCCAGTGCCGGGAAGAAGACGATGTACACCTCCGGATGGCCGAAGAACCAGAACAGGTGTGCCCACAACAGCGAGGCACCGGGGTTCTCGGCGCTGGTCGCCATCGTCGAGCCGTCGTTGGCGAACTGGAAGTAGGTCGTCCCGATGATGTGATCGGAGGCGAGGATCATCAGCGCCGCGAGCAACGCGGCGAAGGCGAAGAGCATCATCCAGACGGTGAGGTTGATCGTCAGCGAGAAGATGGGGATGTCCCGCATCCGCAGGCCCTCGGCGCGCATCCGGTACATCGTCGTCAGGAAGTTCACCGATCCCAGCGTCACCGCGGCCGTGAACATGATCAGCGCCAGCACGACCGACGTGGCCCCCAGGCCCTCGCCGGGGATGTACGCGGGCGTGTTCAAGGGCGCGTACATCGTCCACCCGCCGGCGAAGGTCGTCCCCTGGAAGAAGGAGACGCCCATCAGGATTCCCGAGAAGAGATAGAGCCAGTACGACAGCGCGTTCAGCCGGGGGAACGCGAGGTCGTCGGCCCCGATCTGGAGCGGGACGATGTAGTTGGCGAAGCCGAAGGCGAAGGGAGAGATGAACCAGAACACCATCAACAGGCCGTGTGTCGAGACCGCCTGGTTGTATCCGATCTGACCCAACAGATCGGCACCGGGGCTGATCAGTTCCAGGCGAAAGAGAAGCGCCAGCATGCCCCCGAAGACGAGGAAGAAGAGCGCGGTGATGAGATAGAGGATACCGATGTCCTTGTGGTTGGTCGTCAGGAACCACCGACTGACGGAGGATTTCGGCGGGAGGCCGTGTTCGTGGTCGTGGCTCATGCCGGCACCTCCTGGGGTGGAATCACAGTTGCGGACGCCGCCCCTGCGGGTGCGACCGGGGCCACGCTCGCGGACTGGCCCGCCTCAATACTGGTCGTCTCGTTGGCTGCAGACGTGTTCGCGTACCAGGCGTCGTACTCGTCACCGGGCATCACGTGAACGGGGGCGGTCATGACGGAGTGGCCGCTCCCACAGAGTTCGTAACACTTGGCCTCGTAGGTCCCGGTCTCTGGCGCGGTGAACCACGCCGTGGTCGTCTGGCCGGGGACGGCGTCGGTCTTGACCCGTAACTCCGGGATGCCGAAGTTGTGGAACACGTCCCGCGAGGTGACGTTCAACTTGACCACCCGGTCCTTCGGGACTCGCAGCGTCGCGGACTCGTGCCCGTTGGGGTACCGGAACGTCCAGCCGAACCGGTATCCCTCGACGTCGATCTCCATGGCGTCGATGTTGTCGCCCTCCGGCGCGGTCTCGACGTACAGCAACGTCGTGTAGGTCCAGGCGATCAGCGAGACGACGATGATCGCGCTGATGCCGAAGGAGTAGAACACTTTCCGGCCGCCCGACCCGCCCGTCGGCAACTCCCCCATCGAGGGCCGTTCGACCTTCTCGGCGTAGGGGTCCTCGTCGCTCGCGGACTCCCGGTACTTGAGCGCGTGGTACATCGTGTAGGCGATCACGACGATACCGACCAGCGTTCCCAGGCCGAGGAACACCTCGAAGATGCTGTTGAACACGTCGCTGGGCGCCCTGACGCTCCCACCGTGTAACGGACTCCCAACCACGATGCGTGGTAGCACATATCCCTCCATTTCGTTGATGATATTTCACACCGTGTAATAGGTATTATGGACAGCTAAGTTACATAATTGGGCCGTTCACTGTATATGTGCGGGAACCTTTTTATTCGCTGGTACGTTATTCCATACCATGGGAGATACCACACCGAGCATCGAGGACCCGATGGCCGAGGAATCGGTGACCGACGCAGAGGAGTTCGATAGCCTCGCCGGGATCGTCGCCGACGGCGTCGTCGGCGCCGCTGGCGGGCTGGTCGGGACTGCCATGATGAGTGTCGTCTTCCTCATCGCGCAGTCGCTGGGAGTGTTCAGTATCTCCGACTTCGCTATCCTGACCGAGCTGGTCGGTCTGTCCGGCTACGTCCCCGAGGTGCTGGTCGGATTCATCATCTTCCTGGGCGGGGGGATGTTCCCGTGGCCGCTACTGTTTGCCTCGTTGAAGGCGTATCTCCCCGGCCAGTCCTCCGATGCTGTCAGCGGTACGTTCTTCGGCGGGGCGATGTGGACCGGCTTCGTCCTGGCGTTCTACACCGGACAGAGCGGGATCGCACTGGGACTCTACGCTGTCCTGACGCTGCTTGCCCACGTCGTCTACGGCGTCGGTCTCGGGATGGTCTTCGACTACTTCGCGACCCGGCCGGACTCGATCGTGTAGGGACGGCGGTCAGTGGCTGACTCGCTGTGCTGGCCAGTCTGACGGCTTGGCCGAGTCGTCGATCCGGCCGACGACACCGGCGAGCTCAGCGAAAACGGGATGCCTAGTGGATTCCGGTCGAGATGCTCCTGAACGGCGCAAACGAGGCGCCGGCGGCGCTGCGAAAGCGTATCGGTACTTAGGCTTCGGCCTCTCCGGCGTCGCTGTCCGCGTCGGCCTCGGGACCGTCCTCGTCGGCCTCGAACTCTTCGAGAGTCCCACGGAGCTGTGGGATCGTCGCCGTGAGGTCGCCGACCTGCTCGCGGGCGTCCTCCACGTCCTCGATGAGGGCTTCGACGTCTTCGATGGCCGCCGCGAGGTCGTCGGCGTCCTCGAAGGCGTCGGCGCGTTCGCCCATCGTGTACCACTTCTTGGCGTCACGGAGGTGGTCCTCGGCGTCACCGACGTCCAGGGCCGTCTTCAACGCGTTGAGGACACCGAGCGTGTTGTCCGCTTCGACCTCCCAGATCGCATCGGCGTCGGGGAGCGCCGCGCGGGCGTCCGCAAGTGACGCTTCCACATCCGAGCGCATCTCGTCTGCCGCCTCGCCGAACAGGTCGTCGTCGTCCAGACTTGTCTGTCCCATACCGATCCGTTCGACCGGCGGGGGATTAAAAGCCCGCCTGAAAGTGAAAGTGTAACCGCACGACGGGGTCGGACCACTACTGACGAAACCGAAACTAGTACCGATCGAGGGCGCTCTCAGACGCTCTCCTCGCTGCGGAGTTCCCGGCGGACCTCGGGGATCGGATCGAGCGCGTCGTCGATGTCACCCAGTACGAGCATCGCGTAGTACCGCAGGAACGTCTGCAGCGGTGCTTTGATCATGTTCGCGACGACGAGCATCACGAGCAGATAGAGAAGGAAGACGATGGCACCGCCGGCGAACCCGGCGGTCTGGCTGACGGTCGACAGCCCGAATCCGACGATCAGTCCCACGATGCCGAACGGGATCGCGACGATCAGCGCGGCGACGAGAGCGGCGATGGTCCCGACGATACTCACGCCGATCCCCAGCACGACCGAGAAGAAGACGTACGCGAGGTACTGTTTCGGTTCGGCCCGGAGCGATCCGCCGAGCTGTCTCCAACCGGCCACGAGCCCGTCGCCGCGCTGGATCATCATCGGGACGACGAAGACGTTCGTAAAGCCGTTGATCAGTCCGTAGACCACGACGAGTCCGATCAGCGAGACGGCGACGATACCGAGCGAGCCGATGAGCACCGACGCACTCGGGTTCTGGAGGTTCCCGCCGGCGACGACGAACACCGCGGCGAGGGCCGCGACCACCAGCGTCAGAAACACCAACCCCAGGACGAACCGGAAGCCGAACAGCCACAGGCCGTTGCCCTTGTGACGGCCCAGATACTGGCGGACGTGGATCTCCTGGCTGATCAGCGACTGGGTGAAGGAAAACTCCATGACGGCCCCGAGATACGCGAACAGGAGCGCGACCACGAGGAATCCGACGACCGCCGCGATCACCACTGCCGAACCGATCTCGTTCGCGAGTGAACTCGGCTCCGCGGGCACCGGTGCGCCGACCTGGAACGCCGGGTTCGGAACCGCCGGCAGCGACTCCAGTGGTGCCGTCAGCGAGAACTCACCGGCCGATGGGCTCCCGGTCCCGTCCCCGCCGACGTTGCTGAGTTGGCCGACGTTCTGGACACCACCGGTACCACTGCCACCACCGATGAAGAAGACGACGAGTGCCATCCGGAGCCACTGTCGTAACTCGAAGGGAAACAGGAACGACTTGGTGGCGTCGATCGCCTCGTCGATGTCGTCAACCGCGTGGAGGGTCATAACGTTCGCTGTTGTGACAGCACGGACAGTAAACGTTTGGAACTGTCTCAGTCCCTGAGATCGTCGACTTCCATCAGCGGGTAGTCGCCGTCCATCGACATGCTCGTCTCGACGGTGACGCCGTCGTATTCGATCACCATCTCGACCTCCAGGAAGCGGCCGGTCAGTTCGGTGTACTCGGCGTCGGCGTCCTCGATCGCCGCCTGTAGCGCTTCGGTTCGGACCGAGACCGTGACCGACTCACAGTAGGGCTGGTTCTCGATGGCTTCCTCCATCGCCCGGGCCAGCGAACCGGCGCTGTCGGGACTGACCGGCGTCCCCGCGAACTGGTGATACAGCGAGCCGAACTTGATCCCGGCTTCGAAACACGCGACCTGTGGCGGCGTCGGGTCCATGGCTGACCCTTCATTCGCCCGGCACATAACCGAACCGCAAGCTACCTATTGTGTGGTACCTATTCCACTGATAACATGGACGAGACGGTTCTGCTCACCGGCGCCGGCGGGGCAGTAGGGGAGGCGATCCTCGAAGGGATCGGGGACGCCTACGACTGGCGACTGCTGTTTCACAACCCCCCGGCTGAGGAGCCAGACCACGAGTACCTTGTCGGCGATGTCGACGACGAAGCGGACGTAAAAACGGCGATGGACGGTGTCGGTGCGGCCATCCACCTCGCCGGCGACCCCCGCCCCGAGGCCCCGTGGCCGTCGGTACTGACCAACAACATCGACGGGACCCAGAAGATGTACGAGGCAGCCGTCGCCGAAGGGGTCGAACGGTTCGTCTTCGCGTCCTCGAACCACGCCGTCGGCGCGTTCGAGACCGACCGCCGCACCCCGGAGATGTACCGTCCGGAGGACGACTTCCTGCTCGACGGGACGGAACTCCCCCGCCCGGGGAACCTCTACGGCGTCTCGAAGGCCACCGGCGAAGTGCTCGGTCGGTACTACCACGACGAGTACGGCCTCGACGTCTGTAACATCCGGATCGGCAACCTCACGCGTGGCCATCCGCCGATCGATTACGAGCGCGGCCAGGCGATGTGGCTCTCCTACCGTGACTGTGCGCACATCCACGACTGTGCGCTGCGGGCCGACTACGACTACGAGATCGTCTACGGCATCTCCGACAACGACCGCAAGTACTACTCCATCGAGCGCGCGAAAGAGGTCCTCGGGTACGAGCCACGGGACAACTCCGCACATTTCGAGGATGGCGAGCGGGTCGTCGAACCCGATCTCTGATCAGTCGAACAGCCCCGCCACGTCGTCGTCTTTCTGTCGCTCCCGTCGGACGTGATCACCAAGCCGCTGGAAGACCACCGGCCGCTGCTCGCGCTCGCGAACGAACGAGAACACCAGTCCGACGAACCGGCCGTCTTCTCGATCGTCGAGTTCGTCCCGTGCGTACTCGACGGCCTGTTCGAGGAGTCCCTCGTCGTAGCCGTCGGCCGCTGCAAGCACCGTCGCGGCGATCGCCGTCGCCTCGAAGTCGAGGTCGTCGTACCCGATGACGGCGCCTTCGTGAGTCAGTCGCGGTGGCTCGGCCCAGTCGACGGCTTCCGGGTCGGCGGCCACACGGGCGAGGAACCGACGGACCGGTTCCAGATCGACGCCTCGGTAGACGGCCGGTAGTTCAGCCAAGTACTCGCCGGCGCTCTCGGCGAGGCCACCCGCGCCCGACCAGTTCTCGGTTCGACCGTGGTGGACGACGGCGGTGAACTGGATGAGTCCGTGGAGGTATCGTTCGTCCTCGCCCGCCGGGAGCGCCAGCCACCGGTCCTCCCAGGCGTCGTGGGCGGCGTGGTACCGGCCGGCGTTGTAGACGGCGATGCCGGCACGGAGGTGGGGACGCATAGCGGCCTTTGGCGGCCATCGGGCAAAAGGCTCCGGCTCTCTCCGCCTGTCATGTATCTGCTCGAACGTCGGCAGTCCTCTCACGGCCGACAGCGTCAGCGCCGCTCGGCGAATCCGACGCCGCCGAACTGTCGAGCCCAGGTTCGGTCCGGCGCCTTCCAGAGGAGCCCCGCTTCGTTGTCGGCCGGCCGCGGAAACGTCGCCAACGAGCCGTCCGGAACGGACTGGTCGGCCGACACCTCGTCGGCGAGTTCGTGCCAGGGGTCCGCTCGCTCGCCGTGCAATACGAAGAGGTTCCGCGCTGTCGGCGCACGCTCGTCACTCCCCTCGTATCGCACGCCGACTGTCCCTTCGGCTACCGGATTCGACTCGTCGTACGAGTTGTACGAGACCGGTTCGCCGTTGACGTAGGGAGCGTCCGGAACCTCCTGAACGTCGCCGTCCGTCTCGCCGATCTTCGAGAAGGAGTCGGCTGTGACGGCCATCACGGGCATCCGGTTCCGGGCCGACGAGTTGAGCGCCAGGGGGGCCTCCGCTTCGACACAATCACCGATCTCGATCACGTCCTGATTGATCTGCTCGTCGGCATAGCGGGCGATCAACTCCAGCTTCTGGCCGCTCCCGTCGCTGACGAGGACGCCCAGTCCCAGATGTTTCACGACGGTTCCCCGGACGGCATAGCTCGTCTCACCGATCCGCCAGCCACCGTCCTGTGGTGTTCCGAAGTCGCTCGGGAGACTGGCGATCTCGTCCGCGCCGGGATTGCACGCGGTTCCGCCCCCCAGGCAGCCACTCGCCGCCGCGATACCGGCCGAAACAGCCGTCAGCGCGTCACGTCGTTTCATGCTCTTTCGGGTGCTACGACTACTGTGGGTATAATACCTATATATTTATGCCGGAATAAAAAGCTCCGTTAGCAGCGATACACCGTGGCGTTCGATCGGTCGACACCGACCTCACGGACCGCTCGCTGTCGCTCGTGGTGTGATGTCGACAGAAACGTCCGGCCGGAGTTCCACGCGAGCGTGGAGCACGGCCGGTCGTGAACGCAATGAACGTCCGGACGGAGATTTGAACTCCGGTCCCTGGCTCCGCAAGCCAAGAGGATAGTCCACTACCCTACCCGGACTCGTATGAGAGGACGGTGGTGGTACTCAAAAGGGTGACGGTTCGCTTAGGCCCACGAGACGGGGACACACGACGCTGCAACACGAGTTTCAGCGAACACAAGGGCCTTTATTTCGTGCGTGCTCTGAGAGTATATGGATCGCCGCACGATGCTCCGGTGTCTCGGAACCGCGGGTGTCTCCCTTTTGGGTGGCTGTCTCGGCGGTGGGCCGGCCGACGACACGCCGACAGCGACGACCGACCGCTCGGTCGTCGTCGAGACCGTCGACTTCGCCGTTCTGGGCCGGATCGATGGCCAGCAACGGGACACGGCGACGGTCTCGACCGACGACTCGACCGTCAGCGTTACCGGAACCATCTGGGGCCGAAACGGCTGCCGGACGGCAGCACTCTCGGGGGCGACCTACGACCAGGGCTCGGGGGAGCTGACCGTCGCCGTCGAGACGGCAGACAGAACCGCCGAGACGGACGTCGCCTGCACCCAGGCCATCGCCGAGATCGAGTACCGGGCAGTCGTCTCGCTGTCTCACGGACTCCCCGACACCGTCGTGGTCACCCACGACCACGGCGACGGACCACAGGAAGTCACGCGTACGAGCGGCCAGTAACAGCCTGCCCACCGACCGCTTCCGACGCCGACGTTTATATGCGGTGCCGGGACCAACCCCGACGATGCGCTCGAACGCGACAGAACCGACAGAGAACGGTACGATGGCCGGCCAACGACAACGCTTAAGCGCGGTCCATCCCTGCCTCCCATAGATACGATGGGCGCGATAGAGGAGATCTACGCGGACGTCGAGGCCGACGTTTCCGAGGAGAAGTTCCGGGAGGCCGTCGAGCAGAAGGTCGAGCAGATGGGGGGGCTCGCCGACGAGGAGACGGCCGCGATGCTCATCGCTCACGAACTCAGCGAGGGCGAGGTCAACTCCGTCGCCGACATCGAACCCGGTATGGAGGAAGTGAAGTTCCTCGCGAAGGTCATGTCGGTCGGCGAGTTGCGCACGTTCGAACGAGACGGTGAGGACGAGGACGGACGCGTGATCAACGTCGACGTCGCCGACGAGACCGACAGCGTCCGCCTGGCCTTCTGGGACGAACAGGCCGTCTCGATCGACGAGGGACAACTGACGGTCGGCGAGGTCCTCCGGATCAAGGGTCGACCGAAGGACGGCTACAACGGCCTGGAGGTCTCGGTCGACAAGGCCGAACCCGACGACGAAGCCACCATCGACGTCGACCCCGCCGGCGGGTCGACCATCGACTCGCTGACGCTCGGGCAGGGCGATGTCACGCTCCGCGGGCTGGTGCTGGATACGGACTCGATCAGGACCTTCGACCGGGACGACGGCAGCGAGGGCCGCGTCGCGAACCTCACGCTGGGTGACGAGACCGGACGGGTCCGGGTGACGCTGTGGGACGACCGCGCGGACCGCGCCGAGGAGCTTTCCGCGGGGACCGCCGTCGAAGTCGTCGACGGCTACGTCCGCGAGCGCGAGGGCTCGCTCGAACTCCACGTCGGGGACGGTGGTGCGGTCGACGAGATCGACGAGTCGGTCGCGTTCGAGCCCGACGCCGACGATATTACCGCCGTCCAGATCGGCGAGACGGTCGACATCGCCGGCGTCGTCCGATCGGCGGACCCGAAACGGACTTTCGATCGGGACGACGGCGGTGAGGGACAGGTCCGGAACATCCGCGTCCAGGACGGTACGGGCGATATCCGAATCGCACTGTGGGGTGAGAAAGCCGACAAGGAGATCGGGCCGGGTGACGAGGTGCTCGCCGCCGATGTCGAGATCCAGGACGGCTGGAAAGACGACAAGGAAGCCTCCGCGAACTGGGCGTCGACGGTCGTCGTCCTCGAAGACACGGTCGACGTGACCAGCTCCGCGGGTGGCGACGAGGAGAACGCGGGACTGGGACAGTTCGCCGATGGCGAGGCGGGCAAAGACACCCCAGCGTCGGGGACCGAGGCCGAGGCCGATTCCGGGTCCGTGGCCGATGCGTCGGCCGACGGTGGCTCGGTCACCGGCCAGCAGGTCGAGTTCACCGGCACGGTCGTCCAGACCGGCAATCCGATCATCTTGGACGACGGGACCGAGACCCGGACCGTCGAGACCGACGAGCGTGTCCAACTCGGCCAGGAAGTCACCGTCCGGGGACACTCGACCGACGAGGACCGCATCGACGCCGACGACGTGTTCTGACAGCCCGTTCACGCCACCTGATAGCCCGGTCTCCACTCGACGGCTCTGCGCCGACCAACGCCGCTACGGAAACCCTTAAGACCGCAACACTCCCGAATGTGGGTATGAGTGTCGAGCTACCGTTCGCGCCGGTCGACGCCGTTATCCGGCGAAACGCGGACGGGCTGCGAGTGAGCGCCGAGGCGGCCGAGGAACTGGCGCGCAGGATCCAGACACGTGGGTCGTCGCTTGCGGTCGATGCGGCCACCGAGGCGACCACGGACGGGCGAAAAACGTTGATGCCCGAGGACTTCGGCGTCGATCAGATCCCCGACAAGGACGCGCTCGAACTACCAGTGGCACCGGTCGACCGTATCGCTCGGCTCGATATCGACGACGATTACCGGGTGTCGATGGACGCACGCGTCGCGTTGGCCGAGCTTCTGGAGGCGTTCGCCGACGACACGGCGACCGCCGCCGCGACGCTCGCCCGACACGCCGGCCGACGGACGATCAAAGGCGAGGACATCGAGGCGTACTTCGAACTCGCGCAGTACTACTGACTCTGAATGAACTTCGGCTACCGCGAGGTCTGTCTCGACCACGACACCGGCCCGCGCCATCCCGAGAGTCCCGACCGACTCCGGGCGGTACGCCGTGCGCTCAAGGACCGCCACGGCGTCGAGTACGTCGCTGCCAACGACGCGGACACGGACCTCGTCAGGAGCGTCCACGACAGCGATTACATCGACGAGTTCCGGGTCTTCTGTGACGACGGTGGGGGAAACTGGGACGCCGACACTGTCGCCGTCGAGGCGACCTGGAGCGCGGCGCTGGCGTCGGCCGGCACCGCGGTGTGGGCCGCCGAGGCCGCACTCGGTGGGCTCGACGGCCGTGACACCCCCTTCGGGCTCGGTCGGCCACCGGGCCACCACGCGGTCGAAGACGACGCGATGGGGTTCTGCTTCATCAACAACGCCGCCGTCGCCGCACAGGCCGCCCTGGAACGCGAGGCCGACCGGGTCGCGATCTTCGACTGGGACGTCCATCACGGCAACGGTACCCAGGACATCTTTTACGACCGTGGGGACGTCTTCTACGCTTCGATCCACGAGGACGGGCTCTATCCCGGCACCGGTGCTATCGAGGAGACCGGAGCCGGTGACGGCGAGGGGACGACCCTCAACGTCAAGTACGAACCCGGTGCCGACACGACGGATTACCTGGCGGCGATCGACGACTGTATCGCGCCGGCGATCGCCGACTACGATCCCGATCTGTTGCTCATCAGCGCCGGCTTCGACGCCCACGAACACGACCCCATCTCGCGGATGCGGGTCACGACGGAGGGGTACGGCGCGATGACCCAGCGGATGCGGACCTTGGCCGACGACTGCGGTGCCGGTCTCGGGTTCGTGCTGGAAGGCGGCTACGGGCTGGACACGCTCGCGGACTCGATCACGACCGTCCACGAGGTGTTCGACGGGTACGAACCCGTCACCCCAGACGGCGAGGTCGACGAGGACGCCCGCGCTGTCCTGGACGAACTGGCCGCTCAGGGCTTCGGATCGAAGTAACGAGCCAGGTCGACGCCGAAGGCCGGGACGAGCGTCGTGAGTTCTTGGCCGACAAGACAGTCGTAGCCGTCGTCGAGTGCCGACTCGATATGTGGACCCAAGCGCACGTCGAAGACGGCGTCGCTGTCGAGGAAGTCGGCGGCAGTCGTAAACTCCCGCTCACGTTCGACGACGTATCGGTCGCCGTCGACGAACGGGCCGGCAACGTCGGCGTCGGCGTAGGACTCGTAGAACCCCGCTGCGTGCTGGCGGACGTGGACCGGCGGCCCCTCGTGGCGCTCGACTGCCGGCCGCTCGGCAACGGCCAGTTCAACGAGTAGCACCGACCGGTCGTCGGCAAAGGCCGCCGACCGGAACACGTCGAATCCCCGCCGTTCCAGTTCTTCCGTCAGTCCGGTCAGGGACTTCTCCAGTTGTGGCCAGAGTTGGTCCGCGACGACGTCGGGCGTCTCGAACCGGAGGGCGACCGGCGTCGTCCCGCGGCGCTCGATGGCTGTCCGAACGTCGTCGATATCGTAGGGCTCGGGTTCGCTGGCGGTGAACAGCGACTCGCGTGGGTCCCCGAGCAGGTCCCGAGCGTAGTGCTGAAGCCGCGCGACGTTCCGCGCCGAGCAGACCGCCGCGACGTTGCGTTCGGGATCGGTCGGGTCGACGACCACGAGCGGGTCGTCGAACGCCGCCTCGGCGTGGTCCTCGGGGTCGAACTCGACCGGCGGCTGCCAGTCGGCTGCCGCTTCCACGAACGTCCGGAAGCCACCGTACTCGACGATCAAGAGCTCCGTCAGGTACCCCGAGAAGCCACGCGTCCGGAGGTCGCTCCCGTAGACGCCGATGCCTTTCAGGAACTGCTTTGTGACCCGGACTTCGCCGGCCAGACGGTCGTCGAGTCGGCTCTCCAGATACCGGGTGTGGAAGGGTGTGCGGTCGACGGCCGACTGGATCGCGGTCGCGTCGGTCACGTCGTAACAGGGGACCAGATCGACGGCGTATCCGTCGACCTCGCCGACGACGTAGGGATGTTCGGCGTACTCCTCGCGACCCTCGGGCACCACTGCGTGACCGACCTCCAGGCCGTACGCCTCCAGCGTCTCGCGGTCCAGTTCCGGCGGGAAACAGACGAAGACGTCGATATCTCTGTCCCCAGCGGTCCAGGTCCCGCGGGCGGTCGAACCGACCTGGACGATCTCGGCCGTCACCGGGAGGTCCGCGACGGCATCGGCTGCCCGTCGCCGGACTTCGCTGGCGACCCGCTGGAGGCGGGTGCGCTCGTCGTCGTCGGGCGAGACCCGCTCGCGGACCCGCTCGACGACGGCGTCGAACTCGTCGCTCATGTCCCGCGGTACTCACAGAGTGCGTGAAAGCGTGTCGATGCGCGCCGGAAGCGAAAGTCCTAATTACCAACTCCAGCAAATCACGGATGCAGCAAGCCGCCGTAGCTCAGTTGGTAGAGCACCTGGTTGTTACCCAGGTTGTCCCAGGTTCGAGCCCTGGCGGTGGCGCTTCTCTCGATTCGACGCCCGACGAGCGACGCCAGGGAGGTCCCTCGCCTGCTACGGAGCCTCGCACAGGCTACCCGGGCGGACCTCCAGTGACCGGCCGTCCGATCTAAGTTGGCACTCGGGGGAAAAACCATTACCGTTCGCCAGAACCGTCTAGTGTGACCCAGGATGCCACGTAGACTCCGCTGGCTCGCGGTCGGCGTGCTTCTGTTGGGCATCGTGCTGATCGGCGTCGGCGGCATGCTGACGACTGCACAGTTCATCCAACTGGCTCCCATCCCCGATGGCGAGTTGGCGGCCGTGTTCCTGATGGCGCTCGTGAGTGTCGTGGGCGGGTTCATCGTTTACCGACGCGTTCTCGATTGATCCGCTTGCCGAGGCTTTCGTCTCACTGTTGTTTCTCATGGCTGTTTCCCCAGAACGCGGAGCATGGGGGACGGTCGCCTCGCTCGGCGCTGCGGCTCCTCGGGTTCAAATCATCGCTGTCGGTTCGCTCACCGCTCGTAAAACTCGGGTTCGCTGTACGGGCGGCGAGGGATTTGAACTGGAGGAAGGCGGTCGCCTCGCTCCGCTCGGCGCTGCGACTTCCAGAGTTCAAATCCCTCGGTCCCGTTGCTGCCGCTCACGAATTGTTCGCGACAAGCAACGGGCGGCGAGGGATTTGAACCCCCGACCATCTGGTCCGGAACCAGGCGTTCTGTCCGCTGAACTAGCCGCCCTCGATACGCCGTACTGGATAGCTCGTCTTAACGGTTGTGAACGTCGGTAGTCAGGGGGACTCGCCGGTCTCGATGCTGAACTCCGCGGTGGGGTAGGCGACACAGGTCAGGCAGTAACCCTCGTCCATGTCGTCGTCCATCAGCGAGTCGTTCTGACTGTGCCGGATGTACTCCTCGGCGGGGCCGTCCTGGATCTGACCGGAACAGGAGATACACTGGCCCTGCCGGCAGGCGTAGGGGAGGTCCCAGCCCTCCTCTTCGCCGGCGTCGAGGATGGTCTCGTTGTTGGCGACCTCGATGGTCTCGCCCTCCTTCTCGAACTCGATTTCGTAGTACTCGACCTCGTCGTCGGCGATGTCGTCCGGGTCGAAACCGGCGTCTTCCTCTTCTTCCTCGCCTTCACCGAGTTCGCCGGCCTCGCCGGCGGGGATCGCTGCGGCACCGCCGCCGCCGATCGACCGGTTGTACGGTTCGGGGAAGTCCGTCTCCGGAACTGTGGCAGCGCGCTGTTCGAGGACCTCTTGGGAGATGTCCTCCGGGGCCTCCCACCCAGTCCCTTTCGCGTAGTGAAGGGCCACTACGATGAGGGTGAGAGCGGCCCCCGCGCCGATACCTACGAGTTCAACCATGTGCGCGCCTATGGAGTACTGATTTAATTAGCTGTTGTTTCAGTGCCCGTACCGACACCGCAGAATGACGGGCGGTTCTACCACGTCCGGGGTGCCGCGGGGGGACCGACGACCGGAGTCCACCCGCGGATCGCGGTCATCACGGCGCTGGGAGTACTACCGCCGCGGCACGTCGTGGCGACCGAAGCCGTACCGGAGCCGACTCGCCAGCCGCCGCGAGAACCGGCCGTCGTCGGCCCGCGAGCCGAACCGCTCGGCCAGCGCCTGGTAGAGCAACGGGACCGGGATCTCCTGTTCGAGGGCTTCCTGGACGGTCCAGGTGCCTGTCGAGCCACCCTCGACACGGTCGGCGACGTCGCCCAGATCGTTCCCCTCCTCGCGGAACGCTTCCTCACACAGTTCCAGGAGCCACGAGCGGATGACGGCGCCGTTGTTCCAGGTGCGCGCGACGGCCTCCAGGTCGAGGTCGTAGCGACCGTTCGCGAGCAGTTCGAACCCTTCGCCGTAGGTCTGCATCAGCGCGTACTCGACGCCGTTGTGGACCATCTTGACGTAGTGACCGGAGCCGGCCGGTCCCATCCGGTCGTGGCCGTCGGGGCCGGTGGCGACGGCGTCGAAGACCGGCGTGAGTTCCTCGTAGGCCCACTCGGGGCCGCCGACCATCAGCGAAAAGCCCAGTTCGGCCCCTGCGGGGCCACCGGAGGTTCCACAGTCCAGGTACGCGGCGTCGGTCGACTCCGCACGGCGAACCGAGTCCTCGAAGTAGGAGTTGCCGCCGTCGACGATCACGTCCGCGTCGTCGACCACGCCGTCGAGTTCGTCGAGTGCGGCGTCGACCGGGTCGCCGGCCGGCACCATCAGCCAGATGCGTTTCTCCTCGCCGAGGCTGTCCGCGAGGTCGGCGATACTGTCGGCCGGGCGTGCCCCGGCGTCGGCGGCGTCCGCGACTGCTTCCTCGTCGATATCGAAGACGACCACGTCGTGACCGTCGTCGAGGACACGGTCGACGACGATCCGGCCCATCCGTCCGAGTCCGATGACGCCAAGTTCCATACCGGCAGGTCTACGAGCGGGCAGGTAGGGGTTCCGGTTCCGACCGTGATCAGGGGACGAACCAGATCCCCTGCTCGCGGTCGAACCAGGCGCCGACGACGACGTGTGGCAGGGCGATGATCGAGACGAAGACGCTCCAGAAGGCGACCCCACCCACCAGCGGCGAGGCCGTCCCCAGCGGGTTCGGCGCGAACCGGTACAGCAGGCCCGCGATGGCGAAAGTCAGGACGGCCCCGGCCAGCAGCAGTCCCCAGGTGACCAGCGCGATCCGCTGTGGCTCCTCGAACTCCAGCAAGTCCGGGCCGCCGGTCCCGCGTCGGTCGTCGACCGCGATGTCGCGGCCCACCTGCCGTGTCGAGTACCACAGCGGGAAGTAGAGCCCGACGGCGACGACGACCGGTACGACGGCGAAGTACGCGCCCAACAGGACCGTCTCGCCCGCGTCGGCTACCCAGGACCGTCCGCCACCGCGGACGTAGCCGAGTCCGACGTGTGTCATCGCCACCAGTGCCCACCCGCCGCCGACGAGCCAGCGAGTCGTCCCGAAGTAGGCGGCGTAGTCGGCCAGCGCACCGGGATCGAAGATCGCGACCATGTAGTGGCTGAAGGCCTCGAAGACGCCGGGCCAGCAAAACAGCGGTACCGCCATCACCGCACCGCCCCGGACAGCGACGGCGAGCGCCCGCTGGAACCGTGTGTCGAGGTGATCGGTCCCGGTCGTCGCATCGAGCACCCGGAGCCCGCCGTGACCCCCTTTCGCGACCGCGACGCCGATCGCCAGCGCGAGCCCCGCGACCGGGGCGAGGACGAACAGGCCGGCGAACGCGGCGACGAGCGCGAGATACAGCCCGAGATAGTGCCACCGGAAGGTGAGTCGACGGCGCCGGAGGTTCGCGAAGTGTTCGTAGCCCCCGTGGGGGAGATTCAACGCGACCATCCCGAACAGATAGATCCCGGCCTGTGTCGGCAGCGACAGCGAGACGCCGGCCAGCCGCAGGGCACCGAAAGCGAGTGCCACCGCCACCAGCGCCAGCCGCGAGATAGTCAGCGGACGGTTCGTCGACTCGAAGACGTCCAGGACCGGACGGACTCGGGTCGGGACGGCCGTACTCATATCCGACCGTTAGGACTGGATCGGGGTCAGACAGGGGCCGCGAAACTGTGGTGGTTTTTGTCGACCCGATTAGTGAGTACTCACTCAGTTTTATGTTGCTCCAGCCAGTACCCCGTCGTATGGAGACGAACGACGACATCGCGACCGGCGGTCTGGTCACTGGCACCATCTCCCTGCTGATTCTACTGGTCGGACTCGGCAGCCTCGCGCTCGGGGTCTCCTGGGCGTGGATCGCTTTCCCGATCGGGTACGGCGGGGTACTCCCGCTGACGCTGGGCGTGTTGCGAACGCGGTCGGCGGCCGGCGACCGATCCGCCGAGACGCAACCGACTGAGTCGACCCCGGTCGCGACGCTTCGTGAGCGATACGCCCGGGGTGAGATCGACGAATCGGAGTTCGAACGCCGCGTCGAAGGGTTGTTGGAGACCGAATCGTGAGCGGCCGGCTCGGACCCCCGACGAACCGGGCGTGGACGCCCCGGTTTCGGGTGGAACCGACTGCCGGGACGGTACGTTTTCCACGGCAGGGCGCGTGGACGTTGGCATGGACGAACGCATCCGTGAACACGCACGGGTTCTGGTCGACTGGAGCGCCCGCATCGACCCCGGCGACGACGTCGTCGTCCGGGTCGACGAGGGTGCCCACGATCTGGCAGTCGCCGTCGCCGAACGACTGGGTGAGTGCGGCGCGAACCTGCTCTCGGTCTACGACAGCGACGAGATCACTCGCGCGTATCTGCGGGCCTCCGACGGCGAGTTCACGACCGACCCGGAGTACGCGCTGGCACTGTACGAACGGGCCGACAGCGTCCTGTCGCTGTCGGGGTCGAACAACACCGCCGGCAGCGCAGACGTTCCCGGGGACCGACGGCAGGCCTACGCCAAGGCCCGCGCGGGCATCCGAGAGGCCCGACTGGACACCGACTGGGTATCGACCCAGCACCCCACGCGGGCCATGGCCCAGCAGGCCGGCATGGCCTACGAAGCCTACGAGGACTTCGTCTACGACGCGACCCTTCGTGACTGGGAAGCTCTGGCCGAGGAACAGGCCCGCCTCAAAGAGATCCTCGACGACGGCAGCGAGGTCCAACTGGTCGCCGACGGAACCGACCTCACCATGTCCATCGCCGACCGGATCGCGGTCAATTCGGCGGCGAGCGTCGCCTACGACTCGCATAACCTCCCCTCCGGTGAGGTGTTCACCGCACCCGAGGCCACCGAGGGCGTCGTCACCTTTGACGTCCCCATGACCGTCCAGGGCAGGCGCGTCCGGGACGTCGAACTGACCTTCGAGGACGGCGTCGTCGTCGACTGGGACGCCGAACAGGGGGCGGCCGTGATCGAGGAGGTGCTCTCGACGGACGAGGGGGCCCGCAGACTCGGCGAACTGGGGATCGGCATGAACCGCGGCGTCGACCGCGTCACCGACAACATCCTCTTCGACGAGAAGATGGGAGGGACCGTCCATCTGGCGCTGGGGCGGGCCTACGACGCCTGTCTCCCCGACGGTGTGGCCGGCAACGACAGCGCGGTCCACGAGGATCTCATCACGACCATGGGCGATGGGTCCCGACTGGAAGTCGACGGTGCGGTCGTCCAGCGTGACGGGCTGTTCCGGTGGGAAGACGGGTTCGAGAGGTGACCCGCCGGCGACGGCTCAGATCTGGAGGAACTGGGTCACCAGCCACTTCGTGAACGTCCCCGTGATGGCGCCGATCCAGCTGAGGATGACGAAGTGCATGAAGGTGTTCGCCTTGTGGCCGCCGTCGACGGTCCGGATCATCAGACTGGACAGCATCGCCGAGAACATGATGATGATGACCAGTAGGAACTCGATCAGCGGGATGTTGTAGACGCTGGTGTTGATGAGCGAGTTGACGTCCAGCCGGCTCCCGGCGTTGAGATCCAGCGACATCTGTGCCAGGATGTTGACGACCTGTAAGCCGATGAAGAAGGCGAACGTCGAGGCCGCCGTGATCCCGTACAGTAGCCCGATCAGCGTCGTCGCGGCCTGCTTTCGCTTCTGGCGCAACTGGAGCACTTCGTTCATGTTCTCGGCGATGAGCTCACCGAGCTGTTTGGGCGAGCCACCCATCTCACGACCGATGAGGTACATCTCCGAGAACGTCTGGATGAGATACGAGCGACAGTCGGCGGTGAAGTACCGCCAGGCCGCCGTCGGCTCGATGCGCATGTTCAGCCGCTTGTAGAGGTCGTTGATGTTCTGGGTCAGCGGGCCGAAGTCCTTCTTGCGCAGCGTCCGCAACACCTGCCCGGTCGTCGACTGCTTGGCTCCCTCGGTGGCTCCGAGCGCCCGGATGAAACTGGGGAACTCCTGGTCGCGGGCCTTGATCTTCTGCTCTTCCTGCCGGAAGACGATCCCGGGAATGATCATCGGCGTGATCGGGACGGCCGCGTAGAACGGCAGCGGGACCTGTGGGAACATGAAGAGGAGGTCGTTGAGTCCGACCGGCGAGAGACCGGTCATCCCGCCCAACGAGAGACAGAGCAACAGCATCGATAGCCCGACGCCGACGTACATCGACCGGTCGAGTTTCGCTTTGATCGGCGAGGGGTATTCGACTGGGTGGAACCACACCGGGTCGTAGGGTGCCATCGACCGGATCGCCAGGAAGAAGCCCGACTGGACGAACACGAACATCACGATGACGGCGCTGACGGTCATCGTCGGGTTCGTTCCGGTCAACACGGGCAGAACGACCGCGAACACCAGCGCGAACGTCATCGAGAGGATCATCGACAGGTAGAGGTCTTTCATGACCTCCAGGCTGTCCAGCGAACTCCGGTAGACGGTGGTGTAGTGCTGGATGATCTGTCCCTGCTCGGAGAGGAGGTAGTCCTCCAGGGACTGGCCGGCCCCGAGCGTGTAGGCCAACCGATCCAGGAAATCGGCGACGGCGTCGCTTGGCACTTCCTTGGCCCGGCGCCGACAGGCGTCGTCGAGGCTCTGGTTCCAGGTGTCGACCAACTGGACGATGCGGTGCATCTCCATGGCGAGTTCGCCGTACTCGTCTTCCTCGGCCAGGGTGCGAAACACCTCCATCCGGTCGATCTTCGTCGTCGCCAGCACGGTCATGTGCGTGACCATCAGGTGAAACCGGTTGTTGAGTTCGCTTTTCCGCTGGCTCAGCAGTATCTTCGGGTAAAACACCGCCGACGCGAGCACGAGAAGGCCAAGCAGCGGGATCGGCGCGCGGATGGTAAGCGGGACCGGCAACAGGAGTCCCGCACCGATCGTGATGAGAAAGAACACGATCGACGGGACGAGGATGTAGGTGAGATACCGTTCCAGGGGGATCTCCATCTGGCGGTAGGACTCCGCCAATCCCTGGACGAATTCGGTGATCGTGAGGTCTAATCCCTCGGCTTCGCTCTGGGCCATGTCAGTCGGGTCGGGTCATGTTGAAGGGAATCCCCTCGATGCCGTCGCGCTGGAAGTCACTGATGAAGTCGTTGACCTCGTGGTAGCCGGTGATCCCCTCCTGGATCGCACGCCTGATGATGTCGGCCCGGAACTCCAGGTCGTCGTAGATGTCACGCGTGTCCTCGTACCCGAGCAGCGTCGCGATCTGCTCTTCCAGTACGAAGGAGTTGTTCATCCCCTGGAAGACGATCTCGTCCTCGACGGGGTCCCAGTTGAACACCTGCCGGGTGACGACACCGTCCATCTCCTTTGAGTACCCCTCGATCTCCTGGACGGAGGTGACACGGCGGAGGACGTCGTCGCCCTGCTTGACGCGGTTCTGGAACAGCGCCACGTCGGCCACGTCCATGAACGTCTCGGGGACGTTGATGGGTTCGCCGGTAAAGCGCTGGATCATCGAGACGATGTCGCTGGCGTGGAAGGTCAGCATGACTGGGTGACCGGTCTGGGCGGCCTGGAAGGCCATCCGCCCCTCCTCGCCACGGACCTCGCCAACGATGATGTAGTCGGGGCGCGAACGGAGGGCGGCCGCGACCAGGTCGAACATGTCGATGCTGGTCCCCTCGTCTTCACCCTCACGGGTGAGCAGTTGCTGCCAGGTGTTGTGTGGCGGGAGCACCTCGGCGGTGTCCTCCGCGGTGTAGATCTTGGCGTCGTCGGGGATGAACGAGGTGATGGCGTTCAGCGTCGTCGTCTTCCCGGACGCGGTCTCCCCGACCACGAAGACGGTCTGTTCGTTCTCCAGACAGAGCCAGAGATACGCCGCCAGTTCCGGCGAGAGGGTCATCCACTTCGTGATCTGGAAGATCGACAGGGGCACCTCGTCGCCCTGGCGGATGGTCAGCGAGGGGCCTTTCAGCGAGACGTCGTCGGAGTAGATGAGGTTCAGACGCGAGCCGTCGGGCAGCGTCGAGTCGACGATCGGGTCGGAGTCGGAGACGGGATCGCCCATCCGCTCGCCCATGTTTCTGAGCCACTGGTCGAAGGCCTCCTCTGACTCCCACTCGACGGTCGTCTCCAGCATGCCGTAGACGCCGTGGTCGACGTGACACTCGCTGCGGCCGATGACGTGGATATCCTCGTTGGCCGGGTCGCGCATCACCGGTTCGAGCGGTCCGAGGCCGACGATGTCGCGGTTGAGCCGGTAGAGGATGTTCTCGTAGGTCGACTGGGTGACCTCGACGCTGCCGACGCTCGTGAGGTTCGACAGCCGCGTGAGCACCCCGTCGTTCCCGTCCTCGTTTTTGACCGTCGTCGTCTCCTGGAGCAGTTCCTCGATCCGGTCGTCGTACTGGGCCTCGCTCTCGGGGGCAGGCTTGTTGACGCTTTTCTCCAGCAGGCGGTTGCGGACCTTCCCGAAGACGACCTGTTCCTCCTCGTCGAGTTCCGGTTCGATGGCGTAGTATTTCTTGTCCTGACCCACGTCACCGTACACGTGACAGAAGATGGGGCCACCGACGGGATAGAGGACGTTCGGCCGGTCGGACTCGTAGTCGCCGTCGGCCTCGTCGATGAGCATAGGGAACTCCCCGGTGATCTGTTTGAACTTCTTCAGGTGGTCACGCAGGTGTGGTCGTCGCGCGGCCATCTGTCGCAGTTCGTCGGATGGTTTGGCTCGTCCGTGGTCTGTCATTATGCAACACTCCTGGATTCGATGACGATGCCGGTTCCCGACCGTACCGAGAACCCGATGGTGTCACCGACCTGTTCGCCCATCCCCGCGAACCGGAGGACGTTGATCTGTCGGCGCACGTCGTTGCCGACCTCGATCATCTCCAGCTCGATGAACACGTCGGCGATGGCCCGGAACGGGCCGATCGCTTCCTCGTCCAGCGTCGAGGGGTCGACGGTCAACATCACACACTTGCCCTGGGAGATCACGTCCCGGAAGTAGGAGATGACCTCCAGAGCGGCCTGGCGTTCCTCGTTCTGCCGGACCAGCGCCTCGAACTTGGGGTCGTTCCGGAGGATGGCGTCGAACGTGTCGATGATGATGACGTCGCTGTTCCACATCACGTCGGCCTCCATCAGTCGCTTGAGCAGCTCCTTGCGGTCCTCTTCCTCCTGGTTGTTGCCGGTCAGGGCGTTCGATTCCCCGATATCGGCGTGGAGGAAGAGGATGTTCTCGTCTAAGATGTGATCGACCATCCCGTAGGACAGCGAGTGCATCTGATCGAGGAAGCTCCCGACGGTCAGCTCCGTCGAGAGGTAGGTCACGTCGATCCCTTCCTCGCAGAGGCCGTAGGCGAACCGCTGGCTCATCGCCGATTTCCCGGCCCCGTAGTCACCCTCGACGAGGATGATACTCCCGGGCGGGATGCCACCGCCCAGTTCCTTGTTCAGTCGGTCGTGATCGTCCAGTCCGAGCGAGAACAGATCGTTGCTTGCGAGACTCATGAGCGGAACTCGAACACCTCCTCGTCGCCGTTGACTATGACCTTGACGCGGTGGTCACCGCTGGCCTGCCAGTTGGCCAGTGCCGCGGTCGAGATCTCCAGGCGGACCACGTCCCCTTGGTTCCAGGAGAGCCCGCCGTCCGGCAGCAGAGTCACCGTGTAGACGGTCGCGAACTCCCCGTCGACGAACACGTCGAGTTCGCCCGGATCAGCCGCTAATCCCTCCGAACCGGTGTTTTTGACGTGGAGCGTGATGTTCTGGTTGCCGTCGCTGTTGTAGACCGCGTCGGAACCGCTATCCGAGATGATCTCGATGTCGGTCCGGACGTCGCTGCTGACGTCTAACCCCTGTTCGGAGACGGCACTACTCAACTGTCCGACGGTATTGGTGAACACGCCGGCGACGCTGGCGGCGATCATCATCGAGGCGATGAAGATGATCAGATGCGAGACCGACACGCTCGCCATCTCAGCTCACCACCGTCGTCTGTCCGGTCGCGGCCACGCCCGGTCCGGTGACGAGTTTGACCCGCCCCGGGTCGGACGAGACCCCGGTCGCGCTGATCGTCAGCGTCTCGCCGGGGAGCCAGAGGTCCGTCGTGGTCGAGCCGTCGACCTCCGTCCCGTAGCCGCTCAGATACTGGTTGTCGGCCAGTACGTCGACGGCTTCGACCGACAGTTCCGTCGATCCGGTGTTGTCGACCGTGATCTCCAGTGACGCTGCGGTGCTGTTGTACACCACTGTCTGGATCTCGATGGCGGTGTTTTGTTGTTCGAGGGTCTGGTCGGCGCTGGCCTCCCGCGCGTCGTTGACGGTCTCGAAACTGTTGGCCGACGCAGTGTAGAACATCCCGAAGCCGATGAACGCGGCCACGAAGATGAGCGCCGCCGAGCCACTAACGCTGAAGCCCATCGGAACCACCTCCACGGACGAGCTTCGAGAGCGCGACGCCCTCGGCCCCGCTGTCACCGTCGAGCTGTGCGATGTAGGTCAGGCTCTCGGTGTGGTGGTCGATCGTCAGTGGCTCGCCGCTGTCGTCGACGTCGTCGAACCCTTGGAGGTAGGTTCGCAGGTCCGCTGCGACGGCGGCGTCGATCCAGTCGATGGTCTCGTAGTACTCGATCGCTCTGGTCGCCTCGCGGTATCCCGATTCGCTGACCAGGAACTCCAACCACTCGACGATGATGAGCTCCGACCCGAAGCCGTCGGGGAGGGTCGACAGGTACGGCTTTCCGCTCCCGTCGGCCGAATCGTCCTCGCTTCGGGTCTCCGTCTCGGATTCGGTCGAGGCCGTCTCCGCCTGGGCCGGCTCAGACTCGGGGTCGGGCTCCGGTTCGGGATCTGGTTCGGTGGCAGGCTCCGGCTCAGGCTCGGTGGCGGGCTCGGACTCGGTCGTCGGTTCGGCCGACTCCGCTGCCGTCGTCTCTTCCGGCTCGTCGTCGATGACCTCGTCGAAGAGGTCGTCGTCTTCGAGGCTCTCCTCGTCTACCTCCATGCCGTCGTCATCCGCTTCGAGCATACCGTCGTCCATCGAATCGTCGGTCAGCATCTCGTCGTCCATCCCGTCGTCGAACAGCTCCTCGCCGTCGTCGTCGGCGTCCGGCTCCTCACCCTCTGCCCAGTCGGCGTCACCGGACTCGTACTCGTCTTTCAACTCGGCGAAGGACTTGCCGCCGTCACCGCCGTCGTCCCCGTCGTCCGCTTCCATGCTGTCGTCTGCCTCTAGTCCGTCGTCCATGCTCATATCCTCGTCCATCTCCATACCGTCGTCGAACTCCTCGTCGAACGCGCCGCCGTCGTCATCGAAGTCGTCCCCACCCTCTTCGGGAAACATATCGTCGACGTCGTCGCCGCCACCCATCCCCATATCGCCGCCGTCGTCCTCGACGAGGTCCTCGTCGAAGAACCCCTCGGCGTCGGCGTTGGCGATGTCGTCGTCGAGTTCAGCCTCGTCCTCTCCGCCGTCGTCGTCGAACAGGCCGAACGAGCCGTCACCGTCCATTCCGCCGCCCATCCCGGCGTCGACGTCGTCGGCGAAGGGATTGACGCCACGCGTGACCATCTCGTAGATATCGAGCAGTTTCCGGACGTTTTCTTCGACCTCCTCGACGGATTCGGAGATGCTCTCGTTCTCGGTCCGGACGGTGTTGACCGTCGAAGAGAGGCTCCCGACCTCGTTTTCGAGTTCGTCCAACCGGTGTTCGAGTTCGTCGGTATCCGGGCCGGTGGCGTCTTCCATATCGCCGAACTCGTCGTCACCGAACCCACCCATCTCGTCGTCCTCGTCCTCGAAACCACCTAGCCCGCCGAGGTCGTCGTCGCCGCCGCCCTCCTCGGCCATCAGCCCGCCGCCGTCGGCCATCCCGTCACCGTCGTCGCCGTCGTCGTCGTCGCTCCCGTCGTCCGACAGGATCGAGTCGAACATGTTCTTGATGCTCATGCCGACCAGCCCGCCGGACAGAAGCACCACCAGCGCTGGCGCGGCGAGATCCGCGAGCGCCGCGACGAGAGCGGGACTGTTCATTCTCTCTGAGAGATGGCCTCAGATACCCTTCAATATTCCGTCTAGCCTATCACAAGTGATAACTCTGGAGTTACTAGGGCGAGAATAACCTAAATTCAATATACTGGGGGGTGGATAAATCAACACACCTCCGTTTCTGTTGGAGATATCTGCGTTTCGAGCGGTTTCCGAGCGCGCTTCCGTCTGCCGGTTGGCTGCCACCTGTCAGACACGAATCCGACAGAAAACGCGGAACCCATTCGACAGTTCTCAAAACTTACAGCGTCGTCGACTCCGTGTTCGCGCTCTTGACCACGAGGTCGCCGCTGTCGGCTTTCAACTGGATCGATCGGCCGTGGTCACCGCCGATGTCTTCACCGATGATCGGGATGTCGTACTCGTCGAGAGTCGCCCGTACCTGCTTTGCGTTCCGAGAGCCGATCGAGGAGCCGTTCTCCGAGAAGTCGAGCATATCGCTCCCGCCGGCGATCTTCGCTTGTACCGAAGCGATGTCCGCGCCGGCCTGTTCCAGCGCGTCGACGAGGGTTTCCACCCCGGTATCGGCGAACTTCGCACTGGCCCCTCCCTCGACGTCCTCCGCGGTCGGGAGCATGACATGGACAAGCCCGGCGGCACCCGAACTCTCGTCGTACAGCGCCACCCCGATACACGAGCCGAGGCCACTGGTCGTCAGTATTGCGGCGTCTGTCGTCACTTTGTACTCCGCGATGCCGACTTTGATCCGTTCCGGCGCACTCTTCTTCGTTCCGTTCGTCTGGCTCCCGTCGTAGACTTTCATTATTCGAATATCTGTTCCACGCTTGCGTCCGTTTTGTCGGCTCTCTCGACGTCCAGGTCCTCCAGTGCTTCCCGTAGTTCTTTCTCGTTGGGGAGTGCGTGAATCTCCGCAGCGAAGTCGACGTCGGGCGTGTGCATCTCCGAATCGATGATGAACGCGTGTTCCTGGTGCTGGCCGACCTGTGCTGCCAGGGGATCGACGATCGCCTGCCCCATGTCGTGGACGAGACGGGGTGGCGTGTGGTCGACGGAGGTCTGGAGAACGTTCGCCCAGCCATCGACGAACCCGCTGGTCATGATGTTCCCCAGTTCCTCGATAGCGGCCTTGTGTTGGTCGGTCAGTTCGTCGCTGTCCATCTCGACCGGCATCATCGCCTCCGCGACGGTGACCGCCGACGCCTCGTCGAACAACACCAGCAAGTAGCCGCTGGGGACCCCGGTGAACTCGACGACCGTCCCGACGTAGGTGTCGGTCCCGATCTGTTTGGGCACGTCGGTGATCGGGGCGAAACTGATCTGTGTCACTTCCGCCTCGGTCTCGATCCCGGTCATCATCTCGACGTTACTGGCGGCCTGTTCGGTGCCGCTCTCGGTCATCTCGTTGAACGTCTCCAACTTGTCGATCGGAATGGCGTCGCCGTCGGTGTCGGCGTTCGACATCATCGTCTCCGTGAGCGACTCGTACTCGGGGAGCATGTAGATGTAGAAATTCACCGACTCGCTGACCCACTCGATCTCGGACTTGAAGACGAACACCTGGTCGTGGGCGTCGTGCTCGGGCGCTTCCGGCAACACGTCGGCCCCCGATTTCTCGATGTAGACGGGCGGCGAGTGATCGATCGTCGCACCGAGATAGTCGGCCCAGCCGTCGATAAACCCGCTCATCATGATGTTGCCGATCTCCTCGACGCCGCTCTGTGCCATCGCGTCGTCGCTTGCGCCACCGGGAACGAGCGCCTCGACCATGGTGTCGGCGGAGTCGGCGTCGAACGCGAGGACCGTCTCTCCCTGCATGACACCGTCGAAGTCGAACTGAACGCCCACGAAATCCGTTCCTTTCAGCTCCTCGCCCACGTCGGCCCGCGGGACGAGCGTGATCTTCGTCACGTCGACGCTCGCGTCGATACCCGTCATCTGTGCCATCGACGCCGTCGCTTGCTGCGCCCCCTCGTGTGCGAGTTGGTTGAACGTACCGAGCGACTGGATATCGACGTTCATCTATGACGGGACGACGTCCTCGATTGCCTCCATCACGCTCGGTTTCTGGAACGGTTTGGTGATGTAGCCGTCGGCGCCAGCCTTGACGGCCTCTTTCATCTTCTCTTCCTGGCCGACGCTCGTACACATGATCACGTTGGCCTCGGGGTTCGACGTCTTGATCTCGTCGGTGGCTTCGATCCCGTCCCGGATCGGCATGACGATGTCCATCATCACCAGATCCGGGGTCTCCTCTTTGTACACTTCGACAGCCTCGACACCGTTCTCGACCTCGCCAACGATGTCGTGGTCTTCCTCCAGAATCTCACGCAGGAGGTTACGCATAAATTCCGAGTCGTCGGCTATCAGTACGTCTGGCATGACTTATCGAACCGTAGATACCGGAATGAGCTAAATAAAGGTGTCCCGTAAATTATCGCGTCTGATACCGCACTACGACACGGTGATCAGACTGTCGGTAGGCCGGCTGCGACGGCCCGAACCACGGCCAGTGCGTACTGCCCGTATCGGAAGTAGACGAGTGCCGACAGGACCACGTACGAGGCACCGACGCCGACGGCCGACGCCCCACAGACCGCGACGAGCCGTCTGTCGACCCGTCGCGGTGTGAGCGTCCGGGCGACGACCGCCGCCGCCCAGCCGATCGCCGACAGGAACGCGAGGAGCGCGTGTAACTGCACTGCCTCTCCGAGTGCGAGCGACAGCGTCGTGATCGCGCCGAGCATCCCGGCTGTGGTCAGAGCGAACCAGCCCAGCGAACCGCCCGCCTGCAGCCGCCAGTCGCTCTCGATCCCGGCACGGACTGCCGGTAGTCGGACGACACCGTAGCCCAGCAGCGGGACCACTGGATGGAGATACCGGACGGTGAGCTGGCTGAAAAGCGGGAGTCGTGGGAGATAGACGATCGCCAACACCGCCGCGAGCGCACAGACGAGCAGGTCGGTCTGTCGAACAGGGGAGAGCGTCCACGGGCGGGCCGACCGCCGGATGCGTTCGGTTCCGTCCCGAACCCGGCGGGCTGCGGCCACCGGAAGCGCAGCTACGGCACCGGCGATCGGCATCGCCTCCAGCAACGCCAGTTCGACCACTTCGTAGCCGTTGATCCGGTATTTCACCCCGGCGATCCGCCCGCTCCGGAGGAAGATATCGATCAGCCGCTCGGGCTGGCCGAGCACACCGAGGCCGCCAACGAACGACCGGCCCGCGAACTCGTAGACGAGGCCGAAGAGCGTCACGACTAGCGGCAGGAGACGATCCACTGTCGACGGCTGCTCCCCACTGTCACTCCCACCGTCTGGATCGGCCACCGGTTCGGATTCGCCCACGTCCTGTTCGGGCGGCGTCTGCCCGTCGGTCTGGCCGGTTTCAGCGTTCGGTAACACCCGAGGCGGTTCTGCGGGGTTCCCGGAGATGGCGTAGTTCGTCGCCAGCATCGGCGTCAGCGCCAACAGGAGGACGACACCGATCACCAGGAGCCGGCGGGGACGGGGCCGACCCCCGGTCAAGAGGTCGACGGTCCCCAGGACGACGACCAGAAAGAACCCCTCGAAGGCGTGTATCCACGTGACTAACCCGGCCAGCGCGTACGCACCGGCCCGAGCCCGCATCGCCGCTTTGCCCTCGCTGTGACGGCTCACTGCGAACGCGTAGACGACACCGACGACCATCGCAGCCACCAAGGTGTGTCGCTTCGGGATGGTCGCCCAGAAGCCGACGGGCGTCGCGAACCCGGTAGCCAGTCCCGCCGCCAGCCCGGTCCGTCTGCCGTGGACGAGCGTCACCAGCCGATACACCAGGAGGCCGAGCGTCGCGGCTGCAAGCAGCGTCGACAGTTGATACCCCACCAGTGCGAGCTGGTCCGGGCCCAGATCCGTCGCCGTACGGAGCGACGCGACGAACCACGCGAGGACCGCAACTGACCCGAGCGTGATCGTCCAGTCGCGGTCGAACCGCTCCAGTCCAGCCACGGTCCGAACGAACGCGAGCCCACAGAGCGCCCACAGCCCCGGGAGAACTAGCCCAGGATCGACGACGGCCGTACTCGCTTCCAGCAGCCAGACGAACGGGACGGCGAGCGCGAGCTGTCCGTAGTTGCGGCCGTACAGCCTCCCGTCGACCTCGTACATCCCCGGTAACGATCCCAGCGACAGCGAGTATCGAACCTCCGTGACGTGGAGCTGTCCGTTCGCTAGCGCCACGAGGGCGTTGGCCGTGGCGTACGTATCCTGGATGAAAAAGCCCACGCGCCAGGTCAGCCCGAACGCGAGCACGAGCCCCAGCCAGAGCGCCAGTCCGTACCGATCGTGGAACACCCACCGCTTGCTCCGACGGACCCGGTCGGCCAGTTGGTGACTGGTGTTGCCACCCGATCTCGCGTCGGACTCCCCTGTCATGCCTGCACCTCTACGGTGACGTTCTGTCGCGTGACCGTTCGATCGACCGAGAAACTCTGGACACGAACCGTTACAGTCGCTGTGATCGTCCCCCGTTCGAGACTCCCCGACTCGATTCCCTGGTCGCCCGGATCGACCGCGTAGGTTCGTGCGGACTCGGTCACCAGGGCCGTCGAGACAAGGTCGATGCCTGCCGACGGAACCGCCACCAGATAGACTAGGCGCGGTCGCCCGGTCACCTCACCGACAGTCACCCTCGCAGTCGGCACTCGAAGGTACGACACGTCGGTTCCGAAACGACCGGCCGTCACCCGGAGCTCGCTGTCCTCGATGTCGACGGCAGCGACTGTCGCGTCCCCTTCGCCGAACGAGTCCGGCGAGCTACGGGTCACGTCGAGTCCGATCAACGGACCGGTAACGACGAGCGCGAGCGCGACCATTGCGGCAACGAGTGACGGGAGCGACCGGGGTGTCATCGCCTGCCGAGACAACTATCGGGGCCGGGAATAAATCCCTCGGCGTCAGAGTTCGATCCCGTCGTCGTCGACTGCTTCGATGAGGTCGGCGATCGTATCGTCGGGCGAGAGTTGGGTCGACCGTAACAGCGTCTTGATGCTCTCGGGCGGGTATCGAACCGGCACGTTCGACTCCGAGAGCAGAATACCCAGTACGTCTTCGACCGGGGTCGAACCGTCCATCTGCCGCCCGTACCAGAGCATAAAGCTCTCGAAAACGGTCACGATGTCGTTCGAGACCAACTGCTGTTGGTCGACTTCGCCGTCGAACTTCGCGGTCACGTCGAAGCCGTACCGGGCGTTGGAGTCGTCCATCTGCTCGGCCAGCCACTCGTGGACGTTCGCGTCGGTGAACTCCGGCGTCGGGTCGGGTTCCGGCTCCGGGGTGGGTTCCGGTTGGGGGTCAGCTGTGTTCGCGGCGTTCCCGTACTTCTCGTCGGTCCGCACGTCCGAGGAGACGACGTACCGCCCGTCGTCGATCTGTGTGACGTGTTCGTCCTCCGCGATGTCGAGCTCCTCGGGGGAGAGAATCTTCCCGTCCTCAGGGTTCGTGTCGTCTGACCCCTGTGCCATACACTACACTGTGGCAAGGAGCGGTATAACTCCGTCGGCGGGAACGAAACGAAAAGAGCCGGGCGCAGATTACAGGGTGACCGCGGAGTTACCGGACAGGGTCTCCGGAGCGACGAGGCGGACGGTCGAGGTCCCACCGGACTGGGTGTTCATTTGGATGGTCGCAGTTTCACCTTCACCGAGGCCGTCGCCGTCGTAACTGGCGTCGTTACTGTCCGTACGGATGTCGTCCACGTCGAAGGTAATCGTCGCTCGGTCGGCCGGGTCGTTGAGGACCTGGCTGTCTGAGATCGACGAGTCGTCGTCCTGCACCCCGTCGACGCTGAACGCCGTCGAGTTCGGCGCATCGGTATTGCCCGTGTTGTCGCCATAGGTGAGATCGTACGAGCCGGTCGTGTCGACCCACTGAGCGATGGTACTCCCGAGGTCGATGTTGGCCGCACCAGGCGCTTTCTTGACCGTCACCTCGACCAGGTCGACCGTCTTCGCGTCACCGTTGATTTCGGTACCGACGGTGTTGACGACTTCGAGGCGGTTGGTGACTTGGTCGCTACTCTGCTGTCCGGTTTCCTCGGCGCTGCTCTGGAGGAAGCCGGCGGTGTTGATGAGGACGCCTGCGGCGATAGCGGCGACCAGCACCATCGCGATGAACACGATGAGGGTACCGATCCCGACCTGCCCGCGGTCGTCGTCATCTGAAGATTGCATGAACATTGGTTTGTCCGGGTCTGTCTGACCCTACTGAATACAGTTTTCTCACTGGTAATAATAGCTCTCCCGCAAATTTCCATCTTGATAATGGCATTCTCAGGAGACGAACCGCTGGATATCGGCATCTCTGACTGATCTGAGGATACTGGGTAGGGCTTACGCTCTCTGGCGTGACGTGCTGAAGACAGAAACGAAAAGAGCGGCGCGCAGATTACAGGGTGACCGCGGAGTTACCGGACAAGGTCTCCGGAGTGACGAGGCGGACCGTCGTGGTCCCGCCGGACTGGGTGTTCAGTTGGATGGTTGCAGTTTCACCCTCACCGAGTCCATCAGTATTGGTCCCGCCACGAATACTTTGCGCACTGAACTTGAGCGTCGCACGATCCGATGGGTCGTTCAGCACCTGGCTGTCCGTGATCGACGAATCGTCGTCTTGAACAGTACTAATGGAGAAGTACGAGGCATTTGCAGACTCTCCGTAGGTAAGGTCGTAGGAGCCACTGGTGTCGACCCACTGGGCGATAGTGCTACCCATATCGATATTGGCCGCACCGGGTGCCTTCTTGACCGTCACCTCGACCGTGTGGATCACTTTATCGTCCTGGTTGATGTCGTCACCGACGGTGTTGACGACTTCGAGGCGGTTGGTGACTTGGTCGCTACTCTGCTGTCCGGTTTCCTCGGCGCTGCTCTGGAGGAAGCCGGCGGTGTTGATGAGGACGCCTGCGGCGATAGCGGCGACCAGCACCATCGCGATGAACACGATGAGGGTGCCGATCCCGACTTGCCCGCGGTCCTCGTCTGATTCCATGAACATTGGTTGGTCCGGGTCTCTCTGACCCTATCAGTTCGTCTGTTTCACTGGTTATAATACCTCTCCCGAAAATATCTCTCCTGATAACGAGGGCTTGAGTGGGGTAAGGCCGATAAATTGCGCACGGAACCGGACACTGACACGTCCGTTTCCATTCGAGATCGAGACTACGGTAGCACCCGAATGCAGGGTGGATCAACGGAAAACCGTGACCGGTGTAGCGCCGCATCGCGCGCGGGCACGTCTACTACTACTCGTAGGTAACCAAGCTATACATCACGAAGAGGTACCCGAAGGTCGTGAGGCCGCTGTTGACGAGCAACAACGATTTGACGCCGGTGAAATCGTTGACGAACGCGCTGATCATCGTCGCGGCTGCGCCCGCGACAGCGAGGGAAAACCCCACCGACAGGTGCAGCATTGCTCGCCGTGATGTCTGGACGTACGCCCGCATCGCCATTCCGACCATGGTGAGGCCCGCGACGACGAACACCAGGGTCGAAACCGTATAGAGGAGCTCTATCATCGGCATTACCGATCACTAGCACGGAACTACGCATAAATCCACCCTCTAAAATATCTCTGCTGATAACGTCGAAAATTCGTGAGAACTTAGCCGTCCGAGAGGGTTCGCCACGCCTCGTCGAGTTTGTTCGTCACTTCCGACCGCTCTTCGATGTGGATCGTCATCTCGTCCTCGAAGTCGACCCGGAGTTCGTCGACGTTTCGGCGGTACACTTTGATGCGCCGCCGGTCGTCGGAGAGAATGTTGTCGTGTAGTTCGAGCAGATCGTGCTCGGTGAGCTCGTCGATCCGCCGATAACATGTCGCGATCGGAATGCCCAGCTCGTCGCTCAGATCTTGGGCCGACACGGGTTCGTCGGTGGCATCGAGAATCTCGGCGCTGTATTTGTTCCCCAGCGTCTGTAGGATCTCCGCCGAAGCCATCGTTATCAGATTATGAATTCAGTATTTCATAAAGCTATCGCCTTTGATAGCTACTGAGTCGGGCATCCGTCCCTCGACTGGGTAGAATCGGCGGTATTCGGTGTAAAGACTCTATACCACTCGTTTTTCCGGATAATAATGAGGAAAACCCCCGGTTTAGAGCGGCGAATCCTCTTCGCTCATCATCGAGAACGCGCTCGCGTTTTCGTGGACTTGAATCCCACCCCACTCGATCTCCATCGGGAAGATATCCGTCTCGATGTCCTGCTTGCGCATCTTCGCCACCCAGACGTATCGGCTGACGCCGGAGTCGGTCGGCGTCTGGATCAGGTAGATGTTCCCGTCGGTGAGGTAGTTCTCTAGCCCGATCTCGGTGTCCGGAAAGACCGCCCCCTGCTCGTTGGTCATCAGCGTGGTGAGTCCGTTACTCCGCAGGATATCGGTGAACTTCAGGAGATACGTCCGTTTCTCGGCTTCGTCGTCGAAGAAGAGGTTGAACATCGCAAGCGAGTCGAGGACGAGCCGATCGTACTCTTCGTCTTCGAGGTCGTCGAGGAGGAGATCGAGCGACGAGGAGAAGTCGTTTTCCCGCAGCAGTACCTGTTTGTCGTACACCTTGATGTCGCCGTTCTCGACGAACTCCGGCCACTTGTCGAAGCCGATCGACTCCGCTGCCTCCCGGAGATCCGCTTCGTTTTCCTCGAAAGAGAGGTAGATCCCCTTCTCGTCGAACTGGTCGACGCCGTTGTAGATGTACTGAAGGCAGAGGATCGACTTCCCGGCGCCCGGGTTTCCGCTCACCAGCGTCGTCGAATCGGTGACAATGCCGCCGTTTAGAATGGAATCGAGCCCCTCGATGCCTGTTTTCGTTATTTCTATCATTTTTCGTGTCTTTTCTCCGGGGAAGTTAGGTATCTCTGCGTTACGGGCGGTAAAAAGTCTTGTTCACGAACCGTCAGACGACGGTCAACCAGCGGCGTGGACGACCGCCGGATCGACCCAGATGACGAACTCGTCGTCGCGTTTCACGACACCGCGGATCGATCCGTTGTCGTTGGCCGGGGACCGATCGACCTGCTCCGGCGAGACCTGGACGACCTGATACACCTCGTCGACCAGCCAGCCGGCCGCGCTCTGTGTCTGGACGATCTCTGGATCGTAGACGATGATCCGCTTCTCCTCGCCCGCTTCGTCGATCCCGAACACCGCTTTCGGGTTCACGATCGATGTCGTTCGCCCGCGGAGGTCCATGACGCCCTCGACGTGCGGGGGCGCGTTCGGGACCTTCGTCAACTCGCCGATGTCGACGATCTCTGTCACGTAGTCGATACTCACACAGTAGGTTTCGTCTCCAAGCTTGAACTCGAGCACTTGGCCGGTCGTGGCTGACTGGGCTGACATAGCTGTTCCTGGGAGTATCAGAAGATAGGGCCACAGGTTGGCATAAAACTGCCTGCTGGGATATCAACTTTGATTACACGGTCGGAGTATTTATTTCGGGGCCGAACCCGACTTCGTGGTAGGTATGATGTGGCGCTCGCGAACTACCCGAGTTCCGGAGCCGTCGTGACAATGGTCGGCCGCGCGCCGCGTGCGGTGGTCGCCGACGACTCCCATTTCATGCGGAGTGTCATCTCCGATATCCTGGACGAAGGGGGTATCGAGGTCATCGCACAGGCACGCAACGGCGTCGAAGCCGTCGAGGCGGTTCGGGAACACGACCCCGACGTCGTGACGATGGACGTGGAGATGCCCGAGATGAACGGCATCGACGCGACCGCGCGGATCATGGACGTGCATCCGACGCCGGTGTTGATGCTCTCCGCCCACACCGACGAGAACGCCGACGTGACCTTCGAGGCCCTGGACAAGGGGGCGGTTGACTTCTTCACGAAACCCGGCGGCGAGGTCTCGATGGAGATGTCCCGGCTGAAAGACCAGCTTGTCGAGATGGTGACCTCGGTCGCCGAGGTCGACGTCGCCGGGAGCGGTCGGCAGTCTACCGCCCAGTCGGGCAGTGGCGGGCAGCGATCCGACACGCAACGATCCGACGGGACCCACGAGGACGGCCGGAGCTACGTCGACAACCCGACGCTCGTCGTCGGCTCCTCGACCGGCGGCCCGAAGATGGTCGAGAAGACACTCGCCTCTCTCCCGTTGGCCGCTGATCTCCGTGTGTTGGTCATCCAGCACATGCCAGAGGGGTTTACCGGTCGGTTCGCCGAGCGAATCGACGCCCGGAGTGACTACGAGGTCCGCGAAGCGACCGACGGCGGCCGCCTCGGCGGCGGTGAAGCCATGATCGCGGCCGGCGACCGCCACATGGTCGTCAAGAACTACCGGAACGGCCGGCTCCGCGTGAAGCTGAACCAGGACCCGCCGGTCAACAGCGTCCGTCCAGCCGTCGACGTGACCATGGAATCGGCGGCGTCGACCATCGACGATCCCCTCGTCGGCGTGATCCTCACCGGAATGGGCGAGGACGGCGCTGAGGGGATCAGGGCGATCAAAGCTGCGGGCGGACACACGATCGCGCAGGACGAGGCAACGTCAGCCGTCTACGGCATGCCCAAGCGGGCTGTCGAGACGGGCTGTGTCGACTCGGTGTTACCGATCGACGATATCGCGAGCGGCATTCTCGACACGATCACGACTCAGGTGACCTAACAATGGACGACCAATATCTCGACGCATTCATCCGCGAGAGCGAGGAGGCGATCACTGAACTGAACAATTCGCTGCTCGATCTGGAATCGGATCCCTCGGACACCGAGGCGATGGACTCGATCTTCCGAACTGCCCACACGCTGAAGGGGAACTTCGGCGCGATGGGCTTCGACGACGCGGCGAACCTCGCACACGCCGTCGAGGACCTCCTCGACCAGATGCGACAGGGCGAGATGGAAGTCACGCCCGAGGTGATGGACCTCGTCTTCGCCGGCGTCGATCAGATCGAGGTGATCGTCAACGAGATCGAGGAACACGGCGAGTCACAGACACAGACAGACGAGATGGTCGCGGAACTCCGAACCGTCCTCGAAGAAGGGGCCGACGCAGCCGGTGGTGACCCCACAGGGGATGCCGGCGGCACCGACGACGGCGGTGGTAGTGGCGACGACAGCGTCTCCGTCGGGGCCGACATCGACGCGAGCGAGGCCGACGACCGGATCGTCCACGTCGATATCGACGTCGGCGAGTCGGACATGCTCGGCGTCGACTCGATGCTGGCACTGGAAGCCGTCGAGGACGTCTTCGATGTCCTGGCGATGGAACCGGAGCGGGCAGCTATCGAGGACGGCGAGTTCGAGGACACGTTCGTCCTGTATCTGGACGCTTCCGACGCGGCGACCGTCGACGCGGAACTGAACTCGGTCGGGAAGATCGATTCGTTCGACGCCACCGACGTGACCGACGAACTGACCACAGGGGTGGCCGACTCCGGGTCGATGACGGCCGGCGCGACCGAGAGCGAGGACTCCGAGGAACACAGCGTCGACGAGATCAAATCCGTCCGTGTCGACGTCGACCAGCTCGACGACCTCCACGGGCTCGTCGAGCAACTGGTCACGAGCCGGATCAAGTTGCGCCGTGGCGTCGAACAGAACGATCTGGATTCGGCGGGAGAGACGCTCAACGAACTGGACAAGATCACCGCGAACCTCCAGAACACCGTGATGGACATGCGGCTCATCCCGCTGAAGAAGGTCGTCGGGAAGTTCCCGCGGCTGGTCCGTGACCTGGCCCGCGAACTCGACAAAGACATCGAGTTCACCATCGAGGGCGAGGACATCGAACTCGACCGGACGATCCTCACCGAGATCTCCGATCCACTGATGCACATCCTGCGTAACTCGGTCGACCACGGGATCGAGTCGCCCGACGAACGGGAGCAGGCGGGCAAACCCCGGACCGGTCAGATCGAACTCCGGGCCTCCCGGGAACGGGACCACGTCATCATCACTGTCGAGGACGACGGGGCCGGCTTGGACGTCCAAGGGATCAAGCAGAAGGCCATCGAGAAAGGCGTCCGCTCGCCGGAGGAACTGGAGGCGATGGACGACTCCGCGATCTACGACCTGATCTTCCACCCCGGCTTCTCGACGGCCGACGAGGTGACCGATACCAGCGGCCGCGGGGTCGGGATGGACGTCGTCCACGACACCGTCACCCAACTGGACGGCTCTGTCAGCGTCGAATCCGACCAGGGGGAGGGGACGACCGTCTCCCTGCGACTGCCGGTGACGATGGCCATCGTGAAGGTACTGTTCGTCGAAGTCGGCGACGAGGAGTACGGCGTCCCGATCAAGAACGTCGACGAGATCACTTCCACCGACGCGATCAAGCAGGTCAACGGGACGGAAGTCATCAAGCACAACGACGACATCTACCCCGTCATCCAACTGGCGGACACCTTCGACGTCGAGGACGCCCACACCAACGGCGACGGGATGCTCGTCCGCATCCGCGAGTCCGAGCGCCAGGTGGCGCTGTACTGTGACTCGGTCAATAGCCAGGAGGAGGTCGTCGTCAAACCCCTGGAGGGAATCCTCTCGGGGACGCCCGGGCTCTCCGGGACCGCCGTGTTGGGCGACGGGAACATCGTCCACATCCTCGACGTGGTGACGCTATGAACAAAGGGAGCGACAGACAGTTCAGCCAGTTGTTGGCGTTCATCGGCGACGAGATGGAGTTCGAGTCGGGCTTCTACAACGACGCGTATCTCGACCGGCGGATCACCGCCCGGATGCGCCGGACCGACACCGAGACCTACCGGGCCTACAAGCAACTGCTCCAGCGTGACGAGGGCGAACGCGAACAGTTGCTGGACTCGCTGTCGATCAACGTCACGGGCTTCTTCCGCAACCCCGAGGCCTGGGAAGCGCTGCGCCCGGTCCTGCGGGAACTGACCGAGGAGAACCGCCGGGTCAGACTGTGGTCGGCCCCCAGTGCCGACGGCAGGGAGCCGTACTCGGCGGCGATGCTGGCGCTCGACGATCCCGAGATCGACGCCCGGCGCGTCGAGATCACCGGGACCGACATCAACGCCGACATCCTCCGTGAGGCCCGCCGGGCGACCTACGAGACCTCACAGACGACCGATATCGCGGAGGAACTGGAACCGCTCGAAGACTACGCCGAGTACATCGAACAGGACGCCAACACGTTTCGGGTCCGCGATCACGTCACCGACATGGTCACCTTCGAGCAACACGACCTCATCCGCGGGGACCCCAAGCGGGACTTCGATCTGGTCTTCTGTCGGAACCTCCTCATCTACATCGACTCCGAGTACAAGGTCCCCATCTTCGAGACGATCCGTGGCTCGCTCCGGGAGGGGGGGTACCTGATGATCGGGATGACCGAGACCCTCCCCACCGAATGTCGGGACTCCTTCGAACCGGTCGACAAGCAACACCGCATCTACCGACGGGTATGAGCCTCTACGAACTGGAACGGGACGGCGAGGTACAGGAACTCATCCGGGTGCTTCGCGAGAGCGACAACGAGCGCGTCCAGACCCGCGCGGCCGAACTGCTGGGGAACTTCCCCGACCACGACGACCGGCGGGACGTGGTCAACGCCCTGGTCACGGCTGTACAGCGGGACAGCGACGCCGTCACGGCCGCGGCGATCGACTCGCTGGACGAACTGGGTGGGGACGCGATCGAACAGCTCATCGGTACCATGGCCGGCGTCGATCTGGACGAGGACTCGGCCGACTGGGTGAAAGCAAAGGCCTACACGCAGGCGCTGGACGCGGAGGTCCCGGAACTGCGGATGGCCGCGGCCAACGCCCTCGGTGGACTCGACCAGGCCGACGCCGTCCCGAAACTCACCCAGCGGTTCGACGATCCGGACCCGCGGGTCCGGGCGCGAGCGGCCCGTTCGGCCGGAAAGATCGGTGACTCGCGGGCGACGGACCCGCTCGAATCGTTGCTGACCGATTCATCGTCGGCGGTCCGCCGCGAAGCCGCGCGGGCGCTCGGGAACATCGGCAACCGGCAGGCGCTGCGAGCCCTCCTCCCGCTGTACGAGGACGACCACGAGGAGGTCCGACGGATCGCGGTCGACGCCTTCGGCAACTTCGACAACGACCAGCCCGTCGACTATCTCACCGAGGCCCTTTCCGACGACTCGCCGGGCGTTCGCCGGACTGCGGTGTACTCGCTGATCGAACTGCTCTCGAACGTCCCGACCGATCAGAGCCACGAGATCCGCGAGACCGTCGTCGAGAAGCTCTCGAACACGGACGACCGAAGCGTCGTCGTCCCGTTGGTCGAGATCCTCGAAGAGAGCACCCAGGCCGCACAGCGGCGCAACACCGCCTGGCTCCTCGGTCGCGTGACGACCCAGGCAGAACGGAGTCGGGTCATCGACGCCCTGGTCGACGCGCTCTCCGACGACGGGCAGATGATCCGCCAGTTCGCCGCGACGAGCCTGGCGGAACTGGACGACGACGACGGGATGGTCGAGCGGCGCCTGCTCCCGATCGTCGAGGACACCGGCGTCGATCCGGCCGTCCGTGGGCAAGCGATCTTCACGCTCGGGAAAGTCGGCGGCGAGCGCTCCCGGAAGGTACTGGACAAACTCATCGACGAGACCGAAAACGAGACCGTCCGGAAGAAGGCCTTCTCGGCCATCTCGAAACTGGGAGGCCGGGGATGACCGTCCCCGCCACTTCGCCCGTCGCCCTGGCCGGTCGGCTCAAGTACCGCCCGCCCCTACCGGCGGGTGAGCGACCAGAGCGATGAGCGACGGAGAGCGCAAACTCCTCGATACGCAAGGCAAGTTCGTCCAGGTCGTCAAGGACGGGCGAAAACGCAACGACATCGAGTGGGTCCCCGGACGTATCCTGCTGTCGAACAAACGGCTGGTACTGGCCACGAACGAGGGCAAGCGGACGATCCCGCTGTCGTCGCTGACCGCCGTCACCGCCAGCCAGATGAACCAGCCCCTCGCACAGGTCGACAGCTACGTGAAACTCCGGTCGGGCAGGGACGTGACACTCGTCGCGCCCCGGGCCGACGAGGAGTTCGAGGACCAGCTCTACAGCACCTTACTCGACCAGATCGTCGTCCTCACCAAACACCCCGCCGTCGAGGGCGGCGTCGTCCAGGAGATCGGCTGGGAGAAGGCCCGCGTCAAACTCGACGGCGACTGCATCAACCTCGCGATCACGTCGGGGACGTTCGTCGAACTCGACATCGACGACGTCGGGACCGTCGACGCGAAAGAGAAGACGGTCAGTGGCGAGGAGCGCCCGGTGCTCGAAGTCGAACACACTGTCGACGGAACCAGCGTCGAGACCCACATCTCCGGTGGTGCCCGACACGTCTCACTGCTGGAGGGGTTGGTCCGGCAGGGCGAACAGCGGAACGTCGCCGACGACATCGAACTCTCCGACGAGGAGACACAGGTGTTGATGGCGTTGTACTCCGGCATCTCGCCGTTCAAGATCCCGGAGTTCGTCGACATGGAGATCGAGACGGTCGAGGAGGTGTACGACCGCCTGCTGGAGGCCGACATTCTGGAGCCGGTCCGGACCCGACGCGAGGTCCAACTGGAGGCCCGCGGGCGGTCGATCGCCAGCGAGGCGATGTCCGATCAGTAGTCAGAACGGCGGCGAACTGCCGTAGAGTCGAGTGTAGTGGACAGCGTCGCTGAGAACCCGCGATCCCGGCAGGAGGAACTCCCCGGAGACGGGAAACAGCGAAAGCCCGCTGACCAGTAGGTACGCCGCCATCGACCCGGCGGCGACCCCGAGGACGACCGCGCCGGCACGATCGACTCCGGAGCGTGTCGTCGCCAGGACCGCCCACGCGAGGGCGACGACGGCGACCGCCAGCGCCCACAGTGCGTACACCTGAACGGACTCGTCCAGGACGAGGTCGCCGCCGGCGATCGCAGCCAGATACACGCCAGTCCCGGCTACTGCGGTGGTCGCCGTCGTCGCCGCGAGCACGCGACCCTGCGAGTCGACGACACGCCGGACTGCCGGCAGTCGGGCCAGCCAGTAGACGCCGACGACGTACAGCGGGTGGAGGTACCGGACGGTGAACATGTGATGGACCGGGAGCGAGCCCAAGAAGACGCCCAGTAGCAACACGACGTAGCCGACCGAGAAGGCGTCGAGGACCCGGATAGCGGACCACTCGTTCGGGGACCGGACCGCCGACAGGTGCCGCTTCCCGGCCAACATCGGGGCCGCGACGAGTGCTCCCAACAGCGGCATCGACGCCAGCACGCTCAGGTTGACCGCGGCGTCCTCGGAGGACGTGAGCCCGCCGAGATAGCCAGTCCGGACGAAGATCGCAGCGATCCGCCCGGGGTCGGTGAGGAACAGTCCGTACGATCCCATGAACAGCCCCGGTAGTCGCCGGCCGAACAGCCCGACGGCGGTCGCGACGACGGCGCTGAGACCGCTCCCGGACCCGTCGCCGGTCGACTCGGCCGACGCCGTATCTCCCCCTGTGGTTCCCCCGCCCGCCCCTCCCTGCGTAGCCGATCCGCCCTCGGTCGCTCCCGGACTGAGCACGTCGCCGCCGTAGTTCGGCAGGAGCCGGGGAGGCTCCACTGGGTTGCCCGCGATCAGCCAGTTCGTCAGGAAGAACGGGACCAGCGAGAGGAACAGGGCGACCCCAACGACGGCGAGGTCACGGGCGCGGTTCGACCGTGCCGTCGGCAGATCGACCGCCGCGACCGCGAGCAACAGGATGAACCCCTCCGCCGCGTGAACCCAGGCCGCGGCCCCGACCCAGGCGTAGGTCAGCGCTCGGAACCGCCTCGCGCGCCGGCGGGTCGTCGCCGCTCGGCTCCGGTAGAGGGTGTACATCGCCAGGACGACCAACAGGGCGGTGACGCTGTGGCGTTTCGGGACGGTCGCCCAGAACCCGACCGGCGTCCCGACGGCGGCGACCACACCCATCGCGAGCCCGACGCGACGCGTGTACGCTGCGTTCCCCAGTCGATAGCAGACGACGGCGACGAACGCGGCAGCGAGTGCGGTGGTCGTCTGGAGGGCCAACACCGGTAGCCACCGCGGCGGGAGCGGCGTCGCGACCGCGAGGTTCCCCACGAAGACGGCTGCCCCGATCCCCGCTCCGAGCAGTGTCCCCGCCCGTTCCCGGCCGATCACGGTCCCGATCCCGTAGCTCAGGACGGCGACGGCCAGCGACCACAGGCCGACCAGGAGTACCCGGAGGTCGAGGAGTACTGAGAGGAGCCGATAGACGACGAGCCACACCGCCGAGACGACGACGACGCCGTAGTTCCGGCCGTAGACCCGACCGTCGACGAGGGAGGTCCCCGGTGTCGAGCCCGATGGCGGCCCGTAGACGGCCTCGTCGATGGAGAGGTGTCCCTCGACGACGCCGACGAGCGTGTTCGCGAACGTGTACTGGTCGCTGGAGAAGAAGTTCAGCTCCCAGTAGAGCGCGAACCAGACGATCGCGGCGAGCCCGACAAGCGCCCCGATCCGGTCCCCGAAGACCGAGCGAACCACCGCTGTCCGCAACTCCGAGACAGTGACTGTCTCGCCGGCGAGCAACCGGTCGAGGACGCCCTCGCTCATCGCTCGACCTCGATCGTGATGCGGCGCTGGACCAGGTCACGCTCCCTGTCGCCGGTCCGCAGCCAGACGGCGACGGTCGCCTCGTAGCTCTCCCGCTCGATCCGGTCCGGACTGATTCCTAACGGGTTCGGTCGGAGCTGGACTCGTTCGCCGCCGCGGCCGGCCAGCGCGTATCTGCTTGTCGCCGTCGTCCACAGTTCCGGGATGTCGATCGTGTACCGGACGACAGGGTTTCCTTCGACGGAATCGACTGAGACGACCGCGGGGGGCGCGGACAGGTGGTATCGCCCGGCACCGAACCGACCCCGTTCGAGGACGATCCCCCCGTCGGGGACCGACTCGACGGAGACGTCCGCCTGGCCGGCTCCCGGCGGGGGAGTCGCCCGCGTGAGGTCGACGGCACCGACCAGCGGGCCGGAGACGAACGCGAGGACAGCGACCGCAACGGCCAGCGCCGCCAGCGGGCGCGGGAGCGACATGATACCGGTCGTTGACCGTGGCCGCATATGACTCTACTGGGGCGATTATCGGACCGGATAACGACGCCGACGACATTTACGTCTCGACGGCCAACGGGACGACGATGGTCACAAACGAGAGCGACACCTTCGACATCGGTGGCGAACTGACGGTCAACCGACTCGGGTTCGGTGCGATGCGGATCACCGGCGACGACGTCATCGGCGAACCGGACGACGCCGAGAACGCCCGCCGGGTACTGGAGCGAGCGGTCGAACTCGGCGTCGACTTCATCGACACCGCCGACTCCTACGGCCCGGGCGTCTCCGAGCGACTGATCGGCGAGGCCCTCGATACCGAGCGCGATGATCTCGTGATCGCGACCAAAGGCGGACTGCTCCGCAATACCGACGCCGACTGGCTCCCCCACGGCGACCCCGACTACCTCCGGAACGCACAGCTGTGCTCGCGGGACCGGCTGCGGATGGACCCGATCGACCTCTATCAGTTCCACCGCCCGGACCCGGACACACCGTTCGAGGAGTCGGTCCACACCCTCGCGGAGCTGAAAGACGAGGGGCTGGTCCGCCACGTCGGCCTCTCGAACGTCTCGGTCGACCAGCTCGACCGGGCACGCGAGATCGTCGAGATCGCGACGGTCCAGAACCAGTACAACATCGCTAACCGTGAGGACGAGGCTGTCCTGGAGGCCTGTGAGGACGCGGGGATCGGGTTCATCCCGTGGTACCCGCTGGCAGCCGGTGAGCTCGACGACGTCGAGGGGATCGAGGAGATCGCTCGACGCCACGACGCGACACCCTACCAGATCGCACTGGCGTGGCTGCTCGGTCATTCGGACGTGACGCTGCCGATCCCTGGGACGTCGAGTATCGAGCACCTCGAACAGAACGTCGCCGCCAGCGCGATCGATCTCAGCGACGACGAACTCGCACGGCTCTCCTGATAGCGGCGCACCGACGGCGCTGTTTCTCCGACTCCGGGTTCCCCGCTGTTGGGAACGGCACCCCTCATTTTTGTCGCTGGCAGACGGACGTTCGCCTAGAGGACCATGCCTGTTCCACCCTGGCAACTCGGTGCGCTCGTAGCCGCGCTCGCGTTCAACTGTCTGGGTGTCTACGTCGCGGTCCGACTGGGTCGGGCCGAACGGACGGCGACCGCAGATATCGGGGAGGACACCCACGTCGACGACGAACGCGATGACGACGGGCCGGCTGTCCTGGCGTGTCCGGCCTGCGGGACCGAGAACGAGTCCGGTTATCGGTACTGTCGGGAGTGTGTCGCCGAGCTTCCGGCGGCGATCGCCGCTGGGGACGACTGGGCCGACGCCCACGGACGGTTGACCCGGTGAGGTAGTGTCTCCCGACACCGGGGTGTTTTTCAGCCACTGCGCTGTACCCGGAGCCATGACCACGATCACGCTCGGTCCGTCGGGCACCTACTCTCATCGGGCCGCACAGGCGGTCGCCGACGACGACATCACGTTCACCGAGTCGGTTACCGCGATCGTCGAAGCCGTCGCCGACGGCGAGGCCGACCGCGGTGTCGTCCCGGTCGAGAACAGCATCGAGGGATCGGTGACAGAATCCCTCGACGCTTTCAGTACCTACGATATCGCCGTCGTCAGGGAGATCATCACCCCGATCCGGCACGCCCTGCTGGCCCAGCACGACTCGTTCGACCTCGTCGCGAGCCACGCCCAGGCACTGGCGCAGTGTCGGGGCTGGCTCGACGAGCATTACCCGGGGATCGACGTGGAAGCGGTCACCTCGACCGCCCGCGGCGTCGAGCGCGCACGCGATGATCCGTCCGTCGCCGCGATCGGCCACCCCGCGAACGCCGCCAACGGGACCGAACTGGACGTGTTGGCCGAGGACATCCAGGACCGCTCCTCGAACGCCACCCGGTTCGTCGTCGTCGCGCCGGCCGACGAACGCAGCGACGCCGGCAGCAAGACCTCCTTCATCGTCTACCCGAACGCCGACTATCCCGGGCTCCTGCTGGAACTGCTGGAGCCGTTCGCCGACCGGGACATCAACCTCACCCGCGTCGAGTCCCGGCCCAGCGGCGAGCGCCTGGGCGACTACGTCTTCCACATCGACATCGCCGCCGGCCTCTACGAGGACCGGACCCAGGCTGCCCTCGAAGACATCGAGGCCATCGCAGAGAACGGCTGGGTCCGCCGGCTGGGTTCCTACGACTCCGAGACGGTCATCAACTGAGACGTCGTCTCTGACCGGTATCGACGAACAACGGTCGGACGACCACCGGTACACAGCGACAGTAACCCGTCCGACTCCCGACAGTGCGACAACCTGTCATGTGAAAGTTAAGTCGGGGGCGCGCGTAGGGTCGAATATGACCGATACCGATCCGTTCAGCGAGATCGAGCGCGCGTTCGACGTACTGACCGACCAGTTCGGGGCCAACCTCGGTGCGGTCCCGACGGATCTGGTCGAAACCGGCGACGAGTTCGTCGTCCGCATGGATCTGCCCGGGTTCGACACCGACGATATCGACGTCACACTCGCCGAGGACCGGAAGCTCTCGGTCACCGCCGAGCGCGACGAGTCGGCCGAGTCCGTCGACGGGCAGTATCTCACACGCGAACGGCGCAGGCAGTCCCTGAGCCGGACCGTCCGACTGCCCGGTCCCGTCGAGGACGACGCGGCGGCCAGCTACGACGACGGCGTCCTGACCGTCCACCTGCCCAAGATCGTCGAGGACGAGGACGACGAAGGGACCGACATCCCGGTGAACTGACGATGGTACTCGAACCCGGGACGCAGCCGCCGTCGATCAGCGCCCACAACCAGTGGGGGGAACGCGTCACGCCGGACTTTCGAACACCGACGGTGCTGTATTTCTACCCGCGTGACGACACGCCGGGCTGTACGACCGAGGCGAAGGCGTTCAACGACCGCTACGAGGAGTACCACGAGGCGGGCGTCGAGGTGTACGGCGTCTCGACCGACGACGTCGACAGCCACTGTGAGTTCGCCGAAGAACACGACCTCTCCTTCGACCTGCTGGCCGATCCCGACGGCACCATCGCCGACGCCTTCGACGTCGAGATCAGCGAGCGCGACCGGGCCAGCCGGACGACCTACGTCCTCGCGAAGGGACGGATCGTCGGCGTCTACGAGGGTGTCAGGCCCGAGGGCCACGCCGCGGAGGTCCTCCGGGATCTGATGGAGGCCGGACTCGTCCCGATGGAATGACATCCTCCGCGCCGTAAACGGCGCGGTTTCCTCCGTGGGAGTCTCAACCAGTCTAAGACTCACTGGAGACAATATTCCCGTTACAGTGGACGGTACTCGGGTCTGTGCGCTGTTCTTTGGGACTTTCGTGAGGGTGTGATATCCCCGACCAGTTGTGGTCGTCCCACTCGAACCGCACGGGCCGTGCCATCGGCCTGGCTGACTGCTCTGTCTGCCGCTCTAGGAACGTCTCTGAGGCTGTGAGGTCGGCGTGGCCTTTGAATCCACATGGACAGGTGAGTGTGTCCTGATGCCGTGTTGTTCGGTCTGTCGAACCGCATTGCGGGCACTCTTGGCTGGTCCATGCCTCCGACCGGACTTCCACGGAAATACCGTATTCCTCGGTGGTACACGCCAGTCGCTCGGTGAATTTCTTGAACGACCAGAAGTTGTGGGTCTTGGCGTTGGTTTCGACCGACCAGTGTGTCTCCAACACATCAGTCAACCCGCCAATATACACCGTGTCAACGCCCTCCTCGTACAGTTGTTCCAGCAGGTCACGACACAACGCTTCTTGGGCGTGGTCACGGCGGCGGGTTCGCTTGTGGTACAGTCGCCGGATATGCTCACTACTGTATCGGCCGTCCGGTAGTTTGGACTGCAACCGGGCGATTTCTCGTGTCGTCTCACGGAATCGATGGAACAGTTCACGGCCTTCGTACAGGTATTGTTCGCCGGTTGTGGTGGTACAGGCGACGAGATTGTTTGCACCAATGTCCAGAGCGGCCTTCTCTGAGGCCAGTGGAGTCGCCCGTGTCTCGTCAGAAACAGTCACGGGTTGCGAAGCCCGGAAGGTGCTGTCAGTCTCGTCATACCACAGGTCTAACCGGCCCTGTTTCTCGTAGTCGGGCCAATTCGGGTTGCCAGCTATTTCCAAGCGGAGACGCCCGGTGTGGTCGTATCGGTCTTTCAACTCGCTGCCGACCAGTATCTCAAGCCGGGAGCGATCTCCCCATTCGACGGTGTACGACGTGTTGCGAATGACGGTCTTGAGTTGCCGTCCGTCGTCCTCGTTGCCACGAAACCCCGGTGGTTCGGGGTGTTCTGTGACCGATGCATTCGAGGCGTCGTGACACGCTTTCTTGCTCTCGAAGAACCCGCGCCACGCTTCGCTGTTCTTCCGTATCACCTGTTGGGCCGTGGACGCGCCGAGAACGCCTTTGTACTTCCCTTCGAGCCTGCCGGTGTCGGCGTCCCACACATCGCCCTCGAAGCCGTCCTCGTCGTTGTACCGCATGAGGCGCTGATAGTTAACCTCGTTCCAGAGAGCGGCGGAAGCGTCCAACAGGTCCCGTAGCAGTTGCTCTCCAGTCTCGGAGAGCGGTCGTACAGCGAACGTGTTGGTACGCTTCATCTGCCAACTACCAGTAGGAGTTGTGGGAACGTAAATACCAGTCAACCAAAGTGAAAGTGAAAACTGCTGGTGATCGTTGGAGACTCACGGCCAGTTGTATCATGACGGTTCCTCACAGGAGTGTACGCGATTCACGCCCGCCGTGAACGGCGGGACTCTCTCGATGTCGAAAGGTAGCTACTCCGCGATGTCGATCGCCGGGCGACCGGGCTCGGCGTTCCCCATCAGCCCCTCGTCGGCCGCCTCGGGCGACTGGACGACGACCTCGGCACCGAACTCGCGTTCGAGCAGCCACGCCGCACGCCGGAGGGTCGCGACCTCCTGTTCGGGAGTGAGCAGGGTCGGGAACGTCGCGCGGCCGGCCAGTTCCTTCGCGAAGTCCGCGGCGGCCTCGCCGTGTCGCTGGAGGTCCTCGTTTTGCATCACCGCGGGGACGACGTTGTCGGCCTCGCGAGCGATGTCGACGACCCGGTGTTTCCAGTCGGGTGCGACCGCCAGCGTGATCCGCTGGGGGTCCTCGATGCCGACCGTGTCGACGATGTCCCGGACGTCTTCACGGGTGTCCTCGACCAGACGGCGTTCGACCTCGTAGTCCTCGGGGGCCTCGCCGGCCGGCCAGTCGGCCTCGGCGACGAGCCCGTCGTTGTCCAGTTCCTGCCAGATCTCCTCGGAGACGTGGGGCGCGACCGGGGCCAGTAGCTTCGTCACCGTCACCAGCCCGCGCTCGAAGGTCTCCGGGGCGGGATCGGTCGCTTCCTCGTACCGGCGGAGCAGCGAGACCAGTTCCCGGACCGCCTGGAGAGCGTGGTTGAACCGGAACTCCTCGTACTCCTCGGTCGCGCGGGCGGCCGTGGCGTCGATCTCGCGGGCGACGTACTCGGCGATGTCGTCGCGCTCGCCGGTCTCGACGTCGCCGGCCACGTAGTCGGCGGTCAGTTCGTAGACGTTCTGGAGGAAACTGTGGGCCGACTGGACGCCCTCGGCGCTCCAGGCGAACTCCTTCTCGGGCTGGGCGGCCTCCATGATGAACAGCCGGGCGGTGTCGGCGCCGTACTCCTCGATGATGCGCTGGGGCGAGACACCGTTGCCCAGGCTCTTGGACATCTTGTTGCCGTCGGCACCCAGGACCATCCCCTGGTTCGTCAGGTTGGTGAAGGGCTCGCGGACGCCGCCGGAGAGCAGGTCGAGGTCGTCGACGACCTTCGTGAAGAAGCGGGCGTACAGCAGGTGCATCACGGCGTGTTCGATGCCGCCGACGTACTGGTCGACGGGCATCCAGTCGGTCGCCCGCTCGGTGTCGAAGGGGGCGTCGTCGAGGGCCGGCGAGGTGTACCGCAGGAAGTACCACGAGGAGTCGACGAAGGTGTCCATCGTGTCGGTCTCCCGGACCGCGTCGGCCCCGCAGTCGGGACAGTCGACGTGTTTCCACTCCTCGGCCGCGTCCAGGGGGTTCCCGGTGGTGTGGACGAACTCCGGTAGTTCGACCGGCAGGTCCTCGTCGGGGACGGGAACGTAGCCACAGTCCGGACAGTCGATCATCGGGATCGGCGTCCCCCAGTACCGTTGCCGGGAGATCCCCCAGTCCCGGAGGTTGTACTCCGTGCGGTGTTCGCCGTCGAAGACCTCGACGAACCGCTCGCGGGCCTGTTCGCTCGTCAGGCCGTTGTACTCGCCGCTGTTGACGAGGACGCCGTCTTCGGTGTAGGCCGTTTCCTGAACGTCGATGTCCTCGGGGTCGACCGCGGCGTCCTCGGTCGGCTCGACGACCTGCTCGATGGGGATGTCGTGGTGGGTAGCGAACTCGTGGTCACGGTCGTCGTGGGCCGGCACCGCGTAGAGCGCGCCGGTGCCCACGTCGGTCAGGACGTAGTCGGCGACGTAGACCGGGATCTCCTCGCCGGTCGCGGGGTTCGTGGCGTACTCGCCGGTGAACACCCCCGAGGTCACCTCCAGGTCGTCCTCGTCGGCGTGTTCGACCTCGCGGATGTAGTCGGCGACCTCGTCGTTGTCTTCGGCGATCTCCTGGGCGACCGGGTGGCCCGGTGCCAGCGAGAAGTAGGTCGCGCCGTAGATCGTGTCCAGTCGGGTGGTGAAGATGTCGACCGCGCCGTAGTCGCCGACCTCGAAGGCGACACTCGCGCCCTCCTGCTTGCCGATCCAGTTGCGCTGCATCTCCCGGACGTTGTTCGGCCACCCGTCCAGGTCGTCGAGCGAGTCGAGCAGTTCCTCGGCGTAGTCCGTGATGGTGAGGAACCACTGGTCCATCTCGCGGTGTTCGATGGGGGTGTCACAGCGCCAGCACAGTTCCGCCTCGCCTTCGACCTGTTCGTCCGCGAGGACGGTTTCACACGAGGGACACCAGTTCAGTTCCGCGCCCTGGCGTTCGACCAGGCCGGCCTCGTCGAAGCGCTTGAACAGCCACTGGTTCCAGCGGTAGTAGTCGGGATCACAGGTGGTGACTTCCCGCTCCCAGTCGTAGCCAAAGCCCATCTCGGTCAGCTGTTCTTTCATCGAGTCGATACAGCCCAGCGTCCAGTCGCGGGGGTTGGTGTCCCGCTCCTCGGCGGCGTTCTCCGCGGGTAGGCCGAAGGAGTCCCATCCCATCGGATGGAGGACGCTCTCCCCACGCATCCGCTCGAAGCGAGCGAAGGCGTCGGTGATCGTGTAGTTGCGGACGTGGCCCATGTGCAGCGAACCCGACGTGTAGGGGAACATCGCAAGGACGTACTCGGGATCGGTGGCGTCGTCCTCGATGCGGAACACGTCCGCCTCGTCCCACACCTCTTGCCAGTGGGGCTCGATCGCCGTGTGGTCGAACCCGCGTTCGCGTTCGTCACCGGTCGTGGTCATGGTAGTCGGTCGGACACCGACGTTGCTATAGCTTTCCCTTCAGCCGACCGGGTCGACAGTGTGACACCCAACGACGTGGTGGCACAGGCTTATTGTCACTTCGAGCGAACGTCGGGGCATGGCAGACGATGCGTCCACCGACGCGGAGGCGACAGAGTCGATCCTTCCGGCACCGATCCGGAGCGTGACGCCGCTGACCGGCACCCATCACGACTGGGAGATGGATGTTTTCGGCTGGGGGATGTTCCTGGGGCTCGCGGTCCTGCTGGTCCCGCTGTTGCCTTTCCTCGTCATCGTCTGGCTGATCTCGAAGGTGACCGAGGCGCTGACGCCGAGCTAGCTCGCCGGCGTCCGTTCACGTGGTGTCGGTACCGACGAGTACGAAGTCGGTTCCCTCGCCGGCCTCGCGGGCGTTCTCGTAGGCGACGTGGGCCGCCGCCACGTCCTGGATCGCCAGGCCGGTCGAGTCAAAGAGGGTGATGCCGTCCGCCGACTCCCGGCCCGGGAGGTCGCCGGCGACGATCGAGCCGAGTTCGCCGTAGATGTCCCCGTCGTCGAGGACGCCCTCGCTCCAGGGGACGTTGATCTCGCCGGAGTGGGTACACTGCTCGTAGTCGTCGATGACGAGTTTCGCGTCCAGTAACGTCCGGTCGTCGTGTTCGTGTTTCCCGGCGGCGTCGGCACCGATGGCGTTGACGTGGGTGTGTTCGCCCAGCCACTCCCGGTCGACGATGGGCGACTCCACGGGCGTGATCGTCGAGAGCACGTCACAGCCAGCCGCCTCCTCGATGGGTCCGGCGCGGACGTCGAAGCGGTCGCCGAAGTGATCGACGACGGCCCGCTGGCGTTGTTCGTCCCGGTCGGCGACGACGACCGTCTCGATGTCACGAACGGTCGCGATGGCCTCCAGTTGCGTGTACGCCTGCGTCCCGGCACCGACCAACCCCAGCGAGTCGGCGTCGGGGACCGCGAGGTGGTCGGTCGCCACGGCCGCGGCCGCGCCGGTGCGGAGCCGCGTCAGGACGGTCCCGTCCATCACGGCGAGGGGGAACGCCGTCTCCGGGTCCGAGTAGATGAGCGTCCCCAGCACCGTCGGGAGGTCGTGGTCGGTCGGGTTGTCCGTGTGGACGTTGACCCACTTGACCGCCGCGGCGTCCCAGTCGCCGGCGTTGACGTAGGCCGGCATCGACCGGAAGTCGCCGTTGTACTCGGGCAGGTCGATGTAGGACTTCGCGGGCATGATCGTGTCGCCACGCGCGTCGGCGGCGAACGCGGCCGACACCGCGTCGACGATCGCGGGGAGGTCGGCGTGTCTCTCGACTGCGTCCGGACCGAGCAACAGGGTCTGCATGTCCGATGGTGGGACCCGCTGGAACTTATAGGTGGAACAGGCGCTTCGCCCCACGGCCTCCGTCGACCGAGCCGTTATGCCGCTCGGCACCGACGTTCCCGTATGCACGGTGGGCTCCGGGTACTGGGTGTCGTGCTCTGTCTCACCCTCGCGGGCTGTGGCGGGTTCGTCGGCGGGACCGGCCCGACAGAGGCCGTCACGCCCGCACCGGTTCCGGCGCCCGATCCCGAGACCGTCAGGATCGCACCGGGACTCACCGAAGCCGGGATCGACGACGCCGACGCGCTGGCACGTGCCCACGTCACGCGCCTCTCGAACCGGTCGTACACGGTCGACCGTCGGCGCCTGGTCGAGACGACCGAGGGGACCGTCCGGTTGCGCCAGCACACGCGAGCCGAGATCGCCGCGGGCTACGACAGCTACCGCGCGGTCAGAACCGTCACCGGGAGTACTGTCACCGATCGGACCGCCCGCATTCGCTGGGCGGACGGGCGCGCGGTCCAGTGGGTGACCGAGAACGGGACGACAGATCGACGCATCGTCGCCGACAGCCGCGGTATCGGCGGTCCACCGCTCCCGCCACGGGCGGCGCTGTCGTTCGATCCCACCTACAATCAGCGGTTCCGGATACTGTTCGGCGCCGTCAACGTCACCGACGTTTCGCTCACCAACGAGGAAGTCATGCAGATCAACCGGGCGCCACTGTACCGCGTCTCGACTGACGGCGCGACCGACCGCGGCCGAGTGCCCCTCGTTGGCGGGGACCGGGTCGGCGGCGTGAGTTTCACGGCGACGGTGACCCCCAAGGGGATCGTCCGCTCGTACGCCCTCCAGTACACGGTCGTCCGCGACGGGACGCGACTCCGGGTGACCGAATCGGTCCGGTACAGCGACGTCGGGACGACGACGGTCCCGAGCGAGGAGTCGTTCCCCCGTCGGTCACAGACGGGGAAGCCGCCGCGGTCCGACTAACCGGCTCGGTCCGTCTCGTTTGTAGAAGCAGACGGCGAGCGAGCCGTTTCACTCGACCGAGCGAAGCGTAGTCGAGCAGCGTTCCCATCGAAGGGGTTCAGCAGGTCCCCGGATGCGGCCGAGGAAGTCCGCCGCAGCAAAAAGTGGTGTTACGCGATCAGCAGTTCTTCGCCACGCTCGACGTTGATGCGGCAGGACGGCGTGATCTTGTTGTAGGCACGGCGGAACGCTTCCTTGACGTGGGGGGCGTCCTCGACCTGGCAGTAGGCCGTAAAGAGGCGCTCGCCGGACTGGACGCGGGCTGCGGTGCCGACGATCTTCCCGAACGCCTGGCGCATCCCGTCGGAGACACGGTCGGCCCCGGCACCGGTCGCCTGCTTGTTCTCCCGCAGGACCTGGTGGGGGAACTTCCGGAGGGTCATCTTGTAGTCGCCGTCCTCGCCGAGTTCCTTGATCAGGTGGCGGTTGGCCGAGAGGCGGGAGGCCTCCAGGGAGCCGTGGCGCAACTGGACGGACTCCTCGACGACGAGGCTGATCTGGACGGGGTACTCGTCCCGATCGGTCTGCTTCTGGCCCATCTCGTGCTGTGCGATCTTCGATCCGGGGATGCCCGTGATGTACTCGCGTCGGGTGTACGAGGGCTTGTCGATGTCCCGGTACATTGAAGCGGGTTTCTCCGACATAGATACTCTTGGCGGATACGTAGCCGAGCGGGGGGATAAGCGCTTCGAAGCCGAGACGACGCCGTGTGGGTAACTGACAGCAGTCGCTACAGCAACGGGGTGCGGGTGGCACTGGTGTTACCTCGCTGGGGTGTTTATGGTCGTCGACGCCTTCAGATACGGTACAATGAACATGCTCGTCGACGGCGAGTGGCGGACAGACGCCTACAAGACAACCAACGAGGACGGTGAGTTCGACCGGCAGGAGACGTCGTTCCGTGACCGTATCGAGGACGACCCGGACGCGCGGTTCCAGCCCGAAGCGGGGCGGTACCACCTCTACGTCTCGCTGGCCTGTCCGTGGGCACACCGGACGCTGCTGGTCCGGAAACTCAAAGGGTTGGAGGACGCGATCAGCGTCGACGTCGTCGACCCCTACCGCGGCGACGACGGCTGGCAGTTCACCCCCGAGAAAGCCGGCTGTACCGAAGACTCGGTCAACGGGGCCGACTACCTCCGGGAGGTCTACGTCGCGGCCGACCCGGAGATGACCGGTCGGGTGACGGTACCGGTCCTCTGGGACAAACAGGAGGAGACCATCGTCAACAACGAGTCCAAGGAGGTCCTGCGGATGCTCGACACCGAGTTCGGCGGCGTCGCCGAACACGACGTCGACCTCTACCCCGAGGGCTATCAGGACGAAATCGACCGGATCATCGACGAGATCTACGAGCCGATCAACAACGGCGTCTACCGGGCCGGCTTCGCGGACACGCAGGCCGCCTACGACGACGCCGTCACGGAACTGTTCGACGCCCTGGAGCACTGGGACGACGTGCTCGCAGATCAGCGGTACCTCGCCGGTGACCGGCTGACAGAGGCGGACATCTGCATGTTCACCACGCTGGTCCGGTTCGACGAGGTCTACCACACCCACTTCATGTGCAACCACAAGCTCGTCCGCGAGTACGACAACCTCTGGCCGTATCTGCGGGACCTCTACCAGACGCCGGGCGTCGCAGAGACGGTCAACGTCGACCACATCAAGGAACACTACTACACGACCCATCCGGATGTCAGTCCGAAACGGATCGTGCCGATGGGTCCCGCCCCCGACTTCGAGGCCACTCACGACCGGGACGAACTGCCGGGTGAACTCCCCGACGATCTCCTCGCGACGGCCTGACCGGGCCGATCGGGTTCTCCGGCCGACATATCGCACGCTGAGTGGACGGCAGCGTTTTTACGTCCTACCCCCAGATACTGGTGCAATGAGGGATGACGCTGGGAACGAGCGGGGGGTAAGCACCGTCATCGGTGTGGTACTGATGGTCGCTATCGTCGTGATTCTCGCGGCCGTGGTCGGGACGTTCGTCCTCAATATCGGCCAACAGCAGCCGCAAAACGCGCCACAGACGGCGATCGTCGCCGACTACAGTAAAGAGACCAGCCCGAACGGCGAGTATCTCAACCTGACTGTCGGGAGCGGTGAGACGCTCCAGCGAAACGAGCTCTCGGTGACGGTGAGCGACGCGAAAGACTCCAGCGGGAACGACGTCTCGCTGACCGGGAATCCGATACAGGCACAGGCCCCGACCGAGATCAGTTCGGGCACGGAGATCAGTATCAACGCGAAGCAGTTCAGCGGCGTCGGGTCGGGCGAACATCTCGACCTGAGCGAGGCGACACTCCGGATCGTCTGGGAACCGGCCACCAGCGAGGAGACGAATACGTACGTCATCTATCGTTGGCCGGACCCGAGTACCCGTTAGCTGAGACGGGCCTCGTTGGCCTCGTAGTCTTCGAGGAACGAGCCCGGCCCACCGACGGTCACCGTCTCGTCGCCCAGTTCGACGACGAGCGTGTGTTCGATCGGATAGGCGTTGGTCTGTGGTTCGACCATCCCCTGGCGCGTATCGACGACCTGTCCCTCGATGTGTCCGGGGTCGTCGGTGGCCTGGACGGGAGCAACGTCGGCAACGAACGTCACCGGTTCGTCGGCCCGGAGTCGGAGCGTGGCCTGTAACACGAGATGACGGAAGCTCCGGTACGTCTCGGGGAGCGGGTGTGGCTCGCCGACGTGGAGTTCGGTCGCCATCGGCCAGTAGTTCCCGAGGAACGACCCCGAGAGGATCGGGACGATCTGTCTCTGGACGAACGCGATCGCCCGCTGGTCGGAGTTCGTCCGGAGCACCATGTCCGCCGGGGCGACCAGCCCGTACTGGCCATCGACCGTGAGCATGATCGGCATCTCCTGCTCCCAGGCGCGAGCGACAGCGGCCTTCCCCTCGACGTCGGTCGGATCGATCCGGGTGGTGCTGTTGACGACCAGCATGACGAGTACGCCGCGATCGACTGCAGCGGCGAGGTCGTCGCCGATCTCCGAGAGGTACTGCTGGGGGACCGAGAGCATAATCTCGCTTTCGGCGTCGGCGATGTACTCGCTGAGGCGCTTGACCACCGTCACGCGGGACTTGATGACGTCGAACTGCTGGGGTTCCCGATCCGTGTCGGCGAACCGATCGGCCAGCGCCGTCTCCATCTCCGTCAACTGGTCGGTCAGGGCGTCGATGACCTCCCCGGGCGGGCGGGCCCGGATCGTCGTCGGGACGACGTGGTCGTTGACCTCGACGAACCCGCGGTCTTCGAGCGATTCGCTGATGCTATAGACGTATCGCTTCGAGACGCCGGTGTCGTCGGCGATCTCGCTGGCCTTGGCCTCGCCGGTCCGGAGGATCGACAGGTACGTATCGACCTCCTTCTCGGAGAGGCCCAGTTGTTCGAGTCGCGCTGCGAGCGTTGCGTCGTCCATCTGTTGTCAGAACCTCCGTAGTCACGACTAATTGTGTTTCGGTCGTATTCGGGTCGGTGCCGGTCCACTCAGCATTTTCGTTGCGGTCTGTCACTACTGATCGAAAACGGGTTAAGCTACTGGTCGTTCAGGTCGGGGACAGCCGAACCGACGACTGGGAACTGGCCGCTGACCACGTCGCCCGCCCCGACCGGTGATCTCCCCGACGTAGCGACGACGGCTCACCGGGGCCAGTCCGAGACGCGGATAGAACGTCTCCCACGCCCTGTTCTAACTACGAAAAATTATTACACCATAATTTATAGTGTCGGGGGTGCTGACTGGTGACCATGACGCTCCGGACATCGTTGAACGATTTCAAACGGAACCGGGACCACGATCGGCGGTTCCCGGGGGAGTTGCGCTCTACCGCCGGCATGTTCTCCGGCTTCGCCGACCGGCTCGTCTACGTCGACGGCGACGGCTCGCTACGGGATTACTCCTATCCGCTCTGCGGCCTCTCGGGCATCGACCAGTCGCGGTTCGGCGTCGAGACCGACGACGTGCGCTGGTTCGACGACGGCGGCGAACAGCGCTACCGGGGTGAGACCGGCGTCGTCGAGACCGTCCACGAGCAGCCGGGCTGGTCGATCGCCCAGTACGACTGTACGTTCGGTCGGGCACACGTCACGCGGTTCGAACTCCGGGGCGACGCGCCCCCGAACCCGACGCTGCGGGCGTTCGTCGGCTTCGCCCCCGACGGCCGGGAGGGGCGGACGAGCCTGCTCGTCCACGACGACGCAGTCGAGGCGTACCACCGCGACGAACACGACTACGTCGGCGTTTCGACCGGTATCGAGGCCGTCCACGGGCAGATCCCCGAGCGGTTCGACGAACTGGTCGCCGAAGGCCCGGTCGAGTTCCCCCGGGAGACGACACAGGACCGCTACGAGGACGCGGTCCTGACCGGTGGTGCCGTCGTGACTGCCCCCTTCGACGATCACGCGGTCACGCTCGTGACACTGGTGACCGACATCAGCGAGACGACCCGCGGGGACGCTCTCTCGGAGGTGGCCGCCCTCGCGAGTAGTCACGACAGCGTCGGCACGCTGTGTGCGGCAAGCGAGGGGTGCCGACCCTGGTCGGTTCCGGAGTCGACGCCACACCGGGAGTCGATCGTCGACGATCTGCGCGTGGTCTCGTTGTTGTCGGCGAGTAACGGCGCTCGGATGGCCGGTCCGGACTTCGATCCGTTCTTCGTCACCTCCGGGGGCTACGGCTACACGTGGTTCCGCGACGACGCCGAGATCGCCGGCTTCCTGCTGTCGGGCGATCAGCTCCTCGGTCTGGGGCTGGCCGACTGGCACGAGCGGTCGGCGGCCCTCTACTGTCGGACACAGCTCCCCGACGGGAGCTGGCCACACCGCGTCTGGCCCGGCGACGAGACGCTGGCACCCGGCTGGGCCAACGCCCGCATCGAGAGCGGGAGCGACACCGACTACCAGGCCGACCAGACCGGGAGCGTCCTGGGCTTTCTTGCGACTTTCCTCCGGGCCGGTTCCCCCGACGATCCCGGGCGGATCGAGACGGCGATTGCACGTGGTATCGAGAGCCTGGACGAGACGCTCGTCGACGACGGGCTGCCGATCGACTGCCAGAACGCCTGGGAGAACATGCAGGGGCGCTTTACTCACACCGCCGCGACGTTCCTGCACGCCTACGCCGCCGTCGCCCGCGCGCCGGTCAACGAACCGCTCCGGAACCACGCCCGCGAGCAGGCCCGCGCCGTCCACGACGGCCTCGACGCGCTCTGGACCGGCGACTACTACGCCCTCCGGGGCCACGACGGCGAACTCGACGAGCGACTCGACTCTGGGACGCTCGCGCTGGTCGGTGCCCTCCGGGAGTACGCCGCGCTCGTCGCCCTCCCCGAGCGGACGCTGGACCGACTGGACACCCACGTCCGGACGACCCTCGACGGCCTGGAACGCGAGACCGACGCGATCCGCGGGCTCGTCCGGTTCGAGGGCGACGAGTGGCGACGGAACTCCCAGGCCGACGAGAAAGTCTGGACGGTCTCGACCGCGTGGGGAGCCAACGCCGCCGCGCAGTTGGGGTCACTGCTCGACAACCGGGACGAGGACGTTCGGGCGGCGACCGCCTACGCCCGCTCGCGGGACCTGCTGGCCGAGATCCTCCCCGGCGGCTCGCTCGTCCAGCCCAGTGGCTACCTCTCCGAGCAGTTGTACGACGACGGGACCCCCGACTGTGCGACCCCGCTGGGATGGCCACACGCGCTCCGACTGGCGACGGTCGCACACCTCAGTTCGATCGGCGAGTTACGGGCGGAGGAGGCGGCCGGAGCGACCGAGTAGTCACTCGCCGATCGGTCCTGTGTCGAAGAGACGAGAAACGACGAGGGCCGGTTACTTCGCCGGAACGGGTTCTTCCTCGACGGCGGTGACCGCTTCGCCGGTCCGGTCGTCGAAGAGGTGGACCGACGATTCGTCGAAGGAGACGTGGATCGTCTCGCCGACCTCGGGTTCGATGTCGGCGGCGACACGCGCGATGAACTCCGGCGCGCCCTCGGTGTCGAACGCCCGGGCGTCGGTCCCCAGGTCCAGATAGAGGTAGTTGTCGCTCCCGACGGGTTCGACGACGTCGACGACGGCCGGGACGGCCGACTGCGCCCCCTCGTTGCCGACGGAGACGTGTTCCGGGCGGACGCCCAGCACGTACGTCCCCCCGCTGATGTCGCCGAAGGCGTCGGCCCGTCCGCTCGTCAGGTCGTAGGTGAACGCGCCGTCGGCGCCGGTCAGCCGGACGCCGCCGTCGATCGGTTCGGCGGTCACGTCGACGAAGTTCATCGACGGCGAGCCGACGAACCCGCCGACGAACTGATTGGTCGGGTTGTTGTAGACGTGGGTGGGCTCGCCGGTCTGCTGGAGCTTCCCGTCGTTGAGGATGACGATGCGGTCGCCCATCGTCATCGCCTCCTCCTGGTCGTGGGTGACGTAGACCGCCGTGATGCCCAGTTCCGCCTGGAGGCGCTGGATCTCGGTCCGCATCGTCGTCCGGAGCTTCGCGTCGAGGTTGCTGAGCGGTTCGTCGAACAGGAACACCTCGGGTTCGCGGACGATCGCACGGCCGAGTGCGACGCGCTGTTTCTGCCCGCCGGAGAGTTCGTCGGGCGTGTCGTCGAGCAACTCGGCGATCCCCATCATCTCGGCGGCCTCGGAGACGCGTTTCTCGCGCTCCTCGGCGGACAGATCCGTACTCATCCGGAGCCCGAAGGCCATGTTCTGCTCGATGGTCTTGTGTGGGTACAGCGCGTAGTTCTGGAACACCATCGCCACGTCGCGGTGGCGCGCGTGAACGTCGGTGATGTCCGTGCCGCCGAGGCGGATACGGCCCTTCGACGGTCGTTCGAGCCCGGCGATCATCCGTAGTGTCGTCGACTTCCCGCACCCCGACGGCCCGACGACGGTGACGAACTCGCCGTCGTCGATCGAGAGGTCCAGGTCGTCGACAGCGACGATGGACCCACCGTCGAACTCCTTCCGAAGCGTTTCAAGTTCGAGACTCGCCATTACTCCGATGTTTGGTTCCTCAATGATAAATCTTCCCCGAATTTTGAAATTTGTGATGGGAAACTTCGTAGTTAATTTACGCGATCGCTTCGACGAGCCGACAATGATTCACGGTCGGGGGTCAAACGGGGGGAGCAGATGACGCGACGACGGGAGTTCGTGCGGTTCGCGACCGGGATCGGGATGGCCGGTCTCGCCGGCTGTCCGGGCCGGTTCGGCGGGGGCGAGTCCACTGCGACCGACACAGGGACGGCGACCGAGACGGCCATCGAGGCACCTTCGCCGACCTGGACGACGGGGCGGAAGTTCGGCGTGGCGACGGTCCCCGATCACGGGGACGACGCGCCATCGCGGGTGTGGGCGACGTTCACCGAGGGAGCGGTCACAGAGGTCCGGTATCCACGGGTTGACCTGCTGAACCTCCGGACCCTGGAGTTCGTCGTCGTCGACACCGAGGACCGACGGGCCTGGCGGAGTCACCGGACCGATCGAACGACGACCGACAGCGTCGAGCGGTCGACAACGCTGGCGACCGACCGGGCGCTCGTCTACGAACAGACGTTCGCCCCCACCGAGAGCGACGCGTGGGAACTCACCGCGGAGTGGGTGACGGACCCTCAGCGGGACGCGTTGCTGGGACGGGTCGATTTCGACGGAGCCGGGCGACACGAGGTGTACGCCGTCGCCCGGACTGCCTGCTCCCAGAGCGCCGGCGCCGACTTCGGCCGGCGTGTGCCGACCGCCGACGGCTACCAACTCGCTGCCTGGGACACCGACGGAAACGACGGCCAGCACGTCGTCCGCGACGACGGCGACAGCTACGAGGTCGCGCTGGGGATGGTCGCCGAAAGCGGGTTTAGCCGCGCCGGCGCGCTCGAACCCGACGACGGCCAGGCGCTCCTGGAAGCCGGCGAGTGGACGAACAACGCCTCGGTCGAGGGCGTCGTCGACCTCGCCGGCCGCCTCCTGACCGGCAGCGGCCGGGCCACCCTCGCGCTCGGGTTCGCGACCGACCGGGACCAGGAGGCCGCCCGCGAGACCGCACGGGCGGCCGTCGATGCGGGCTACGAGCGGGCCCGCGAGGCGTACGTCTCGGCCTGGGAGGCGTACCTCGGGGAGCTGTCGGTCCCCGACAGCGTCGCCGGGGACGACGAGTTGGCGATCCAGTACCGTGTCGCCGCGATGGTGCTCGCCGCCGTCGAGGACAAGACCTACGTCGGGGCGGGTATCGCCAGCCCGTCGGTCCCGTGGGGGACGGCCGTCGGCGCGTCGACGCCCAGCGACTACGGCTACAACTTCGTCTGGGCGCGGGACCTCTACCAGTCCTTTACCGCCCTGCGGGCGATGGGCGACGTCGACGGCGCTCGCCGTGCCGTCGAGTACGTCTTCGAGTACCAGCAACGCGAGGACGGCGCTATCCCACAGAACACGTTCGTCGACGGCCGCCTGCGCTGGGGCGGCGAGCAACTGGACGAAGTCGCCCTCCCGCTGGTGATGGCCTCCCAGTTGGCCGACCGCCACGGCCTGGGATTCGACGCCGTCGAGTACAGTTACGACCAGGTCAAAGCCGCCGCCGACTACGTGGCCGGCAGCGGTCCGGCGACGGGCCAGGAGCGCTGGGAGGAGGAGAGCGGCTACTCCCCGTCGACGATCGCCGCCGAGATCGCCGGGCTGACTTGCGCCGCGGCGCTGGCCGCCGCCGAGGACGAGCGTGCCGACGCGCTGGTCTGGCTGGCGACCGCCGACGAGTGGGCCCGCTCGGTCGAGGCGTGGTGTGCGACGACGACTGGTGCCGACGGCAACGAACCGCCCTACTACATGCGGGTCGACGACGACACCGACCCCGACGACGGGGCCGACCTCGCCCTCGCAAACGGCGGCCCGACACTGGACGAACGGGCCGTGATCGACGCCGGCTTCCTCGAACTCGTCCGGCTAGGGATCGTGTCGGCCGACGACCCGGTGATCCGAAACTCCGTCTCGGTCGTCGACGGGACGATCCGCCGGGACACGCCCAACGGCCCGGCGTGGTACCGCTACAACGGGGACGGCTACGGGGAAGCGGCGGACGGATCGCCCTGGCAGAGCGAGGGGCAGGGACGGCTCTGGCCGATCCTCACCGGCGAACGCGGCGAGTACGAACTCCGCCGCGGGACCGACTCGGGCGAACTCTCCCCCCGGACCCTCCTGTCGACGATGGCGGGCTTCGCCAACGAGGGGCGGATGATCCCCGAGCAGGTCTGGGACCGGGACGAACCCACCGAGTACGGCTGGGCGTTCGGCGAGGGGACCGGGTCGGCGACGCCGCTGTCGTGGTCGATGGCCCAGTACGTCCGCCTGGCTCACGGGATCGACGCGGGCGAACCGGTCGAGACGCCCGCCATCGTCGCCGAGCGATTCGGGACCGAACGGAGCCGTCCCTCGCTGACCGTCGGGGAGTTTCCGACGACGACGGAGGAGTCGACGCTGTCCGTCGCGGTGACCACCGACGCCGCCGAACTGATCGTCCGGCACGGCCAGGAGACCCGGCGGATCGAACCCGACGGCGAGCGCCTGACCGTCGAGGTTCCCCTCTCTGGCATCCGCAACACGGTCACGTTCGTCGCCGCAGACGACACCGAGGACATCGTCGACGCCGCGGTCGCGCTGGAACGGCGGACGGTGACCTACCGAGGCGAGTAGGCGTCGGAGGTCAGGGTCGCCAGCCACGCAGGAAGGCCACGGCGACGCCACCGACCGAGAGCGCGAACGGGATCGAGAGTGCCCGGACGACCAACACCGGTGCCGCCGTCGTCGCCGCCGGAACGCCGACGACGAGAGCCAGTGCCCCGCTCAGCAGCACGTCGTAGGCGCCCAGACTCGCCGGGATAGGGACTGCGCTGGCTGCCTGGGGCAGCGGGACGAGCGCGACGATCGGCAACAGCGGTACGGTCGTCTCCGTCCCGGACAGCGCCACCCAGAGCGCAGTCGCGGTCAGGACCTGTTCGAGGAGGCCGCCGACCGCGATCAGCGCGAGCAACCCCGGCCGGTCACGAAAGCGGACGACGCGCGCCCAGAACCGGTCGACGGCAGCGGCGACGGCCGAGCGGTCGTGTGCGTTCTCGCGGTACCGTGCCGAGAGGAAGCCGACGAGCGGTGCGAGCAGCGTCACGATCGCCCGCGAGAGCCGTTGCCGGCTCCACAGCAGGGCCGCACCCACGGCCAGCAGTCCGAGCAGCGCGACGCCGAAGATACCGACGACGACGCGGGCGTCCGGGGTCCCGACCAGCAACAGGAGCGCGAGCACCGTCGAGAGGAGCAACTGGGTGCCGGATTTGACGTACTTGGCGACGCCGCGGACGCCCAGGGCCTCGCTGTAGCCGGTGTCGGTGGTGACGCTGATGAACCGCGCCATGATCGGCTCGGAACTGACCGGCCCGGCGGGACTGAGCGTATCGAAGAAGTCGCCGGCGAGCGCGAACTGGACGCTCTGGCTGCCGGAGAGTCCCTCACCCAGCGGCCGGATCGACGCCCAGACGCCGACGGCGTCGGCCAGTCCCTCGGCGACGACGAGCACGGCGACGGCGGCGACGGCCCAGGGGGCGATGGTACTCGCTCGGGCAAGAACGGAGTCGGAGCCGGCGAACGCGAGGTAGGCAGCGAGTGCGATGCTCCCCAGTGTCACACCGAGAACGAACCGTAGAACGGGGCGTCGGGGAGCGGCCATACTCCGGACACCTGGCGACGGTCGGTTGACGGTTTCTATGAGGCATCCGTATGTCTACGTTCGACACAGTAGCCGGCCCCGGACGTTACTCGGCTGGCGTGACCACGACATCTTCGACCCGGAGGCCGGCGTCGGTCGTCGCGTCGGTCGCTGCGAGCAGGTCCCGGCCGGTAACGCCGACAGCCGGGGCGACAGTGGCCGGGTCGGCCCCGAAGTTCAGGACCACGACCAGCGACTCCTCGCCGTCCGATCGGTGGTAGGCGACCACGTCCTCGGGGTCGCCTTCGTGGACGGTCACTTCGACCGGCTCGACGCCCGGTGCGCGCAACGCGGGATGGTCCTGACGGAGTGCGACGAGGCGGCGGTGGAAGTCGGTCAACTCGCTGTCGCCGTCGTGCCAGCGCATCGTCCCGCGCTGGTCCTCGACGCCGCGTTCCTGGCCGTAGTAGATCATCGGCACGCCGGGGACCGTGAAGGTCGCGCCGACGGCCGCCCGCAGCGGGGCGACGCCACACTGGTCGCGGTAGCGGTCCTCGTCGTGGTTCTCGACGTAGCGCATGTGGACCGCCCGATCGGGGTAGCCCCGGACCTGGGAGGAGTCGAGCGCGTCGAAGACGGCGGCGGCGGGCTCCTCGCCGCGACCGATATCCAGCAGCGTCTGATAGAAGTCGGTGTCGTAGTGCACGTCGAACTCGTTCTCCCGGAAGTCGGCCTCCCGTGGGACCGTCTCGTCCAGCAGGAGAAACTCGCCGTTCTCGGCTTTCACGCGCTCACGAACCTCCTTCCAGAAGCCGTGGGGGACGCCCCAGGCCACGTCACAGCGGAAGCCGTCGACGACGCCGGCCCACTCGTCGACCACGTCGAGCATCCACGCCCGGACGGCCAGGGAGTCGTAGTTGACGTTCGGAATCCGGGTCCAGTTGAAATACAGGCCCGGCGCGTCGTCGCCGGCCCAGTCGACGTTGGAGGTGTCGTCCTCGGCCGGGACTCGCTCGTAGTGGTCCTCGTAGCCGGGGACCCCCGAGCGGTGGAACTGGAAGGCCGGGTGATCCCGGGAGGTGTGGTTGATCACCAGGTCGAACAGCACCGAGATGCCGGCCTCGTGGAGGCGGTCGACGAGCGATTCGAACTCCGCCCGGGTCCCCAGGTCGTCGGCGGTATCGAACAGATCGGTGATATGGTAGCCGTGCCGGGTCGGACTCTGTGCGACGGGCGTGAACCACACCACGTCGACCCCGAGCGACTCGATGTAGGGGACCCGCCGTTCGATCTCGGCGAAGGAGGTCTCGGCGATGTCGCCGACGAACTCCCGGACGAAGATCTCGTAGACCGTGGCGTCGCCTGCCCACTCGGGGGCGTCGGCCGGTCGGTGGACCGTCCCGTCCCCGCCGATTTCGAGCGTGTCGGCGATGCTGTGGTGTTCGGCGACGGCGACCGCGTGGACGCGTGCGCCCTCGGGGACGGCGTCGAGCGGGACGTGGAGTTCGTCGCCCTCGACGGTCACGTCCGCCGCCGCGAGTGCGTCCCGGTCGTCCAGGTGGAACTCGACCTCGGGGTCGTCGCCGTTCGGGGCCGCCTTCGCGTCGGCAGTGACGACCAGTTCCTCGTCCGCGACGCTGCCGTCGAGTTCGATCCGGGGACGGCCCGGCCCTTCGACGGTCACTTCGTCGGTGGCGTGAGGGTCGAACTCCCCGTCGAACGCGAAGATCACGCTGTGGGTCCCCGGCGGGAGATCGGTCTCGAAGACCCACTCCGTCCCTTCCCTGCGGGCCCGGTGTTCGCCCATCGTGAAGTCGTTGAACTTCCCGATGACGACCGTCTCCTCGATGTCCGAGCGGTCCGTATCTCCATCCACGATGTCGTCCTCGGTGACGCTGAACCGGACGCGTTCGGTCACGGCTTCGGGGAAGGCTCGGACCGTCTGGCTGTGTGTCCCGTCGGGTGCGGTCAGTTCGGCGCGGTAACTCCCCGGCCGATCGGGTTCGAGGTGGACGACGGGGCCGTCACCGAGCGTCGCGTCGCTGTCGTCGGGCGTCTCGGTGAGCGTCCAGTGGTACGACGCGTCGGGGTCGGGTTCCCGCGGCGCGAGTTCGACGGACTCGGTGACGTGACAGAACCGTGGTGGGCCGGGATGGTGCATACGCCCACGGTACACAGTGGGGTAATTGGGTCTTTCGCCGCCGGCGCTACTGGCTGGAAAGTATGAGGTACGATTTCGTAGAATTTTTATGGACGTGGATCGTCGTCCGTCTCAGAGCCTGCAGCGGCCGGCGACGGGAAATTCTGTTCTCGCGGAGCCGATGGTGTCTCGGTATATATCATGAACGTGTCTGAACAATCGAATGGCTTAAGTTGTGAACGACTATTTCATCCATTATCCATCCATGACAATGGATCGCAGAACAATCCTCGAACGGATCGGTGGCGTCGGCGCGGCAGCAGCCCTCGCCGGATGTAGCGTTCAACAACAAGACGACGGTTCTGGGGACGGTGGCTCCGGAAGTAGCGCAACTGACGAAGGATCGAGCGACGGCGGGTCCTCGACTGACAGCGGGGGTCCCGCGGGCACCGCGACCGCCTGGTGGTCGCTGAGCGACAGCGAGAAAGCGACCCGAGAAGAGATCGTCGGTACGTTCAACGACCGGAGCCAGCACACCATCGAAGGCTCCGATATCTCGGACCTCCAGAAGAAGACGTCGAGTGCCATCCCGGCCGGTCAGGGTCCCCAGATCTTCGACTGGGCACACGACTGGGCCGGCAACACCTACGAACAGGGCTTCACCGTCGATCAGCGCGACCAGATCTCGATCAGCCTCGACCAGTTCACCGAGACGGCACAGAACGCCGTCCAGTACGAGGGGAACCTCGTCGGCCTCCCGTTCGGTGCCGAGACGGTCACGCCGATCGCGAACATGGACATCGTCGACTCGGTGCCCGAGACCATGGACGAGATGGTCTCGATGATGGACGAGCACCACGACCCCGACAACGGTCAGTACGGACTCTCCTACCCGTTCGACCCGTACTTCTCCAGTGGGTTCCTGCAAGCGTTCGGCGGCCACTACTACGACCCCCAGGCCGACGAGCCCCTGGGTGTCAACTCCGAGGAGGTCGTCCAGGGACTGGAGTACGCCCTGGAGAACCTCCGGCCGTACATGCCCAACGACCCGAGCTACGAACCCCAGGCCGCGGCGTTCAACGAGGGCAACGCCGCCTTCGCGATCAACGGGCCGTGGGCGCTTGCCACGTTCAGCGACAACGACATCAACTACGAAGTGTTCAGCTTCCCCGAGATGGACGGAGGCGAACCGAGTCCCTACACGGGGATCTCGGTGTGGTACTTCGCCAAGCCGATGGCGGACGGCGGTGCCGACGCCACGGCGGCGCGTGAGTTCGTCGAGTGGTACGTCACCAACGAGGACCACCTCAGTACGCTCGCCCAGGAGCAGGGCGCGATCCCGGTACTCGACAGCCTCGTCGGCAGTTCCGACCTCCCGGCGGCGGTCCAGGCCTACTCCCAGTCGGCCGGCCAGGGCACCCCGATGCCCAGCGCGCCCCGGATGGACGACGTCTGGGACCCGATCGGCAACGCACTGACCAAGGCCTTCAACGGCGACGCCAGCGCACAGGAGGCCCTGGACACGGCCGCATCGGAGATCCGCAGCAACTGGGAAGGCTAGAGGGCACTCATGAGTACGGTTTCACGCGTCGCACGCCGCGTCGAGAACGTCCCCTTCCTCGATCGGGAAGACACGTCGTTGTTGCTCGTCTTGCCCGGGTTGTTCATCTTCTCGGCGTTCATGCTGTTCCCGGTCGTCTATCTGATCGGCATCTCCTTTACGAACGCCGAACCGGCGAACCTCTTCGCCGGCGACGGGGCGATCGCAGTGTTGACGTTCGGCGATGCGACCTTCGTCGGTCTCAGGAACTACGCCAACGTGATGACCGACCCCGAGTTCTGGAACTCCTTCGGTGTGACCTGGCTGTTCGTCGCGACGAGTGTCGTCCTCAAGATCGTCACGAGCCTCTCGATCGCGCTCGTGGTGACCAGCGATCTCGTCCGCGGGAAACGACTGCTGCGTTCGTTCATCATCTTCCCGATGGGCCTGCCGCCGATCTTCATCATCACGGTGTGGCGCGGGATCTTCAGTTCGGCCCAGTTCGGCCTGATGAACCAGTTGCTGACCGGTTTCGGCTTCTCCTCGATCTCGTGGCTCTCGAACCGGTGGACCGCGTTCATGGCCTACAACGTCACCGAGGCGTGGCTGGCCTACCCGTTCATGGTCATCATCACCGTGAGCGCGCTCCAGGACGTCTCGGAGGAACTCCACGAGGCCGCCGTCGTCGACGGCGCCGGCTTCGTCTCCCGGTTCGTCCACGTCACGCTCCCGTCGATCAAGCGACCGGTGTTGTTCGCGACGATCCTCACGTCGGCCGCCTCGTTCCAGCAGTTCCTGATCCCTTACGTGTTCAACGAGGGCGGTCCGGCCCGGGCGAACGAACTCATCGTCGTCTACGGCTACCGCGAGGCGCTGCAGTTCCAGGAGTACGGTCGCGGTGCCGCGATCAGTATCGTCGCGCTGCTGTTCATCGGCGCGTTCATGTGGCTGAACGTCAAGAAAGGTCGGCTGGCTGACGGGGTGAACGACTGATGGGACTGCTCTCGAATATCACACGGAAACTCACCGAGGACGCCCTCAACGTCGCCCGGACGCCGATCGAGACCGTCCGGCAGTGGAAATACACCGTCGAGGCGGTCCAACGCGGCGAGGTGCCCGCTTCGGAGGTCCTGCGGGTCGTCGTCTCGACGATCGCCGCGACGGCGATGGTGCTCGCGCTCCTGTTCCCGATCTACTGGATCTTCACGGCGGCCATCTCCGGTTCGGGGGCGTCGCTGTACACGTCCGACAGCATCACGCTGATCCCGCCGAACCCGACGGTGAAGCCCTTCGTCTGGGTCGTCGGTGACATCGGCATCCCGTCGCTGGCGATCACCGTCGGTGTCCCGCTGACGGATCTGGCGTTCGTCTTCGAGACGCCCGGACTGACGTTCCTCGACGCCTCGGCCTACGGCGTCGACCGGCCGTCGGAGTTCAAGCAGTTCCTCTGGAACAGCGTCACCGTCGCGATCCCGACGGTACTGATCGCGATGGCGCTGATCATCCCGGCGTCGTACGCGCTCTCTCGCCGTGAGTTCCTCTTCCGCCGGAAGATCCTGTTCCTGTACGTCCTGATGACCCAGGTCGGCGGCGGACTCGGCGTCGCCCTGCTGATCGGGATGTACGCGATCTACGTCCAGTTCGGCATCAACGACAACAAACTGGCGCTGGCGGTCTACTACGCCGCGACGGCGGTCCCGTTCAACACGTGGCTGTTGAAGACCTACATGGACGGGATCCCGGTCTCCTACGAGGAGGCGGCCGTCGTCGACGGCGCGCCGCCGTGGCGCGTCGTCTGGGAAGTCATCCTCCCGATGTCCGCGGCGGGCCTCGCGACCGTGTTCATCTTCACCTTCCTGACTGGCTGGACCGAGTTCGTCGTCGCCCAGACGCTGCTGGGTACCGAGAACTACACCCTGCCGGTCGGACTCTACTCGCTCGTCGACGAGTACTCGATCCCGTGGGCGCGGTTCTCCGCGTTCGCGCTCACGTTCGCGACGCCGATCATGCTCGTCTATCTCTTCGCACAGCGATACATCGAGGGCGGGCTCTCCTTCAGCGGCGTCGAAGGCTGACCCGCCGCCGCGTTTCGTCGCACCTGCTCAGTCGAGCCGTTCGGCGACCTCTTCGACGTCCACCGTGTCGTTAACGTTGTGACACCAGCCGTCGAGTCGAACCGTCTCGACCCGATGGCCCGCCTGCACCAGGAGGTCGACCGCGTCGGCGAGTTCGTACTCACCGCGAGCCGACGGTCTGAGCAGCCGACAGGCCGGCTCGATCGTCGGCTCGAACACCTGAAACCCTCGGACGACCAGCGTCGAGGGCGGGTCGGCCGGTTTCTCGACGAGTCCGGTGACCCGACCGTCGTCGGTTTCGACGACGCCGGTCTCGCGGGCTTGCTCGCGTGTGACCGACTCTACCAGGAGTGTAGCGGCTGCATCAGTCGCCCCGTGGCGGTCGAGGACCGCGTCGAGGTTCGCCCGGCAGACGTTGTCCCCGTTCATCACGACGGTCGTCCCGTCGAGGGGACACGCCTGCTGGAGTGCGTGAGCGGTCCCGAGTTGCTCGGCCTGGTGGACGTATTCGACCGGGACGCCACGGTAGTCGTCGTCGTAGTATTCGACGATATCGTCGGCTCGGTAGCCCACCACGGCGATCAGTCTGTCGACACCGACCGACAACACGGCATCGAACGCGTGTGAGAGGAGCGGTTGCCCGGCGACCCGGACGAGTCCCTTCGGTCTGTCGGCAGTCAGTGGCCGCAGTCGCGTTCCCGATCCGGCCGCGAGTACGACACCGTCCATACCGACAGTGCAACTGGTCCGGTCAAAAACACCACGGCAATCGTCGGGCCGGATCGTCCGGCTGGCGACGGATCGTCGGCGCGCACGGGGGCTCCCTCGATCCGGTGATCCGAGACCGTCGATCCATTGCTGCCGGGCGAGACGAATCATTAAGTAGTACCACGGAGTATCACCTGTTGGTGTTGGGAGAGAGTACTCCGGGCCGTGCCTCTGACAACCTCTGTCCGGGAGCCCTCCGACACCGTTTTTGACACCGATCGACCGTCGACAGATCCCGTTGTCCGACACGAGCCTGACACACACCCGCACGGAGCTGTTTCACGCTCTGAAACAGCTGAACACCTATTAAGCGCTAGCCCGGCGTGGTGTCGTGTATGAGCACCGACAACGGAACAGTGTACCTGCTGCAGGACGACGACGACGACGGGTGGGAGACCCCGGTGCCTGCGGACGAAGTAATCACCAACGCGGTTCTGGCGGCGACAGATCTCACTGTCGAGGATGTCGGCGACATCGAGCAGTACGTCGACGAGGAGACACTGCGCACGGTCGTCAACGACGGCGAGCCCGAAACGTTCACCGTCGAGGGACATCCGGTCACGGTCTCCGCCGACGGCCGGGTCGACGTCGAGTAGACGGAACGGCCCAGGCCCCCTTCTGGCAGTGGTAGCGTCTCCGACAGGACCCAACCAGCTTTTAGCCCGGCTTCCGAGAGACGACTCATGACACGCGTCGCGCTCATCGCCCACGACGACGAGAAACCCGAGATGATCGACCTCGTTCGGACCTACGAGTCGCTGCTGTCCGAGTTCGACCTGGTCGGGACGGGCACTACGGGCCAGCGGATCAGCGACGAGACAGATCTGGAGATCGAGCGGAAACAGAGCGGGCCGCTGGGCGGGGACATGCAGATCGGCGGTGAGGTCGCACAGGACGAGATCGACGCCGTCGTCTTCCTGCGGGACCCCCACACTGCACAGCCACACGAACCCGACATCACGGCGCTGTTGCGCATCTGTGACGTCCACGACGTGCCGCTGGCGACGACTCGAACGTCGGCGGAGTACGTCCTGGACGGGGTGGCCGCCGACAGCGCCGACGACTGAGGACGGTCCGGTCAGTCCGCGTACTCGGGCCGGCGCTCGTAGGGGATCGGATCGCGCTCGCCCAGCCGCTGGAACGCCTCTAGCCGGAAGGCACAGGCGTCACAGGTCCCACAGGCGGGTTCGTCGCTCCGGTAGCAACTCCAGGTGTCCGCGTAGGGGACCCCGAGTTCGAGTCCGCGCTCGGCGATGTCGGTCTTGGTCCACTCGACGAAGGGCGCTTCGAGCGCGATCTCCGTGTCGGGTTTCGTCCCCACGTCGACGACTGACTGGAAGGCCTCGAAGAAAGCGGGGCGACAGTCCGGATACCCCGAGAAGTCCTCGCTGTGGGCACCGATGAAGACGGCGCTCGCGCCGTTGGCCTCGGCGAACGAGACGGCCATCGACAGCAGGTTCGCGTTCCGGAAGGGGACGTACGAACTGGGGATCTCGTCGCCCTCGGTGTCGGCCTCGGCGACGGCCATCCCGTCGTCGGTGAGCGAGGAGCCGCCGATCTGCCGGAGGTGACTGGTCTCGACACGGAGGAACTCCGCCGCATCGACGTGGTCGGCTAGCGCACGCGCGCAATCCAGTTCACGTTGTTCGGTGTTCTGTCCGTAGCTCGTATGCAACAGGTACAGGTCGTCGTACCCGCGGGCCTGTGCCTCGTAGGCGGCCGTGGCGCTGTCCATGCCGCCGGAGGCGAGCACGACAGTGCGGTCCGCGTGTGTCTGTGAGTCGTCTGTCATCTATCAGGTTCCCGGGGCGTCGTTCCAGAGCGTGACGTGGAGCCGGGGCGTGTACCGGTACCCGTGTTCCAGCGCCAGGTCGGCGACGACCGGGCGGGTCTCGTCGAGTCGATCGCGACGCTGTCCTTCGGGCATCAACAGGACGCTGTCGTCGGGGACGGGCACGTCGGCAGCAGTCCGAATCCGTTCGAGCAGTCCCTCGATCTCGTCCATGTCGTCGGGACCGGTGACGACGAACTTCAGTTGGGTGTCGTAGCGCTCGACCAGCGTGGCGAGCGTGCCGACGTCGAGCCGGCGGTCCTCGTGGCGGTCGGCCCACTCGCCGTCACCCTTCGGGTCGCGGTCGGCGGTCGGCGTGCTGGAGGCCAGTTTCGGACTCACGCTGGCCAGATCGATCGGTGCTTCCGGGACGATGGTCCCGTTGGTCTCGACCGTCGTGTGATAGCCCCGGTCGGTCAGTCGCTCCAGCAGGTCGGTGCTGGCGTCGTGGACGAGCGGTTCGCCGCCGGTGAGGACGACGTGGTCCGCGTCGTATCCCTCGATGGCGCCGAGGACCTCTTCGATCCCGTACCAGTCCCCGGTCGGTTCCCAGGAGGTGTGGTACGAATCGCAGAACCAACACCGGAGGTTACAGCCGCTGGTCCGGACGAACACCGACGGAGTGCCGGCCAACCGTCCCTCCCCCTGCAGCGAGCAAAACAGCTCGTTGATCGGGAGCGCGTCGGCCTCCGCTGTGGCGGTGTCGAGTTCGTCGAGCACGGTAGCGTCACTCGCGACGGGCATCAGCGGGTACAGAGTTCGCCGGTCTCCCGGACCGTCACGGCGACGGTCGAGACGGTCTCCGGGAGTTGCTCGGCCAACCGTTCTTCGAGGACTGTCGCCATGACCTCCGCGGTCGGTGGCCGCTCTAACACGACGACGGCGTCGCCGTCGCCGCTGGCCTCGAAGGCGTCGATCAGCGGGTCGCCCGCCTCCAGTAAGAAGCGGTGGTCCCAGGCCTCGATGGCGTCGGTGACCGCTCCCTTGTCGACGACCCACCCCGCCTCGGTCAGGTCGCCGGTGAGCCGGACCGTCAGTTCGTAGTTGTGCCCGTGCGGACGCGAACACTTCCCGTCGTGGTGCATGAGCCGGTGGCCCGCCGAGATACGTACCGGGCGGTCGCCCCCGACAACGAGGGTCCGCTCGCCGGCATCGGCGACCGGATCGGGTTCCAGTACTCTCTGAGTCATACTGAAAGATTATCGAGTGCCGGGATAAATCGCTCGGACCGGCGTAAGGGATAGGATGGTGGGGCACTCAGACAGTAGTGTGACACGACGTGCCGTGGAAGACGGGTTCGAGCGGTACCTCTCGGACCTCGTCGACGAGACCTACGCGGCGTTCGACGTGGCAGCCGTCCTCCGTGGTTCCCGGGGTGGCGGGAGCAAAGCTGCGAGCAAACTGTTGAAGAACAGTCGACCCCTGGAGCGCCACGTCGTCCGCCCGAAACTCAGGGAGTATCAACGGGAGATCATGGCCCAGTTCGAACCGGTGTTGGACTACGCCGCGGACTCCGAGACCCCCTTCGAGGAGTATGCCGACGACGTGTTGGCCCGGGATATCTACTGGAACTCGCTGGCCAACAGCGTCAGGGGCGAGCGCCGTGAGACGATCCGTGAGACGTTACTGTCCCGACAGCGGACGTTCGGCGACGACATCGCGCCCCTGATCGACGCCGAGAGCGACGAGTTCTGGACCGCCGTGGCGGAGGTGTACGACTACGAGGAGGCCATCGATATCGTCGAACGCCATTTCGAGTACAGCACGCCCCTCCAGGAACACCGGGACGCGTTCGTCTTCGAGTTGGAGATCGATCCGGGCGAGGTCCTTGGTGGACTCGCCAGAGCGCTCCCGTCGCTGGAAGTCGAGTTCACCGACGAGGCACTCCGGTCGATGCGGCGTGCCGAGCAACGTGTTATTCCCGATGCCAAATCGGACGTCGAACAGGTCTTCGAGGAGTGAACCCCAGTCGTGGGTCGGGTAGCCAGCAGTCGCTGATGGGCAGTCGAATGGGGAGACCGGGACACGCCGGAAGCGTGCCCCGGTGGACAAGGCAATCGATGGTATTGGTGGACAGCGAGGCACTACTCTGGCACGGAGAGTGCCTCGTGGCTGACTGACGTGGCAGGGACGGTCTGGAAACGGTGGTATCGTGCCCCTGGGGAGGGGCGGATCGCCGGGGACAGGTGACCGACGATGGGATACGGGTACAGCCCGTTCGCCTGCCAACCAAGTGAACCGGCCGAGACAGTAAATAACCTACGAAATATGTTATTTTCAGGCCGAGTAAATAGTTCGATCCCGGGGACCACCCGGGCGGGAGAATCTTGTACGCCGCCACGCTATGGAGCGCATGGCCCCGGACCACGTTCTCGTTCCGCTGGACGGATCGCCGCTCTCCGACGCGGCGCTGTCACACGCACTCGAAACCTTCGACTGTCGAGTGACGGTTCTGAACGTCGTGACGCCGTTGGACGACGGGATGAGCGAAGGTGGCGTCGTCGGGGCCGGCGAGCAACGCCGTCAGCAGGCCCACGAACGGGCCCAGACACTCGTCGAGCGAGCCGAGACGACGGCCAGCGAGACTGACCGTGCGGTTGAGACGGCCGTCGAGACCGGTGATCCCGCCGAGACGATCCTGGCGTTCGTCGACGATAGCGATGTCGACCACGTCGTCATGGGCGGGCACGGACGGACCGAGCCGAATCTGGTCGATCGGTTGTTGGGGACTGTCGCGACTGCCGTCGTCAGCAAGGCATCGGTGACGGTCACCGTCGTCAGATAGCGCCCAATGCCGTCCCCAAGACACGGTAGAGACCGAAGCCGATGCCGATTGACGCGACGAGCGTCAGGACCCAGAAGGTGAGCGTTACACCGATCTTCCGCCGGGAGACGCCGGCCGACCCGCCCGCGAGACCCCCACCGATGACCCCCGAGATGATGATGTTGTTGAACGAGATGGGGATTCCCAGTGCGATCGCCACCTGAGCGATGATGAACCCCGGGACCAGCGCCGCGATCGACCGGCGAATTCCCAGTTGGGCGTACTCCCGCGAGGTCGCCTGCAGGAGCCGCGGCGCGCCCATCCACGCGCCCGCGAGGATACCGGCTGCACCGATCGCGAGGAGGACGATCCCCGGCAGCCCCAGTTCCACCCGGTAGAGGTTCTCCAGTGGCCCGGTAGCCAGTCCGACCTGGCTCCCGCCACTGGAGAACGCGACGACGCTCCCCAGCGCGACCAGGAACGTCTTCACGCCGCGGTCGACGGACTCCTGTGTCCGTCGCCGGATGAACACGAACCCGCCGAGCGCAGCAACCACTGTCACCGCGAGTACGTCGAGTTCGAGCCCACCGATGGCCGGCGTCGTCACGAACTGCCCGAAGAAACTCGCCAGTGACGCCTGTGTCTCGCCCGGGGGTGACGGGATGACACTCAACCGGACGTTGGCGACGATCCCGCCGACGACCGCTGCCAGAACGGGGACGCTGACCGTCTCGGGGATATCGTCCCGGCGTAGCAACGTCGCCGTGAGATACGCCAGCCCGCTCGAGACCGGTGGGACCAGGACCCAAAACAGGAGTATCTCCCGGTAGGTGTCGTACACCGGTGCCCCGCCGAGCGAGAGACCGACACCGACCATCGCACCCGTCGTGGCGAACGCCGCCGGGACGGGATACCCCGAGTACACGCCGAAGGCCATGAACGCCGTCGCGGTCAACAATCCCGCCGTCGCGGCCAGCGAGGTGATCGGCTCCCCTTCGATCAGCCCCGATCCGACCGTCTCGGAGATGCTCCCACCCTGTGTGAGCGCGCCCAGCGCAGCCAGAATCCCGATGAGAAACGCCGCTCGCATCGTCGAGATCGCGTTGGCCCCGATCGCCGGCGCGAACGGTGGCGAGTTGCTGTTCGCACCGAGCGCCCAGGCAGTCCCCAGCCCCGTCACCGTCGCGAGACCGACTAACGCCCAGAACCCCGCCGCTGCCATCAGACGCTCACTCCCGCCGCGACACGTCCACACCGGCTGTCCATGATCACGATATTGGTACGTCCGGGCGAAAAGGGTTTGTACCCGTACTACGGTCGACGACGCCCAATCCCGATAGGCTAAAGGGCGCCACTACAGAACGCACATACAGAGGGCCCTTAGCTTAGTCTGGTTAAAGCGATCGGCTCATATCGTCGACGGGACTCCGTCGGCGTGGGATACCGATTGAGCGCTGGTTCAAATCCGGCAGGGCCCACTTCTGCTGTTGACTATGGCGATAGAAACCACGATCGATCTCCCGTAGCCACCGAAAACCACTGCACACCCGATCGCACGACTGCAGTGCGATCGATGTGTAAATCGGTTCGATTGTTACTATAGTGTGCTACCGATATCAACGAGTGGATGTCCTAAATCTAGGAACATCTCATCCGGGCCGTCACGAAAAAATGGCTTTGTATCCACAGATACCGGCTGCAACGGGAAATTATATCGAGTTCTCCCAAGAATTAATCCCAACTGGGGGTTTGTGGGATCGTCTGGGAAAATCCCAGGACAAATACGCAAATGTGGGTACGTAATGGGGGTATTTGGATCTGCAAGCTAAATATCGGTGCGAAATTAGATTTTCACTCACGTATTTCGATATATGTATTCATATGGGTGGATCAGCACTCTAAGTGTACTTCGAATACGGTCGAAATCTAGTTCGGTGTATCTGTCCGGATGTGGACTCATCGCTTCTCCACACGTGAAACTCGCTGGCTGGTGGAATAACGAAGGTACGATTGTTAGCCAGTGTATGCCGTTGCTGCTTGGTTAGTGCCAGTGACCGGATAACAGAGGCACACGATCGGAGACAGTCATCTGCGAGTTCAGCAGTACCGAAACGTATCGATAGATAATAAAACAGTTTTTTTACTGTTGGGGCTGAGGGTGGATATATGGGAATGTCTCAACAGTCCTCTGATGTGGCGCAGTTTCACGTCGAAAACATCGGGGGCATCAGCGAGACCAGTGTCGATATCCCGCCGGGTGTAACTGTCCTCACAGGGAAGAACGCGACGAACCGTACGTCGTTTCTTCAGTCTATCATGGCAGTGATGGGGAGTAACCAGGCGACGTTGAAAGGCGATGCCGACACGGGCAGTGTGGAACTATCGATCGGCGGCCAGTCGTACGAACGACGGCTGAAACGGACCGGTGGAACGGTCCAGTTCGAGGATGGCGGGTACCTCGACGATCCGGCAGTCGCAGACGTGTTCGCGTTTCTGCTGGAGACCAACGAGGCCCGCCAGTCGGTCGCACGTGGTGACGATCTCCGTGAGATCATCATGCGACCGGTCGATATCGACGAAATCAAACACGAGATCCGCCAACTCGAAGAAGAAAAAGGCGAAATAAACGACGAACTGGCGGAGATAGAATCGAAGAAGCGCGACCTCCCCGATCTAGAGCAGCAAAAAAGCAAAATACAAGATCAAATATCGGAAAAAAGAGACGAACTGGCCGAGAAAGAAGACGATATCGACTCGAACAGTCGCGATATCGAAGAGAGTCGGAAAGAGCAGGAGGAGTTAGAGGACAAACTAGACGAACTCCGATCGACACGGTCGGATCTGGAGTCGGTCCGCCGGCAGATCGAGACACAGGAGGAGAGTATCTCCTCGCTGAAACAGGAACGCCAGGAGCTCGAATCGGAGCTTTCGGACCTCCCCGAGACGCCGATGGGCGAACACCAGCATCTCGACGACGAGATCAGCCGTCTGCGCGATCAGCGACAGGCACTCAACACGGAGATCTCCGATCTCCAGAGTCTCATCCAGTACAACGAGGAACGGCTCGAAGAGGAGGATTACGGCGTGATCCAGTCGCTCGACGACGAGCAGGGCGAACCGGCGGACGCGGTCACCGACAGACTGCTCGACGACGACGAATCGATCGTCTGTTGGACGTGTGGATCGACGGTCGAACGCGAACAGATCGAGGAGACGGTCACCCGGTTGCAGGACTTACGCCAGGAGAAGGTCGAGGCGCTCAACGACCTCAAATCCGAACTTGACGATCTCAAGAGCCAGCAACGCGAAGCCGAACGGCAACAACAGCGTCGGGAAGACGTTCAGGGACAGATCGAGGACATCGAGACGGAACTGGAACGCCGTGAGGACCAGATCGACTCGTTGAAAGAGCGCCGTGAGTCACTCACCGACCAGGTCCAGACTCTCGAAGAGGAAGTTGACGACCTCGAATCCGAGGACTTCGACGATATCCTCTCGCTCCACAAGGAGGCAAACCAGCTCGAATTCGAGATCGATAGCTTGGAGTCGGACCTCGACGACATCTCCTCGGAGATCGAATCGATCGAGGAGCTGTTAGACCGCGCAGACGATCTCCGGGCCGAGCGTGACGAACTGGTCGAGGAACTCACCGACAAGCGGACCAAGATCGACCAGATCGAGGCGGGGGCAGTCGAGGAGTTCAACGAACACATGGACGCGATCCTCGACATCATGGAGTACGAGAACCTAGAGCGGATCTGGATCGAGCGTGTCGAGCGGACGGTCCGTGAGGGGAGACAGAAAGTCGACAGGACGGCCTTCGAACTCCACATCGTCCGGACGACGGACAACGGAGCCGCCTACGAGGACACGATCGAACACCTGAGCGAGAGCGAGCGCGAGGTGACCGGTCTGATCTTCGCGCTGGCGGGATATCTGGTCCACGATCTCCACGAAACGGTGCCGTTCATGCTGCTTGACTCGCTGGAGGCGATCGATTCGAGCCGGATCGCCGAACTGGTCGCGTACTTCGCGGACTACGCCCAGTATCTCGTCGTGGCGCTGTTGCCCGAGGACGCACAGGCACTGGACGCGGAGTTCCACCGCATCACCTCGATCTGACTCAGTAGCCTTTTGTCACTATTCTCGCTAGGGATACCACGATGGCAGACACACCGGACGACCGGCCAGCGAGTAAGGTAGCACGCCTCATCGACGAGTACGGGTTGGACGGGCTCGGGGCCGATCTGGAAGCGCGGTGGACGGGTGAGGGCGCCGAGCGGATGAGTCTCCGGGATCTCGCGGAGTTTTTCAACAAGCGGCTGCTCGAACAGTTGTTACTCGACGCCGGGATGAGCGCCCTCGAAAGCGATGTCCGGACGACCTACGAGAACCTCACCGGCGACGATGTCAGTACTGGCGTCAGGACCGATACGCGAAACCGACTCGAACGGAACGGGATCGACGTCGAGGATCTAGAGCAGGACTTCGTCACCTACCAGGCTATCAGGTCGTATCTCAAGGACTGGCGCGGTGCGGAGTACGAGGGGCTGAGCGACCAGGAGAAAATCGAGAAAGACCTGGAGAGTATCCAGCGATTGATGACGCGGACGCTCTCGGTCACCGAGGAACGTATCGAGAAGCTTCGGGATACGGACCGGATCGACATCGACGACTTCGAGGTGTTCCTCGACGCCCAGGTCCTCTGCCAGCAGTGTGGGACACAGTACACGGTCGCCACGTTCTTCGAGCAGGGTGGCTGTTCCTGCCAGCAGGAGTAGCCACAGCACGGTCGGATTCCCTCTCCCACTCATCGCACTGATACGCCTGTTTTACTGGATCGACGTGCGTATCCGACGGACATACCGGTAGATACCGGCGGGATGGTAATTGTTTTGGGGGTGACCGTTCATACTCCGGACAATGAGCGAGAACGAGGACGCAGACGGTAAGGAAGTGTCCGTATCGATGGAACTCAGCGGCGATTACGAGGAAGTCATCTCCAAGCTGGACTCCAGCGACAGCGGGCGGACGGATCTCGATCCGTTGCTCGGCGATCTCGAAATCCTCCTGGAGACGGTCGTCCGAATCAACGGCGGTACCCGGAGCGCGATCGCCCAACAGCTTCCGGAAGGGATGACTGTCGCCTTCGATGCACAGGCCGTCGTCGACACGCTCCAGGTGTTAGAACGGTACGACCTCGTCGTCCTGGAGGGCAACACCTGGAAACCGGGACCGAGTCTGCAGGAGTGAGTCGGGTGTCAGCCGCCGATCGCGTGGACGGTCCCAGCGAGTGTCGGGACCCACAGGCGCCCCCCGCTGACGATCGGCGTACTCCGCTCGACTGGGACATCGAGCGCGTGTGACCAGTTGACCGACCCCGTCGCGCGGTCCAGCGCGTACACTGTGCCGTCGTTGGCGACGACGTAGAGTGTCCCCGCGACGAGGACTGGGGCGTTCGAGAGCGCGGTGTCGAGTTCCGTCTTCCAGCGTTCGAGTCCGTCTTCGAGCCCGTATATCTCGCCGCTGTCGGTCCCGAAAAACGCCCACTCGCCGTCGATGACCGGGTTGTGCCGGACCGGACTGGCGGTTCCGAACTCCCAGATCAGCCGTCCGTTGGTGTTGAGTGCCAACAGTTTGCCATCGCGGCTGGTCGCGTAGACCGCGCGGCCGTCCGTGGCGACACCGCGGATGCCACGCCCCTCGTCGTACTCCCAGGAGTCGGCCGCAGAGTCGGCGAGGGCGAAGACGCTCCCGCTGTTGGTCCCGACGTACGTGACACCTCGCACGCGGGCGATCGCGGTCCGCACTTCGGCAGTCACGTCGGTCTGTCCGGTCCGACCCCCGGAGTTCTGCTGTAGTTCTAGGACGCGGCCACCGCCTGTCCCGACGATGACGGTCCCGTCGGCGACGTGGGCCGTCCCGAACCCGGCCCCTGACGAGGGGCTGTAGGTCCAGAACTCCTCGCCGCTGGCCCCGTTGAGAGCGTACATGGTTCCGGTGTCGGTACCGGCGAAGACGAACCCTTCCTTGTGAACGGGCGTCGCGTGGACTGGACCGTCCGTCGCTGCTCTCCATTGCTGGTCGCCCGAGACCGCGTCGATCGCGTGGATCGCACCCGCGTCGGAACTGCTCTGGAGGCTCCCGGCGCCGACGAACAGCGTGCCGTCGACGAGCGTCAGTGATCCCTCGGTCGGCGTGCCGAGATCGTACGTCCAACTCGTCGCCGGTGGTCCGGAAAGTCCGGTCGCCTCCGGGTGGACGCCGAGGTTCCCGGCCGAGTAGTGATACGAGGGCCAGTCGGCCTCGGGAAGTAACTGTGGCGTCTGTGTCGGCGTCGCAGTTTCGGTCGCTGTTGCGGTGTCGGTCGCCGTCGCAACTGGTGTGTCCGTCACAGCGTCGGTCGCCGTTGGTCGATCGTCGTCGCTGTCCCCCCCACAGCCGGCGAGCCCGACCGCCGTCGTCGCGACGGCAGTCAGGAACGTCCGGCGTCGAACCGTCTCACGCATCGACTAATTCACCGATCTTCTCCATAATATAACTACTGAAATCTAAAATTGAAGGGGAAATCCGACGTCACGGGCAAATCTTTCCGGGTATCGGTAGACCTATATGGTGGTGTGGTATAGCATATCACGTATGGCGTCCGCACCGAGCAGCGACGATATGTTCGACCAGTTCCTCTCCCAACGGGGCCACGACGTTGAGACGGCCGCCTGGGAGGAGAACTACAACAAAAAGCAGTGTCCCGACTGTGGCGGTCTCCACGACGACGCGGCGACAGAGTGCTCGGTGTGCGGGTGGACACCTGTAAACTGACGGGGTCCCGGTCAACTGACTTTTCGGCGATCAACTGTGCCAGCGGTAGCTCTCAGCAGCTAAAACACGGGTCGACCCCGGGACTGGGGTCAGGAGTCGCCGGGGCGACCTCGGGGAGAGAGCGATTAGACGCCGTCGAGTGACGCGTGGAGGAACAGTCCGATCGCGAGATGTTGATACATCGCGTCCTCGATCTTCGATTCGGCTGCTGCCGCGTCGTCGATCGAGTACTGCTTAGTCTGCACGAGTTCGTGCATCCGGAGTTGGCCTTCGGCCTCGAGGTCGTGTAGACGCGGGTACACCGTCCCCGGACTCAGATCCGCATCGAAGAGCCGCGAGAGTTCCTCCATGAGTCCGGTACCGTGTGTCTCGTCGTCGGCCAGCGCGATCATCGCGAGCAGGATCTCGTCCAGGCTCTGGGTCACGAGGCCGTCGTCGACGGTGAGATCACCGTCAGCAACGTCCTCGATGACCGAAGACAACAGCGGCTCCGGAATGGTGCCACTCTCGACTTCCGGACGATCCGTCCCGCCGAGAGGGGTCAGTTGCTCGTCGGGTGTCTCGCCCACGGTCGTGTCCGTCGTCATGCGACGGAGGTTGTCTCCGGACATCGTCTCACCTGAACGCGATCCGCAGCTACGGGTTCTACTGCCAGTCGCATATATCGGCGGCAGTGTTTTCTGAGCGTGAAAGGACCCCGGCGCTCGGAAACGCTTTTACTGCCCCGGGAGAATTGGACGGTAGTGCCGGACGACAAGAGTATCGAAGAGATTCTCGATACGATCGGCGATCAGCACGCACGGCGCGTGCTGGCCGCCATCAGTCGGGAGCCACAGTCGGCCAAGGAACTCGCCGAGGAGTGTGACCTCTCGTTGCCGACGGTGTATCGCCGCATCGAGATGCTCGACGAGTACAACCTCATCAAAGACCAGACGCTCGTCGCCGAGGACGGGAACCACTACAAGGTGTACCAGTCGAACTTCGAGTCGACAGTCATCTCCTTGGAAGACGAGGAGTACAAGGTCCGCATCTATCGCGAGGAGAACCTCCCCGACCGGTTCGGCCAGCTCTGGGACGAACTCAACCCCGAGTGACCGTGCCGACGCGAATGTTTACGACCCCGGTGGGCAAACAGAGGTGACAAGATGGCCGACGGTGTCGCAATCGCGCGCGGTGTGCTCGTTTTGATGCGGATGGTGGTGTTCGGGCTGACACTGGGGATCACGCTCATCAGCTTCCAGGCGTATCGAAAACGGCCCTCGGAACGCCTTCAGTACGCCTTCGTCGGGTTCGCGTTCATCAGTATGGGGGTCGCAGTCTCCAGTGTCATCACCCAACTGGGGGCGGCCAACGTCGACGCGCTGGTGCGGGTGTTCTTCCAGATGGCCGAGACCGTCCCGTTCATCATCGGGTTCGCGATGTTGTACGTCTCACTGTACCGCTGACGGCGGGTCGCGAAAGCGCGCCGTTTATCCGTCCGCGCCTCTATTATCGTTTCAATGACTGAACCGACCACCGAGGTCGTCCGCTTGTTCGGTGGACCCGGCAGCGGGAAGACGACGGCCCTCCTCGACCGTGTCGACGAACTGCTGGAAGACGACGACGTCGACTTCCGGGACGTACTCGTCGTGTCCTACACGCGTGCGGCGGCAGCCGAGGTCCGTGAACGGCTGGCCGAACGGCTGGACGTGACGCCCCGAGCCCTCCGTGGGAACGTCTGTACGATGCACGCGAAAGCCTACGAACTGCTGAACCTCTCGCGTGGCGACGTCGTCGGCGAGGACGACAAAGAGGAGTTCTGTGATCAGTTCGGGATCGACTACGAGGACGAGTACGAGGGGTCCCGTCGGCGGTCGGCCCGCTCGACGACGCTCGGTAACAAGATCATCGCGACGAGCCAGTGGCTCCAGCGGACCCGCCGCGACGTGGCTGACTGGTACGACGTGCCGTTCAAGTGGGACGACGAGGAGGTCCGCCTCCCACCCGAGATCGACGACAACGCCCAGACGGGCAACAAGTACACGCCGACGTGGCCGACCGACGACGACCGCGTCGACGTGCCCGAGGCGATCCGTGGCTGGCGGACGTACAAGGGTGACAACGACGTCATCGGCTTCGCGGACATGCTCGAACGGGTCGCTCAGCGCTCGCTGCTGCCAAACGTCGACTACCTAATCATCGACGAGTTCCAGGACATCACGACGCTGCAGTACGACGTCTACCAGGAGTGGAAACCCCACATGAAGCGCGTGCTGATCGCCGGCGACGACGACCAGGTCGTCTACGCCTGGCAGGGGGCCGACCCCGACCTGCTGCTCGAAGAGGACGTCACCGAGGACGAGATCCTCCCCAACTCCTACCGACTCCCCTCCCAGATCCTCAACGTGGTCAACCGCGAGGTCCGCCACATCGAGAAACGCCAGGAGAAAGACCTCAACCCGCGCAAGGAGGGCGGCCGGGTCGAGGCGGTCCCCAACCCCTCGATGTTCGATCTGGCTCGGAACGTCAAAGCCACCGTCGGCGAGTCCGACGAGACGGTGATGGTCCTCTTCCGGGCCCGCTACCAGATGTTCCAGTTCATCGACGAGTTCATCGACGAGGGGATCCCCTTCTCCTGTCTGACCGACCAGCGGATGTGGACCGACCGGCTGACACAGTACGTCCGCGGGGTCGAGGCTATCGAGAACGACGAACACCTCTCGGTGTTGGAGGCACGCCGGCTGGCCGATATGCTGGCCGATTCGGCCTTCGGGACCGGCGAGCGGGACGACTTCTTCGACGAACTGGAGGAAATCGAGGAGAACCACGTCAAAGAGGACATCGCCGAGATCGAGATCTCGCCGGACGTCGTCCGGGACCACGTCCCGTTCGTCCCCGACGCCGCCTCCGCCGGCGACATGCTGCGGAAGGTGACGAACTTCCAGGAGCGGACCGTCAGCGCCTACTTCACCGGCGACTACCGCGGGATGGACGCCGATCGGGTCCGTGTGGGCACGATCCACTCCGCGAAAGGTCGCGAGGCCGACCACGTCTTCGTCGCCACCGACCTCACCGAGAAAGTCGTCGAGCAGATGGCCGCGACCGTCGAGCAGAACGGCATCGAGGTGCCCGGAGTCGACGAGTTCACCAAACACACGAGCCCCGTGCCGACGCTGACCGACAACGAACGCCGTGTCTTCTACGTCGGGATGTCGCGGGCCCGCGAACGGCTGGTCCTGCTGGAGAACCTCGTCGACGGCGCACCGACGCTGCCCATCGACGTCCTCCTGGAGAACGAGCCAAGTGAGCGCTCCATCGAGGAACTGCTGGAGGAAGCCAGCGAACCGCTCGCGGCCGACTGACGGCTCGCGCGACCTGCCCTACTCGTCTTCGTCGGGATCGTCAGTTTTGGCGACGGCACCGACGGTCTTCTCCGCGGCCATCGCCGGCACGTCGGTCGGGGTGACCAGATATCGCTCGACGGCGACCATCCCGGCAGCGATCCCCAGGAAGCCGACGCCGGCGACGAACTCGCCCCGGAGCAGGTGCTCTGCGCCGAACAGCGCGACGGGAACGGCGAACACGACGACCGTCAGCAGGCCGATCGTGTCGAGGATGCCCCCTGCCATTGAATGGGATTGTCGCCAGCGGGACAAAAGCTTCGCGGGACGGCGCCGCGGGGGTACGTTCTTGACAGCCGCGACGGAACGAGTGGGTATGCACGTGGGCATCGTCTCCGATACGCACGACAACCTGGCGCTAGTCGAGGCCGCAGTCGAGACTTTCAGCGAGGCGGACGTCGACGCGGTCGTCCACTGTGGCGACTTCGTCGCGCCGTTCTCGGTGACACCCTTCGAGGGCGACTGGACGTTCTATGCCGCGCGGGGCAACAACGACGGCGAGTGGGCCGTCCAGTCGACCGTCGCGGAGTTCGGGACGTACCTGGGTGAGATGGGCGAGATCACGCTCGACGGCGCGGAAACCGCAGTGTATCACGGGACCAGCGGCGCCATCGTCGACGCCTTGGTCGAGTGTGGTAACTACGACTACGTCTTCCACGGGCACTCACACGAGCGTGGGACCGAGGAGTACGAGGGGACGGTCCGGGTCAACCCCGGTGGCATCGCCATCCCGCCGGCGCCCGAGGCGTTCTCGGTCGCGACGCTGGACACCGAGAGCGGGGACCTGACGTTCCACGAACTCGGGTAACGGTCCCGTGGTGGCCGGCGTCACGACAGCCAGGGCGATCAGTCGTCGGCTGTCCGCCGGGCGGTGCTTCCACCGTGTTGGACCAGGCCGCGTCCGATCCCCAGTGCCTCGTCGGTCCGGCTGATGCTACGGGCGGCGTCGGGGGTCCGTCCGGACAGCGCGCGGACGGCGTCGATGTTCTCGGGGACGACGTCGGCCTCCTGGTGGATCGCCTGGAACAGATAGAGGTCGTTGTCCTCGACGGTGACCGACTCCGCCCAGATGCAGTTCTCCCAGACGTCACCCCGCGGACGGCCGGCGTCGCGGGTGTACTCTTTGAGCTTCCCGGCCCCGTCGATCCCCAGCGTCTCCGGGATGAGAAACAGCCGGGACTCCGCCGTCAGCAGTTCCCGGACCGCCGTGGCCGACGGGGTCGACTCCAGCGTGACGTTGACACTGTGGGTGTGCATCTGTGTCGTCGGCACTTTCATCCCCATTGTGTCGACGTCGATGTCGGGAAAGACCGTCTGGACGTCGGGGCCGTGGTGGGAGGGGATCTCCACTGGATCGGGGAGGGTGTCGTTGATCGGCCCGCGACTGGTCTGACCGGGGTCACCGCCGCGCCGGACCAGGGTCACCCGGGCCTTCTCGATGCCGTAGCGTTCCCGCAGCGGGGCGAACAGGCGTGACAGGCCGGTCGTGTTACACGAGACCACGCGGGCGGTGTCGGCGTTCAACGCGGACTCGTAGTTCGCTCTGGCGTTGAAGCTCATCTCGGCTACGTCGGGGTCCTCGCCGCCCTGGAAGATCGCCGGCGTGTCGTAGTCGGCGTAGAGGTCGGCGTTTTTCGCCCCGATCCCGCCCGGCGTCGTATCGACTACGACGTCGCTGGCCGCGACGAGATCGTGGACCGTCCCCTCGGTGTGGAGTCCAGCGGTGTCGAACGGAGCGCGGCCGTCCTCACCGGCCGCATAGAGGTCGTAACCACGGTCGTGTGCGATCGTCGCCTCGAAATTCGGTGTCCGTTTCGAGACGCCAGCGACGGTCATATCGGGCTGGGCACGCACCGCGTCGGCGACTCGTTTGCCGATCGTGCCAAAGCCGTTGATGCCCACATGGAGCATGTCAAGGCGTTCTCGGGAGACGACGATATTCTTTACGGTTAATAGTTATAGAAATTAACTCGGATCGTTGTACTCTCGGGCGGTCGCGTCACACGACGGGTGCCGACAGCGCCGGGTCGGCTGGCTCTCCCGTACCAAGAGTTAATCCGCTCCCGACCGACCCGTCGGTATGGACAACTCGTCGCTCAGACGGCCAGCAGAGACAGCCATCAAGCAGTGTCTGAACCTCCAACCCGACGAATCCTGTGCGGTCGTCACCGACGACAAGCGCAAGGCGATCGGCGAGGCCCTCGCCCGGGTCGCCGCCGAGATCACCGAGGACACCGTCTTCGTTCGATACCCGCCGGGGGACCAACACGGAGAGGAACCACCGGCGCCGGTCGCCGGCGCGATGCGGACCGCGGACGTGGTGTTGGCGCCGACGACCAAGAGCCTGAGCCACACCGACGCCCGTAGCGAGGCCAACGCCGCCGGCGCTCGGGTCGCGACGCTGCCCGGTATCACAGAGGACGTGTTCCTGATGGGGCTGGACGCCGACTACGACAGCATCCGCGAGCACTGTGAAGCGGTCCTCGAACAGGTTCGGGACGCCGGCGAGATCCGGGTCACCTCCCCACAGGGGACCGACATCACCTTCGGCCTCGGCAGTCGGGAGTGGCGACTCGATACCGGAATCGTCCACGAACCGGGCGAGATGTCGAACCTGCCGGCCGGCGAGGTGTTCGTCGCCCCCGAGACAGCCGACGGCCGGTTCGTCGTCGACGGGACGATGCGCCCACACGGGAAACTCGACGGAAAGCACCTGACCTTCGAAGTCGAGGACGGGTTCGTCACCGAGATCGACGACCCCGACGTTCGGCGGGAACTCGACGCGGCCGCCGAGGAGGTCGGGCGGGACGCCTACAACTTGGCGGAACTGGGCATCGGGACGAACGTCGCCGTGACGGAACTGGTTGGATCGGTCCTCCTCGACGAGAAAGCCGGCGGGACAGTCCACATCGCCGTCGGCGACGACCACGCGATCGGTGGGGACACCCACGTGCCGATCCACCTGGACGGTATCCTGACCGAACCGACGGTGTACGCCGACGGCGACCGGATCGAGTTGCCATCGGCCGAGTGACCGGTCACGTGAGCGAGACCCCTTCCCGGCGGTAGACGTAGCCACACAGTGCCACCGCCCACACGAGCGCCCCGACCAGGACGGAGTCCATCGGCACCGGATAGCCGACGTTCCAGGCGAGGACGAGCGCGTGGAGCGCGCCGAGAAAACCCGTCGTCGCGACCGTCACGACCGTTGGAACGCGGGAGTCGCTCGGTGGGTCGTAGCTGAATGCCGTCTTCACGAACAGGAACACCGCGAGCATGATCGCCGGCAGCAACGCGACGCCGACGGCTTTCGGGACGTAGTTGTCCGGCACTCCGGAAGCCGAAAAGTGGATCGCCATCTCGGCGGGGAGCCGTGGCCAGAGGGCAACCCCCAGTAGCGCCGTCAGGAGAACGATACCGACGTTCAACGCGTCAGCGGGCCGATATCGAGGCATCGACTACCTGTTGAACCGCTGACTCCAAGATAGTTTTGTCGGGTCAGGAGTGACGGGACAGCCCACGTCTGTCAGGTCTGACCGTGCCAGCGGCCTGCACGACCTGGGCGTGGCGACGACCATTTACGCCCGGCCCGTCAACGCCGACGTATGACTACAGTTTCACCCGGCGAACGGGTCGGCCTCCCCTGTCCCGCCTGTTCGCCCGACGTCGAGACCGTCCACGAAGTGTTGAAAGAGGGCGGCCAGGTCACTGTCCGGTGTACCGAATGTGACCACGTCCACAAGGAACAGCTCCCGGAGGAGACGACTGTCCCACGGAACGTCGTCGTCTCCCAGGACGGGGAATCGTTCACCGCCCAGGTCGACGTCCCCGAAGACGAACAACTCGCGGTCGGGGAGGAGTTCCTCTTAGAGACCGAGGAAGCCGTCGTGACCGCCCGGATCACCAGCTTAGAGACCGCCGAGGGCCGCGAGGAGGAGGCACCGACCAGCGCCGTCGAGACCATCTGGTCCCGAGCCGTCGGGAACGTCGCCGTCAACGTCACCATGCATCCCAAAGACGGCCGCCACGACGAGACCGAGAGCTTCAAGCTCCAGGTCCCCGGCGATTATCAGTTCCAGGTCGGCGAGACCGAGACCTTCGGCGACGAGGAGTTCACCGTCGAGGGCATCCACATCCGCGACGACGCCCACGGCTACGACTTCGACAAACTGGACTACGAGGGCGACAGCGCCGTCGCGAAGGACATCAACCGGTTGTACGTCCGCGACGAGTCGACGACCGCGTGGTCGGCCTGGTAGGATGAGCGACCCGGCGCGGGACCGCGCGGCGCTGGTCGACCGGCTCCGGAGCCGCGAGCGGATCGACGACGAGCGGGTTCTCGACGCACTCGAAACGGTCCCCAGACACGAGTTCGTTCCCGAGGCGCGGCGCCACCGTGCATACGTCGACAGTCCGCTCCCTATCGGCGAGGAACAGACCATCTCCGCGCCACATATGGTCGCGATCATGGCGACGCTGCTGGAACTCCAGCCCGGCGACCGCGTCCTGGAGATCGGGACCGGCTGTGGCTACCACGCCGCGGTCACGGCCGAACTGGTCGGAGCAGAGCACGTCTTCAGCGTCGAGTACCACGACTCGCTGGCACAGGCAGCACGGGAACGACTGGCAGCGACGGGATACGGGGACGTATCGGTCCGTACCGGCGACGGTAAGCAGGGCTGGGCCGACCACGCTCCCTACGACCGCAGCTACCTCACCTGCGCCGCGCCGGAGTTTCCGCGGGCGGTGGTCGAACAGACCCGTCCCGGCGGATTGGTACTCGCCCCCATCGGGAACGGGCGCCAGCGACTGGTCCGGGCACGCCGGCGCGCCGACGGCTCGCTGGACCGGGAGACACACGGCGGTGTGCGATTCGTTCCACTCAAATGAGTCTGAGCGGCCGACGCGTAGACATCGCTGCGCGGGTGGCCGAGGCCGCGTCATTCATATAGCTCCGCGCGAACCCACAGGTATGGACACGGCGGTGCTGCGGGACGATATGGTCGACAGCCTCCAACACGACAGCAAGGGTGTCGTCCAGAGTGCGTGGCTGTCGGCGGCGATGCGGTCGGTCCCACGGGAGGCGTTCGTCCCCGAGGAGCAGGCCTACTCCGACCGGCCCTTCGAAGTCATGGGGACGCGGGTCCTCTCGCCCAGCACTGCCGCCCGTCTGCTGGAGGCGCTGGCACCGGCCGAAGACGACGACGTACTCGTGGTGGGTGCCGGGATCGGCTACACCGCGGCGGTGCTGGCCGAGCGGGTCGGTGCGGCGAACGTCCAGGCGATCGATATCACCCGGCGGCTGGTCATCGAAGCGCGGTCGAACTTAGCGACCGCCGGCTACGATGCGGTCCTCGTCGACCGACGGGACGGTGCCGACGGGCTCCCCGAGTACGCCCCCTACGACCGCATCCTGCTGGAGGCTGCTGCCATCAACCCACCCCGAGCGCTGGTCGACCAGCTCGCGCCAGACGGCCGGCTCGTGATGCCGCTCGGGACCGGCGAGCAGACGCTGACGATCGTCGACGCCGACGGCGAGACCGACCGCCTGGGCGGCGTCGCGTTCGCGCCGATGCTCGTCGAGGGCGAGCAAGCCGACACCGTCGAACGAAACCGGACCCAACGCGAGGACCGCGAACGCGCCCGGAAAGCAGCGGAGACGCGACCGGGCTGGGAACACGAGTGGATCGACTGGGACTAGGACCGCACCACCAACAGATCCGTATTGGCCCGATTGTCCTGGTAGCTACTGCCGGCGGGCGGTTTCACCTCGAAGACGATCGTCCCCTCGTCCTGATTGGGACCCAACGACGGCGACAGCGACAGCGACGCCGTTCCGCCCGATCCGGTCTTCGCGGTCTCGACGGAGGAGAGTGTCGCCGTCCCGCTTTTCGCGACGACCGTCGCGTCGGCGACCGGCGACCCCTCGGGATCGACGACCGTCACGGAGACGGACCCGCTCCCGGGTTCTGTGACCTCCGGGGACGGCTGGACGTCGACCTCGGTGACTTGGAGTGTCTGGATGCCCGAGATCGTGCTCATCATCACGCTCATGCAGGCGACGCCGACGACCAGCGCGATGACCAGTCGGATGGGAAGTCCTTCGATACCACGTTCGTCCCGCCATAGGGCTTCGAACACGGGGCGGCCTGGTCCCGGATTCGTACTTGAACCCTCGTCCAAGCGTTCAAATACGAGGCCGAGACCAGCCCCGGTATGGTCGTCATCGGACGCGAGGACGAACAGGGACCGACGGCTCGATTGGGCCACTATCGGGCACGCGATGGGAGCCGCGGGGCACACGTCGACCTGGATCTCGACGGCCCCCACGCCGGCCTGGTCGTCGGGAAGCGCGGGATGGGAAAGAGCTACACGCTGGGCGTCCTCGCGGAGGCGCTGGCCGAGACTGACGGCGTCACCCCGGTCGTCGTCGACCCGATGGGTGTCTTCGCCGGGCTCGCGGACGTGGACGCCCCTGCACGGGTCCTCGATCCACAGGTCCGCGCGGACGCGCTCGGCCCACGTGAGTGGTGTACGCTGCTCGGAGTCGGACCGGAGAGCGGCGTAGGGAGTCTGCTCTGGCGGGCCACGAGCCACGCCGGGACGCTCTCGGAGATGCGTCGCTGGGTCGAGAACGCCGACGCCGAGCGGTCGACACGGCGCGGGGCAGCCAACCATCTGTCGCTGGCGGCCGACTGGAACGTCTTCGACCCCGACGGGCTTGCTTCGACAGCCTTCGACAGCCCCGGGGTGACTGTCCTCGACCTTTCGGGTCAGACCCGCGAGCCCGCGGGTGCAGTGCTCGCGGCGGTCGCGACCACCCTGTATCGGGGGCGAGTCGAGGGGACGACGACGCGACTCCCCTGGGTACTCGTCGACGAGGCGCACGCGTTCACCGACGGCGTCGCTGCCGGCCCCCTCCGTCGGCTCGTCACCCGGGGCCGACAGCCCGGTGTGAGCCTGTGGCTGGCGACACAGCGCCCGAGCGCGCTGCCGGCGGTGGCGGTGTCACAGGCGGATCTCGTTCTGGCACATCGACTGACGGCTCGGACCGACATCGAGGCGCTGACAGCCGCTCGCCCGACGTATCTCGACGGGGAGTGGTCGACACGGCTCCCCGAGGAACCCGGCGAGGCGCTCGTCGTCGACGACACCACCGAGTCCGTCCACCACGTCCGTGTCCGCGAGCGGCGGACGCCACACGGTGGTGACAGTCCGTGCGCGTCCGCTGTAGCTGATCCGTGACGGCCGTCGACCGCAACGCAGGAGTAGCCCGGCGGTCTCGTCCCGCCAATGAGTGGGTTCCGCGAGGGGTGGGTCGGGCCGCTGGCGCTGGTCGCCGTCGGTGGCTGCCTCGGGGCCGCGCTCCGACACGGGATCACCGTCCTGACGCCGGGTGTCGCCGCTCTCCAGGACCCGATCACCGGAACGCTCGCCGCGAACGTGCTCGGGAGCTTCCTGCTGGGTGCCATGGCCTACGATGCGGGCGTCGGCCAGGTCGTGCCCACGCGTGCTAGATTACTCGTCGGGACGGGGGTTCTCTCGTCGCTGACGACCTACAGCACCTTCGCGGTCCAGACCAGCGGCCTCGGTCCGGAACTCGCCGCCCTGAACGTCGCCGCGAACTACGGGCTCGGCTTCGCCGCGGTCGTCTGTGGACAGCGACTCGCGGGGTGGCTGTCGTGAACCCGTTCGTCCTGGTCGGGATCGGCGGTGCAGTCGGGGCGATGGCCCGATACACGACTGCCCGGCTCCTCGAACGCGAACTGGTCGATACGCTCTCGGTGAACGTCCTCGGCAGCGTCCTCTTGGGTCTGCTGGTCACTGCTCCGGCCGGCGACGCGGTCGCGCTCGCGGCCGGCACCGGATTCTGCGGGGCGTTCACCACGTTCTCGTCGTTCGCGGTCGAGACGGTCCAGTTGGCCGGGGACGGCGAACTCCGGACGGCTGCGCTGTACGCCGGCGGGATGTTCGCGGCGGCGCTGGTCGGTGTCTTGATCGGTGGTACCCTCGGCGGCGCGCTGTAGCACGCAGGGCTCAAGGCGCCGGCGGGCCTGCATCGACTATGGACCCTGCCGAGCTTCGCCGGTCGATCCCCGCACTGGAGGAGCGTACGTACTTCAACACCGGAGCGAGCGGCCCCAGCCCGCGCCACGTCGTCGAGGCGGCGACCGGCTTTCTGGAGCGCCACGAGTTCGAGGGCCACGGCCCACGGGACCCCTACGAGATGGGGTTCGGGGCGATCGACGACGCCCGCGTGGTCGCCGCGGAGTTCCTGGGTGCCGGGACCGACGACCTCGCGTTCACCCGGAGCACCGCCGACGGCATCAGCCTCGTCGCCGGTGCGATCGACTTCCAACCCGGCGACGTGGTCGTCCGGACCGACCTCGAACATCCGGCCGGGACCCTCCCCTGGGACCGCCTGGCCGACACCCACGGCGTCGAAGTCCGGGTCGTCCCGACCGACCGGGGACGGCTCGACATGGCGGCGCTGAAAGACGCCGTCGAAGACGCACGGTTGGTCGTCCTGAGTTCGCTCACCTGGACACACGGGACCAGGCTCCCGGTCGCGGAGGTCGCCGACGTCGCCCACGACGCGGGCGCACAGGTGCTCGTCGACGCGGTCCAGTCGGTCGGCCACCACCCCGTCGACGTCACCGACTGGGGCGCGGACTTCGTCGCCTGTGCCGGCCACAAGTGGCTGCTGGGCGTGTGGGGTGCCGGGATGTTGTACGTCGCTCCCGGGGCTCACGATCGACTTCGACAGACCAGGATCGGCTACCGGAGCGTCGAGGACCCCGGCGCGAGCGAGTACACCTACCACGCCGGCGGCCGGCGGTTCGAGGTCGGGACGACCACCCCGGCGCCGTACGTCGCGCTGGCCGAAGCCATCGAGACGGTCGAAGCCGTCGGGTTCGAGACGATACAGTCCCGGGTCCAGCGGCTGACCGACCGGCTGAAAGCGGGACTCGGCGACCGGCTGGTGAGTCCCGAGGACTACGAGTCGGGACTGGTCACCTTCGCCGCCGAGGACCCCGAGGCGACGGTCCAGCGGCTCGGCGAGGCCGGCGTCGTCGTCCGGTCGCTCCCCCAGCCCCGGGGTGCCGTCCGGGCGTCGGTCCACGCGTTCAACACCGCCGAGGACGTCGACCGACTGCTCGACGCGCTGTAGCCCCCACGCTCATTATCCGGGCGGGCGACGGGTCGGCCATGCCTTCCCGCCCGGTCGTTACCTGTTTTCTGCGTACCGACGGCGAGATCCTCCTGTTGTGCCGCAGCGACGGGGTCGGCTCCTCTCCCGGCCGGTGGGGCGGAGTTGCCGGACACGTGGCCGACGACGGCGACCCGACCGCGCCGGATCGCGACCCGGAGACCGCAGCGCGGGCCGAGATCGCCGAGGCGACCGGGCTGGAGCACGCAGTCACGCTCGCCAGTCGGGGCGAGCCGTTTTCGGTCGCCGACGGGACGGACGACTGGCTCGTCCATCCGTTCCTCTTCGACTGTGACTCCCGAGCGGTCCGGACGAACGCGGAGACCGCCGAGACAGCGTGGGTCCAGCCCCCCGAGATCCTCCGGCGGGAGACGGTTCCCCGGCTCTGGACGGCCTACGATCGGGTCCGACCGCGCGTGGCGACCGTCCGTGAGGACCGGACCCACGGCTCGTCGTGGCTCTCGGTGCGGGCACTGGAGGTCCTCCGGGACGAGGCGGCCGCCGTCGTCGAAGGACACCGGGACGACTGCGAGACGGTCGAACGGCCCAGCGACGACTGGGACGGACTGGCGGCCCTGGCTCGATCGCTCCGGGACGCTCGTCCCTCGATGGCCGTTCTGGCGAACCGGATCAACCGGACGATGCTGGCCGCGAGCGACGGTCGGTCCCCGGCGACCGTCGAGACTGCGGCCGGCCGAGCGGTCGAACAGGTCTGTGCCGCCGACCGGGAGGCCGCCCGAGCGGCCGCCGAGGCGTTGCCGGCACGGATCGCGACCCTCTCGCGCTCGGGGACGGTCCAGGAGACGCTCCACGAGGCTGCACCCGAAGCGGTCCTGGTCGCCGAGTCACGCCCGGGCCGGGAGGGAATCGGCGTCGCCGAGGCGCTGGCGGCGTCGACGGACGTGACACTCACGACCGACGCCGCGCTGGCGTTCGAACTCGACGACTGGGACGCCGGGGCGGTGCTCGTCGGTGCCGATCGGATCTTGCCGGACGGCCGTCTCGTCAACAAGGTCGGCACCCGCGGGGCGGTGCTGTCGGCCGCAGCCGCCGACTGCGAGGTGTTCGTGGTGGCCGCAAGCGACAAGATCGCTCCCGAGGACGGGTACGACCTCGAACCGCGCTCCCGGGCGGAGGTCTACGACGGTGCGGCCGACGTAGCCGTCACCAACCCGACTTTCGACGTGACGCCGGCCGACCCGGTGACGGCCGTCCTGACCGAGCAGGGCCGACTCGACCCCGCGGAGATCCAGGCAGTCGCCGCCGCTCACCGCGAATGGCAGGCGTGGGACGACGGGTGAGGCGGCAGCTCCGATGTACGAGCCGGTGGGAGGCGAGTCGTGCTCACTGCTCGTCTAAGGCGACCGGGACGCCGGCGCTGGCCACGTCGGCGGCGAAGGCCCGCGAGTCGGCAGCGAGCGTCGAGAAGGTGTTGTAGTGGACCGGAACGACCAGGTCGGGGTCGATCGTCGCCGCCAGTCCCGCGGCCTCCTTGCGGTCCATCGTGAACCGCTGACCGATCGGCGGACAGAACAACGAGGTCTCCACCGTTCGGTGTCCGGGTAACACGTCCGTATCGCCTGGCCAGAAGCAGTGGGTCCCGTCGACGACCGCCAGGAAGCCACAGCCGAAGCCCTCGGGGTGGTAGGGGGTCCCGTCGGGACGGGTGTGTGGGCCGTCCGGTTCGTTGTACGCCGGCGTCGTCCAGATGTCTGTCCCCTCGACGCCGAGTTGGTCGGCGGAACCGATCTGCCGGACTTCGTAGGGGAGATCCGCGAGTGGTCGGAGATCACGTTCGCGCGCACGCCCCTCGATCCCCTCGAAGGCGACGACCGTCGCATCGGGGGCGGCGACCCGTTCGATGGCGTCGGGATCGTAGTGATGGACGTGGCTGACACAGACGATGTCGCCGTCGCGGGCGTCGTAGTCGCGTGCCGGCGGGTGGCCGATACCTTCCTCGAAGGGTTCCCACTCGCCGGTCAGGACGCCGTACCGGCCCGGGTCCATGTAGACGACCGTGTCGTCGCCGGCGAGCCTGATCGTCGCGTACCCGAGCCACTCGACGGCGAGTCCGTCGTGTCTGACCGTCATCGCCTCCATCTACGCGACCGGAGACATAAAGCCGCTACGAGCGCTGGCGTCTCACAGCGACGTACCGGTACGCGCCGTCCCCGGTGTCGGCGCGACCGGAAACAACCTATACGACTCACTATCAGTCGTTGGCGTCGGCCGGCTCCGCAGCCGGGGCCAGCGAGTCCTCACGGAGTGCGCTCCGGAGGCCGAGTTCGGCGACGTTACCGCCGTGTTCGGCGGTGCGCTGGAGGCTATCGACGACGTGTGTGAGCCGGTAGTCGCTCTCGGGGGCCTCGAACAGTCGCCGGTCGAGGTCCGCCACGTCGGTCCGGACGCGGTCCCGATCACTCAGTGCCTGGTGGGCGGTGTCGACGCCGGCGTCGTCGATGACGACACGGACCGCCTCCTCGACCGTGCGTTGTGCCGTGGCAGCGATCCCGTCGATGTCGTCCGCGAGGTCGCCGGCGACCGGCGATTCCAACCGGGCGGCCACGCAGGCGATCCGCTCGGCGTGGTCGGCGACCCGTTCGAGTTCACGAGCCGTCGCCCACAACTGGAACAGTTCGGGCCGGGTGAGACCGAGGGCGTCGACCTCGTCGAGTTTCGCGAGGCCGCGCTCGAAGTGCCGTTCGATCATCGCGTACAACCGGTCGGCCTGGTCGTCCCGGTCGGCGGGCTGGTCGACCCCGCCGGCGCCGGTCAGCGCTGCGACGGCGTCCCGGTGCATCGAGAGCGCGACGAACTGGAGTTGCCGGACTGACTGTGTGATCGAGACCTCCGTCGCGTCGAGCATCGTACGGACCGTCACCTCGGTCGCCGATTCCTCGGCGACGGCGACTCCGGTCAGGTTCCGGGCGACCCGGTCGATGGCTCGTCGTTGACTGTCGGTAAAGCCCTCGGGCGCTGTGAGCCGTATCGATTCGGCTCCGGCGGCGTATGCCGCCCGAAGCGACTGTTCGACGGCGTCGGCGTCCTCGGGGGGAACCTGAATCTCGATGGGGCTGGTCACGCCGCGATCACAGTCGCCGGCCTGGACGACGAGTAACCCGTCGATATGCGTGTGGAGGTCCACGACGGTGCCGGCGGAGACCTCCGCCTGTTCGGCCCACTCCTTCGGGAGCGAGACGGTGTACGTTCCGCCACCGACCTGTTGGATCTTGCGTGTCTCCATGTCAGTAGATGAGTTCCGTGCTCGAATCGACCATGTACAGTGTTCGTGCTGCGATGTTGACCGCGTGGTCGGCGATCCGTTCCAGATCCCGGATCGTCAGCAAGACTCGTGAGACGTCGTCGAGCAGTTCCTCGATCGACCAGAGTTGGTCGTCGGTCGCCTCCCGCTCGATGAGGTCCCGGACGACGGTCTCGCTGGCGTGTTGACAGAGCGCGTCGATCTCGTCGTCGTCGGCCGCGATCGTCCGACAGGCGTCGGCGTCGTCGGTCCGGTACGCTTCCAGTGCCCGTTCGACGAGAGCCACTGCGTCGGCCCCGATCTCCTCGATGGCGACCTCGGGGAGGATCTCGCCGGTGGCTGCGAGCCCGTAGTTGGCGAGGTTCGTCGCCAGGTCGCCGATCCGTTCGAGGTCCGTGATCACTTTGAACGAGGTCGCCACGAACCGGAGGTCCGTCGCGACCGGTTGCTGGAGGGCAAAGAGGTCGATGCAGTCGCCTTCGAGGTCGAGGTACAGGTCGTTGACCTCGTCGTCGCCGTCGATAACCGTCCGGGCCAGTTCCTCGTCACCGGTCCGAATACTCTCCAATGCCAGCTCCAGGCGCTCGCCGACGAGATCACCCATTCCGACTACGTCCGCCCGCAGCGTCGCCAGCCGCTCCTGGTAGGACTCGCGTGACATCGCTCGCTCACCCGAACTTGCCGGTGATGTAGTCCTCGACGCGTTGGCTCTCGGGGCTCTCGAAGATCTTCTCCGTGTCGTCGTACTCGACGAGTTCGCCGCCGGTGAGGAAGACGGCCGTCTGGTCGGAGATCCGGGCGGCCTGCTGCATGTTGTGGGTGACGATGACGACCGTGTACTCCTCGCTCAGTTGGGCGATGAGGTCCTCGATCTTCGAAGTCGCGATCGGATCGAGCGCCGACGCCGGCTCGTCCATCAGGATCACCTCGGGATCGACCGACAGACACCGAGCGATACAGAGGCGCTGTTGCTGGCCACCGGAGAGCCCGAGCGCGTTGTCGTCGAGGCGGTCCTGCACCTCGTCCCACAGCGCCGCGTCGCGGAGACACTGCTCGACGAGTTGCTCGCGCTCGGCCGCGTCGCTCCTGTTGAGCAGCCGTGCCAGCAGCCCCGTCTGGAGGTCACCGTGCTTTTCGGGGCCGTACGAGATGTTCTCCCGGATCGACTTCGGGAACGGGTTCGGCGACTGGAACACCATCCCGACGCGCTTGCGTAGTTCGACCAGGTTCACCCCTTCCTGGTAGATCTCCTGCCCGTCGATCTCGACGGAGCCGTCGATCTCGGCGCTCCGGATACGGTCGTTCATCCGGTTGAGACACCGGAGGAACGTCGACTTCCCACAACCAGAGGGGCCGATGAGCGCGGTGACGCTGTTCTCCGGGATCTCGATGGAGACCTCTTTCAGCGCGTGGTCGTCGCCGTAGTAGACGTCGAGATCCTCTGCGGCGAGTTTCGTCCGACCGTCGAACTCGTACTCGCGCCACTCCTCCCGGACCTGCTCCTCGGTTTCACCGCTCGTCGTTTCGAGGGGTTGGTCCGACTCGATGCCTGTCTGTCCTGTCGTCTCTGTCGTTTCACTCATGATTGAAGTCGCCTCCGGAAGTAGTACCGCGCGCCGATGCCGATCGCGTAGAACGACAGCACCACCACGAGCAACATCAGTGCCGTCGCCCACTGGAACTGTTCGGGGTTGGTGACGTTGTCACCGAGACCGACGCCGGCCGTGATGAGGGCGTACAACTGGAACGGGAGCGCCGTCGTCGCCTGTAGCAGTTCGGGGTTGGCGACGAACGGCGGGGTGCCCGTGAACTGGAACCCGCCGATCACGTCGACCGTCGACCCGCCGGGCACGAACGTCCCGCCGGTCATCGTCAGCAGGATGGGGGCCGTCTCGCCGGCGATCCGACCGACACCGAGGATGACGCCCGTGACGACGCCCGGGAGCGCGGCCGGGAGGACCACGCTGCGTATCGTCTGCCACTTCGTGACACCCAGCGCGGCGCTCGCGTCGCGGTACTCGTCCGGCACCGCGAGGATCGCCTCCCGGCTCGTGATGAGCACCAGCGGGAGGAGCATGAACCCGAGCGTGAGCATCCCCGAGATCAGCGACTTGTTCCCCCCGAACCGCGGGATGAGGAAGGCGAACCCGAACAGGCCGAACACGATGCTCGGCGTGCTCCAGAGCCCGTTGGTCGCCACCTCGACGGCCTGGGTGAGCCGGCCGCGCTCGGCGTACTCGGTGAGGAAGATCGCCGCGCCGACACCCAGGGGCACCGCGAACAGCACCGCGCCGATCACGAGCCAGATCGTGCCGACGATCGCCGGGAGGACGCCCTGGAAGTCGTTGAGCAGCGCCACCCCGTTCATCACGAACGGGACCGAGAACGGCAGCCCGACCGTGAGACCGAACAGGGTCACGTCCGGTCCCGTCCCCAGTTCGGCGCCGGTCAGTAGCCCCGGAACCCCCTTCATGGTCGTGAACGCGACCAGCACGAACAGCACGCCGACGATGGAGCTCGCGTTCAGGTAGATGAGTACGTACGCGCCCATGTGCCGACCGCGGGCGCCGAATCCGCCGTAAGCCTTCGCAGCGGCCCAGCCCGAGATGAGTGCCGCGAACAGCGTCGCCATGGGGATGACGAACTCGGCGGTGAACGAGGCCTGTTGCTCGAAGCTCAGCTCCCACGCCCAGGCCGGCCCGATCGTCCCCGTGACGAAGGCGAGCCCCGTCAGCAGCGTGAGCGCACCTGCCGGAAGCGTCGAGCCGATGTCCTCACGGGGCAGCGCGGTCAGCGCGAACGCGCTACCGCCGGCGAGGGCGGCGACTGGCAGCCACGTCAGTCCCCCGAACCCGAGCGTCTGGGAGGCGACCAGCCCTCCGACGGCGAACCAGATCGCCGAGAAGACCGTCGCCGCGACCAGCCCGGCGCTCGGGCTCGGTTGTGTCTCGACGTAGCCCAGGAACGAGCCGATCCCGAAGGTGATCACGGCGCCGCCCAGGGTCACGAGGATCAGGCCCAGCAGCGTGACGACCGGCACGCCCGCGACCGGGTCGCTGATGGTGATGACCTCGAACAGCGCCGCCAGCGAGAGGGCGAACAGGAGCGCCGAGAGCGCGACCGCACCCGCCGCGACCGCGTTCGTCTCCGAGACGTCGCCCGTGACGAGGTTCGTCTTCGTCGCACCGGCCATCAGATCTCACCCCCTAGTTTCCGGCGCATCCGCCACTCGATGTACTGTGCCCCGATGGAGATGAACAACACCGTGACGAACAGGATGACGCCGGCGATGAACAGGGCGTCCATCTGGAGCCCGTCGGCCTCGCCGTAGTTGTTGGCGATGAGCGAGGTGAGCGTCTCCTGGCCGTAGAAGACGTTGTACAGCGGTTCGGTCAGTTGCGGGACCCCCCGAAGCATGACCGTCGCGGCCATCGTCTCGCCGATGGCCCGTCCGACGCCCAGGAGGACTGCCGCTGAGACCCCCGAGAACGCCGCCGGTAGCGTGATCGAGGTCATCGTCTGCCAGTCGGTGGTCCCCATCGCGAGCGAGCCGCTCTTCATCGATTCGGGGACGCTCGACAGGGCGTCCTCCGCGACGGAGACGACCGTCGGCAGCGCCATCAGCCCGACGACGATTCCGACGAACAGGTACGACCCCTGGCCGGTGGTCCGGAACTGGTCGGCCGCCCACGGGCTCAGGATGGTGAACCCGATGAACCCGTAGATGATGGAGGGGATCCCTGCGAGGATCTCCACGCCCGGTTTGACGACTTCACGGACGGTCGCGGGGGCGATCTCCGAGAGGAACAGTGCCGCGGCGACCCCGAGCGGCGCGGCGACGGCCGTCGCGATGGTCGTCACCATCACTGTCCCGTGGATCATCGGTACCATCGAGTACCGGATCGGGGGGGAGACGGCGTCCCACTGTGTCTGCGTGAACAACCGTAGTCCGGGGACGGCGACGCCGAACACCGTCACACTCTCGTACTGGACGACCGGGATCGACTCGACGGAGATGAAGACGACGATCAACAGCAGTATCATGATCGTCGAGACCATCATCGAGAACGTCAGCACCTGGGCGGTCAGCCCCTGGTGCCGTGCCCAGCCGTATCCAGCGCTGCCCAGGAAGACGGCGAACGGAACGATCGTCAGCGGAGAAACCGCGAGGAACCCGGCGAGTGTCGCCACCAGCGCGACCGCCATCACGCCGACCGTAACCAGCGCCGCCGGCTCGGTTTCGGTGACGAAATCACGGAGCTGCCGGCGCCGCCGCGCCAGCGCGCCCGTTCCGGCGCCTGCCTCGTTCGATGTACGTGTCATAATGTGTACTGTATGAAATTAAGTGCGAAGTTCGGAGTATCCGTCCCCACTTCGCGGGATACCGTCTCAGGCCTGGTCCGGCAGCTTTTCGGCCTCGGACTCGATGTCGCTGGTCGGGAGCGGGATGTAGTTGTTCTGCTCGACGAAGACGATCTGTCCGAACTGTGTCAGGAACATGTTCAGGAAGGCCCCCTCGCGCAGATCCGTCCCGCTGGGGGTGTCTTCCGTGATCTTCGTGTACATGTGCAGGTCCCGGTTCAGCGGGTACGCGCTGTCGAAGATGGTGTTCTCGGCGTCCTTGTTCGGCTCGTACAGCGTCCCTTCGAACTCGATGCCGATCGGTTGGACCGACTCGCTGGTGAACGCCAGTGCCATGTACGCGATGGCGCCGTCGTTGTTGGCGACGGCCTCGGCGACCTGCTGGTTCTGGCCGAACCGGGAGTCGACGCCTTCCATCGATGCGTCGGCGCTACCGAGCATGTTGAGTCGGAACGACGTGTCGGTGCCCGACCCTTCCGCGCGGCCGATACAGAATATCTCCTGGTCCGGGCCGCCGACCTCGGACCAGTTGGTGATCTCGTCCTGGTAGATCTGGCGGATCTGCTCGCCGGTGAGTTGCGTGACGCCGGCGTCGTAGATGTCGCTGCTCACGACGACCGGCTGGCCGTCGCGGCCCACGACGTGGTCGACGAACTGCTCCTGGGCTTCGGAGTCGCTGATGCCGAGCTCGGCCGTGATCGGACCCGAGGAGTTGCCGATGTCGACCAATCCGTCCCGGACCGCCTTACAGCCCGTCCCGGAGTGGCTCAGACTGACTGTCGCGTTGAACGGCGGGTTCGAGCGCTCGCCCGTCTGTTCGAAGCCGTACAGTCCCGCGAAGTAGTCGGCGAGGTATTCGTCCGTCTCGATCTCGCTCCAGCCGGGAACGGAGCCCTCGTCGTTCGACCCCCAGTACTCGCCGTCACTCGGGGGCGCGTTGGCGTTCCAGTAGGAGGCACCCTTGTTCGAGATGGGGTACACTGTCGAGGACCCCTCGGCTGTGAGCAGGTCCGTGTTCATTCCCCCGTCGCCACCGTCGCTACCGCTTCCACCATCGCTCCCGCTTCCACCGTCACTGCCGCTCCCGCCGTCGCTCCCGCTTCCACCGTCACTGCCACCATCGCCACCGGAACACCCAGCCAGCCCTGCCGCCCCGATGGCGCCTGAAGTGAGGAGGAACTTTCGCCGTGATACGCCAGTGCCGGACGCTTTGTCGTCTGACATCAGGCTATCCAAGCCCGTATCGGGGTAAAAGGGATTATAATACCTCTATACGGTGGTTTGTCCCGATACAGAGCCGGGAGTACCAGTCAGTTCGTACCTATATTGACATATATGTCTATATATCGAATCCCCTAGTGACGAGACGACTATATCGATAACGAGAGAAACAGTCACGAAACGACGGCTCTGACGGAAAGTATACATCTCGTGGCGAGGAACTCGCGGGTATGAGCGAGAACGGGCTGATCGGCCGACCGGTCGAGGACGTGATCGAGGCGATCGTCGACCGGGAGGACGACTGCGACCCGAAGGCAGTACGGGAGGCGCTCGACCCGGTCACCGACGACGGCGTGGTCACACGCGAGGCAGTCGAGACGGCCGTCTCGGACACGTCCAAGGTGGTCGCGACGGCCGAGACGCGCGTCGAACTCGCCGGAATCGCCTACGAGGACGCGACGGCGGCGGCCGCCGCGGTCGACGACTTCGAGATCGTGGCGGCCCGCCTCGACGCGTACGCGGACCGGCTCGAAGCCGTCGAAGCGCGGGCCGCCGATCTCACCGATGACCTGCGGACACCCGTCGACCGACTGGACGATCCCAGCGCCGTCTACGAGTTGGCGACGGAACTCCGGGAGGTCGCGACGACCGCACAGGGTGTCGTCCGGACGGCCGACGACCTCTCTACGGATCTGGAGCAGTTCGAGTCGTGGCTCGCGGAGCCGGACCGGCGGTACGACGAGTTCGAAGCGGACGTCGATATCGTCGACGAATCGCTCGACGACTTGACGGCCGCGGCCACCGCGCTCTCGACCGACAGTGACGCGCCCGCTGCCGACTGGGCGGACGCGACGATGCGAGCGCGCGTCCTGGAACTGCTCGTCGCCGACCTCCGTGCCGAGTTGGCCGCCCTCCGGAGTTGGGCCGACCGCGAGGACGCGCAGTTCCGCGCCAGCCTGGACGACCGGGTGGCCGACGCAGAACGCCGGACCAGGGAACTGAACGACACGCTCGCCGACCACGCCGAACCAGCGTGGCGCGACCGGTTCGACGACGCCCTCGGGGCGTTCGACGCGGAGCTAGACGGGTTCGAGCCGCCGGTCGACTGGAACCGCGTCCAGGAGACCCTCGAAGAGCGAAGGGAACAGTCCCTTCCCGACCGTTAGGAGACCCAGGCCGGACGGTCGACGCTCGTGTTCCCGACCGCCCCGAGCCGATGCCGGATCGTCACTCGGACCGGCTCGCCGCGGACGGTCGTGTCGTACTGGACCCGGAGTGATCGGATCAGTCCCGCCTCTGTCACGGCTACCCGTGCGGTCACGTTCCGTGGCTCGCGTACCGAGAGCGGGACCAATGCTGCCGGCAGGGTCGGCAGCTCCCTCGACCGGAGGACGGCTCCGTCGGCGGTCGGTTCGACCTCGTACGTGCCGTCCGCGAGCACCTGCTCGCGGAGCATCGTCCACTGCCGGAAGTGTCCGGGAGCTGATGGGAACGGTCCCTGCTCGATGCGGGTACCGTCCCCGTCGAACGTACGGACGTACACCGTCGAGCCGTTGGTCCAGAGCTCGCTCTGCCCGATCGTGGGCGACAACGGGCCGGAACTGTTGATCTCGACGCGCTCGAACAGCGTTCCGTTGGCGGCGACCCGCCGGTCCCGGTCGATCCGGGTCGTCCAGTTCGTCCCGCGGATGGTCACCGTCCGGTTCAGGCGGTAGCCGGTCGCCGAGCGATGTTCCGTGTCGGCCGCGAGCAGCCGGTCGGCGTCGATGACTGTCGTCTCCCCGTCCGTCGCGGGCACCCCCGGTGCCACTGTCGAATCCTCCGGGACCGGTGCCGGTGTCCGGCTCTCAGTCGCCGTCGTACCGTCGAGACCGGCAAACCCGTCACACCCCGCCAGCAGCACCAGACCGAGTAGCGCCAGCGCGGGCCAGGAATCGGACATCGTCTAGGAGTGAGTCGACGGCTGGCTTAGTTCTTACTTCGGTCCGTCCGGCGACTGAGTTCCGACGATCGGCGGGTATCCGGTCCGTCTGCCGGAACCACGGTGAACAACAACCTCTTAGTCCGTGTGTGACACCCGTTTGGGCATGAGCGATCCCGACGCACAGGACCCCGAGGAGTCGGTTCGTGAGGCCGTCGAACGGTCGCGGAGTGGTGCACCCGCGGTCGGGAGTGTCGTTCGTGACCGCTTCTCCTCGGACGAGGTGTTCCAGCGGATCGTCGCAGCTGCCGACGAGGAGATCACGGCAGGCTCCCGGGAGCTGTTTTTCAGCGCCCTCGCCGGTGGGTTCGCGATCACCATCACGTTCATGCTGTACGTCTCGATGAAGACGTCGACCGGCTCGGACCCGATACTGAGCGCGCTGCTCTACCCGCTGGGGTTCATCTACATCATCATCGGCGGCTATCAACTCTACACCGAGAACACGCTGCCACCGGTCGCACTGACACTGGAACGGCTGGCGAGTATCCCGGCGCTCCTCCGTAACTGGATCGTCGTGCTCGCCGGGAACTTCACCGGTGGGGCGATGGGTGCCGCGGCGCTGGCCTTCGGCGGCGTGCTCTCCGCGGACGCGGGGATGGTCGCGGCCGGCATCGCACAGGAGGGGGTCGCCACGGCCTGGTGGAGCCTGTTCAGTAAGGCCGCCTTCGCCGGGCTGATCGTCGCCGGTGTCGTTTGGGTCGAGTACGCGGCCCGGGACACCATCTCCCGGCTCGTGGTCGTCTATCTCGCCTTCCTCGCGATCCCGCTCGGCGGATTGTACCACTCCGTCGTCTCCTTCACCGAGATGATCTACCTGGTGTTGCTCGGGGATCTCGCGGTCACCGTCGGCCTCGTCGAGTTCGTCCTGCCGGTGTTGCTGGGCAACACTGTCGGTGGCGTCGTCCTCGTCACGGTCGTCAACTACTTCCAGACGACGGAGGAACGGCTCGCCTCGGCACGGTTCGAAGGTGCCGAACGGCAACTCTCCGTCTCGGAGTGGCTCCTCGGCGGGCTCGCGGGGCGATCGTACGTCCCACTGCTCGACCCGGAAGACGCCCCCGCAGTCCACGATAGCGGGTCCTATCGCATCCTCGTCCCGATCCTGAACCCTCGCACGGAGACGGACCTCGTCAGGCTGGCGTGTACACTGGCGAGCCAGCGGGAAGACGCGGTGGTCACCCCGGTCCACATCGTCCAGACGCCGGCCGGCGGACGAGGATACGACACCAAGCAACGCCAGCAGATCGTCGACGAGTCGACGAAACTGCTCGACGAACTGGAAGCAGTCGCCGACGAGTACGAGGTCGCGTACGAGAGTTCGACTGTCGTCTCCCAGCGCTCGTTCGAGACGCTGTTCGAGGTCGCACGCCGGCACCAGGCGGACCAGGTCGTGATGCAGTGGGGAGACAACAGAGTGTGGGGTGCCGGGAAAGCCGGGGGATCGCTCAGTGATCTCACCCGCGAACTCCCCTGTGACTTCCTCGTCCTCAAGAACCGCGGGTTCGACCCGTCGCGGATCTTGCTCCCGACCGAGGGCGGGCTCAACTGCGAGTTGAGCGCGGAGGTCGCCACCACCCTCCAGTCAGCGGTCGGGGCCGAACTGTCGCTGTTACACGTCGTCGACGGCCAGCACGAACGCGAAGCGGGCGAGCAGTTCCTGGCGGACTGGGCCCGCGAACACGATCTCGAATCGGCCACCCAGACCGTCGACGACACCGGTGATGTCGAGACCGCGATCGCTCGCGAGGCACGGGCACACTCGCTCGTGGTCATCGGCGCCACCGAACGCGGACTCCTCTCGCGGCTCGTCCACGATTCGCTCAACCTCTCCGTGATCGACGAGATGGAGTGTTCGGTCCTCCTCACAGAGCGGGCGACACAGCGGTCGTTCACCGAGCGGCTGTTCGGTCGCCGGTGAGGGGCTGTTGCCCAGGGAACCGGCCCGCGCTTGTCCGAGTGCATGCAACGAGGTATACATAGACTGCGTCGATATCAATTGGCTGTCGTCAGACTACTGCTCAGGACGAGAACCTGAGTTCCACACGGCCGTCAACAAACGAGTTTTTCACGCGGGGGAGTCTATCCGCTCTCGGTGGCGATGACGAGCAGTTACCCCCGCTGAGACTCATTTTCTATTAATAGATCCTCCCGAGGTAGACACAAATCCAATCTCCGAAATCAGTACTTGCATACGTTTACCGACAGTAGTCAAGAGTGATGGCAGCGGGACCAGACTCGCTCAACTACCTCACTACAGAGGACATCCTCTCGATTCACGAGCTGGTTGTCGAGTCGAACGAAGATACGGAGGCTGGCGTCGCCTCGACAGGCGACATCGAATACACAGTCGAGCACATCCGTGAGGGACACTTTGGTCACGTGCCCGGGTCCCTCCACGAGAAAGCGTACCAGCTGCTCCGTCTCATCGTGGTCAATCATCCGTTTGTCGACGGGAACAAGCGAACGGCACTCATGTCGATACGCGTCTTCTACGCGTTGAACGGCCTAGAGTTCGCGTATGACAGTCAGATCAAGGAGATTCTGAAAGCGTTGGCGACGGATGAGACGGCCGTCGAGGAAGGAGTCATTCTTTCTTACCTCTGCGAACACACTGCACCGCTCGAACCGGAATACAAAGCGACTGTCGAGCTCTGGTTGTCACGAATCATGGACGCTGAACGAATCCCGGGCGACGTCGAACCTGACCCGTCCGAGAGCAACCGTCACGGCGAACCGAACGATTATCACTCGGACTCGCGTAGTGAGGAGTAAGAATGGCCGCTGAAAGCGACGCACCCGACCTGCCGGACGACCTGTCGCCCGAGGAGGCCAGACGCTACCTGATCCGGTTCCTCGGAAAACAGGATCTCGACGAGCACGCGGAGATATACGAAGAACTCGCATACGAGTGACCGGCCGCGCGAGTCGATAGGTGGACTTTTTTGACACGGTAGTCTACTTTCCGACGGTGGCGATGACGAGCAGTTACCCCCGCTGAGCCCCTTGTGACGATAGTTTTACCCGAGCCACCGTCTTTCCCGAGCGGGGAGTGAGGATCAGAACGGCGCAGCCGGCCCTTCGTCGGACTGTTCGGAGATGTCGCCGTCGAGTGGCCCGTCCCAGCCGCCCAGTCCCGGCGCGAAACTCTCGACTGTCCCGTCGAAGCCCTCGTAGGAGGCGATCAGCCGGGCCGCTTGGACGCTGGATTTCCCGTGAGGGCAGATCGTGACGATCCGGTCCACGCCCTCGAAGCGCTCGACGTCGTCGACCAGACGGTTCAGCGGGACGTTCTCGCTCCCGGGAATGTGGGCTTGGTCGAACGCCCGGGGCGGGCGGATATCGACGACGGTCGCGCCGTCGTCTTCGAGTAGCGACTCCAGTTCGTCGACGCCGATTTCGCCGTCCATACCGATCGCTAGCGGGCGAGCCCTAAACGTTCACTGGACTACAACAGCCCCTCGGCCTGTGCGAGGAGGATCCCCTCGATAGTCGCGTCGTTGGCGGGTTCCGCACGGGCGACGTCGAGCGCGTCGGCAATCGGGACGGTCGTCACCGAGAGGAACTCGTTGTCGTCGAGGTCGCGGTCGACCGGCTCCAGACCCTCGGCGAAGACGATCCCCCGTCGGTGCCGGAGGACGCCGGTCGAACACCAGAACTCCTCCAGCAGGGAGAGGCTCCCGGCCGCGAAACCGGTCTCCTCGCGCAGTTCTCGCTCGCCGGCGGTCGTGTAGGATTCGCCGTCCTCGACGATCCCGGCGGGGAGTTCGAGACACTGCTCGCGGATGGTCGGCCGGAACTGCTCGACCATGACGAGCTCCTCGCCCGTGGTCGCCACGACGACGACGGCGTCGGGGAGTTCGGCCCAGTAGTACTCCTTCTCCGACCCGTCCGGCTGGCGCACGCGGTCGTAGCCGCCGGTGTACCAGCCGGTCTCGTACTCGGCCGCGGACTCGACGACCGGCCAGTCCCACTCGCTCGTGTCGGTCATACCGACTGTGAGACCGCGACGCGGTAAAACGTGCCGTTGTGGCTGACGACGACGCCCTCACCGACCGTGGCGTTGTCGTACCGCTGTCTGAGGGCGTCGCGTTCGTCGAACGGCGAGTGGGTGAACGCGCCTTTCAACCCGACGGGGCCGCGCCAGTACGGCGCCGAACTGCCCGCGGTGTCGGCCGTCGCGTTGCCGAGTGCGGCCGTCGTGTAGGGATACCGGCGGTCGGTGAGGACGCTCCCGTTGACCGCCGTCCCGTTCTCGACGCTGTAGGTCCCGTCTGTCGGCGTCGCCGTGACGTAGTAAGGGTCGCCGCTCTTGAGATACGAGGGCAACGCCCCCAGTGCCAACAGGAGGACGACGATGACCAGAATCCCGACGAGCGTGTTGCGGGTGACCGGACGCATCAGACGACCTCGCGGTAGAGGCGTCCGAAGGCCTGTCTGCGCAGCGTCCCGACGGCGGCGTCCCGTTCGTCCTGGAACGTGGCGGCGACCCCCTCGTCGGCGAAGGCCGGCGCGTGCCAGACGACGTTGTCGACGTGTTCGGAGCCGACGACGGTGACCTCGTGGTCGGTGCCGGCCCGCCACTCCTCGAACTCCGTGCGACTTCCGACGGTGACCGCGAGCGACTCCGCGAAGATGACGTCACGAGCCGTCTCGACGACCTCGCTCGTGACTCGCCGATCGTACTCCTCGGGGTCGAGCCCCATCGCCTTCGCGACTTCCCTGACGACGACCTGTGCGGTCGGCCCGACGGCGTCGTAGCGTTCGCGGGCCGCCTCGACTGTCGACGGCGAAAACTGCCCCTCGGTCTCCATACCGGGAGTAGGCGACGACGGGACTACTCGGTTTCGTCTCCGGTCGCCTCGTCCGCGTCGGAACCGTCGCTCTCGTCCTCGTCGAGCATCTGCCGGGTGAGGTCCCGGGCCTCCGCGAGGACCTCGCGGTCGCCCTCGCTGAGCGAGCGCGACCCGCGCTGGCCGGCGCTGCCCTGGGGGCGGTCCTGCTCGTGGTGGTGGTCGTGACCCTGGTCGGTGGTGTCCTCGAACACCTGTGGGTACTCAGTCTCGTCGGCGTACTCGACGACGAGGTCCGCTAGCTCGGATTCGCCCATCGACCCCCAGTCGGGGACGTGGTCGTCGAGCCACTCCTCGTGGGCGGTATCGCCGGTGATCGCGGTAAACGCGATGTGGTTCGCGAGGTGGCGATCGTCGGCCTGTGGGTCCGTACAGACTGGACAGGTATACCCCATCAGCCGAGGCAACGCCACCGAGACGTATCAACTGCCGGGTTCGTCACAGCGTTCGGACCAGCACGTACGCGTCGGCCCCGTTGCTGTAGTAGTTCGGGATCGTCTTCCGGTGTTCGAAGTCGAATCCCCGATAGAGCCGTCTCGCCTCCTCGTTGTCGGCCCTGACTTCTAGTTTGACCGAGCCAGCGCCCGTGCCCGCCAGAACCCCGAGCGCCCGGGAGAGTAACGCGGTGGCGATCCCCTCCCGACGGTTGTCGGGCCGGACCGCCAGATCCTTCACGTGGCCGAGCGGCGTCCCGTGGTTCGGGACGGTGTCGGCGACGACGTAGCCCGCGACGGTCGGTGCCGTCGTGGGATCGCCGGTTTCGGCGACTAAGAACCCGTCTTCACCCAGATAGCTCTCCAGCGCGGAGAACGGCCAGGGTTGGGGAAACACCGTCTGCTCGATGCGGTGGATCTCCAGGAGGTCCGCACGCTCGGCCGGGCGAACAGTGGGTGGGTCCGATTCCGCCGACCCGTCGGGGGACACCGTCGTCACGGCCCGTCGTACGGCTGGCGAGTACATAGGCGTTGTCGCCGAGTCGTGTGTCGCTCTCACAACGAGCGGCGGCGGCCACAAGGTTCATATCCGTCAGTAGTCTAGGTCCGGATGCACCCGTTTTGGGTGCCACCACCCCCCACCACCCACCCCCTCTTTCCACTTTCCACTTACCCTCTCAGCGGCTGCTCGATCCGGTGTTGCCTGTTGAGCGACCGCGCTGCCGTTCACGGACTGACGATACAGCGATCGCTGGGCACCGTCGCGTCAGAAAAAATCGTCGAAAGCGAAGGGGAGTCTCAGTCGTCGGCAGGTGCGGCGCCGCCGCTCTCGTGTTGCTGTTTCGTGTGCGAGAGCTTCCCGCCTGCGGCGAGGATCTCGCGTTCGCGCTCGGAGGCGTCGAGGTGGCCGGTCGCTTCCCAGTCGTCGTTGACCCGGATGGTGAACTCCTCGTCGCCGGAGCGGACGGCCTCGGCGGTGTCGTCGACGATCTCGATGTCGTCGCCCTGCTCGATCTTCTCGTAGGTCTCCTCGTCGATCTCCAGCGGGACGATCCCGAAGTTGAAGAGGTTCGCCTTGTGGATGCGGGCGAAGCTCTGTGCGAGGACGGTCTCGATACCGAGATACATCGGACACAGCGCCGCGTGTTCGCGCGAGGAGCCCTGCCCGTAGTTCTCGCCGGCGACGAGGACGCCGCCGTCGGCGTCCAGCGCACGCTGTGCGAAGGTCTCGTCGACACGCGAGAGCGTGAACTCCGAGAGCTTCGGCACGTTCGACCGGTACATCAGGATGTCCTGCGTGGCCGGGATGATGTGGTCGGTGGTGATGTTGTCCTCCATCTTGAGGAGGGCTTCACCGCCGACATCGGCCTCCAGGGGGTCTTTCAGCGGCACGTCGCCGATGTTGGGTCCCTTGATGAGTTCGTCGTCGACGGCCTCGTCGGGCGCGATGAGGTCCGACTCGGAGTTGCCGATGTACTCGTCGGGCATCTCCAGACCGGGTGCCTCCAGGTCGCCCAGTTCGTCGGCCAGGTCACGCGGGTCGACGATCTCGCCTTTGATGGCCGCCGCGGTGGCGACTTCCGGCGAGCAGAGATAGACGTTGTCGTCCTCGATGCCCGAGCGGCCCTCGAAGTTGCGGTTGAAGGTTCGCAGCGAGACAGAGTCGCTGGCGGGCACGTGGCCGATACCGATACAGGCACCACACGTCGCCTCGGAGAAGTTGACGCCGGCGGCCATCATCTCCGCGGTCCAGCCCTCGCGGGCCAGCATCTCGGACGCCTGCTTCGAACCGGGGGCGACGATCATCTCGGTCTTCTTGTCGATGTTGCGCCCTTCCAGCATCTTCGCGCCGGGGAGGATGTCCTCGTAAGCGCCGTTCGTACAGGAGCCGATCATGACCTGCTCGACGTCGACGCCCTCGACTTCACGGACGGGAACGACGTTGTCGGGCATCGACGGCTCGGCGATGAGCGGTTCCAGCTCCGAGAGGTCGACCACGATCTCGTCGGCGTACTCGGCGTCGTCGTCGGGCTGGAGTTCCTCGTAGACGTCCTCGCGACCGAGGCGTTCGAGGTAATCCTCGGTGTTCTCGTCGGTCGGGAAGATCGAGGAGGTCGCACCGAGTTCGGTCCCCATGTTGGTGATCGTCGTCCGCTCGGGCACGGAGAGGGTCTCGACACCGGGGCCGGTGTACTCCAGGACCTTGCCGACGCCGCCTTTCACGGAGAGACGACGGAGCAACTCGAGGATGACGTCCTTGGCGGTGGCCCAGTCGGGCAGTTCGCCTTCGAGCCGAACGTTGACGACCTCGGGCATCTCGATGTAGTAGGCACCGCCACCCATGGCGACGGCGACGTCGAGGCCACCGGAGCCGATGGCGAGTTCACCCAGGCCACCGGGGGTCGGCGTGTGGGAGTCCGAGCCCAGCATCGTCTTGCCGGGTTCGGCGAAGTTCTCCTTGTGGACGTTGTGACAGATGCCGTTGCCCGGACGCGAGAAGTGCGCGCCGAAGGTCCCGGCGGCCGACCGGAGGAACCGGTGGTCGTCCGTGTTCTTGAAGTCGAACTGGTAGGTCTGGTGGTCACAGTACTGAGCGGCCAGTTCCGTCTGGACCTCTTCGAGGCCCAGGGCTTCGAACTGAAGCCAGACCAGCGTCCCTGTCGTATCCTGTGTGAGCACCTGATCGATCTCGATGCCGATCTCCTCGCCGGGTGTCAGCTCCCCTTCGACGAGATGTTCGTCGAGAATCTTTTCCGTTAGCGTCTGTCCCATAACGTCCCAGTATCGATGGCGCGCGCGTATAAATCCCGCGTATCCTGCCCTATTTTTCATCTATCGGAACTCCGGCGTTGGGCGATGCGACCCGGAACGGCAGGTCTTTCGCCCTGGCGATAGCAGCGCCCATCATGTTCAAGAGCGGCCGTTTCGTCGCCGAGGAACTGGACGACCTCCGTCCCGAACAGATCCAGCCCAACGGCGTCGACCTCACGCTCGGGACCGTCTACGAGCAGGTCGAACCAGGCTTCATCGGACAGGACGGCAAGACTGTCGGGGAGCGCCGGGAACTCGACGCCGACGACGACGTCTATCGGCTCGAACCTGGCGGCTACGTCGTCCAGTACGCCGACCGGGTAGTCATCCCGGAGGACCACGTCGGCTTTCTCTATCCCCGGTCGTCGCTGCTGCGGAACTCCTGCATGCTGGATACGGCTGTCTGGGACGCCGGTTACGAGGGCAAAGGCGAGGGACTGCTGGAGGTCCACCACCCGATCGAACTGGAACAGGGCGCTCGCATCGCCCAACTCGTCCTCGCGGAGGCGGCACACGAGGGGACCTACGAGGGGAGCTACCAGCGCGAGAACCTCTGACGCTTTCAGGGTTCGTCTTCCAGAGCCCGCTCGCGCAGTTCCTCGCAGGCCTCGCTCTCGGCGGTCAGGTCGGGCACTTCCGTCGGTTTCCCGTCCTCGATAGCGACGAAGGTGGCGTAGGCGCTGGTGGTCGGTTCGGTCTCCCCGGTGTGGGGGTTCTCCCGTGACACTTCGATGTGGACCCGGACGCTGGTCCGGCCGGTCGCGTACGCGTAGGACTCGATACGGGCGTTGTCACCGATGGGGATCGGTCGCTCGAAGTCCACACGGGACATCTGTGCGGTGACACAGGACTGGCGGGCGGCCCGCATCGCCGACATCGCGCCGAACTCGTCCATCCACTTCATCACGATCCCCCCGTGGGCGCTGTCGTAGTTGTTCGCGTCGCCTGGCTGGACCCGCTCGCGGTTGACGATGTGTGTCTCCTCGATGGTCGGCATACCCCCGTTTGACGGGGCGGCCTGAAAACGGGTCGGAAACTCAAAGCTTAAACGGCCCCACCGGCAACGGACGCGCATGGCTAGTTTCGAAGAAGCGTCAGAGCGACTCCTCAACAAGCAGATCTGCATGCGCTGTAACGCCCGGAACCCCCAGCGAGCACAGCAGTGCCGGAAGTGTGGCTACGGCAAACTCCGCCCGAAGGCGAAGGAACCGCGGTCCGCATAACCGAGTCGTTTTCTCCGTCGCTCTCCCGGAGAGCGGCTGCGCTCACTCGTCGGGGTATTTCGGCTCGCGCCGTTCGGCCCGTTCCAGCGCCCGCTCGACGATCTCCCGGACGTCGCCGTGGAAGACGCTCCCGTGGCCCGAGTACATGTGCTCGACGCTATCCGGCAGCCGGTCGAGCAACTCGCGGATGCTCTCGATGAGCCGCTCGCGGGACTGGCCGGGGTAGTCGGTCCGGCCGAACGACCCGCCCTCGAAGGCGCCGTCGTCGTGGACGACCACGTCCCCCGAGAACAGCGAGGCCTCGGAGGCCAGCGAGACGTGATCCTCGGCGTGGCCCGGGGTGTAGACGACCTCGCAGTCCTCGTCGCCGACCGGGACCGTGTCGCCGTCGTCGATGGCGTGGTCCCGGCGGGCGTGGTCGGCGTAGGCGTACACCTCGGTGTCGAAGGCGTCCAGTACGGCGTCGAGTTGCTCGACGTGGTCGCCGTGTTGGTGGGTCAGGACGACGGCGTCGAGCGTCTCGGTGTGTTCCCGGATCGCGTCGACGACGCCCTCGTAGGCCCCGGCGTCGACGAGCGTCGTCCGGTCGCCGGTGGCGAGGTAGGCGTTACACGTGAACGTCTCGGCGTCGGCGGTGACGGTGTGGACCTCCATGCGGGAGTGGTGGGCCGGGAGGCGTTTGAGTGTCGTGGTCGTGCGCCATCTTTACGCGCCCGCCCGGTCCAGACCAACCATGGTATCCGTCACTGTCTGGAACGAGTACGTCCACGAACGGGACGACGAGGAGGTCGCCGAGATCTATCCCGAGGGCATCCACACGACGATCGCCGACGCGCTGGCCGAGCGAGGTCACGAGACGCGGACCGCGACGCTCCAGGAACCCGAACACGGGCTCACCGAGGCCGTCCTCGACGAGACCGAGGTACTGACCTGGTGGGGCCACGCCGCCCACGACGAGGTCGACGACGAGATCGTCGAGCGGGTCGCCGAACGCGTCCAGAACGGGATGGGGCTGCTCGTGCTCCACTCGGCGCACGCCTCGAAGCCGTTCAAACGGCTGCTGGGGACACCCTGTGACCTGACCTGGCGGGAGGCCGGCGAGCGAGAACGGTGCTGGGTCGTCGACCCGGGTCACCCGATCACCGACGGACTGGGCGACTCGCTGGTCTTCGAGGAGGCGGAGATGTACGGCGAACCCTTCGGCGTCCCCGAGCCCGATCGGTTGGTCTTCACCTCCTGGTTCGAGGGCGGTGAGGTGTTCCGCAGCGGCTGTTGCTACCGGCGGGGGCGGGGCCGACTGTTCTACTTCCGGCCGGGTCACGAGACCTACCCGATCTACCACCGCGACGACGTCCAGCGCGTGCTCGGTAACGCCGTCGAGTGGGCCGCACCGACCGAGGGCGCCGACGCCCACGCGGGCAACCGGAACGTCGACCCACGGGAATCACTCTGAGCCCGTAAACCGATAGACTGCGACGACGTGTCCTTCGACGATGGTCGAAAACGTGGGGTAGACACGCCCACTCGTGGGCTGGCGTGGTCGCTGACTGAGACCGCCGGGTGATTTATTGGGGGGAACAACGTAGGTATACACGTACCATGGGGTTCGGGAGCTACGACGAATCAGAACAAGACAACCAGGAGTACGACACAGACTTCGACGACGACGATGGACTCGACACGGAGGACAACACCCACAAGGGTGATGTCGAGTACGAGTTCACGGCGTCGAACGACGAATTACTCGACCGGCTGAAGGATATCAAGGAGACCGAGACCAACACGTGAAACCGGGGGTTCGCGCCCTCGGCGTCGCTGAGTCGTACCGGGAGTCGACAAGCCACTTCGCTGGTGCCGTCGTCCGCGCCAGCCGGGTGGTGGACGGGTTCGTTTTCGATACGTGTACCGTCGGTGGGAGCGACGCGACCGCCACCGTCTGTGAGATGGTCGAGCGACTGGGGCGTGCGGACGTTCGATATCTCCTGATCGCTGGCATCGCGCCGGCGTGGTTCAACGTCCTCGACCTTCGGCAGCTCCACGACCGAACAGGGTTGCCGACCGTCTCGGTGACTTTCGAGGACTCTCCCGGACTGGGGAGCGCGATCCGCGAGGCGTTCGACGATCCCGAGACGGTCCAGCATCGCCTGTCGACCTACCGTGCCCAACCCGACCGCCGGCCGGTCACCGTCGACGACGGGACGGTGTACGTCCGGAGTGTCGGCCTCGCCGACCAGGAGGCCGCCGACGTGGTGCGGGCGTTCACCCCCGAGGGCGGGCGGCCGGAACCGCTCCGGGTCGCACGGCTCGCCGCCCGTGGGCTGGTCGATGCCGAGTGAGCGACGCCGAGACCGCCGCCCTTGATACCGCCGGGTCCGAACGACCGGTATGGAAGGGATGGACGGACTCGACGTCGTCGCCTGCGAACGCTGTCCGGAGCTTTGCGAGTCGCGGTCCCGCATCGTCAACGGTGCCGGCCCGGCGGACGCGGATCTCCTGTTCGTCGGTGAGGCTCCGGGTGCCAACGAGGACGAGCAGGGCGAACCGTTCGTCGGCCGCAGCGGCGACGTGTTAGACGAGACGCTGCGTGAGGTCGGACTCGACCGGGGGGACGTACGCATCACCAACTGCGTCCGCTGTCGTCCCCCGGACAACCGTGACCCCCACGTCGAGGAGCGGGCACACTGTCGGCCGTACCTCGAACACGAGATCGACGCTGTCGATCCCGCGGTGGTCGTCACGCTCGGGAAGGTGCCGGCGGAACACCTCTTGGAGCGCGACGTCGCGGTCACCGGCGAGGCCGGCGAGGTGTACGACGTCCCGATCGAGGGAACGCCCCGGCGAGTCCTGGTGAGCGTCCACCCGGCGGCGACGCTGTACGATCCGAGCCAGAAAGAGACGTTCGGGTCGGCACTGGAGACGGCCGCGGAGTTCTCCGACGGCGAAAGCGGCCAGAAGCGATTGGGTGACTTCTAGTCCTAGTTCTTCTCGGTTCGACCGACCCACTTCTCGGCGTTCAGCAGGTCACGCAGTCCCTCGATGAATCCCTTGCTCTCGTGTTCACCCGGCCGCAGGCGGGCGCGAATCCGCGAGGAGAGCAGTTCGATCGAGAGGACGACGACGAAGACCATGACGATGCCCGCGGCGGTGTTCTGGAACTGAAGCAGGTCCTGCTGGTTCCGGATGTACAGCCCCAGTCCGCCGGCACCGACGACACCCAGCGAGATCGCGATGCGGGTGTTGATCTCTAAGATGTACAGCGTCCAGGCGATAAAGGAGCGGGACACCTGGCTCAACATCCCGAACCCGACCGTCTGGGTCCGGGACGCACCCGTCGACTGGATGGCCTCGATGGGGCCTTCCTCGACCTCTTCGAGTTCGTCGGTGAACAGCCGGCCGAGGTTGCCGACGGTGTCGGTGGCGATCGCCAGCACCGCGGTCGCCTGACTCGGCGGGCCAAACGGGATAAAGAGGAAGATCCAGACGATCGCGGGGATGGCGCGGATCGCACTCATCGTCCCGCGGAAGATGAAGTTGAACGGGAACGGCGTCACCTGCTCGCTGCCCAGCACACCGAAGACGAGTGCGGGCAGGAAGCCAAGAACCGTTCCGAGGAAGCCAAGCAGGAGTGTCACGACGCTGGCTTTCACCAGGGTCAGCCGGGGCGAGGCGAGGCTCTCGACGATACTCCCCGGGTTCCCGAGGCTCGCGCCGACCGCTTCCAGTCCGGTGATGCCGTTGTTCTTCGTAAACAGCGTCAGCGCCTCGAAGTTCGGCGGGAAGAAGGCGAAGATGAACTCGATGAAGCTGGGGACGCCGCTGGAGATCTCTCCGAGGTCGAACTGGACGAACCCCAGCCCGAAGTACGTCACCGCGAGGATACCGACCACGAGCAGGAGCGTCGAGACCTGCTTGATCCGCCGGGACCGCTGGAGGGAGTTGAGCTGTGCCGAGATCGGACCGGTGCTCACGCCGACCCACCTCCCTCGACGGCCGACCGCGGGGCGCTGGTCCCGGTCGGATCGTCGGACTCGTCGGCGAGTTCGCCCGAGGCGTCCTCGCCGTAGTAGATCTCGTCGACGACGTCCATCGTCAGATCCTCGCGGGTCCCCTGGAAGACGACTTCGCCGTCCCGGACCCCGAGGAACGTATCGCCGAACTCGCGGGCGATGTTGACCTGGTGGAGGCTCGTGACGGCCGTCAGATCACGTTCGCTCGCGGCCTGTTTCATGTAGCTCATCACGTCCCGGGCGGCCTTCGGGTCGAGGCTGGCGACCGGTTCGTCGGCGAGCAGGAGGTTGGGCTGTTGGACCAATGCGCGGGCGATGCCGACGCGCTGTTTTTGCCCCCCGCTCATCGAACCGGCCCGCTGGCCGGACTCGTGGAGCAGGCCGACGGTATCGAGTGCCTCCAGTGCCGTCTCTTTGTCCGCCTCGCTGTGCCAGGTGAGGAAACTCCGGAGGAGCCCGTTCCGCGAGAGTGCGCCGGTGAGCGCGTTCTGGAAGGCGCTCATGCTCTCGATGAGGTAGTGTTCCTGGAACACCATCCCGACGTCCTCGCGGGCGCTCGTGGCCGACTGACCCTGGATGGCGACCTCCCCCTCTGTGGGCTGTGTGAGTCCGTTCAGGACGCGCAGGAACGTCGACTTCCCCGCGCCGGACGGTCCGAGCAGGATGACGAACTCACCCTCCTCGATCTCGATATCGATGTCCCTGAGGGCGACCGTGTCCTCGCCGTAGATCTTCGTTACGTCGTCGAAGGTAACTGCGGGCATGGTTGTGGTGTGAGATGCGAGAGTGATAAACCGTGATGGTTAGCCGCTGAAGAAGTCCGCACCGACGCCGAGGGTCTCTGCCTTGTCGATCACGATCTGGTAGTCGTCGATGCTCGCTTCCCGGACCTTGCTGAACCAGAGGTCGTCGTCGGTGCCGTCCTCGCCGTCGGCGCCGTCGAACGCCGAGGCGGGTGCCTCCAGGAACGCCTCCTGGATCGCGTTCTTGGCGTCGTCGTCGAGCGCGCTGCTGACGACGATCGGCGCCCGGGGGAGACCGGTGTCCTCGTGGAGCGTCGTCGCGTTGCTCTGCCACTCCTCGGGGGCCGGCCCCGTCTTGGTGTCGCGGACGAACCCGCCCATGGCCGCGGCGTCGACCTCACCCTGGACCAGGAGCGTGTACGACTGGACGTGTCCGCCGGCGAAGATCGGTTCGAAGCCGGCCTGGGAGCCGTTGCCTTCGGGGAGGTTCCCGACGTCGATGCCAGCCTCTTTCATCGCGGCCGTCGGGAAGAGGAAGCCGCTGGTCGAGAGCGGGTCGCTGAACGCGACACTCTTGCCCGAGAGGTCCGACAGACTGCTGATCGAACTGTCGTTCGGCGTCGCGATGATACTCTTGTAGGTCCAGCCACCGTAGCCAAAGCGCTGGACGATCACCTCGGAGTTGTCGGTCTGGTGGCCGACCGCGGCCGCGAACGGCCCCGTCTCGGCGAGGTTCGCCGTCCCCTGCCCCAGCGCCTGGATGACGGCGCTGTAGTTGCTCCCGACGTTCATCTGGGCGTCCAGCGCCGGGGGAACGTCGAAGTTGCCGGTGATGTACTCCTCGAGGTAGTCACGGAGCGGCGCGTACTGGACGTAGAGGTCCTCCTGTGGGACGCTCGGCGAGAGGTTGAAGTTGAGTTCCTCGTTCCCGCCGAACGTGACTTCGGGACCCGACGGCGTGTCCGTCGCCGTTTCGGTGTCCGTGCTCTCACCCTCGGAGGAGGACCCGTCCGACGATCCTCCGTCACTGCCGGACCCGCCGTCGCCAGAGTTGTTGCCGGAACAACCGGCGATGACGCCGGCCGCCCCGAGTGCCCCGATGCCTTTCAGGAAGTTTCTCCGCTTTCGCATATCCGGCGCTACAATTCTGAACCAATAAAGCGTTCATATGTCTGTTATATAGCCGACGCCATCCGAGACAGAATATATATAGCTAACAGTTCCAGAATATACTATATGTATTCTAACTCCCGATTTAACTGGCTGGACGTTCACAACTTTACACAACTGGTGGATAGTTTTCACACAGCGCTGGGCCGTTCCCTATCGAGACGACATCGGGAACGACCCGTGTGGTGATCCGCGCGGACCGGGACAGGCGACTGTCGTCGACCGGTAACGCTGCGGCAACAGGAACGCACTTACCGGGGGTCCGCCTACCAGGACGTATGAGTGCCAGACAGACCGCCGCGGAGGTGGTGGTCGTCGACTACGGACTGGGGAACCTCCGGAGTGTCACCCGCGGGCTCGAACGCGCGGGCGCCCAGGTGACACTCACCGAAGACCCCGCGTCGTTCGACGCCGCGGACGGCATCGTCCTCCCGGGTGTGGGCGCGTTCTCCGAGGGGATGGACAACGCCGGCCCGTTCCGGGACGCACTGGTCGAACAGGCCGAGGCGGGCAAACCACTCTTCGGAATCTGTCTCGGGATGCAGATGCTGCTGACGACGAGCGAGGAAGCCGACCACGCCGGCGAGGGCGACGCCGAGGGCCTGGACCTGATCCCCGGCGAGAACGTCCGGTTCAGCCGCGACCAGACGGTCCCCCACATGGGTTGGAACCAACTGGACGTACAGCGGGACCACCCGCTCGTCGAGGGAGTCGACAGCGTGGGATCGGAGATCCCACGGGCAGACGGAACCGCCGGCGGCGGTTCCGTCGACGGCGAGTACGCCTACTTCGTCCACTCCTACTACGCGGTCCCCGACGACGAGGACGCGGTGGTCGCTACGACAGATTACGGGACGGATTTCGCCTCGATCGTCGCCAACGAGGCCGGCAACGTCTTCGGGACCCAGTTCCACCCCGAGAAGTCCGGCGAGACGGGCCTGCAGATCCTGCGGAACTTCGTCGACTACTGCGTCGAGCGGTAGGCGAGTCTGCGGTCGCTGTCGCTTTTTGTGGTCGCGGTCACGGGTGCTGTCGCTGGTCTGCTGTCGTGGTGGCCGGGAGCGAGTGCCGCGACGGCAGTCGCGGTCGACCGTGCCGGGAGACCGGTGGTCTCCCGAACCTCGCGGTGTGATCGCGAGAACCTGGGGACGGGCAGGGCTGTGCCGGGAGCCTCCGGCGGCGCAGCCGCCGGTTCACCGAACGCGAGGCGACGCCGAGCGTTCGGCAGTTTTTCCCCACGTTTTTGCAAGCGGGGGTCGCCGATGGCGACCCCCCGCAGTAAAAAGTGGGTCTACAGGAAATCGCGAACGTCGGAGTACCACATGTCGTGGTCGTCGACGGCGTCGATGGCCTCGGCGATGCGAACCGCCAGGGCGTGCCAACAGAGCTCCTCGGGATCGTCGGGATCGAGGTTGTATTCGGCGTCAGCACACGTACAGCCGTCGTCCTCGACGATGTACTCGTCCTTGTGGCCGACGACCACGACGAAGTCCCGGTACTGTTTCACTCGCCCCTCGCCGACGGCTTCGATGGCCTGTGTGCCGCGGTCGCCGTGGGCGGCGACGATACGTGACACTCCCTCCGGGGTCAACTCCCCGTCGGCTTCCAGCCGTGTCACCCAGTCGTCGACCGCAGTCACACCCCGGCTACGGAGAGGCGCGACTAAACAGCGTCGTCTGCCTGTCGGTGCCACCGCCGCTGGAGTCACTGTCGGCGGTCCCCGGAAAGGTCAACAGGGAGTAGGTCCTGGAACGGAGCATGGTCACCGACATCCCCTGGCCAGCCGTCGGTGCGCTCGCCTCGGGGGTCGGCTCGCTCTATCTGCTCGCGCGCTTGCGGCCACACTGGGAGCAACCGGGTGCGCGGTGGTTCGTCGCGACCATCGCGACCATCACCGTCTGGTCGGTGGGATACGCCGTCGGGATCGTCGCGGTGTCGCCGCCGTTTCGCGTGGCGGTCGAGGTGCTCTCGTGGATGGCCGCGGGCTGGATCGGCTTCTTCTTCCTGTCGTTCGCGCTGGGATACACCGGACGGACCGGGATCGTAGAGAGCTGGTGGTACCGGGCGAGCGCTGTCGTTCCTTTAACGATTTCGCTGTTGGCGATCGCGAGCACACAGACGCCGCTGCTGTGGGGCGGCTACGAGCCGGTCCGTGTGTGGGGCGTCCTCGGTGCGGCGTATACGTTCTTGCCGCTGGGATACGTCTCGATCCTCGGCGTGATGCTGTTCGTCAGCATCGGGACGGTCCTGCTGTTCGATACGGTGATCAGCTACGGCCCGCTGTACCGACGGGAAGCGATCGCCGTCGGACTGAGCCCGCTGCCTCCGGGGGTCGGTGCGTTGCTGTGGGCGCTGGGGCTGGGGCCGCCCGTGAACCTGACGCCAGTCCTGTTCTTGCCCCACATCGTCCTGGACGCCTACGCGTTCGTCGGCGGGGGGATGTTCGAGTTCCACCCGGCGACGCGCCGGATCGGCGAACGGGCGGCGATCGACGACATCGGAACGCCGGTCGCCATCGTCGACGTCGAAGGCCGTATCGTCACGCTCAATCCGGCGGCGGAGGCGACTTTCGGCGTCGATACGGAGTCGGCGCTGACGCGGCCACTGTCCGCGATTCTGGGTGACGAGCGGATCACTGTCAACGGCGAGGGCGAACGGATCGGCGTCGAGACCGACAGGCAACGCCAGGAGTTCAAGACACAGCAGACGGAACTCCGCGACGAGGCCGGAACTCACCTTGGCTACACCGTCCTGTTCCAGGACATCACCGACGAGATCCGCCGCGAGCGACGGCTGGAGGTCCTCAACCGGTTTCTCCGGCACAACGTCCGCAACGAGAGCGTGGTCATCAGGGGCCGTGCGGAGTTGCTGGCGGAGACGCTGGACGGCCAGGAGGCGGCCCACGCCCAGACGATCGAGGCGGCGGTCGGCCGGCTCGTCGACTCCGGGGAGAAGGCCCGAACGCTGTCGGAGGTCTCGACCAGCGGGGACGCGTTCGAGACGGTCGACGTGGTGTCGTTTCTGGCCGGTGTCGTCGACGCTCTGGGGCCGGAAGCCGGCGAGCGCGTGACGGTGTCGGTCCCCGACGGACTCGAACTGTCGACACAGCCGGTGTTGCTGGAGGTACTCGTCGAGAACCTCGTCGAGAACGCCGTCGAGCACACCGACGGCTCCGACGTGACGGTATCGGCGACGGTCGACGAGGGTGCCGTGGTGCTGACCGTCGTCGACGGCGGCCCGGGTATCCCGGACCACGAACTGGCGGTCCTCGACAGCGGCCAGGAGACGGATCTGAACCACGGGAGCGGGATCGGCCTGTGGCTGATCAGGTGGGTCGCGACCACGCTGGGGGCCGAACTGGCCTTCGAGGTCGAGTCCGGAACGAGCGTCACCGTCCGGCTCCCGGACGAGCGAGCAGAGTGACCCGTGTGTCGAATCCCTTAACGCGTTCGACGGATATCGTCGGGTATGCGCGTCAGCGAGGGGCAGGTGACCGTGACGGTTCCCGAACAGGCCGACGCCGGGAAAGGCGAGAACGTCTTCTTCAACCCGGTCCAGGAACTGAACCGGGATCTGACGGTTGCGACGCTTCGGGCCTACCGGGACCGCGAGGACCGGGCGTCGTCGTATCTCGACGCCACTGCCGCCAGCGGTGTCCGTGGGGTCCGGGCGGCCGCCGACGGCTGGGAGACGACGCTGTGTGACATCGACGAGGAGGCGGTCGCCCTCTGTGAGCGGAACCTCGAACGCAACGGCGTGGCGGGGGCGGTCCGACACGAGGACGCCAGCGTGCTCATGCACACCGACACGTTCGACGTGGTCGACGTCGACCCGTTCGGGACGCCGATGCCCTTCGCCGACGCGGCGGTCAAGGGCACCCGGAACCTCCTGTGTGTGACCGCGACCGACACCGCGCCGCTGTGTGGCGCGCACTTCGAGAGCGGCGTCCGTACGTACAGCACGGTCCCGCGAAACACCGAGTACCACGCCGAGATGGGGCTGCGGGTCCTGCTGTCGGCGATGGTCCGGACCGCCGCCCGGTACGACATCGCGGCCCGGCCGATCCTGAGCCACGCGACGCGTCACTACGCCCGGACCTACCTGGAGTTCGATCGGGGCGCGAGAGTCGCCAACGACTGCATCGACGAACTGGGCCACGTCTACCACTGCCAGGAGTGTCTCTGGCGGAACCACGAGCGCGGGCTGATCGCCGACGCACCCGAGGAATGCCCGGAGTGTGGGCAACACCTCCAGACGGCGGGTCCGATCTGGCTGGGTCGGACCTGCGACCCAGCGTTCGCCCGGTCGGTCGCCGAGTACGTCACCGACGACATGGGGACAGCCGAGACGGCCAGAGACCTCCTGGCGACGCTGGCGACGGAACTGGACACGCCGACCCACTACGACCAACACCGGCTGTGTAAGCGCTGGGGCCGGGGCGCCGACGCGATGGACGAGTTTCTCGGAACGCTCCGGGACGCAGGATTCGAGGCCACCCGAACGCACTTCGGCGGGACGACGTTCAAGAGCGACGCCGACGTTGCCCAGATGCGCGCGGCCGTCGAGGCCTGATCAGCGACCGTCGACGTTGCCCAGGCGTGCGAGTTTTTGCGAGAGGTCGTAGCCCAGCAGATACAGCGGCCGCAGGAAGTAGTTCGCCATTCCGGCCAGTCCGAGTAGTCCGCCGAACGATTGGACCTCGCCGGGAGTCGCGGTCGGCCGAATGACCAGCGGGACGGCGGCGAGTACCATCGCGAGCCAGAGCCAGCGCAGGATCAGATCGATGTCGACGCCCAGGACGCGACCGGCCGCCGTCTCGGGGCGTGTGAGGAACAGTCCGACGGCCAGGACGACGAACCCGGCCGCCAGCGGGAGCGACGCGCCGACGCCGACCACGCTCAGTCCGAGCAGCACGAACCCGGCGACGAGCAACAACAGCGTCATCTGGAGGGTGCCGTCCCGGATGGCGACTGGGGAGACCATATCCGTCCGGAGGGTAGGGCGGCGTATAAAAACTGCTACCCGTCGGGGCGGTTCTTAACGCCTTTCACCGTCGGCCACGAACTGGCGACGGTGTCAGGCTCCCGCTATAATCCCGTCCGTGTACTCTTGTTGGCTATCGGGAGCCTGCTCGCACGGGCCGGCCTCGTCGAACGTGATCGTATCGCACGGACGACCGAGCTATCCTGGCCCAGGATCGTCACCGGCCTCGCGCGCATGTCCAAATCGACTGCCGACGTGGCGATGGTCGGGCTGGCGATCGGGCCGACCGCCATCGCGGGCGTCGGCTACGCGACGCCGTTCTGGGGGCTGGCGTTCGCGCTCGGCGGGGGTGTGGCCGGCGCGACCATCGGTCTGGTCTCTCAGCGCTACGGGGCCGACGCCCGCGAGGAACTCGGGCTGTCGGTGACCACGAGCGCCGCGGTCGTCGTCGCGATCACGGTCCCGGTCGCGGCGCTGTACTGGGTCGTCCCCGGCCCGCTGATCGACCTCGTCGGGTCGGGATCGCGTGCGGTCGCGTTCGGCGAGTCGTACCTCAAGGTCGCCGCGCTGGGGGTCCCGTTCGCCGGCTTGAACCTCGTCGGGAGCAGGACGCTGGTGGGTGCCGACGACGCCTGGTCGGCGATGGTCGTCCGGGCGGGCGGGGCCGTCGTCAACGTCGTCATCAACGCCGTCCTCATCTTCGGGCTAGAGATGGGCGTCGTCGGTGCCGCCATCGGCACCGTCGTCGCGAACGTTCTCGTCACTGCCGCGCTGGTGGTCGGATTGACACGCGGGGGTCTGCCAGGGGTCCCGTTTCCGGTACGGATTCCGGTCGCCCGGCCGTTCCTGGATCGCTCGCTGGCCCGTGACCTCGTCGAGATGGGTGCCCCGCTCGTGGGGACGAACCTCGCGCGGACGGGCGCGCAGTTCCCGCGGCTGTTCATCGTCGGGTTGTTCGGCCCCGACGTCGTCTCGGCGTACGTCGTCGCCCTGCGGGTCCGTGCCCTGCTCGATACGCCCAACTGGGGGCTGAGTCTCGCCTCCAGCAGTCTCGTCGGGCAGGCCCTCGGTGAGAACGACGAACCGGAAGCGACCGCCTGGGCCCGGACGGTCCTCCGGCTCGGGATCGGTGTCTATCTCCTTGTCGCCGTCGCGCTTGCACCGTTCTCCCGACAGATCGGCCGCCTGTTCGTCGAGGACACGACGCTGTTGCCGCTGGTGACCGTCTTCGTCGCTGTCGCGTGCGCGAGTGTTGTCTTCCGGGGTATCGACGGCGGTGCAACTGGACCGCTCCGGGCCAGTGGCGACACCCGCTGGCCGCTGTACTCACAGCTCCTGGGGATGTACGTCTTCGCGCTCCCGGTCGCTTACGTCGGTGTGGTCGTCCCCACGATCGGTGTCACCGCCCTGTACGCCTCGCTGCTCGTCGAGACAGCGGTGCCGGCGGCGATCACCTACTACCGGTTCCGGTCGGGGACTTGGCGGGTGGTCAGCCGCTCGTATCGCCCGGACGCGGCACTCGACGACTAGAAAAAGCGCGTTACTCCAGTTTCCGCTCTGCGGCCGCGATGGAGTTGGCGGTCTTGCCGTCGTAGCCGGCCTGTCGCGAGCGCCGCTGGAAGGCGTTCTCGGTGACCATACTCGTCTCCTCGCCGACGACTCGGACGACGTCGCCGACGCCCATCTCTTTCAGTTTGACCTGTGCCTCCTTGATCGGTTTCGCGGCCTCGGGCGACGGCGGCGTGAACGTCGAGACGTCGTTGATGATCGCGAACCCGTCGCGGAGCCCCTCGGCGGCGGCGACGGTCTCCTCGGCGGCGACTTCCATCTCCTCGGCAGTGAGGGTCCCACTAAACTCCAGGTACAGCGTGTTCGCGGCGGTGTCGGCTCGGATCTCGTAGCTCGCGTCCGACTTCTCGCCGGATCTGGTCGTGGCGGACATTGTAATTACTCATAGAGTACGATGTGAGGTGGAACCATTCCCTTACTGGTTAGGCCAGCTAGCGAACCTCGGAACTCGACGCCCGCGAGAGCAGGTAGACGGCGATGCCACCCAGTAGGAGATCGAGCGCCGACAGCGCGAGGACGGTACTGGAAGAAGGAAGCGGGAACTGCGACAGGGTCGCGCCGATGACCGCGCCACGCCGTCGGGCCAGTATATTTGTGCGCACAGACCGACCACTGGACGTGAACCGGAATCGCGCCATCGGTGTCGGCCGGGACCTCGTCGGGACGGTCCGGGGAGAGCAGATCTCGTTTCTGGCGGCGGGGATCGCCTACTACATGTTCGTCTCCGTGCTCCCGCTGTTGTTGCTGGCGCTGGTCGTCGGATCGCTGCTCGGTGGCGAGGCCTTCGCCACACGGGTCGTCGGTGCGGTCGGCTCTGCGCTGTCGCCGGCCGCCTCCGAACTGTTAGAGGGCGCACTGACGAGTGCTGCCGGGCGGGGCGGGGCGACCGTCCTCGGTCTGGCGGTGATGATCTGGGGTGCGCTGAAGGTGTTCCGCGGGCTCGATCTGGCTTTCTCCGGGGTGTACGGCGCTCACGAGCCCAAGCCGATCGCCGAGCAACTCGTCGACGCGCTGTCTGCGCTCGCGGGGATCGGGCTGGCGATCGTGGGGCTGGGTGTCGTCGGCGCGCTGGGGGCCGTTCTCGGGGTTCAGGTGGCGCTGGGCGGGCTCGCGCTCGTTCCGATCCTGACGGTCGCCTTCCTCCCACTGTACTACGTCTTCCCGGACCAGCCGATGGAGATTCGGGAGGCGGTTCCCGGGGCGGCGCTTGCGGCCGTCGGTTGGACGCTGCTGGGGACGGCGTTCAACGTCTACGCCGCTCAGGCGGACGCCTACCAGCTCTACGGTGTCGTCGGGGGCGTCCTGTTGTTGGTGACCTGGTTCTACTTCGCCGGCCAGATCCTGCTGGTCGGGGCGGCGCTGAACGCGGCGCTTGCCGACGACTCGGACCGGCAACTACAACAGGGCGCGCTTCGAGGGTCCGGCAAAGCGATGAGTGAGGACGCCGACGAACACACCGGCGAGACGCCGCCGCCCGGCGCCACCGGAGACGGGCGGGACGTCGAGGACCTGACCGACGAGGAACTCGAAGCGCTGCGCGAGGAGTTCGAGGAGTTCCGGGACGACGTCGAGTCCCGGACGCTCCACCGCGAGGACGTGGAGAACGACCTCAAACAGTACGTCCGCCGGCGGATGCGTCGCGGTCACGCCCGCGGGTGGGGACCGTACGTCGTCCTGCTGTACGGGACAGTGATGACGCTGGGGGCGTTCTACTACCTGAAGGGCCCCTGGGCGGTCGCCTCGATGCTCGTCATCTGGCTGTCGACGCTCGGGCTCTACGTCGTGATGCTCGTCGTCGGCGTCACGTTCCGGGTGACCGGCCTCCCGCGCCGGGCGGTCGACCGGGTCCGTGACTGGCGGCAGTGACTCGCGGCGTCGGCGTCGCCGACCTCCTGTCGTCGCTCCCGGGGGTCGCCGTGGTCCTGTTCGCCCTGCTGACCCAACTCGGTGATTTCTGGTTCACGTTCTCGTTGTCGGCGCTGTTGTACTGGCTCGGGGCACAGACGCCACGCGTCGGCCACAGGCTCACCCGCGAACGGGCGGCGATGGTCGTCGCGTTACTGGCCGCAGCGGTCGCCGTGGCCGTCTCGCTGAAGGGCGTCTTCGGCCTCCCGCGCCCTGTCGGCGCCGGCGTCCCGGCACACGCAGACCTCGTCCCGGCGGCGTTCAGCGGTGCCTACAGCTCGATGGCGACCGGCGACGGGTACGGCTTCCCCAGCGGGCACGCGACCACTGCGGTATTGGTCTGGGGGGGTCTGGCGTGGGCAGTCCGGATCGGGACACGCCGACAGCGGGCAGCGGTCGCCGGCGGTGTGGCGCTGCTGATCGGGCTCTCACGGCTCGTTCTGGGCGTCCATTTCCTCGTCGATATCCTGGCCGGGTTCGCTATCGCAGGCGCAACGCTCTGGCTGTCGGTGACGCGACTCGGGACGCCGGATCGCGTGTTCGGGCTGGCTGCCGTCGTCGCGGCCGCCGGTATCGTCGCCAGCGGACTAACCCAGGACGTCGCCGCCGGACTGGGGATCGGTGTCGGCGGCGCAGTCGCGTGGCAACTCGTCGGGCAGCGGGTCCCGGAACCGACACGCCGGGGCGCTACCGCGACGGCGGCGTTGGGCGTCGGCGTCGTCCTCACCGCTGCCGGCGTGACGCTCGCGGTCCGGCCCGGCCCGCTGACGACTGGGCTCGCGGCCGCCGTCGGGACGGCGCTCCTGTTGGTGATGCCACTGGCCGGCGAGCGTCTCGCGGGCCGGTGAGACGGCTACTGTCGCGGTGTGGACTCAGAGGAGTCGTGGCCACTGGACACGCTCGGCGAAGGCCGGGAGCCCGAACTCGACGGTGGCTGGGTCCCGGACCCGGATGTGATCGGCCCTGCGGTCTGCGGTCGTCCCCTGGTCTCCCCACTGGACGAGGCGCACGTCGTCGATTTCGGCCCTTCGACGGCCGTTCGCCGGCGGGGCGAGAGTGTGCAGGACGTTCACGTGGGTCGCGCCGGTCGGCGGGGAGGCGTCACGGACGAACCGCTGCCAGCGATCGCCGGTCGGCGGCAGTGACCACTGCCGGCGGCCGATCGCCGATCCGTCGGTGTCGGCGAACCAGGTCAGTTCCAGCGTGGTCCCCGTCTCGCTGGCCCGATAGTTCGTCGTCACAGTCAGCGGGCCGTCGATCGGGACTCGACGCGTGTTCGAGAGAACCGCTCGCGAGCGGTTCCCGTCGACTCGGCGGAGGCGGACGCCGCCGGAGCCGTCTGTTCCGTACTCCCTGCGTACCGTGGGATAGGTCCGCCCGTACCGCCAGAGTGAGCCGTCGTACCCCTCTCCGTCGATGTCGGTACTCTCGAACCGACCGGTCGGCAGGAGGTCACGCCCGAGTCGGATTTGCCCCTCCGTGACTCCGGCTACCCAGCCGACCTCCCGGGCATAGATCGCACCGCGCTCGGGGAACTGCTTGCTCACAGCCCGCTCGGGCCGACTCCCCGCACCGAACGTGACACCGGACCGCGTGGCGGTCGCTTCCTCGCTCGATGTCGCGAGTGTGTTCCAGGTCACCGTCCTGTTCGGTTTGCCGACGATCCCGTGGGGGACGAACCCGTCGATCAGGACCGGGTCAACGGTCGCCCGTTCGGCGCCCTCGGCACTGACAGTGACGGTCAACAGGTACGTCGGGAACGTCGGCCAGATCCGTTGGTCGAACACGAGATTGCCCAGCGACCACGCGACGAGCGCTCCCTCGACCCGCTCGATCCCGCCTGTGACGTGCGGGTGGTGGTTGACCACGAGATCCGCCCCGCTCCGAGCGGCCGTCGCTGTGAGCCGTCGCACGTCGGGTGTCGGTGTCCGCTGGTACGGCTCGCCACCGTGGATCTGGACGACGACGACGTCGGCAGTCTCGTCGGCGCGTCTCACGGCTCGGTCGAGCCGATCGGTCGTCGCACGGGCGGCCCCGACGCCGGCAGGGACGGTCCGGGACTCGCCGTCGATGGTGACGGTGACGGGCCTGTCGGTCGGCCCGTTCGCAGCCAGATCGATCGCGTAGAAGTCGCCGGTGATCGTCGTACACGACAGAAACGCGACGGTGAGGTCGCCGGCCCCCTGGACGTGTGGCTCCCAGGCGGCCGCCGCCGAGGTCCCGGCACCGGAGTAGCCGACGCCGGCCCCGGCGAGCGCCGCGGTCGTGTCCCGGAGCCCCGGCCCGAGCGCGTCGAGGACGTGGTTGTTTCCCAGCGCCGCGTAGTCGACGCCGGCGGCGGCGAGCGCGTCGGCAGCGACGGGGTGTGAGGCGAAGGAATAGGTCTTCTCCGGGTGACGCAGACCCCGCGTCGTCAACGGGGTTTCGAGGTTCACCGAGGTGAGGTCAGCGGCCGATAACGCCGGCTCGATCGGATCGAGGATCGCGTCGTGGTCACCACGCCGATCGCCCGGATCGATGCGTGCCCGGGGGTTCAACTGGTCTGTCGGGTCGGTGTAGAAACGTCGAGCGAACATCGTATCGCCACCGAAGGTGAGCGTCGCCGTTCCGGTCGCTTCGGTCACGACAATCCTGTGTGTCGGTCCTGGTCGGCAGGCCCGAACACGCTCGTTGTAGCCGTCTTTCCGGACGCGAACCCAAACTGGCCGACGCACCGAAAGCGAGAACCGGCCCCCGTCGTCGGTTCGTGCTGTCGCGAGGTTAGTCCCGCCGGTACCGAGTGCCGTCACGTCGGCGTCCACAACTGGCGTTCCTCCCGTGTCGACGACACGTCCCCGAACCGCGGTCGCGGACGACTGTGGGCCGGTGTCCGGTGGGTCCGAGGCGGGGAACACGTCTGCGATAGTGCCACACCCCGCCAGAGCGGTACCCGCTACAGTTCCGACGGTCCGGAGCAACGCACGGCGTGAGCGGCCACTGTCGGTCACTGTCGGCTCACCGCCCGTTCCTGTCGAGTGATTGCGGCCGGTTCCCGGTCGATCGTCCGTGCTTCGATCTCGGCCTGGATGTCGCGCATGAACTCGGTGACGGTGTTGCCCATGACGAGTACCGGATTGCCGGCAGCGAGCACGTCCGTCAGAACCGACTCGGGGGCCGCCCCCTCGCCGTACGTTCGGACGGGAAAGTCCGCCGTGTTGGCGAACGCGTGGCGGCCGTCGCCGAGGGCGTGGATCTCCCCGGCGTGGCCGTCTGCCAACAGCGCCCCCAGATACCGACGGAACGACGCTGTCCGTCCCCGGCGGTCGGCACGGAGGTTCACCAGCGGTTCGACGACCGTCCCGCTCTCGCCGACCAGCGCCCGTCTGACGATCTCCGTGCTCTGGACGTCGTTGACGGCGGCTGCGTCGTGCACTTTCCCGTTCGGAAGGACCTGCCATTCCGGGGCCATCGAGGCGAGTTTCCGGTCGACGTCGGCCGGCGAGAGTGGCGGTTCACCGACCGCGTCGAGTACCTCGTTCAGACCGAAGACGACCTCACAGCCGGGGTACTCGGTGGCCCAGCCGGGCGGATCGACGTGTCTGACGACCGCGTCACGTCGTTCGAGCTCTCTGGTCAGGTACGACCGGAGTTGCGGGTCGGATTCGCCGTTGATAACCGTCGTCCCGGCAGGGACACTCCGGGCCAGCGACCGCGCGATCGCCGTCCTGGTCCGGCCGAGCGTGTCCATGTGGTCCTCCCGGACATTGATCAGGAACAGTACGTCCGGTTTCACGAACGATTGGTTGACGAGCCGCGTCGTGTACTGTCTGATCCCTTGATTCTCGATTACCGCAACATCCGCGTTAGATACACGCTGGAGTTCACGCTCGTTCTCGTAGAGACGAACCTGCCCGTCCCGCTCGACGGGTCGTTCGGTGCCGTTGTAGAGCGTGACGGGTTCGTCGCCGGTGATCTTCGCGATGACATCGTTCCCCCGCCGGTGGAACACGTCGTGGAGCCACCGGGTGGCCGAGGACTTGCCCCGGACGCCGGAGACGACGATCCGGGTATCGATCGCGGCCAGTCGTCGCCGGTGGACGGGGCCGGCACCGAGCGCATCCGTCACGCCGGCCCAGCCCCACTTGAGAAGGCGTGCGACGGTGTCACGATCGAACGGCACGTCCATGGTCACAACTCCTCGCTCGGGTCCGGTCCGGTGGCTTCGGGGGCAACAGTGATTTCATCGTCCGGCCGGAGTCGTTCGAGATGGTAGAGTTCGTACAGCGCGGGAAGACAACACACCGCTCCGGCGGCCACGTGTCTCCCGGAGACGTACTGGAGGAGTCCGGACGCCGGTGGGATGACGAACAGTCGAGCGATGGCGACAACCGTGACGAAGACACCGCCGGTCACGAAGAGGTTCGCGCGCCGCTCCGCCGGCGGCACCACGTGGAGATTGTAGCCGGTCACACCCCCGAGAATACCGACGAAAAACGGCAACAGTCCGTGCTGGACCGGGACGACTGTGACGGCGGAGATACTCCCCAGGAGGCCGACAATGACACCCAACCCGAGGACGACACGGCCGTACAACAGCGTCCACCAGTGGACGAACTGCACCGCGAGGTACGCTGTCGCGGCCGTTCCGATCCACAGTGGGAGCATCCAGCCGTTACGGAACGCGATGAGGACGATCAGCGGGACGACGATCACGCCCCCGATCCGAAGCCCGTACCGCGACCGGAGTGCTTCCGAAACGAGCAATCCTACCGAGAGCAGGCTGACTGCCAGGGTGTCCGAGGCCAGCACCGGGAGGTTCGGCCGGTCAACGACCAGGTCGAACGCGACCGCGATATCGGAGTTCGGACCCAACAGCAACGGTGGCAACGCTCCGGCCAGCGGCGAGAGGCCGACGAGGATCACCAGTCCGATCCCGACGACCGTCAGCAACAGCACGGTCGCGAGGCTCCACACCATGTCGAGGACCCGCTTTTCCGCATCGATTCGATGGTAGTTGTACGCCGCGATGCCCGGCAGGACGCTACCGACGAACTCGACCTGTGTCAGTCCGATGTCGATCCCGGCAGCGATAGCGAGGAACTCGAACACCAGGACGGGCACGAGCGCACCGATCAGCACACTCACGACGAACACGGGTCGTCCGTAGAGCAAGACGCGGTTCTTGATAACGCGAAGCGAGACGTACGCCGCCCCGACGCTGGCGAGGAAGACGGGAAACGTCGCGAAACTCCTGAGGAGATACACCGAGACGAGTGGAACGACGATCACGCCACCGAGGCGCAACCCGGCTAACTGCGCCGCTCCCACCCCGATGACCAGACCGACGAGCATCACTGTCGTGGCGATCAGCATTAGTCCAACTCCCCCTCGCCCGGCACCGCTTTGCGGCCCCTACACGGGCTGTATCCGACGGTTCTGCCCCGCTGTAGTTGATTGCCAGGCATAAGCTTTGTCTCACCGACGCTGTGGTTCAGCGTGTCAGCGGGTGGGACCCCGACCCACGGTCGGATGTCGACTCCGCCGTGGGCAGGACGGTCCCCTCACGCTCGGTTCGCCGATGTCAGCAGCTGTCCCCGCTGCGAGGCCGGCAGAACAGCGCAGTCGCTCTCGGGACTCGTGTGCCGAAAGAATCGGTGGCGGATACCGACACGGAGCGATCCGTGTGTCGTCGTGTGCCGGCGCTTAGAAGGTTTCCAGGTACCGGTCGATCTCCCACTGGGAGACGTCGACCAGGTAGTCCTTGAACTCCTCGCGCTTGGCCTCGACGAACTTCTCGGAGACGTGCGGGCCGAGCGCGTCGAGGACGACCTCGTCCTCTTCGAGCGCGTCGACGGCCTCTCCGAGGTTCGTCGGCAGCGTCTCGATGCCGTACTCCTCGCGTTTCTCCTCGTCGAACTCGTAGATGTTCTCGCGGACCGGGTCCGGACAGTCGAGCCCCTTCTCGACGCCGTCCAGGCCGGCGTGGATGAGCGCCGCGAAGGCGAGATACGGGTTACACGACGGGTCGGGGAAGCGGGCCTCGATACGCGAGGCGGCCGGGACGCGTGCGGCCGGCTTGCGGATCAGGGCCGAGCGGTTGCGGTCCGACCAGGCGACGTAGACGGGTGCCTCGTAGCCGGGGACGAGCCGCTTGTAGCTGTTGACCGTCGGGTTGGTGACGGCGGCCAGGGCCGGGGCGTGTTCGAGGATGCCGGCGATGAAGCTGTGGGCCGTCTCCGAGAGGTCGAACTCGTCGTCACTGTCGTGGAACGCGTTCTCGCCGTCCTCGAACAGCGAGATGTGCGTGTGCATCCCCGAGCCGTTGATGCGCGGGATCGGCTTGGGCATGAACGTCGCGTGCAGGTCGTGTTCGGCCGCGATGGCGCGAACGACCGAGCGGAAGGTACCGACGTTGTCGGCCGTCGACAGGGCGTCGTCGTACTCGAAGTTGATCTCGTGTTGGCCCTGAGCGACCTCGTGGTGGGAGGCTTCGATGTCGAAGCCCATGTCTTCGAGGCCGTAGATGATGTCACGGCGAACGTCGCTGGCGAGGTCCTTCGGCGCGAGGTCGAAGTAGCCACCGGCGTCGTTGGTCTTCGTGGTCGCGCGACCGTCCTCGTCCTCCTCGAAGAGGAAGAACTCCGGTTCGGGGGCCGCGTTGACGGTGTAGCCCATCTCTTCGGCGCGGTCGAGTGCGTCCTGCAGGACGCCACGCGGGTCGCCGACGAACGGCGCGTCCGTCGAGGTGTCGTGGACGTCACAGATCAGACGCGCGCTGTTACCACCCTCGATGTCGTCGCGGTTCCGCCACGGGAGCAGGGCGAACGTCGACGGGTCCGGGACCAGGCGCATGTCCGACTCCTGGATGCGGACGAAGCCGTCGATGGACGACCCGTCGAAGTAGATCCCTTCGGTGAACGCCTTCTCGGCCTGGTCGGCCGGGACGGAGACGTTCTTGACTGTGCCGAGGATGTCTGTGAACTGAAGTCGAAGGAAATCGACGTCCTTCTCTTCGATCTCGTCGAGCACTGCCTCTGCCTCGTCGGAGAGTTCGCTTGTCATCTTTGAACACCGGATAGGAACACTGGCACTACTAAAACCCTGCTGATTTGCGCAAAGATTCCGAACTCCGCCCAGCCATCTGGACGTTCGTAAAATTCTAATGCCCACGGGGTGTGATTGGATGGTATGACGTACGAAAATCTCGACCGCAAGCTAGTGAATGCCCTGTTGGGGGATGGACGCGCCAGTCTCCGAAGCCTCGGTGAGGACCTCGACGTCTCTGTAACGACGGTCTCGAACCACCTCTCGACACTCGAAGACGAGGGAATCATCAACGGCTACACGCCCAAGGTCGACTACGGGGCACTCGGCTACGACGTCACAGCGATCGTCCAGTTGAAAGTCGAGGGATCGTCCCTGCCCGATGTCACCGAGGACCTCAAACAGCACAAACAGATGATCTCGGTCTACGAGGTCACCGGCGACTACGACATCATCGCCATCGGGAAGTTCACCGATACGGACGGGATGAACGCTCAGATCAAGGAGTTGTTGACCGATCCCGACATCAAGGAATCGAACACGTCAGTCGTCCTCAACGCCGCAAGCGAAAACGAACAGTTCGACCTCGACCTCGACGAGGAGTGACCGCGCCGTCGTTCTGCCGGTAACTGCCCGACCAGCGGCTGTGGCGTGTCGATACATACCATCGTATCGAGGGACCGACGGGTTCTTGACTGACCAGTCAGTTAGTTATCGGTGATGAGCAACGGCGACACTGCAGACGACATCATGGGCGCGACCTATCGCGCGCTGTGTGCCCACGGGTACGCCGACCTCACGATGCAGGACATCGCCGACGAGTCCGACAAGAGCAAGGCGGCCCTCCACTACCACTACGACAGCAAACACGAGTTGCTGTGTGCGTTCCTGGAGTATCTCTACGACGGGTTCGCCGAGCGAACCGGCGCCCCAGACGACGGCACGCCCCGCGAGCGGTTGCTGGATCTGATCGACGACGTTCTGGACAAGCCCGACGGCGACGACCAGGAGTTCGGGACGGCGATCCTGGAGATCCGCGCCCAGGCACCGTACGAACCGGGTTTCCGTGAACGACTGACGCGGTTCGACGACTACCTCGTCGACGAACTCACCGATATCATCGAGGCCGGGATCGAGGACGGAAGCTTCGATCCCGAACTCGAACCGGACGATACGGCACAGTTCATCGTGACGGTCCTGACGGGCGCGGCGACCGAACGGGTCACCACCGGACGGCCGGTCGCCTGTACCAAGCAGATGTTGACCGAGTACGTCGAGACGCACCTGCTTGCCGATCCACAGGAGGTCGAGGCATGAGTCCCCGAAGCGTCGCCGAGCGGATCGTCGACCGCCTCGACACGCTGTTCAAGGGCCAGGAGCAACTCGATCTCACGAGCGGCGACATCGGAAAGCCGCTGCTGTATCTCTCTTTCCCCATCGTCGTCACGAACCTGCTCCAGGTCGCGTACAACCTCGCCGATACGTTCTGGCTGGGTCAGTACTCCACGACGGCGCTCGCGGCGATCTCGTTTGCCTTCCCGATGATCTTCCTGCTGATCTCGCTGGGCATGGGGCTCTCCGTGGCCGGCAGCGTTCTGGTGGCCCAACACACCGGTGCCGACGAGCCGAAGAAAGCCCAATACGCGGCCTCACAGACTCTGACCTTCGCAGTCGGCGCTTCGTTCATCCTGGGCGCGATCGGCTTCTTCTTCGTTGAGGACTTCCTGGCGCTGTTGGGGGCGTCCCAGCAGGTGCTACCGGGTGCGACGGGCTACCTCCAGGTCGTCTCGCTGGGCCTGTCGACGATGTTCGGCTTCTTCGTGTTCATCGCGCTGATGCGCGGGGCCGGCGACACGATCACGCCGATGCTCGTGATGTTCGGGACGGTCGTGTTGAACATCGCTCTGGACCCGTTCCTGATCTTCGGCTGGGGACCGTTCCCGGAACTGGGCGTCATCGGCGCCGCTGTCGCGACGATCTTCTCGCGGGGGCTTGCCTTCGCCGTCGGCGTCGCCATCATGCTCCGGGGGACGCGGGGCATCCAGATCCACCTCCGTGACATGGTGCCGGACCTCCCGTATCTGGGGAAACTGCTCCGACTGGGCATTCCGGCCTCCCTCGAAGGGACCGGCCGGGCGTTGTCGATCAACGCTATGCTGTTCATCGTCGGGACGTTCTCGGTGACCGTCGTCGCAGCCTTCGGGGTCGGCATCCGCGTGTTCTCGCTGGTCTTCATGCCCGCGATCGCGATGGATCGGGGCGTCGAGACGATGACCGGCCAGAACCTCGGCGCGAACCGGCCCGACCGGGCGGCGAAGGCGAACCACTTCGCCGCGAAAGTCTCGTTCGTCATCCTCACTGCCTTGGGCGCGGTCACCATCTTCGCTGCACCGACGGTCGTCAGCGTCTTCAGTGACGACCCGGAGGTGGTCCGTATCGGCGCGGAATTCCTCCAGTGGGTCGCCCCCACCTTCGGCTTCATCGGTATCGTCCGGGCGTACTCTGGCGGGTTCCGCGGAGCCGGGAAGACGCTCACCGCGGCCGCGATGGCCGTGACGATGCTGGGGATCATCCGTCTGCCCGTCGCGTGGGTCGCCTCCCGACCGGTGGCGATCCCGGCCTGGCTCGGGCCGACGCTGACGGACCTGTTCGCACAGTCGCTGGGCGAACAAGGGATCTGGCTGGCCTTCGGCGTCTCGAACGTCCTCGCCGCCGGGATCGCGACTGCTTGGTTCCTCCGTGGGACATGGCGGGACGCCGACCCGCGCGCGTCGGGCGGGCCGGCGACCGCCGACGACTGACGCGGTGGCCGTTCGGCTGTCGGCGTCGACGGGCGTGTGACGGCCGTCTGACTGAGATTCTTGTGAGCGGGTGCCAACCAGACGGATATGAGTTCGGGCGCCGGCCCCGAGGACAGTGCCGACAGCCTGCTGTCCGTCTTCGGGACGCCGCTGTTGTCGGCTCTAGAGAGCGACGCGGACCGGGCGGCGGCGCGTGCGCTCTGTCTCCTGGCCGACGCCGATCCGTCGGTCGTCCCGGCGTTGACCGAGCGACTCGTCGGCCGACTCCCCGAGGCGGAGGACACGCAGGTCCTCGTCAGGACGCTCGCGACGCTTGCGGCCGACCACACCGACGCCGTCCGCCGGGTCGTCGCCGATCACCGTGACCGGAAACGCCTCTCGAGTGCGATCGCGGACGCGACGGTCTGGGAGTTCGACCGTGCCGCCGACGGCGGCAGCGTCCTCGGCGCCGTCAGACAGGCCGTCGACAGTCAACAGGCGGAGCCGGTCCGACCGGGTGTCGTCGAGCGAGAGACCGACACCAGCGGCCGGACCGCCGATCCCGAGCGAGCCGCAGACCGCGAACACCGGGGTGACCCGGCCGCCGTGACACGGCGCGAACGGCTCGCCCGTGCCGAACAGTCCGAGGCGTTCCAGGCGATCAGTCTCCTGGGGAACTTCGAGGAGATCGCTGTCGTCGAACCGGAACAGGCGGTCCGGTACGGCTCGGTGTTGCGGACCCGGGCGACCATCGACGGCGAGGACCACGGCGTTGCACTCCGACTGTTCGACCCGCCCGATGACGAGGAGATCCGGCGGGCGTTCGGTGCCGGCGTCGCCGAGGCGCTGGCCCAGTGGGACGGGCTGGCCGTCCACGAGGGGATCGCGACCGTCCACGACTGGGGGGATTACCCCCGTCCGTGGGTCGCGACCCCGTATCTCGACGGGACACTTGCCGACCGTGGCCGGGTCGGCGTCGAGCGTGCGCTACGGGAGACCGCTCACCTCGCGGGCGCGCTCGCCCACTGTCACAACAACGGCGTGGTCCACGGCGGACTCGACCCGAAGACGGTCGTCTATCCGTCCAGTGAACTCTCGGGACTGCCGGCCCCCCGACTGGACAACGTCGGGATACTCACGATGGTCCGGGAGCACGTCCAGCCGGCGAACTACCTCGACCCGCGCTACGCCGCCCCGGAGTATTTCGACCGATCGTACGGCACCGTCGACGCCGCGACCGACGTCTACGCGCTCGGGGCCGTCTGCTACCGGCTCCTGACCGGCCGACCGCCGATAACCGGCGAGTACGGCGCTGTCCGGAAGACAATACTGACCGAGGGAGTTCCGGCACCGAGCGAACGAGAACCACAGCTCCCCGACGCCGTCGACGCCATCGTCAGGAAGGCGACTGCGGGACGGAAGCTGAGTCGCTACGAGACGGCTGCGGAGGTTCGTCGGGACTGCTGGCGGTTAGTGCGCTCGCTGCCCTCAGACGAGCAGTCCTGACTGCAACGCGGCGACCAGCAGTGTCACCGTAAGCACGCTCGCGACTGTCGTCACGAACACTGTCGCGCTCACGAACTCGCCGGGTTCGACGCCCGCCTCGTCGACGCTGAACGCGCCCACGAGGATGAGCGTCGTCACGCCGGTCGGGGTCGCAAGCAGGAGCACGACCACGCGAGCCGCGGTCCCGTTCCCGAAACCGACGAGTCCGCCGGTCGCGAGCACCGCCCCGGTGGCGACCAGGGGTGCCAATAGAAGTTTCAACGCGCTCGCGACCCCGACCGGGCGGAGGGTCCCCGCCACGTCGACCGAGGACAGCTGGATCCCGAGGATGAGCAACATCACGGGGATCGAGGCGTTGCCCAGCAACGCCAGCGTCTGCATGAGCGTCGATTCGGTCGGTGGAACGACGCCCAGCCACCGCACCGCCAGCGCGAGGACGACGGCGTACACCAGCGGGACGCCGAACACCCGGCGCATGTCCGCCAGCGGACTGCTCCCACTGCCCCGGGCGGCGACGTAGATACCCACCGTGTACAACAACACGCCCTGGAGGGCCGTCACGAGGACGGCGACGCTCCGCCCGGTGGGGCCGAAGGCGAAGTCGGCCAGGGGGATGCCGTAGTTGCCGGTGTTGGGGAAGACGCTCACGAGGACGAACGCGCCCAGGAACGGCTCGGTGTGGCCCCAGAGCCGTCCGATCCCCTCCGCGACCGCGAGCATCGCCGCGGTGAAGAGACCGACGGCGGCGACGACCGCGAGGATCGTCCCGCCGGCCAACTCCGAGGTCGTCAGGCTGTGGACGACCAGTGCCGGCGCGAGGACGTAGACGGTGATCGTGTTGAGCGGGTCGGCGTCGACGTTCTCGAACCGACCCAGGAGGAACCCCAGCACCGCCACACCGACGACCGGGAGGATAGCCGACGCGAAGATACCGAGCAGCGACACTGGCCGGGACTCACGCGGCGACGGTGAGAACCCTTTCGACTCGGCTCAGCGCTCGTCGGCGGAGTCGGGTCTACAGTCCTCATCCACTCGAACGTGGCAAGTGCTACGAAAGCGAAAACGGAGCGAAATCAGTTAGCGAGCGGGGCGGGCCGGGAAACATCCGGCACGCACAGCGCGCCGGTTCGATCGCGACGAGCGACCGGCGCGCGGCGGGAGGTCGTGAGGGACTGTCGGTCCCTCGCTGCTCGGACCTCGCTTACATCATGCCGCCCATGCCGCCGCCCATGCCACCCATGCCGCCGCCCATACCGCCGGGCGCGCCGCCGGGGCCGCCTGGGCCGCCTTCCTCGTCGTCGTCGTCGCCCTGGCCACCCTTGAGGTCGCCAGCGGCGATGACGTCGTCGATGCGCAGGATCATCACTGCGGCTTCGGTCGCGGACTCGATAGCTTGGGTCTTCACACGGAGGGGCTCGACGACACCGTCTTCTTCCATGTCGACGACATCGCCGGTGTACGCGTCCAGCCCGAAGGTGGTGTTGCCGCTGTCGTGCTGGCTACGGAGATCGACCAGCGAGTCGATCGGGTCGTGACCCGCGTTCTCGGCGAGGGTGCGCGGGATGACGTCGATGGCGTCGGCGAAGGCCTCGACGGCGAGTTGCTCGCGGCCGCCGACCGAGTCGGCGTGGTCGCGCAGACCGAGGGCGAGCTGGGTCTCGGGGGCACCGCCGCCGGGCAGGACTTTGCCGTCCTCCAGCGTGGCGGCGACGACGCCGAGCGAGTCCTCGATGGCGCGCTCGACCTCGTCGACGACGTGTTCGGTGCCACCACGGAGGATCATCGTGACGGCCTTCGCGTCCTCGACGTCCTCGACGAAGATCCGCTCGTCACCGGCGATGTCCTTCTGGGCGACGGAGCCGGCGAAGCCGAGGTCGTCCTCGGTGATGTCGTCGATGTTCGAGACGATGCGGCCGCCCGTCGAACGCGAGAGCGCGTCGATGTCGGACTTCTTGGCACGGCGGACCGCCAGGATGCCCTCCTGGGCGAGGTAGTGCTGGGCCATGTCGTCGATGCCCTTCTGGCAGAAGACGACGTCGGCGCCGACCTCGGCGAGCTTGTCGACCATCTCTTTGAGCTGTTTCTCCTCCTGGTCGAGGAACTGCTGGAGCTGGTCGGGATCGGTGACGTTGACCTCGGTGTCGAGTTCCGTTTCGGGAACTTCGATCGCCGTATCCAGCAGCGCGATGTCGGCGTCCTCGACGGCGAAGGGCATGTTGTCGTGGACACGCTCCTTGTCGACGATGACGCCCTCGACGAGTTCGGACTCGTCGGTCGCGCCGCCGACGACGGTCTCGATCTGGATGTTGTCGGTGTCGACGGTGCCGTCCTCGTCGGCAACGGCCTGGACCGCACGGACGACGAGTTCGGCCAGCACGTCCTTCGAGGACTCGGCGCCCTTGCCGGTCATGGCCGTGCCGGCGACCTTCTCCAAGCTCTCGGTGTCGTCGGCGTCGACCTCGATGGCGTTCTCTTCGAGGATCTCCTTTGCCTTCTCGGCGGCCTGGCGGTACCCCTGGGCCAGGATGGTGGCGTGGATGTCCTGGTCCAGCAGTTCCTCGGCCTTCGAGAGGAGTTCACCGGCGATGACGACGGCCGTCGTCGTGCCGTCCCCGACCTCGTCCTCCTGGGTCTGGGCGACCTCGACGATCATGTTCGCCGCGGGGTGCTCGATGTCCATCTCGTCGAGGATGGTGACGCCGTCGTTCGTGACGACGACGGAGCCGGAGTTGTCGACGAGCATCTTGTCCATGCCCTTCGGACCGAGTGTGGTCCGAACGGACTCGGCGACGGCCTTGCCGGCCGTGATGTTCATGGACTGCGCGTCTTTCCCGGATGTCCGCTGGGACTCCTCGGAGAGTACGATAAGGGGCTGGTTGCCCATCTGCTGTTGAGCCATAGTCAAGACGATGATTGATTGTCCTTCTATATAAATCTACTGGAGGTGGCCCGGGAGCCCGGGACAGACGGCGCTAAAGCGGTATGTGATGCCGTACCGCAGTGGTTTTAAATACGGCGGGGAAGCTCCCGCCGGAGCGGAACTCAGCGTCCTAATGCACTGGAGGATGTGGCAGGATTACAGAACTGGGGGTATCCGCCCGGTACCTGGCCGCACAAGCGGCGGTGTGTCACTGGCCCATTCCGAACCGGCGGTGACGGAGTTCGGGCGTGATCTGGATACGGTCGATATCCTGGCCAGTGCGGTACCAGACGAACGCCGCCCGGGTGAACAGTTCACGACACTCGATCCGGACCTCCCGGGGGTTGCCCTCGGTCCGCTCGTGGATGTCCTCGATCGCGGCCTTGGTGAACAGGTCCGGGGGCTGTCCGTCGTACTCCTCGCCCCGAAAGTAGGCCAGCGAGCGGGCGATGTACTCGGCGACGTCGCTGGGAGAGAACGGGTCGATCCCCTCGTAGTAGCGCAGTCGGGAGTCCAGGGTCCCGCGGATCTCGGCCACGCGGCGCTTGCCCTCGGGCGTGCCCGAGAGGAACAGACGGACCCCGGCGTCGCCCGCGACCTGCAGCGGCGACAGCAACTCGGCGTCCAGCACCTCGATCTCGTCGACGACCAGCAACAGCGTCCGGTCGTCCTCCCGGACCCGCCGGACCATCTCGCGGACGGCCTGTTTGGCGTCGGCCGTCGCCCACGGGATCCCGTTGCGGACCTGCGAGTAGCGCCCGAAGTCGACGGAGTAACCCGCCGAGTAGCCGGCCGTGAGGATCGTCTCGTAGAGCTTGCGGGCGGTGGTCTCGCCGGGGTTGTCCAGGTGCGTGACGACGAACCGGTCGTGTTTGCCCAGGTCCCGGAGGACGATCTCGCGGAACGCGGACTTCCCGGAGCCGTAGGGACTGACGAGCCCGATGTGCTGGTCCTGGAGCAACCAGGAGGTGACCTGGTTCAGCATCTCCGTGTCGTGGCGGACGTACAGCGGTTCCGGCATGTGATCCAGGCCGGCCTCCTCGGTAAACGGGAGGTCGGTCACGTCCTCGGCAGGGCCACCCAGCGCCTCGCCGAACGACAACAGTCGCTGCTCGACCGCTTCGAGTTGGTCCAAGAGGACACCGTCGGTCACCGAGTCGGCGTCGGCGTCCGTCCGGATCTGTTCGAGTTTGTCGACGACATCCGAGACGGTCTGGCCGGAATCGCTGTCGGTGTCTGTCCCGCCGCCCGAACCAGTGCTATCGTTTCCCACGGTATTCTTTGAGTCTCTTTCGGGGCTGAATCAATATATGTTACGCCTGTCGGTCGTTCTGACGGGACGCGTACCGACTCACCGGGTCGACAGGGAAGTCCGGTTTCGCCGTTCGTGTCGTGGCAAATCATCAAGTGATCGTGTGACACTGATCGAATATGGGCCAGCGCAGCGAGGGGAGTGCCGAGTCACGCCGCCTGTCCCGGCGGCGGGTCGTGCGGTCGATCGCGGCCACACTGGGGACGGCCGGGATCGGCGGCTGCTTGCGGAGTGATCGCCAGGAGACGACTCCGGCGGCGACGGCCAGTCCGGACGCGTCGACCGCGACTGCGACCCAGGCGGCGCGCTCCGAGACGGCGGCCCCGGAGACGCCGACGGAGACGCGGACCCCGTTCGCGACGCCGGAACCGAACCGGGAGATCGCAGGCGAGTGGACGACCGCCTATCACGACCAGCAAAACACCGCTTACGCGGCCGACGCGACCGGGCCGCGGGACCGTGTCGGGGCGAAGTGGCAGACCGAGGTCGACAGGAACATCTTCCCCAGGGCCGGCGTCGCCGTGGTCGACAACACCGTCCTGGCGGGACTCTACGGCGGCGCGATGCTCGCTCTCGACGGGCGCGACGGGAGCGAGCAGTGGCGCGCTTCGGTCGGCGGGGACGTCTACGCGACGCCGGCCGTCGCCGACGGGACTGCCGTGTTCGGCGCCACGGACGGGAAACTCCACGCGGTCTCGGTGAGCGACGGGAGCGAGCAGTGGACCTACGAGACCGGCTACCCGCCGAACGTCCCGGTGACCGTCGTCGACGGGACCGTCTACGCGAGCGTCATGTACGACCGGCTGACGGGCGCAGTCGTCGCGATCGATCTGTCGACCGGCCGCCGTCGGTGGCGCGTCGACACCGAGATACAGGAGGAGGCGACGCCTGCCGTCGTAGACGGCACCGTCTACGTCGGGTCTAGCGACACGCTGTACGCGCTGGACGCGGCGACCGGACGGGAACGCTGGAGCCGCTCCGACGGCGCCGGTCCCTACAACACCACCGCGGTCGACGACGATCGGATCTACGTCACCACGGAGCAGGGCCGCGTGCTGGCAGTCGACCGCGACGACGGGAGCCGGCAGTGGCAGCGCTCGATCGATCCGGATGTCCCGACCGGCCCCGCCCGCTCGCCGGCCGGCGTCGTCGTCGCGGATTGGGACGGCGGCGTCCGTCTCCTGGCGCCGTCGGACGGGACGGTCCGCTGGAAGCGGTCCCTGGACGTCGGGCGGCCCGTGCGCGGACACCCGACGGTCACCCCCGAGGCAGTGTACGTCGGCAACCACCGGATCGATATCGCCGACGGGACCGTCCGCGGCCCGGTCGGACCGGGACGGAGCGTGTACCAGTCCACCGTCGCCGGCGGGACGCTCCTCTATGCCGTCCGCAGACGGTTGATCGCCGTACAGACGGAGGAGCCGCCGGAATGACCCACAGACGACAGTTCCTCGCTGCGCTCGCTGCCGGTGTCGGGGCCGGGGGGTGTCTGGAGTTGCGGTCCCCCAGCGAGCGGACCGCGACGGAGACACGGGATCGGACGCCCGCGACCACACGCGAGCGGGCGACGGCCACCCCGACCGCTGTGTCAACCAGTACGGGCACGGCCGACTGGCCAGGCCTCCGGCGCGGCCCCCGAAACAGCGCCAGCGTCCCCGAAGCGGCCGGCCCCCAGTCGAAACCGACGGCGGTCCGACGGCTCACAGCCAGTGAGGGCGAACTCAGAACCGCTGCGGTCGTCGACGGGACCGTCTACGCCAGCGACGACGACGGGGGCGTCCACGCTTTCGACAGCGGTACCGGACAGCGACGGTGGTACACGCCGGGGACGGGGGCGATCTTTCACACCCCCGCGGTCGCGGACGGGACCGTCGTCGTCGGGGCCGGTGACGCGGGCGTCAAAGCTCTCGACGCGGAGACGGGCCAACAGCGGTGGTCGTGGTCGGTCCGCGAGCGCGTCACGTCGGCACCGGCTATCGCCGATGGGACGGTGTACGCCGGCCGGGAGACGGTCGCTGCGCTGGCGCTCGACTCGGGACGGGAGCAATGGCAACGGGGGTTCGAGCACGCCACCGGCACGCCTGCCGTCACCGACGGGACCGTCGTCGTCCCGGCTGGGAACGGGTCGATCGTCGGACTCGACCGGGCGACCGGGCGGCGTCGCTTCCGGTTTTCGGCCGTCCTGCAGCACATCAGCGAGGCCGTGATCGTCGCCCGATCGGCGTACGTCCCGGCCAGTGACGGGTCGATCCGTGCGATCCACCTCGAGACCGGCGATCAGCGGTGGGCGACGACGATCGCCGAACCGTCAGACGATCGGAGCGTGTTGCCGCTCCGGCCCGCTGTCGCGGGATCGACGCTCGTCACCGGCGTCGAGACCGACGGTTCGGTGACAGTCGTGGGACTGGACATGGCCGACGGGAGCACGCGGTGGACGTGGTCGCCCGATTCGTTCGTCTCGGCACCGGTCGCCGCGGGACCGACCGTCTATCTGTGTGTCGGCACCCGTCTCACCGCCATCGCGGCTGCCGACGGGAGCGAACGCTGGACGATCGAGCACCGACGGGTCCCGGACACGCTGGTGCTGGCCGGAGGGCGACTGTACGTGCAGGGGAACTCGATCCGGGTCTACGCGGACTAGCTGATCAGCCCGTGAACTGGTGGTACTCCAGGCCCTTGTGTTTCATCTCGTTGTGTTTCCGTTCGAGGAACGAGTACACCGACCCGTGGGGAGCGCCGTCCAGCAGCATCTCTACCGCTTCGCGGACGGCGTCGACCTGTTCGGGGCCGCCGATGACTCCCAGGGTCGAGCCGTAGATGACGACCGCGGCACCCGTCAGTTCCTGCATGAGTTCGCGGGTCCGTCCACCCTCGCCGATGAGCCGGCCCTTCTGCCGGCGGAAGTCGTTCTTGTTGCGGGAGGCGGCCTCGATGTCGATGAGCTCGAACATCATCATGTCGTCTTCGAGCAGCGCCAGCGCGTCGTCCGGGGAGAACCCGCGGCCGATCGCCTTGACGATGTCCGGCCCCTTCAGCGCCGTCACGGGGTCGCCGACGGTCTCGATCTTGACCGATCCGTCCTCGGAGTCGATGTCGAGACGGACCTCCGCGCGGTCCTCGATCTCGCGCATCGTCTCACCACCGTCGCCGATGAGAACACCGATCCGGTCCTGCGGAATCTTCACGTGTTGCATAAGTATATCCGTTCGTAAGAGGGCCAGCCCGTTTAAAACTTCGGCGTGCAAGCCGTCCTGCGACCGGTTCTCAGGGGTCGCAGCTGTGACTCGTGAGGTGGTCGGTCCCCTGTCGGACGGTCCCGTCGTCGGTCACCCAGAGCGTGACGTACTCGAACTCGATCGTTTCGAGGTCGGCGTCGTGCTTGCGGTTCCACTGCTCGCAGTGGTACTGGAGGAACAGGTCCCGCTCGGCGGCGTACCCCGGTTGCCGGAGGTTGCTCAGGTACTTACGCCAGCGCTGGTTGGGGTACTGGTGAGCGAGGTCGTCCAGCCCGGCCGGCCGGTCATCGGTGACGGGGCCGCCGTGGGCAACGCCGACCGTCGTCCCGTTCGCCAGGGTCCCGGGGAGGCGGTACCACCCCGTCTCCCGGAGCGGGTCCGGTGCGAACATGTTCCAGTACTGGGTCAGATACAGCGTCTCGCCGTAGGTCTCCAGCGGCTCGGGGGTCGTGTCCTGCGGACCGACGTCGGCCCGGTTGGTCAGCAGCTGTGCGTTGAACGCCCCGACGAACAGTAGCGAGACGAGGACGACGACGACGGCCACGACACGGAGGTGAGCACGCAACCGGGCGAGCCTGTCGGGGGTCGACAACGTCGGATAGAGTCCGCTGAGAACCCCCTCCAGCGCGGGACGCCGGAGTCGTTCGATCCGCTCGGGCGGGAGCAGGCGGTCCCAGACGGGCGTCGGGAGAAAGAGGAGCAACACCACGACGACGACCGCCGGAAACAGGCCGAGATGCATCGAGAGGGCCATCCCGACGTGCATCGAGACGAACAGCGAGGCGAGGAGTGTGCGTCTCCACCCCGTCAGGAGCAGGAGGCCGGGCGAGAGCGTCCAGAGGACGAAGACGGTATACCCAAGGACAGTTGTCACGAGCGGGACGGTCCCGAGGAACTCCCCGAAGGCGGTCGTGAAATGGCCCAGTCGGAGCGTGTAGGTCAGGCCGTCGCCGGCCGCCCAGACCGTCCCCATGTGTTTGAGCGTGGCGTTGGTGCCGTACATGAACACGACCTGGCCCAGCAACGCGGCGGTACCGAGCGAGGCGACCCGTGTCGGCGGAGCCTCGTGGTGGAGCGCGTCGACGGAGAACCGGGCACCGAGCGGGACGAACAGCGACCAGAACAGCGTCAGCCGAACCAGCGTGTCCCCGCCGTTGAGTGCCATCGGGAACCGTGCGTGCAGCGAGAGCCACAGCAGCCAGGTCAACAGCGTCGCCAGCCGTGTCCGGTAGCCAACGAGGAAGGCGAGTGCCACGACTCCCTGAAGCGCGAACAGTGCGGCCAACTCCGGCACGTCGCCGACCGCCAGATGAACCGAAAGCGGGTCGTACAACTCGATCGCCGCCGGTCGCGGGAAGACGCCGCTGTCGCTGTAGTGGGCGCGGAGATCCCGGGCGCGCAACAGGAGATCCGACAGCAGCAACAGCCCGAGCGAGATGCGAACGACCCCCAGCGCCCGCGTGTCGACGGCGACGCGGTCGCGGACGGCGGCCCGGAGCCGGGCCGGGAGTCGTTCCTGCCAGGTGCCCATACGTCCAGTCGACAGGTGTGCCTCTTAGCGCTTTGCCTGACTGAAAGGGCGCTTCGGGTTACGCCGACGGATCGTCGACATCGTCCGTCCCGCCGTCCTCGCGTTCGGCCGCGACCGCGTCGTCGTCGGCTCCCCGGTCGGTGTCGTCGTTGTCCCGCGGCGTCGCGTACTCCCGGACGTACGCGAGCAGGTCGTCGGGGGAAGTTTCGACGCCCTGGCGGGCGAAGAAGTTCGCCACGTTCCGGCAGTCCCGTTCGAGGAACTCCTCGGCGTTGGGATGGTAGACGGTGACCGCCTGCCCGAGGTCGATGATGTACAGTTGCCCCTCGTGGAAGACGATGTTGTACTCCGAGAGGTCGCCGTGTACCAGGCCGGCGTCGTAGAGCCGTCGCATGTACTCTTTGACGACGTCGAAGGCCATCTGTGGGTTCTCGATGTGGACCTCGCTGAGCCTGCGGGCCCGCCCCTCCTCGGTGCCCAGATACTCCATGACGAGGACGTTGCGCTCGACGGCGATGGGTTCGGGCGTCCGGACGCCCGCCCGACGCGCCCGTTTCAGATTCGACGACTCCTTGCGAACCCAGGCGGTGACGACCTTCTTCTTGTCCGAACCGATTCCCTCGAAGCGCGGGTCGCCGTCGAGATACCCCCGCATGTCCTTGAAATCGGAGGCGTTGATACGGTAGACCTTGACCGCGACCTCTTTCTCGCCCGACAGTGCGGTGTAGACGTTGGCCTCTTTGCCTGTCGAGATCGGGCCACCGAAGGCGTCGATGTGGCCGTCCTGAACGAGTTTGTACAGCGCGCCGTAGGTGGCGTCGTCGAAGACGCTGGCCTCGACTTTGAACTGGTCCGCGTCCTTGATACGCTCGCGAAACTGGCTGAACTCGCGGTCCCGCTTGCGGGCGATGCGATCGGCTTCGGTGTCGGAAACGTCGACTTCCTCCCACTCGTCACCCGGTGTCTCGACCTCGTCGGTGTCGAGGAGTCCGAACTCCGCCTCTGTCACGTCTCGGCCCTCACTTGTCGTGTCATGCGGTGGCTACTCCTGGATGTGTCCCTCCTCGCGGAGTTGGTCCGCGTCCTGTTTCTCGTAGCGCCAGGTGATGTCGGCCTTCTCGTCTTGCCAGTCCCAGGGCTCGACGAGCACCACGTCGTCTTCCCGGATCCAGATACGTTTCTGCATCTTGCCCGGGATCCGGGCGGTTCGTTCGACCCCGTCCATACAGCGGACCGTCACCCGGTTCGCACCGAGCATGTCTGTGACGATCGCGAACACCTCGTCCTCCTCGGGCATCCTGAGGTCCTTCCGGCTGTCGTTGTCGCTCATGCGCGGACGTTCGTTCCCGGGAGGTTTAACTTCTGTCGACTAGCTTGGGACCACCAACCACAATCCTTATTCGGCGTACTCCGAACTGTTTTGACAGTATGAGCGACGAGCACGACCGCAGACACTTTCTGAAGTTCGCGGCCTCCGGGACGGTCGCCTCCGTGGCCGGCTGTGTCTCCTCCGACGGCGACGAGGAGTCGATCGACCCCACCGAGACGGACCTCGACGGGACACCGACCGAGACCTCCGTTCAGACGACCGAGGGGAGCGACACGGCGACGGTGACGGCCGCTATCCGGCCCGACCCCGCCAAACTCCAATCGATACGAACGGAGATCACCGAACGTGTCCAGAACGGCTCGATCAACCAGACGCAAGCCCAGACGGAGTTTCAGCGCCGACGGGCGGAACTGCTCACCGAGAGCGCCGAGTCCTTCCGGAGTTACCTCTCGGAGACGCCGATGACGCTGGAGGACGCGAAAGCCGACAGCGGCGCCTTCCTCGTCAGCGGTCCGTCGAACGCGCTCGTCGGGATGCTCACGGACAACCTGGTCGAGGCACTGATCCCGGCAGCGAACTTCGAGAACATCTGATCGGGACTGCCGACAATGAGTGTGAAACTACCCGGAGACGCCGACGAGTGGGCCACGCAGTGGCGCGACCGGCTCAACGACCGGACCGAGTTCCGGACGGCCGCCGAGGAGTTCGTCGCGACCTTCGAGTTCGAGATCCAGGCCGACGACACGTACGAGGGTGATTCTGTCACGATCGTCGTCGACGTCGACGACGGCACCTGTACCGGTGCCGCCATCAGCACAAACGGCGACTACGACTTCGCCCTTCGGGGGCCATACGCCGCCTGGAAGGCCCTACTGCAGGGCGAGTTGGACGTCTCGGAGTCGGTGATGAGCGGGACCTTCGACGTCGAGGGGAACACGATGACGCTGTTGCGCCGGCAGGACGCTATCGCCGAGATGGTCGCCGCCGCTCAGGGGATCGACACCGGCTTCGAGTACTGACCGACGGGCTTTTTTCGCCGACCGGAGGAATCGAGGTATGCTCGACAAACTCGGCGCGGTCGGTATCGCCGGTATCGTCGTCGCAGTCGGTGGGATCGGACTCGTCGCGTCACAGGCACCGCTGATCGCAGCCGGGATCGCGTTCGTCGTCGCCGGTCTCGCGCTCGTCGTCTACGGACTCGTCTCCACGCTCATGGCCGCGTTCGGCATGGGCGGGGCGGGTGGACTCCCCTGAACTGCCCCGGCAGTCGAACGCGGAGGGGGACTCCGCGAGACCTCACACAGACACGCCGACAGATCGTGACACTCGTCGTTAGTCCTCGACCGGGCGGTCCGCGCGGTGTTCGCTGATGATCTGGTCGACCATCTCGGCGTTGCGCTCGCGTTTGCGGTCCTCGGCGCGGTCCTCCCAGTCGGCGACCGCCGCCTCGACCTCGCGTTCGCGGGCCACGGCCAGTTCGTCGACCTCCTGGACGGTGACTAGTTCCGCGGGTGCGACCGGGACACGGTGGTCGAACAGCACCTCGTCGGCGGCGTCCGAGAGGTTCCCCGACCGGAGGACGATACGGGGGTCGATCTCCGCGAGCAGTTCGGCCGTCGACCGGCCGGCGCCGGAGGCGTCCCGGAACATGATCACGTCGTCGGGGGCCAGGCCGAACCGCTCGTCGGCGTTCTCGATGTCGCTTCGGGTGAACTGCTCGACGACCTTGACCGGGACCAGCCCCTCCTGTTTCTCCGAGACGTCCGCGAAGTTCGAGTGGTCGAGCTTCCAGAGGGATTTCAACCGTTCCAGCTTGTCCGACAGTTCTTCACGTTTCTCGCGTTCGGCCTCCAGGTCCCGTTCCAGTGCGTCGTTGCGCCGCTGGAGCCGGGTGACCTCCCGGTCTTTGCGGACCTCGCGCCGGCCCTCGCTTCGGGCCTTCTCTAGCTGTTTGTCCTTCTCTTCGAGTTGGTCGTCCTTGCGCTGGATGGTCGATTTGAGGTCCTCGACGTGCGATTCGAGCCGGTCGATCCGCGATTCGAGCCGCCGGATCTCCTCTTCCTCCTCGGTCAGCTCCCGCGGTTCGTGGGTGGCTGTCTCCTCTTCGTCGTCGTCCTCGCCGGTGATGTCCGACAGGACCGCCTCGACGGACTCCTCGCCGGCGACGACGCGGGCGACGACCGGGCCGACTTCCTCCTGTGGCGGGACCTTGCTGGCGATGCGATCGAATTGGTCCTCGTGGTCCTCGTAGGCGTAGAGCGCGGCCGCCATCGCGTCCCGCTCGTGGTCGTTGTCGTACCCCTCCTCGCGGGTCCGGTGTTTCTTCTCGTCGACCGGGAGGTCCCGGTCGGGCGTCCAGCCGGCGGCGTTGAACGATCGGCGGAGTTTCTCGACGGTGTTTGGCATCGGCGTCACGTCGGCGGCGACGACGACCGGGCGGCCCCGTTCGATGATCCACTCCGTCGTCGCGGCCGCGTCGTCGGTCCGCGAGGAGTAGACGTCCAGTACCTCGCCGTCGAGACCGACGATGGCGACGGCCGTCGTCGTCCCCGGGTCGACGCCGACGACGACGTGGTCCCGGCGTTTGGCCAGCGGGCGGAACTCGATGCCGTCCCGGCGGACCCGCTCGATCTCGACGCGGGTGTCGCCCGATCGGTTCCGGGAGACCGGAATGTCCTGTGGACGCGCCTGTACGCGGAAGACGGCGTTCGAGAAGCCGCCGTACTTCTCGGTGACCTCGCGGTCGTACTCCAGGCCGGCCTCCTCCAGGGCGGACTCGACTTCCCGACTGTGGGTCTTGACAGAGCCATGGATGCGGCGGGTGTACCGGTCCTCGGACCAACCGCCTTTTCCGGTCGAGCGCCCGCGAGCGACCTTGACTTCGGTCGTGTCGGTAAAGGCCGACACCTCCTGGCCGACGTTCGCCGCCGCCAGGCGTGCGGCGGCCTCGGCCTCCTGCATCGGCTTCTTGCCGTACGGGACGCCGTGGCGCTTGGCGACCCGGGAGAGCGGTTCCGGCTGCTCGTCGCCGGTCACCTGGACCAGGCGCGTCTCGTCCGGGAGCTGTCCGAGGAAGTGGACGAGTTGGTCCTTGTCGGCGGCCAGTTCGTACATGTTGTCCGTGGCGACCATCGCCGGCTCCTCGGCCTCGATCCGTCGGCGGAGTTTCCGCCGTGAGACCACGTCGCGCTCGATGGACTCCCCGTCGAAGACTACAAGCGCGTAGGAGGGAGCGTCCCCGCGCACGTCGCCGCTCTGGATGTCGACCCCGAAGACGACCGCGTCCAGGGCTGCCGTGCGATTCACGCACGGGCGTAGGCGGCCAGTGACAATAAATCCGTTCCGAGCCCCACCGGCGTCGTTCGGTCGACGGCGTACCGGTGCGCCTTTTTGAGGGTGGCGGCCCACGGCACCAGTATGGCTCACCGTGCCAACTACGCGCGCTGTACGTTCCAGCAACACCTCGGTCCGTCGGCGGACTCCCTCGACGTTCCCTGGGCGGAGTTCGTCGGCGATCGGACCGATCGGCTCGACTTCGAGGTTCCGGTCGCCGACCCTGCCGACCCCTACGTCGAGATGCAGGTCTACGACGTGGGCGACTACGACCACGAACTGCTCGTCAACGGGGAGGCCCTCTCCGGGTTCGACATCGCGATCGGCGACGGCTGGCAGTACTGGATGGACACCGTCGTTCCCGACCGTCTCGACGAGGGCGAGAACACGCTCCAGTTCCGTCGCAACGCCGACGGGAAGGACGCGTTCGTCGTCGGATCGGTCAACGTCCACTGGAAGGAACCCGTAGAGTAATATATAAACCCGCTCGCCGCTCGCCGCTGTCCCGTGTGACCGTGTGTCACAATATCCAGTAGATAGCCCCGTAGTGGTGCGGTTTCACCGATTCGGGCCGGCACCCCCTCGTGACGGTCGAGCGGTATCAACCCATACTTTTATATAGAACCACATACAATCTTCGCCTGATTATGAGTCAACGTCAGATGCAGGGACAGCCGATGATCATCCTGGGAGAGGACTCCCAGCGGATGAAGGACAAATCTGCACAGGAACACAACATCTCCGCGGCTCGCGCGGTCGCCGAGTCGGTCCGGTCGACACTCGGGCCGAAAGGGATGGACAAGATGCTCGTCTCCTCGATGGGCGACGTCACCGTAACGAACGACGGGGTGACGATCCTCCAGGAGATGGACATCGACAACCCGACGGCCTCGATGATCGTCGAGGTCGCCGAGACCCAGGAGGACGAAGCCGGTGACGGTACCACCTCCGCCGTCGCCATCGCGGGCGAGCTGCTGAAGAACGCCCAGGATCTCCTGGAGCAGGATATCCACCCGACGGCGATCATCAAAGGCTTCGACATGGCCGCAAGCGAGTCCAAGGAGATCGTCGCCGACATCGCGACCGACGTCGACCCCGACGACGAGGACCTGCTCCGGAAGGTCGCCGAGACCTCGATGACCGGCAAGGGCGCCGAGCTCAACAAAGAACTGCTCGCCCAGCTCATCGTCGACGCCGTCAACGCCGTCACCGTCGAGGCCGAGGACGGCTCGGTCGTCGCGGACCTGGAGTATCTCAACATCGAGACCCAGACCGGTAGCTCCGCCGGCAACTCCGAACTGCTGGAAGGCGCCGTCATCGACAAGGACGCCGTCCACGAAGAGATGGCGGAGAACGTCGACGACGCGAAGGTCCTGTTGATCGATACGGCGATCGAACTGGACGAGACCGACGTCGACGCCCAGCTCTCGGTCGACGACCCGAGCCAGCTCCAGACGTTCCTCGACAAGGAAGAGGAACAGCTCAAGGAGATGGTCGATCAGATCGCCGCGACCGGTGCCAACGTCGTCTTCTGCCAGAAGGGCATCGACGACATGGCCCAGCACTACCTCGCACAGCAGGGTATCCTCGCCGTCGAACGGGCCAAGAAATCCGATATCGAGTTCCTGAAGGAGGTTCTGGGTGCTCGCGTCGTCTCCGATCTGGACTCCGCCACCGAAGACGATCTCGGGCACGGTTCCGTCGAGCGCGACGCTGCCGAGGGTCTGTTCTACGTCGAGGGGACTGGAGCTGACGCCCACGGCGTCACGCTGCTCCTGCGCGGCTCGACCGACCACGTCGTCGACGAGCTCGAACGCGGCGTCACGGACGCACTCGACGTCGTCGCCAGCACGGTCGCCAACGGGACGGTCCTGGGCGGCGGCGGCGCACCGGAAATCGAGGTCGCTGCCCGTCTGCGGGACTACGCCGACTCCGTCGAGGGCCGCGAACAGCTGGCCGTCGAGGCCTTCGCCGACGCGCTGGAGATCATCCCGCGTACGCTGGCCGAGAATGCCGGCCTGGACTCCATCGACACGCTGGTCGACCTCCGTGCGGCCCACGAGGACGGCCAGGTCAGCGCCGGCCTGAACGTCTTCACCGGCGATGTCGAGGACACCCTCGAAACGGGCGTCGTCGAACCGGCTCACGCCAAGCGCCAGGCGCTCTCCTCGGCTGTCGAGGCCGCGAACCTGGTGCTCAAGATCGACGACATCATCGCTGCGGGCGACCTCTCGACCTCCGGTGACGGGGACGAGGGCGGCGCGCCCGGTGGCGCTCCCGGCGGCATGGGTGGCATGGGCGGCGGTATGGGCGGCATGATGTAAACCCACTTTTTACGCGAGGGCCTCGCGCTCGCTCGGGCGAGCGCTCGACCCCCGCGTAAAAACTTGGGGAAAAAGGCGGAATCGCCTGCGGCGATTCCGAGAACCGCGCCCGAAGGCGCGGATGCTTGGCCTCCCCACCATTTCCCGCACCGCTCGCTAACCGATCGCGGTTTCTTCGACTTTTCTCTCAGTCACGGCGCTCGCGGTGGACCCCGACTGCGACGGCTTGCCTGCCCCGGCCAAACGCAACTGAGACAGGTCTTTGTAGCGACCGCTCTTTACTCCACCAGATGCTCCGACTCGCCGTCGCCACCCGCGCCGAGACCTTCGAGCGGATGCGCGAGCCACTCGCCCAGCGTGGCATCGAGATCGGCCACGTCGAGACCGCCGAACGGGCGATTCCCCTCGGTGAGTCGCCCTTCGGGACCTACGACGTGGGCCTCGTCTACCCCTCGCGCATCATGGAGGGGGCCGTCGCTGACGCGATGCTCGATGTCCCGTGGATCAACGACCGCGAGGCCATCCTCCGCTCACGGAACAAGGCGGACGTGTTAGCACGACTCGGGAACTCCGACTTGCCAGTCCCGGAGACGGTCGTCGTATCGAATCCGGCTGACGAGGCCGACCTCGTGGCTGCCTTCGAGCGAATCGGCCCGCCCGTCGTCGTCAAACCCAACTCGACGACCCGCGGTGTCGGTGTCACGGTCGCTCACGACCTCGATTCCTTCCTGGGAATCGCGGACTACCTCGACTTGGTACACGACTACCGCGCGACTGGGGACCGATCGTTTCTGGTCCAGGAGTACCTCCCCGACGCCCGCGACTATCGGGCGATGGTCCTCGACGGCGAGTACGTCGGAGCGGTCGAGCGTCGTCTGTCCGAGGAGCAACGGGCGAACGGCCGCTGGAAGCACAACGTCCACCGCGGTGCCGAGGCGACCGGCGTCGACCTCCCTTCCGAACACCGACGGCTGGCCGAACGAGCGGCCGCGGTGCTGGACATCGACTATCTGGGGGTCGATCTGCTCGTGACCGACGACCGCACAGTCGTGACCGAGACGAACGCACGACCGACTATCGATAGCGCGGCGAAGTACGAAGTCGGATTCTGGGACGATCTCGCGGGACTGATACGAGAGACTTCGGAGCGGTAAGTGGCGTGTAGCCCACCCGACGGAACGCGTCTCCTGCGGTAAGCAGCCACCGATCGAAGCGGTTCAGCGGACGCGAACGGAGTGAGCGTCCGGCCCTTTTCCCGTTACAAGGGGGGAGGGGATCGCCATCGGCGACCCCGTGCAGTAAAAAGTGGGTCGCTATAGCTCGATGTCGGCCGAGTCCTCTTCGCGGTCGAAGGTGACTTCGAGGATCCCGTTGTTGTACGTCGCCGAAGCGGAGTGCTCGTCGACTCGGCTCGGTAGAGTGAGCCGTTCGTGGTACTCCCGGTCGTGACTGCCGGCGTCGATGGTCAACACCGTGCCGTCACACTTCAGATCGATCGCCTCCTTTTCGACACCGGGGACGTCGGCGACGACCCGGACCTCCTCGTCGGTCTCGTGGACGTCGACGTGGATGTTCCCGCCGTCCGCACTCGTGTCCCGATCGATGTGGACCTCCCCCTCGGCGCCCATCATCTCGTCCATCATCCGCTCTATCTCCCGAAAGAACTCGTCGAACGGATCGTCGTCGTCGCGTCTCATTACTACTCGATGGTTGGGTCGTCCGTCTCAAAAGCCTTCTGTCGGGGTCCGTTCTTGACGGTGGATCGAACACATTCACTCACGGTCGTCTCTCCCGTGTGAAACAGTCCCGTGTATACGGTCCTGTTCGGTACGGAACGCGCACAAACAAACAATAATCCGCGACAACTCCGAAAACTCTTTACTCTGAACCGAAGGTATTCTAAGCGGTATGAGCGACCCAGTTCGTGTCGGCCTCAACGGCTTCGGCCGGATCGGCCGGAACGTATTTCGTGCTTCGCTGGAGAACGACGACGTCGAGATCGTCGGGATCAACGACGTGATGGACGACGACGAGATCGATTACTTCGCACAGTACGACACCGTTATGGGAACACTCGACGGTGTAGGCGTCGAAGACGGTGTTCTCTCGGTCGAGGGTACCGACTTCGAGGCGGGCGTCTTCCACGAGACCGACCCGACCCAGCTCCCCTGGGACGACCTCGACGTCGATGTCGCCTTCGAGGCGACCGGCATCTTCCGCACCAAGGAAGACGCCAGTCAGCACCTCGAAGCGGGTGCCGACAAGGTCCTGATCTCGGCACCGCCGAAAGGTGACGACCCCGTCAAACAGATCGTCTACGGCGTCAACGAGGACGAGTACGACGGCGAGGACGTCGTCTCGAACGCCTCCTGTACGACGAACTCCATCACCCCCGTGGCGAAGGTGCTCGACGAGGAGTTCGGTATCAACGTCGGCCAGCTAACGACCGTCCACGCCTACACCGGCTCCCAGAACCTGATGGACGGTCCCAACGGTAAGCCCCGGCGCCGCCGCGCGGCCGCCGAGAACATTATCCCGACCTCGACGGGCGCCGCACAGGCGACTACCGAGGTTCTGCCCGAACTCGAAGGCAAACTCGACGGGATGGCCATCCGCGTCCCGGTCCCCAACGGCTCGATCACGGAGTTCGTCGTCGACCTCGACGACGACGTGACCGAGGCTGATGTCAACGCCGCCTTCGAGGAGGCCGCTACCGGCGAACTGGAGGGTGTCCTGGGTGTCACCGACGAGGACGTCGTCTCGACGGATATCCTCGGCGACCCCTACTCGACGCAGGTCGACCTGGAGTCGACGAACGTCGTCAACGGACAGACGAAGATCCTGACCTGGTACGACAACGAGTACGGCTTCTCGTGCCGGATGCTCGACGTGGCGCAGTACATCACCGAGGCGTAACCGGCCCTGCTCCGACGTTTCGTCTGAGTCCCGTATTCTACCCGTTTTCGACGGTCCCGACGTACTCCGAGGAACCTGCCACGAGGGGACGGCTGCGTGCGTCGGGAGACCACCGGCGGTCGAGACCGACTCCGCCGCCCGGTTGTCCGGTCGCAGGTCGGTCCTCCCCGTTCGGCTCTGGTTCGCCACGCGCCGGCCCGACTCGGAAACGACTAAACACACGGCCGGCGTCCCCTCTGACATGACGTTCCAGACGCTCGACGACCTCGAGGACGGCCAGCGCGTCCTCGTCCGCCTCGACCTCAACTCGCCGGTCGAGGACGGCGAGGTACAGGACAACCGCCGGTTCGACCGCCACGCCGAGACGATCCGCGAACTGGTCGACCGGGAGTTCGAGATCGCGGTCATGGCCCACCAGGGCCGCCCCGGCCGTGACGATTTCGTCTCGCTCGAACAGCACGCCGAGATCCTCGCGGCCCACATCGACCAGGCCGTCGACTTCGTCGACGAGACCTACGGCCCCCAGGCCATCCACGACATCGCCGATCTGGACGGTGGTGACGTGCTCGTCCTGGAGAACACCCGGATGTGCGACGACGAACTCCCCGAGGAGGACTCCGAGGTCAAATCCCAGACCGAGTTCGTCCAGACGCTGAAAGGCGAGTTCGACGCTTACATCAACGACGCCTACTCGGCGGCCCACCGCTCGCACGCCTCCCTCGTGGGGTTCCCGCTGGTGATGGACGCCTACGCCGGCCGGGTCATGGAGACCGAGTACGAGGCCAACACCGCCATCGCAGAGAAGGAGTTCGACGGCCAGGTGACGATGGTCGTCGGCGGCACCAAGGCCACCGACGTCATCGACGTGATGACCCACCTCGACGAGAAGGTCGACGACTTCCTGCTGGGCGGGATCGCCGGCGAACTGTTCCTCCGTGCGGCGGGCCACCCCGTCGGCTACGACATCGACGACGCGAACCTCTACGACGAGCAGTGGGAGGCAAACAGCGGGAAGATCGAGACGATGCTTGACGACCACGGCGACCAGATCACGCTGGCCGTGGACCTGGCCTACGAGGACGACGGTGACCGCGCCGAACAGGCCGTCGACGACATCGAGGAGAAGACGGTCTCGTATCTCGACGTGGGTTCGGAGACGGTCATGGAGTACTCCCCGATCATCCGCGACTCCGAGGCGGTCTTCGTGAAGGGTGCGCTCGGGATGTTCGAGGACGAACGGTTCTCCGTCGGCACGGCCGGCGTGCTGGAAGCCATCGCCGACACCGACTGCTTCTCCGTGGTCGGGGGCGGCGACACCTCCCGTGCCATCGAGATGTACGGCATGTCGGAAGACGAGTTCGGGCACGTCTCGATCGCGGGCGGGGCCTACATCCGCGCGCTCACCGGCGCGAAACTCGTCGGCGTCGAAGTCCTCAAGCGCTGAGAACGGCTTTTCAGGCGTTGCGTTTCGTCTCCGCGTGGCGCAGTTCCCACGCGTCCTCGTCCTCGTCGGCGTCGGCGACGGAGGGGCGTCGCTCCCGGGATCGGAGCCGTGCGTGCCGCGCTGTCCAGTCGCTGTCGTCGTCGCGGGCGTCGGCCGTACCCTTCGGTGACATACCCACTGGTATCACCGTCTCGATTATATCCTTTGTGATCAATCGTGAATAAAACTAACTCGGATTCGAGTATACGTTCATCGGACCGTAGGGAGTAGTCGACGCTCGCGGACACGGAAGCGAAGGGCTTTCTGCGCACTCGGACCTACAGGGGGTATGTTCACCGGTATCGTCGAGTCGACCGGCGAAGTACTCGCAGTCGAAGACGACGAGGGCGGCCGTCGGCTCCGGATCGACGCCCCGTTCTCGGAACTGGACCACGGCCAGTCGATCAGCGTCAGCGGCGCCTGTCTCACCGTCGAGGCGTTCGGCGAGGGTTGGTTCGAGGTGTTCCTCGCCCAGGAGACGCTCGCCCGGACGTTCCTCGACGAGATCCGGGCGGGCGACCGGCTCAACCTCGAACGAGCGATGCCCGCCGACGGCCGGTTCGACGGCCACATCGTCCAGGGTCACGTCGACGCCACTGCCGAGGTCGTCGGCATCGACCAGGAGGGTGAGGACTGGACGTTCTCCTTCTCGCTGCCCGACGCCCAGCGGGACTACCTCGTCGAGAAGGGATCGATCACCGTCGACGGCATCAGCCTCACCGTCGCCGCCCGCAACGACGAGCACTTCGACGTCGCGATCATCCCGACGACCTACGACGAGACGACGCTCTCGGAGAAGTCGGTCGGCGACCCGGTCCACCTAGAGGTCGACGTCGTCGCCAAGTACGTCGAACAGCTCTGTTAGGACTCGAACTCGGTCTCTTCGGCTCGATACTGTGGCCCGTCGTCGGTCTCGTGGGCCCGCGAGTACGCCTGTCGGTACGCCCGCAGTTTCCGTACCAGGACGAACCCGAACACCGAGTCGTAGACGACGACGAACCCGAAGAAGGCGACGAGATAGTCGACGTTGTACACCTCCGAGATGATGAACGTCACCGGGCTGGCCAGCGTGTTGTACATCGCGTGGATGATCGAGGCGATGAGCAACCCCTTGAGGACGATCGGGCCGGCCTCTCTCGGGTTGAATTTCGCTAGACCGAGGTAGTAGCCGGCGAACGCCGAGTAGATGACGTGGCCCGGACCGGCCAGTGCCCGGATCGCGGTGATTCCGCTGCTCTCCCCGATCGCCCGGAACGTCCCGCCGACGATCTCGGTGTTCTGAGAGATATACAAGGCGTTCTCGATGGTCGCAAAGCCCAGTCCCGCCGCGGCGCCGTAGACCGCCCCGTCGATCACCGCGTCGAACCGGTCGTCACGGAACGCATAGAGGCGCACGGCCAGCAGTTTCACGCTTTCTTCGACGGGACCGACGACCAGGAAGAAGAAGAAGAACTGGCCGGCCGGGGGAAACAGCCCGAACCCAGACCCGATCGCCTGGACCGGGACGCCGATGAAGACGTTGAGGAAGCCCGCAAACCCCGCGAACAGCACACCCAACAGGAAGGTCCCGACGAGCAGTGTCAGCGGTTCCTGGGTCGTCACGTCCGCGTACCAGATGTAGGCGGCAAGCGCCAGCGCGGGGACCGCCGACAGCAGCGCCATCCCGGCGACGACCGGCTGATCGCCGATCGCGCCCAGGCTCCCGAACAGGATCTGGAGACCGAGGATGAGGATCGCGAGCAGGACCGTCAGCCACCGGATCGCCCGCAGGGAGACGTAGTAGAGCCAGTGGGCGAACCGGTCGAGAACGGAGCGGGGCTCCCAGTCCGCGATCTCGTAGAGGTCTTCGGATGGGTCCGCGTTCGCTTCGACCGGGTCCCGCCGTCGCCGTGCCATACCACGGGTAGGGGCCGCCCGCTACCTAACGGTTTGGCACTGTCACCGAGGCGAGGGGGTTTTGACTCCCGCCCCCGTACCGTGTCACATGACTCTTCGGGCGGGTGTACTCGCTGTCCAGGGCGACGTCTCGGAACACGCGGCGGCGATCGAACGGGCCGCCGCGGCCCACGACGAGACTGCCGAGGTCGTCGAGATCCGCGAGGCCGGGCTCGTCCCCGACTGTGACGTCTTGCTCATGCCGGGTGGCGAATCCACGACGATCTCACGACACATCCACCGCATCGGTCTCGACGAGGAGATCCAGACCCACGTCGCGGCCGGAAAACCCGTGCTCGCGACCTGTGCCGGGCTCATCGTCGCCGCCAGCGACGCCCACGACGACCGCGTGGACACGCTGAACCTCGTCGACGTCACCGTCGAGCGCAACGCCTTCGGCCGACAGAAAGACAGTTTCGAGGCCGCCCTCGACGTCTCGGGGCTGGACGAACCGTTCCCGGCGGTGTTCATCCGGGCGCCGCTGATCGACTACGTCGGCGACGACGTGGAGGTCCTGGCGACCTGGGACGATCAGGCGGTTGCGGTCCGTGACGGTCCCGTCGTCGGGACTTCCTTCCACCCGGAGCTGACCGCGGACTCCCGGCTCCACGATCTGGTCTTCTTCGAGGCGTAGCGACGGGTTGAAACGCTCGCCCGTCGACGAGCCGGTATGCGCGACAGCGACGCCGACATCGTCCGGGAGCTGTTCGAGGTCATCGAGGACCGCAAGGAGACTCTCCCCGAGGACTCCTACACTGCCTCGCTGTTCACCCACGAGAAAGGAGAAAACGCCGTCTTAGAGAAACTCGGCGAGGAGACGACGGAACTCGTTTTGGCAGCCAAAGACGACGACCGTGAGGAGATCGCCCACGAAGCCGCGGATATCGTCTACCACATGCTCGTCCTGCTGTCGATGAAGGAGATGGACGTCGAGGACCTGCTGGACGAACTGGAAACGCGACGGTAGCCTCACTCGCCGTCGACGGCTTCGAACCGGTGGCGGACGACCTCGCTGTCGTCGTCCCACTCGAAGGAGTCGTGGACGCGTTCGAGCCGCTGGCGGTAGGCATCCAGGTCCTCAGACCCTTCGCGGCGGGCGTCCTCGTCGGTCAGATCGCCGAGCGTTCGCCGGGTCACGTCGGTCACCTCGAACCGTTGCCCGTCGATCTCGAAGGTATCGCCCGCCTCTGCGTAGGCGTGCCCGCGGTGTAGTTGTGTGACTCGGCCCGCGGCGGCCATCTGCTGGACGTGCTCGTTTGGCAGGAGTTCGCCGGCGTCGATGTGTGCCATACCGGTAGTCACGGCGCGAGCGACAAAAGCGGTCGGCCGAAAGCGGGCCGCTGTGGCGACTGTACACACGCCAATCGCCGATTGGACGACCTTTTACCCCGTCGCCGTCTACACCGTGTCAATGAGCCATCCCTTCGAGAATCTACCGACGACGCCGACGTCCGAGGAGATACTGGACAAGGCGTTCTCGCGAGCGACCCGGGCCGGCGGCGCCAAGGAGGGCGTCGAGGCCCAGCAGTCGATGCTGATGACCGCCTCGAACATCGTCTCGGACAACCTCCAGAACGTCGCCCAGTCCTGGCCGACCATCGACGAGTTGGAGCCGTTCTACGTGGAACTGGCCGACGCCGTGATCGACGATTCCGCCGAGAGCGACCAGCAACAGGGTATCGACGACCTGAAACAGCACCTCTCGCGCGTCTCCTGGGCCGGCCGGAAAGCAAAGGAGATCCGCCAGGAGTACGAGAGCCGTCTCGTCCGCGGCGACAAGGAGACCGCCCGCAAACTCCGCAAGCAGGCGTTTGCCCGCATGGCCGACGTCGTCGAACAGGTCGAGGAGGATCTCGCGGCCGTCTCGACGGCCCGTGACGCCCTGAAAGTCCTCCCCGACATCCGACCCGACGAGCCGACCATCGTCGTCGCCGGCTACCCCAACGTCGGCAAGTCCTCCTTCGTCAACACCGTCACCCGCGCGGACAACGAGATCGCGGCTTACCCCTTCACGACGACACAGATCCGCGTCGGTCACTTCGAGGACGGGCGCATCCGGTACCAACTGGTCGACACGCCGGGACTGCTGGACCGACCGCCGGAGGAGCGAAACGAGATCGAGTCACAGGCGGTCAGCGCGCTCGAACACGCCGCCGACGCCGTCCTGGTCCTGCTGGACCCGACGGGCAACTGTGGGTACCCCCTCTCCCAGCAACTCGAACTCCGTGACGCCATCGCCGAGCGCTTCGACGTGCCGGTCCTGACGATCGCCAACAAGAGCGACCTCTCGACGGACGTCGAGGCCGACCACTACATGAGCGTCACCGAAGCCGACAACGTCGAGGGCGTCCTCGACGCCGCCGTCGAGGCCGTCGACTACGAACTCGAACTCCCCTTCGACGAGGAGTGACTACCCGAGCAGTCCGAGCGCCCACCGAACCATCTCCGAGGCCGCGAACAGCGCCCCCTCCAGTCGGGACAGCACGCGCCCGGTCCACAGCGCCGTGACCATGGCGACCGAGACGACCCCCAGCCACAGCAGCGTCTCCGCCGCCGTCCCGCTGACCGTCAGCGGGCGGACGAGCGCCGCCACGCCGACGATACCCGTGCTGTTGTAGATGTTGCTACCGACGACGTTCCCGATGGAGACGCCGAGGCTCCCACGTCTGATCGCCACCAGCGAGACGGCGAACTCCGGGGTCGAGGTGCCGGCCGCGACGATCGTGCCGCCGATGACCCACTCGGAGATCCCGGCGCCGCGGGCCAGCGCCGACGCCGCCAGCACCATGTAGTCCCCACTCACCAGGATGATCGCCAGTCCGGCGACCACAACAGGGCGTCCCGGCCGCGGAACGACACCCGTTCGGTGACCCCTCGCGTCACGGCGTCCGCAGACGCCGATTCGGTCCCGCCCGTGGTCCGGAGGAGATACGCCGTGTACGCCAGAAACGAGCCCAGCAGGACGGCCCCCTCGATCCGCGTCACAGCGCCGTCGAGCAGGACGACACCGCCGAGGCCGACACTCGCCAGCAGGGCGACGCCGTCCCGCCGGACGAGCCCCTCGGTGACTGGCAGGACCCGTATCAGCGAGACGATCCCGAGGATGAACGCCAGGTTGTAGATGTTCGACCCGAGGACGTTCGCGACGGCGATGTCGCCCAGCCCCTTCAATGCGCTGTCGACCGAGACGGCAAGCTCCGGCGTCGAGGTGCCGGCCGCGACGATCGTCAGCCCGATAGTGAGGTCCGAGAGGCCAAAGCGGCGGGCGAGACGCACGACGGCGTCTACCAGGAGCCGTGCGCCGACCCAGAGGCCGAGCACGGAGCCGACGATGACACCGAGTTGGACGACGGGGCCGCCTGTGACCATCGAGTAGGACCACTGGCGACAGGGGGATGAAAGTTCCTCTCGAACCCGCCCGTCTGGCCGCGTCAGTCTAGCGTGTAGGTCACCTGGACCGACGCGTCGACGGTGATCGTCGTCGGTTGGATGGTCGTCCGCCCGCCGGCGTCGGCGGCCGCGGTCTCCGCGTAGACGACGTAGTTGTCGCTCTGGCTCGTCTGGATCGTGGCCACGTCACCGACCGAGCGGTCGGCAGCGTCGGCGACCGTGTCCGCGTCGGCACGCGCCCGATCCATCGCCGTCTGCAGGGCCTCCTCGCGGGCGTCCTGCCGGGTCTGTTCGTTCAGTTCGTAGCGGATCCCTTCGACGCGGTCGGCGCCGGCGTCGACGGCGGTGTCGACGAGCGTCCCGGTCGTGTTCACGTCGCCGGTCTCGGCCTCGATGGTGTGGACGGCGATGTAGCCGACCTGTTCACGGCCGGTCTCGGTCCGCTCGTACTCCGGTTCGATCCGGAACCGCGAGGAGGTCACCGTCGCGTCTTCGCCGCTGAGTGCCTGCTGGATCGACTGTGCGTCGCCGCTGAGGGCGTTACGTGCTGCTTCGGCGGTCTCACCGCGACCGACGGCCGCGACGGTGACGACCGCCCGGTCGGGCGTCCGTTCCACGTCCGCGTCCGCGCTGACGCTGACCGTCGCGTTGTCCGGTGTCGTCGCCTGTCCCGTATTCCCGACTGTCAGGCCGACAGCGCCGACTGCCAACAGTACGACTGCGCCACTGATCGCAAGTAGTTTCGCGTCCATAGCTGGGGGAACGCGGCCGGCACTATTTATATAATCGTACGCTCAAAGCCGACCTTGACCGTTAGGCGGTACTTTCGACGGTGACGTAGTGGACCTCGGTCTCCACGTCCCGCCCGGCGGCCCGGTCGGCGATGGCGTCGAACTCGTCGGCCAGTCCCGGCGGTCCGCCGTTCGCGCTGGGCGGGAGGCCGACGGTGACGATCACGCGCTGGGGTCGCTGGAAGATGGCCGTGTTGGTGTACTCGACCTCCACGCCGAGTATCCGTACGTGCTCGTCGGCGCCGTCTTCGATCCCCGTTCGGATGTCCTCCTCGGTCGTCGCGCGGTTGAACGAGTCGAGTGTCACGCCCCCCAGAAACGCCGAGAGGACCAGAATCGAGACCACGAGGACGCCGATCCGCTGGATGGTCGCCGAACGAGCGTCACCCTCCCGGAACCAGTGTTCGGGCCGGTACCCCTGGTACCACAACCCCACGAGGACCGCGAGGTTGATCGAGAGGACGTTCACCAGCACCAACACGCCCGATCCGAGGCTCACGAGCGGTTGGCCCCAGGCGATGCCGATGCCGACCGTCGCCGCCGGCGGGATGAGCGCGACGGCGATCATCACGCCGACCAGTGCCGTCGAGACGCCGCTGGTGAGACTGAGTACGCCCGCCGCGCCGGCACCGATCGCGACCACGAGCGAGAGGAAGTCGGGCGCGACCCGCTCGCGGATCTGCCCGACCGAGGTAACGTCGGCCAGCGGTGGGATGACGTGGGCGTAGCGGACGAGCGCCGCGAAGACGGTCGCGCTCGCGATGGCCACGAGCAAGCCGATCGCCTGGAGCTTGACCCCGCGGACGAACAACTCGTGGTCGTCGACGACGGTCCCGACGTTCGCGGTCATCGCTGGCCCGATCAACGGCGCGATGACCATCGAGCCGACGACGACCGCCGGCGAGTCCAGTAGGAGCCCGGCCGTGGCGATGACCGCACTGATGACCGTCATGATGACGTAGGTCGACAGCGACGGTGCCAGGTCCCGGGCCTTCGCCGTCAGTTCCTCGCGGGCGATACGGTCCTCGTCTTCCTCCTCGGCGTACCGGTCTTCGAGTTCCTCGAATCGCTTCGAGATGACTGTGTTGGCCTCCAGGACGACGGTGTAGGCGTCGTCGTCGATCCCGACCGACCGGAGTTCCTCCAACACCGGCTCGACGGCGTTGGTCGGCAGCGGGAACGAGACGACGGCGGTGAACTCCCGGCCGCTCGTCTCGTCGTTCAGTACGTAGTCGATCTCCTCGGTTTCGAGGACGTCCAACACCGCGTCTCGCTTGCCCGTCGGAATCGTGATCTGGACCAGCCGCACGGCTATCGGTCCGATCCCTGGGGACAAAAAGGCCCTGTCGGGGCCAGGCGGAAACTGACGCGCTTTTCCCGTTCGACGGAGTAGACGGGGTATGTTCGAGTCACGCCCCAACCGCGGCAGCGAGGTGGTCCTCGTCGGCCGGTCCAACGTCGGCAAGTCGACGCTGATGCGGGAGCTGACCGGCCACACCTTCGACACTGGCCAGAACCCCGGGGTCACCCGCAGCCCGAACCACTACGACTGGGCCGGCCCCGATTTCGTGTTGACGGACTTGCCCGGCTTCGGGTTCATGAAGGGCGTCCCCGACGACGTGCGCGAGCGGATCAAGGCCGACGTCGTCCGCTACGTCGAGACCAACGCCGAGAAGATCCTGGTCGGCGTCCTCGTCGTCGACGGGAAGGCCGTCGTCGACATCATCGATCGCCACTCCGGCCCCGACGAGATCCCCCACGACGTGGAGATGTTCCACTTCCTCCGGGAGGTCGGCGTCGAACCGGTCGTCGCGGTCAACAAGATGGACAAGGTCGACGACGAGGACGAACGGCTGAACGAACTCTGTGATCGACTGGGGCTGCACCCGCCCTGGCAGCAGTGGCAGGAGACGATCGCACCGATCAGCGCCAAACGCGGCGATATCGACGCCCTGAACGAAGCGGTCAGGACCCACCTCCACGACGCACGGCGCGACGATCTGTTCCAGTTCTTCTGAGGTGCTGTCACCGTCCCAGGTCGATCGGGCTCCCGACACGTCTCCCGATTGACTTTTTGTGGTCGGCACCGGAACCCCCGATATGGTCCGACTGCCCTCCCACCACAGTGCCGGTGTCATCTCGACGGCCGGTGGCGTCGGCTACGCGGTGGCCGTCCTCACCTGGATCTTCTCGTCGGGTGTGTCCTTCGGGGATAGCTCGCTCCCGGCTGTCGCCGTCGGCTTCCTCTATGCCGGCGGCGGGATGTTCCTGAGCGGTGCCGTCCCGCTGTATCTGCTGCTCAGGCTGTCGTTGCTCACACCGACTCTGATGACGCTGTGGATACTGGGCGATACGGTCTGGCAGTCACTCTACGGCAGTCACCTCCACCCGCTCTCGTCGTATCTGACCGTCTGGCCGCTCCTGTTGGGTGTCGCAGTCGCCGTCGGGATCGTCGAAGCGTTGCTTCGGACCGGGGTCGACCACTGGTTCGATCAGTTCGGACTCCGGACGTTGCGGTGACTCCCTGTGACTCCGGACCCGCACTCGCTCAGACCGCCGGGAGGTCCACGACGAACACTGTCCCGCCGGTTTCGTCCCACTCGGGTGCCCCGAGTCCGTCGTACCTGCTGCGGGGGGTCGCCCACACGGTCCCGTCGTAGGCCGCGACGAGGCGGTCGACGATGCTCAGCCCGCTCGCGTCGCCCGAGGCGTTGTCGAACAGTGTGCGTGCGGTCGCCTGGTCGATGCCCGGGCCGTCGTCGGCGACGGTCAGCCGGACCGTCCCGGCGGTCTGGCTGACGGTGACGTGGACGCGCGGCTCGGCTCCCTCCGCGTGTTCGACGGCGTTCTCGACGAGGTTGTCGACGATCGATTCGAGTCCGTCGTTGGCCCGGACCATCGCCGTCTCGGGACAGTCGGTCGTCACTGTCGCCAGTGTCGTCTCTCTCGTCTGTGCGGTCACCGCCTCGACCACCGCGACCAGATCGATCGGCTCGAAGCTCCCATTGCCGGTCACCGTCTCGACGATCGATCGACTGGTCTCGATACGCTCGGTCGCCTCGTTGGCCTTCCGGCTGATGACGTCGACGCTCTCCGGTCGGTGGTCCTCGGCGAGGACGTCTGCATGCCCGCGGATCGCCGTCAGATCGTTCAACAGATCGTGTCTGATGACGCTGTTGACGAAAGACAAGGCGTCGGTCAGGACCGCAGCCCGGCGTGCGTCCTGCTTCGCTCGCGCGTTGAAGTAGCCGGCGACTGCGCCGGCGACCCCGCCCATCCCGAGCCCGGTCAACAGCGGAAACACCGGTTCTACCAGAGGTCGCCCTTCGTAGAGTCGGACGCCGATGGTCCCACCGATGACGAGTCCGCCGGCGACGCTCCCGGCGACTGTCCAGGTCGACACTGTCCACCGCCCTTTGGGATCGAAGGGCGAGCACCAGAGCCAGTACCCGGCGACGACGAGCGCCAGCGCCGGTGTACCATCGAGCAGGAGCGCCAGGGCTGGACCCACCGGGTTGTCCAGCAGGAGCAACTCGTCGATGTGATAGAACACGGCGGCAAAGAGCAACAGCCCGCCGAACAGAACCACGCCGATCGGCGACTCCTTGGCGAGCTGGTGGCGGTCCATACCGGTTTCGAGAGATCACGAGGGAAAAACGTTGCACCCCCAGTGTCGCCACTGATAACGTCGGTGACGGACCACAGAAGGGGAACTCGGGTGATCAGGCGACGTTGAAACCTTTGTCGCGGAGGAAGTCCTCGACGCGACCGGTGTGGTTGCCCTGGAGTTCGATCTGGCCGTCTTCGACCGTCCCGCCGCAGGCGAACTTTGACTTCAGATCCGAAGACAGGGAGTCCATGTCGACGTCTTTCGGGTCGAACCCCTCGATGATCGTTACCTCTTTCCCGTAACGGCGCTCGTCGATGCGGATGTTGATCTCCTGAGACTCTTTGGCCACGTCTTCGCAGACGCAGAGCTCCTCAGGCAACCCGCACGTCGAGCAGACTTCCGACATTACACCGGGCAGTACGAAACCTTGGTATTAAACACTGTCGGGGGAACCCGACGCTCACTGCTCGGAGACCACTTCGTCGGCGAGTTCGACGGCTGTGTCGGCGGTCGCCTCGTCGACCCGGCCGCCGTATCGCGCCCGTTCGCGTAGCTGTGCCAGCCGACGAACCCGTTGGTCCGCATCGATCGCATCGAGGTAGGCCCGGACCGTCTCACCGTCCCGTCGTTGCCGGTTCCGACGACCGAGGACGTACAGCACACGCTGGAACGCCCGCTCGACGTCCGTCTCGGGGTCGACCCGTCGCTGGTACCGGACCCACACTGCCCTGTACAGGCGTTCCGAGAGCCCGCTCCGGCGGGCACCCGCGGCGACCCCCAGGAGGGCGACGACTCCCAGTGTGGCCTCTTCGCGGGACGGGAGGTCGATGTCGCTGCCGATCCCGTCGGCGGCCGCCCCGGGATTCCCTGGTCCCGACGGCGTGTCGGGATTGTTCTGTAGCGGCGTCGGCGTCGCGCCCGTGTCGGTTGTGGCGTTGGTGTCGGTTTCGGTCAGCGGTGGCGGCGTCGGCGTCGGTGTCGAACTGAACCCCTGGCTGCCGGTCTGCCCGGTATCGACGTTGGGGACCGCGGCACTGCGGGCGTCTTCGAGTTCGCTCTGCTCGGCCTGTTCGCGCGGGCCGGTGGGGGTCGGGTCGAACCGTACCCACCCCTGCTCGGGGAAGTACACCTCGACCCAGGCGTGGGAGTTCAGCCCGCGGACGACCCACCGCTCCTCGTCGACGCGCTCGCCCGGCGTGTAGCCGACCGTCAGCCGTGCCGGGATACCCTGGGTCCGTAACATCACGACCATCGTCGTCGCGAAGTAGACGCAGTAGCCTCGATCCATCTCGAACAGGAAGCGATCGGCGACGTTCCGGTCGGGTCTGTCGACCTCCAGGGAGTACTCGCGGTTGTTTTCGAGCCACTGCTCGACGACCAGCGCCGTCTCGTAGGGGTTCTCGGCGTTGCTGGTCAGGGTCGTGGTCCGCTCGCGGACCCGATCGGGTGTGCTGTCGGGCAACTGGAGGTAGCGCTGGCGGACTTGGTCGGGATAGTCGGTCCCCGCGTCCCGGAGCTGCTGAGGTGTCGCGAGCAGGACCTCGGAGGTGACCTCGTAGCTATCGCCGACCGACAGCTCCCCCGCCGGCTGGAACCCGTCGTGGGCGGTCACCTCGAAGTCGGGATCGCCGCGGTACCGGACTGCTTTCCAGGCACCGGGAGCCGTCGCGATCGCCGATTCGACCTCGAAGGACTGTCGGAGCGTCCGGCTGTCGCCGTCCGGGCCTGAGAGCCGGCGTCCGCCGTAGGAGCGCGCACTCCCGGTTCGGACCCAGCCGTCACCGGTGTAGCGGTCGTAGGCCGCGACCCGCCAGTAGCGGGGTTCGTCGCTCTCGACGGTGAACCGCACGGTCGGCGTCAGCGAGATGTCGCCCTGGACCGACAGCGTCTCGTCCGCGTTGATCAGACTCGTCTCGATGGTCGGACCGTCGGTGTCGTCGGTAAACGACAACGAACTCCCCGTGACCGAGGGGATCGTCGAGACCACCGACGGAACGATGATGACTGCCGCGAGCTGTTCCAGTACCGCCCGCCGGCTGGCGTCGATCCCGTCTGCGGAGCCGTCCGTGTCGGGGTCGGGAGCCGGCTCGGTCCCTTCGTCGATCACGTCCAGGTTCCCGAACCCGAGCGTCGCGACCGCGCCGACCACGCCGAGCAGCGTCGTCACCAGCCCGGCGTCCGTCGTCAGCACGAAGAAGGCGAGCGTCGTCCCCGCGCTGACTGTCGCGGTGACGTACCACCGTCGCAGCGCGAAGTACCACGTCAGAAACACCGGTGCGGGCGCGAACGATAACACCCACAGCCGGACGTTGGCGATCTGGAGCAGCGATCGGCCGGTCACGAGCGCGATCGTGTCACGCACCAGCGCAGCCAGCTCGGGATCGGTCGAGAGGTTCGTCACGTACCAGGCGATCCCGGCGGTAAACAGGACGGCACCGATCGCGATGGCGAAACCGGGCCGTAACACCCGGGCGATCAGGGTCGCACCGGCCAGTGCCAGCGCCACCAACACGAGAAACAGCGTCGGCGACCCGACCACGTCGGTGAGGTGGTACATCGTCCGCAGCGGCGCTCCGAGCACCAGCGCGACCGACAGCAGCGCGAACAGGCGGGGCTCGTCGGGCAACCGGTCCCGAAGCCAGACGGTCGGCCCGTTCATGCCTCACCCCCGGCCAGCGGGTTCTCGCGGCTGGTCGTCACGTCCCCGAAGCGGTGTCGGCGTCCCTCGATGGTGACGGTCACGCCCGTCTCGCGGGCCGTCACGAGGATGTCGGCCGCGTCGGCCCGCCCGGTCTCGCCGGCGCCGGTCCGTGCGAGCGTCTCCAGCAGTCGGGTCCGGTGGGTGTCGCCGTATCCCTTCGAGACGGTCCCGCCCGGAACGGTCAACTCGACGGTCAGTCCGGCCTCCAGTGCGGCCATCGCGACCGTCGCGGTAGCGGCCGCCATCTCGTCGGCGACCCCCTCGTCGGCCTCGCCGACGACGAGCAACCCCTGGTCGCTGTGGTGGTCGGCGAACTCCTTGACGAGCATCTCGTCGCGTTTGGCGCTCGACTTCCAGTGGACGTCCCGCAGCGAGTCGCTGGGAACGTACTCGCGCAGGCGGTCGAACGCCTGTCGGTCCTCGGCGTCGGGCGCGAGCGTCCGCGAGAACGTCTTCGGGCCGCCGATCCGGTACACCGGCGGGTACACCAGCGTCTCGGTCGTCGCGTCGACCGTATACTGTCTGCGGACGAGTCCCAGCGGATCGGTGACGACGGCCTCGACCGGGCCGAACTGCTTGGGACCGCGGTCGGTGTAGGTCACGTCGTACCGGACCGTCGTGGGCAGCGAGCGGGTGACCCGCCCGTCGCCGTCGACGCCGTCGGGGACCTCGTCCGCCAGTCGAGCGAGCCCGTTGCCGTCGGCGTCGAACGCGACGGTCCGTTCGTCGCCGGGGTATCCCCGGCGAGGCTTGTCCCGGTCGATCGTCGGCGGACCGGACCACAGCACCTGGACGGTCGCTGCCAGGAACAGTACCACTGCCGGGCCGGCGACGGCGTTGAGCCCGGCCTGCCCGTACCGCGTCCCCATGACGAACGCCGCCGCCGCGACGAGCAGCACGGCCAGGCCCCGGCGTGTCGGTCTCATTCGACCGGAACGCTGTCGAGGGCCTCACGGACGAGGTCGGTCGCCGACTGGTCGCTGCTGTCGGTCCGGATCCGGTGGGGGAGCACGACCGGGGCCTCGGTCTGGAGGTCGTCGGGGACGACGTACTCACGGCCGTCCAGGACCGCCCGGGCCTGTGCCGCTCGAAGCAGCGAGATACTCCCCCGGGGGCTCACGCCCAGTTCGGCGTGTTCGCGGGTAAACCGGGCCAGTCGCGTCGCGTAGGTCCGGATCGGCTCCTCGACTGTCACGTCGGCGACGGTGTTCTGTGCGGCCGTCAACTGTTCTAAGGTCGCCACCGAGGTCAGTTCCTCGATGGGGTGGTGGCCGACGACCTCGCCCAGCATCGCCGACTCCTCGTCGGCTTCCGGATAGCCGAGGTGGAGTTTCGTCATGAACCGGTCGAGTTCGGCCATCGGCAGGTCGTAGGCCCGGTTGCGCTCGACGGTGTTCTGCGTGGCGATGACGGTGAAGGGGCTGGGGACGGCGTGGGTCGTTCCGTCGACGGAGACCTGCCCTTCCTCCATCGCCTCCAGCAGCGCCGACTGGGTCTTTGGCGGGGCGCGGTTGATCTCGTCACCCAGGACGACGTTGGCGAAGATCGGACCGGGCCGGAACTCGAACTCCTGGGTCTTCTGGTTGAAGACGTTGACGCCGGTGACGTCAGTGGGGAGCAGATCCGGGGTGAACTGCACCCGCTTGAACTCCCCGTCGAAGGAGGCGGCGACCGATCGGGCGAGCATGGTCTTGCCGACCCCGGGGACGTCCTCCAGGAGGACGTGGCCGCGACCCAGCAGGGCGATGACGATGTGTTCGATCTCGTCGTGGTGGCCGACGATGACTTCCTCGACGTTCTCGATGACGCGCGTCGCGACCCGTGTCGCGTCACGTACGGGACTGTCCGACTGCTGTCCGCGTGATGTATCCGTGTCAGTCATAGGTTGTGGCCCGCGCGACGAACACCGGCGACGGGAGGGTGACAATCGGGTCGTCACGGGTGTTCGCCCACTCCATGCGCGGTTCCAGTATGGCGGCTCCTTAGGTGTGAGGACACGTAACTCTGGTGGATGGGCACCCGACACACACTCGCGTTACCACTCCTTGCAGGCCGAACAGACGAGGGAGCCGTCCTGCTGCCAGCGGCGCTCGACGACGGTGCCACAGGCTGCACAGGCCGCCCCGTCGCCGGACCAGGCGTAGGTCGTCGTCGCGGGTTCGATGTCGTCGGACTCGCCACGGTCGGTCGCTGTACCGTCGTCGCTCGTCGGCTCCGATCCTGTTGAGTCCTCAGCCGGGGCCTCCGCGGACTCGTCGTCGTGCAGAAATTCGTCGAGCGAAACGTCTTCGGCCATACGTGGTAGCTACCGCGCCAGCGGGAAATAGCTGACTCGCCACGAACGGAAACACAAAGTGGGGCCACCGCTAACGACCGGGTATGCAAGGCCTCCTCTCACAACTCGTCCAGAGCGTCATCGACATGCCCGGCAGGTTCATCGACATCGCACTGAGTGACCCGATCTCGGCCGTCCTGATCCTCATCGGTGCGACGTTCGTCGGGCTCTCTTCGGCCGTCTTTGGCTACCTCTCGATCGGTGCCGTGCTCTCGCTGTTCAGCGGTGCTGGCGGTCGACAACCGCCCCAAGCAGGTCGATAGCCGTCTCGATGTCGGGGCCGAGTGGTGACGCGAACACCACGCTGTCGGCGTGGGCAAGCAGTTCTTCGGTCCGCTCGGCTACCTCGTCGGGCGTGCCGGCGACACAGAACGCGTCCAGCATCGGCTCGGTCACCATCCCGAAGGCATCCTCGAACTCGCCGGCGGAGATGGCGTCACCGATCTCGCCCGCGGTGTCGTGGTCGATGCCGTGGCGGTCCAGCACGGGTGGGGGTGAGCCACCGGCGACGAACGCGACCGGCGGGCGCGCGGCTTCGCGGGCGGCGTCGGCGTCCTCGGCGACCGAGACGCTGGCGTAGGCTGCCAGGTCGAACTCCCCCTCGGCGACGCGGTCGTCGGCCATCTCCGTGACTTGTTCGCGAGCCCAGGCCAGGTCCTTCGGATGTGAGCCGTTGTACAGCGCGCCGTCGGCGTGTTTCGCAGCCATCCGTGTCATGTGTGGCCCCTGTGCGCCCACGTAGACCGGGATCTCGCCGGCGTCGTAGTTGAGGCCGGCGTCGACGGCCTCGAAGGTCCCGTCGTGGTCGACGCGCTCGCCGTCCCAGAGCCGCTTTGCGACTTTGAACGTCTCTAAGACCCGCCGGAGCGCGTCGTCGTGGTCGAACCCGAGGTTCCTGATCGTCGACTTGTCGCCAGGTCCGACGCCGAAGACGGCCCGCCCGTCGCTCTGCTCCGCGAGTGTCGCGACTCGCGAGGCCAGCGTCACCGGGTGGGTCTCGTAGGGGTTGGCGATGCCTGGTCCCAACAGGAGTTCGTCGGTGCGAGCGGCCATCTGGGACAGCGCCATGAACTGGTCGCGGTTGTTGTAGTGGTGGCTGGCGAAGACGGCGTCGAAGCCCTCCTGTTCGGCCTGGGTGGCGAAGTCTGCGAGCTGTGCGACCGGGTGTTCCGGGGTGAGTTCGATAGCGTACATGTTACAGTGACCACTCTCTGAGCGCCTCGCGGACGACGTCGCTGTCCTCCTCGCGATAGAGGGCGTCGCTGTCGTCGTGATCGCCGAAGGCGAACTCACGGACGACCGCGACGGGGGTTCCGCCGGCACCCTCGCCGGTGACCAGGTTGGCGGCAGCGGCGAGTTCGTCGACGACCGCCTGGACGGTGGCGCTCAGTTCCCGTCCTTCGCGGTCGTGTTCGCCGCGCCAGTCGCGTGCGGCCGGGATGCCGGCCCAGCCCAGCGCGACGCCACGCTGGCCCAGGCGGAACGGCCGACCCGAGGTGTCCGTGACGATCACCGCCACGTCGACGCCCGCCCGCTCGCGGATGTCGGCCCGCAACTGCGCCGCGCTCACAGTCGGATCTTCGGGGAGCAAGAGCAGGTCCGCGTCCGGGACGTTCGAGCGGTCGATGCCGGCGTTGACCGTGATGTGACCGAACCGGGTGACCGCGAGGACGAACGGGGCCTCCGTGAGGATCTCCTCGCTCTCCTCGACGACGGCCTGTGCGAACCGGGGGTCCTTGCGCTCGCCGGTGACCGACCCGATGGCGTCGGCGATCCGGCGGGCCTGCTCCCCGGGCGCGTAGTCGTCGAGGTCGGCCTGCCGACCCGCCGCCTTCGAGACGACGGTGCTAGCGATACAGACCACGTCGCCGTCCCGGAGATCCGTCTGTTCGACGACGAGGCGGGCGACGTCGTCGCCGGGTTGCACTTCGGGTAGCCCCTCGACCGCGAAGACCTCCATACCCCCGCTGGGGTCGCTGTCGGAAAAAGGACGCCGATAGGTGCAAGCCCGGCCGACGGCGGCAACCGATGCCGGTACCGCGGCGGGTGTCACCCGGAGTCCCCCAGGGGCGGTATGGACACCCGGCTCGCGGCGTTCGTGCTGTTGCACGCGATGGGGTCGACTGCGGGGTTGCTCCTGGCGTTTCACGCCGTCAGGACCGTCACCGGCGGCACCGCGACCACTGCCGTGCGCCGGGACTACGGCGTCGGCGGCCTGCTCGTCGTCGTCGGGCTCGGCTTCCGCTTTCTGCTCGTCCCGACCGCACAGGCTCCCCAGGCGATCACACGACTGCCGGGTGGGGTACTCCGGCCCGTCGGGGCGGCCCTGGCTGCCGTCGGCGGCGCCGTCTGCCTGTGGGCGCTGGCCCGCCTCGGTCGGAACCGAAAGAGCCGATAGCGTCCTGGCCGACGACGCCATCGTGTCGACCGATCTCGCACCCGTCGCACGGACTGCCGCCGAGGACGCCGGCGACTACCTCCGTGAACGGTTCGTCGACGGCACGACCGACGCCGAGTACGGGACCACCGACGTGAAGGCCCACGCCGACCGCGAGGCCGAGCGGCGGATCGTCGACCGCCTCCGGGCCGAGTTCCCGGACCACGCCATCACGGCCGAGGAGTCCGGCCACCACGAGGGCGACGGCGACTACCGCTGGGTCGTCGACGGCCTCGACGGGACGAACAACTTCGCCGCGGGCATCCCGACCTTCGGGGTCTCTGTCGCGGCCGTCGACGCCGACACCGACGATCCCGTCGCCGCGGCGGTCACCCTCCCGGCGCTCGGCGACACCTACGTCGCCGTCCGGGACGGTGGCGTGACCCACAACGGCGAGTCGGTCTCGGTCACCGACGGCGAGACGCCACCCGTCGAGGCCGGGACCGTCGCCTTCGTCATCGGACATCCCGTCGTCTACGACGGTCCCGGGCGCGAGAACGCCGACGAGATCCGCTGGGAACTGGGACAGACCGCCAAGCGGTGCATCCAGACCTGGGCGCCCGTCGTCCACTGGGCGCTGCTGTCCCGCGGTGGGCTAGACGGGTTCGTCTGTCTCCACCCCGACGAGCGCGAGCAGATCCCCGGGGAGTTGCTGGCGACCGAAGCCGGCTGTCGCCGTCGGGCGGAGGGGCCACTGTCTGCGTTCGCACCGACCGGCGACGCGGCCGAAGAACTGCTGGCGACGGCGGTCAGTGTTCGTGAACCGTTAGACTGAGATCGCCGTCGCTCACGTCGGCGGTCAGCATCGTCGTCCGGTCGGCCGGCGCTGCTCCCGTCGCACTACCCGGGTTCAGGAGCCGAACGCCGTCGTGGACCGTGTCCAGCAGTTCGTGGGTGTGGCCCGCGATACCGACGGCGTCGGTCCCGGCTTCGTGCCGTACCGTGTCGGCGACGCGGTCCTCGTAGCCCCGCCGCGAGCCGGTCCCGTGGGTGACGACGAAGGTCACGCCGCCGAGTTCGACCGTCGCCGTCTCCGGAAGCCCGGTCCGTGGGTCCATGTTCCCCGCGACGGCGGTCAGTCGGGCCGACATCGCTCGGACGTTCGACAGCGCCCCGTCACTGTCGAAGTCGCCCGCGTGGATCACGTGGTCGGCCGCTTCGATACGCTCCCGGAACGGGGCCGGAATCCCGCTGGCCCGTGACGGAATATGCGTGTCGCTGACGATGGCGATCTCCATACCGGCGGTTGGCGACCGCGCCAGAAATGACTACTGCCCGCTCTCTGCGGGCTCGACGCTCGGCGTGAGTCCGCGAAGCTCCGTGAGCTGTGCGACGAGGTCGTCGATCCCCTCGTTGATGGCGGCGATTCGCTCGTCGATGTTGTCAGCCGGAACCGCGCCCTGTGGCGTCGGCTCGACCAGTTCGTCGTCTTCGAGCATCCGCAGCGAGTACCGCACCTTGTGCTCGGCGATACCGGTCTCCTCTGCGAGCCGGACGATCCCGATCGGCCCCGACTCGATGACGGCTTCGAGGATGGCAAGGTCGCGACTTTCCTTGTCGACCTGATCTGTCAGTCGGTCCAGTCCCATTGAGAATCTTGTTCCCACGTATTGGACGACGATACATAAACGCCACAGTTCCACTGTGTTCTTTCACGAAATCCAACAATACTGGGTCGGGGACGCCGCCGACTCACTCGTCGTTGACCGGCGTCCGACGGAGTTCGTCCAGTTGATCCCGGAGCTTCGATAGCTCGGTCTCCAGTTCCTCGCGCCTGTCGATGAGCGCGCTCAACTCCTCGGTGTTGACCGAGTAGTCGTTCTCCAGAGCGACATCGAGAGCGTCGGTCGTCGCCGCCGCCAGATCAGTCGAGACACCCAGGAGTTCGCTCGGGGTGCCACTCGACTCGTACAGATCTACGTCTCCCGAACGGGGCCGGTAGGTCACCATCGGCGACTCGACGCCGTGGTGGTAGGTCACCGTGTAGCTCGTATCGGTCACGGGGTTGTGCCGGTCCTCGGCGATCTCCGTGCGAACGATGTTGAACGGTTCGGCCAGCGAGGGGAACGTCTCTGCGATGTCCCGGAGCCGGTCGGCGGCGGTCACGTCCAGTTGTGCCTCCACGTCGCCGAAGAACTGCCGGGAGTTCGTGAGACTGAACGCGACCGTATAGAAGACGGATTCGTTGTTCTCCGCGAGGTCTCTCACTCGCTCGCGGACTTCCTCGTGGCGTCCCTCGACGGCGAGTCGTTCGAGCTCTCGCAACAACGCTCTGGCCCCTTCCTCCCGTTCGAGGAACGGCTCGACGATCGCCCCTGGCATCTCCTCGCCGTCCACGTCGTCCATGCCTACCTGTTCTGGCCGGCATCCTAAACAGTCTATCGGCGTCTCCGGCGATCCGAGACGTCCCTCGGCGACGAGCGCCTCGCTTGTCGAGTTGAATTCAGAGAAACGCCCGGAGCGGGATTTGAACCCGCGTCACGACCGTGACAGGGTCGTATGATGGGCCACTACACCATCCGGGCACGCTGCCTTGCTGCACTCATTCGTATCCCGGTGGGAGTATTAAGACTTTCCAAACGGTGGCGCCCTGGGATGGTGACCCGTGACGGGACCCAAACTTCTATATCTGCGCTGGTCGAACCGCCACGCACGTAAGCGCTTCTCACGGTCCGTGTGTGGGGCCGGGGTCAGATAGCTGCTGCCGGCCAAGTTGGCAAGCGTTATATGCGTCCCGACGATAAGTGCCTGTAGTATCTCGTGACAGCAACCTTCTCCAGCCACAGGCCCCACGCACACGCACACACATGGTAGATGTAAGTCAACACGACCTCGTCCCCGACCACAGCGTCGTCGACGAGGACGACCTCGAAGCAGTGCTCGACGAGTACGATATCAAGAAGACCGACCTCCCGAAGATCAAACGCGCCGATCCGGGACTCCCGGACGACGCCGAGGTCGGTGACGTCATCCGTATCGTCCGCGACTCGCGAACGACCGACGAAGCAGTCGTATACCGACTGGTGGTGGAATAATGGACACACAGGACCGCCGCAAGATCTCACGCGAATATTTCGGTAAGGAACGGCTCGCAGAACACCACTTCCGCTCGTTCAACGCCTTCCTCGATCGAGGGATGCAACAGGTCGTCGACGAGAAAGAGACCATCGATACCGACATCGGCGACAAGGAAGGCCAGGAGCCGGTGTGGGTCGAACTCGGCGACGTTCGCGTCGTCACCCCCCGCGTCCGCGAGGCCGACGGCAGCGAGGAACTGCTCTATCCCCAGGAGGCTCGGCTACGCAACATCACGTACTCCGCGCCGGTGTTCATGGAGATGGCCATCGTCCGCGGTGGCGAGGAGGAACCGGAGGAGGTCGTCGACCGGACCGAGACGAAGATCGGTCGCATGCCGATCATGGTCGGCTCGAACAAGTGTAACATCGTCGGCTTCTCCGACGAGGAACTGATCGACATCGGCGAGGACCCCGCCGACCCCGGTGGCTACTTCTGTGTCAACGGCTCCGAGCGGGTGCTGATGACCAGCGAGGACCTCGCGCCGAACAAGATCCTCGCGGAGTACGACACCAAGTACGGCGACGAGGTCCAGGTCGCGAAGACCTTCTCCCAGCGCCGTGGCTACCGCGCACTCGTGCTCTGTGAACGGACCCGCGACGGATTGCTCGAAGTATCCTTCCCGTCCGTCTCGGGCAGCATCGACTTCGTGACGCTCGTGCGCGCGCTCGGGCTGGAGTCCGACGAGGAGATCGTCCACCGGGTGAGCGAGGACCCCGAGATCGTGAAGTTCATGCTGGAAAACCTGGAGGAAGCGGAAGTCCAGACGACCGAAGAGGCCATCGAGACGCTGGGCCAGCGCGTCGCCTCCGGCCAGGGCAAGAACTACCAGCTCAAACGCGCCAACTACGTCATCGACCGGTACCTGCTCCCGCATCTCCACGAGGAGGGCGTCGACGAGGAGGAGGTCCGGATCAACAAGGCCTACTACCTCTGCCGGATGGCCGAGGCGTGTTTCGAACTCGCCTTGGACCGCCGGGAGTCCGACGACAAGGACCACTACGCCAACAAGCGGCTGAAGGTCAGCGGCGACCTGATGACCGACCTGTTCCGGACCGCGCTGAACAAGCTCGCCCGGGACGTGAAGTATCAGCTCGAACGCGCGAACATGCGGAACCGCCAACTCTCTGTCTCGACGGTGGTCCGCTCGGACGTGCTGACCGAACGGCTCGAACACCCCATCGCGACGGGGAACTGGGTCGGGGGCCGTTCCGGCGTGAGCCAACTGGTCGACCGGACGGACTTCATGGGCGTGCTCTCACACCTCCGGCGCCTCCGCTCGCCGCTCTCGCGCAGCCAGCCCCACTTCGAGGCGCGTGACCTCCACGCGACCCAGTGGGGTCGTATCTGCCCCTCGGAGACGCCCGAGGGTCCCAACTGTGGCCTGGTGAAGAACTTCGCCCAAGCCATGGAACTCTCACAGGACGTCGCGGAGCCACAGGAACTGAAACAGGAACTCGCCGAGATGGGGGTCCAGGGTATCCCCGGCATCGAGTCGATCGAACAGACGCCCGCGGACGATTAAACAATGAGTCAGGGACGAGAAGCCAAAGTATACGTCAACGGTAGTTTGGTCGGGACACACCCCGACCCCGAACAGCTCGCACAACAGGTCCGACAGGCCCGCCGACGGGGGGACGTCTCCCAGATGGTCAACGTGTCGGTCAAGGACCGCACGGACGAAGTCATCATCAACGCCGACGCCGGCCGTGCTCGGCGTCCGCTGCTGATCGTCGAGAACGGCGAGTCGCTCATCTCCGACGAGGAGGTCGAGCAGCTCAAAGCGGGCGAACTCGGTTTCGACGATCTGGTCGACCGCGGACTCGTCGAGTTTATCGACGCCGAGGAAGAGGAGGACATCCTGGTCGGGGTCGACGAGGACGAACTCACCGAGAACCACACGCACCTCGAAATCGACCCGCAGTTGATGTTCGGGATCGGTGCGGGGATGATCCCCTACCCCGAGCACAACGCCAGCCCGCGGATCACGATGGGTTCGGGGATGATCAAACAGTCTCTGGGGCTGCCCAGCGCGAACTACCGGATTCGCCCGGACACGCGCCAGCACCTCCTGCATTACCCGCAGCTCTCGATGGTCAAGACCCAGACCACCGAGCAGATCGGCTACGACGACCGCCCGGCGGCACAGAACTTCGTCGTCGCCGTGATGTCCTACGAGGGGTTCAACATCGAGGACGCCCTGGTGATGAACCAGGGCTCGGTCGATCGTGGGCTCTCGCGGTCGCACTTCTTCCGGACCTACGAGGGCGAGGAACGGCGCTATCCCGGCGGTCAGGAGGACCGCTTCGAGATTCCCGACGACGAGGTCCGTGGGTCACGCGGCGAGGAAGCCTACACCCACTTAGACGACGACGGGCTCGTCAACCCCGAGACCCAGGTCGGCGAGAACGCCGTCCTGCTGGGCAAGACCAGCCCGCCCCGGTTCCTCGAAGAACCGGACGACATGGGTGGCCTCTCGCCCCAGAAGCGCCGCGAGACCAGCGTCACGATGCGCTCGGGCGAATCCGGAGTCGTCGACACGGTCACACTGATGGAGGGCGAGGACGGCTCGAAGCTCTCGAAGGTCTCCGTGCGTGACGAACGCATCCCGGAACTGGGCGACAAGTTCGCCTCCCGACACGGTCAGAAGGGTGTCGTCGGTCACATCGCACCCCAGGAGGACATGCCCTTCACCGAGGAGGGTGTCGTGCCGGACCTCATCATCAACCCCCACGCGCTCCCCTCCCGGATGACCGTCGGACACATCCTGGAGATGATCGGGGGCAAGGTCGGCGCACTCGAAGGCCGGCGCGTCGACGGGACCGCTTTCACCGGGGAAGACGAGGAGGAACTCCGCGGCTCCCTGGAGGACCACGGGTTCTCCTCGTCGGGCAAGGAGACGATGTACTCCGGCGTCACCGGCGAGAAGATCGAGGCCGAGATCTTCGTCGGGGACATCTTCTACCAGAAGCTCTACCACATGGTCTCGAACAAACTGCACGCCCGTTCACGCGGGCCGGTGCAGGTCCTGACCCGACAGCCCACCGAGGGGCGGGCCCGCGAAGGTGGCCTGCGCGTCGGGGAGATGGAACGGGACGTGCTCATCGGACACGGCGCGGCGATGGCGCTCAAAGAGCGCCTGCTCGACGAGTCCGACCGCGAGTGGATCAACGTCTGTGGCCAGTGTGGGATGACCGCCGTCGAGAACGTCGAACAGCGGCGGATCTACTGTCCCAACTGCGAGGAGGAGACCGACATCCACGAGGTCGAGATGTCCTATGCGTTCAAGCTCCTGTTAGACGAGATGAAGGCACTGGGTATCGCTCCGCGAATCGAACTGGAGGACGCAGTTTAAGATGAGTTCACAGCAGACACCCAAAGAGATCGGGCAACTCAGCTTCGGGCTGATGGACCCCGAGGAGTACCGAGACATGTCGGCCACGAAGGTAATCACGGCCGATACGTACGACGACGACGGCTTCCCCATCGACATGGGGCTGATGGACCCCCGACTCGGGGTCATCGATCCCGGCCTGGAGTGTAAGACCTGCGGGAAACACTCCGGCTCGTGTAACGGCCACTTCGGGCACATCGAACTGGCCGCGCCGGTGATCCACGTCGGCTTCGCGAAGCTCATCCGACGGCTCCTTCGTGGGACCTGCCGGGACTGTTCGCGGCTCTGTCTCGACGAGAGCGAACGCGAGGAGTTCGGCGAACAGCTCCAGCGGACGCGTGACCTCGGTCGGGACCTCAACGACGTCACCAAGTCGGCGATCCGCCAGGCACGCAAGAAGGACCGCTGTCCGTTCTGTGGCGAGAAGCAGTACGACATCAAACACGAGAAGCCCACGACCTACTACGAGGTCCAGCAGGTGTTGTCCTCGGAGTACCCCGAGCGAATCGCCGCGGCCATGGAGGAGGCCGACGATCCGATCGCGCCGACGGACCTCGCCGAGGAGACGGGCATCGACGCCGAGCGCGTCCAGCAGATCCTCAGCGGCGAGTTCCGCCCCCGACAGGAGGACCGCCGAGCGCTGGAGAAGGCGCTCAACGTCGATCTGACCGAAGAGGACATGAACAAGCTGATGCCCAGCGACATCCGGGACTGGTTCGAGGACATCCCGGACGAGGACATCGAAGTCCTGGGGATGAACCCCGAGCGGTCCCGGCCCGAGTGGATGATCCTCACTGTGCTCCCAGTACCGCCGGTGACGGCCCGTCCCTCGATCACGCTGGACAACGGCCAGCGGTCCGAGGACGACCTCACTCACAAACTGGTCGACATCATCCGCATCAACCAGCGGTTCATGGAGAACCGCGAGGCCGGTGCGCCACAGCTGATCATCGAGGACCTCTGGGAACTGCTGCAGTACCACGTCACCACGTTCATGGACAACGAGATCAGCGGGACGCCGCCGGCGCGACACCGCTCCGGCCGGCCACTGAAGACCCTCTCCCAGCGTCTCAAGGGGAAGGAAGGACGGTTCCGCGGTTCGCTCTCCGGGAAGCGCGTCAACTTCTCCGCCCGGACCGTGATCTCGCCGGACCCGACCCTATCGCTCAACGAGGTCGGCGTTCCCGACCGGGTCGCAAAGGAGATGACCCAGACGATGAACGTCAACGAGCGCAACCTCGACGAGGCCCGCCACTACGTCGCAAACGGCCCCGAGGCCCACCCTGGCGCAAACTACGTCCAGCGGCCGGACGGCCGTCGGCTCAAGGTCACCGAGAAGAACTGCGAGGAACTCGCCGAGAAGGTCGATGCCGGCTGGGAGGTCAGCCGCCACCTCGTCGACGGCGACATCATCGTGTTCAATCGCCAGCCGTCGCTGCACCGGATGTCGATCATGGCTCACGAGGTCGTCGTGATGCCGTACAAGACGTTCCGGCTGAACACGACGGTCTGTCCGCCGTACAACGCCGACTTCGACGGCGACGAGATGAACATGCACGCGCTGCAGAACGAGGAGGCCCGTGCGGAGGCCCGTGTCCTCATGCGCGTGCAGGAACAGATGCTCTCGCCCCGGTTCGGCGAGAACATCATCGGCGCGATTCAGGACCACATCAGCGGGACCTACCTGCTGACCCACACCAACCCGCAGTTCAACGAGACCCAGGCCCTGGACATGCTCCGGGCGACACGTATCGACGAACTGCCCGCCCCCGACGGCGAGGACGAGGCCGGCGAGCCCTACTGGACCGGCCGCTCGCTGTTCTCGGAACTCCTGCCCGACGATCTCAACCTGGACTTCACCTCCTCGGCCGGCGACAACGTCGTCATCGAGGACGGACAGATGGTCTCGGGCACTATCGACGAGGACGCTGTCGGTGCCTTCGGCGGCGAAGTCGTCGACACCATCGCGAAGGACTACTCGAAGACCCGCGCGCGGATCCTGGTCAACGAGATCTCGGCGTTGGCGATGCGGTCGATCATGCACTTCGGGTTCTCCATCAGTATCGACGACGAGTCCATCCCCGCCGAGGCAGAAGAACAGATCAACGACGCGATAGACAACGCCTACAACCGCGTCGAGGAACTCATCGAGACCTACGAGCGGGGCGACCTCGAATCGCTGCCCGGCCGAACGGTCGACGAGACCCTCGAGATGAAGATCATGCAGACGCTGGGCAAGGCACGTGACTCCGCCGGTGACATCGCCGAAGACCACTTCAGCGACGACAACCCGGCCGTCGTGATGGCCGAGTCCGGCGCGCGTGGGTCGATGCTGAACCTCACGCAGATGGCCGGCTGTGTCGGCCAGCAGGCAGTCCGTGGTGAGCGGATCAACCGCGGCTACGAGAACCGCACGCTCTCTCACTTCGAGGAGGACGATCTCTCCTCGGACGCCCACGGCTTCGTGGAGTCCTCCTATCGGTCCGGGCTCGGCCCGAAGGAGTTCTTCTTCCACGCGATGGGTGGCCGCGAGGGGCTGGTCGATACGGCAGTCCGGACCTCCAAGTCCGGCTACCTCCAGCGCCGACTCATCAACGCCCTCTCCGAACTGGAGACGCAGTACGACGGTACCGTCCGGGACACCTCGGATACGATCGTCCAGTTCGAGTTCGGCGAAGACGGGACCTCGCCGGTCAACGTCTCCTCCAGTCAGGAGGGGGCCGCCGTCGACGTCGAGGAGATCGCGGACAACGTCCTGAACGAGGAGTTCGACAGCGAGGAGGAAAAAGAGAGCTTCCTCGGGCAGCGTACCGAACGCACCAACCTCTCGGAACACGCCGACGACTGGTGGATGGCCGAGGGGGACGACTAACATGGTATCCGAAGACATCGAGGCCGTCGTCGAGGACACGGACCTTCCCCGACGGCTCAAAAACGACGTGTACAGCACGATCGAAGAGCGAGCGGTCGACGTCGAGGAGGCCGACCGAATCGCCAAGGCCGTCGAGTCGAAGTACCAGAACACCCGCGTCGACCCGCTCGATCCGGTCGGCACTGTCTCGGCCCAATCGATCGGTGAACCCGGAACGCAGATGACGATGAACACGTTCCACTACGCCGGTGTCGCCGAGATCGACGTGACCCAGGGGCTCCCGCGGCTCATCGAACTGGTCGACGCCCGGAAAACACCGGACACGCCGATGATGACGGTCCATCTGGAGGACGAGTACGCGACCGATCGCGAGCGAGCCCACGAGGTCGTCTGGAAGATCGAGGCCACGAAGATCCTCGCGCTGGGTGACATCTCGACGAACGTCGCCGACATGCTCGTCGAGATCGATCTCAACGAACAGACGCTGTTAGAACGGTGGCCGACCGTCAACGACGTCGACGCGATCGCCGAGGAGATCGCCGACACCATCGAATCCAACCTCGGTGTCACGGCCCGGCAGGTCGGGACCGTCATCGAGTTCGGCCCGGAGGAACCCAGCTACCGGGACCTCCTCCAACTCGTCGAGGAACTGCGGGACATCGTCTTCAAAGGTATCGAGGACATCTCCCGGGTCGTCATCCGCAAGGAGGAGACCGACAGCGGCGAGGAGTTCGTCCTCTACACCGAGGGGTCGGACTTCGGGGAGGTACTCGGTATCGAAGGTGTCGACGCGTCCCGGACGACGTGTAACAACATCCACGAGATCAACGAAGAACTGGGCATCGAGGCGGCCCGCGAGACGCTGATCAACGAGACGATGAACACCCTCGAAGAGCAGGGGCTCGACGACGTGAACGTCCGCCATCTGATGCTGGTCGCGGACATCATGACAAACGAGGGGACAATCGAGTCGATCGGCCGCCACGGCATCTCGGGGTCGAAAGACTCCGTGCTCGCCCGCGCAGCCTTCGAGGTGACGGTCAACCACCTGCTCGACGCCGCCATCCACGGCGAGGTCGACGAACTCGACGGGGTCACCGAGAACGTCATCGTCGGGAAGCCGATCAAGCTCGGGACGGGTGACGTCGACCTCCGGATGGGCGCGAGTCAGGACTGATGCGCGTCGAGCTCTCGGACGACGCGCGACAGCTGGTCGCCCTCTTCGAGGACGAGGCAGCCGTCACCGTCCGGGACTGCGTGATCGACGAGGCTCACGACCAGGTCGTCTACCTGGTGAAACGCGGCGAAATAGCCGACGCCATCGGACCTGGCGGCGAGACTGTCACGACCGTCGAGGAACGGATCGGCCGACCCGTGAAACTGGTCGAGGACGCCGACACCGCCGAGGACTTCGTCGCGAACGCGCTGGCCCCGGCGGCGGTGTACAACGTCACCATCTCGGAGAACGACGACACGATCGCGTACGTCGAGGTCGCACAGGAGGACCGTGGTGCCGCGATCGGCCGCGAGGGCCGGAACATCGACGCGGCGCGACACCTCGCACGACGGCACTACGGGATCGACGGCATCGAGTTGACCTGAGTCCGTTCGGTAGTTCTTTCGCGTCTGGACCCGCCAGCGACGGCCCTATCAGTCGTCGTCGGCCGCTGCCTCGTCGTCGGGCTCGTAACCCCCAGTGTTGCCGTGTTGGGTCGTCTCGACGTCGAACTGTCCCAGTAGCTCCCGGAGGTCGGTCGCCTGGCCGGCCAGCGAGTCGATGCTGTCGCTCACTTCGTTGATCGTCGCCGTCTGCTCCTCTGCCGAGGCAGCGACGTCCTCTGCCTGACCGGCGGTCTCCTCGCTGATCGAGCCGATCTCGTCGACCATCGAGACGGTCTGCTCGGTCGCGGTGGCCTGTTCGTCGGTGGCGGCGTTGATCGACTGTATCCCCTCGTTGACCGCTTCGACGCGGTCGACGATGGCTTCCAGTGACTCGATCGCCCCGTCGACGGTCTCGATCCCCTCGGAGACGCTGTCGCCCATCTCCCGGATGTCGGTCACGGCCTCGCCCGTCGAGGACTGGACCTCCGCGATGACCGTCGAGATCTCCTCGGTGGCCTCGCCGGTCTCCTCGGCCAACTGTTTGATCTCGTCGGCGACGACGGCGAAGCCCTCGCCGGCCTCGCCGGCCCGGGCGGCCTCGATCGAGGCGTTCAGCGCGAGCATGTTCGTCTGCTCGGCGATGTCGTCGATCAGGTCGACGATCTCGCCGATCCGGGTCATCTCCTCGTCGAGGGCCTCGACGCGGTCGATCGTCGTCTCGGCCCGGCGCTCGATGTCGTTCATCACGTCGACGGCGTCCGTCGCGCGAGTGCGCCCGGTCTCACCGATCTCGGCAGCCTCCCGGGAGGTGGTAGCGACCTCGTCGGCCTGGGAGGCGACTTCCTCGATGGTCGCGGAGAGATTCGACATCTCGTCGGAGGCCCGCTGGATGTGCTCGTGTTGGTCGTCGGCGCCGGCGGCGATCTCCTGGACCGACCGGCTGACCCCCTCGCTCGCGTTCTGGACTTCGGTCGCACTGGCGCTGATCTGTTCGGCGGAGTCCTCGACGTCGGCGGCGAACTCCCGGATGTGGACGACGGTCTGGCCCAACTGGGCGACCATCTCGTTGAACGCCGTCGCGATCTCGGCCATCGCCTTGTTGTCGGTGTCCGTGTCGAGTCGCTGTGAGAGGTCGCCGTCGGCGGCGGCACGCATCACTGTCGAGAACTCCTCGGCCTGGCGTTCCAGTGACTCGGCCAGTTCCTCGGCCTCCCGCTGGGCCTGCTCGGCCTCGGTCTTTGCTCGTTCGATGTCGTGGATGAACCCTTCGAGGTCGACCCGCATCTCGTCCAGGGACTCGCCGAGTCGGCCGGGGACCGCCCGATCGAGGACGGGGTCGTCGAACTCCTGTCGAGCCAGCGCGTCGGCTTGGTCGGCGACCGTCTGGAGATACGACGCGATGTCACCGAAGGCGTCTTCGACCTGTCCGATCTCGTCCATCCGGTCGGTGTCCGTGGTGTCGTCGCCGATCCGGCCAGCCGCTAGCGCGTCGGCCCGGTTCGTGACCGCCGCGAGCGATCGACGAATGTCCCGGCCGACGAAGGCCCCGAAGGCGACGAACCCGACGAGCGCGAGGCCGAGCAACGCGAAGATGTTCCGCTGGACGCGGTTCCGGACCGCGAAGGCGTTCTCGACGGGGACTCGCTTGACGAGGACCCAGTTCGTCTCGTCGCTCTCGGTGTAGGCGAACAGCTCACCGCCGCCCTGGACGGTCCCGTTCGTGGTGTTTCGGCTGGCCTGGAGCACCTCGTTCTCGGTGCCGTCGGCGTAGCGGGTCAGGATTCTCGACTCGTTCTCGGCGATCTGTATCTCACCGGCCGGGGACAGCACCTGGGTCTTCCCGCCCTCAATGGTGGACCGGAACTGCGAGCCGCGCGTACTGATGTCGTAGGTGAACACGACCGCCCGCGTGCGGTCGGGGATCTTGCTGGCGAAGGCGATATGATAGTCGCCGTCCCAGCGGAACACCTTCGAGCGGGCGACGTCGTTGCGGCCGTCGAAGACGAGTGTCCCGCGCTCCCAGGCGATCGACATCTCCGAGAGGGTCCTCCCGGTCATCGATTCGTTGGTACTCCGGTCGATCTCGCTGGTCACGAGATTCACCAGATGGATCTCGTCGACGGTTCGGTTCCGCCGTTCCCGTTCGTTCTTGATCGTCGCTTCGATCCGGGTGTCCGTAGCGCCGCTGATGTAGTAGTGATTCGAGAGGAGTCTGGTCGCTTCGCGCTGTTCGCTGACCCACTGATCCAACGCCGCGGCTTCCTGTTCCGTGGCCGTCAGCAGTTCGTCGTTGCGCTGTGTGGTCAGTTCCGCTGCGATGGACCCCTGCGCTACCAGTCCCGCACTGAGGACGACGACGGCGATGACACCGACCGCGAGTGCGAACTTGCGTAAGTAGCTTTTCCGGACCGCAACTGGGAGTAGTGATCGTGCCTTCATTCCTGTCCCGAGTGATTTCCGGATGCTTTCGCGAGGCTGATAGTAAATCCACCCCCCTGGTTATCAGGTGTGAATACGGCTCTCGACGTGCCGGATTCCCGCGCTAGACCACGACACACGCGGTGCGTGCACGGATCGGAAAGAGGAGTCTTAAGTACCTCCGTCGGGTACGAATTCGTACTATGACGAACGGCAAATACGCCGCCCGTAAACTCAAAAAAGACCGCCAGAAGCATCGGTGGTCCGACTCGGATTACGCGCGACGAGAGCGCGGGCTCGGCAAGAAGTCCGATCCGCTTGAGGGTGCGCCTCAGGGTCGTGGCATCGTTCTGGAGAAGGTCGGAATCGAAGCGAAACAGCCCAACTCCGCGATCCGGAAATGCGTGCGGGTGCAGCTGATCAAGAACGGCAAGCAGGTCACCGCCTTCTGTCCCGGTGACGGCGCTATCTCCTTCATCGACGAACACGACGAAGTCACCATCGCCGGGATCGGTGGCGCGAAGGGTCGTGCGATGGGCGACCTCTCCGGTGTCAACTACAAGGTCGAGAAGGTAAACGGCGTCTCGCTGATCGAACTCGTTCGCGGTAACGCAGAGAAACCGGTCCGCTAATCATGAGTACAGAGGATTCCCCCGAGCCGGACGCACCCGGCGCCGACGACGAGACTGCTCGCGCGAAGCTATTCGACGAGTGGGAGGTCACCGACATCGAATACTCCGATCCGTCGACCGAGCGCTACATCACTGTCACGCCCATCGCTCACACGATGGGTCGTCACACCGACAAGCAGTTCAAGAAAAGCGAGATCAGCATCGTCGAACGGCTGATCAACCGTCTGATGCAGACCGACGAGAACACGGGCAAAAAGCAGCTCGCGACCTCGATCGTTCGGGACGCGTTCGATATCGTCCACGAGCGCACCGAAGAGAACCCCGTCCAGGTGCTCGTCAGTGCCGTCGAGCACAGCGCCCCGCGTGAGGAGACTGTCCGCCTGAAGTACGGTGGCATCTCCGTCCCGAAGGCCGTCGACGTCGCTCCCCAGCGCCGCGTCGACCAGGCGCTGAAGTTCATCGCCGAAGGCGTCTACGGCAGTTCGTTCAAGACGACGACCGACGCGTCCGAGGCCCTGGCCCAGCAGCTGATCGGCGCTGCGAACAACGACGTCCAGGCCTACGCCGTCAACCAGAAAGAAGAGAAAGAGCGCGTCGCCGCCGCCGCGCGGTAACCTCGATCGTTTGCTGCCCGCGTCGCGGGCCGTTTCTCGGTTTCGCGAGCCTCTGGTAAACCGCCGGCTATATTTTGGTTGACGAGGGAATGGTCCGCATGGCACAGGAACACGACTCCGTCGAGTTGGTCGGCGACGAGGCAGTCAAACACATCTCGCTCGCGGCGGTCCTCGCGGCGCTGACAGCCGTGTTCGCGTACGTCTCGATCCCGGTTCCGGGACTCCCCGCACCGATCTCGTTTCAGGTGTTCGGCGTCTACTTCGCTGGCCTCCTGCTGGGACCCCGTTGGGGCGGCTTCTCGATCGCGCTCTATCTGCTGGTCGGGATCGCCGGCGCGCCGGTGTTCTCGAACGGCGGCGCGGGGCTCGGCTACGTCCTCGGGCCGACGGGGGGCTACTTGATCGGCTTCCTCGTGGCCGCGGTCGTCATCGGAGCGATCGTCCACCGCCCGTTCGGGAGTATCGCCGACCGTGGTTCGGGGCCTCGACAGCTCTCGGAGGTCTCGGTCGGCGTCCAGGCCGGCGCGCTCGTCGTCGGTCTCGTCGTCATCTACGCCGTCGGCGTGCCGTGGCTGGCCTACGCGGCGGGACTCCCGCCGGTGGAGGCGGCGACGGTCGGTGCCGCGGTGTTTCTCCCGGGTGACGCTATCAAGATCGCCGCGACGCTGGCGCTGGTCCGGGGTGGGGCGCTCGCCCGGCAACAGGCCGTATGATCTCCGTCACCGATCTCGTCCACCGGTTCGGGGACGCCGTCGCTCTCGACCGCGTCTCGCTGACCGTCCCCGACGGGGAGTTTCTCCTGCTGGTCGGCCCGAACGGGAGCGGAAAGACGACGCTCGTCCGCCACTGTAACGCCCTGCTGGAACCCGATTCGGGGACCGTCACCGTCGACGGCGTCGACGTGACCGAGGACCCGGTCGCGGCACGGACGAGCGTCGGGATGGTGTTCCAACACCCCCGCGATCAGTTAGTGGCTGCGACCGTCGGCGCCGACGTGGCCTTCGGCCCGGAGAACCTAGGATTGGAGCGGGCAGAGATCGACCGCCGGGTCACCGAGGCACTGGCGGCCGTCGACCTGGCCGGTCGCGAGGAGGCACGTATCGACGCACTCTCGGGCGGGCAGCAAGCCCGGGTGGCGATCGCCGGAGCGCTGGCGATGGAACCGACCCATCTCGTGCTGGACGAACCCTTCGCCGGCCTGGACCTACGGGCGCGGCGGTCGGTACTCGCGAAACTCGACGAACTCGCCGCCGAGGGGACCAGCGTCGTCGTCGTCACGCACGATCTACGGGACCTCCGGGAGCGGGCGGACCGGATCGTCGCTCTGTCCGAGGGTCGGATCGTCGCCGACGGCGATCCCGAGACGGTCGTGCCCGATCTGGAACCGCTCGGTGTCGACGCGGGATGCTGACCTACGAACCGGGTGCGACGGTGGCCCATCGGCTCGACGCGCGGTCGAAACTCGCCTTCCAGGTGGGGTTCGCCGTCGCCGTCTTCGCCCGACCGACACCGACCCGGCTCGCCGGGCTGGCCGTTCTCGCCGGGGTCGTGCTGACGGCGGGACGGCTCTCGCCGCTGACGGTGCTCCGGAACTACTGGTTCGTCGTCGCTATCCTCGCGCTCGGGCCGCTCTCGGCCGCGGTGGTCCTCGGGTCGCCCTGGCTGGCCCCCGACCGCGCGCTGGTGCCGACAGTCGCGGTGACCCGCGTCCTCCTGGTACTGTTCGTCAGCGCAGCCTACGTCCGGACGACGCCGGTTCGGGCGACGCGGGCCGCCATCCAGCGACACGTCCCCGGCCGCTTCGGCCAGGCGCTCGGTGTCGGCGTCGCGCTCACGTTCCGGTTTCTCCCCGTGCTCCGGCGGGATCTCCTGTCGGTTCAGGACGCGATCCGGGCACGCGGTGGGCAACGGCGCTCCGTCGTCGACCGGGCGCGCCGGATCGCCGTCGTCGGCCTCGCACGAGCGTTGGGGCGTGCCGATCACCTCTCTGTCGCCCTTCGAGCCCGGTGTTTCGCCTGGAACCCGACGCCGCCGGCGATGGCTTTCGGGCGGGGCGATTACCTGGTGGTCACGGCCGCCGTCGCACTCGCGGTCTCGCCGCTGGTCACCGCGTGATCAGTCGGCTGCCTTCGTCCCGCTGGTGGCGTACGCGCGGGTCACGTCGACCAGTGCCTTCCGGAATTCGGAGGCGTCGGGGTCGGGTGACAGCGAAGCGAAATGGCGCTTGAACTCCGCGAGGCTGACGCCCTCGGCGTCGGCGGCCGCCGCGTGCGCGAGATCGTATAACCGGTGGTCGTCGTCGACGAGGTCGTGGCGCTCACACAGTGCGAGCGCGAACGCGGCGTTGACCGCGGTGATCTCGGGATCGGCGGCCGGCGTCAACCTGGCGGTCGGTTCGTCCGGGCCGCGATCGCGTGGTGTCGTCGGGGTCACGTGGTCCCAGCCCGGGGGGTCAGCCGGACGGTCCGCGACTGCCGCGGCCAGACTCGCCTCCAGGAAGGGGACGAGTTTGTCGCCCGGTGCCATCGCCATCCAGACGTCGTCGGCGTAGACATCGCGCATGTGGTTGGCGATCTGGTAGCAGTGGGTGAGTTTCCGCTGTTCGACCGACCGGCCCGCAAGCGCCAGGTAGATCGCCTCCTCTGTCGACTGGGTGTGTGACGGGTGGCCCCGTTCGTGGTGGTGCATGTGTGCGAACTCGTGGAGCGCGAGTTCCCGGGCCATCGCGCTGGTCGCGGCCTGCCGGGAGATCGTCAACAGATGGCCGTCCTCGCTGTGACTCACCCGCGTTCGTTCGTCGGGGTCCTCACGGACCCGGACTGTCACTGGCCGGTCGAGATCGTACTCCGTCGAGAAGAGGTCTTGTGCGCCGAGAAACGGTTCGACCGGCCCGCCCTGTACGTGTAGTTCCATGTGTGTCGTTCACAGGGGATGGGATACCATTAATCCACGGCCGTTCCGTTCTCCACGCTCGGGAAGAAACGATCAGGCCGGAACGGAATACCTCGAATGAGTGAGAGTAGCACGCGTAACTGCCGGAATCAGCCGTCCGGTCGTGGCGAAACACTATCCTTTTGACCCTCCTGTTGATACTCTTCTGTATAATGGGCCGACGTAAGAAAATCGTTCAGGAATGTGAGACACTGATGAACGACCCGGAGTACATCCGGAACATCGCCATCGCTGCTCACGTCGACCACGGGAAGACGACGCTGACTGACAACCTGCTGGCCGGTGCCGGCATGATCTCCGACGACACCGCGGGCGAACAGCTCGCGATGGACACCGAGGAGGACGAGCAGGAACGTGGGATCACCATCGACGCCGCGAACGTCTCGATGACCCACGAGTACGAGGACCAGAACCACCTCATCAACCTCATCGACACGCCGGGCCACGTCGACTTCGGTGGCGACGTGACCCGCGCGATGCGTGCGGTCGACGGTGCGCTCGTCGTCGTCGACGCCGTCGAGGGCGCCATGCCACAGACCGAGACGGTGCTGCGCCAGGCGCTCCGTGAGGGCGTCAAGCCGACCCTGTTCATCAACAAGGTCGACCGCCTCATCTCGGAGCTGCAGGAAGGCCCCGAAGAGATGCAGGAGCGCCTGCTCGCTGTCATCCGTGACGTCAACGAGCTCATCCGCGGGATGACCGAGGAGATGGACGACATCGACGACGACTGGACCGTCTCCGTCGAGGAGGGGACCGTCGGCTTCGGGTCGGCGCTGTACAAGTGGGGCGTCTCGATGCCCTCGATGCAACGCACCGGGATGGACTTCGGCGAGATCATGGAGCTCGAACGCGCCGACAAGCGCCAGGAACTCCACGAGCGCACGCCGCTGTCCGACGTCGTGCTCGACATGGTCTGTGAGCACTTCCCGAACCCCGTCGACGCCCAGCCCCGTCGTGTCCCGCGTATCTGGCGTGGGGACGCGGACTCGGAACTCGCCGACGACATGCGGCTCGTCAACGAGGACGGCGAAGTCGTCCTGATGGTCACCGACATCGGTGTCGACCCCCACGCCGGCGAGATCGCTGCCGGCCGTGTCTTCTCCGGAACCCTGGAGAAGGGCCAGGAGCTGTACGTCTCCGGGACCGCCGGCAAGAACCGCATCCAGAGCGTCGGGATCTACATGGGTGGCGAGCGCGAGGAGGTCGAACACGTCCCCGCCGGCAACATCGCCGCCGTCACCGGCCTCAAAGACGCTATCGCCGGCTCGACCGTTTCGAGCATCGAGATGACTCCCTTCGAGTCTATCGAACACATCTCGGAGCCGGTCATCACGAAGTCCGTCGAGGCACAGAACATGGACGACCTGCCGAAGCTCATCGAGACGCTCCAGCAGGTCGCCAAGGAAGACCCGACGATCCAGGTCGAGATCAACGAGGACACCGGCGAACACCTCATCTCCGGCCAGGGTGAGCTCCACCTGGAGGTCATCGGACAGCGCATCGAGCGCAACCAGGGCATCCCGATCAACACCGGGGAGCCGATCGTCGTCTATCGCGAGGCCCCCCAGTCCAGCTCCCGCGAGGTCGAGGGCCGCTCGCCGAACAACCACAACCGGTTCTACATCACCATCGAGCCGCTCAACGAGGACATCGTCGAGACGATCAAGCTCGGCGAAGCCTCGATGGACATGCCCGAACTGGAGCGCCGTGAGGCTCTCCAGGACGCCGGCATGGACAAGGACACCTCCCAGAACGTCGAACACATCCACGGGACGAACGTCCTCATCGACGACACGAAGGGGATCCAGCACCTCAACGAGACGATGGAACTGGTCATCGAAGGGCTCGAAGAGGCCCTCGACGACGGTCCCCTCGCTGCGGAGCCGGTCCAGGGCTCGCTCATCCGGCTCCACGACGCGCGGCTCCACGAGGACGCCATCCACCGCGGTCCGGCACAGGTCATCCCGGCAGTCCGGGAGGCCGTCCACAACGCACTGATCGACGCCGACATCAAACTGCTGGAGCCGATCCAGCAGGTCCGTATCGACGTACCCAACGATCACATGGGCGCCGCGAGCGGCGAGATCCAGGGCCGTCGTGGCCGCGTCGACGACATGTACCAGGAAGGCGACCTGATGGTCGTCGAGGGCGTCGCGCCCGTCGACGAGATGATCGGCTTCTCCAGTGACATCCGCTCGGCCACCGAGGGCCGTGCCTCCTGGAACACCGAGAACGCCGGCTTCCAGGTCATGGCCGACAACCTCCAGCCCGACAAGATCACCGAGATCCGCACGCGAAAGGGGATGAAGACCGAGCTGCCGGAAGCGATCGACTACTTCTAAGACTCCACTTTCTGGAACGGGAGTTTCCGCGCTCGCTCCGCTCGCTGCGGGAACCCCCGCTGCAAAAAGCTGGGAAAAAGGCGGGACCTCGATTCGTTCGGTCCCGTGAGACCGTGCTCACGATGTTCGCGCGGTACGCTTGTCCCTCCGCAGTCCGACGACTCACTCGGAAACACTGGCCCGCACCGTCGGGGTGAGTTCGGCACACTCGACAGACCGCTACACCTCGCCTCTCTCTTCCCATACGTTTAGGCTCCTCTCGGGCCAACGATCGGTATGAGCCGACTCTACCAACTGGTGGACCTCCTGATCGCGGCGCTGATCGCCGGCACGTCGACGTTTATCTGGCAGTCCATCCTCGGCCCGGCGATCGCGCTGTGGCTCTCGACGCTGTTTGCGGCGATCTACTACTTCTCGCGGAACCCGTGGGGGTCCCCGCGGGGCGAGCAGTTCAACGAGTGGATCGACGACATCTACGAGGAGTTTCTCCCCTAACCGACGATCGAGAGGTACTGTTCGCGGGCGCCGATCTCGGTGTCGACGGGGCCGTCGTAGCGGCTCTCGCCCCGGTCGAAGACGGTGAGTCGGTCGATCAGTCCCTCGAAGGTCCCGACGTGATGGGTGACCGCCAGTACGCTCCGGTCGTCAGTGCAGTCTATCCGCTCGCACGAAACGCTGGGATTCTTATAGCTACCCCCTCTGAGTCACCGACAATGAGCGGAGATACTCCACAGGAGGTGAGCGGGCGATGAGCGACTCGACCGACGAGGTTCGGTCCTACACAGTTCGGCTCGAACTGGTCGACGAGCCGGGTGAACTGTTGCGGGCGCTCGGGCCCATCGCCGACAACGGCGGTAACCTCCTCTCTATCTTCCACGAACGGGGCAATGTCACGCCCCGCGGGCACATCCCCGTGGAGGTCGACATGGAGGCGACCCCCGAACGGTTCGACGGTATCGTCGACGCGTTGCGCGACGCGGGCATCAACGTCATCCAGGCTGGCGCCGAGCGTTACAGCGAGACACTGACGGTCGTCCTCACGGGGCATCTCATCAACACGGACCTCTCGGATACGCTCTCGCGCATCCAGGAGCATACAGACGCGACGGTGACGGACCTCTCGTTGTCGGCGCCCGAAGGGACCGAGGACGCCACCTCCAGCGCACGGATCAGATTGGCGACCGAACAGAACGCGACCGAGTCAGTGATGGAAACGATCAGAGATATCGCGGCCGAAAAGGAGCTACGTGTCATCGAACCACTGGCCGCCGGGGGTGAACTATGAGGCTGGCAGTAATGGGTGCCGGCGCGGTCGGCGGGTCGGTCGTCGAACTCGCGGCCGACTACGGCCACACCGTCACTGCGTTCTCGGACTCACGGAGCGCCGCGATCGATCCGGACGGTCTCGATACGGCGGCCGTTCTGGACCGGAAAGCAACGGACGGCATCGTCGGTGACGAAGCACCCGAAGACGCCCTCCAGGCGCCATACGACGTCCTCGTCGAGGCGACGCCGACGACGCTTGGTGATGCCGAACCCGGTTTCGGCCACCTCAAGACCGCGCTTCAACGGGACCGACACGTGGTCCTCGCGAACAAGGGACCGGTCGCCGAACGGTACGCGGATGTCCGGGAACTCGAAGCGGAAAGCGAGGGGACGGTCCTGTTCGAGGCGACCGTCGGCGGTGCGATGCCGGTCCTCTCGACGATCGACGACTTCGATCCGGAACACATCACCGCGGTCCGGGGAGTCCTCAACGGGACGGCGAACTTCATCCTCTCGCGGATGGCCGCAGAAGGGCTGGGATACGAACACGTTCTCGCGGAGGCCCAGGACCTGGGCGTCGCCGAGGCCGACCCGACGTTCGACGTCGACGGCACCGACGCAGCCTTGAAAGGTGTCATCGTCGCCAACGTCCTGGCCGACGACGGCCGGGAGTACACGCTCGAAGACGCCGAGGTCGAGGGGATCCAGGACATCGCGGGCAGCGCCCTCGAACTCGCCCAAGAGGAGGGGCGGACGATCCGCCTCATCGCCGAAGTCGCCGAGGGAGAGGTCCGCGTCGGCCCCCGACTGGTGCCGGAGAACGCACCGCTTGCGCCGTCGGGGACGCGCAACATCGTCCAACTGGAGACCGAACACGCCGGTCGGCTCAACATCTCCGGTCGCGGTGCCGGTGGCCCTGAAACCGCGAGTGCCGTCCTCGCAGATGTCGGTCGACTCGGGCAGTAGCTATCCGAGAGCTGACCAGTACTGCCTATACGCTTTTGAAACCAGGTGTCGTCATCCGTTTTACCGACGGCCAAGATATGTCGAAGGATCGAACGATCGCCGGATTATAACACCTGTCGCTCTGAGGGAAATTATTATATGCGATCGTGTAGAGTCCGGATATATGGCGACGCAATCAGATACGGTGGTGCCAGGTGCGGAAGCTGACGACGCGGTGTTCGGACTCTCGGCGAACATCGCGGCTGCGATCGGCTACATCCTGTGGCCGATCGCGCTGATCTTCCTCTTCGTCGAGGAAGACGGCAACGAGTTCCTGCGATTCAACGCGGCACAGGCCGTTGCCTTCGGGATCGGTCTGTACGTCTTCCGGTTTGCAGTGGGATTCATAACCGGGTCCTTACCGGGAACAATCGCGCTGCTGGCTGGCCTGATCATGGGCGTGTTCAACCTGGCTATGTTCGTCGCGTTCATCTTCCTGGCGTACAAGGCCTACTCCGAGGAGACCGTCGAACTACCGATCTTTGCCGACATCGCGCGCTCCATCGAGGAAGCGCTGTAGTCCGGGCGAACCGACCACAGACGCATTTTCCAGTGGTGTCATAGGACCCATCCGGGTCTGACTTTCGCGAGAAACGATCCGTGGCGTCCTCTGTCTATCCAGCTCGACGGGACTGCCGTGAGCGTAGCGAACGGGAAGTCGGCGAGGAAACGAACGGAATGAGTTGGGTGGACTCGCCGGGATTGCCTGGTCCGGTCTTTCAGTAGTCCGTCGTTGTCGGCCGCTCTCCAACCCACATCATGACACGTCATGTCGAACCGCACGATAGCGCGGGGATGACGCCTGCTCGCTTTCGAAATGATTTTATGAACCACCGGCTAAAGATTCCGATACAGCGCCCCTGCGCGTGAGATTCAACAATGAGCGACGAACAACACCAGAACCTGGCCATCATCGGCCACGTCGACCACGGAAAGAGCACGCTCGTCGGCCGCCTCCTGTACGAGACAGGATCGGTACCGGAGCACGTCATCGAACAGCACAAGGAAGAAGCAGAAGAGAAGGGCAAGGGCGGCTTCGAGTTCGCCTACGTCATGGACAACCTCGCCGAGGAGCGAGAGCGTGGTGTCACCATCGACATCGCCCACCAGGAGTTCAGCACGGACACCTACGACTTCACCATCGTCGACTGTCCCGGCCACCGTGACTTCGTGAAGAACATGATCACGGGCGCGAGCCAGGCCGACAACGCTGTTCTCGTCGTCGCCGCCGACGACGGTGTTCAGCCCCAGACCCAGGAACACGTCTTCCTGGCCCGAACGCTTGGCATCGGCGAACTCATCGTCGCCGTCAACAAGATGGACCTCGTCGACTACGGCGAGTCCGAGTACAAGCAGGTCGTCGAGGAGGTCAAGGACCTCCTCAACCAGGTCCGCTTCGACACGGAGAACGCGAAGTTCATCCCGGTCTCGGCGTTCGAGGGCGACAACATCGCCAGCGAGTCCGAGCACACGGACTGGTACGACGGCGAGATCCTCATCGAGGCACTCAACGAACTGCCGGCGCCGGAACCGCCGACGGACGCGCCGCTTCGCCTACCGATCCAGGACGTCTACACCATCTCCGGTATCGGGACGGTCCCGGTCGGCCGTGTCGAGACGGGTATCCTGAACACGGGCGACAACGTCTCGTTCCAGCCAAGCGACGTCGGCGGCGAGGTCAAGACCGTCGAGATGCACCACGAGGAAGTCCCGAAGGCCGAGCCCGGTGACAACGTCGGGTTCAACGTCCGTGGCATCGGCAAGGACGACATCCGCCGCGGTGACGTCTGTGGTCCGGCCGACGACCCGCCGTCGGTCGCCGAGACGTTCCAGGCCCAGATCGTCGTCATGCAGCACCCGTCGGTGATCACCGAGGGGTACACGCCGGTCTTCCACGCTCACACGGCACAGGTCGCCTGTACCATCGAGTCCCTGGACCAGAAGATCGACCCCGCCTCCGGCGAGGTCGCCGAGGAGAACCCCGACTTCATCCAGAACGGCGACGCTGCAGTCGTCACGGTTCGTCCGCAGAAGCCGCTCAGCATCGAGCCGTCCGGCGAGATCCCGGAGCTCGGCTCCTTCGCCATCCGCGACATGGGTCAGACCATCGCTGCTGGTAAGGTCCTCAGCGTCAACGAGCGATAACACATGTCCCAGCAGGCACGCGTTCGGCTCGCAGGCACGAGCCCCGACGACCTCGACAACATCTGCGCCGACGTGCGGGAGATCGCCGAGAAGACCGGTGTCGAGCTGTCGGGGCCGGTCCCGCTCCCCACCAAGACGCTGGAAGTCCCCACACGCAAGTCCCCCGACGGTGAAGGGACTGCGACGTGGGAACACTGGGAGATGCGGGTCCACAAGCGGCTGATCGATATCGACGCCGACGAACGGGCACTGCGCCAGCTAATGCGCATCCAGGTGCCCAACGACGTCTCCATCGAGATCGTCCTCGAGGACTGAGCGAAGCGTCAGCTTCGCGAGGGTCGAGGCGCGCCCACAGGGCGTGGCTCGGGACTGATCGTCGCGTCGGCCTCGATATCCGTCCGTGAGGCCGGGTCGCATCCGCACCGAACCGCACGCCGGGACACGTCCACACGCCGTGTGAATCGCTATCGAAGGTCGCCCTCACGCGCAGGGTTTTTACGACCCGGCGTTCGAGAGGCAAACGCGCGGGCTCGTAGATCAGTGGCAGATCGCTTCCTTCGCAAGGAAGAGGCCCCGGGTTCAAATCCCGGCGAGTCCATATCCAGCGTATCACAGTTTTCAGGCCCTCTACCGCTGTCCAGTCGCACCCACAATGAACTCTCCTGGAATCCGTCGTGGACTAGACGCACACCCGTTTCGACCACGGCCGAACCCTTATCTGATATTCAGGCGTATCATGCTGTATGAGCACCGGACGTGAGATCCGTCTCATCGAAGAGGACGATGGCTGGTGGTCGGCGGTAGACGAGGAAACCGGTGTTGCGAGTCAGGGACCGTCACGGACGGCGGCGCTCGAAAACCTCGATGAAGCCATCGAGCTTACCAAGGAAGCGAGAGCCGGGGACACAGCGGCTCCCGAACCCGATGCGCCGTGGTTCGAGGACTCGTGAATGGTCACGAGAGATTTTTCGGGCAGTGAAATCGTCACCGTCCTCCGGAAGTTCGGGTATCGCCACGACCGGACACGCGGTGACCACGCAATTCTCAAGTACACCCATCCCGAGGCTGGCGAGAAACGGACCGTCACCGTACCGCTCCACGACCGACTCCGCGTCGGAACACTGCAGCGCATTGCCGACCAGTGTGGTACGAACGACTTCCACGCGTGGTGTGAGTGGATCGACGAGCATCGGTGAACATCGGTGTCACGGATCGAGCCGAATCCGAACTCACGAGTTGTTCGGTCGGGGTATCCCTGGACCGCACCACAGCGTCGGGGTTAGTCCGAATCTTTCACGCGGCGTGACGAAACCCCGGCGGGTTCATCTAAGACATCTGCTCTCGGGCGTTTCAGCTGTTGTGATCGATCCAGTCGCAGGACGTGTCGAAGTCGTTCGCACCAGCCCCGTTTGCGATGTCTCGCAGTGTCCCGGGTTTGAGTTCGTCGTGGAGCGGCACGGTCACCTGTCGCCTGTCGTCGTCGTTGGTCGGATGGACGTAGTAGAGTTGTGCGTGGTCACCGATTGTTCGTCGCCACTCGAAGCCCCGACGTTGACCAGCACTTTCACGACTTCCATCCCCGAGAAGGTCCGTCGACCCATCTACTGCATGAAATCCGGCAGCTCCGTATCGCCGGTTGTGTTGTCGTCCGGATCGATGCCCAGTTCACGGAGTTCTTCGTCGGTCGGTTCGCGACCGATCTCGCCCTTGTGGAGCGCGACGGCTTCGTCGAGCATCTCGAGCGCGTGCTCGCGAGTCTCGCCCTGGGTCGTGACTCCAGTTTCGACGTCGGTGATGACCCAGTCGTCGCCCTCGCGCCACATCCGAATCTCGTCCTCGTGGTCGGAATCGCCTTCGCGGGTCGAACTGGCCATATAGGACCGTATTGCTCGGTCAGGGGGATAAACGTTCGGCGCTGGCAGGTGTCGGAGGAGCCGCCAGCCGCTGGAACCGACGGTTCAGGTGGAATCGAGCGCGATTTCGCGGTCTATCCAACTCGGCGAGTCCATCCAACTTTCTCGTCCTATCGAACTATCCGGATGAGGGACGCTCGTCGCGTTTAGAAGAACAAGGCCGCTGCGGACTCACAAAACTGGACTCCGGTCCGACCACCGAATCAGTTAGCCACGCTCACGTCTGGTCGGCTTCGGGATTGTTGGTCCGGCGGTACGAGCCGACCATCTTCCAGAGGGTGTCATTGAAGTCGTCGCCGTTCGCTTCGTCCTCGATCTGGCGGTACAGGTTCTCCGGGACTTCGATGCGAGGCATCGGGTGTGTATACTTCGGGAGGGGTTATAAAATCCGTCTGACACGGAATCGAGTAAACAGTTCTCTCGTCTTGCGGTTAGCGATCCACTCCGTAGAGCCATTTCGCCCCGAAGAAGACGAACCACGCCATCCAGACACAGAAGATCGTCAGCCACACGGCGTACTGGACGGTCGGGTTCGGAACGAGGAGATACGCCACCACCAGCAGGCAGCCGACGCTCAGGGCCGCGGCGGCGTCGTAGCGGTCAAGCGGCGGTGGCGTGACCATCGAGACCTACTGTGAGATCCCGTAGGTGTCGCCAGTCCAGTCCCTGACTGGATGGTCGTAGACGGTCCGTTCGCGGTCGATCTCGTCGATACGCTGGTGGTCGTCGTCGTCCAGATCCCAATCGAACAGCTCCAGGTTGGCCCGGACGTGGTCCGGGGAGGTTGATTTCGGGAGGACGACGACGTCGTTCTCGACGGCCCATTTCAGGACGATCTGCGCCGGCGAGCGGTCGTACTTCCCGGAGAGATCCTGGATCACGGGATCGCCGAACACCTCCGTACGAGCGAGTGGTGCTGCAGCCTCGACGACGGTGTCGGTCTCGTGGCAGTAGTCGACGACGTCGGGTTGGGTGTTCCAAGGGTGGTACTCGATCTGGTTGACCGCGATGGGAACCGGCGAGATGTGGTGTGCGGTCGAGAGCTGGTAGGCGCTGAAATTCGAGACGCCGACGTTCCGAACCAGCCCCTCATCGTGGAGGTGCGCCATCGCCTGGAGCGTCTCCCGCAGCGAGATCGCCGGGTTCGGCCAGTGGACCAGATAGAGGTCGAGGTAGTCGGTCCCCAGCCGTTCGAGCGACGCCTCGCAGGAGGCGATCACCGACTCGTAGTCGAGGTGTTTGGGGAGGACTTTCGAGGTGAGAAAGACGTCCTCGCGGTCGTAGTCCGCCAGTGCCTCACCGATCGTGGCCTCGTTGTGGTAGCCCTCGGCCGTGTCGACGTGGGCGTAGCCGGCGTCGAGACCGGCACGCACGGACTGTGCGAGGGTATCTCCCTGGAGTTGCCAGGTACCGATCCCGACCATCGGGAGTTCGTCGCCGCTGGGCAGTGTCTTCGTGGGGGGTGTCACGGACGGTATCTCGCCCGCGGTCGGCAAAACCGTTGGGTCGCGTGTCACCCGCGTGACCCGATCGTCGTTACTCCACTGTCGGGGCAACGTCGACCGGCTCGCCCCGTTCGGCGCTACGGGCCAGGGCGTCGATCGCGCGCATGTTGCCCAGCGTCTCGGCGCGGTCGACAAGCGGGTCCACTCCCGCCGACACAGCGTCGGCGAACCCCTCGACCTGGAGGCGGTACTGATCGACCGGGTCGAACGTCTCCGTCACCTCGCGGCCGTCGACGGCGTAGGTCAGCGAGACGGACTGGTCGGGTTCGGGGCCGAAGCAGTCCCGTGCTTCGAGCCAGCCGTCGTCGGTCTCGACTCTGTACCGTTCGACGTGAGGCGAGTCGAACCCACAGGCGATCTGTGCGACCCGGCCGTCGTCGTAGGCGAGGGTACCGGCGAGGTTCGTGTCGACACCTGTCTCCCGGGAATCGGTCGCGTGGGCGAACGCCCGGTTCGGTTCGCCGAGGAACCCACGGACCGAACTGACCGCGTAACAGCCCACGTCCATCAGACTCCCGCCGGCCAGTTCCGGATCTAGTCGGATGTCGCCGTCCCAATCCAGCCGGAATTTGAACGACGACTCGACCGCGCGGAGTTCGCCCAGTTCCTCGCGGACGATCTCGCGGGCCCGCCGGGTTCTGGGGTGGAACTGGTACATGAACGCCTCCATCAGGGTCACGCCCCGATCGGCACAGTACTCGAAGAGGTCGATCGCCTCGGCGCTGTCGACGGTCAGGGGTTTCTCACAGAGGACGTGGTGGTCGTGATCGGCCGCTCGCTGGCTCCACTCGGCGTGGAGGGCGTTGGGAAGCGGGTTGTACACCGCGTCGATGTCGGCGTCGGCCAGGAGCGTCTCGTAGTCGCCGTAGGCCTCGGGGATGCCGAGGTCCGCTGCGACACGTCGCGCCCGTTCGGCGTCCCGGGAGCCGATGGCTGTGACCGTATGCTCGCTGGCCTGGATCGCGGGGATCACGGCTTCACGGCCGATCTTCGCCGTCGAGAGGATACCAAAGCGCATGCGTGGACCGACGTAGCCCGCCCTCCTAAACCCCCGTATCGGGGCGGCTCGGGTCGGCCTCGAGGCGAGCGGTCCGTTCGGCGACCGCGGCCATGTCCTCGGTCACGAACTCCCGGCGGTCGGGGGCGAGTTCCGCGGCGACTTCGTCGGCCCGCTCGACGTGCTCCCGTGCCTCTCGGAGAGCGGCCCTGGCGCCGTCCTCGTCGCCGCTCTTGGCGAGCCAGTCGCTGGCGTTCAGTCGATCCTGGGCCGCGGCTCGCCGGGCACCGATGAGCGCGGTGGCGGTGTCGGCCACGGTGTCCCGGAGCTGCTCGGGGTCGCCCTCGAACCGTCGCCGTCGCCCCCAATCGAGCGTGACCGCGTCCTGATACCGTTCGAGCGCGGTCTCCCAGCGCTCGCTCGCGGTCTGTGGGTCGTCGGTCTCCCGGGCAGCGGCGGCGGCCTCGCGTGCCGCGTCCAGCGGCGCGCTGGCGAGCCGGTCACACTCCTCGTCGACTGCTGCGAGGCGTTCTTCCAGCGGGAGGCCGGTCACGCCGTGGGCACGCGCCCGTCGATAGGCTTCGCGGGCGCGTTCGTAGGCGTCGTAGGCCGTGGCGTACTCGCTTCGGTCCCAGGCGGAACGGGCCCGTTCGTGGGCTCTGGCACCTCGGGTCGCGGCGAGTCGGCCGCGTGCCTCGGCCATGTCGTGTTCGATGTCGTCGACGACGGCAGTCCCGCGCGCGACTGCGTCCGGCCCCAGTTCGTCGAGATGGTCCCGTGCGTCGGCTACCTGTGTCTCGGCTGCATCGAGGGCCTCTCTTGCGGCGTCTAACCGTCCGTCTTCGACAGCGTCGTGGGCTGAACTGACTCGATTATCGGCCCGATCGAACAGCGTCTCGGCGCGGGTCCAACACTGGACCGCTTCGTCGACGTACCTCGCGACCGGGTCGAGGTCGCCACGGCAGGCGAACTGCCAGCGCTGTTGGCCGTCGGCGACGAGTTCGAGTGTCGAGGAGAGGAAGTTCGCGCTCGTCTCGACGGTCAGGACCTCGCGGTACGGCAAGGTGAAGACCCGGTCGTCCTCGGCGTCGCCGCCGACGACGAACACCATTCGGCTGTCGGTGGCGACGGCGAACGCCCGATAGCTCCCGCTCGGAGCGTACGTGTCCGGGCCGCCGTGGATACAGGTGACGCCCCGCTTCTTGTTCCAGGCGACGTATCGGGCCTGTTCGGCGTCTCGAAGGTGTGTCGACAGCGGGAGACACAGCAGCGACCGCCCGAGAACGCCGTCGCTCTCGGTCCGGTCGAGGACGCCGTCGTCGGTCGCTGTGACATCGATCACCCGGTCCATCCGGCCACCCTGGCAGTACACACCACTTGTGTTACGTTGTTGTTATCCGGAAATAAGCGCTTCGTCCACGGTTAGTGTGGATGACTCCCACCGGTCGGCTGGCGTTGTGGGGCCTGTTTCGAGAGGTCGGCGACACAGGTCCGACAGAACCGATAGTTCGGGTCGTTGGTCGTTCCACACTGTGGGCAGTCGACCTGTTCTCCGCGTCCGCCAAGCGACTGTGTCTGCTCGCCCTCGGACTCGGTCGTGGCCGTCTCGTCATGACTCCGGTAGGCGTACAGCATCGTCAGCACGTGGATGCCCACCAGCAGCGCGATGGCGCCGTACAGCCACTGGGTCCCCACCATAGGAGATACTACGACGAGCCGACACTTGAGGATTGTGGGTAGTTACCACACTGAGATGGATCGACACCGATCCGGCCCGTCCGTGGGACGGATCGTCTCCCCGTCGGGCCGTCGGCGGACAGCTGTCCAGTTTCTACCGCCCGCAGAGACAAACGCTTAGAAGCTCGACCACGTACCGGGTGGTGATGGACCCCGACGAGGGAGCGATGCTCCCCGTGCTTCTCGACCAGGCACTCGATAAGATCGTCCTCGTGGACGCTGACGGCGAGTACCTGTACGTCAACGCGGCCGCCAGACGAATCCTCGGCTTCGAGTCCGAGGCGCTCGTCGGGACCAACGCGTTCGAGTACATCCATCCCGTGGATCGGGATCGGACCTGGGCGACCTTCGAGTCGGTCGTCGACGCCGACGAACCGACTGCAGAGACGGTCTCGTACCGGCATCGCGACAGCGACGGTGGGTGGATCTGGCTGGAAAGCCGGTTCTCGAACCAAACCGACGAGGGTCTCGGTGGGTACGTCATCAGCTCTCGGGAGATCACACGCCGGCGGGAGGCCCAACGCGAACGTGCCGCGGTCGAAGAGCAGTTCATCGAACTCTCACAGGCTGCCGACGACGTGCTCTGGCTGTTCGAGGGCGACTGGAGCGAACTCCTCTTTCTCAACTCCGCCTACGAGACCGTCTACGGGCAACCCTCGGACGAGGTCCGGGCCGACCCGACGGCGTTTCTCGACACCGTCCATCCCGACGACGTCGACCTGGTCGTCGACGCGATGGACCGACTCTCGGCCGGCGAGCCCGTCGACATCGAATACCGTGTCAATCCGGACCGTGACTACGGCGTCTGGGTCTGGGTCCAGGGGACACCGATCATCAGGGACGGGACCGTCGACCGCATCGCCGGGTTCACCCGCGACATCTCGGACCGTCGGCGTCGGGAACGCCAACTCGTCGTGATGGGGAACATCCTCCGACACAACCTCCGGAACGACATGACGACGATCGTGGGCAACGCCGAACTGATCGCCGACCGGGGCGGTGAGGCGGTGGAACCGTTCGTCGAGACGATCGTCCGGGTCGGGGAGGCACTGCTCGAAGACGCCGAAACACAGCGCCGGATCATCGACTTACTCACCGATCACGAGATGCCGACGGTCCGTGATCTCGCCGCTATCGTCGAGACCGAAGTGGCGACACTCCGGGAGACGTATCCCGACGCCGTCGTCGAGACCGATATCCCCGCGACGGCCGACGCTGCGGCGCTGCCCGAGATCGCCGCCGCCGTCGGCGAACTACTCGACAACGCCGTTGTCCACGCCGAGACCGACGCTCCGACAGTGGCGGTGTCGGTCCGGGCCGACGAGCAGTGGGTGACCGTCGAGGTGTGCGACGACTGTCCGCCGATTCCGCGGGAGGAGTTCCGGGTACTGACCGGCGAGCAGCCGATGGACGAGGTCACACACACGACCGGACTCGGGCTCTGGCTGGTCTTCTGGAGCGTCGATCTCTCCGGGGGGCGCATCGAGTTCGACGAGACCGACCGCGGGAACCGCATCAGTATCTCGTTGCCGGTGCGCTGACCCGAAGTTCAAGTGCAGTGACGGGGCCAGGCGCTCACGATGCGAGCACTGCATACGCTTCGGAGGCGCTGATGGGTCGCCGGACGCTCGTCGTCCGACCGCGCTCCCGTGGCCGGGTCGCCCTCCGTGTCGCACACTGGGGCGTCGACGCCGACCCGATCGTCCAGTCACAGCCACTGGGCGGTGACGTGCCCGCCCGAGCGGTCTGGACCGAACTCGACGCCACCTACGACCGGGTGGTCGTCGTCGACGGGACGACGCGGAGCTACTGCGTCTGCTGGCTCGACCCGACGCTCTCGGACGCCGACGACGTGGCACTCGCGACGGCGGCCGACCTCGACGCCCTGCGTGCGTGGTGGGTCGAGACGAAAAGCCGTGCCTGTGCGGACCGACAGCGGCGCCGGCCCCGTGTCGTCCGCTCGGGACTGGTGCGGGCACTGGAGCGGCGGGCACGGACCGCGTTCCCGCCCGACGACACGCCATTTTTACCGACCGACCGCTAACCGACAGCCGTGACCGCCGAGAGTGCCGTCGAGACGTTGAGCTATCCGGCCCCCGACACCGCGTGTGACCTCGTCCAGCGGGGCATCGACCGCGGCGCGATGGTGACTCTGTTCGGTCGCTGTGCCGTCGAGTACGAGGGCCGGGCCGAGAGTTCCCTGGCCCCCGGTGACCGACACGTCACGCTCAAGCCCGACGGCGCCGCGCTGGTCCACACTGACGAGGGCCAACAGCCGGTCAACTGGCAGCCCCCGGGGTGTGAACACACCGTCGCCGTCAGCGACGGGACCCTGCTGGTCCGGTCGACCCGGGAGACGCCCGCCGAGCGACTGGCGATCACGTTCGAGCGGGTGGCCCACGCCGCCGCCTTCGACGTGAGCGATCCGGAGGACCTGGCGCTGACCGGGACCGAGGCCGACCTCAAAGAGCGGATCCTCGACACGCCGGCGCTCGTCGAGGACGGGCTCACGCCGCTGGCGACCGAGCGTGAGACGCCCGCCGGGGCCGTCGACATCTACGCCGAGGACGCGGCCGGTCGGACGGTCGTCCTCGAACTGAAACGGCGGCGGGTCGGCCCGGACGCGGTCGGCCAACTGGACCGCTACGTCGAGGCGCTCGCCCGGGAACTCCACGCCGAGACCGAGGTCCGCGGTATCCTGGTCGCGCCGTCGGTCACCGACCGCGCCCGCCAGTTGCTGGCCGAGAAGGGTCTGGAGTTCGTCTCGCTCGAACCGCCGTAGTTCCGCTACGGCGACACGTTCGCCCGTGTGGCGTGTTCATTCGACCCGATCCGCCAGCGTCGCCAGCGTGTTCATCGCTTCGAGCGGCGTCATCGTCGCCACGTCGACTTCCCGCAACGTCTCGCGAACCGACCCCGGTGCCGACGCGTCCGAGCCCGTCGAGTCGTCACGGTCGCCACCCGTCGCCTCGGTTCCGCCGACGTTCGCCGTCCCGTGTCCGTTCGTCGCCGGGTCGCCGGTCGGCGGCTCGCCCGCGTCCGACGCCTGCTCGCGGTCCAGCAGTGCCCGCGAACGTTCGACGACCGACTCGGGGACGCCGGCCATCTCGGCCACCTCGACGCCGTAGGAGGCGGCCGCCGGGCCGGCGGCGAGTTCGTGGTCGAAGACGACCTCGTCCCCGGGGCTGGTCTCGAAGTGACGGTTGACGACACCCGGGAGATCGGCGGCCGCGTCGGTCAACTCGTGGTGGTGGGTCGCAAACAGCGTGTAGGCGCCGACCTCGTCGTGGAGGTACTCCGTGACCGCCCGTGCGATCGCCAGGCCGTCGGCCGTCGAGGTTCCGCGGCCGACCTCGTCCAACAGGACCAGCGACGCCTCGGTCGCCGACTGGAGGATCGTCGCGAGTTCGGTCATCTCGATCATGAACGTCGAGCGGCCGCCGGCGATGTCGTCGCTGGCCCCGACCCGGGTGAACACCCGGTCCAGGATCGGTACCGACGCCGACTCGGCGGGGACGAAGCTCCCGGCCTGTGCCAGTAGGCAGAGACAGGCCACCTGACGCATGTAGGTGGACTTCCCGCTCATGTTGGGGCCGGTGATGACCGCAAAGCGGGGCGGGTGGTCGTCGTCCGCGCGGTCGCCGACCGCGCCCAGGCGGGTGTCGTTCGGGACGAACGCGTCCTCGGCCCGCTCGACGACTGGGTGGCGACCGGCGGTGATGTCGATGCCGTCCGCGCCGACCGTCGGCCGGGCGTAGTCGTACCGGGCAGCGACGGTCCCGAAGGAGACGAGTACGTCCAGTCGCGCCAGTCGGTCGGCCAGCGCCTGGATCCGCTCGGCCTCGTCGGCGACCGTCTCTCGGACCGCACGGAACAGCTCGTACTCCAGGTCGTCGGCCGCGGTCTCGGCCCGCATGATCTCCTCCTCGCGAGCTTTCAGCTCGGGCGTGTAGAACCGCTCGCTGTTTTTCAGCGTCTGGCGGCGCTGGTAGTCCTCCGGCACCGAATCGAGGTTGGCGTTTGTCACCTCGATGTAGTAGCCGTGGACGCTGTTGTGGCCGACCTTCAGCGAGTCGATGTCGGTCCGTTCCCGCTCGGTGGCTTCGAGGTCGTCGATCCACTGCTTGCCCGATCGCTCGGTCGAGCGCAACTCGTCTAACTCCTCGTCGTACCCTTCCCTGATGACGCCGCCCTCGGTGATCTCCTGGGGCGGGTCCGGCCGGATCGCGGCCTCGATCTCCTCGCGCACGTCCGCGAGCGGGTCCAGCGTCGCGTGCAGGTCCCCGAGCAGCCGGGCGTCGGCGTCGGCCAACTGCTCGCGGACGTCGGGGACGACCGACAGCGTCGCCGCCAGCGAGCGCAGGTCCCGGGCGTTGGCCCGGCCCCGCGAGACCCGCGAGACGAGCCGTTCGAGGTCGTAGACCTCGTTCAGCAGGTCGTGGAGCGCCTCGCGGGTCGCCGGGTCCCGTTTCAGCACCGCGACGGCCTCGTGGCGGGCGTCGATGCGGTCCTCGTCCAACAGCGGCCGGCGGAGCCAGTCGGTCAGTTCCCGCCGGCCCAGCGCACAGGCCGTCTCGTCGACCGTGTCGACCAGCGTGCGGTTCTCGTGGCCCCGGACCGAGCGGCGCTCGAACAGTTCCAGGCTCTCGACGGCCACCGCGTCGAGGAGCATGTACTCCCGTGGATCGTACCGGGTCAGGTGGTTGAGGTACCCCAGCGTCTCAGTCGGGTCGTCCTCGGCGGTCGGTTCGCCGTCGGGACCGACCGCGCCGCTGTTGCCCCGCGTGTACTCCGCGTAGGCCAGCAGCGCTCCACAGGCCCGTCTCTCACTGTCACCGGCCAGCAGTCGCTCGGGCGGGCCGAAGTACCGCTCGACGAGGTCGGCGGCGGCATCCCGTTCGAAGGCCGCCGGCTCGTACGCCGAGACGAGACATGACGGCCCGAAGACCGCCTCTTCGTCCACCTCGACGCCGGGGCCGACGATCGCCTCCGCCGGCCCGAAGCGGCTCAACTCGTCGGTCACCGCCGTCTCCGAGCCGACGCTGGTCGCGTAACAGTCCCCCGTCGAGACGTCCAACAGCGCCAGCCCGTAGTCGTCACCACCGGCCAGTGCCGCGACGTAGTTGTTGTCCGCGCCGCCGAGTAGTTCGGCCTCGGTCAACGTTCCGGGCGTGACGATGCGGGTGACGGCCCGCTCGACGACGCCGCTGACCTCGTCGGGGTCCTCGACCTGGTCGGCGATCGCGATCCGGTAGCCTGCGTCCAGCAGCGTCTCGACGTAGGACTCGGCGTTGTCGATGGGGATGCCGGCCATCGGATACTCGCCGGTGGAGTCGGTCCGCTGGGTCAGCGTGATCTCACAGAGCCGCGCGACCCGCTCGGCCGCCTCACAGAAGGCTTCGTAGAAGTCCCCGACCTGGAAGAGCACGAGCGCGTCGTCGTACTGCCGGCACAGCTCGAAGTACTGTGCCATCATCGGCGTCAGTTCGTCGTCCAGCTCGGCCATCTTCTCCGGTGGGCCAAGCGCAGCGTCCATGGACGACCAGCGGGGGCGGGCGGTCAAATACCCCACGGTCGGCTCTCTCACCCAGTGGTGTCGCCGTCAGGGTGTGGCTCGTCGGTCGGCTGTTCGTCGGGCTGGTCCCCGTCCGTTCTGTCGCCATCGGCGTCCTGGTCGAGGGGGTCGATCCCTCCGGTGTCCTCGGCCAGCGGGTCCGCGGGAGCGTCGTAGCGGAACCACTGCTCGCTCCCGAGCACGAGACAGGCACCCCTCTCGGGGTCCTCGATGACCCTGTTGTCCGTGTCGATGGCCACGTCGACGAGCCCTTCGAGGGAGTCGACGGTCACCGTGGGTGGCCCGTCCGCCTCCGTCGGCACCCGGCCGGTGGTTATCCACTCGTCGAACTCCGCACGTGTCTCCTGGTAAGCGAGCCACTGCCGTTCGGCCTCCGAGACATCCAGCCGGCCGGTGTATCTCGCCCCTGTGAGACCGAGTAGCCCACACAGCGCGATTCCGAGCAGCAGCGGGCTGCCGATCCGTCGGACCGGCCCGTATTCGGCGGGGACGGTGACGGGCTCGCTTTGACTGTCGGACTCGACGACCGGGCCGGGGGTACTGACGCGATAGACGCCCCCGTCGGCCGTTATACGCAGCCGGTTCGTCCTCGTGACGTCGACCGGTTGGCCGTTCCGTGTCCCCGAGACGTTCGTCCGTGCGAGGACGGAGACTTCGAGCGTTCCGGGCGATCCGCCGAGTTGCTCCTCAATCCGTCGGGCCTCCGCAGTCGCTGCTGTGACGTTCACCGAGAACGGCACGTTCGTCCGTTCGTCCGGCGCCAGTGACCCCTCATTAGCCGCTGCCAACGGCCGCTCGACGGACCAGTAGACGGTCGTGTTCCCGCCCTCGGTTGCGCCCACCGAGCGAAAGACGAGGAGAACCGTGGTGGTCGTGTTCAACGTGCCCCCGTCACTGGCCGCGTAGCTGTAGGTCACCGACCCGTTCAGCCGCGGGCTGATCCGCCGGAAGTAGACGTTCCGGTTCCGAAGCACCGTCCCCTCCCCGAACGCGTCGGTTCCGTTTACGACGCGCGCCCGGTGGGAGACGTCGAACGTGGAACGCCAGGAGGAGACCTCCCGCGTCTCGGTGGTCGTCCCCGGCTCGACGTGCGTCGTATACGCGAGGTAGCCGCCGACAGCCCCGCCGATCAGGAGGACGGCAACGAGCACGGCGAAGTTGTCAGCGACGACCGTCCGCAGTCGTCGGCTCCGACGGTTCATTCTCATTGGAATACTGGTTACTGTGTGGTAATATCTTGGATCGTAACACTACTTGAGTCGGGAGACGAACCGGTCGAGGCGGGAGGGGGCCTCCCGCGAGCGCGAGCGCACCCGACCGGTGTCGACGAACGCCGCGCCGAGCAGATAGAACGACCCTGCGAGGAGCGCGTCGATGACGACGATCGGCGTCCAGGGGTGTATCCGGTAGAGGCTCCGTATCGTCGACTGCGGCAGGAGATGCAGGTACCGGTACTCGACGACGAAATACCGGTAGTAGCCGGTCTCCGGTGGGGCCGTGATACTGATCGTCCCGTTGACCGTCGATCGAGCCGGTACCACTGTCTCCCGCGGTTCGAACGTGACGCCCTCGGTCACCGGATCGACGTACGTGACCATCGGGACGAACCCGCCGTTGCCCAGGATGTACCGGGACGATTCGGTCGTCCCCTGTTCGATGACGCGGAGGCCCGGGGAGTCACTCTCGGAACTGACGACGCCGAACTCCTGTGACCCGGACGGCCCGACCATCGCGGCTGTCGCCGACAGGACGACCGCTCCGGCCAGGACGAGCAGTATCAGCCGGACACTCACGCCCGTCTGTCGGGAGGTCTCGCGTTGTTCGCGCTCCCGATCCCCGCCCAGCAGGATGTCGATAGCGTAGCCGGCGACCGACAGCGCCACCAGCAGGTACGCGATCCCCTGTGTCCCGAGCAGCGAGCGTGTCCCGGCAAGCCGGGCTAGCTGTCCCTGGATCGCCCCCAGCGTCTCCTGTGTCCCCGACACGAGGAGGCCGACGCCGGGGACGGAGACGACCGTCCCGCCGGGCTGCCAGACGACAGCGACGATCTGGGCCTCGGTCACCGGCGGCTCGTCGCTGTCTTGGTCGGTGAACGGGTTGTTGTCCCCGCGAGTGACGTATCCCCGGTCGGTCCGGTCGACGACGCGGTGGGTCGTCAGCCCGCCCCCCTGTATCTCCTCGGCCCGGAACGTGACGACGTCGCCCTCCTCGACCGGGCCGGCCAGCGCTGCCGGAATCGCGACGAAGCCGTCGCCCGGGTTCAGCGTCGGCTGCATGCTCCCCGTCGTGACGTAGCCCAGCAGGACCGGCTGTCCGAGCAGTTGCCCGACCACCATCGACACGAGGAACACCACGACGATCACCTCGAGCAGTGTCTCGGTCCAACCCCGCACCGTCATCGGCAGCGATTGGACCTCCACCTATAAATTTCTAGTGACATGATCGATTGTTGTAACTTCTTCATATCGCCAGACGCTCCTCGATAGCGACCAGTGTGAACGAACCGATGAACCCCAGCGCGTACCCGACCAGGTGAACGTACAGGTTCAGGACGCTGTTCCCGACGACGGGGTTGATCGGAAAGGTGACGAAAGGAACGGTCAGAAACAGGCCAGTCGCGAGGACGAGCAACTCGAAGTGGCCGGAACGGGTCGTCGTGGTACGCAGGGTCGCCATCAGCGCCGTGACGTGGTCGCGCACCGCTAGCGTGTACAGTGTTAACACCAGTGTCAACGCCGCGACGAGGCCGATCAGCGACGCGACGAGGACCGAGGTAACCGGAACGGTGACACCACGGATCGGGACACTCACCCGGGTAGTGGCGACGGCACCGAGTGTCAATACCGTGATCAGCTGGAGTCCCGAGAAGAACAGCAACGGCGCGGTCGTCTCCGTCGGGGCCACGTCGAACCGCCGTTCGAGATGGACGGCGATCGCCAGTGGGAGATAGCCGTACAGCGCCATCGCCACGCCCGAGAAGCCGACGCTTATGCCCTCGCGGACGATCGCCAGGTTCAGGTACGACAGGACGGGCGGACAGACCAGCACGAACGAGACGAACACGACCCGAAACCGTTGCCGATGGCCGCTCACGACGCTCAGTAGGTAGACGGTCGGCGCGAGGACGGCGTACGCGAGGAGGTTCCGGTGCAAGTGTGTCTCGTTCAGGTGGACGAACGGCGCGGCGACCGCCGTCCCGAACGACGGGGCGGCGTACTCGAAGACGAGCGACCGGCGGACGGACGCCGGCAGCGACGCGACCGCGATCAACAGCGCAGGCACCGTGAGCAGGAGCACAACGTCGACGGCGGTGGCGCTGTCCAACAGTTCGCTCACTGTCGGCGTCGTATCGTCGTCCATCGTTCGCTCGGTGGAAGACTCGCCTGGTCCGTTCATTCAGATCGAAGCTCGTCCCCCCGTGCCCGCTCGGCGGCCCGACGCAGTAGGTACGCCAACAGGAGCAGGACGAGGAGTGCTCCGAAGACGACTCCCGGGTCCTGTGCGAACCCGCCGAGTTCCGTCGGCTGGCCGCCGACTGGGTCTTGATCCACGACCCTCCCGGCATCGGTCGGACTCGGCGTGGCCGTCGGTGTCACACCGCCGACTCCACCTATCGACGACGAGCCGACGCCGCCGTCGGTTGTCGAGGTCGGCGGGGCGACGCTCTGTTCCGGCGTCGCTGTCGGTGTCCTCCTATCGCTGTCGTCGCTTTCGTTGGCATCGGTCGGCGTCTCAGTCGCCGTCGGCGTCGTATCGTCGCCGTCGTCTTCACTCTCGTCGGTGAGCGACGGCTCCGGCGTCGGTGTCGGCTCGGGCGTCTCCGCCGGTGCTGGCGTCGATTCGTCGGGAGCCTCCGCGTGGACGGTGAAGGAATCGGCCTGCTCGACGTCGTGATTCCCGCGGGTGTCGATCCGCAGCCCCACGTGAACGGTCGCGTTCGGCCCGAGCACGACCGCTTTGTCCTCCCGTTCGAGGGTGCTGGCTGCGCCCCCGCTGCGGTAGAACCGGACGTCCTCGGCGTCGTTGGTCAGCCACACTTTCGCTTGCTCGGCCCCGGTGTACGTGATCGTGAACACGTCGTCGATGCGGGTGGTCGCGTTCTCCTTGACGCCATCCGCATCGGCGTATGGGTTCGATTCATCCACTACGATCTCTATCTCGCCGTCCTCGTCGAGCACTGCGTACCGCCCGTTCGGTCCCTCCGCGGGCGCGAGGTGGACTTCGCCGGTGATCGAATCGGTGCCCGACTGGGTGAACGGCGCTGCGCCCGTCGGCACGAGCAACACTACCGACGCCAGTGCGAGCACGGCGACGAGGACGAGTGTGCGTCGGGCCACGGGCGGTCTCTTCGGTTATTGCCTGAGCTACAGTATTGTATTTCTCTCTATGCGGGGGCGAAAAGAGTGTTAGACGGTGTTTGGAACTGTGCTAAAACGATACTTCGACAGCCTGAGATGCTATTCGTCGTGACGATCAACGGCGGGCTCCCCACATTCGACGCGGTTGGTATGGCAGAACCAGAAACCCCGCGTAAGTCTGTCCAGCCCGTGAGTTCCGACGGGAAATGTCTGTATCGATAATCGTTCTGCTGAAACGATCTGGCGCCCAGCTTCGGACGTTTTGATACACGTCTGGAACAGTTCGAAATTGATGGCTTTCGTCGGAGTCTCGAACTGAAGTCTGTGAAGGGAAGCAGTTGGCACTGATTCAATACGGGCGATCTGAGGAACAACTCAATGTTTCGATACACTGAATGTCCGAACGTGCACCTTCCCACAAAACCCAGTACCGTGATCACATCTACCGGTGGTAACCAAGTGGAGATCGAACTAATCGAGTCATCGTGTGGTAGCTGTCCACAATATATTGGTCAAGTGGATCGGAGCGGTCTAGCAGTGAGTCTCCGTACGTCGATAATCCGCAAGTTGAAGGACCCGATTGCTGCCTCACCTCCCAGCAAACGGAGTAAGCATGACAGCCTGACTACTTACGACGGGGAGTCCGATGGCCAAATGTCATTGACCGTATCGTACGTGAGTTTGGAAGTGGTGTCGAACGCCTCAATCGTGAAGTTTGCGTCAATATCCCGCGGTTCGTTTGCCTCAGTATTCTCAGCCACATCATTAACCACGACTCGGAAAACGACCGGGAAAGATTGACCCGGTGCGATTTCAAGTGCCCCCGCTGCCGATTTGTCACTGGACTGAGTCAATGCCGTGCGGTTTGGCGCATTTGATGGGGTATCATTCGGGCCTTGGTGGAACCAATATTCATTGGAGCCAGGGTCATCGAAGCCCCCGCCAAGACCGTTACCACTACCCTCCACTTTAGAATCGCGGCCGATCAGTGCGAGGCCTCCTTTCCCATTGTAATCTCTCAGTGGCAGGGATGGTACGGTAAGAAACTGGACATCGACCCCAGCCGGCCCTTCCAGACTCGGCGTGCTAATATCATTGTTTGCGAGAGGATTCTCAACCTCGACGTAAAGGGTCTCATCCGACTGGTTCTGGAGTTCGAAGGCCGGAGCAATCGCAGTATCGGATTCCTCGAATAATCCGGAGCCCCCGTAGTCGCTGTTCCCCGCCAAGTTTATCGACATCGGACTTGATTCTTCGACGTACTCTGACCCAGTTTCGGGGTCCACACCCAAGTATGCGCTTTCCGAGCCCACAACGTCGATACTCATAGCCCGAGAGGCTTCGGTCGTAAACGCACCGGTACCCATTGCAGCCGCCGAGCCGGCGGCGAGCGATCCCATTCCGATCAGGAACTTGCGTCGTTGCATTGGTCGTTACCTCGTTGGCACCCACCCCCAAAGGGTCGGTGCGCTACCAGATACCAGAGACGCTATGGACATTGTAGTCCGCTCTTTGAGCAAAATCGCAGATCGATTGAACGATCGTATACCCTGTTTGAACTGAACGGGTGAGCCGATCGAACCGAGAAAACTGTCCCAGAACCTGAGCAATGCTGCGAACTGCCGACCGATGTCAGAGTCCGACTTGCCCGATAGCCGTGATCTGGATACCGACGCTATCCGAGCCTGGGTACGGGTTCGATTCGTCTATTAAAAGTCTTCTCTCGTCGTTTTCGCTGAATCCGGCGTATCTCCCGTCGAACTGGCCGGATCGATTCGAACGTCTCGAATATCTATGGGTGCGGACGCTTATTCGGCCGGTTCAGATTCCGGCTGCTCTGGTGGGTCGTCTTGGTCGGCATCCCTCGCGTAAATCGTGACCTCGCCTTCTAAGTCCTCGACACTAGTGTCTCCAGTCGTATCGATCTCGATACCTGGCGTCATATGGGCTCCTTCCCCGAGCCCTTCTTTCCTGTTTTCCCATCCGTTGAGACTGTTCCCGTCTGGATCACTGAACCGGTAGAACGTTACACCGTCCATATCGGTTTCGAACCACACGTCTACCGACTGAGTTCCGAGGTTCGAAATCCTGAACACACCGTCAAACTGCATCACTGAATCCGGATTCACTCCTTGCGGGTCGGGTTCACCGGAACCGAGATCCCGTTCCCCAAAGTCCAGAGTAAGCGTGTTCTCCTCGATGGACGAGAACAGTGAATTATCGCCTTTACCGTTAGCACTCAGCTTGAGATAGCCGTTCGAGTCTTCGGCTACACTAACGGTTAGATCACGATCCGCTTCGGCACTCGTAAACGCACCGGTACCCATTGCAGCCGCCGAGCCGGCGGCGAGCGATCCCATTCCGATCAGGAACTTGCGTCGTTGCATTGGTCGTTACCTCGTTGGCACCCACCCCCAGAGGGCCGGTGCGCTATCAGCTACCACAGATGCATCGGATATTGTAGTAGTCTCTATGATACGAGTGCATAGACCGATTGAACCACGACATACGCTGTTTGAACCGAGCGCATCGCCCCGGTAGATGTGGTCATACCGAGTGAGAAACCGGGAATAGACTCTTTGAAATCCCGACAGATCGTGTTCGATCGGCGATCTCACACGCCGTCTCGAAAACGGAGGGTTATCCGCCAGCAGCGCCGGTATTGTAGGGATTCCGAAGTGAAGATTTCGCCCGAAGGCAGTCTATTCGTCCTCCTCAAAATCCAAAACTAACAACAACTTTATGACCTTCTGATATAGAACTGAACTGTAGTCGTCACGAACACTATCGGCAGTGTTCGATAGCTCCAGGGTGGGAGGGTACATGAGTAAATCACAGTCACAGCACACTGGTGGCATCGATATCGATCAGTTACGAGTGCCGGAGACGGAGGTCGGAAACGAATCGCTGACGCGGGACGAGATCTTCGAGATGTTGAGCAACCGGCGACGTCGGTTCGTCATCCAGTACTTGAAAAACAAAGAACAGGTAGGCACACTCTCGGACTTGGCTGAACAGGTCGCTGCTTGGGAGAACGACAGCAGTATCCGGGAGATCTCTTCGAGCGAGCGCAAGACGGTGTACTCCTCGCTCCAGCAGTTCCACCTCCCGAAGATGGACGAAACCGGCATCGTCGAGTTCGATCGTCGGGCCGGCGTCGTCGAGTTGACCGACGCCGCCGCCGAGCTCGACATCTACCTCGAAGTCGTCGACCGGTACGACATCCCGTGGAGCTTCTACTACATGGGCCTCAGCGCTATCGGCGCGATCCTCGTCGGACTCGCCTCGCTGGGTGTCCAGCCGTTCGTCGCGATCCCGCCGACCGGGTGGACGGTCTTCCTCATCGGGGCGTTCGGCGTCTCGTCGCTGTCACATTTCCTCCTTTCGCGGGGGATGCGACTGGAGTCCGCCGACAGCCCGGCGGAGGTCGAGGATGTATAGGCGACTCGCGCTCGTGCTCGCGCTGGCCGCAGCGGCGATGCTGACTGTCTCGGCTCAGGGGTTCAGTTCGGTTTCGGCCGATCGGCAGGTGTCCGTCGACGTGGTCGGCGACAAGAATGCGTACATGTCCTTACGGTACGAGGATCTCTCCCTGAACGCCGACTCACACGAGACGGTCGAGATCGAGTTCCTGAGCGTGAGTAACCACTTCAACCAACCGGTCGATCTCACGGTCTGGTACGCCGTCGGGCCGGACGAGGTAGACGAGCCCGATCAGGAAGTCGAAACGCACGATGGCGTCGGCATCGGCGAGTCGTTCGACGTCTCGACGACCGTTGAGTGTACCCCTTCGGACACGATCGAGCGAACTGTCTCGTTCGATGCCCAGGCAGACGGTGGCAGCGTCTTCGCCGAGACGACCAGTCCACGGACGGTCGAGTACACCGTCACCTGTGCGGACGAGCGGACCACGACGGGCCAACAGAGCCAGACCGACGTTCGATTCAACGGGAGGCGTGGCGCGGTCTCCGTCTCGGGACTCGGTCCAGACGCTGACCGAACCGCGACCGTCTGGGTGCTGGACGGAGCGGACGGTGTGGTTACTCAGCGCGACGTTGTGGTGCCCACGAACGGGCAGCTCACGAACAATTACGGTTCCGACGAGGCCATCGCCGCCGTCTCGCTCGACGCGACCGGCGAGGTCTACGTCCATCCCGCCCTCGAGCGGACGAGTGAGGGCGGCGACTTACTGATCGGGGAGGGGTCGGACAAGGCCGCCGACCCGGTCTGTGACGGGCTGGACTCCCTGAAACGGCTACAGGGTACTTCGGAACTCGCCTGCCCGTCCTGAGGTGGGTCACCGCGTTCTTCCCTATCGCCGGTATTCCAGGTAGTCCTCGACGCGCCCGTCGGTACAACGTTTTCACTGTCAGTCGCGTAGTGTCGCTATGAGCACGACACACGACCGGCCGATCACAATCGAGACCCGATCCGACCTCGACGACGTGCTGGCTGGCGAGGAGCGCGTCCTCGTGATGGTCCGCACCGAGGGGTGTACGATCTGCCAGTCGATGGAACCGATCCTGGACAACGTCGCCCGGGCGACCGAGGCCCGTGTCGTCGTCTTCAACCCGAAACGCGACCTCGACGCCGTGGCTGCCTTCGACGTGCGCTCGGTGCCGACGTTCCTGCTGTTCGCCGCCGGCGAACTGATCGATCGTCGGGCCGATGGTTTCGTTCCCACCGCCGATCTGGTCGCGTTCGTCGAAGGCGAGTGAGCAGCGTTTCAGGCTCTGACACACCGGGAGAACGCTTATCAGGCCACTCCGGGAACACCGACGTGATGTCCCTCCAGATCGGCTCCGCCGTCAGCGGAGCAGTCGACCGACTCGTCAGTCGAACCGGCGGTGCCCTGCTCGTCAGTTACTCGGTGCTCGTGATCGCGATACAGGTGTCGATGAACACAGCTATCGCCCAGCTCTACCGCCAGATGGGGTTCACCGAGGCCGCGACCCTGCTGCCGCTCGCCCTCGACATCCCCCTCGGTGTCGCTGTCGGGAGTATCTTCGTGGCGATGCTCCTCTCGACGTACCTTTCGATCGTCGGCGTCCGGACCTTCGTCGCGGACGCACAGGAGTCGTTCCCGGCGGGCGCGTTGACCCGGAACGTCCCGCTGGCCGTGGTGAACGTGCTGGTCGGTGGCGTCGTCTACGGGCTGGCCGTGTTCGTCGGCTCGCTGTTGCTCCTCGTTCCGGGGATCTTCCTGTACGTCGTTTTGATCTTCATGGTCCCGTACATCGCAGTCGAGGACGACAACTTCGTCACTGCGCTCCGGAAGAGCTACCGCCTCAGCGAGGGCAACCGGATAACGCTCTTCCTGTTGCTGGTCCTGGTCGTGACAGTCAGCGCCGTCTTCGGCGGTATCGTCGGTGCCGGCACGTTCCTGCTCTCGCCGTCGCTGTCTCAGCTAGTGGTCACGCTCGTCCAGGCACCCACGTCGCTGTTCTCGCTCGCCGTGATCTCGGTCGCGTACAGCCAGCTCCGCGAGGGCGAATCTGACTCCGGTGTCACACCCGGGCCGTCGGAGGATACCGGAGCGACGACCGCACTCTGAGTCCCCGTCTCAGCTCTCGTCCCCGAGACGAACCGTCACTACCGGTACCGGTGATCGACGGACGACCTTCTCCGCGACGCTGCCGATGAGATAGTGATCCAGTCCAGTCCGCCCGTGGGTCCCCATCACGACGATATCCATCCCCTCGTCCGTGACCGTGTCGAGGATCTCCGTCTTGGGAACACCCTCTACGATACTGGTCTCGATAGCCACTCCGTCGGGCAGTGCGTCGACAGTTTTTTCGATGGCCGTCTCGGCACGCTCGCGTTCGGCCTCCGTCCAGGCGGCGTCCGAGAGGCCGCCGGTCGGACTCTCGAAGCGGTTGCGCGTATCGACGACCGAGAGGACGTGGACTGTCGCACCGAACTGCCGTGCGAGTTCGCCCGCGTGGCTGGCTGCCTCGGCGATGCCGTCGCTCCCGTCGGTCGGAAGCAAGATGTCGTCGTACATATCCGAACGAAACAGCCCGGACGGTTAGAACCCACCGAACGCCATCAGGAACAGGGCGACCGAGATGACCGCGAACAACACGCCGACGCCCTTCTTGATGAGGCCGGTATCCAGCGTGGCCGAGACGTAGGGTGCGATCTGTCCACCGGTGACCGTCGCCGGGACCGTCCAGACGACCATGTTCCACGGGGTCGAGGCGAGGTCCATCGTGTGGCCGCCGACGAGCCCGCCGCCGAAGACGTGGACTAGCGAGGCCAGCACGGCCGTCAACGCGACGACGATGTGGTTGGTCCCGATGGCGACACGGACCGGCACGTTCGTGCGCAGCATCGAGATGATCCCCAACTCGCCGATCCCGAAGCCGGCCAGTCCCTGGAACACGCCGCCGACGCTGTAGTTGGCGAACCGTTCGAGGTAGCCGCCATGCGAGTAGGTGTAGTCGTTGCCGTCGCGGTCGACGCGGGTGATCGTCCCGTCGGCGGCCTTCTCGACGCCGGCCGGGCCGAGCTTGTCGTCGTCGTTGGGCAGGCCGGGTTGGCCGCCGTCGGCTGCGGTGTCGGCCTCGTCGCCGCCAGCGCTGGGGTCCTCGTGGCCGAGATCGGCCTTGAACAGGAGGAACGACGCCGCGATCAGTGCCAGTCCCAGTAGCGCGTGGAACAGCCACGCCGGGATAATAAAGGAGAGCAAGGCGCCGGCGACGACGAAGGGGATGCCGCCAAGCACCAGCGACAGCGCCAGGCGACGGTCGACCAGCCCGTACTGGATGAACGCCAGCGCGGAACTGGAGAGGCCGAATGACTCGCTGATGAGCCCGACTTTCACCAGTGTCTCCGGGGTCAGTGTCTCGCCGGCGATAACCGGGAAGACGAAGATGAGGAAGGGGACGAACAGCGCCGACCCGCTGATCCCGACCGTGTTGACGATGGTCGCCCCGACGATGAACGCCAGGAACAGCCACCAGTACTCCAGCCAGTAGTCGGTCCCCGCGGTCTCCGGAATCGGCGCTACCGAGTAGACACCGACGACGAACAACAGCGGTGCGAGAAACACGAAGACGTGTTGGTACTTGAGAAAGGTCTTCTGTACGCTCCCTGACGATGGCGACGCGGTCATTGAGGCTTGAGAACGCTGTTGGGAATTTGGGTATAAGGGCCTTGTTGTCTCCGTTCAGCTCCCGGAACTTCGTGCAGATCGCTGTCACCCGGCGTCGCACGCGTGCCCGCGAAAACTGGTCACATGGTCGGCGAATCCCTAACGTTTATTCAATGGGGTATGGTAGTGTGTATCGTAATGAGCCTTCAGGAGGGACCCCAGGCGGCAGAGCAGGCAGCATACGACGACGGTAGCGAGGACCAGCCGCCGACAGGGCTGTCCGTACCGGGACTGGGCGTCCTCCGGGACCACTTCGAGAACTGGGCGGAGCGGTACGTGGAGATGCGGGTCCAGGCACGTACCGGTCGCTGGCGCTGACGGCTCCTCGTTCTCGCGTCGCACGTCGATACCGACAAGCCCGTGGGTTCTCTCGCGGTTAGACGCCCTCGACCAGCCGCTCGATGTGTTCCGGTGGAACCGCGCCGCGGGCGGCGTGACCGTCGTAGGCGAACGTCGGGACGCCGGTCACGCCCGCCTGCTGTGCGGCCGCGAACTGCTGGCGGACTTCCGCCCGGAGTGTCTCGTCGTCCAGCGCCGAGTGGACCGTCTCGGCGTCGACACCGGCGTCGGTCGCCAGGTCGACCAGTACGTCCCGCTCCCCGATGTCGCGCCCCTCCTGCCAGAGCGCGTCGAAGACAGCCTCGTCGAAAGCCAGCCACGTCTCGTAGTCGGTGTGTGATTTCAGGTAGTACGAGACCACCTGCGCCGGCAACGAGTCGATATCGGTCGCGATGTCGAGGTCCATCTCCACCCCGTACTCGTCTTGTAGGCGGCGCACGTTCTGTTTGGCCTGTTCGTAGTAGTCGTCGTCTTTCCCGTCGTCGACGGAGTGGTCGATGGTGCCGTCGGGGGACCGCTTCCCGCTCCGGAGATCGAAGGGGTGCCAGTCGATGTCGAGGGGCTCCTCGCGTGTCGCCTGGTACTGTCGGAGCGATTCCCGTCCGAGGTAACAGAACGGACAGACGTAATCGGAGTAGACCGTGATCTGTGGTGCGTCGCTCATGCTTGGGATTGGAGCGACGACTACAAAAACCGACGGCCGACTGCCGCCGGCCGCGGACGACCGTCAGGCGTCGATGGCGTCGAGTACCGTCTCGATGTGTCCGACGAGCGTATCCGCGTCGGCCCCGAGCAGTGTCGCACTCGCCTCGACGCCGACTTCGCCGTTGTCGACGACGGCGACGGGCGTCTCCGGGCTCGCCTCGAAAGCCTGTCCGACCCCCCACGTGGTCGCTTCCGTCTCAGCGCCGGCCGGGCGGTCGGCCCGGTCGTACGTCGAGACGGAGCCGGCCAGTTCCCCCAGGGCCGCCCGCACGTCGTCGTTCAGCCGGCAGTTGACGGCGAACCGAACGGCCGGGTCGTGCTCCCGGGCCGCCAGCAGGAACCGACCGACCGTCCCGGAAACGCCGTAGCGGACACCCCGGTTGGGCCGGACCCCGTCCCGGGTCCGGGTGATGCGGCCCTCGACGGCGGCGGCGTCGTCGGGCGTCTCGGCGTAGGCTGTCGCGCCGGCGACGGTCATCCCGACTTCGGGGACCAGCGGCGAGACGTCCAGATCGACACACGCCGAGACGATCCGCTCGACGGCTTCGACGGTCTCCGTCCTGCTGGCCTCGTTGCGTAGTTCGACCATGTGGTGGACGGCACCCGGTCCCTCGCCGACGTCGTGGTGGTATCGGACCGCCCGCGCCAGGAGGTCGATCCCCGCCGACACGGCTCCGGACAGGTCGTCGCCGTGTGCCAGACGGGTCGCGATCGCCGACGAGAGCGTACAGCCCGAGCCGTGGGTCGCCGCCGTGTCGATCCGGTCGTGGCGGAAACTCGTGACGCCACCCGCCTCCTCTGGTGCGGTCACGAGCGTGTCGACGACCTCCTCGCCGGTGATGTGGCCGCCCTTGACGAGCGCGGCGTCGGCCCCCATCTCGACGATGTCACGGCCCGCGCGTTCCGCGGCCTCGGGGTCCTCGACGTCCCGACCGGTCAGGACTTCGGCCTCGTCGGCGTTGGGCGTGACGAGCGTCGCCTCGGCGAACAGTCGCTCGTACGCGTCCTCCGCGTCCTCGTCGAGCAGGCGATCCCCAGAGGCGGCGACCATCACCGGATCGACGACGAGGTTCTGTAGCTCCGGGGCGTGCTCGACGACCAGGTCGACCACCTCGCTCGTCGCGAGCATCCCGGTCTTGACCGCTCCCAGGTCGAAGTCGGAACGCACCGACTCGATCTGTGCCGCGATCTCCTCGATCGGAAGCAGATGTTGGCCCTGGACGCCGGTCGTGTTCTGTGCCGTGACGCTGGTGATCGCGCTGGTCCCGAATCCGCCACCGGCCTCGATCGTCTTGAGGTCGGCCTGGATGCCGGCCCCGCCACCCGAATCGCTCCCGGCGATCGTCAGCACGGCCGGGGGTGTGACTGGTGCGTCTGCGCGTGTCATAGACGGTGTGTCGATCGGTGGGGAAAAATCCCTGCTGGTCTCGCCGTCCTAGTATGGTAATAATACTCCGTATCACATCCGGGAAACGCTTATAGGGTATCGATTGCCTACAGTGGGATACGACGATGGAATCGGCACCGGACGAATCCCAAGCGGAGTACGGCAGTTTCACCACCGGCGGCGGCGACGTCGTCATCTACGACCGGGAGAACCCGGAGGCGTGGCTCCAGTCGAACTATGCCGTCGACGTCGGTGCCACTTCGGAACGAACAAGTGCGTAACTGCCCCTTCTGACACCGGCTCCCGACGGCTCCGAGCCGTGGGCTCGCGGACCGTCGTTTTCGCACCCCCTCGAACGTGGTGGCCGGCGTAGCCACGCCCCGATCAGCGACGGCGAGACGCGACCAGCGTCCCGAGTGCCAGCGCCAGGACGGCGAGTGCGACCGTGAACCCCGGGCCGTCCGCACTCGTCGTCCGTGGCGTGGTCGTCCCCGACACTGGTGTCGGCGTCGGTGTCGGGGTCGACTCCGTCGTCGCGGCCGGTGTGACGGTGATCGTGACCGGGTCGGCGCTGCCGGCCGCCACCAGCACGTCGCCCGGTTCGGGCAGTCTGATCCCGGTCGACAGCTCCGTGCTGTTCCGGGGCGGGAGATACACCTGCCGATCCGTGACCCGCTCGAAGTCCCGCGTGAACACGACCCGTCCAGCGGCGGGGATGTCGGCGGTGTTCGTGACCGTCGCCGTCACGACGACCTCGGTCCCGGCGCGAGCGCTCCGCGAACTGACCGCGATATCGGTCACTTCCGCCCGGGCCGGCCGCTGGACGAGGACGGTGACGTTGGTCCCGTCCAGACTCAGTGTGTACTGCCCGGGGGTCACGAACGTGTGCGAGAGCGGGACCACCCGTGTCGTCGTCGGCGCGATCCGCCCCCCTGCGGTCGTCACTGTCGTCCCGTTGATGTCCATCGTCGCGTTGTACTGGCCCTCGGTCCCGCCGGCGTTTCGGACGATCGCGTCGACGGTCAGTGTCTCGCCGACGACCAACTGGAGCGGTATCTCACCCCCGACTGGTCCGTCCCGATACTGTCCGTCGACCCGGTAGGCAGAGCGGTTGTCTGCCGCCGGGAGCGCGTACCCGATACGGGCGGGTAACTGTCCGAACACGGCCGCGTGGCGGCTCTCGTTCCACATCCTCACGGTCGCCGTGGACCCGGTGTAGTTGGCGGCCAGCGTGCGGGCCTGCTCGCCCCCGGCCCGCTCGACCGCCGACAGCAGGTTCGCTTGTGTCACCGGCCGCTCACGCCCGTTCAACAGGCGCATCGTGTCCTGAAACGTCCGTTCGTCGTTGGTCGACAGGCGGATCCGTTCGTCGATGCGCCCGGCGACCAGCGGGCCACGGTAGTAGTCGGCGCTCTCCTCCCACGTCGAGGGTGCCGCGAGGATGATCCCGTCGTAGACCGGATCGGCGCCGGCGCCGAGTCGCGATCGGTAGGCGTCGAAGTCGATCCGGTCCTGTTCCAGTGTGAGGGCGGCGGCGTAGTACACGGCGCTGGATTCGACGAGCCAGCGGGTCCGGCTCGTCGGCCTGAACGCCTGTCTGCTGTGGACGTACTCGTGGAGCCAGATGTTCTCTGCCGTGTCGAGCCGTTCGTCGTCTTTGACCCACATGTCCGCGTCGCCGACCTGGTAGCCGCGGGCGCCCCAGGTGACGTTCGTCCCGGTCGGCGCCGCGACGACGAAGACGTGTTCGTCCCGGTCGCCGACCCGGAGCGCGTTCGAGGCGTTCGACAGCGACGACAGGACCGAGTCGGGGGAGTCCGCCATCGAAGCACGGTCGGGGACCACGAGCCGGATGGTCTGATCGTTGGCCGTCCGCTCGGTCGTCGTTCCGGTACCGAGATACACGACCCACTCGCCGGCCGCCCCCGGCCCGACCGTGTGGATGTCCCGCCGGAAGGTCACCGGCGTGGTCCCGACGTAGGTCCACTCCGTGGGCGTCGCCGAGCGGGTAAACAGCGCCCACTCGCCGGCGTCGACGCCGACGTACCGCCCGGCGGCGCTCTCCGGCCCGGACCGGTCGAGGGTTTCGTTGGGGTTCCGACGGTACGCGAGGGTCGGCGTGGCCGACTCGCCGTCCCACTCGTAGGTCGTCCCGTTGACGCGGGTGAACCCGGTCGTGCGTGTCACGGTCGCGTTCTCGGGGAGTGTCGTTTCGAGCGAGCGGACGCGATCGGGAATCGCGTAGCGTAACCGAACGTCGACGCTGCCGGAGTCGTTTGCCGTGAGGGCGAACGACTGGTTGACGGTGATCGTCTCGCTGTCGGCGACCTGCTCGGTAGCGGTTCCGTCCCGGGAACCCACCTGCGGATCTTCGGGGGACCCGACGGTACCGCCGCTGCTCGCTCCGGCGGCGTCGACCGCTCCTGCCTGAGAGGGTGTCGCCGACGCCACCGGCACAAACGCCACGAGAACGAGCAGGGCCGTGAGTCCGGCGGCGATAGTCCACCGGCGCACCCCGTCCATTGACCCATGGTACCGGCTCACGGTTGAAATAGTTGACCGATACCCGGTGGGGGCACACACCCAGAGGATACCGAGTCGGCGGAACTGTACGACTCCGGTCCGCTACCGATCACTCTATTCGGAACTATAGCACTCATAGTCACACTCAAACGACGTTCCGATGGAGTTCCGGGCGTGAGTCTGTTAGCAGACGGGACGGCCGAGTCGCTGCCGATCGAACAGATGATCCCCGCACGGGCACAGATCCCGGACGACCCCGAGCCGGGGAACTACGTCGTCGTCGACGTTGCACAGTTCTCGACGACGGTCCCGGAGCTGTTCGCGAACGGCGCCGAGTACATCCACATCACCGAAAACCGTGGTGAAGAGCCGGCCTTCCAGGCCGACCATCCACGGGCGAAGATCGGCGGTGGCTCCGGTCCGAACTACCGCGGCGAGGAGGGATACGACTTCTTCAACTCGCCGAGTTTCGTCCAGGACGTCGACGTGGCCGGCCGGCCGACGGCGATGACGTCTACGAACGGTGGGAACGCCGTTACCGATCTCCGACTCGCGGGGGGCGACGGGGTGAACGTCTACGTCGGGGGGCTCACCAACGGCGTCACACTGGCCGACCACCTCCGGGAACAGGACGAGGAAACGTACTTCGTCGCCGCTGGGTCCAACGGGAAACCGTCACCCGAGGACGTCGCGGGCGCGCTGTTCATCGCTCGCCACCTGCTTGCGGACCCACCGACCGACCGCGAACGGGCGGTGTACCGCGAGATGGTCGAGTTCTCGAAGGGTGCGAAGTACGAACGCCGCCCCCAGATCAAGCGGACGGACCTCTACGAGTACGTCCTCGACTTCGATAGCCGCGACGTCGTCCCGAAACTCGACGGACAGAAGCTCTACGACGTCTCCGCGGACTGATGCGGACGGACGTCCACACGCACACGACGTTCTCCGACGGGTCGGCCCTGTCGGCGATGATCGAGGCGGCCGAAGCGGCCGGACTCGACGGCCTCGGTCTCACCGACCACTGTATCCTGACCGAGGACGCGTTCGGCCGCCACGAGACGTACGACCTCGACGAGACCTACGAACGGCGCCGCGAGCGGATCGATACAGCCCGTGCGACGACCGATCTGACGCTGTACGACGCGGCCGAGGTGAGCTACGTCCCGGGGGACGCCGATCGGATTCGGGAGTTCCTCGCGACCGCCGACTTCGAGTACAGCATCGGCAGCGTCCACTTCGCCGGGGACTACGACTACACCTCCGACGCCCAGTACGTCGATAGCGCAGCGGGGGTCCGACGGGACGCCGTCGAACGCTACTACGACACAGTCGTCGACTTGGTCGAGGCCGACCTGTTCGACGTGCTCGGCCACCTCGATCTACCGGAGCGACTGGAGACGCTCCGGGGTGTCTCGCGCCCGAGCGATTACGACCGCGTCGCCGCGGCGCTGGCCGACTCACGGACCGTTCCGGAACTCAACGCCGGACGGGTCAACGACGCGCTCGGACGGCCCCATCCGGACCCGTCGATGCTGTCACGGTTCGCCGACCACGGTGTCGGATTCGTGCTCGGCACCGACAGTCACCGACCCGAAGAGGTGACGACGCGAGTCCCGACGCTCCGTGACCGGATCGCCCGATCGGCTATCGACTGCCTGGAGATCGACGCTGTCCTCGCCTGACTCCCTTCGGTAAGGCTGTGGTATTGCTCGGCGTAAGCGGCCGGACTGGCCGACCCGTCACACCGTCGCTCACGCGCCGATCGCCGGCGGTCTCCGCTCAGTTCTCTGCAGACACCGAGATTCGCACAGCCAACCGACCGTTTCGGTCGTCTCCCGGCTCTGCATACCACTCAATAGCGATCGGGAGTGATCCCGACCGCACTGACCCGTGGACAACAGCACGTACCAAACGGTATCGGCACCGAGACGCCAATATCACACATATCACGGGTTAAATAAAACGGAGGAAAACCCCCTCCCGTATGGGAATTAACACCTCGGCGGAGTCGAGTAGCGTGTTCAGCTTCGACCACAGGGACATGATGGTGTTCATCCTCGTGATGTCCCTGCACGGGTTCCAGAGCATGATCACGGAACTCCTTCCGGAGTTCTCGATGGGCGGGCTGGGTCTGGAGATCGGCCCGTTCTGGTTCGTCGCGATGTCGGTGGTCCTGCTGTTCCGGTCGTTCTGGGCCTGTCTCGCGATCCCCGTCGGTGGCATCGTCTTCGGTGAGATACTGATCGGCGACTTCAGCGCCCTCGGGGCCGTGGAGGGACTGATCGTCATCACCATGTCGTGGTTCTTCGCCATGTCGTTGATCACCGATCCGACGGACGTGAAACAGATCGCGGCCGTCGGCTTCCTCGCGAAGGCGATGGAGGAAGTCGCGGCGTGGTTCATCGACGTCGGGAAGTTCTACGTCGGCGTCGAAGAACTCGAAGCCATCTCGTGGCTGCCCGAGACGGTCTGGGCAACCGAGGGGATGGGCGCACTCGTTCAGATCATCGGGGCCGGCCTGATCTTCGGTGCGATCCCGACGCTGTATCTCTACCCCCGCCTGCGCGGGAAGATCGAACCGCTGCTCGGGATGAACCCGATCGACGGACGCGACGGCCCGATGTTCACCCGGTCGTCGCTGAAGCGACTGGTCGCCTGGGCTGCTCTGCTCCCGATCGCCTTCGCCGTCGAGATGCTCAGCGAGACCAGCGGCGGCCTCATCGTCTTCGAACCGCAGTTCGTCGAAACGTACGGGCAAGCGTTCCTGTTCGTCCCGATCGTGATCTCCGCGCTCGTCGCGTTCGGCCTCGTCTACTACCGCCAGCAGCGGACCCAGGCCTGAGCCCACAGCATGAGCCAGGACACAATCGTCGTCGACAACCTGACGTTCCGCTATCCCGGCGGTGACGAGCCGGTGTTACGGGATGCGAACCTGACGATCGAACCCGGGGAGTTCACGGCTATCGTCGGCGGCAACGGAAGCGGAAAGACGACGCTGTGTAAGACGTTCAACGGCCTGATCCCGCACTTCTTCGAGGGCGAACTCGACGGCACGGTCGAAGTCGCCGGAATCGACACGGTCGACTCCAGTGTGGCCGAGCTGTCCAGACACGTCGGCTACGTGTTCCAGGACTTCGAGAACCAGCTGGTCCAGGAGACGGTGCGTGACGACGTCGAGTTCGCCCCGCTGAACTACGGGCTCGACGACTACGAGGAACGGGCCACGCGTGCGTTGGAAGCGGTCGGCCTCGCGGACCTCGACGACCGGTTCATCTGGGAGCTGAGCGGCGGTCAGCAACACCTGGTCGCGCTCGCGGGCGTGCTCGCGATGGACCCCGAGTTCATCTTCATCGACGAGCCGGCCGCCCAGTTGGACCCACACAACGCACGGGAGACCTACGAGCAACTCCGCTGGCTCCACGAGGAACAGGGCAAGACGATCATCGTCATCGAGCACCACTCCGAGTTCATCGGCGAGTACTGCGATCAGATGGCGCTGGTGTCCGACGGCGGCGTCGCTTGGAAGGAGCCGGTGTCGGTCGGCCTCAACCGGCTCGACGACCTCCTCGCACACGACATCCACCCGCCACAGGTGACACAGATCGCCGACGGGCTGCCGTCGGGGGCAGGGCGGCTTCCCGACGGCCGGTACCCCGTCACCGTCGAGGGGGCAGTGACGGCGTTCACCGACGCGCCCCCACAGCTGGCCGACGGCGGCGTCGAGGCGACGACACCGACAGCTGACACGACCACACCGACGACCGCCGGCGACGGCGAGGTCCTCGTCTCGCTGGAGGGCGTCGAGCACGGCTATCCGACGCTCAGGGAGGGATACAACCGGGTCCTCGACGGCCTCGATCTCGACCTGTACGCCGGCGACCGCGTGGCCCTCGTCGGTGCCAACGGCGCCGGCAAGTCGACCCTCCTGCGGCTCATCACCGGCATCGAAGCACCCGATTCGGGGACCGTGACCGTGCTAGGACAGGACACCGACGAGACGCTCCCGGAGGAGTTGGCCGACGATACCGTCTACATCCACCAGAACCCCGAGGAGATGTTCGTCGAAGACACCGTCCGCAAGGACATCGCGTACTACCTCGAAGATCGCGACGCGGACGGCGTCGACGCACGCGTCGACGACATCGTCCAGTATCTGGACCTGGCGGAACTCGCCGACAGGGACGGTCGACTGATGAGCCTCGGACAGCAGCGCCGGGCGTCGCTCGGGATCGGTCTGGCGACGGATCCGACCGTCGTGTTGCTGGACGAACCGACCGGCAGTCTCGACCTGCAGAGCCGCCGTGAGGTGACGGGGATGCTCCGGAAAGCCGAGAGCCGCGTCGAGACGGTCGTCGTCGCCTCCCACGATCTCCAACTGGTGGCCGCCTGGGCCGACCGGGTTATCGTCATGGGCGACGGCGACGTGCTCGCCGACGCGCCGCCGGCCGACGTCTTCGACGACACGGACCTGCTGGCCGAGGCCGATCTCCGTCAACCGCAGGTCGTCGAACTCGGCGACCGCCTCGACGTGGCGTCGCCGGTGCTCACGACCGATGCGATGGTCGAGGCGATCAGTTCGACCGAACTCGGCGGTCCCGACCACCCCGACGACCCAGCGGGCGTACCGACTTCGGAGGACCGATGAAATACGTCGACGCCTTCACCGACATCTCGGTCGCGGACGTCAAGGTCGATCTGATGCGGACGGCCTACGACAACGAGGACGCGTTGTTGAATACGTTCGATCCACGGGTCGTGTTGCTGTGGACGGTCCTGTTCATGATCGTCCCGTGGCTGTTCTACGACCCGCTCCCGCTCGCGGTGATGCTCGGGGCGGCGTTCGTCCTCGCGGCGCTGTCACAGGTTAGCAAGTATCTGCTCGCCCTGTTGCTGTTCGGGCAACTCACCAACGTCGGCTTCTTCGTCGTCGTCGTCCCGCTGATGGGTGGTGTGCTCCGCGCCGCGACGTACCTCGGTGACAACGCAGGCCGGGTGATCGACGCCGCCGTAGCGCTCGACCTCGGCGTCTTCGCCGAGGCCGGGACGATCGTCGCGACCGCGACCAGCCAGGGCATCACCACCGCGTTGACGAGCCAGGAGGTCGGTATCGACGCCGTCGGCGCGGTCGTCCCGTTCTTCCTCAAACTGACGATCATCTCGGTGATCAGTCTCGCCGTCTTCTCCGCGATGAGCCCACAGAAGATCAGCAAGGGGATGCTTCGGCTCGGTGTCCCGCGGCAACTCACCTTCGCCATCGCCTACGGCTACCGGATGATGCCGCTGCTCGTCGAGGAGTACCACGCGCTGATCAACTCCTTCCGGCTCCGGAGCAAAGTGCCCGAGGAGAAGGGACTCCTGAACTGGCGGTACTTCTACTACCTACTGAAGCTCTCGATCAAGGCGTTCTATCCGCTCATCTTCAACGTTGCCAAACGCGCCCGTGTCACCGTGGAGGCGATGGAGACGAAAGGGTTCTCACAGTCGCTTGCGGACTCCGAGAGTCGGACGCTTCGAACGGAGAACATGCGCATCCAACCGCGTGACGTGTCGTTCGTCTTCGGTTCGTTGGTGTTCGTCGTCGCCCTCTCGGTGGTGTTCGGCGGGTAGCGTCCACTGGCTGTCGTCCCCACCGACTCGGCACCCGCAATCCTTACCCCGGGGACGACCACAGAGAGGGATATGACAGAGGCGACGGGTATCGTCGGGGAGTTCCTCGCACTCAAGGAGGAGACCGACGCCGACGTGCTGACGATGCAGTGTGGGGACTTCTACGAGTTCTTCGACGAGGACGCCGAACTGGTGGCGGACGAACTCGACCTGAAGGTGAGTCAGAAGTCCTCACACGGTTCTTCGTATCCGATGGCGGGCGTCCCGGTCGACGATCTGACGCCGTACGTCTCGGCGCTCGTCGAACGGGGTTACCGGGTCGCCGTAGCCGACCAACACGAGACGGCCGACGGCCACGCCCGGGAGATCACCCGCGTGGTCACCCCTGGCACGCACGTCGAGACGGGTGACGACGCGGCCCAGTACCTCGCGACGGTCGTCCGGGAGAGCGAGGGGCGGGGTTCCTCGGGCAATACGGGGTCCAGCGACGGCGACACCTACGGCCTGGCGTTCGCCGACGTGACGACCGGCCAGTTCCAGGTCACACAACTCGACGACGCCGACCCGGGTGCGGTGCTCTCGGAGCTGTACACCTTCTCGCCGGCCGAGATCCTGCCGGGGCCGGATCTGCGGGGGGACGACGAGTTCCTCGACCGCCTCCGCGAGCGGACCGACGCGACGCTGACCCTGCACGCCACGGAGTCGTTTGCGCCCGGCCGAGCCCGCCACCGGGTCCGCGAGCAGTTCGGAGCCGAGACGCTCGACAGCGTCGGTGTCGCCGACGACGACGCGGCCATCGCTGCCGCCGGTGCCGCGCTGGCCTACGTCGAGGAGACCGGCGTCGGCACGCTGGCAGCGGTCACGCGGCTGCAGGCCTACGGCGCTCGCGAGACCGTCGACCTGGACGCGACGACCCAGCGCAACCTCGAACTCACCGAGACCATGCAGGGGGACAGTTCGGGGTCGCTGTTCGAGACGATCGATCACACTGTCACCGCCGCCGGCGGGCGACTCCTGCGGCGCTGGCTCCAGCGGCCCCGCCGCGATCGGGGGGAACTGCGCCGTCGACAGTCCAGCGTGGCGGCGCTGACTCGGGCGGCGATGGCCCGCGAGACCATCCGGGAGACGCTGGGTGACGCCTACGACCTCGAACGGCTGGCCGCCCGGGCGACCTCCGGCAGCGCCGACGCGCGTGACCTCCGAGCCGTCCAGGAGACGCTGGCACTGCTCCCGGTGATCGCCGACGCCGTCGCGGAGACGGAGCGCCTGGCCGACTCGCCGCTGGCGGACGCGCTGGCCGGTGCCGACCGCGAGGCCGCCGCGACACTGGCGGCGGAACTCGACGACGCGCTCGTCGAGGACCCGCCCGGAACCGTCACGCAGGGCGGGCTGTTCCGCCGCGGGTACGACGCGACCCTCGACGAGATCATCGCGGAACACGAGGCCGCCCTGGAGTGGCTGGAGACGCTGCCGGAGCGGGAGAAAGACCGGACCGGGATCACCCACCTCTCGGTCGACCGCAACAAGACCGACGGCTACTACATCCAGGTCGGGAAGAGCGAGACCGACCAGGTGCCCGACGACTACGAGGAGATCAAGACGCTCAAGAACTCCAAACGCTACACGATCCCGGAACTCGACGAGAAAGAGCGGGACGTCCTCCGACTGGAGGAGCGCCGCCACGACGTGGAGTACGAGCGGTTCCAGGACTTGCGCGAACGGGTCGCCGACCGCGCGACGCTGTTGCAGGACGTGGGCCGGGCGCTGGCGGAGATCGACGCGCTCGGATCGCTCGCGACGCACGCCGTCGCGAACGACTGGACCCGGCCGGAACTGACCGATGGCCGTGAACTGTCGATCGAGGCCGGTCGCCACCCGGTCGTCGAGCAGACGACCGAGTTCGTCCCCAACGACCTCTACATGGACGAGGACCGGCAGTTCCTGGTCGTCACCGGTCCCAACATGAGCGGGAAGTCGACGTACATGCGCCAGGCGGCGCTGCTGACGCTGCTGGCCCAGGTCGGGAGTTTCGTCCCGGCCCGCTCGGCCACCGTCGGCGTCGTCGACGGCATCTACACCCGCGTCGGCGCGCTGGACGAACTCGCACAGGGCCGGTCGACGTTCATGGTCGAGATGCAGGAGCTATCGAACATCCTCCACTCGGCGACCGAGGAGTCGCTGGTCATCCTGGACGAGGTCGGCCGCGGGACAGCTACCTTCGACGGCATCTCGATCGCGTGGGCGGCCACGGAGTACCTGCACAACGAGGTCCGCGCGAAGACGCTGTTTGCGACCCACTACCACGAACTGACGACGCTGGCGGACCACCTCGACCGGGTCGAGAACGTCCACGTCGCCGTCGCCGGCGACCCCGAGGACGGCGAGGACGACGTGACCTTCCTCCGGACGGTCCGGGACGGTCCGACCGACCGGAGCTACGGTATCCACGTCGCGGACATGGCTGGCGTTCCCGAACCGGTCGTCGACCGCTCACAGGCGGTGCTGGATCGCCTCCGCGAGGAGAAGGCCATCGAGGCCAGAGGGAGCAGCGGAAGCGGGACGAAACAGGCCGTCTTCGACCTCTCGTCGGGCAGTTTCGCCGCCGCGGAGGGACCGACGGCCGGCGAGCAACAGGCCAGCGCCGACGGCGGCGGGACGGCACCGACCGATGCCGTCACCGACCGCTTCGGCGAGGAGGCCGACGAGGTGTTGGCGGCCCTCTCGGAACTGGACGTCAACGAGACGCCACCGGTCGAGTTGATGGCGAAAGTCCAGTCCTGGCAAGACGACCTCGAAGAATGACGCCACGACGGTGACACTGATACCGGTAGCCACCTGTCGACCGGCGACTGGAACCCGAAGGCGGCGCTACTCTAGGACCGACTTCGGGCGTTTGAGGTAGAACTCCTGGTCGAGTACCCGCTGGAACACCTCGTTTAGCGTCTCGACGGCTGCCGGGTCCGGATCGAACTGGATGTGGGGTGCCAGGTGATACCCCTTCGCTCCCGTCAGGAAGAAATACAGCGTCCGGTGGTGGAGTGCGGTCGCGTCGACGACGCCGACCGTGGCCCCGTCTACGGCCTCGGCGAAGTCGTTGAGCATCGAGGCGATATCTTCGTGGAGCCGGTCGTCGGGCCGTTCCAGGGTCGTCCCGAACGTCTCTTCGAGGAAGTCGCTGGTCGCCCGAAGGAACGGGTTGCTGTCGATCCCGGTCGGATCGACCGCCGCGAACGTCTCGTAGAGCGACAACAGCGTCTCCAGTTCGGCCGCCGTCACTGCGATCGGGCGCACCGGCTCGCCCTGTGGGAGCGAGTAACTGGGAAACGAGTGTGACTGTGGGTCCGGGACCTGCCCGAACACCGAGTCCAGGGACATACCCGTACTGGACTCTGGAGCGTCTAATCTTTTGGTGTCGCTCAGGGCCGACGGTCGTCCAGCGCCGCCAGCAGCCGGCTCCCGTAGGCGACCCGAAGCACCGAGGTGGCGTCGCCGGCCTCGAAGACCAGGTCGTCGTGGGACCGGACGTGGGCGAGGACGTCGCTCGACGCGTGGTCGGGCGCGGCAGCGATGCCGGCGTCGCGCTCGGCGACCCACTCCATCACGCGGAGATCGCTCTTGCTGTCGCCCATCACGAGCGCGAACGGGTCCGCGATGTCCAGTACGTCCAGCGCGGCCTCGACGCCGGCGGCCTTGTCCAGTTCCAGGCTGACGAGTTCGACGGCGTCGCCCTCGTAGTAACCCACGTCGATCCGTTCGAGCACGTCGAGGAACGCCTCGGGGACGGCGTCGAGGTCCACGTCGACGGTCTCGTCGTCCTCGAACACCGCTCGGATCTCGGGATCGCGGCCGAAGTAGCTCCTGGCGGCCGCCGCCGGGCGGTCGAGGGCCGTCTCGGTCTCGTCGGCGACGACGCGGCCGATCAGATCACAGAGGTATCCGACCCCTTCGTCGATGACTTCGACGGCGGTCTCGCTGCCGATCTCGGCGTTCGGTTTGAGCGTGACGTTGAACTCGTTGCCCTGGAGGTGGACTCGGTGAGCGAACCCCTCGGGGGCCTCCGAGAGGACGCGCCGGCGGACGGCATCGAAGACGCCGACGATAGCTGGATCAAGGTCCTCGTAGAGGAGTCGTTTGGTGTCCGGGCCGTGGCCGGGCGTGAAGACACCGTTGCCGGACTCGTAGACGATGCTGACCGACCCCGAGGAGACGATGTCGTTGCCCAGTCCCTGGATGGTGAACCCCTTGACGTTCTCCAGGGTCTGACCGGTACAGACGACGATGGGGACACCCGCCTCGTGGAACTCGGTCAGCAGGTGCAGCGTATTGCGGGGGATCTCGTTGTCGGTGTAGCCGGCCGACCGGAGCGTCTCGTCGACGTCCAACACGAGGACGTTGACCGCCCGGTCGTGTTTGGTGTAGAGGTCCAGCGCGGTGAAGGCCTCGTCGCGGGTGAGCCGTGCGGCGATCTCGGCGTAGGTCTCGCCGGTGACCGGGAACTGCTCGGCGACGACGGCCTTCCGGCCCTCCAGTTCCTCCTTGATCTCGCCCCACTGTTCGAGCGTGATCGGCGAGTCAAGCGGCGGGAACAGATCGACGAACTCCTGGTAGGCCCGCAGTGTCGCCGTGTCCATGTCCTCGTAGAGTCGGTAGAGCTGGTCGTACTGCTCCATCGGTGTCGTACTCCCGCAGTCGCCGTGGGGACACTTCACTCGCCCGGTCGACACACGGTGGAAAAAACGGCCGGTTGCTACGCCTCGTCGCCGCCGTCGGTCAGGATCTCGACGTCCTCCTCTGTCGCCGTCTCGCTGAGGAACGACGGTAGGTCGGGATCAGTCTCTTCACTCTCGGTCTCCTCGTCGGTGTCCAGCGACTCCTTTGCTGTCGTCCACTCGCTATCGTGATCTCTGTGGTGACACATCGTCACTCACCGCTCGATGCTGAGGACTGCCCACTGTTAACAGTTTTCATACGATGGGTGATAGACGCGAGCCAGTCACGCTCAAGTCGCTGCGTCCGTTACGAGCGATAATGACCACGCGGGGACCGACATGACCGACATCCAGCAACTCGACGAGCGGACCGTCGAACGCATCGCGGCCGGCGAGGTGGTCGAGCGGCCCGCCTCCGTCGTGAAGGAACTGGTCGAGAACGCCATCGACGCCGACGCCGACCGGGTGGAGGTGACCGTCGAGGCCGGCGGGACCGAAGGGGTCCGCGTCAGCGACGACGGCGTCGGCATGGATCGGGAGTCGGTCCAGCGGGCCGTCGAGCAACACACGACCTCGAAGATCAGCGACATCGCCGACCTGGAGGGTGGCGTCGGCACGCTGGGATTCCGTGGGGAGGCGTTACATGCGATCGGCGCCGTCTCGCGGCTGACGATCACCACCCGACCCCGCGGCGGCGACGTGGGGACCGAACTCGTCGTCGAGGGTGGCGAGGTGACCGACGTGGGGCCGGCCGGCTGTCCGGAGGGGACGACCGTCGCCGTCGACGACCTCTTCTACAACGTCCCGGCCCGCCGGAAGTACCTCAAGCAGGCCTCGACGGAGTTCGCCCACGTCAACACCGTCGTCACGAGTTACGCGCTGGCGAACCCCGACGTGGCCGTCTCGCTGTCCCACGACGGCCGCGAGACGTTCGCCACGACCGGCCAGGGCACCCTCCGGGAGACCGTGCTGTCGGTCTACGGCCGCGAGGTCGCCGAGTCGATGATAGCGGTCCACGCGGGCGCGAGCCCCGCGGACCGACGGAGCGGAGAACGAAGTGACGCGCGGAGTGACGGCGAGGACCTCCCGGACGGACCGCTGGACGGTGTCCACGGGCTGGTCTCGCATCCAGAGATCACACGGGCCGGCCGGGAGTACCTCTCGACGTACGTCAACGGGCGGTACGTCCGGGCGAAGACGGCCCACGACGCCGCCATCGACGCCTACGGGACCCAACTGGCGCCGGACCGCTATCCCTTCGCCGTCCTCTTTCTGGACGTACCGGCCGGCGACGTGGACGTGAACGTCCATCCTCGCAAGATGGAGGTCCGCTTCGCCGACGACGAGGGGGTCCGCGAGCAGGTCCGGACGGCCGTCGAGGACGCCCTGTTGCGCGAGGGGCTGTTGCGCTCGACTGCTCCACGCGGCCGCTCACAGCCCGAACAGACCGAGATCACGCCGAACAGCGATGGAGCGGCCGACAGGGGGTCGACGGATACCGCCCCGACTCCGTCCGACACCACCACTTCGGGTGGAACCGACAGCGAGGACACCACCGCTTCGAGTCCGTCCTCGTCCGGCGCCGCCGGTCGCGGGGCGAGCGGGACGACCGCCGGCGATTCAGGGTCGCCGTCAGGGTCCCAGAGGAACACCACAGCCACTGACCGGCCGGACTCCGCTACGGAGACGGACGCGGATCGACAGTCCGGCGGGGACGCGGGCCTGGACAGTTCCGAGACGGCGACACGGCCGAATTCCGGCGACAGCGCTGGTACGGCCGGCTCGACCGACTCCGGCTCGGATTCCGACCGGAAGTTCGCCGGCGGGCACGACCAGGCCCGAATCGGCGGCGACCCAGAGACCGACCACGACCGGCTGCCGTCGATGCGGATTCTCGGCCAGCTCCAGGAGACCTACGTCGTCGCGGAGACCGACGACGGGCTCGTGGTGATCGACCAGCACGCCGCCGACGAGCGAGTCAACTACGAGCGACTGCAGGCGAAGTTCGACGGCGAGACGACCACACAGGCGCTGGCCGAGCCGGTCGAACTGGAGCTCACTGCCCGAGAGGCGGCGGTACTGGCCGACCGAACGGACGCGCTGGCGAGCCTGGGCTTTCACACCGCCCGGACCGGCGAACGGACCGTCGAGGTACGCACCCTCCCCGGTGTCATCGCCGACGCTGCCGGACCGGAGATCGTCCGGGACGTGCTGGGGGCGTTCGTCGAGGGGGCCGACGAGGCCGCGGCGACGGTCGAGGCGGCGGCCGACGAACTGCTGGGCGACCTGGCCTGTTACCCCTCGGTGACGGGCAACACTTCGCTGGCCGAGGGGTCGGTCCGGGAGCTGCTGGCGGCCCTGGACGACTGTGAGAACCCTTACGCCTGCCCCCACGGTCGGCCGACGATCATCGAGATCGATCACACCGAACTCCAGGACCGGTTCGAGCGGGACTACCCCGGTCACGGCGGCCGCCGGGACTGACCGCGTTCGTTCGGGATACCCGCCGGTCGGATTCACCGAAGGAGGCGTGTGAACTAAGTCGGATACTGCCGATTGGCGTGGTATGACACTCGTCAGCTTCGGTGAGACGGCCCTTCGGTTCGCCCCGCCGGAGGGCCACCGGTTCGAGACGGCCCGAGAGGTGTCCCTGCGTGCGGACGGGACCGCGAGCAACGTCGCGACGACGGCCAGTCGGCTCGGGACCGAGAGTGTCTGGCTCTCGAAGCTCCCGGACACGCCGCTGGGACGGCGTGTCGTCGCCGAACTCCACGAACACGGGTTGGAGACGGAGGTCGTCTGGTCCGACGACGGGGATCGGCAGGGGCTGACCTTCTACGAGGACGCTGCGCCGCCCCGCGAGGATCGGCTCATCCAGGACCGGGAGCGCGTCGCGGCCGCGACGATCACGCCTGGCGAACTGCCGATGGACGTGATCCAGGCTGCCGACGTGGTGTTCGCCGCGGGGTCGACGGCCGCGCTGTCGGACACCGCCGCCGAGACGCTGGGGGCAGTCCTGCGGGCTACCTCCGGGGCCCGAGCGCTCGATCTGGACTTCGACCCCGGACTCTGGGACGCCGACACGGCCCGTGAGCGCCTGGAGCGTCTCTTCGACGCCGTCGACGTCCTCTTTCTCAACGAGGACGAGGCGACGACCGTCTTCGACCGCAGCGGTTCCCCACGCGAGTTGACACACACGCTCGCTTCGTCGTACGACTTCGACTACGTCTTTCTCACGCGCAGCGAACACGGCGCGGTCGCGTACCACGACGGCGTCGTCCACGAACGAGACGCCATCGAGACCGATATCGTCGACAGTTCCGGCCAACACGACGCGTTCGTCGGGGCGGTCATCGACCGGCTGATCGCCGGCAGTGCGACCGACGAAGCGCTGCTGTACGGGGTTGCCGCCGCCGCGCTGGCACGGACCATGCCCGGTCCGTTGGTCCCCATCGAGGCCGGGGAAGTGGCGGCGCTGGTCGACCGGGAAACGTCGGGACGCCGATAATCTCATCCTGCCGACAGAGATTTACGGCCGCCACGTATCATCCCGACTATGCACACCCCGTGGCGGTCGCTCGCTGTCTGTCTCCTCGCAGTGGGGTTGACGGCGGCACTTGTCCCTGCTCCTGCTGTCGCACAGTCTCAGGTGACATTCACCGTCACCGTCGTCGATCAGGACGGTGACCCTGTCAGCGGTGCCGGCGTCTCCGCGACGTGGAACGACGGCGGTGGCCCGATCAACGAGACGACACGTGCGAACGGCCAGGCGCTCGTCGACGTTCCCGAGGGAGCGGATGTCACGATCACCATCGACGACGACACCTACGTCCGGAACACGCCGGTGTCGGTCGAAGACGCCTCCAGCAGGGAGGTCCGTGTCGAGGTTTCGGAGGCGACCGTCGCCACCATCACCGCCGTCGACGGTAACGGCCAACCGGTCCCCGACGCCCGGGTGACGCTGTATCGCTCGGGCAAGTTCGTTACCGACCGATCGACCGACGAGGACGGCCGGATGACCTCACAGCGCATCGAGGAGGGGGAGTACCGCGTCACCGTCTCCAAAGCCGGCTACTTCGACACCCGGGTCACCCGCGTCCTCGAAGGGCAACCGCGTCGCGAAATCACGATCGAGGAGGGGTCGGCGCTGGTCACGTTCACGGTCACCGACGATCACTTCGAGGAGCCCCAGCCGGTGCGGAACGCGACGGTCACGGTCGGTTCGGCCGGTTCGGTCCAGACGCTCTCGAACGGTGAGGCGACGATCCGGGTCCCGGTCAACGACCAGTACCGGACGACGATCACCAAGGACGGCTACGAGACGGTTCGCCAGACCCTGACAGTCCGAGAGTCCGAGACGGCGCTCAACGCCACCATCCAGCGGACGCCGCGGCTCAACCTCAGTTCGGACAACCGTCGGATCGTCGTCGGTGAGACGGCCCGCCTGACCGTGCGGGACGAGTACGGTGACCCCGTCGAAGGGGCGACGGTCGCTCGCAACGGGAGTTCGATCGGGACGACGAACGCGAACGGCGTCCTGACCGCCGAGATACCGAGCGCCGGGCCGGTCGAGTTCTCCGCTCGGTCGGACTCGCTCTCGACGAGCATCGTGGTCGAAGGCGTCCAGAGCGGCGACGAAGCGACGCCCACGCCGACGCCGACCGCGACTGCCACGCCGACCGCGACAGCGACCCCGACACCGACCGACGGCCCCGGCGGGCTGATCGAGGTCGACGGTCCCGGCTTCACGCCTGCCGTCGCCGTCGTCGCCGTGGCGCTGCTGTCGGCGCTGGCCGCCCGGCGACAGTAACGGGACGCTTTTGCCTCCCAAGCCCCCATCCGGGAGCGATGACTGTTCTCCAGGACATCCACGAGGCCCACGGGGCGACGTTCCGGTCCGTCGGCGGCCGCCGCGTCGTCGACACCTACGGCCGCCCCGAGCGGACCCACCGGGCGGTCCGCAACGTCGTCGGCGTCTGTGAGTTCGGCTACGGCGTCCTCGTCGTCACCGGCGAGGATCGTATCGACTACGTCGACAACGCCGTCTCGAACCGCGTCCCCGACGGCGACGGCGAGGGGTGTTACGCGCTCCTGCTGGACCCACAGGGCGCTGTCGAGACCGACATGTACGTCTACAACGCTGGCGAGCGCCTGCTGGTGTTTACCCCACCCCAGCGGGCCGAACCGCTGGCCGAGGAGTGGCGCGAGAAGACGTTCATCCAGGACGTCGAGATCACCGTCGCGACCGACGACTTCGCGGTCTTCGGCGTCCACGGTCCGAAGGCGACCGAGAAGATCGCGAGCGTGCTCCACCAGACCGGGACACCCGAGGCCCCGCTGTCGTTCGAGCGGGGCGAACTGGGTGACGCCGGCGTGACGGTGATCCGCACCGACGACCTCTCCGGCGAGGAGAGTTTCGACGTGGTCTGTGGCGCCGACGACGCCGAACGCGTCTTCGACACGCTCGTCAACCGCGGGCTCAACGCCGTCCCCTTCGGCTACCGAACCTGGGAGACGCTGACCCTGGAAGCAGGGACGCCGCTGTTCGAGACGGAGATCGAGGGTGCGCTCCCCAACGATCTCGGACTCCGGACCGCGCTCGACTTCGAGAAGGGCTGTTACGTCGGCCAGGAGGTCGTCTCGCGCATCGAGAACCGCGGCCACCCGCGGACGCGTCTGGTCGGCCTCCGCGTCGATGCCCTGCCCGAGGCTGGCGCGGCGGTCTTCGCCGGCGACGACCACGTCGGATCGGTGACCCGCGCCGTCGAGAGCCCGTCCCTCGACGCGTCGATCGCGCTGGCGACCGTCGACTGGGAGCTACCCGAAGAAGACCTGACCGTCCGCGTCGACGGCAGCGAGGTCGGTGCTGTCCTCGCTGACCTGCCGTTCGTCGACGGCTCCGGCGACTCGGCGCGGCGGCCCCGCTACGCGTAACCGGTGTCGTCACCGGGCGCGTCGGTGTCCCCGAGATACCCCTCGATAGCGACCAGGGCGGTGTAGGCGGAAAACGCCGCCAGACACATCCCGCCGAACTGCGTGGTCGCGGTCAGTGCCGGCCCGACGGCCTCGTACTGTAGCGGCGCGACGATGAGCCAGGCACCCAGCACCGTCGCCATCACGCCCGCGGCGAAACGGGGCCGCCCGCGGTCGCGGATCGTCTGTGCGTTCTTGCCGGCGAAGACGGCCCCGACGACGGCCGACAGTGTGACGCTCCCGCGGATGCCGGGGCTGGCACCGAGCGCCAGCGGCGCGACGAACGCGACCAGACAGCCGAGCAACGCGACTGCGGCCGAAGCGGTCGTAAACCGTGATGTCTGCATGACCAGTGGTTGTCGTGGTCGGGATAAATAGCTTCTACCAACTTCGGTGCCGACGGCTGGCGGCTCACTCGGTCAGCGGCAGGATGATCCCGAACACGAGCGGCGACAGCAACCCGATCACGATACCGAACGCTTCCATGTTCGTCAGGAGGAGTTGTTCCCAGCCGGGGAGCGGACCGGCGACGGCCTGTCCGACGGTCTCGCCCAGTGCACCGACGACGAACAGGCCGACGCCGAGGAGAAAGCCCCGCTTGGCCATCGTCGCGTGGTCCATGTTCCGTGTTTGTGCCATACGCTGTGGGCCACGCTCCGTCGTAAAGACCGTTTCTGTTCAGCGAAAGGATTACAACGGCCTCCCGCATACCAGCCGTCGATGAACGGAATCGTCTCGGAATCGCTGGTAGAACTCCTCGGAATCGTGATCTCCGCTGTCGCCGCTGGCGTCCTCACTGCCGTCGGTGCGCTGGCCGAAAACGCCGGACTGGCCGACCTGCTGGCCGGACAGTCGGTCTTCGGGCTCTGGGAACTGGGAATGGGTGCGCTCGCACTGTACGCCGGGATCTATCTGCTCGGCTACAAGCGAGTCGTGGTGCCGGTCGGTCAGTCGCTGGCGAACTGAGTCAGGACCGCGACAGCAACGCTTTCAGTTGCTCGCGTGAGAAGACGGTCGTCGGGCGGTCCATGTGGACACCGATCTCCCCTTCGAAGAGTTTCATCCCCAGCCGCTGGATCGGCTCCGGGACCGAGTAGCCCGCCCGGACCGCGTGGCCCAGCCTGATGTCGGTCCGCAGTTCCGCGCGCCAGGCCCGCTCGTAGTCCCCCAGCGTCGCGGGGTCGGTGGGATCGATCTCGTTCGCGGCGTGGTCGGCGGCGGTCATGCCATAGAGGATGCCGCCGCCGGTGAACGGTTTTGTCTGTGCGGCGGCGTCCCCGATCAGGAACGACCGCCGGCCGGTCACGCGCTCGGGCGGGCCGACCGGGATCAGTCCCGAACAGCGGCGGGTCACGTCGGCGTCGTAGCCCGCCAGGAACTCCTCGAACCGGCCGGGGGCGTCGTCGCCCGGCGGGACCGCCAGCCCGTACTCGACGCCGGCCTCGCCTCGCGGGATACGCCAGGCGAAAAACCGCGGGACGGTGAGGTGGACGTCGACGAAGTCGCCGTGATCGACCGTCCCGTCGAACCCCAACACGCCGTGGAGCAACTCGTCGGGTTCCGGCAGCCCCAGTTCGCGTCGTACCCGGCTCTTAGGGCCGTCACAGCCCGCGACCAGCAGCGCGCGGTGGCGCTCGATGCCGTCCGGGCCGCGGACTTCGACGGTGACGCCGTCGCGATCCTCGGTGACGCCGACGACGGTGTGGTCCTCGCGGACGTCGGCGCCGGCTTCGCGGGCCAACTCGGCCAGATGCCGGTCCAGCCCGACACGATCGATGACGTTCGAGACGGCCTCGTCCTTGTAGAAGGGGTAGTCGTCGCTGCCCGGGCCGCCGGTGTGGAACCGCGCCCCGAAGACCTCGTTCTGGAGGAGGTCGTCCCGCGCGTCGTCGGTGTACTCCCAGATATCCGTACTGACGTGGCCCGAGCAGGCCAGTGGTTCGCCCACCGTCCCCTGCTCGAAGACGACCACGTCGAGCCCGTTCCGGGCGGCCTGGCGGGCGTACCGCGAGCCGGCCGGGCCGGCACCGACGACGGCGACATCGTACATACACGTCGTCAGGGTGTCACGGGGCAAGTACCTTCTCGATTCGACCGGGCGTCAGTGGCTGGCCGCCGGACGGCGACCGCCACCGCTGCGCTCGGCGATCCAGCCGCCGAGCCGTCCGCCCAGCGCGCCAAAGAGCGCCGAGAAGGAGACGACGAGACCGAGGAACATCAGGGTGAACAGCGCCACCGCGAGCGAGCCACCGACCACGAACCAGGCCGATCCGCTCAGTGCGGTCGCGGCCGTCAGGAGATCCCAGACGATCCACAGCGCCGGGACCGACCCGACGACGCCGGTTCGGAGGCCGACGGGGCTGCTCTCGAGGCCGCGTTGTTTCGCGAGGTAGCCGACGACGATCGCCGCGAAGAACACTGCACTCAGCGACATCTCGGAGCCGGACTGCCAGTAGCTGGCGAGGGTGAACGGTGCCGAGAGGACACCGCCGAGAAGGGCGTATCGCCAGGTGTCGTTCAACTCGTGGAGGGGACCGATTCGGGTCACACGGGTGTGTTGTCAGCCAGTGGTAATAAATCCTGACCATGCGTCTCTCAGTCTGTCACTCACTGCGAACGCTGCCCCACAGTCCGGGCAGCATATGCCGCTGTGACCCCTGGCAGCCGGTATGGCAGAGTACCAACCTGGCGTCTGTAACATCGGCAGGGTCGAGCGGCGCCGCCGGCGGTTCGCCGGAATCGGCTCGTTCGCGGCTGCTGTGGCCGTCGTCGTCGCCGTCGCTCTCGACACGGTCCCGACGACGGCGTTGTGGGCGACCGTCCCGTTCGTCTTCGGCGGTTGGATCGGCGTCCTCCAGGACTACTTCCGGTTCTGTGCGGCCTTCGGGGCGCTGGCCCGGTACGATCTCACGGGTTCTGGCGGGGGACGCGGGTCCGCCGCCGAGGCCGAGGCGGTGCGGGCGGACCGCCGGAAGGCGCTGAAGATCGTCCTGTTGGCGGCCGTCGCGACGGCCGCGACCGCGATTCCGCTGTTCGTCTTTGCGAGGATGGTGTGACTCATCGAAGCGCGACGGTGAAGGCGACGGCAGCGAGGAGCAACAACCCGACTGCGAGGGGAGACGTGCTCGTCACCGCGGACCGGTATGTGAGATAGCCGACGCCACCGCCACCGACCAGGACCGCCAGCGTCGAGACGGCGTGGACGAGTTCCACGCGCAAGGTCGGGACGCTACGCCCCATCTGTCGCCCCAGTCGACAGGCGTGTCTGGCGGTGACCCAGGCGAGAACGACAGGGACCGAGGCAGCGAGCAGCCAGACTGGCGACCGCCCGGCGGTCCTAGCAAGGAGGACAGCGCCGAAGAGCCCAACAGCCCCGAGAGTCAGAAGGCCGTCCCGGTCCCGGACGACGCCGACCGCTCCCAACAGCGCGCCGAGCAACCCGACACCGAGCGGCGCGGGGGCCGGCGCAGCGAGCGCCAGCACGACGAGGGTGGCGAGGGCGCTGAGACCGACGCTGAACCGCGGCGGCGTGCCGTTCCGGTCCGGGGAGTCAGACGGTGGCGACACGCGCACACACCTCCCCGAGTTCGTCCGCCGGGTCCCAGTCCGTCACCGGGATGTCGTGACCACGGAGCGTGGAGAGTCGCTGTCGGCGAACGAGGCGACCGTACGTCCCTTCGACTGTGGCCGCGCCGGTACAGTCCGGACTGACGACCGTGGTGTCGTGCCCGGCCAGTTCCAAGCGACGCGCCAGGTCGACGCTTTCGTCGTCACACATCGGCGAGACGAACAGCACCTGTACGTCCGGATCGAGTCGCGCGGCGAGGCTCGACGCGACATCCTCGCCTGTCGCAGACGCTGTCACCGGCCGCCAGGGGACGGCGTCCCCGCCGGCCAGCAGCGTCCGTAACGCCGCCCGCTGTTCGTCTCCCGCCTGTGGTGGCCGCCAGCAGTCCCCTGCTGTCGTCGCCAGCCCGACCGGGACACCATCGGCGAGCAGGCGGCCGACCACCGCGTCCGCGGCGACGGCGGCGTGGCGGGGTGCTGGGACGCCGCCGGGGCTCGCCGCGACGTACGCCGCCGGACGCGTGTCGACGACGACGGCGACGCGTGCCAGTCGCGGCTCGCGGAACTCCACCGTCGCGAGGTCGCCGGTCTTTGCCCGGTGGTGCCAGTCGATGCGGGCCGGCGGATCGCCGGGGCGGTACTCCCGGAGCGTGTCGAACTCCACGCCCGAACCGCTGGCGTCGGCAACCTGCTGGCCGGCGTCGAGTGTGACCTGTGACCGTCGCTCGACCGACTTCCCGTCCTGTTTCCCGAAGCCACAGTGGAGTTCCGTCGGGCCGTCGGCGGCCCCGACGGTGGTCACCGTCTCCGTCGCACCGGCAACGTCGCCGACGACGACAGTCGCCGGGTCGAACGTGTGTCGTCCCGGGACGGCCCTGACCGTGTACGAGACCGTCCTGGCCCGTCCCGGACGCAGCGCCGTCGTGAACCGGGGGTGGCCGTCGGCGACCGTCAGCCCGGTCGGGACCCCGTCGATCAGCCGGATGTCGGGCAGGGTCGTCGTGCCGACGTTCTCGACCGTGACCGTGACCGTCACCGCCTCACCCGGAGCCGGTGTCGTCGCGTCGAGAGAGCGTGACACCGCTAGATCGACCGTCGGCGACCACACCTTCGCTGCCCCGGCCAGCGACACGCCGAGGGTCGCGGTCAGGACGGTCCCCGGATAACCGAGGACGGTCCCGACCGCGCTGGCGAGCAGGACCGCCACCACGACACGTCTGGTCCGTCCGGTCGTCCGCTCCCGTGGCAGGTCGTCGGGCGGCCAATCGGTACCCCCGCTCGCGGTGGCCGGTGGCTCGAGTCGCGCGTCCGGCCGGGGGGTCCCGTCGTCGGCCCGATCGGCGAGGGCCGTGACGGCGTGGCACGCCCGCTCGACTATCGGTAGTTCGCCCTCTCGACCCGGGAGGAACGCCCAGCGGGACAGCGGCGGACAGAGGTCGCCGGCGAAGAACGCGCTCGCGGCTGGGTCGTCGGTCCAGTCCCCCCGTCGTAGCCGCTCGCTCGCAGCCCCCCGAGGGAGTCCCTCGACCCGGGACAGTACGTCCTCGCCGAGGCGCTGGAGCCGTGCCCGGAGCCGTTCGCGCGGCGTCGCACCGTCGGATTCGACGGCGTCATCGGCGAGTCGCCGCCGGCCGACCAGACCCACGGCGTCTAGGAGCTCTCGGAGTTCGGTGCCCGGGACGCTGTAGGCCGGCCGCGTCTCCGGGGTCGGGAGCGTCACCGACGGGTCGTCGCCCCCGAACAGGCGGTCGGCCGCGAGGAGAACCGCTGCGAGCCCGACAGCGATGGTCGCCAACGTCGCCACGACCCGCGGCAGCAGTGTCCCGCCCGGAACCAGTACCAGCGTGAGTCCGCTCGCTGCCGCGAGGACGCCGACGAGGACAGTTTTCCGATTCCGGTCGGTCACGCGTCTCCCCCCTCTATCGGCGGGAATCCGAGCCGATCGGCCAGTTCACGGGCTCGCCGCTCCCGGCGCTCCGTCGGACAGGCCTCGCCGTACCTGACGGCACAGAACGACTCGGTGAGTGCGCTGACCGGCGGTTCCGGGTAGCCGGCGGCGACCGCCGCCGTCGCGACCTCGGCCGGCGTGTCGCCCGCGTCTCCGGCCTCGACCTGCGCACACAACGCCCGCCACGCGCGGTAGACGTCGTTCGTCGCGGGCACGTCACCGGATAGGGTCACGCGGTCGGGATCGGGGACGGTCGGTTCCGGTGGTCGCTCCTCGTCTTCCGTCGATTCACTCTCGTCACCGCCGGTCAGGCCGTACAGGGCGAGGAGGCTGCCAAGGAGGAACAGCCCGAGCCCGGCGACGACCTGCCAGAGCGGCGGTTCCCCACGGGCGTCGGCGGCCGCCGTCGCGGTGGTCCTGGCGGGTTGAGCCACAGTCCGCTGTGACTGACTCCCGTTGGATTCCGGAGTGACCGCCCCGGCTCCCCCGCTCCCGACGGTTCGCTCCGGCGGTGTCGTGGTCGATTCGACCGTCGGTTCGGTCGAGACGGTGTCGACGGACGCGGCGACCAGGCCCAGCGCGAGGACGGCTAGCGACGCGAGCGCGAGCGGGACGAGTCGCTGCACGCTACCGCCTCCGCCGGGGGCGTCTCGCGGCTGTCTCCTCGGGCATCGGTTCACCCCTCCGTCGGCACCCGCTCCTCCGGTGGTGAGACCGTCGGCGCCGGGACGCCGTCGAGGGTTGCCGCGACGACCGCCGCCGCCGTCGTCCCGTCGACCGACGCGTCCGCGGTCAGGGAGAGCCGGTGTGCGAGGACCGGTTCGGCGACCGTGGTGACGTCGACCGGCCGGACGAAGGCCCTGCCGTCGACGACGGCTCGCGCCCGCGTGGCTTCGAGCAACCGCTGTGTCCCGCGGGGCGAGACCCCGACTTCGACGCGCGTGTCGTCACGAGTCGCCTGCGCGATGTCGGTGATGTATCCGACGACGTCGTCGTGGACGGTGACGGTCTCTGGAACTGCCTGGAGCGATCGAACACGTTCGGGATCGAGCACCGTCCGTACCGACGGCGTCTGCTCGTCCCGGCGGGTCCGCTGGCGCAACAGCCCTCGCTCGGCGGTCGGGTCCGGGTAGCCGATACTCGTCTTGATCAGGAACCGGTCGCGCTGTGCCGCGGGCAGGGGGAACACGCCCTCGCTCTCGACGGGGTTCTGGGTCGCGACGACGACGAACGGTTCGGGCAGGGGGTGGGTCTCGCCGTCGACGGTCACCTGGCGTTCGGCCATCGCCTCCAGCAGTGCCGCCTGGGTCTTCGGCGGTGCCCGGTTGATCTCGTCGGCCAGCACGAAGTTGGCGAATACCGGTCCCTCGCTGAACTCGAAGGCGTCGTCGCTCTCGCGGTACAGCTGTGTCCCGGTGATGTCGGCCGGCAGGAGGTCGGGAGTGAACTGGACCCGCGAGAACGAGAGGCCGAGCGCCGACGCGAAGCTGCGCGCGGTCAGCGTCTTCCCGGTCCCGGGGACGTCTTCGATGAGAACGTGCCCCCTTGCGAGGACGGCTGTCAGTACTGTTTCGAGGAACTCGTCGTCGGCGACGACCGACGACGAGACGGTCTGGAGGACCTGGTCGCATTCAGAGCGGGCTTGCGGAACTTCCATCGCACGGTGGTGGATGGGCAAACATGATAGTCATTACGACAATCACCTCGAAAGTCACTTCCGGCGGTCCCGTTCAGACGACCACCAGCCCGCGTGGCACCTGGTTGTAGTCGGGATGCCACTCCCCGACACGGCGCCACTCGGCCCCGCTTTCCGACCGGAACAGTCCGTGGTTCGTCAGCGCGTAGACGGCCGTTTCGTCCCGGGCGAGCACCGGCCGGGCCAGTCCGTCCGGACCGGGGAGGCCGTCCATCGCACGCTCCCACCCGTCGCCGGCCGAGCGATAGACGTAGCTCTCCCCGCCCGTCGAGTGGGCCGACCGCGGGCCGCTGGCCGCCGAGACGACGACCGTCTCCGGGTCGTCCGGATGGACGGCGACGCTCCAGACGTAGCGATGGGAGAGGCCGTCCTGGGGGTGAGTCCACGTCTCGCCTCGATCGTCAGAACGGGCGTAGCCGTCGCCGGCAGCGGTGTAGACCCGATCCGGGGCGTCCGGGTGGGTCGCAAGCATGTGGATGTCTCGGCGGGCGCCGTCGGGGTGGTCGAGCCAGGTCCGGCCGCCGTCGGGACTCCGGACGAAGGCGCCGGCCTCGACGGCGACGTAGAGGCGGTCGGGGTCGTCGGGTGCGACGGCGAGCCAGCGGACGTGGTGGGTGTGGGGGCGGGGCGGGAACGACCATCGGGAGGCCGACTCCAGGTCGGTCAGTCCGTCACGTTCGGTCCAGCGCTCGCCGCCGTCGCCCGACCGGTAGACGGCGCTTGGCTCCGTTCCCGCCCACACCACGTCGGGGTCCTGCGGGTCGACAGTGACCGCGGTCACGCGGTCGCCGGCATCCAGTGCCGTGCTCCAGGAGCCCCCGCGGTCGGTCGTGTACTGGAGGCCGGCGTCGACCGTCCCGACGAACGCTCGCTCGGGCGCGTCGGAGTGGGCACCGAGACACTCGACGTCGTGGTTCACCAGACGGTCCTTCCAGGCGTCGCCGCTACCGACGAGGACGCGATCGGAGAGCGCGGCGTAGGCGGTGTCCATACCGGTGGTACGCGGCCAGTCGGCAGAAAACTACCGCCGAGGCCGTCTTCAGTCCTCGGCGACGACGGGTTCGGTACCGAGCCGCCGGTCGAGGAAGTCCGCGAGCAGGCGGAACAGCCGGATCTTCTGGTCGATATCCGAGGAGGCGTGGCCCTCCTTCCCGAGTTCGGTGTACTCGTAGTCGCCTGCCTCGACGGCCTCTCCGTCTCCCGGCGGGCTCTCCGACCCCGGCCCCTCGGTGTACCCGAAGTCGTCCAGTGCGTCCCGGAACAGACGGGCCTGCGAGACGGGAACCCGGCGGTCGTTGACGCCGTGGAGCACGAACAGCGGCGCCGAGAGGTTCTCGACGTACCGGATGGGCGACCGCTCCCGGTAGAGGTCGCCGTTCTCCTCGGGCGTCCCGATGTTCTTCTCCAGTAACTCGGTCCGGTAGTGGGGCATCGTCGTCTCGTACATCTCTTCGAGGTCGGTCAGCCCGATCCAGGCGACGCCAGCGTCGTACAGGTGCGGGTACTGGACCAACTGCCAGTACGCCGAGTAGCCACCGTAGGAGCCCCCGAAGACGGCCACCCGGTCCCCGTCGAGCCAGTCGTACTCTGCGAGGACGGACTCGGCGCCGGTCGCGATGTCCCCCTGTTCGGCGCCGCCCCAGTCGTCGTACAACTCACGGACGAACGAGCGGCCCCGGCCCGTCGAGCCCCGGTAGTTCACCTGCAGGACCGAGTACCCCTGCTGGACGAGAAACTGGGTGTACAGATCGAAGGCCTTGTGGTCCATCCCGCGGGGACCGCCGTGGGGGTTGACGACCAGCGGCGACGGTCGTTGGCCGGAGTCGTACAGCAACGCGCCGATCTCCAGCGTGTCGTAGGGATCGTGGTCGACGGCGGCCTGTGGCGTCTCGGGGACGCCGTCGGAGTCGAACGTGCGGTACTCGGCGTCGGCGAAGTCCTCGGGGGAGAACGGGCCGTACTCGGCGGCGACCAGCGTCTCCGTCCCGTCGGTCGAGAGGTCGTAGGCAAGCAGGTCCGGTCGGCGGGTCGGCGTCGTGTGGGTCAGCAGGACCCGGTCCTCGCCCAGCACGGCGTCGCCGGCCAGTCCGAAGCCGGCGACTCCCTCGGGAAGGTCCAGTTCGCGGGACTCGCCGCTCTCGACGTCGTAGACGACGGGCATCTTGGCGGCCTCGCGGGTCCGGACCGCCAGGAACCGCCGGCCGTCGGGCATGAACAACGCCGGGGACTCCTCGCTGTCGCCGCCGAACCAGGTCACCTCGTCTGTCCGGAGGTCGTAGACGCCGCTGCGGGTCAGATCGGCGCTGTTGTCCGAGACGAGCAGGCGTTCGCCGTCGGGTCCCCAGTCGACCGGCGTCGCCTCCGACCCCGTCTCCCCGAGTTCGAGGGTCCGGGCAGCGGAGCCGTCGGCGTTCGCGACGTAGACGTCCAGGTTGCCGAAGTCGTCGGATTCGTTGGTGGCGTAGGCGATGCGGTCGCCCGCCGGCGAGAGCAGCCCGCCGCGGGCCGCCCGGTCGTGATCGGTGAGTTTCGTCGTCTCACCGCTCGCGAGGTCGTGGCTGTAGAGGTTCATCTGGCCGTCCCGCGTCGACCCGACGAGCAGCGTCTCCCCGTTCTCGCCGACGTCCGCGAGGACGGTCTGGCCGTCGAACTCGACGATCGGCTCGACCGCGCCGTCCCGGTCGATCGCGTAGATGTCGTTCTGTTCGTTGCCGTCGTCGTCGAGGTGGAAGAACACGCGGTCGCCGTCGGCGTCCCACTCGACGAACCAGCGGGCGTTCCGCGGGACCTCGCCGTCGCTCCACTGGGTGTGTTCGCCCGTCTCGACGTCGAGTACGTGCAGTTCGTTGCGGCCGCTTCTGTCGTAGTAGAAGGCGACTTCGCTCCCGTCCGGGGAGGCCGTCGGGTGTGCCAGCGTCGGGAGACTCGCCAGTTCCTCCAGCACGTCGTCGGTGTCGGAGTCGGGCATACTTCCGACCGACTCGCGACGCGAAAATATGCTTTCTGCCTACGGGTTCAACGCCACCACCGCAGCCCGACCATCACGAAGACGATCGCTAGCTGGAGGACCCCCTGGAGTCCGCCGAGACGGGCGTTTCGCATCCCGATCTCCGAGATCAGGTCGATGTCGGGGTTCTCCGAGACGACCTGGCGGTAGATGCGTACCTCCCCTGGGAGGATCACGCCGAAGCCCTGGACCGTCAGCAGCGTCACGATGGCCAGCGTGGCGACGATCCAGGGCGAGGTCATCGCGAAGTCGGGCAGGGCGGTCCACAGATACGCGCCGGAGCCGACGACCGCGACGGCGAGCGCCAGCAGCGTCTTGGGGTCGGTCAGCGCGTCGAACTGTGCGCCGAGCAACAGGACGATCGGGATCGTCGTCGCCGCGGTCATGAGCGCTAGCCACGGGTCGGCGTTCGGGAACTTCCCGAGACGGAGCGCCAACACGATTCCGCCGGTGATCGTCACCGTCGCCAGCGTCGGCATCAGGAAGGTCATCTTCGGCGTGAACGACCGGAAGAACGACGCTCGCTGCTCGGGTTCTTGGCCGCCCAGGACTGGCCCCAACACCAGCCCGATGAACAGGTCGATCCCGGTCCAGAGAACCCCGGCCATCACGTGGACGTAGGTCAGCGCACGGATGCGCCCGCTCGCGACCGCCGCGGCGAACGCCACCAGCGGGATCGCCACCGCCCCCACCGCGAACGCCGGGTTCGCCTGCTGTGCGAGCCCACCGATGCCCCGCTTTCGCGTCGGTTCCGCTGTCGACTGTGCCATACGAGCCGTGTCCGTCGACAGTCACAAAAAGCGTTGGTCCGGTTGCGGCCGTCTTGTGGTGCTCGCTCTCAGTCGTCGTCCGCTTTCGCGGCGACCTCGTCTGCGTCCCGGTCGGCGCGTGGCCCCTCCAGGTCGACGCCGGGCAACAGATCACGGAGGTACCGGCCGGTGTGTGACTCCTCGGTCCGAGCGACCGCCTCGGGCGTCCCCTCGGCGACCAGTCGACCACCGTGTTCGCCGCCCTCCGGCCCGAGATCGACGATGTAGTCGGCGTTTTTCACGAGGTCGAGTTCGTGTTCGATGACGACCACGGTGTTGCCGTCGTCGGTCAGGCGGTGGAGGACGTCGATGAGTTTCCGCTCGTCGGCGGGGTGGAGCCCGGTCGTGGGTTCGTCAAGCAGATACAGCGTCTCGCCGGAGTCTTTCTTCCCCAGTTCCTCGGCGAGTTTGATCCGCTGGGCCTCGCCCCCGGAGAGCGTCGTCGACGGCTGGCCGAGTTTCATGTAGCCCAGCCCCACGTCCTTCAACAGTTCCAGCCGGCGGCGGATGCCGCTGTGGCTCTCGAAGAAGTCGTAGGCCTCGTCGACGGTCATCTCCAGCACGTCGGCGATGGTCGCGCCCTTGTACTCGACATCCAGCGTCTCGTCGTTGTAGCGGGCGCCGCCACACTCCTCGCAGGGAACCTCGACGTCCGAGAGGAAGTTCATGTCGATGGTGACCGTTCCCTGGCCGCCACAGCCCTCACAGCGGCCGCCCTTGACGTTGAAGGAGAACCGTCCTTTCTCGTAGCCCCGCTGTTTCGAGAGGTTGGTCTCGGCGAACAGCTCCCGGATGTGGTCGAAGACGTTCGTGTAGGTCGCGGGGTTCGAGCGGGGCGTACGGCCGATCGGGGACTGGTCGATCAGCCGGACCGTCTCGATCCGGTCGATCCCCTCGATGGCGTCGTGTTCGCCGGGGTTGACGTCGGTGTCGTTCATCCGGCGGACGAGTCCCTTGTACAGCACGTCGTGCATCAGCGTCGACTTCCCGGAACCGGAGACGCCGGTGATGGCGGTGAACGTCCCCAGCGGGAACTCGACGTCCAGATCCGCGAGGTTGTGCTGACGCGCTCCCCGGACCGTGAGAGCGCTGTCGGACTCGCGGCGCTCGTCGGGCACCGGGATCTGTCGCTCGCCGGCCAGGTAGTCGCCCGTGATCGACGCCTCGGCGGCCATCAGTTCCTCCTGTGGCCCGTTGACGACGATCTCTCCGCCCTGTTTGCCCGGGCCGGGACCCATGTCGATGACGTTGTCGGCCCGGCGCATCGTCTCGGTGTCGTGTTCGACCACGAGCAGCGTGTTCCCGAGGTCACGCAGTTCTTCGAGGGTGTTGAGCAACCGGTCGTTGTCCCGCTGGTGGAGCCCGATCGAGGGCTCGTCGAGGACGTACAGCACGCCCACGAGTCCGGACCCGATCTGGGTGGCCAGCCGGATGCGCTGGCTCTCCCCGCCAGAGAGGGTCGCCGCTTCGCGGTCCAGCGTGAGATACTCCAGGCCGACCTCCTGCATGAACCCCAGGCGGGCGCGGATCTCCTTCAGGATCTCCGCGGCGATCTTGGTGTCACGGGCCGAGAGGGTCGCCTCCATCTCCTCGAAGTGGGCCAGGGCGTCGCCGATGGACATCCGGTTGACCGCGGTGATCGAGGTCCCGTCGACCAGCACCGCGCGGGACTCGGCTTTCAGTCGGGTCCCCTCGCAGGCCGGACACGTCGTCGTCGCCATGAACTCCTCGATGTGCTCGCGGGCGCGGTCGGAGTCGGTCTCGACGTGCCGGCGTTCGAGGTTCGGGATCACGCCCTCGAAGCGCTCGGTCTTCTCGCGGGTGCCGTTCTTCGTCCGCCACTCGAAGTGGACCACGTCGTCGGTGCCGTAGAGGAACTGCCGCTGGATGGACTCGTCCAGTTCTTCGAAGGGGGTCTCCAGGGAGACGCCGAAGTGGTCGGCGACGTTGTCCAGTTGTCGGGAGTAGTAGGTCCGGTCGTAGCTCCAGGGCTCGAAGACGTGCTTGAGTGGCTTGCCGGGGTCGGTGATCACCAGCTCCTCGCTGACCTCTTTCGTCTCGCCAAGCCCCTCACACTCCGGACAGGCGCCGTGAGGCGAGTTGAACGAGAAGGAGCGGGTCTCGATCTCGGAGATGTCGATCCCACAGTGGGTGCAGGCGAGGTCTTCAGAGAGTTCGACGACGAGGCGGTCGTCGCTTTCGGCTGCCGTCGCCTCGTCCTCGGCGTCCCCGAGGGCGCCTGTCGACCGCGCCGTCGACCCGCCCAGCGCCTCGGCGGCACCCTCGGGTGGGTCCGGGACGACGACTTTCAGCGTCCCGTCGGCCTCCTCCAGAGCCGTCTCCACGGAGTCGGTGATCCGCGACCGAGCGTCCGCAGAGACTTTCACGCGGTCGACGACCACGTCGACGGTGTGATCGTAGTTTTCGTCTAAGTCGGGCCGATCCAGCGTCAGGTCGTACTCCTCCCCGTCGACCTCCACCCGGGAGTACCCCTCGCTCACGAGGTCGTCGAACAGGTCCTCGAAGGCGCCCTTCTGGTCCCGGACGACCGGCGCACAGAGTTTCAGTCGCGTCCCCTCGGGGAGATCGAGGATACGCGAGACCATGTTCTGGGCGGACTGCTCGCCGACCTCGCGGCCACACTCCGGACAGTGAGGGACCCCGACGCGGGCGTACAGCAGGCGGAGGTAGTCGTGAAGTTCCGTGACGGTCCCGACCGTCGACCGGGGGTTGTTGGCGGCGTTCTTCTGGTCGATCGAGATCGCCGGGGACAGTCCCTCGACGTTCTCGACCTGGGGTTTGTCCATCTGCCCCAGGAAGTTCCGGGCGTAGGCCGACAGCGACTCGATGTAGCGGCGTTGCCCCTCGGCGTACACTGTCTCGAATGCCAGAGAGGACTTGCCCGACCCCGACAACCCCGTGACGACGGTGAGTTCCTCGCGGGGGATCTCCACGTCGACGTCCTTGAGGTTGTGCTCCTCGGCACCGCGGACCTCGATGACGTCCTTGCTCATCTATGGGGTTCCCAAGGACGGTGGCCGTGAAACCCTGTCGGTTCCTGTCCGTCTCCGGTCACTCGACGAACCGAGAGCCAGCCCCGTGCGTAGGTTTCGGTCCCCGACGCCGATATATTACGTGTCCAGTGGACCGGAGAATGGGATTAGACGGTTCTATACGACTATATATCTGCTTTTGTTACGTCCATTACAACTAAGTGACTGTGTATCGAGGGTCGAAAATATGAGCACGACTGGGACGTACGACATCACGGGACTGGACCTGAGCGACGACAGCTACACCGTCGAACAGAGCCTCGTCCGCAACAAGTACAAGGCGATGGACGACAACGACAACGTCGTCCTCCGCGGGAAACAGAAGATGTTCAAGGCCAAGGAGTCGTTCCCCTTCGTCGACGGAAACGACAACGACGTCTTCGAGGTCAACGCCGGCAGCATGCTCGACGTCGCGGGCAACTACACACTGACCGACTCACAGACCGACGAGGATCTCGTCGTCCTCGACAACGACTTCTCGATCCTGCAGGACACGTGGCGCGTCCGCGACGCCCAGACCGAGGAGGTGCTGGCACAGATCGACTCCCAGGGTGCCGCGATCACGCTCGCCCGCCACTTCCTCCCGTTCGGTCAGTGGATCCCCCACAAGTACGAGATCACCGACAGCGAGGGCGGTCACGTCGGCAACATCGACGGCCAGTTCTCGATGAAAGACCGGTACGACATCACGATCGACGACGCCAGTTCCGTCCCGAAAGAGGTCATCATCGCGGCCGCGATGGTCATCGACGCCATCCAGGGGAACTGACCGCCCGCGCACCGCAACGCTTCTTTCCGTCTGTCCCCGAGCGCCGGTATGAACCGCCGGGCGTTCCTCCGGACCGTCGGCGTCACGGGCGCTGCTGTCGGTGCCAGCCTCGGGGGCCGGACCGTCTCCGGCCATCCGCTCCCCGAGGGCACCGACCGGACGCCGATCTCGGAGACGCCGTCCGGCGACGGACCGCTCGGTTTTCTCGCGCTCTCGGCGGCCTACGAGACCGTCACCAGCCCCGACGGCCACACGGCCTACGTCGCGACCGGCGACGGAGTGGCTGTCGTCGACCTCGTCACGCCGACCAGACCACGGCTGCTGACCCGGGTCTCAGACCTGCTGGGCGACACCGAGTCCGGACCGATCAACCGCGTCCAGGACCTCGCGGTCAGCGGGAGCCGGCTCCTGGTCGCGGGGCCGGCCCACCCGGCCGACGGGGCACACGGACTGGTCGTCTTCGACGTTAGCGATCGACAGGCACCAACCCAGGTCGGGGCCGCCCAAGTCGAGACGACGATCCACAACTGTGATTTCGACGGCCGCCACGCCTACCTGACCGGCGGCGGTCGCGACGGGAACCCGCTGCTCGTCGTCGATACACGAACCGGCCGGGAAGTCGGGACCTGGCGGCTGACCGACGCCGACGAGCGGTGGGCAGACGTTCCCGCCACGCTCCGGCCGCTCCACGACGTGTGGGTCCAGGGCGACCGGGCGTACTTGGCCTACTGGGACGCCGGGACGTGGGTGCTCGACGTCTCGGACCCGACGGCCCCAGAACGCCTGGCCCGCGTTCGCGGGCGGTCACCGGCCGAGTTGACGGCGGTCGAGGACCCCGGAACCGAGCGGTCGGAACCGCCCGGCAACGACCACTTCGTCACCGTCGACGAGACGGCCGGCCTGCTGGGGGTCGGTGCCGAGTCCTGGGACCTGGACGGCGACGACAGCGGCGGGCCGAGCGGGCTCGCGCTCTACGATATCGACGACCTGTCGGCGGTGACCCACCTCGCGACGATCGAACCGCCGCCGACCAGCGACCCCACGCCTGGCGGGGTCCTGACGACGGCACACAACTTCGAGTTGGTCGACGGCCGGTGTTACTCGGCGTGGTACAACGGCGGCGTCAGGGTCCACGACCTCTCGGACCCGTCGGAGCCACGCGAGATCGCAACGTGGCGTGACGCCGACGACACGGCGTTCTGGACCGCACAGCGGGCCAGCGGCTGTTTCGTCGCGACGAGTACGAACGCCGTCGGCGGCGCCGACGTCCAGCCCGGGCTCTACACGTTTCCGGACCCGGCCAGTGTCGAGACGCCGACGGCCACCGCGACACCGACCGAGGGATCGACGGGACGGTCGGCGTCGGGGGTCTCCGGCGACGGGTTCGGCGTCCTCGGGGCGCTGTCGGCGCTGGGACTCGCGGCCTGGTACGCCCGTCGTCGACGCCGCGACGACCACTCACGATAGGGCGTTCTCGACGGCCGCGGCGACGCCGCGGGCCCGTTCGGCGAGTTCTTCGGGGACCTCGCCTGCCGCGACGGCGGCGTCGAGTTCGTCGTCGTCGACGCGTTCGACGGTTCCGTCGGCGTGACGGACCACGTCGACGTGCAGATCGACGTAGCGGGCCGTCTCCGGGAAGATCTCGACGGGGGTACAGACGTTGACGTAGGTCCCCTTGCTCGTCCCCTCGCTGTCGCGGTAGGTCGTCGGGTACCACCACCGACCCTCCTTCAGGGTCGTCTCGGCGATGTCTCCGCCCTCCTTCGGGACGCCCAGGGCGTCGTACTCGCCGCCGGGTGAGAGTTCCCGTTCGACGGTGACGGTCCCGTCGGCGTCGACGGCCGTGACCTCGCCCCTGCCCAGGCTGATGAGCCGGCCGTCGGGCTTGCCGTGGCCGAGTTCGAGCGACCCGCCCTCGCGTGGCCCGAACTGCTCGGCGGTGACGGCGAAGGGGAACTCACCCTCGGGGTCGTCACACAGTGCCTCGACGTAGTCGATGGCAGTGCTCGCGGTCCGGTGGCCGGCCTTCAGCCGGTGGTGGCCGGTCATCGTCGTCGTCACTGCACGGCGGGCCTCGTCCAGTTCGAAGCGGCTCTCCCGGCCGAACCAGACCCACGTCGTCGTCGTGTCGTCCCAGTAGCAGTGCGGAGCGGTCTCCTCGGCCGGCGGCGCGTCCGCGAGCGCGTCGTCGATGGCCGCGGCGCGTTCGTTGGCTGCCGACAGTGCCGCCGCCAGCGCGTCGAAGTCGGCGTCGTCGCTCGCCCGTTCCCAGGAGACCCCCCACCCCTCGCGGGGATCAGCCGCCACCAGGTCCAGCATCGACGGACCGCCGACGCCGCCGGTGTCGGTGCTGGCTCCCCGGACGAGCGACAGCAGCGACCCGCGGACGGCGACGGCCGTCTCCAGGACGGGCCGGCCGTCCGTCCAGGGAGCGCCTGCCTCGGCCACCTGGACCACTAGCCGGTCGCCGGTCTCGACGCGGTCGTCGGCGTTGCCGTACGGCAGGAACCCTTCGGCGTCACCCAGGTCCACGACCGCACCGCTCCCGAGCGTCTCGGTCACCTCGCCGGCGTAGACGGCCCCCTCGGGCGTCGGGTCCGGCCACCACAGCGTGTCCCGTCCCACGCCGGTCACGAGTTCCTGGACGGCCGCGACCCGCTCGTCGTCGCCGCTGACGCCGACACCCTGGCGGTCGTCGGTCGTCGCGACGGTCACTGCGGCCCGCTCGGTTCCGAAGTCGGCGTCGAACCGGTCGCGGATCGGCCCGGACGCCTGGACCACCTCGTGACCGGCCTCTGTCAGCAGGTGGGTCAGCGCCGTCGTGTAGATGCCCCTGAGCTTGACGGTCATAGCGCGTCCTCGTCGTACGCGAACCGGACCCGGCCGTCGACGGTCGGCCCCAGCGTCAGTTCGACACGCTCGTCGCTCAGGACGCGCCCGCCTTCGACTGGAACACCCCACCGGTCGAACCGAAGGTACCCCCGGATGTCGTCGGCGTGGGTGAATAGATCACAGTAGTCGACGGTGTGTTCCTGGATCTCGCTGGCACTGTGCGCGCGGTCCATGTCGGAGTAGACGGTCCCGGCGTCGGCGAAGAACGCCTCGATGTCGGCGGCCGCGTCGGCGGTCGCCTCGACGACGGCCTCGGACGCTGCCTCGATGGTCGCCTGGTCGACGCCGGCCTCGCGGAGCGCGTGCTGTTCGCGCTGGGTGAAGTGCATACCCGCTGTTGGGTGACAAGCGTGGAAAAACGCCGCGACTTCCCATCATGGAAGCAACAGCCGGGTGTCAACGGCGTTCGGAGCATCCGCCGAGCGGAGGCTCACTCGAACGGGATGGGGCAGCCCGCGACCGAGAACGCGCACGGCGAACCCGTGAGTAGTGTGGTCGAACCGTTTTCGCGGCGAGTGGGACGGCAGGCTCGGAGAGCGCGTGCGGACACCCGAGGAAGAACGGCGGCCTTATACTGCGGTGGCGTTCAGCACGAGCATCAGTACACCGAACAGGACGCCGAAGGCGACGATTGTTCGCGGGTCGACACGGATCGTGTTCTGGTCTTCGGCGTCGAAGTACCGGACGAGTCCGGCACTGGACATGAGTCCGCCGCCGTCGCTACTGCTCATATCCAGTCTTCGTCAGTCCCGCGGAGTAAGCCTTTCGGCTTCGGTCGTGTCCGAGCGCCGCACATGGACAACCCTTATCTGGCCACATAGGTTACATCGAAGAGACCATGACGGTTACACTCAAGGACTTCTACGCCGACTGGTGTGGTCCGTGTAAGACCCAGGACCCGATCCTTGACGACCTCAAGGAGGAGTGGACCGACGTCGAGTTCGAGAAGATCAACGTCGACGAAGAGCAGGACGTCGCCAACGAGTACCAGGTACGCTCGCTGCCGACACTCATCGTCGAGAACGACGACGGCATCGTCGAACGCTTCGTCGGCGTCACGCAGGCCGACGACTTGGAGGACGCACTGCAGCAAGCGGGCGTCTGAGGTAACTCCTTTCTCCGTCGTTCGCTTCGTCCGGAGCGACGGCACTGTCGCCGACGGGCCGAGACGTACTGCCCGAATCAGGCCGCGGGGTCGCTCGTATCGCCAGTCTCCGACCCGGCGACTGCGTCGTCGAGGCCGTCGGCGACCTCGTCGGGGTCGAACTCCTCGTCCGGCCGGAGTTCCCGGTCGGAGGCGTCGTCGTCCTGGTGTTCGGTAACCGATTCACCGCCGGTGACCGAGACGAAGATGTCACCGAGTTCTTCGGCCCGATCGGAGGACTGGCTCTTGCTCATTACACACACACCTAAGCCGTAGAGGATATTATCCGGACAGCCTAATTCGTTAGGTACGATCGCGGCCGCCGATCAGAGGACGTTCCGCTGGCAGGAACCACACAGCGAGGGTTCTTTCACGTCGACCTGCCGGACCGTCGGGGAGAAGTTCATGACACAGCGTTTGTTGTCACAGTGTTCCAGGCCGAGCGTGTGGCCGATCTCGTGGACGACCTCCTTGCGGACGCGGGCCGAGAAGATCTCGCCGGCCGAGCGGTTCGAGAACCCGCCATCGGAGGTCGTCTGGAGCCGGTAGGTGGAGATGACGCTCCCGGAGCCACCCAGATACGCTAAGCCGAAGACGTAGTTGCGGCGCCGGTAGAACAGATCCATCGGGGTGATCGCGATGTTCTTCCCGCCCGACCCCACTCGGCGAGCCAGGTCGATGAACTCCTCGGCGCGGTACTGGTCGCGGTCGGCATCGTACGCACCGGCCGGGATGGACTGGGGATCGTGCATGGAGACCTCGCAGTCGTAGGTCGCCCGCAGCCCGTCGGAGGCCTCGCGTTTGACCTGCGCGGAGACCTCGCCGACCGGCACGATGTCGACGTGCATGCGAACGCATATGCGCCGCCGTCTCATAAATATCCCGACGTGAGCAAGCCCGACGAGGCCCTCGCCGACCGGCTCGCGACCGTCGCAGCGTCGGCGGTCGAGGTCGGGATCGGGAACCGGCCGACGGTCGCCGCCGCGCTCCGTGATCGGGGGGTCGCAGTGACGGCGACCGACATCGAGCGTCGGCCCGTCCCCGAGGATGTCGAGTTCGTCCTCGACGACGTCACCGACCCAGAGACGGCCGTCTACGAGGGAACTGACGTCGTCTACGCCCGCAACCTCCCGCCGGAACTCCACCGGCCGGTTCGGTCGGTCGCCCGAACCGTCGGGGCGGCCTGTTGGTTCACCACGCTCGGTGGCGATCCACCCGTCGTCCCCGTCGATCCCGAGTCCTTGCCCGGGGGTGTGACGCTGTACCGGGTCACCGACGGGGGATAGCAACAGGCTTGAGGCCGGGGTGTCTTCCGCCGGGTATGCAGGTCGATGCGGTCGTACTCGACGTCGACGGCGTCCTCGTGGACGTAGCCGACTCCTACCGACGAGCCGTCGTCGAATCCGTCGACAGGGTGTACGGCGAGACGATTTCCCGGGCGGAGATCCAGCGGTTCAAGGACGCCGGGGGGTTCAACAACGACTGGGAGGTCACCGACGCCGCGGCGCTGTTCGTCCTCGCCAGCCGGGAGGCCGACGTGGCGGATCTCGCGGCCTTTACCGACGCCATCGCCGAGCGCGGCGGTGGACTGGACGCCGCGAAGGCCGTGCTCAGGGAACTGCTCGATCCGGCCGCCGCCGATTGGGTGTTCGACGCCTGGGACCGGGACCGGCTCCGTGAGGTCTTCCAGACGCTGTATCTCGGGAGCGAACTGTACCGCGAACTGGAAGACGGCGAACCGGCCTTCGACGCACCCGGGTATATCCACGACGAACCGGTCATCGTCGAGGACGGGACGCTGGCGACACTGACCGAGCGCTACGATGTCGGCGTCGTCACCGGCCGGCCGGCCGCGGAAGCCGACATCGCGCTGGATCGGGTCGGACTGGACCTGCCCGGGGAGCACCGCTTCACGATGGACGACTGGGAAGAGGGCAAGCCCCACCCGGCCGCGCTCGTCACGCTGGCCGAACGGTTCGACGCCGAACGGATCGCCTTCGTCGGCGACACGTTGGACGACGTCGAGACGGCTGTCAACGCCGACGAGACCGACGACCGCGTCTACTACGGGGTCGGTGTCCTCACCGGCGGACTCTCCGGCGAGGACGGTCGGCGGAAGTTCGCCGGCGTCGGTGCCAGTGCCGTCGTCGAGTCGGTCAACGACCTCCCGGACCTGCTGGAGTGATTGTAGCGACGTACCGGTACGCGCCGGCTCCGGGGGCGGCACTGTCCGGAACTGATCTCCAATGACCACGATCAGAGCGCCACGCCTTTGGCTGCTGGCGACCCACGCCCGGATATGCGCCAACGGACGATGCTGGCCTGGTCGATCCTGGTCAGCATCTGGACTGCCATCGTCAGCGGTGCGGCCGTCTACGAACCCACCGTCGACCTCGTTCCGCTCTACGCCGTCTCGTTCCAACTCGTCGCGCTCGGAGCGACCTACTGGACGATCCGGCGCAACGAGGCGGCCCTAGAGGAGGCCCACCGCCCCGGACGGATGCTGCTTTTCATCCTCACGCTGTTCGTCGCGACGGTTCCGCTGGTGACGAGCGCGAACACGCTCCTGGGTCACACGTCGCCGCTCGCGATCGCCGCCCAGCTCCTCGGGTTCGCGATCGGACTGGCCGTCGCCCTCTACGTCGCCTACGGCGGCGGCTTCGAGTACGCCTGGGAGCACTACACCTAGGCAAGCACCTCCGGTCGCACAACGCTTATTCACGACTCGGCCTACCCTCCCGGTATGGAAATCGCGATTCTCGGCGGGACCGGAGATATCGGTGAAGGGCTGGCCCTCCGCTGGGCGAAGGACACGGACCACACGCTCGTCGTCGGGTCTCGGGACGCCGAGAAGGCCGCCGATAGCGCGGCCGACTACGAGGCGACGCTCGCCGACCGCGGCCGATCGGTCGACGTCGACGGGGTGACGAACCCCGAAGCCGCGGCCCGGGCGGACGTGGTCGTCGCCGCCGTCCCCGCGTACCACCTCACCGACACCGTCGAAGCCGTCGCCGACGACCTCGGCGACGCGATCCTGGTCTCACCCGCGGTCGGGATGAAACGCGACGAGGACGGCTTCCACTACAACCGGCCCGGCGTCGGCAGCGTCACGGAACTGGCCGCCAACGCCGCCCCCGAGGGGACGCCGGTCGTCGGCGCGTTCCACAACCTCGCGGCCGGCCGGCTCTCGGATCTGGACGCCACGCTGGAGTGGGACACCATCGTCGTCGGCGACGACGGCGACGCGAAGGCGACCGTCCGGGACCTCGCGGAAGGGATCGAGGGGCTCCGTGCGCTGGACGGCGGGCCGCTTGCCAACGCCGCCGAGGTCGAGGGGCTGACGCCGCTGCTCATCAACGTCGCGCGTCACAACGACGGGCTCCACGACCTGGGCGTGCGGTTCAACTGAACGGGCGCTCGTTGGGGCCGGGGTTCGGCAAAAGACGGCCGCTCAGGGCGAATAGTAGTACTCGCCGGCGTTCTTCTGCTCCCGGTCGAGTTGCGAGCCGGGTTTGTTGATGCGGGGCCGGGAGGTCCGCTCGTCGCGGCGGAAGGTGATATCCAGGTTCGCGAGGAACTCGTTCATCCCCTCGCGCATCCCCTGGGGCGGGGTCGCGTGGCCGCGCTTTGCGGGTTCCCCCTCGAAGACCAGCAGGCGGTCGGCCAGCAGGTCGATCATGTAGATGTCGTGGTCGATGACCATCGCCGTCGCGTCGTGGTTCTCGGCGTAGCGCCGGATCGCCGAGGTCGCGAGCACTCGCTGTTCCACGTCCAGGTGTGCCGAGGGTTCGTCCAGCAGGTAGAGATCGGCGTCCTTCGAGAGACAGGCGGCGATGGCGACCCGCTGGCGTTCCCCGCCCGAGAGGTCGGTCAGTTGCTGCTCCATCACCGACTCCAACTGGAGGGGCTGTGCGATCTCGGTGTTCCAGTAGGAGGTTCCGAAGTCGTCGGTGATCGTCGAGAGGAACGCGTCGACCCGCATCGGCTGGTCGATCTCGATGTACTGGGGCTTGTAGGCGATGTCGAGGCTCGAATCGACCGTTCCCTCCGTGGGTTCGAGTCGGCCGGCGAGCATCTTCGCGAACGTCGACTTCCCGATCCCGTTGGGGCCGACGACGCCCAGCACTTCGCTCTCGCGGATGGTTCCGGAGTCGACTTCGAGCGAGAACTCGCCCTCGCCGTAGCTCTTCGTGAGGTTGGGGTACTCGATGACGACGTCGCCGGTCGAGGCGGTCCGGGGCGCGTGCTCCTCGAACTCGATCTCGGTCTGGCGGACCCGCATGTTCTCGTTCTCCAGGTAGCCCGAGAGGTACTCGTTGATCCCCTTCTTCGTGGACTTTGGCGCGGTGATGACACCGAACGCGCCGGGGGTCCCGTAGGCGACGTTGATGTTGTCAGCGAGCAGGTCTAAGATCGCCAGGTCGTGCTCGACGACAAGCATCGACCGGTCGCCGTCCTCGGCGAGTTCGCGGATGAGCCGCGCGGCGGTCATCCGCTGGCCGATGTCCAGGTAGGGCGTGATCTCGTCGAGGAAGTAGAAGTCGGCGTCCCGTGCCAGCGTCGCCACCAGGGCGACCCGCTGGAGTTCGCCCCCGGAGAGGTCGTCGATGTGGTTGTCGACGACGGGGCCGATCCCGGTCCGTTCGACCAGCTCGTCGAGTGCGCCTCGCTCGTCTGTCTGTGCGAGCAGCTCCCGGGCTTTCCCGTCGAACTGGTCGGGGATGCGGTCGACGTACTGTGGTTTGCGGGCGACGGTGATGTCGCCGTCGCGCATCTGTTCGAGGTAGTCCTGTAGCGCCGTCCCGCGGTACTCGTCCAAGATCTCGTCCCAGCCCGGTTCGGTGCCGTACTGGCCGAGGTTCGGCGACATCTCGTCGGCCAGGATGCGGACGGCGGTCGTCTTCCCGATCCCGTTCGGACCGAGGATGCCGGTCACCTGGCCCTCGGCGGGCGCGGGCAGACCGTACAGCGCGAAGGCGTTCTCGCCGTACCGGTGGACCGGTTCCTCGGTCAACTCCTGTGGGAGGTTGACGATCTCGATCGCGTCGAACGGACACTTGTTGACACAGATGCCACAGGACTCGCCCAGACAGATCTCCTCGGAGATGAAGACCTGGTCGGGCTTGCCCTCGAAGGGTTCGTCCTCCTCGTACTTGTCCTCGCGTTTGACGATGCACTCTTTCCCGCTGCGGTTGGGCGGGCAGTAGTTCATGCACTCGTAGTTACAGCGGTCGGGTTGACACCGCTCTAGGTCCACGACCGCGATGCTGTCCTCGGCCATCCTCAGACCCCCGTGGTCAGCATAACGCCCCAGCTGACGAACCAGAGGGCGAAGGTCATAAACGCGATGTAGAGGACGTCTTTCGTCGAGAGGTCCTCCTGGCCGATACCGGCGACTTTGAGGACCGGGAACTGTGCGAGGACGGCGACTGCGAGGATCGCGACCCCGATGGTGTCGGTCGCCCCGCTCGCGACGGCGTTCGAGCCGAACGCCGCGGCGATACCGGCCACCGCCGTGATCGTCGTGACGGTGAGCCCTCGCATGTGCGAGCTCATGCCGTCCGCCGTGTCCGTTGCCATACGCGCACTTGGACTACCCACAGTCAAAAGGGGCGCGGTTCCACGATCCGCCGTCGTTGTGGCCGGCAGGCCGGGTCTCCGATCAACTCCTCAATCTTTATGCATCCGGCGCGTCTCGGTGGAGGTAATGACGGAATCCGACGGGGAGGAAATCGCGGATCTCCCTCCGAGCGCCAAGCTCGTGTACAAAGTGCTGGAGTACGACGGGCCGCTCACGCAGAAAGGAATCGTCGAGGAGTCGATGCTCTCGGCACGGACGGTCCGCTACGCGCTCGAACGACTCGACGAGGTCGGCGTCATCGAGGAAGACGTCTACTTCGCCGACGCGCGACAGAACCTCTACGAGATCACCGACCAGCCGGCCGAGGCCGACGCCGCCGTCTCGGACTGACTGCCGGCGGGCCGAACCCTTTTCACTCCGTTCTCCGCCCACACAGCCCCGCGGTCGTTTCGATCGTCGCGAACTCGCCGGCCAGTTGTGCAAGCGCCGTCCGGTGGACCAGATCGGCGGCGAACCGCTCCTCGTCCAGCCGCCGGTCGAACGTCGCGGTCGCGTCACGGACGAGAGTGACCGCGAACCCACGGTTTTCGGCCATCCGGACCGTCGTCGAGACGCAGTGGTCGGTCGTCAGCCCGCAGACGACGACGGTCTCGATACCGCGGTCCGACAGCCACGGTTCCAGTTCGGTTCCGACGAAAGCGCCGTTGACGCGTTTGGTGACAGCGTGTTCGTCGCTGCGTGGCGCCAGTCCCGGTTTGAACGCGAAACCGGGTTCGCCGTCCCGGAGCGGTGAGTCCGGCTCTGTCGAGTCGTGTCGGACGTGGACGACGGGGTCGCCTCGGTCTCGCCAGGTCGACAACAGCCGTCGGGCGTTCGTCTCCGCATCGGGGTTGTTACGGGGTCCCCACCTGCCGTCGTCGAACCCTTGCTGGAAGTCTACCAACAGGAGAGCCGGATCGGAGGCCATCAGTCGACTGGCTCCGACTGCTCGGCCCGTCCGACGAGCCACTTCGATTTCGGGTGGTCCCGTGTGACGGTCATCGGGCACTCGTCGGGGGCCTGTTCGGGGTCCGAGGAGAGCATGTACTGGGGCCACTCGCGGTCGCCGTCGACGCCCCAGTCTCCCAGATCCGCGTGTGGACAGACGGCGTCGTACTCCCCGAGTCGGTCCTGGATCACGTCCCGAGCGTGTTGCCCGGCGGCCGTCTCAGCCGTGACCTCCAGTGCTTCGAACAGCGCGCGCGGCTGGAACGTGATCTCCAGGCCGACCGGACAGTACCGGCTCTTACGCGTGTCGTAGAACGGTGCCCGGCAGGTCGGAAACATCGGTTCGCCGGCGAAACAGAACTCCCAGTAGGGGTCCGCCGGATCGGTCGGTATCTCCTCGGGCCACGGCTCCGGGTCGTGGACGTGGAGAAATTGGAGGACGTGCCAGAGCGCGTCGTGGTACTCCGATTCGGTCAGCGGGCGGTCGGGCGGTCGAAAGAACGTCACCAGCGACGCCCGCTCGCTGTGGTCCTGATAGCGCTCCAGATACGAGCACAGGGTTTCACCGAGGTCGAACAGTGCCTCCGGATCGGTCAGCGACGGGACGGCCGTATACAGCGGCTCTCCCTCCCGAACTGACTCGGCCCCGAAGAAACAGGGGAACGGCGTCCCGTTCCGCTCTCCCGTCAACGCGTCCCGGAACGTCCGCCAGTGGTCGGCGACCCACGCCGGGGTGTCCCCGGCTTCGACCCGGGCCGCCAGTGTCTGTTGATCGAGCAGCGTTCCGACGACTGCATCGCTCATAGGTATCAGTCGGTGCGCTCCCGGAATTATCCATCGGTCCGCTCCGACAGTCCCGGTAACCCGAACGCGGAAACGCACACACGTGGTCTGGAGTCGTACTGGAAGCGGGAACTTCGGTTCGGGTACCGCAGCCCGCTCAGGAGGGGGTGACGGTGATCGTCTTCCCGCGGTCGATCGCCCGCTCCAGTTCCTCGGCGATACCGGAGCCACGGGAGACCTGGACCTCGCCGCCACGGGAGACGGTCGCGGTAAAGAGGTACTCGCCGTCGGCCTGGACCTCGACGGTCTCGCCGGCGTGACCCTCAAGCGGGATCATCACGTGTCGGGAGGTGACCTCCGGCGTGACGATCTCGCCCTGCTTGCTCCCGCTGGCGTCGGCCTGTGGCCCGCCGGAGGGGCCTGTCGGGCGGTCCTCGAAGGTCCGGACGTCGATGTCGATCCCCAGGCGGTTCTCCACGTCGGAGATGCGGCCCCCGCCCTTACCGATGACCTGGGAGATGTCGTCGTCCTCGACCCAGACGATGGCGGTGTTCGGGCCGCGGAGTTCGACCTCGACGTGGCCCCGGGCGATCGAGCGGATCTCGCGTTCGACCTCCTGCTTGGCCAGGCGGTCGACACCGGAGTCCTCGCTGTCCTCCTCGTCGTTGAGCGGGACGGTGACGACCTGGCGGTTGAACGTGTAGATCTCGTACTCGGGCTGGCCGGTCTCGAAGTCGCGGATGACGATGACCGGCCGTGCGAGGTCTTCCTCCATCAGACCGTGGGGAACCTTCACCTCGGTCGTCACGTCGTAGACGGTGTGGACTTCGCCGGCTTCGATGTAGATGACGGTGTCGACGATCTGGGGGATCAGCCCCAGTTCGACGCGGCCGATGAGCCGCTGGAGCGCGTCGACGGCACGGGTCGCGTGGACGACCCCGACCATGCCGACGCCCGCCAGCCGCATGTCCGCGAACACTTCGAAGTCGTCGGTCTTGCGGACCTCGTCGTAGATGGTGTAGTCGGGCCGGACCATCAGCAGCGAGTCGGCGGTCTTCTCCATCGAGCCCCCGAGTGCGGTGTACTGGGTGATCTCCGGACCGACCTGGAGGTCACGGGGTTTCTCCATCGTCTTGACGGCGTAGTCGGCGTCGACGAGGAACTCCCCGACGGCCTGGGCGAAGGTGGACTTCCCGGCACCCGGTGAGCCGGAGATGAGGACGCCCCGCTGGTGGTCGGTAAAGCGGTCGCGCAGTTCGTCGGCGTGTTCGTAGTCGTCCAGATCGGTCTTGACGATCGGGCGGACTGCAGTGATCTCCCGGGCGTCCGAGAACGGCGGCCGGGCCATCGCGATCCGGAGGTCCTTGAACTGGACGATGGTCATGCCCGGTTCGTCGAGTTCGACGAACCCCTCCGGCGAGGAGCGGGCGGCCTCCTCGATGTCTTCGACGTACTCGCGGAGTTCGTCCTCGGTGGCGATGGCGTCACGGATCGGCTGGTAGTGCATGTCGCCGATCGACCCCTTCTTGGCGAACGGCTGGACCCCCACTTTCAGGTGGACGCTCATCGTCCCCTCGTCGAAGAAGTTCTCGATCTGGAGGTGTTCGACCGTGCGGCCACGGGGTTCGACGTACTCCACGTCCAGCCCCTTCGCGCGGGCGACTTCCGCCTGCACGTCGTCGCTGGTCACCAGCGTCGCGTCACGGTCCCCTGCTACGTCCCGGATCAGCGCGTCGATCTGACCCTCGCCGGCCTCCCGTTTCTCGATGGCGTCTGGTCGGCGGCCGACGTACTCGACGTCGATGGTCCCTTCCTCGGCGAGATCGACGAGCGTCTGGAGTTCTTCGAGCCCTTCCCAACCGGTCTCCCGGCCGTCGTTGGCCTGTGCTTCGAGTTCGCCGACGACGGCTTCCGGGACGACGACCGTCGCGCCGGCAAAGCCCCTGCCGTCGACCGTCGAGTCGGGGTCGGCGTCGGCTTCGATCTGCTCGGACACGCGGCCGTCGATGACCACGCTCGTGTCCGGTACGATATCCATACTGTCGATAGGGTCCCGTCGCCTGATAAGGATGTTCAACCGGTCCCGCCGGCCGACTCCACCGAACTCTTGCCCCGTCGCCCCGAGGCCCCGGTATGGATATCGCGGATCTCACCGAGGAGTTGGTCGCGATCCCGAGCCACCGGGCAGGCGACCACGACGAACGGGCCGCCGGCGACTTCATCGCGTCGTGGCTCCGGGAACGGACCGACGCGACCGTCCGACGCGACGGGGCGGGGAACGTCATCGCCCGGAAGGGAACGGGACCGTCGCTCGCACTCGTGGGTCATCACGACGTGGTCCCGCCGGACGACTCGCAGATCGAGGGCGACGACTACGCCGTCGAGCGCCGTAACGGCCGGCTCTACGGCCGTGGGACCGCCGACATGAAAGGCTGTGTCGCGGCGGCCATGCTCGCCTTCGCCGCGGTCGATCCCGCTGGCGAACTCGTCTTCGCCTCCTTCGTCGGCGAGGAACAGGGTGGCATCGGCTGCCGGGCGGCTATCGAGGACGGGTTCGCGCCCGACTACGCCGTCGTCGGCGAGGGGTCGACTGGCTACTCCGCGGCCGGCGTTACGGACGTGGCCGTCGCCCACAAGGGTCGCCGCGGGTCGACCATCGTCGCCGAGGGGGAGGCTGCCCACGCCAGCGAACCCGAGGCCGGGGAGAACGCCGTCTACCGGGCCTGTGACGCCGTCGACGTAGTCCGTGACGTCCAGTTCCCCGAGACGGCGGTCCTGGGACACTCGCTGTCCGGGAGCGTCGCCGTCACCGAGATTGACGGCGGGTCGGCCTGGAACGTCGTCCCCGAACGCTGCGAGGTGACCGTCGACGAGCGGACCGTCCCCGGTGAGCGGGCACCGCTGGAGCGGGTCGAGACCGTCGACGGAGTCTCGCTGCGGATCGACCAGGACCTCCCGCCGATGGCCTGTGGGGACGCCGCGTTCGCCGATGCCGTCCAGTCGGCGGCCGCCGCCGCGCAGGACGGCACCCCCGAACAGGTCGTCAAACCCCACGCGACCGACGCGGGGTGGCTGGCCGACGCCGGCACCGACTGTGTCGTCGTCGGGGCGGCCGAACCCGGCGAGGCCCACACCGCCGACGAGAGCGTCTCGATCGACGTGCTCGATCGGTGTCGAGCGATCTACGGGCGGGTCGCTCGGATGTGGGACGGCGCACAAAACTGACACCGTTTACCGCCGACCTCGTCCATTTACCGTGTGGGTCCTAACGGCCGGCCATGGCACGCGCAAGCGAACAGTCCTCCACCTACGAGCAGTTCCTCGATCACGTCCGACAGCTCCACTACGTCCAGGACGCCAACGGTGTCCTCCAGTGGGACCAGCAGGTGATGATGCCCGACGCCGGCACGCCGGCGCGAGCGAAGCAATCCTCGGCGGTCTCGACGCTCCATCACGACCTGCTGACCGACGAGCGACTCGGCGAGTGGCTCGACGAACTCGACGAGGCGGACCTCGGCGACGAACAGCGGGCCGTCGTCCGCGAGGTCCGCCGCGATCACGAGCGTGCGGTTCGGGTCCCAGCCGACCTCGTCGAGCGCATCTCGGAGGCCTCCTCGAACGCCTTGCCCGTCTGGAAGGAGGCCAAGGCCGAGGACGACTTCTCTGCCTACGCCGAGACCCTCGAAGAGCTGGTCGACCTCCGGCGGGAGTACGCCGAGGCGATCGATCCCGACCGGGACCCCTACGAGGTACTGTTCGAGGAGTACGAGCCGTACCTGGGCATCGACACCGCGGAGGACGTACTGACCCGCCTGCGGGACGAACTCGTCCCGCTGATCGACGACATCGCCGACAGCGACGTCTCCCTGGCCGATCCATTCGAGGGAACCTACGACGACGACACCCAGCACGGCCTCGTCGAGGAGGCACTGGACGTGCTGGGCTACGACTGGGACCGCGGCCGCCTGGACACCGCGCCCCATCCGTTCTCGACGGGAACCCAGTTCGACGCCCGCGTCACCACGCGGTTCAAACCCGACGAGCCGCTGGACGCCGTCGGCTCGACCATCCACGAGTTCGGCCATGCCACCTACACGCTGGGGCTACCCCAGGAGCAGTACGGGACCCCGCTTGGCTCGAACCGCGACCTCTCGGTCCACGAGTCCCAGTCGCGGTTCTGGGAGAACCACGTCGGCCGCTCGCTGCCGTTCTGGGAGTTCTTCGCCGGGACGGCCAACGACCACCTCGGAACCGACGCCACGCCCCGTGCGTTCTACGAGGCCGCAAACGAGGTCTACGACGACAACCTCATCCGGGTCGAAGCGGACGAGTTGACCTACCACATGCACATCATCCTCCGGTTCGAGATCGAACGGGATCTCATCCGCGGTGATTTGGACGTCGAGGAGGTCCCACAGGTCTGGAACGACAAGATGGAGGAGTATCTGGGGATCAGGCCCGACACAGACGCCGAGGGCTGTCTCCAGGACATCCACTGGACCAACGGTGCCTTCGGTTACTTCCCGACGTACACGCTGGGGTCGGTACTGGCCGCGCAGTTGAACCACCACGTCCGTCAAGACATCGCCGACTTCGACGAGCAGGTTCGAGCCGGCGAGTTCGGCGAGATCCACGACTGGCTGACCGACCACGTCCACCGCCACGGCGCCCGCTACACGACCGACGACCTGATCCAGGAGGCGACCGGCGAGTCCTTCACCGCCGACCACTTCCTCGACTACGCCGACGAGAAGTACCGCGCGCTGTACGACTGCTGATCGCCGATCGATCGTCCAGTCGCCGGGCGCGGTTTTCAAAACTGATACTGTTTGGTACACCTCTTATATAATAATGAGTAGACCGACCTCCTATGGCCAAAAGCGATCTCGATAGCGGAGAGTTGGCGAGCGACGCCGATATCGACGACGACATCGACGCTGATATCGAGGACGACGTCGCCGAGAACATCGATCGCCAGGCAGGCTACGACCACGAGCAGGCCAGCGAGATACAGACACTGATCGCCGAACTGGAGAACTCCTCTGTCGATATCGCCGAGGAGACCGACGACATCCGTGAGCAGGCGGCCGAACAGTACGAGGCGATCTCGGAGGTCGCCAGCGAGGTATCGAACCTCTCGGCCTCCGTCGAGGAGATCGCCTCCTCCTCCGAGGAGGTCTCGGCGGCCACTCGGGAGGCGACGCAACTCGCAGAGCGGGGACAGGACAACGCGGAGGACGTCCACGCGGCCATGGAACGGATCCAGTCGGCCGCCGGGAGCGTCGCCCAGGACGTCCAGACCATCCAGGAGAGCGTCGAGGAGATCGACGAGATCGTCGAGGTGATCAACGACATCGCCGACCAGACGAACATGCTGGCGCTGAACGCATCGATCGAAGCGGCCCGGGCCGGTGAGGCCGGCGAGGGTTTCGCCGTCGTCGCCGACGAGGTCAAATCGCTGGCCGAGGAGTCCCAGGACCAGGCCGCGGCGATCGAGCGGATGATCGACGGCATCCAGGACGACACCGCAAACGCCGTCGAGAGCCTCGAAGAGAGCAACGCCGAGATCGACGAGAGGATCGAGACCGTCGAGGAGTCGACGGAGATCCTCGACGAGATCGGTGACGCGGTTACCGAGGTCAACCACGGGATCGAAGAGGTCGCGACGGCGACCGACGAGCAGGCCGCCGCGACCGAGGAGGTCGCGAGCATGCTCGACCAGTCGACGACCGCCGCCCAGACGATCGCCGACTCGACTGCCGAGATCGCCGAGGAGGCCGTCGGACAGACCGACCAGATCGCGGCGATCAACCGGAAGATGGACGGCCTGGTCGCGGACCTCCAGCGGAACAACTGATCGGGCGTCGCCCGACAGCCGATCCCGCCGTTTATCTTCGCTGGGGGGCAACCCTCGGCCATGCGTCCGGATCTGGACCCCGAACAACTCGACCGGTACTCCCGTCACATCATCATGGACGACGTGGGGCCGGACGGACAGGCGGCGCTGCTGGACACCGACGTTCTCGTCGTCGGTGCCGGCGGACTCGGCTCGCCGGTCTTGCAGTATCTCGCGGCCGCCGGAATCGGCCGGCTGGGTATCGTCGACGACGACACCGTCGAGCGGTCGAACCTCCAGCGGCAGGTGATCCACCGTGACGACGACATCGGGCGGCCGAAAGTCGAAAGCGCCCGCGAGTTCGTCACGGGACTGAACCCCGACGTGACCGTCGACGCCCACGAGACCCGGCTGACAGCCGACAACGCCGCCGACCTCGTCGACCGCTACGACATCGTCGTCGACGCCTCGGACAACTTCGCCACCCGGTTCCTGGTCAACGACGCCTGCACCCTCTCGGGGACGCCGTTCTCCCACGGCGCGGTCTTCCGGTTCGAGGGGCAGGTGACGACCTTCTCGGGCGAGGGACCGTGTTACCGCTGTCTGTTCCCGCAGGCACCGCCGGAGGGGACCGTCCCGGACTGTGCGACCGCCGGCGTCCTGGGCGTGCTCCCCGGCACTATCGGTTGTCTCCAGGCCACGGAGGTCGTCAAACTCGCGATGGAGTACGGCGAGTCCCTGGACGGCCGACTGCTGGCCTACGACGCCACCGACATGTCCGTCGACGAGGTCCCGGTCGCGCCCGACCCGACCTGTCCGGTGTGTGGGGAGGACCCGGCGATCGACCGGGTCGCCGACGCCAGCTACGACGGCCGGTGCTCGCTCGCCGACGACTGATCGCTACGGGCGGTTCTCACTGCTGATAGCTGCACAGCGACGCTTATGTCGGATTAGCGAACAGGTGTCGATAGGACTTCCATGCCGAATCCCGAGCAACGACATCCCCTCGCCCGGGCGTTGACGTTCCGCCTCCAGAAACCCGGCTACGTCGAGTTAGTGTTCGCGCTGGTGTTGATCTGGGGCTTCGGCGACGCGACCTCCACGCTGTTTGCCGCCCGCTTTGCCGGCGCTGGCCTGGAGGCCAACCCCTGGATTCGGCTGCTGTTGCGCCACCAGCCGATGGCGGTCATCCTCCTCAAGGGAGCGACGGTCCTGTACGTCGGTGTCGTCCTGCTTGAGTGTCGCCAGTTCGTCGAATCCCTCCCCTGGTGGCGCGCCTGGCTGCTGGCCGTCGTCGCCGCCGGGGCGCTCGTGGTCCTCGGAAACGTCTACGTCGGTCTGCTCGCCGTCGCGGCCTGATCAGGCCCGGACGGTCCCCAGTTCGACGACCGCGTCCCGCGGTGGCGCGTCGAAGCGGTCCGGATGCAACAGCGCCGCCAGAAACTCCATCGTCTCGACGAGCCGTGGCCCCGAGCGGTTGACGTAGTGGTGGCCGTCCATCACGTGGACACGACCCTCCCGGACCGCCGTCAGTTCCTCGAACCCGGGGCGGTCGGTCAAATCCCGGCGGTTCTCGCGCGTCTGGTCGATGTCGAAGCCACAGGGCGCGGCGACGAGCACTTCGGGATCGTACTCGCGGATCTCATCCCACTCGCGCGGTCGGGACTCACCGCCAGCGACCTCCAGGCCGTAGCGGCCGCCGGCCCGCTCGACCATCTCGGGGACCCAGTGGCCGGCGACCATGATCGGGTCGAGCCAGTCCAGGACGGCGACCCGGGGTTCGGTCTCGGCACATGCGGCGGTCGTCTCGACGGCGGCGACCCGACCCCGGAGCGTCGCGACCAACTCGCTCGCCCGCTCGTCGCGATCGATGGCCATGCCGACCTCGTGGATCGACTCGAAGAGGTCGTCGAGGCTGTGGACGTCCAGCGTCAGTACTTCGGCGTCCAACCCCAGTTCCTCGACGGCCGTCGCCACCTGGACGTGATCGACGGCACAGACGTCACAGACGCCCTGTGTGACGACCAGGTCGGGGTCCAACTCCGCGAGTGTCGTCCGGTCGATGGCGTAGACGCCGTCGCCGGCCTCGGCGTCGGCGACTTGCTCGTTGATCTCGGCGCTGGACGCAGTCGGGTCGACCCGTGTGCGGTTGACCGCCGGTCGTTCGCGGGCGGCCGGCGGGTAGTCGCACTCGTGGGATACCCCGACGGGTTCGACCCCGAGTGCGTAGACGATCTCCGTGGCGGACGGCAGGAGCGTGACGACGCGCATACTTCTCCTACGGGCGGTCCCGGGCTAAAGGCACCGCTCGTCCCCGCGCTCGTGGGAGGTCGTTACGCTTACGCTCCCTGCCACACGAGAGGGGCACATGAACGTCAAATCGCGCCACCACCTCCGCTCGGACGAGGTCGACGCCATCACGACCGCCCTCTCTGAGCACCTCGGTGTCGAGTTGGACGCCGACAGCTACGAGAAAGTCGAGTTCGACGACAGCGACTGGGACGTCGTCCTCGTCGACGGGGACCCGCTGGTGCTATACGTCGACGACGAACCGTTTCTCACCGTCGAGGGGGCCAACGACTACCCGCCACAGAAACACGTCGTCACGGTCGACGCAGGCGCGATCTCCTTCGTCTCGGACGGCGCCGACGTGATGCGGCCCGGGATCACCGAGGCCGACGCGGACATCTTGGATGGTGACTTGGTCGCCATCGCCGAGGAGTCCCACGGGAAGGTGCTGGCGATCGGCCGCGCGATGACCGCTGGATCGGATATGGTCGGCGACAGCGGGAAGGTCGTCTCCTCGATCCACCACGTCGGCGACGATCTGTTCGAGTTTTCGGTGTAGCGGGCGTTCGCTCTCCGTTCAGACCGCTTTTGTTCAGGAACCAATCGGAGAACCAAACTGTGTCTGACGTAAGACCTAAATCGTCACGGCACGCCGTGGGGGACATGGGACTCATGAGTTCGATCCTCGGCGAGTCGGGGTCGTCCCGGAAGACCGACGACTACGTCGAACTGAACGCCGACGACTTCGAGACGTCCGGGGCCGACGTCGACCGACAGGTCCGGATCGCACAGATCAGCGACACACAGGACGTCGTCGAGATCAAGGACGCGGTCTACGACGGCGACATCGTCATCGCCGACATCATCCGTCACTCCACGCAGGACCGGACGATGGAACACATCAGCGACGAACTCAAGCAGGTCACGAACGAAGTCGGCGGCGACATCGTCCAGAAGGACGACGACCAGCTCATCATCACTCCGTCGGGCGTCGGCATCTCCCGCGACCGGCTGGGTCGGTAGTACGGTACCAGGGATCACACGCGCCCGGCTTCGACGTGTTTTTCGGCCTTCGAGCGCTTGCCTAGACGATGACTGAGCCGGCAATCCGTGCCCGTGACGTACGCAAGCAGTACGGCGACGTGCAGGCACTCGACGGGCTAGAGTTGACCGTCGAGCGCGGCGAGTTCTTCGGCCTTCTCGGCCCCAACGGGGCGGGCAAGACCACGTTCATCAACACGCTGGTCGGCCTGGTCCACAAGGACGGCGGGACCGCCGAGGTGTTCGGGTTCGACGTCGAGGACGACTATCGGGAGGTCCGTGACCGCATCGGCCTGGCACCACAGGAGTTCAACGTCGACCGCTTCTTCCCGATCATCGAAGTACTGGAACACAAGGCCGGCTACCACGGCATCTCCAGCGCGGAGGCCACGGAGCGGGCCGAAGAAGCCCTGAAGACCGTCGGTATCTGGGAGAAGCGGGATACCCGTTTCGACTGGCTCTCGGGCGGGATGAAACGCCGGTTCATGCTCGCGCGTGCGCTGGTCTCGGAACCCGATCTACTGATCCTGGACGAACCGACCGCGGGCGTCGACGTCCAACTGCGCCACGACCTCTGGGATATCATCAACCGGATGAACGACGCGGGGACGACCATCGTGTTGACGACCCACTACATCGAAGAGGCCGAACGGCTCTGTGACCGGGTCGCGATCATGGACGGCGGCCGCAAGGTCGAGGTGGCCACGCCCGACGAACTGATGGCCCGGGGAACCGATACCATCGCGATCGGACTCGCGGACCCGCCCCGAACAGCGCCGACGCTGAGCGTCGACGGCGTGACCGATATCGAGGTGACCGACGACGGACTCAGCGTCACCGCCTCGGGCGGGAGCCAGACCGCGCCGGCGCTCCTCCGTGAACTCGAAGCGATGGGCCACACCGTCACGTCGCTGGACATCCGTCGGGCTTCGCTCGAAGAGGTGTTCGTCGACATGACCCGTGACGAACGCGAGTACGCGGAGGTGTCAGCATGAGCCAGGGGACGACACAACTCCTGACACTGACTCGGCGCGAGGTGCTCAGGTTCGTCCGGCGGCCGTACAACACGTTCCTGCCGCCGATCATCACGAACTCCCTGTATTTCGCCGTCTTCGGTGTCATCCTCGGCAGCCGGATCGGCTCGATCGCCGGGGTGAGCTACATCCAGTTCGTCCTCCCGGGACTGGTCGTCCTGGGTGCGATCTCCGATAGCTTCGAGAACGCCTCGTTCACGATCTTCCACGGCCGGTGGAACGAGTACATCCAGGCGGTGACTACCTCCCCGATGTCGAACCGGGACATGGTGTCGGCGTACGTGACAGCGAGCGCGCTGCGGGGGATCGTCACCTCGCTGTTGATCATCGGCGTCGGACTCGTCTTTACTTCGGTCCCGGTCGCCAACCCGGTCTACCTGATCGCGTTCGTCCTCGTCATCACGACGTTGTTCGGCGGTCTCGGTGTGATCGGCGGGCTCTGGGCGAGTGACTTCGACTATCTCACGGTGATGAACCAGTTCATCCTCCGGCCACTGGTGTTTTTCGGCGCGGTGTTCTACTCGCTGGAGGTCCTCCCGCCGCTCTGGCGGAGCGTCTCGCTGTTCAACCCGATGGTCTACATGGTCAACGGGGTTCGCTATGGCATGATCGGCGTGACCGAAATCGATCCCAACACGTCGCTGCTGGTTCTGACCGGCGCGACGATCGCTGTCCTGGCGATCGACTTCCTGCTGTTCAAGCGTGGCTACGGACTCGCAGAGTAAGAACCGGGACCGAAGATGACGGATACGTGGAGGGAGCCACCCTCCAGGAGGTCATCAACACATGACGTAGCAGCGGATCGCTGCCAGAGCCCGGATACTTGTGAGCGCCTCCGGGAACGGCGTAGGTGAGTGAACGACATGTGCGTATTTATCCTTGACGGCCGTGATAACGATACACAGCGACGACTATCGCTGTTCGAACCGCCGGTGTCCCGGCGGGACATCTATCGTGGCGCCGGCTTAGACGTTGTCGGGCTTGTCAGCTTCGTCCTCGACCGATCGCTTCATCGAGTCCCGGCGTGCCTTCGCGTCACGATCGGTCGCGTCCTCCAGAAAGTCGTTTTTGACTGCGACGGCGTCTTCGGCTGCCTCGACGTGACCCTCGGCGATGACCTCCTCGGCAGGACGCTCGTCGATGTGTAGTGCCAGTTTGTCTTTCTTGCCACTGTAGGTGACCCTCCCCGCGACGACACGTTCGAACACCGGATTGTCCGGCTCGTCGACGACGAGCAGGTCGTTACCGTTGTAGTCCTCCGTGTCTGTCACCTCTCCGAAATACTCCTCGACGAACGCTTCCATGTCAGGGACGCGGTCCTCCAGATGCTCGCCCCGTCGCATCTTGTACTCTCGCATGGATTGGACTTTGCGAGGCCCCGTCTTACCCTTTGTGTTCACTCGGTGTGTTCCGTGACCAGTGCGCCCTTCTGACACTCCGGACAGAAGTCACCTGCCCGCAGCGACGATGCCTCCACGTCGGTCGTAAACCCACACTCCGGACAGCGAAACTGGCCGTCGGGGACCGTGATAGCCGTGCCACCCAGTGGTTCGACGTCCGGTCCGTCGTCGGTCTCGTCTTCCGTAGACACCGGCTCCCACTCCTCTCGTTGCCCCTCGCTGTCGGTCCCGTCGTCCGCTGCCTCCTGGGGCCACTCACCGGGGTCCCGATCGGTGTCGTCGTCCGTCTCGTCGAGGATGACCGCGTCGTCGTCTTCGGGATCGGGCTCGGGTGCTGTCCCGTCCTCCGCGTCGGGAATTCCGCTCGTCGTCGCCGGTTCGTCGAGTTCGGTGTCGCCGCTGTCGGGACCGTCCTCGCTCTCGATGATCTCCGCGTCGTCTTCATCCGGTGGTGTCGGCGAGGGTGGCGTCGAACTGCCGACGGCCTCGCCGGTCTCTCCACCGTGGTGTGGTTCCTGTTCGACCGCGTTCGGCTCGCTGCCCGTGGCATCGCCGTCCGTGTTCTGTTCCCCGTCCTCAGTATCGTCAACCTCCTCGCCAGCGATGTCCGAGGGCGTTTCGATCGCCGTCACTTCCTTGTTCTCGGAGACGACCCGTGTGTTTCCACACCGCGTACAGGTCTCCGTCTCCGTGATGGTGATGACGACTTCGCTCCCCTGTTCCTCTCGGTCGCGCTCGACGGTACTCTCACCGTACGTATGCCCGAGGATGGAGCATTTGAGACCCATTGTCAGTGTCTCCTCTCGTGACGTACTTAAACCCTCCCTGTCGCTCTGTCGACACTGGTGTTCCCGCGCTTCTCGAGTAATGTATCGATATAGAAAGGACTATATTTATTCTCTATATTACGAAATTTTATACCATGGGAGGCGGCGAACGGCTACCGATGCGAACGAGTACGATCGCTGTCGTCGTCTTCGTGGTTGTCTTGTCGGGGACTGTCGCTGCCTCGACGAGCGTGAATGCGAGCGATCCACCGCTTGCCGATGCCGGGCTTGACCAGACTGTCTCGCCGGGGACGACAGTCCATCTCGACGCGAACGGTTCACGCGACCCGGACGGACGGCTCTCTTCCGTTCGATGGCGAATCGATGGACCGGCCGGCAGCTCGGTGACGCCCGACTGCCGGTCCTGCCGACAGACGACGTTCAGACCCACCACTGTCGGGCAGTACAACGTTACGCTCACCGTCACCGACGACGACGGACAGACTCGCTCCGACGCGCTCGAAGTCGTCGTCGAACCCGATGACGGACCGGTCGTCTCGCTCGCTGGGCCGGCGACCACATCCCAGGGACGACCCACGACCATCCAGGCCAACCTGACCACTACTGCTGGCCGTCTCGATACGCTCGCGTGGGTCATCAACGGGGAGTTCGTCCGTCGTGAGCCTGTTACGGGCACAGAGACGACCGTATCGCTTACCCGACGATTCGATGCGACCGGTTCGGTACAGGTCCGTGCGGTCGCGTACGACACCGGCGGCCATCGCGGGACAGCATCGCACGGAGTGACTGTCACACAACCACTGGAACCACCGACACCTGGACCGCCACCGGGTCCTGGAGAGCCCCAACCTACACCGGAACCAGGCCCTCCCCCGACGAACGGTTCGCAACCGGGTGGCGGTAACCCGTCCTTCGGGATCACCCAACTTACCGCACCGACACGGGCGACGACGAGTTCCGCCGTCCCTGTCACGGCTACCGTCCAGAACACTGGGACGGCCCGTGGCACGTATCCGGCACGCCTGCTCGTCAACGGAAGCGAGGTCGGTCGGGAACCGGTGACAGTCGATCCGTCAGCGTCGGGCACTGCCACGTTCCGCCACCAGTTCACACAACCGGGGACGTACAACCTCACCGTCGGGACCCAGTCGACGCTACTCGAGGTTGGTCCCGCTGTCTCCGGAAACAGTGGGCGGATATTCGTCGAGACGATCCACGCCCCCGATGAGGTCCAGGAGGGCACGACTACTACCGTCTACGGGCGGGTGGTCAATACGGATACTACGACCCGAACACTCGACACGCCGTTTGCCATCGACGGACGAACGGTCGATACCAAATCGGTGACGGTCGAGCCGAGCGAGACACGATACGTCGCGTTCAACGCTACGTTCGACACTCCGGGAGCGCGGACCGTCAGTATCGGTACCGAATCGACGACGGTCGTCGTCGATCCGGTCGCTGATCCGCCGACCTTCCGTGTCGTTCGTCTTACCACGCCCAACCAGACACTCGATGTCGGTGAGCGTGGGACGTTTATCGCCACCGTTCGGAACGTCGGTGAACGACCCGGAACATACGATGCGACGCTGACCGTCGACGGGGAATCGGTCCAGACCCAGTCTGTAGCCTTGCCTGTCGGTGCCGAGAGACAGGTTCGGTTTACCAACTCGTTTGCCGACGACGGTAACTACTCGGTCAGCGTCGGGACCAAGCAACGATCGGTCGAGGTTGTCGATTTCGGACAGGTCCGTGTCTCCAGCCTCGACGTACCGAACCGAGTCGAGACCGACGAGAACTTCGACGTTAGCGCTACGATCACGAACACGTACTCCCATCAAGAAGTACAGGACTTCGAACTCTACATCAACGGTAAACTAGAGGGACGAAAGGAGTACGTCTCGATTTCCGGGGGCAGCCAGACCACCGTGGTGTGGGAGAACCGATATCTGGAACACCGCGGTGCGTTCCCGCGGACGTTCGAGATCCGCGTCCGGTACCAACGCGGGAACGTCACCGTCGTCCCACCTGTCACGGAGGATACCAGCAACGCCGGCTCGACGTGTGACGGCGCTTACGTCTGGACGGATATGGACGGTGACCTCGTCGGCTGTCTGGATCAAAACAGTACGGATATCCACTACAGCGACGACGGTGAAGAGGTTTGGATCGACGCGAACGGGAAGGATGGACTGCAAATTTCACAGGACGGAGAGATGGTTACAATCATGAACGATACTACAGTTGAGGAACACGGGGGCAAAATTCCCGGAAATATCGTACAAAAGTATAAGAGAAAAGAATATAATACTAGGTATATTGGCGGAAAAGACGAAGATTCATCATCAACTATTGATTTAGATGGCATGAATACAAAAGATGGCGACAGTGACGACGGTACTGGCAGCTGTCCGACCTGCCGATCTGACCCGGCTGATTCAAGAATAGGTTGCCGAACTGGAACAGGATGTCAGATATATTAAAAATGGCTAAGAAAATGAATATCCGACTGGGTATTATTGTATTTGTCGTTGTAATAGCCTCTTTTTCTGGCTGTACTGGACTATCCGACAGTACTCAAAAAACAACTACGTCTGAACCACAGTCGCCGACTCCGATACACGACGCAACCAATACTGAATCTACCACTCCAACTCCAACCAATACGGGAGGCTCCACGGATACTCCCAAGACGACATCAGTACAACAAACTGAAGAAGCTGATACTACCACCGAATATAATAAAACGATAGAATCACGCCGACAGCACTACCGTATCTTTGCCGAGGACTATGTTCGTGGTGTCGCCGGTGGGAACAGTACTACTACGTTCGGCCTTGCGGAGATTGATGCCCGAAACCGTAGTGTTCGATTCTTCCACCGAGCACCGACGAACAACACGAGCCAATATCTGTTGGAACAATACGTTATCCTCTATGGATATCAACGTATTATCGAAACGTATCCTAGGAATGAGGAGCCGTTTACCGACGAAGATAAATCCTGGATCCCCCGCACGGTCAACGTTACCGTCCGAACGCAGGATGGCCGGTTGTACGAACGGGCATACATCAAGTACGACTGGGGACTTGCCCGAGCGAACGGTAATATATCGGAACGAAAGTACCATTTCCTCTACATCGGTGAGGCCGAACCTGGCCCAGCACATCCTGAAGAAGGGATCTAGCCACGTACCTCACCTGACTGTCGCCGTCGACGGAACCGACCCGTTCAGCGAGGGACAAAGCCAAGAACTAGCCAGTTATACAGAGACGTATGAGAGCGAAGCCCGAGTACCGAGACCGGGACGACGCGGAGGTCGCGGTGCTCGATGCCCTCGCTGATCGCCATCAAGAAGGGATGACGGTGTTCGAACTCCGGTCCCGTGCAGACGTCAGTATCGACCAGATCGAGGGAGCACTGGCCGCGTTGAAAGCCGACGACCTCATCGAGGTTGAAGACGACGGCGAGCGGACCGTCATCCGTCCGGAGGAACACGTCGTGGGGACTCCATCACCGGACGAAGACGAATCGTTACTCGAACAGTTACGGCGACGGTTACCGTTGTAGCGCCACGCTGCTACGCCTCAATCGTCCGCCGGTGTCGCCGCACAGTTGTTCGGACCGAGTTCGAGTTCGAACGCCGCCTCGTCGTCGACCACCGCGACACCGAGATTGATGTCGATGATTCGTTCGAAGTTGGCCGGCTGTGGGGGGATGTCATCACGGAGCCAGGTCACGAACGAATCGCGGTCCATTCCGAAGGCCGGGAGTCGCTCGCGGAGTTCGCCCAGGCGTGCGGTGTAGCTCCCGTCCTCGACCGGGATCGTCTGTGTGCCGTGGTGGCCGGGCGCGACGAGCGTCTCGTCGGGGAGGTCGGCCAGGCGCTCGGTCAGCGTCACGTAGAGTTCCGCTGCGAGGGCCGCCACGCCGTCGCTTCCGGTTTCGAGGTCCGGTCGCGCGATGCTGTCCAGAAAGACGCTGTCGCCGGCCAGCAGGATATCACCGACTCGAAAGCCGGTCATCCCTGTCGTGTGGCCCGGTAGTGCCAGTGATCGAAGGGTCGCCGAGCCGACGATGATCGACTCGCCGGGGTCCAGCGCGGTCACGTCGAAGGTGACGCCACGCTTGACCGCCGCGGCGGGCAGGACCGGTTCGGTGTCGGACTCGGTTGCCAGACGATCGAGCCCGCTCACGTGGTCGGCGTGGACGTGGGTATCGATCGCGTAGGTCAGGGTCGCCCCGTGGTCGCGGGCGTCTGCGAGGTATCGATCAGTGAACGAACGGAGCGGATCGACGACGGCGGCCTCGCCGTCACTGACCACGAGATAACTCAGACAACCCGAGGAAGGCCGCTCGTACTGGAGGATCGTCCCGGTTGGTGACGGGAGTTCGGTCACTACGTAGAGCCGCGCCCATCCCTCCATCCCCTCGGCGAGGTTCTGTGCCTCGATGCCGGCGTCTTCGAGGAGGCCTGCGACGAATGCGCTCCCTTCCCCGCGGCCACAGACGACGGTGATCGGACCCTGGCCCGGGAGATCGGCGACGAGTTCGTCGACATCGCCGGTGACCGAGGCCTGGATGAACTTCGAGAGCGGTACCTGTGAGGCGGTGACCGAGGGGCCGTCGATGTGCCACTCCTCGAACTCGTCGCGGTCGCGGACGTCGAGGAGTCGGACTCGTTCACCGGCTCGGAGCTGTGTGTGGAGCGCCGCCGGTGTCACCGACGGCGCATCTGTCGGTGGGTCTGGGCCAGTCATATCGGAGACAGGGCCTCGGCGGCGATAAATCGGGCGGAGGGTCTATGACGATCTCGCTCCCAGAGGCCGTATGGACGCCGACGGAGTCATCTCGACCGTTCGCGACGAGCAAGCGACCGAACTCGACCGGTTGGGTTCGGACAAGGCACTGATCGCCGCGACAGGAGCGACACTGGAGACCGACGCGGTGCGCGAAGCGGCGGCGACACGGGAACACGCGCTCGCGTCGGCACTCGACGACTGGAGCGACGAGATCGACGGCGCTATCGGCGCGGCGTTCGCTGCGGCTGCCGACGGGGCAGCCGAGCGGGCGAGAAGACTCGACGCGCCTTCGGGCGCGCCCGACGCGTTCGGTGAGCATCTGGGGCAGGTCACCGGGACCCCGGAACGCGTCGGTGCCGGGCTCGTCGCCGCGCCGTTGGTCCTGGACCGGTTCTATCTCCAGGTCGTGAGCTTCTTCGTCAACGAGGCGGACGAGCGGGGAGCGGCGCTCGCGAGAGAACTCCGGACAGCGGCCAGTGACTTGGAGGAAGCGCGTAACGCACTCGGTGTCCTCGCGACCGAAGACCGTGAACAGGTGCGGAACACGGCAGTCGAGGCCATCGGCGTCGCCTACACTGCCTACGCCGACGCGCTGACCGAGATGGGACTCGATCCAAAACCGATCTGCTAGTCGCGTCGGTCCGTGGTGCCGGGGTAAGCCGTGATATCACAACGGACGACCGGGGTCGGACAGTCCCCCGCAACTCGTGTCGACAGCAATACCTATTTTACGTGTGGTTTTGAACTGATAGTATGGCCGGTGAGCCGGAGACACGAGACTACCACCCGTGTGAGCACGACGGCATCCGCCGGGCGACGGCGATCCTCGGCCGCAAGTGGCATCCGCTGTTGATCACGACACTGCTGACCGACGGTCCCCTGGGGTTCAACGAACTGAAGGCCCGACTGGACGGGATCTCGGACAAGGTACTCTCGGAGTGTCTGGACGAACTTCAGGAGGCCGGCCTGGTCACCCGCGAGGTGATCGACGACAAACCGGTCAGGGTCGAGTACTCGCTGACGGCCGCCGGTGAGGCGCTGCAACCGGTGATCGACCAACTCCGGGAGTGGAGCAGAGAACACCTCGATGCAGCAGAGACGGGTGCCTGACTCGTTACTCCTCGTCGCGCCCGTCTCCGTCGCTCCCGTCCTCGCCGTCGACGATTTCGATCCCGCGGTTGTTGACCGCCGAGGGGTCCAGACCGACCTCCTGGAGGAAGTTCTTGTACTCCCGCTCGCACTGTTCGGCGTCCTTCTGGCGGTCGCTGGCCCGATCACACAGCGCGATCAGATCCTCGGGCACGTCGTTGGTGTAGACGATCCAGTGGTTGATGAGGTCCGAGAGACGCCGGATCGGCGAGGTGAAGTGGCCGTAGATCTCGAAGTTCAGCGCGTGGTGGCCGCCGAAGGGGTCGTTCATGTACTTCGCGCGTGGCATCACCTTCATCACGGCCCACTGGATCTTGTCCAGTTGGCGTCCGGGGGCCTGCTCCAGCGTCGCGTTGACTGCCTTCCGGGGGTCGTCCCACGTGCTGCCGGGGATCGAGACGCCGTCCAGTTCCTGGATCTCGACGAGCGCCTCGTCCCACTCGTCGGGACTGGGCTGGGGGTGGACCCGATACATCGCCTCGACCCCGCGGTCCCACATCAGTTCGTGTGTGACGGCCTTGTTGGCCTTGAGCATGCACTCCTCGATGATGGTGTGGGCGCGGTCCCGGGCCGGGTTGAGCACGAGCGAGCCGTCTTCTTTGCGCTGTTCGTGCATCCGGTCGGCCAGTTCCCAGACGAGTTCGGTCTTCTCGGCCAGGTCGACCGACTGGTCCTCCAGCAGGTCCGCGGCGCTGTCTGGATCGTCCAGCAGTCGCTCGGCCTCCGTGTAGGTCAGGCGAGCGTCGCTCTCGATGACTGACTTGTAGATCTCGATGTTCTCGTAGCCCAAGTTCTCCTTGTCGAGGTGCATCTCGACGGTGTGAGCAAGCCGTTCCTCGTTGGGGACCAGCGAGCAGACGGTCTCGGCCAGCACCGGCGGCAGCATGTGGACTGTGTAGGCCGGGAGATAGACGGTGTTGCCCCGCTCGACAGCTTCGTCCCACATCGCGGTGTCGGGGTTGACGTAGTGGGTCACGTCGGCGATGTGGACCCAGAGGACGTACTCGTCGTCGCGTTCCTCGACGGAGATGGCGTCGTCGAAGTCCTGGGCATCGATGGGGTCGGTCGTCCAGGTCGTCATCTCCCGGAGGTCCTCGCGGTCGTCGATCTCCTCGCGGATCTCGTTGTCGACGTCCTGGGTCCGTGCCTTCGCCTCTTCGAGGACTTCCGGCGGGAACTCGTCGGGGATACCGAACTTCTCGAACAGTTCCTCGCGTTTGTTCTCTAAGTGTCGGGCCATCTCCTCGTCGATCTCGACGGGGCCCTGCCCTTCGGCGGTGCCGGCCGCCGCCTGGGCGTCGTCGGTAGTCATAGGGCCGGCTACGACCAGGGTGTAGTTAGGACTGTCGGGGCCTACCGCTCGACGTTGCGTTCCTCGGAGAGTTCCCGATAGCGTTCCAGAAAGGTCTCCCGATCGGTCTCACCGGCACCGGCCGCATCGAGTGTCGTCTCCAATCCCTCGCGTGGCTGTCGACAGAGGTCGCTGAAACAGTCGGTACAGAAGAACTCGAACTCTTTCTCGTGTCGCTCCCACCGATTACCGTGCTTGTCGTACTCGCGGGCGTCCGACCGTGCGACGCTCTCGCCACAGCCGATGCAGGTCACCGTCTGCCGGTCGGTCCGGGACCCGAACATACCTGGCGGTAGCGACCACTCCGTAATAGCCTTTCCCCCCGGTCGGGGTGGCTGGCGACCCCACGATTTATCCGCTGGCCAGCAGTAGTGTGTGCATCGACACCATTCACCGGTGGCCGGATTCGCCATGAGGGCATCACAGACACTCGCGCGGTCGACGCTGGACACGCTGCCGATGAACATCGCGGTGTTGGACGAGGACGGGACGATCCTCTTTACCAACCGGGCCTGGCGGGAGTTCTCCGGGGTCGAAGACGAGGAGATCGAGGGGGTCAACTACTTCGAGACGACCGACGTCGAGGCCGACGAGTACGCACAGGCGGCCGTCGACGGGATCAAGTCGGTCATCGACGGGGAGGAAGAGCTGTTCACGCTGGAGTACCCCTGTCACACGCCCGAGAAACAGCAGTGGTTCCTCATGCGGGTCGCCCCGCTCCCACAACAGGAGGCCGGCAGCGTCGTCATCGCACACATCGACATCACACAGCGGAAGCTCGCGGAACTCGCGGCCGACCGCCGGAGCGAACAGCTCGATGCCCAGCGCCAGGACCTCGAACACCTCCTGTCGCGGATCGACGGCCTCGTCCACGCCGTCCTCGACGACGTGATGTCGGCCGACTCCCGTGAGGAAGTCGAGCGGACGATCTGTGACCGTGTCGAGACGGTCGAGTCCTACCAGGTGGCCTGGATCGCGGGCTTCGACATCCGGCGGGAGACGCTGGAACCGACGGCCGGATCGCCGGACGCGACTGCTGGGATCTCCATCGAGGCCGACGACCCGGTCGCGACTGCCGCTCGGACCCGGGAGATCCAGACGGTGACAGGGGAGTTCGGCGACACCCACGCAGGGATCGCCGGCATGGAAGCGGGATCGATGGCGGCTGTCCCGCTGGCTTCCGGCGAGTCGCTGTACGGGGTTCTGACAGTTTATGCCGACAGTATCGACGTGTTTGACCCCCGCGAGCGGGCCATCCTCGGTGTGATCGGGCAGGCGGCCTCGAAGGCGATCGACGCCATCGAGACCAGCCGGGTGTTGACTGCCGACAACGTCACCGAACTCGAACTCCAGATCGCCGACGAGGATGTCTTCTTCGTCGGCGTCGCGGCGGAACTGGACTGTCGGATGGAGTACGGCGGGAGTGTCGCCGACGAGGACGAGACGGTCATGTTCTTCAACGTCACCACGGACGACCCGTCGGCGGTCTGTGCCCTCGCCGCCGACCACCCGCAGGTCACTGCTGTGACCCACGTCTCCTCGGGTGACGAGACGTCGCTGTTCGAGTTTACCGTCGCCGATCCGCCGGTTGTCTCGCTGTTGGCCGACCGCGGTGCCGAGACGACGGACATCGTCGTCGAACCGGGCCGGGCGACGTTCACGGCGACGCTCTCGGCCGAGACAGCGACCCGTGCCGTCGTCGAGCACGTCCGGGACCACCACCCGAACACGGAGCTCCTCTCGGTCCAGGAGCGGGACGAACCGCCGACGACCAGAAAGGCGTTTCTCACGTCAGTCGAGGAGGACCTGACGAACCGGCAACTGGCCGCGCTCAGGAAGGGGTACCTCGGCGGGTTCTTCGAGTGGCCCCGTGAGGTCTCGGGAGACGAACTCGCGGCGTCGATGGATATCACGCCGTCGACGTTCCACCAGCATCTCCGTGCGGGCGAACGAAAGCTCCTGACAGCGGTGTTCGAGTCCCGGTAACCCACTCGCGGGAGACGACTGCACGTCTCCTCCAAAGTAGTTGGGTACACAGCTTAAAGTCGCAGTACCACTATTTGCATGTAGATGACGTGTCATCTGGATTCCAGCGGAACGCCGCGTTCGGTGTTCCCCTCCGACCGAGGGTATCCCAGTCCGGAACGGACCGCGAGACCGCTGGGAGGAACCGCTTCGAACGTTCGAACGGCGCTTTCGATGCCTGCCCCAGAGGCACGACTCGCGTACTGACCGATCCTGTAATTCAATGCAATCTGATAATATCCAGGCCAGCAAGTCGATCCAGCAACGAACGGGCCGAACGTTCCACCTCGCGACCCGTCTGCTCCCCGAGCGAACCCGCCATCCGACCTACGTGATGTACGCCTTCTTCCGGGTCGCCGACGACGTCGTCGACCAACGGGACGGGCCGCCCCCGAACGTCCAACACGAGCGGCTCGAAGAGTTCCGGGAGATGGCGCTTGGCAACCGGGAGCCCGAGGACTCCGACGAGGGTGCGGTCCTCGCGGCCTTCCAGCAGCTCCGTGAGGATCACGACATCCCCGACGAGGAGGTCAACGTCTTCATCGACGCCATGGAGATGGACATCGCCCAGGCGCGGTACGAGACGTTCGAGGACCTCCGTGAGTACATGCGTGGCTCCGCCGTCGCGGTCGGGAACATGATGACGATGGTGATGGACCCGCCGGAGAAAGAGACGGCGCTCCCACACGCCCAGGCACTGGCCGAGGCGTTCCAGTTGACGAACTTCCTCCGGGATGTCCGCGAGGATATCCACGATTACGGCCGGGTCTACCTCCCACAGGAGACGCTGGAGCACCACGGCGTCACCGAAGAGCAACTGGGCGACGCCGAGGTCGACGAGGGGTTCCGCGCGGTGATGCAGACGGAGTTGGCCCGGACCGAAGAGCTGTACCGAGAGGGAGTCGCCGGCATCCGGTATCTCCCCGAGGACTGTCAGTTCGGCGTTCTGCTGTCGGCAGTACTGTACGCCGAACACCACCGTCTCATCCGTAACCGTGGGTACGACGTCCTCTCGGAGACGCCCGAACTGACCCGCCGTCGCCGGCTCTGGCTGTTGGCCCGGACCTGGTGGCACTGGCGCCGAAACGGTGATCCCGAGGCGACGTTCTACGCGGTCAGTGCCGTCTCCGAACAGTCGCCCGGGACAGTTCCGGCCGAGGTCACTAGCCCGGGACAGCCGACCTGGCGCGGGTGAGGACTCTCCGACCGGGTCGATGACAGCCCTGCTCACCTATCTCCAGTTCCACGCGCTGTTCGTCGTCCCGGTGGTCGTGGGACTGGTACTGACGACCCCGTACCGACTCGCTAGCCGCCGGACTGTCCTCACGGCCACGGCATTGCTGGCCGGACTCGCGCTCGTGTACACGACCCCCTGGGACAACTACCTCATCGGACGCGGCGTCTGGTGGTACGGTGAGGGGACGGTCCTCGTCCGCGGGTTCCGTGCGCCGCTGGGGGAGTATCTCTTCTTCCTGTTACAACCGTTCCTGGTCGGCCTCTGGCTCGCTCGCTTCCGGGTCGACACGACGCCGTCGTTGCGGACGCCGGTGCGGGTCCGTGCCGTCGGCTTCCTGGCAGCAGCCCTCGTAGGAATCTCGGGCCTCGCTCTCCTCGACCGGTCCAGCGGGCTGTACCTCGGATCGCTGTTGGCCTGGAGTGCGCCGATCCTCGCGATCCAGTGGGCCTTCGGCTGGCAGTTCCTCCGCCGGGAGTGGCGGACCGTCGCCGTCGGGACGCTGGTCCCAACCGGCTACCTCTGGTTGATCGACAGCGTCGCGCTGGCGCTGAACATCTGGTCGCTCTCGGACCGGTACACGACCGGGCTGGAACTCCCGGGACTCGGGCTACCGATCGAGGAAGCCGTCTTCTTCCTGTTGACGTCGCTGTTCGTCGTCCAGGGGATCGTCCTCTACGTCTGGGTGGTCGATAGATGGTCGTGACGCGATTCCCCGAGCGCACCCGCGAGACGCTCCGGGATACCGGGATGGTTCCTTCCTGGGTGATCGTTGTCCTCGTTGTCCCGTTTCTCGCCGGCGTGTCTGTCCCGCTCTCGCTCCAGTATCTCCCACTGATCGTCAGCGCGGTTCTCCTGGGACTACCCCACGGTGCCGTCGACCATCTGGCGGTAGCGCGCGCACGCGGCCGAGAACCGACTTACCGGGCGATCGCCCGTGTGGTCGCCCTCTACGGCGTGGTGGGTGGTGCCTACGCAGTCGCGTGGTTTCTCGCGCCTGCGCTCGCGTTCGTCGTGTTCATCCTCGTCACGTGGTTCCATTGGGGTCAGGGCGATCTCTACGCGTTGGTGGCGCTGGCCGGTGTCGACCACTTGGAGTCGGTTCCACAGCGACTCGCTACCGTCGCCGTCCGGGGTGGACTCCCGATGTTGGTCCCGCTGCTTTCGTTCCCGGAGTGGTACCGTCGCGTCGCGACCGATCTGGTTGGCCTGTTCGCACCGACAGCGGTGACGGCGCTCCAGTGGGCGTTCCGGCCGCAGGTCAGAGCAGCTCTCGCGATCGGCTACGGCGTCCTCGTCGTCGCCGTCTTGGTTGTCGGCTACGCCCGGGCGGACAGCGTCCGGCCGTGGCTGCTCGACGCCGGTGAGACGGTGGGACTGATCGCGTACTTCGCGCTCGTCCCGCCGGTGGTAGCCATCGGGTTCTACTTCTGTCTGTGGCACTCGCTGCGCCACGTCGTACGGTTGCTTGCCGTCGACGACACCGCAGTTACAGCCATCGAGGCCGGTGACGTTCGGACCGCGTTCCTGCAGTTCGCCCGGGATGCGGCACCGCTGACGCTCGTCTCGCTCGCACTACTGGGCGGGCTCTCTCTGGTCGTTCCGAACCGACCGGAGACGGTTCCCGAAGCCGTCGCCCTGTACCTGGTGTTCATCGCCGTCGTCACGCTCCCCCACGTTGTGGTGGTGACGGTGATGGATCGGGAGCAGAGCGTCTGGTCGTAGTCCGTCCGGGCCGATCTGGAGCAGAGCATCTGGTCGTAGTCTGTCCGGACCGACCTGGAGCAGAGCATCTGGTCGTAGTCCGTCCGGGCCGACCAGGGGCAACGCCTCGCCCCCGTCCGAAGCCGTTCAATCGTCGGCAGGGGGGTTGTCGCCCGCTGGTTCGGGGGACGACTGTCCGTCGCTACTCCTATCGACGAACTCGGGATAGGCGGTGTAGCCGTGTTCGATCCGGTCGAGGCCGGTCGACTCTGCTTCCCTGTCGACACGGAGGCCGACGGTCACGTCCGCGAGCGTGAAAACTATCCACGTGCTGACGACGGTCCACACCGCGATGGTGACGATCCCCACCGTCTGTGCGACCAGTTGCATCGCGGAGAACCCGCTGACGGCGAACACCGGGATCAACCACGTCCCCAGCGCGCCGGCGCTCCCGTGGACAGCAAAGACGCCACAGACGTCGTCGATCTTCAGCCGGTTGACGACGAAGTGGTAGACCAGCGGGGTCTGGATGCCCGCGAGGATACCCAGGACGAGCCCACCGTACCACGTGACGTGTGGGACGGCACCGGTAACGGCGACCAGCCCGGCGAGCAGCCCGTTCGCAGTGAACAGCGGGTCGGGTTTGCCCTTCGTGTAGGCGGTGGTCAGCGCCGCAGCGACCGCACCCGCGCCCATTCCCAGCGTCGTGTTGAGTGCGACACGGCCGAGCACGGCAGCGTTGAACGCCAATTGCCCGTTCTCGGCTGCCAGGACCGTCGCCTGGGTCCCGACGTTGAAGCCGTACCAGCCGAATGCGAGGATGAAGGTTCCCAGCACGGTAAACGTCAGCGAGTGGCCGGGGATCGGTCGGCTCGTGCCCGTCCCGTCGAACCGGCCGCGGCGTGGCCCGACCATCCAGGCACCGACCAGACCTGCCAGGCCGCCCAGCATGTGGACGACGGTCGCACCGGCGAAGTCCTGGTAGCCGACGCCCAGCGCCATGCCGAGAAACCCGTCCGCGGAGAGCAGTCCGCCGCCCCACGCGAACCCCTGGATGACTGGATAGATGATCGCGGTGAGCGCGATCGAGTAGATCACGTACGCCTTGAACTTGATCCGTTCGGCGACCGCACCGCTGACGATGGTCGCGGCCGTCATGGCGAAGACGGCGCTGAACAGCCAGTCGACCCACTGGGTCGGATCGCCGATATACGAGAACGCGCTTGCCAGGTCGTAGCTACCCGGTGACGTGAGCCCGCCCGCCAGCCCCGCGATCCCGAGGCCGACCAGGAAGTACACGAGCACGCCCATCCCCCAGTCCATCAGGTTCTTCATGAGGACGTTCGCGACGTTCTTTGCCCGGACTTGCCCGGCCTCTAGCATCGCGAACCCGGGCTGCATGAAGAAGATGAGAAACGAGACGGTCAGTATCCAGATCGTGTTGACTCCGCTGGCGAGCGTCCCCAGGTCGACCATCGGATCAGTCCTCCTCCCGACAGCCGGTCGTCAGTACCCGGCCGCGGCTGTCGGCGCTCGGTCGCCGACGTGAGTACAGTGCCAGGCGTTCGTCCATACTACAGCTCGTCTCCGGGTTAGTCTGCCCGATCATCTCATCAGCGACCTCTCGAATGCGAGGATATAACGCTTCTCCGGAAATAATACGCACATCTACGAACTATCTAGCCACATTCCATCAATATAAGGGAGTTTTGCGCCAACACAGTCGGTCTCCCCTTGCTCTTGATCGGTGGGCGACGGTTCCCGGGGCTCAACGCTGCTATCGCCGATTGTCGACGACGATCGATGTCGGTGACGCGAACCGTTCCCAGTTGGTCGGTTCTGCGCCTCGTATTGATTAATGGATAATAGGAGTAGGTTTAGCATGCCCCGCTCGCAAGACACGAGCAGTGAGTGATCGCCATGAGTGCGGGATGCGTTCGGAGCGGGCGCCGGCCGTACGGCTGGGGGATCGATGATGGCTGACCAGTCGGCCACGGAACGAGCCGAGATGATGGCTCAGATGGCACCCCATCCGTCCGTGACCACGGACATTCTACTGGGGGGTGGCCCGGATTTCACTGGCTCCCGTCTGGTCGGCGACCCACCCGTTGCGTACCTCGACGACACCGAAGCACCGGCATACGTCCTGACCGACGCCAAACGCGGGCTGGCGATCGGGCTGAAGCGCGATCGGACCCCGCCCGACGACGACAGGGGGACGGTCGTTCTCGTCACGGGCCGTCGGACGCTCTGTCTCGTCGGGACGCGTCCCGACGACACTGTCGTCGAGATTCCACACGCCAGTGTCGCCGATGTCGAGTACCACACCGGCTTTCTGGCAAACCGGCTCGAAATCCGCACGCCGGACCGGATCTACCACTGCTGGCTCGATCGCGGAACCGACGAAGATCTCTTGGAACAGACAACCGAGTATATCCGCCAACGGCTCGCGGAATCGGCGGACGGCGACGCCGACACCGCAGCGAGTGTGCTCACCTACCGGGGCGAACCTCTCCCTGGACACACGGCCCACGACACTCCCGTTGCGACCGACGGCGAGGGCTCCAGTGGCGACGGAACCGAGGAGACAGACGAGGACGGCGATGCCGACGACACCGTGATGTACCGCGGTCAGCCGGTCGACCGGTCGTATCTGGAGTGAGGTCGTGTCGCCACTGGGATCGGAACCGTGACGAACCGAAAACAGCGTTACGGGGGCGTTACTTGCCCTTACCGCGGTTCGCGCGCAGGGACGGCCGGGTCTTCTCGGTGCCCTTGCCCTTCTCGCCGAGGCCGCGGTTTCGCTTGCCGGCGCCGGTCAGGCCACGGAAGACGCGGTCCGTGTGGTCGTCGTCACAGATCCACGAGAGATCGTCGTCGTTCTCGATGGCCGGATGTTCCGGGTCGACGAGGATGATCTCGTGCCACTTCTGTCGGCCGTCCTGACCGACGGAGTAGCTGTTGAGCACCCGAAGGTTCGGGTAGACCCGTGCGGCGCGCTCCTCGGCGACGCGCTGGATGTCCTTCCGGCGGGTGATGCGGGTCACGCCCTGGCGCTTGCTGCGGCGCCCGGCCGTGAACCGCTGTTTGCGGGCCCCGCCCTTGCGGACGGAGACGCGGGCGACGACGACGCCCTGTTTCGCCTTGTAGCCCTGCGAACGGGCCTTGTCGAGGCGGGTCGGGCGCTCGATGCGCTCGACTGCGCCCTCGTTGCGCCAGTCCTGTTGTCGCTGCCACTGTAGTTCCGCGAGCTTTCCGTCGCCCGGGTTCTTCCAGGCGTCTCGAATGTAGGAGTATGCACTTCGTGCCATGGTGTCTCACCACGGGCGTTGCGTGGTTCAAGTCCCGAGCGGGACTCACATCCCGACCTGTACACACAGGTGCCCGCTGGTGCCCGTCCGCCAGCGAGTTGAAGGTACTTTCCGGGTAGTCCCCTTAAGATGTTCGAACCGTCGCTGGTGTGTCACCCGGTCACGAGAGCGTCAGGGACACGTCGGGCATCTCGCCCAGCAGGCCGCCGAAGGCCATCTCGTACCCCTCGTGGCGGGCAGTCTGTGGCTGTGCGGTCACCGTCAGCGCGAGGTCGTCTCCCGACGCGACGTCGTCGACGACGGCACCGTAATGATAGCCCAGGTCCGGATCGAGCGTCCGCCGGAACCGTCCGTCGTACACCGTCTCGCCGTCGCTGGTCAGCGTCCCCGACAGTCCCATCGCCGGAATCACCATCCGGTTGTAGCGGGTCCGTGCCGAGACGGCGACGTAGCTGCCCTCGGCGTCGACCCCGGCCGGCGGCGCGTCGAGCGTCGTCACGAGCAGTCGAGCGTCGTTGCTCATCGCCGTCCCCCGTACCGTCCCGGGCAGTTCGTCTTCGGTCGGGGCGAACGAATCGGGCAACATCTCCATCTCCATCGGTTCGACGGCGCCGGGTTCACCCGCGTTGTCGAGTGTCCGGTACGTGAGTTCGTCCCGAGTGGACTGGCTGTAGGAAAAGGGGATTTCGGCGGTCGTCGGCTCGCCGAACCGGTCGACGAAGCTCCCGGTCCGCCGTGTCGACATCGCGCCGACGCTGAGGACGACCCGGTAGTCGCCGTCCCCGTCCAGGCCGAAGTTCGCGCCGTAGTGAAACCCCATCGGCTGGGAGAGCATCGGGTAGATCGTCTCCTGGGAGACCAGCGAGTCGTCCTGGTAGATCTCGACGGTCAGCCCGGTATCGGGCAGCACCATTCCCGTCTGGGGGTCCCAGACCACCGACATCAGGTGGACGTCGTCGTCGGAGTCGATCGGGGTCATCGATCCGGAACTCCCGTTGATGTTCCAGAAACGGTGGGGATAGCTGTACATCAACCCGAAGGCGTAGTCGCCGGTCTCCGTGGTCCCGACCATCTCCATCCCTTCGAGGTGGGTCGGGTAGTAGACGGCGTCTGGGCGGTCCTCGACCAGCGGGGGCGCGCGAGTGCTCTGTGTTTCGAGTCCACCGAGACAGCCGGCGACGGCGGCGACCGTCACAGTGCTGCCGGCACGGAGGAACGAACGGCGGTCCATATCCCGTGTTGGCTCCGCACGGTAAATACGGATTCTGGTCCGGTAGTCGAATCACCGCCGACTCCCACACGCGGTTCCTATCAGGTGGGAAGACCGGAGGCCGTTATATACCGGCGAGCCGATGTAACGTGTATGCCACGAGTGGTCGCCAGTGACGATCCGATGATCGACGTAGCGTTGCTCCGCGCCGAACTCGACACCGAGGTCGTCGCCGCGGACACGACCGACGAAGCGGCGTTCCGTGCCGCCGCGACCGGTGCCGATGCCGTCGTCGTCGATGTGAACACGCCGGTGACTGCGGCGGTTCTCGACGAGTTGGACCAGCTCAGTATCGTCGCCCGCGCGGGCGTCGGCATCGACAACATCGACGTACCGGCGGCGGCCCGCAACGGGGTCACCGTGACGAACGTCCCGACCTACTGTACCGACGAAGTCGCCACCCACACCGTGACGCTCCTGCTCGACTGTATCCGTGACGTCGCTGCCTACGACCGGGATGTCCGGGCCGGTAACTGGGACTGGAATCGCGGTCGGGCAATCCACCGTCTGGCCGGCCGGACGCTCGGGCTCGTCTCCTACGGACCGATCGCCCGGCGGACCCGGCAACAGCTCAGCGGGTTCGATCTCGACGTGATCGCCTACGATCCCTACGTCGACGCCGACGAGATGGCCGAGGACGACGTCGAGAAGGTCACCCTCGACGAACTGTACGAGCGGGCCGATTACGTCTCCCTGCACGCGCCCCTGACCGACGAGACCGAGGGAATGGCGGACGCCGATGCCTTCACGGCCATGCAGGACCACGCGATCCTCGTCAACACCGGCCGTGGCGGGCTGGTCGACGAACGGGCCTTGGCCGACGCGCTGACCGGCGGCGAGATCGCGGCCGCGGGGATCGACGTGCTCCGGCAGGAACCGCCGGCCGAGGACAACCCGCTCGTCGGCCTCGACAACTGTCTCGTGACGCCCCACGCGGGCTGGTACTCCGTCGAAGCCCGCGAGGAGCTGAACGCGACCGTCGCCGAGAACCTCCGGGCGTCCTTCGCCGGCGAGACGCCGCCGAACCGCATCGATCCCGAGACCGACTGGCTCTGAGGCCACGGCCGCGCTGCGATCGACGAGGCGAAGGGCCAGTCACAGGGCAACTGAGATCTACGTTCCGTCGTAGGAATCTAGCCATCCTGTCAGTGTCCGCTGGAGCGCGCCCGTCGTCGATCCGAGGTTCAGCAGCTGGTAGCCGTTGGCCGCCTTCTCGTTGACGTCGTCCATCCCGAAGCCCAGGCCACCGACCGGGACGCCCGCTTCGACGGCCGCCGCACGGACTGTCTCGACGGCGTCCACCACTTCGGGGTGGTCCAGTTCGCCGGGATGGCCGAGCGAGACCGACAGATCGAGCGGGCCGATGAACACGAACCCCAGGTCCGAGACGTCGAGGATAGCGTCGATGTTCTCGACCGCGGCGGCCGTCTCGACCGTGGTTCCGACGAGGGTCTCGGTGTCCTCCTGTTCGACGTAGTCCTCTGCCAGCCCCCAGCGTCTGGCTCGGGGTGCTGCCAGCCCGCGGTCGCCCGGGTCACCGTCGTAGCGGAACCGCGCCGACCGGACAGCGGCCTCGACCTCCGTGGCTGTCTCGACGCGCGGGAGAAAGAGGCTCCTGACGCCGACGTCCAGGGCCTTCCGGACCAGCGTCGGATCGGTGTCGGGAAGCCGGACGAGCAACTCCACGCCGCTTCGCTCGGCGGCCCGCAGGAGGTTCTCGACGCTCGTGGCGTCCCAGGGGTCCGGCCCGCCGTGTTCCAGATCGATCCAGACGTAGTCGACGCCCAGGTCGCCGTAGAACTCCACGAGCGTCGGACTGTACGTGTTGTCGAGGATTCCGAGCGCGACGCCGCCGTCTTCGAGTCGCTGCCGGAGTCCGTTCGTCGCTGGTGACGGTCCCATACCTAGCCCTCTCGCGTGAGGACAATAACCGCACCGACCACGCTACGGCAGCGGACAGAGACTCGCGGTCAGGACCGCCACGGTGTCGGTCTCGTTGCGCGCGCCGTGGAGTTGGCCCCGCTCGTTCAGTACGACACCGGGTGCCGTGATCGTCGCTTCGTCGCCGTCGCGCGTGACCGTGACCGTGCCGTCGACGACGTGGAAGACGTTCGTCGCGCCGGCGTGTTCGTGCGGATCGATCGCCGCCCCCGGCCCGAGCGCGAACGCCTTCACGAGGACGTCGTCGGTCACCGCCAGTTCCGTGTCGACGACCGCACCGGGCTCCGGGTCGAGGTCGGCCGCTGCCAGGAGATCGAGTTCCATACCGACGCGTCGGACCGGCGGGCCTTAGCTGCTTGCCGTCCCCGCTTCGTTCCGCACGTCGGCGATCAGATCACAGAGGACGTGGAGATACAGCGTCAGCCCCACGACCGTCGCCCAGCCGTGCTCGCCCAGCGCGACCAACCCGAAGACGGCCAGGCCGGCGAGTACGACGTGGCTGAGCAGGCGCTGGAGCGGCGAGAGGTCGTCCGGATCGAAGATCGCCCGCTGATCGAGGAAGACGATCTTCGGGGAGCGGAGGACTCGCCTGAGGTTCTTCGTCGATCCCGTGTTCAGGGAGGCGACGAGGAAGTGATCGAAGTCGATTCCGACGCCGACACCGACGACGACGGCGAGTAGGACGGCCGGGTGGCCGGGTGGCGTCGTCGCCAACAGGAGCACGACCGCGAGCGCCAGCGATCCCAGCGCGTGGTCCCGGGAGTACACACCTCCGCTTCGTCGGGTCGACTGATAAACCCCGCTTTCACGCCATGGCGTCGTCCAGCAGCGAGCGTGCCACGGCCAGCAGCTCGTCGGCACGCTCGGGGTCGCGGGACTCGGCGGTCAGCCGGACGAGTGCCTGGGTGCCCGAGGGGCGAACGAGGAACCAGCCGTCGTCGGTACCGACGCGAAGCCCGTCGAGGTCGGTCACGTCGTCGTACGCCGCCCTGATCTCTGTCTCGACGGCGTCCATCACCGCCTCCTTCCGCTCGGTCTCGACGGTCGCCCGGCGGATCGGGTACCGCTCGATGCGGTCGATCCGTGCAGAGAGCGGCTCGGCCGCCGCCAACACGGCGAGTTTCACCCCGGCCAGGGGGCCGTCGGGACAGTACGTCTCCGCGGGGAAGATCCAGGCCCCCGAGGGCTCCCCGCCGAAGGCGACTCCCTCGTCGCGGGTCCGTTCCGCGACGTAGACGTCGCCGACCCGGGTCCGGACCACGTCGGCGCCGACTTCGGCCAGCGCGTCGTCGACCGCGAGGCTCGTATCGACGGGTGCGGCGACGGACTCGCCGTCTCCCGCCTCCTCGCGGCCGAACATCGCCAACAGCAGATCGCCGGGGACGAACTCCCCACCGTCGGCGACGGCCATCATCCGGTCGGCGTCCCCGTCGTGGGCGATCCCGAGGTCGGCGCCGGTCGCCTCGACGGTCCTCGCGAGCGTCTCGCAGGTCTCGGCGGTCGGCTCGCTGGGCCGTCCCGGGAACCGGCCGTCGGGCTGGGCGTTGAGCGTCTCGACGTCGGCACCGAGTTCGTACAGGGCGTCGGCTGCGACACCGCCCATCCCGTTCCCGAGGTCGACGACGACCGAGAGTCCGTCGAGGGAAACCCCGGCCTCGTCGGCGTCACGCCGGCCCGCGTCGACGAGCGCACGCCGGTGGACCGCGCTCGCGTCCGGCCACTCCCGGCAGGTCCCCTGTCGGTCCCAGCCGGCGAGGTCGTAGTCGCCGGCCTCGATCCGGGCTTCGATCTCGTCCTGCTGCGCCGTCGAGAACGCCTGGCCGGAGGGCGTCCACAGTTTCAGGCCGTTGTCCGCAGGGGGGTTGTGCGACGCCGTCACCACGATACCCGCGTCGGCGTCCTGTGGCTCGATCCCCCGGGCGACCGTCGGCGTCGCTGCCATCCCGGCGTCGACGACGTCCGTCCCGGTCTCCTGGAGGCCGGCGACGACGGCGTCACGGAGCATCCGCCCCGAATCGCGAGCATCGCGGCCGACGACGACGCGGTCGGCGTCGGTTCCCACCGCCCGGCCGATGTCAAGTGCCACTGCTGCCGTAATCGTCTCCCCGACGGGCCCACGGACGCCGCTCGTTCCGAACATACCGGGTACGAGGGCACCCCACTGTATAAAATCGGCCGACAAACCGGCAGACGTTCGTTGCACCGACAGCTTCAGGCCCCGCTCGACGCATCAGTGGTGTATGACTGAGCGCCATCTGTACGCGACCGTGAGCATCCGCGGGGTGCTTCGGACAGCCGACGAGGACGTGTTGCTCCTCCGGCGGGCGACCGACGGCGGCTGGGAGCTCCCGGGCGGACGACTCAACGTCAGCGACGACGACGTGCCGGATGGGCTCCACCGCGAGATCGTCGAGGAGACCGGCCTGGATGCGACCATCCACGATCCGGTTCACGCGACCTCCTGGCGAAACGAGGCCGATGAAGGCCGATTCGCCGTCTACTACCACTGTCGCGTCACGGACCGGACGGTCTCACTCAGCGACGAGCACACGGCCTCCGACTGGTTCACGGTCGCAGACGCGATCGAGCGGCTCAGCGACCCACAGGCGACCGCAACCGAACGCGCCGCCGACTGCACGACAGAGGGGTGACGGTGTCCGACGGTCCCGACCATCCGCTGTTCGCAGCGATCTACGACCCCGTGACTGCCGTCGCCGAGCGGACACTGCTCCGCCCCCATCGCCAGTACCTCGCTCGTGACCTCGGGGAGACGGTGCTGGACCTGGGGGCCGGTACCGGCGCGATGTTCCCGTTTCTGGCCGGCAGTGGGTCGGCCATCCACGCTGTCGAACCCGACGGGCACATGCGACGGCAGGCCGCCGAGCGAGCGCGATCGCTTGGGCTGGCGGTTGCGCTCCGGTCGGCGGGCGCGGCCGACCTCCCGTACGCCGACGACACGTTCGACACGGTGATCGCGTCGATGGTGTTCTGTACGATCGGCGACCCCGAGGGGGCGCTCGACGAGGTCGCACGCGTCCTCGAACCCGGCGGCGAGTTCCGCTTTCTCGAACACGTCGCCGACGACGGCTGGCGCGAACGCGTCCAGCGAGCGGTTGCGCCGCTGTGGCGCCGACTCGCCGGTGGCTGTCACCTCACCCGGCGGACGGCGGCACTCTTTGCGGCCCACCCCGCCTTCGACGTACTCGAACTCGAACGGCGCACCCTCGGTGTGACACCGATCCGCCCGTTCGTCCGGGGACGCCTCCGCAAACGGGCGTGACCGGGATGCTGTGACGGCTCGGCGGTCCACCGAGTATTTACGCCGGCCGGTACATCCTCGGGACAATGACACAGACGCCAACCGGCCGGCAGGTACTCGTCACCGGCGGCGGCGGCTTCATCGGGAGTCACATCGCCGACGCACTGCTCCCGGACAACGAGGTCCGCATCCTGGACGACTTCTCCTCGGGGTCGCGCGAGCGGTGTCCGGACGGTGCGACGGTCGTCGAAGGCGACATCCGTGACCGGGACACCGTCGAGACGGCCATGGACGGCGTCGATCTGGTCTTCCACGAGGCGGCCGTCGTCAGCGTCGCCCAGTCCGTCGAGGACCCGGAGACGAGCCACGCGACGAACGTCGACGCGACGCTCTCGATCCTGGAGGCGGCCCGTCGTGCGGACGCCCGGGTCGTCTTCGCCTCCAGCGCGGCGATCTACGGCGCACCAGAGTCGATCCCCATCGCCGAGGACGACCGGAAAGAGCCAAGTTCTCCCTACGGATTGGAGAAGCTCAGCGGCGACCACTACTGTCGGCTCTACCACGACCTCTACGGCCTGGAGACGGTCCCGCTGCGGTACTTCAACGTCTACGGTCCCGGACAGACCGGCGGCGACTACGCCGGGGTCATCAACGTCTTCACCGACCAGGCACGGGACGGCGGCCCGCTGACTGTCGACGGCGACGGGGAGCAGTACCGCGACTTCGTCCACATCGACGATATCGTCCAGGCGAACGTGCTCGCGGCGACCACCGACGCCGTCGGCCGTGCCTACAACGTCGGGACCGGTCAGCGGACGACGATCCGCGAACTCGCCGAGGCGATCCGGGACCGGATCGATCCCGACGCCGACATCGTCCACACCGATCCCCGACCGGGCGACATCCGCGAAAGCCGGCCGGACATCTCGCGGGCCCGCGAACAGTTGGGGTACGAACCGACGCTGTCGCTGGGTGAGGGCCTGGACGATCTGCTCGGCTAACGCCGCTCGACCGGCGTCGAACAGCGCAGACAGAGGGTGTTGCCGGCCGCCCAGTTGACGTCGGTCGACTCGCAGGCGGGACAGCGGTGGTTCGCGTTGTCGTACTCGGTCGTCCCGCGCGGGGCCGCGAGGTATCCAGCTTCGACCACCCGCTCCAGGAGGCTCGGGAACCGCCGTCGCTTGTAGTCGGCGCGGTGGCCGAGGAAGCCGCCGGCGTCCGCCGGGTCGCTCCCGTGGAGGTCCTCCCACGCGATGGCGATCTCGCCGTCATCGAGGCTCCGTGCGACCTGTTTGAGCGATGCGGCCGCGGCCTCGAACAGCGGCGTCGTCCCGACCGCCTGCGGGCTGTCGACGCTGTCACCGGCCCGCTCGTAGGCCGACCGGGCCTCGCGGTAGGCGTCAGCGACGCCGTCCATCCCCCCGATCGCCCGGAAGTCCGCGGCGAACTCGTCGAGACAGGCTCGCTGAACGGGCTTGTCGAGACCGCGCTCGAGATCGTTCGCGACTGCGACTCCCTCGACACCCCGGCGGGTCGCCCGCCCGTCCTGGCCGGCGACCCGGTAGGCGACGCCGGCGAGACAGAGAAACTGCAGTCCGGCGCCGACCCACCCCTTCTCGTCCGGTTCGAACGGGGACTGGCCCGCCCGCGGTGTTGCGAGTCGCTGCCAGGCCGCTCGCGTGTACTCGTCGCCGGCCCGCTCGTACTCTCGGCGAGCCAGTGCCTCGATCGCACGCTGTCGGCTCCCGCTGCCGTCGTCGGTCATATCCCCAGTTGGACCGGGCACGGATAGGCGGCCCGGTCGGCCACGACTCACGTCCCACGTCGCGTCGGTGCCTCCGCCGTCTTCGTCTCGGTAGCAATCAGTCAGCTGTCGCCGTTGATACTGTCAGCGAGCCGCTGGCGGTCGAACAGCCGTTCCGATGGGCTGTGTTCGCCGACGCCGTTCCACTCGCCGAACCGTTCGGGGAACAGCTGCTTTGCGGTCATCTCGATCTGGAAGATGTTCATGACCGGCCCCTGCGTGGGCGTGCCGCCGACGTAGACGCGGTCGTTCTGGACGGCAGTGAGTTCCCGGGCGACGGGGTTGTCGGCGAAGAACGCCCGCATCGCGCGGGTCCGGTCCGACGGCTCGATGTCCCAGTTGTGAACGATCACGTCGGGGTCGACTTCGAGGAGGCCTTCGATGTCGTAGCTCCCCTCGTAGTTCTCCGCGTACGTCTTGTCGCTGTCGGCGAAGGCGTCCTCGACGCCGAACGGCCGGTACTGGGCCTTCCCGTAGCCCGGTGCGTTGATCTTGTACGGCGAGAACGTCTCCTCGTCGGGGGAGAACACGAGAAGGCCGACTGATGGGCGGTCGGACCGGGACGGAAGGTCGGCCGTGATCTCGGTGACCAGACCGTCGCGGATCGCCTGCAATTCGGCCGCCCGCTCGGCTTCGCGGTAGACCTGTCCGAGCTTCTCGGTGAGCTCCCAGAGCGAGTAGTACTCGTAGTCACCGCCGTACTCCGCCGGCGGCTCGGCGTGGGCGCGACTCAACCGGTTCGCAACGAACGGGCCGATGTTCTCTTCGATCTCTTCGACGTCCGTCATCGACCATCCCGACCAGCCACTGTACCCGATGTTGACGGGATCGAGGTGGTGGACGTCCGCATCGAGTTCGTAGAACTGCTCCTTGTCGAGCCCGTCGTTGTAGAGCGGCGCAAGTCCGCCCGTGTCGAAGGAGACGCCGTCGAGCTGGTCGTAGTAGCCGGCGTAATATCCCTCCGGATGCCCGAGCGAGAGGACGGCGTCACCGTGGCCGAGGCCCACGAGGATGTCGGCCCACGTCGCGTCGTACACCGTCGCCGTCTCCGGCGGGCGCTCGAACTCGACCGTCCCGACGGGCGACATCGTCACCGAATAGCTCCGGTCTTCCGACATCGTGGTCTCCGTTGCGGGTGCGTCCGCTGTGTCGGTCCGGGTCGCCGGTACCTCGGAGTCTGACCGCCCGGTACAACCAGCGAGCAAGCCGGTCCCGAGGACTCCTCCCCCGTACTTCAGATACTCTCTACGAGTCGACGAACGCTGTCTTCTGTCATCTCTCGCCATGGATTTTGGCTAACCTAAAAATACATAACTGCTTCGGTTTTTAGCCGAACCTAAAAATAAGCCTCGGCTCCGGTCGCCCTCCAGCGGTCGTTGTTCCCCTGTCAGTCTGTCTGGGGCTGAACGCCGGAGTGTTCCAGTACGCCAGTAAGGTACCGGTCTATGGCGGACTCGATATGTCGCCGAGCAGGGCGAACAGCTGTTCGACACGGCCACCGACGCACTCTGTTCGTTCCTGAGCCGAGTCGGGACCGCCGAGTGAACCCCACCGAGCACGAACGCAAGCAGTTCGGTGTCACTGTCCGAGACAGAAGCCGTTCTTCGGAGCGTCCTGTATTCGCAAACCGTCTCAGATATTCCCGGCGACGATCTCTGCGACGCGTTCGCGGTCGAACAGCGTCACGTCCTCGAACAAATCCGAGTAGATATCCTTTGCCGCCCGTTCGGTGTGGTAGAAGTTGATGATCGGTCCCTGGTCGAGATAGCCAGCGCTGTAGACCGCACCGTCCTGGACTGCCTGCACGCCGTTCGATCCGTCTTCCTCTCGTAGTGGCTCGACAACCTCCTCTTGGAACGCAGATTCCGACGCCCCTCCGTAGTTTCGCACCAGTAGTACCTCGGGATCGATCTCGATCAAGGCTTCGAGATCGAGGGTCCCCCTGTCAGAGAAACTATAGTGTCCCACGTCCGTCGCCGCAAGTGCGTCGGTGAGGCCGAGATCGCGCCACTGCTTGGTGCTGACCCCGCCATCGTCAAACCGGAACGTGTAGAACTGGAACCCCGACCCGTCGGCCGGAAAGACGAGGAGGGCTGTCGGTCGCTGCTCGGCCGGCGGCAGGTGCTCCTCGATCGAGTCGAGCATACGCTCGTGGAGTTCGACGAATGCTTGGTAACGATCCTGTGCCTGAAAGACCTCGGCCATCAATTCGAAGGCCTCGTAGAGGGTGTAGTAGCGGTAATCGTGCCAGTCGTCACTGTGCCGACGGATGAAATTGCCAAAAAACGGCCCAAGGTTTTGCTTGACCTCATCGACGTCGCCCTGATCCCAGTCGTACCAGAGCCGCAGCAGATGTGGGTCTATGAAATGCACGTCCGCGTCCATCTTATAGAACAGTTCCTTATTCACGCCGTCGTCAACCAGTTCTATGATCTCGTCCGCGTCGAATTCCACACCCGGAAGCCCTTCGAAGGCTTCGTTCGCAAACCGATCGTGATTCTGAATACCAAGCGTCTGTCCACCGCCCAGTGCGAACGCCATATCCGCGAAAGTCGGGAGTAACGCGGTCCATCGCTCGGGTGGTCCGTCGAATTCCACCGCACCCATCGGTTCGATCTCGACAGTGTACGACCCATCCCATCCAGTCCCAGCATCCGTCCCCGAACTGTCAGTCTGTGTCGACTGAGCGGCCGATTCTGTAGACTCCGACTGGGGAGCGCCCGAACAGCCGGCAAATACCCCAGTCCCCACAATTGCCCCACCGTACTTGATGTAGTCACGCCGCGTCGGTGCGTTCTCGCCGTCGTTAGCGCGCTCCATAAATTTAGGTCTGCCTAACAATTACAAAAGCGTTCCGAACTTTAGGCCGGCCAAAAAATTCTCGGTTGCCCATCCCTCACCGGCAGATAGACCGAACGCATGAACCGACTGGCCGAGGCGTTCGTCCGACTCACTCTCCGAGAGCAACTCCGGACTGTCGAATCTCTGTGCTGCACTCAGACGATCATCAGCTCTCCGACCTCTCGACGATGGCTATCCCGACTGGTGCTCGGTACTTCCACGCCCACGATTCCCGCTACCGAGAGCGTACAGAAGTTCGAGACGAAAGCTAGGCGTCCAGTCGTGGGGAGAGATCGACTCGACAGTCAGGCGGGAATTGGCCTCTCCTCAGAAACTTGGTTGCGACATCGCGGATTTCATATCGCGACATGTGGTTTAAGACGCGGAAACCGCCACGGCGTCTGCGAGATTGGGGGCAAACGAGGTTATTCGGCGTAGGCAGCCAGTTCCTCGAACTCGTCGCCAGCGATCGCCGCCGTGAGGTCGTCGATCTGCACCTCACCGACGAGTGCGGGATACTTCCGCTTGAAGTAGTTCACGATGTTCTCGACGTCACGGGTCAGCAGTTCCCGGGCGTTCTCGTGGTCCGTCGGGACTGCCTGTGGCCAGTCGAAGACGACGACGCCTTGCTCGGTGACGAAGACGTTGTATTCGCTCATGTCGGCGTGGACGAACCCGCCGTCGTAGGCCGCCGCCATCTCGTCGAGGACGAGTTCGAGCACTGGGACTACCTGTTCCTCCGAGAGTTTGGTCCGGGAGAGTTCGACGCCGTCGATCTTTTCCATGACGATGGCGTGGCGGTTCGTATCGAGGGGCTGTGGGACGGACACGTCCGGATACAGCGTCTCCAGGGCTTCGTACTCCCGTTCGGCGGCCTTGCGGGCAGTGTACTGCCAGGAGACGTGTTCCCGGTCGGCGGTGTACTCACGCTCTTTCATCACTTCCCGGAAGTTCGTGTACCCCTCGCGGTGGAACTTCAGTGCCAGTGGCTTGTACGACTGAGCTTCGTAGACGTCGCTTTCTTTCCCGACACCAAGGGGCGACCCGACGCCTTCGAGGGTCTCGCGCTGGGCGAAGGTGTGTAACGCGAGTGCGTCGTACCCTTCGAAGGTGAGCTTGAACCCCTGGTACTGGATGGTCTTGCGCTCGACCAATCCGCGGTCTTCACAGCGGTCCAACCGGTAGTCGACTTCCTCTGCCGTCAGTCGGGAGAACTCGACGAGTTTCTCGCGGGCGACGTACTCCGAGAACCGCATCCCGTGTTCGACCCCCGACAGCAGGTTGATGTCGTCCTGCTCCAGTTCGGCAACCACGGGGGCGACGTTTTCGACCATTACACGACGGTACTCGCCGGACTCCTAAAAGCTCGGCGCGTCGAGTGGAAGCTGATTTTAAATAGTATATCGCTATACAGAACTCCGTGGTAGCGGGTCACCCGGGGGACCACTGCTCTCGCTCACCGCTTCTGAGTGACCATAGAAGCCACCGGTACCCTGATCAACCGGGTACTGGGAGAACGAAGACAGCAGACCAATCCGCAAAGCTCCGGGGAGAGCTGGCGTGCCTGACCGGAGACGATCGACGCTATTGGCGGCAGGTCACCCTCGGAGGAGGTTCATGACCTCGTCGACGACATCCGGTTCGACGGCGACGACGTACCGACGACCGGGACGGAGTTCCGTATCGGGTTGTGCGACCCGTTCACCGTCGTCGTCGGAGATAACGAGCGTTCCAGCGGGGAACCGGACGTCGGCGAGCCGCTTCCCGGCGGCCGGCGCGCCCTCCTCGACGAGCACCTCCATGATGTCGAGTGTTCCTGTGACATCGGCCAGTGTCTGGACGTCGCTGCCGACGATCTCGTTTGCGGCGACACGTGCCCCCGCTCGCTCGGGGTAGACGATGGCGTCGACGAACTGCTTGTAGCCGGCACCGTCCCCGTGATCGATCCGCGCAACGGTTCTCGCGTCCGGCGACAGCCGCGTCGCCATCATACAGACCGCGAGGTTCACGCCACTCTGTCCGGTCAAGCCGGCGACGACGTCGGCTTTCTCCAGCCCGCCCTGGGCGAGGATCTCGGGGTTCGTGGCGTCGCCCTGGATGACTGTCGCCATCCACTCGTCGGTCAGTGCCTCACAGGTGGCGGGATCGCGCTCGATGATCGTTATCTTGTGTCCGCGGTCGGCGAGCAGTTCCGCTGTCTGGAAGCCGACACGTCCACCGCCGACGATGAGTACTGATTTGTCCTGGGTCATAGTTAATCGTCCTCCGCGACTGCCGTCTGCTGACCGGTCCCCTCTTCGGAGTCCCCGAGCGCTCTGAGTCCGTAGTACGCGAGGATACCGAGCGCCACCCAGCCTACGCTGAGTAGCAGTGCGAGCACGTCCGTCCGGAGTAGATAGACCACTAGCACCCCGGTCAACAGCAGATTCAGTGCGATGCCGAGGATCGGTGTGATCGGGTAGTACGGCAGTTCGTACGGGCGTGCCATGTCCGGGCGTTCCCGTCTGAGTTTGATCACCGAGCCGTTGACGATGACAAACGAGAGCAGGAAAAAGAGGCTGGACATGTTCCCCGCGCTCTGGGTCGGCAACACGACGGAACTCAACATCACCACTGCACTAGCGATGATGGCCCAGAAGGGGGTTCCGAACCGGTGATGGATCTGGCCAAACGAGGGGAGCAACTGCCCTTCGCGTCCCATCGAGAACGCCACCCGGGAGGAGGCGATGACCACGGCGTTTAGTGCCGTAAGCGTCGAAAACACCGCGCCGAAGACGATGACCGCGCCGCCGTTGCCGATGACCGGGAACGATGGCATGAAACTGGTCGCCGCCTGGGCGATTCCGGCCTCGCCGGCGTCGGCGAGACCGACCGATCCGAGGGTCCCGATGGCCACGCTGACCACGGCGACGTAGACGACTAGCGTCACGGCCAGGCTGATGAAGATGGCTTTCGGGATGTTCTCCCGGGGGTTCTTGACCTCCTCGGTGACCGTCGTGATGAGGTCGTACCCCTCGAAGGCGATGAAGGTCAACCCCATCGCGGGGAGGATACTGAGGGCGGTCTTTTCCCCCGGGAACAGCGGCTGGAACTCCGCCCCGGAGAACTGTGGCGACGTGACGCCGTAGCCGACGAACACGACCAAGATGCTGACTTTGATCGCCGTGAATATCGTCTCGACGCTCCCGCTCGCGGCTGTCGAGGCGGCGTTCAACGACACCAGCAGCAGGACGGCACCGAACGCTAACCCGATGCCGACGGGAATCCCAACGTCGATGACCGGGACGGCGACCGCGCCGACCTCGCTGGGCGGAGCCGTGATGCCATAGACGTGGAGGAGCTCCAGGAAGTTCGGCGCGAAACCGAGCGCGTACAGGCCACCGGCGACCATGTATGCGAACCAGAGCAACCACCCCATGATGAACGACGGGAGGTCGGCGAACACCTCCCTGACGAAGGCGTACCCGCCGCCGCTCTTGGGGATCGCCGAGGCCAACTCGGCGTACGACAGCGCCGTGAAGGCGGTGACGACACCGTTGAGGACGAACACGAGGAGTGCGGCGGGGCCGGCGATTTCGGCGGCGAGCCCCGTCAGAACGAAGATCCCGGCGCCGATCATCGCGCCCATCCCGATCATCGTCGCGTCGAGTAAGCCGAGTTCGGCTTCCGGCGATCGTTCACCGTGACTACTCATCGGTTGGTGTCCTGGCCGAACCCCCGTCGTTGCCGCCGGCAGTCGATAGCCCGATCAGCGGTACGTGTCCGGTCGATTCTCCCGAATCCATGCGGGTGAGTCTAGTGGGAGACTTCCAATTCAAACTATGGGTCTCTGAGACACCGGGAGAGCGTATCGAGGAGGCGGAGGTTCGAGTCGCCCACTGTCGTTTCCTATCGTGCTATCTGGTGTATAGCGTCAGACGCACGTACCGACCGATCAGTCCGTCGGACTCCGGAAAACAGACGATTCGGGGGCTATAGCCCTTCGAAATCCGCAATCGACTCGCGCCAGCTGTCGGGGATCGGGATGGGGGCCTGCTCGGCACGGCTGTAGGTGACGACAGTCGTTTCACCGGTCGCAGCGACGGCACCGTCGTTTCGGATCTCGTACTCGAAGGCGAAGCTCTTCTCGCCAAGCCGGGAGACTCGGACGCCGACGGTGACGCTGTCGGTTAGCTGGACAGGCTGCTCGAAGTCGATCTCTAAGTTGGCGATGACGATCCCGGTCCCCTCGCCCGACGCGGACAGCAGGCCCCCTTCCCCGCGGCCGACGACGTCCGCGAGGTAGTCGATTCGTGCCTCCTCTAAATACGTCCCGTACCGGACGTTGTTGACGTGGCCGTAGGTGTCGAGATCGTCGTAGCGGACCGCGATATCCGTCGTGTATTCGAAGCTCACAGCAGGCGTTGCACCCCCAGTCGCTTAGTCTCTCCCCAGTCGGGTCCCGGTCGCCCGTTCGAGTCCGTCGCTCGCGTGCGCGAACCAGCACTAGGGCCCCGAGTCAGTACTCGTGGAAGACTCGCTGGCACTGTGTGCACTTGATCTTCGCCGACCTGAACCACGGGTTCACTTTGATGACTGCGCCGTGACAGTCCGGACAGACACCCATATTGTTCCCGTCGGCCACCCGCGTCGAGAGGTCCAACAGGAGGTCCTCCAGTTCCTCGATCCGCTTCTGTTGCTCGTCGACCATCTCCCGGAGCTCGTCGGTTGACTGTGTCGACGTTGCCGCATCGGCGTCGAGGACTGCTCCGGCTTCCTCCCCCGTGTCTTGGGTTGTCTCTTCCGCCCCCTGCTTGGCTTCGGTCGTCTCTGACTCGTCCGCCATACGGGGACCTTCGGAAGACGCACTTTTCAATGTAGTACCTATTTAATTACCCATCAGTTCGAGCCCGTTCGGGTTGCTACCGGTTGATACGTCGAACTACCCGTAAACACGTATCAGTTTGGGTATAGCCTTTTTTGTGTATAATCCATTCATACGCATGTACCATGCTGCCAATACCGCTGCAGATGTCAAGTCTCGGGGTAGAGGGAGAGGGAATATGGCTCGCGCTCGGTACCATCGGAATGCTGCTTGGCATGGTGTATTTCATGTCCAAGGGATGGGACGTGCAAGACCCACGTGAAAAGGAGTTCTACGTGATCACGATCCTCATCGCGGGGATCGCTGCGGCGTCCTACCTGTCGATGTTCTTCGGGTTCGGCCTCACGGAGGTCGAACTCGTCAACGGACGAGTCATCGACGTCTACTGGGCGCGGTACGCCGACTGGCTGTTTACGACGCCGTTACTGTTGCTCGACATCGGCTTGCTCGCCGGTGCCAGTAACCGCGACCTCGCGTCGATCATCACGATCGACGCGTTCATGATCGTGACCGGCCTCGCCGCGACGCTGATGAAGGTGCCCGTCGCACGGTACGCCTTCTGGACCATCAGCACTATCGCGATGCTGTTCGTGCTGTACTACCTCGTCGTCGTCGTCGGCGAGGCAGCGTCCGAGGCCGACGAAGACACGCAGGCGACGTTCAACACCCTGCGGAACGTCATCCTCGTGGCCTGGGCCGTCTACCCGGTCGCGTGGCTCGTCGGCACCGAGGGGCTCGGCCTCGTCGGCCTGTTCGGCGAGACGCTCCTGTTCATGATCCTGGACCTGTTCGCCAAGATCGGGTTCGGGTTCATCCTCCTGCGCAGTCGCGCCGTCGTCGGCAGCGACTCCGCACCGACCCCGTCCGCTGAGGAGACCGCCGCGGACTGATCGCCTACCGTAGCGCTTTTTATCGAGACGGACACCACCGTAGCAGTGAACGATTCCGACGACATGAGCGACCACCCGCCCACTCCGGAGGAACTGAACGTCCGGTCGCTCGCTGGGCTGGTCGTCTCGGTCGCACTCGCTGCCGTCGGACTGTTCATCCTGCCGGTGTTCCAGTCGTTCGGCCTCGCCTTCCGGCCGGCGTTCTGGCTCGTCCTCGCGATCGAGGGAGTCGCGCTCGCCGGCGTCGTGATCTCGGTGCTGACGCTTCACCGCGAGCGCACACTCGAGTGAGGAGCCGTCGCCGGCTAGTCGAACCGGTCGAACGACTCGTACTCGCGCCGACTCCGCTCGGAGAGAGACGGTTCGACGGCCGATAGCGCCTCCGAGACGTGCCTGGCCCGGAGTTTCGGCGTCCGGGACGACTTCGATCCATCCCGGAGGTGTTCCCCGATCGCGAGGAGTCCTGCTTCCCTGACGACGGCCGCGATGTCGCTGCCGGTGTACCCCTCGGTTCGTTCCGCGAGCGCCCGGAGATCGACCGAGTCGTGGACCCGATCCCCGAGATGTGCCGCGAAGATCTCCCGTCTGGCGTCGGCGTCGGGCATCGGGACCTCGACGATCCGGTCGAACCGCCCGGTCCGAAGCAGTGCTTCGTCGAGCCGGTCCGGTCTGTTCGTGGTCGCGATGACGGTGATCCCGCCTCGTCCCTCGATCCCGTCTAACTCCGTCAGGAGTTGTGAGACGGTCCGTGCCGTCGCCGGGGAGTCGCTGTCGTCGTCCCGCGTCGCACCGAGTGCGTCGATCTCGTCGAAAAAGAGGATCGCGGGTGCGTTCGACCGAGCCCGGTCGAACACTCGCCGAACCGCACGCTCGCTCTCGCCGACGTACTTGTTCATCAGTTCGGGCCCGTCGACGGGGAGGAAGTTCGCCCCGCTGGTCGAGGCGACCGCGCGTGCGAGCATCGTCTTCCCGGTTCCGGGCGGGCCGTACAACAGGACGCCCGCCGGCGGATCGATCTCCAGCGCGTCGAACAGTTCGGGGTTCGTCAGCGGCCAGTCGACGGCCCGGATCAGCTCCCGCTTCGCGGCCGCGAGGCCCCCGATGTCGTCGAACGACGTCGACGGGACCTCCGGTACCGACCCCCGCATCCCGCTGGGACCGACGGCGGCCGTCGCCTCGGCGAGGTCGTCGGCCCGGACGACGACCTCCCTGGATCCGTCCCGGGCTGTCGCCGTATCGACCGCGTGTGACCACAGCGCGACGAGATCGGCGGCGACGTAGCCGAAGGCCTGCTCACCCGTTTCGGTGAGGTCCACACCCGGCCCGGTCGGCGTGTCCCCGGCGACGGCGGCGAGGATGTCGGCCCTGTCGCTCCGGTTCGGTTCGGAGACGGCAACCGTCCGGGAGAGGCGGTTCCCCTGGACGTAGGTCACTGGAACCGCGCTCTCCTCGGTCGCCTCGGCGGCGACGACCACGCCGTCGGTCGCCGCGATCCCGTCCAGCCAGTCCCGGAGGAGCAGTCGGACGCTGGTGGTGCCTTCCTCCGCGATCGTGTCCAGCGCGTCGAGGTGGACGACACTCCGACCCGCGCCACGGGCTGTCCTGGTGACGCTGTTCAGGTGGTCCTCGGCAGCGTCGTAGCTCACGGCGAGGAGTCGACCGACGTCGACGCTGTGGAGTGCCGCGTCGAGGCGCCACGCGGCGTGACAGAGGAGGTGGGTCTTTCCGACACCGTGTGGTCCCGTCACGAGGACACCGGCCCGACCAGCGCTCGATTCCGCGCTACCGCCGCTCAGCGGGCCGGAAAGCGCCGATCCGAGCGCTTCCACTGTCTCATCGTACCCGCCGACGGCCGACGCGGGCAGGGGGTCGAGTCCACCCATCGAGCCGACGGGGGCGGGACCGTCCGTCACCTCGACCGTCGTCGCCTCCGTCAGTACCACCGGACCCGGGGGACGCGTCGAGAGGACTCGCAGCGGGATGTCGAGGGAGCCGTCGAACAGCGACGCGGTGACGGTGTCGCCCTCCGATACCGGGTGAGTCCCGACGGCGTCCCTGACCAACCGATCCCCGCCGCGGATGGCGAGTCGCGTGACCGGTGCGACCGTCACTTGTTCGGCCGGTTCCGGCTCGACCCGCTGAACCGACACCGTCTCGCCGTCGCTCACCCCGAACCGTTCGAGCGACGCCCTCCCGACGGCGAGTCGCTCCCCGGTGAGCGACCCGTCGATCCGAACCGTCGCTGTCGTCCGTGTCCCGTCGGTCCGACGGACGGCGATCGCGTCACCGTCGGCTACTCCCACCTGTGTGGCGGCCGACTGGGAGAGTCCGACCCCGTCGATCCCGTCCCTGACGACGACCGTACAGTCGATACGGGGCGCCATCAGTTACGGACCAGTGCGTCGGGGACTGCACTCCCGTGCAGGACGTATCTGACGAGCCCGAACGCCACGAGTGCGAGCGGGGTTGCCAGGATGCTCATGTATATCGTGACACCCAGCGCGTACCCGACGACGTTCGACACTACGACGACGACGATGGCCGCAGCCATCGGTACCCTGTCTTCCGGTTTGAAGCCTGTCATCGGTTACCGCTCCTCGGTTCTGGCCGCGCGCATAGCAGTACTCGGTCTAGCGACTGCTGTGGTTTAGCGTTGGCGCCGATCAGCGGGCCGCTGCCAGGCGACTGACCGACCGCCCCAGCAGTCCCACCATCACCCCGACCGCACTCAACAGCCCGAACTGGACGAGATCCCCGTTCAATCCCGCGAGCAGTCCGACGATCAGCAGTACGGCTGCCACGACGAGGTGTGCGCCGAGAACGAGCCGACCCGCGTTCATCTCCCGTCCTCCCGACGACCCGGTCGGCTGTGTCGGTGCCACCGGGTGATCGACTGCTCGTCGAAGGTATGCCACCGGCTGGTCGGCCGGTGGCGGGTATCCACAACCAGGGTTTGGTGGATGTGCCGTCGTCCGGAGACGACAGCAGTGTTACATTGTAGTTGCATATGTATATGTTTTGTCTCGTCCGTCCCCTCGAACAGTTACTCGGCCGCCAGGAGGTCCGCGTGTTTCTGCTTGAGTTTCTCGATCTTCGGCGGGATCGTCATCGTACAGTAGGCCTGGTTGGGGTTCTTCTCGAAGTAGTCCTGGTGGTACTCCTCGGCGGCGTAGAACGCCTCCAGGGGCTCGATCTCGGTGACGATGTCGTCGTCGTAGCCCGGCTGGATCTCCTCGATGAACGCCTCGACGGCCGCGCGTTGCTCCTCGCCGTGGTAGAACACGGCAGAGCGGTACTGAGTCCCAACGTCGTTGCCCTGACGGTTCAGCGTCGTCGGGTTGTGGGTCGTGAAAAAGACCGCCAGTAGGTCCTCGTAACTCACCACGTCGGGGTCGTAGGTGAGTTGGACACACTCGGCGTGGCCGGTCTCTTCCCGACAGACCGCTTCGTAGCTGGGGTCCTCGACGTGGCCGCCGGCGTACCCCGAGACCACCGATTCGACACCATCGACCTGCTTGAACACCGATTCGGTACACCAGAAACAGCCGCCCGCGAACGTCGCCTGTGCTGTCATCGTGGCTACGCGTACGCGCGCGAACTACAAAAGGAGACGGCCGGGAGAGTGACAGTCGGGATTCACCGATCGACGTCACCCATGATCGGGTCCAGACTGCCGATACTGGCGACCAGATCCGGGATGAACTCGCCCTCGGCGATGGCGGGCAGCACCTGGACGTGTGAGAACGACGGGCCGCGGATCTTGAACCGGGCGGGCGTGTCCGTCCCGTCCGAGCGGATGTAGATGCCCAGTTCGCCCTTCGCGGACTCGACCGCCCGGTAGATCTCGGTGTCCGGGTCCGGCCGGAGCGTCCGGGGGACGTTGGCCTGGATCTCGCGGTCGTCCTCGGGCCACTGTTCGAGGCGGTCGACACACTGGTCGATGATCTTCGCGGACTCCTCGACCTCGCGCAGCCGGACCAGTACGCGGGCGAAGTTGTCGCCGCTCCCTTCGGTGGCGACCGACCAGTCCAGTTCGTCGTAGTAGCCGTAGGGGTCGTCACGTCGGAGGTCGTAGTCGACGCCCGACCCCCGTGCGACCGGGCCGGTACAGCCGTAGGCCTTGGCGGTCTCGGCGGGGAGCCGGCCGGTGTCGACGGTCCGCTTCTGGAAGATCTCGTTGCTGGTCAGCATGTCGTGGTACTCCGTGAGTTTTCGTGGGAGGGAGTCCAGGAACGCCCGGATCTTCTCGAAGAACTCCGCGCGCGGTTCCGGAAGGTCCCAGGCGACGCCGCCGACCCGGAAGTAGTTGAACATCAGCCGCTGGCCGGTGAGGTCTTCGAGGATGTCTTGGACGATCTCGCGGTCCCGGATTCCCCACTGAAAGACCGCGGTGAACTCGCTGATGACGTCCAGGGCGTAGGTGGCGACGGCGAGCATGTGTCCGAGGATCCGGGAAAACTCCGCGCTCATCGTCCGGATCACCTGGGCGTACTCGGGGACCTCGATGTCGACCATGTCTTCGATGGCGCGGGCGTAGGCCCACTCGTTACAGAGGCCGGCCCCGCTCCAGTCCCAGCGGTCGGGGTAGGGCATGATCTGGTGCCGGTAGGTCCCCTGCTCGCACATCTGTTCCTCACAGCGGTGGATGTAGCCGATGTCCGGGTCCACGTCCGCGACGGTCTCGCCGTCCAGCGTCACGTTCAGGTGGAGGACGCCGTGTGTCGAGGGGTGGTGTGGCCCCATGTTGATGTGCATGGTGTCGGGACCTTCCCGGCGGTCTTCGAGGATGCGCTCGTGTTCGCGGTAGGTGACGATCTGTGGCTGGTTCTGATCGTAATCGGGCGAGAGCGGGTGGCCCTGCCAGGTCTCGGGGAGGAGAATCCGCCGGAGGTCGGGGTGGTCGTCGTACTCGATCCCGACCAGGTCGTAGGCCTCCCGTTCGTGCCACGCTGCGGTCGGGTAGACCGGCGCGGCCGATTCGTTGTGGGGGTCGTCCGTCGGCGAGGGGACGACAACCGACAGTTCCTTCGTGGGGTCGTCGTAGCTCCGGAGGTGATAGATACTCTCGTAGCGGTCCTCGTAGGCCTGGGCCGTGACACAGGCACAGTGATCCAGTCCCGCCTCGGCTTTCAGCGTCGCGAGGACGGTCCGGACCTCGTCGGCTCTGACGACGACAGCAGGTGCGTTCTCGTGCGTCTCGGTCTCCAAAACGTACTCGCGGATCGGCTCGACCAGGTCCGACTCCCGCTCAGGACCGGCGGCAACTGTCCGGGACATACGCGGACGGACGGCCGCGAGTCGCCTCGAACTGTCGCCTCTGATGCGAGGTTCCTTTATATATGGGTCCGGAACCACCGCTGTGAAATACGTCAGGCTCTCGCTGGCGATGGACCCGCCGGTTCGCCACCCGATGCACCAGTTCGTCGTCGAGACCGACGGGTACGACGCCAGCTACATGCTGCGGGGCAACAGTGTGGGCGAGGAGCTCCAGACCCTGCTCTTTCACGTCGATGGCTTCCCGCCGGACCCCTACCGGGAGGCCCTGGAGGCGACCGATCTCGTCGTCGACTACGCCATCTCGACGTGTCCGGACGAGACGTTCTACCTCTACGTCCAGGATCGGCCAAGCGAGACCGACACGGCCCTCGTCGAGGCGCTGACGCGCGCTCAACTGGTGGTCGTCTCACCGGTCGCGTACCTGGCCGACGGCACCGTCGAACTCACCCTCGTCGGTCCGGGCCAGGCCGTCCAGCGCGCCGTCGATGCCGTCCCCGACCCGATCGAGGTCGACGTGCTGGAGGTCGGTACCTACGACAGCCGACGGCTCGACACCGGCAGCACGCTCACCGACCGGCAGTTCGCGGCCGTCGCGGCCGCCGTCGAGACCGGCTACTACGAGAACCCTCGGGACGGAACCGTCGCGGACGTGGCCGAGCGAATCGACTGTGCCCCCGGGACAGCAGCCGAACACCTCCGGAAGGCCGAGGCTCGCGTGATGGCCGGCCTCGTCGATTCGGACACCGGACCGGTGTGACGGCGGCGGTCCGGAACCTCTTTGCCCGGTCCAACCCCACCGACGGATATGCTCAGAGTGGGTGCACACACCTCTATCGCGGGCGGCGCGTACAACGCCGTCGACGAACAGGTCGACTACGGCGGGAACTGCGGCCAGATCTTCTCCCATTCGCCGCAGGTCTGGCAGGACCCCGATATCGAGGACGAGGAGGCCCAGCAGTTTCGGGACCGGTCGGCGGAGCACGGCGTCGGACCGTGGGTCATCCACTCCTCGTATCTGGTCAACCTCTGTACGCCGAAAGACGACCTCCGGGAGCAGTCCATCGACGCCATGCAGAAGGAGGTCGACGCCGCCGCGAAACTCGACATCGAGTACGTCAACGTCCACCTGGGCGCGCACACCGGTGCCGGCGTCGACGGCGGCCTCGACAACGCTGCCTCGGCGCTTTCCGAACTGGACGTCCCCGACGGCGTGACCGTCCTGGTCGAGTCCGACGCCGGCAGCGGGACGAAACTGGGCGGGGAGTTCGAGCACCTCGCGACGGTTCGCGAGCGGACGGACCTGGACATCGAGTTCTGTCTCGACACCGCCCACGCGTTCGCGGCGGGCTACGACCTCTCGACCCCCGAGGGCGTCGACGAGACCCTCGCGGAGTTCGACGAGGTGGTCGGCCTGGCGGACCTGGCCTGTGTCCACCTCAACGACTCGAAACACGAGTGTGGGACCAACAAGGACGAACACGCCCACATCGGCGAGGGCGAGATCGGCGAGGACGGCATGACCGCGTTCGTCAACCACGACGCAGTCCGGGACCTCCCGCTGGTCCTCGAAACGCCCTCGGAGGACGGGAAGAGTTTCGCCTGGAACATCGAACGGGTCCGCGAACTGCGGGACTGAACCGGACCGCGACGTTTTTTACCGCGACCCGACAGCTACCACCCGTGCGACGGTTTTCCGCCGACTACCTGGAAGCCACCCGGACGGGGATGTGGGCCGACTCTCGCGCGGCGCTCGCGGATCTCGAACTCGGGACGTGCCAGCGAGTGCTGGACGTCGGCTGTGGCACCGGCGAACTCACCCGCGTCCTCCGCGAGGAGACCGACGGAACCGTCGTCGGGGTCGACGCCGACGCCGACCTGCTGGCGTCGGTCGGCGGGCCGACGGTCCAGGGCGACGCCACGCGACTCCCCTTCGCCGAGGACAGTTTCGATCTGGTTGTCTGTCAGGCGCTGTTGATCAACCTCCCCGATCCGGGCGCGGCGGTCCGGGAGTTCGCCCGCGTCGCCAGCCAGCGGGTCGCGGCGGTCGAACCGAACAACGCCGCGGTCACCGTCGAATCGACGGTCGCGGCCGAACCTCCCCTGGCGCGGCGCGCACGCCGGTTCTACCTCGACGGCGTCGGGACCGACGTGGCGCTTGGCAGCGACGCGGCCGACCTCCTCCGCGAGGCGGGGCTGGACGTGGTCTCGACGCGTCGATACGACCAGGTCCGTGAGATCACCCCGCCCTACGGCGAACAGGCGATCCGGTCCGCGCGTCGGAAGGCCACCGGCGAGGGGCTGGCCAGCGACCGCGAGACGATCCTCGACGGCGAGACGACACCGGAAGAACTGGACCGGCTACGCGAGCAGTGGCGCGAGATGGGGCGGACGGTCGTCGAGCAGATGGGCGACCGGGCGTACGAGCGCCGCGAGACCGTCCCGTTCTTCGTCACCGTCGGTCGGGTGTGACTCGCCGTCCCGCTACACTACGTCGCCACGGACGGAGGGGCCGTCCTGCCGTTCCCGGTAGGCCCGTACCGCCTCGGCGGCCTCGCCGGCCTCGGCTTCCTCCATCCCGAGCATCTCCAGGGCACCCGACAGCGTCGGCAGGACGAACTCGCCGTTCCGGAGCTTCTCGAAGGCCTCCGTCGACCGTCTCCCTTCGACCCACAGACAGGCCCCCCGCGGGTCGAGGATCTGCTCGTAGTCCTCGCGGGCCATCGCACCCTTCAGTCGCTGGGTGACGTTGTCGTCGAAGGAGGCGTTACACACTTCCAGGTGGATCGGCTCGTCGGTATCGGGCAGGAGGTGTGCGGCCAGGCACTTCTCGGGGGCGGCGTGACCGCTGGCGTTGGCACGCAGGTACTCGGGGTACTCGTCGGCCCACGCGGCACGGACGGTCTTGCCGACACCGTCGACGCCGTGGCTCCGCTGGAACTCCGCGGCGCGCTCGGGAGCGTCCTTGAAGAGGATATCCTTCGTGACGTAGACATCCAGGCGCTCGACGGGGTCCAGTCCCAGCGCGACGTCGCCGAAGACCCACAGTTCCCGGACCGGCACCGGCATCCGTTCGTCCTCGACGGTCGCGACGATCTCCTCGACGCGCTCGACGGCCGTCGAACGGTCCATACTCATCGACCGACGATAGGGGACGACCGCTCAAAACCCTGCCTCTCCGCTGGCGATCTCGGGACCGGATTTTAGACGGTGGCGGCCGGACCCACAGCCATGCAGATCCGGGTCTACGACGACGGCGCCGAGCAGGACTGTCTCCTCGTGTTGGGCTGGGGGAACCGCTGTCGCCACGAGAACGTCCAGTGGCTCGTCGATCAGGTCGCCCGGGAGTACCGGACCCACGTCGTCGAACTCCCGACTCACATCACCGACCTCCAGCGGGAGTGGGTCGATCCCGTCCGGGAGTACGCGGCCGATCTCGACCAGTTCCCGGTTCTCGCCCACAGCGCCGGCGGGCTCACCAGTGCCTTCCTCGACGTTCCGGGCGTGACGAACCGCGTCTATCTGAGTCCGTGGTGGGGCAGCGACCTCCCGATTCCCGATCCGGTCCTCGATCTCGTGACGAGTCTCCCCGTTTCGAAACCGATCGTCCCGACGGGGAACCTAGACGGTGAGGGGATCGGCGACCTGGCGACCGACGCGCAACTGGCCGACGGTCCCGACGCCGCCTCGCCGGCGTTCCTGCGGACGACCCGGCGGGCACAGGCACGCCTGCCGCCGGCCCGGGACGACGCCGTCGCCTTCTGTACGCTCACCGACCGGGTCGTCGACCCGCGAGCGATCGGCCGGCGGCTCCACGCCGATCGAATCCGACTGTACCAGGGCGGGCACGAACTGTTCTCCTCGTCGAGCCGCGAGCGCCACGTCGACACCGTCTTGGACGCGCTGGAACGCGGCCCCGACGCGTTCTGACTCGGGCGCGTTCGCCCTCGCCGGTACCGATGTGGCCGGTGTTCGCACCTCCGGACACAACTCGTTGCGGGTCCGATACGAGACGAAACCCTCACCTCTGCCCACACGAAATCACGGGTAATGGAGTGTGACAAGTGCGGTGATGACGCGGTGCTGCACGCAGCCTACTCGGGGCTGCATCTCTGTGGGGACCACCTCTGTCGCGCCGTCGAGAAACGGGTCCGGCGCCGCATCCGGGACGACGGGCTCGTCCCCGACGACGCCACGCCCGAGGACCCCGAGACGTGGGTCATCGGGCTCTCGGGCGGGAAAGACAGCGTCGTCCTCACCGAGATTCTGACCGATGTCTTCGAGCAGGACCCCCGGATCGAACTCGTCGCGCTCTCGATCCACGAGGGGATCGAAGGGTACCGCGACGAGAGCTTAGACGCCTGCCGGGAACTGACCGACGACCTCGACATCCACCACGAGGTCGTCTCCTACGAGTCCGAGTACGACGTCCGGATGGACGAAGTCGTCGAGGATGATCCCGAGGGGATGGCTGCCTGCGCGTACTGTGGGGTGTTCCGCCGGGACGCCCTCTCGCGGTACGCTGAGGAACTCGGTGCGGACAAACTGCTGACCGGCCACAACCTCGACGACGAGGCCGAGACGGCGCTGATGAACTTCCTGGAGGGTGACGTCTCCCAGATGGCGAAACACTTCGACGCCTCGCTGGGTCCTTTCGAGGGCGACGGCGACGGGCCGACCGACCGCCCGCGTGAGGAGCAAGACCACCACGTCCCGCGGGCAAAGCCCCTGCGTGACGTCCCGGAGAAGGAGATCGCGCTGTACGCCCGCTTCCGGGACCTGCCGGCTCACATCACGGAGTGTCCCCACGCCGAGGAGGCCTACCGCGGCGAGATACAGGAACTCATGCTCGATCTCGAACAGAACCACCCGGGGACCCGCCACTCGATCATGGCCGGCTACGAGAAACTGGCGGCGCTGGCGGCACAGACCTACGGCGGCGACGACGCCGAGACCGATTTCGGCGAGTGCGAGAACTGCGGCGCGCCGACGGCCCGGGATCGCTGCCGGAAGTGCAACCTGCTCGATGCGCTGGAAGCCGTCTGAGCCGCTCCGTTGTCAACTCCGATACTGTCCCGCAGCTAATATGAGTGTCCGAGTGCTATCGTCTCGCTGTTACGATGGTCTCCGGGCCGTCTTCCAACGGTGAGCGTGGCGTCTCGCCGGTCGTCGGCGGCGTTCTCCTGCTCGGTATCGTGGTCCTGCTGGTCGGGCTCTCGTCGGTGTTCGTCTTCCAGTTGACCGACGAACAGACGCCCGCCCCGGAGACGGCCTTCGACCTCGAACGGACCGACGGCGCCTACGAACTCGTCCACGAGGCCGGACCGGAGATCGACGGTGACCGGGTCACGCTCCGTGGCGTCGCCGACCCCGACGTGTTACACGGTCGGACGCTGGCGGCCGGCCAGTCGGTCGTCGTCTTCCCCCAGGACGAGACGCTACGGATCGTCTGGACCGAGTCCAAGGGCGAACCCTCTTCGTATATCCTCGCGCGGTTCGATATCGCCGAGATCATCGCGTCCGGTCGGTTCCCCGGTGGAACCGTCTTCACGGGGAACGCGACTGGGATCACCACGATCTCCGGCGACGGCGGCAACGTCAGCGTTGTCCCGAACGCCAGCGACGTCGAAGCCATCGGCCCACCAAAGGCAGACGTCACCGGCGACGGCGCACCCGGGGTCCCGTACGTCAACAGCAGCGGCGCGGTCAAACTCGTCGACGCGACGGGAGACGTGACGACCGTCACGACCAACTCAGCCGTGCCCGACGGGACGGAGGACAAGACGCGGCTGGCCACTGGCTCTTGGAACGGGAGCCCGCCGTCGGTGTTTTTCGTCAACGACACGAGTCCGTCGGCGATCTACCGCTCGACACCCAGTAGCGGCGTGACCGTCGTCGCAACCGATCCAGGCGGTGACGGCGCGAACGCGGTCGTCGGGCCCGGTGACATCGACGGTGACGGGACCGACGAACTCGTCTTCGCCGACGGCAGTCAGACGCTCCAGTATCTGGAACCCGGTGGCAGTGTTCACAGTATGTCGACGAGCCTCGGTTCCAGTACCGGCATCGGTGCCGGCACGATGGCGGACTTCGACGGCGACGGGACCCCCCGGGTCGCCAGCGTCGACGGCGGGAACGATGTCGTCCTCACCAACGACACGAGCGGGGACGAGATCGGCAGTAGCGACGTGAGTGGCGGGTCGACACCGTCGGCGATGAAGGCGACTGCGACTGCCGCCGATGTCGACGGCGACGGGAACCCGGAACTGGTCTACTTGGAGGAAAGCAGCAGCGACATCAAGTACCTCGACGACATCGACAGTGGCACCATCGATATCGAGTTCCTGAACGATACGGACGGTGACGAGATCGACGGCTACGCTGGGACGGGCGTCGCCTGAGAGTGCGGCCGCTGATCGGTCGAAATACGGAGAAGGTGGGGGTCGGGGGTCGACGGGTTACTCGTTGGTCCGGATGACGTCGAGTCCGTTGTTGGTCTCGACCTCGCTGCGCCCGCCGTCGGTCTCGCCGTAGCCCGCGGAGTGACCGCCGCTCTGGCCGCCACTGTGTCCGCCGGTGCCCGTACTGCTGGCCTCGACGTTATCGCTCGCGTCGAAGGAGGTGTCGTCGCCGACCTCCTGGATGGCCTCGCGGGACTTGTTGGCCTGCTTCTGGGTCGTCGGACCCAGCACCTGTGCGGACTGGACGCCGGTCATGATCGCCATGACGCGGACCTTGCCCTTGTACTCTTCCTGGATGCGGGCGCCCCAGATGACGTTCGCCGAGGCCTCGAGGCGCTCGGTGATGTTCTGGGCGATGCCCTCTGCCTCCTTCAGCGTGAGGTCCGGGCCGCCGGTGATGTGGACCAGACCGCCGCTGGCGCCGCGGTAGTCGACATCCAGCAGCGGGTGGTTCATCGCGTCCTTGACGACCTCCTCGGTCTTGTTCTTGTCCTGGGTCTCGCCGACCAGCATGACGGCGACGCCACCCTGGTTCATGATCGATGTCATGTCGGCGTAGTCCAGGTTGATCAGGCTCGGCTGAGTGATCGTCTCGGAGATCCCCTTGACCGTCTCGGCGATGATCTGGTCCATCACCGAGAACGCCTTGCCGATCGGCAGGTTCGGCACGTAGTCGAGCAGTCGGTTGTTGTCGAGGACGATGATCGAGTCGGCTTCCTGGCGAAGCTTCTCTAGTCCTTCCTCGGCCTTGACCGTCCGGGCACGCTCGACGTTGAACGGCGTCGACACCATGCCGACGACGATCGCGCCCTGTTCTTTGGCGATCTTCGAGACGACGGGGGCGGCACCGGTCCCGGTCCCGCCACCCATGCCGGCGGTGACAAAGACCAGGTCGGCGTCGCCCAGTACTTCCTTGATCGTGCCCTGGGCCATCTCGGTCGCGCGCTCGCCCATCGAGGGGTCGCCACCGGCACCGAGCCCGTTGGTCAGGGACTTGCCGACGAGGATCTTCGTGTCGGCCTCGATCATTTTGAGGTGCTGTTTGTCCGTGTTGATCGCCACGGTATCGGCACCGTCGACGCCGATGTTGTACAGCCGGTTGACCGTGTTGTTCCCGGCGCCACCGCAGCCGACGATGACGATACGGGGGTCACCGAACCCGTCGACGTCCTCGTCGGACAACTGTTTTTGTTCCTGCTCGTCGCGCTCGAGGGCCTCGTTGACGATGTCCTGCATCGTTATGCCCTCGCCCAGCTCCGTTTGCGGTTACCGTTCCGCTCGGAGTTCTCCTGTTCGGCGAGCATCTCTCGAACAGCGGCCCGGATCGCTTCGCTCCGGTTGGGGTATTCCCCCGTTGCGACCATCTGTTCGACCTCTTCGATCTGCTGTTTCGGAATCCGTAGTGTCACACGCTCCATGTTCGTATTTTCCCCTTTGGGTAAGACGACTCGGTCCGAGCGCGTTTGCGGCCCGGGCCGACTGTTTACACGGCGAAACCGCCGGACTGCGGCGTTCATGCCGCCCGAGGGCCGCCGCGTAAGACAAGCCGTCTTACGCAACCTGTACCACAGACCGTTATGTATTAAAACTTTCCCCGAGTGTATGACAATCACTCGTTCCTGCCGTAAACGGGTCTAAGAGTGGTATACACAGCGTTTACGGATTATCGAGGACATCCGCAGCCGGCGTCCGGCGACCGCAACTCGGGCAGAATCCCCAATCCGATCGGAGTTCGTCACCGCACTCACAGAACACACGGCGGGATGCCTTCTCACCACAGTTCGGGCAGTAAACGTGGGACGAAGACACTGTTTCGCCACATTGCGCGCAGTCGCGTGCCACGTCCGGTTCCGCGTTTTCGTCGTCGTTCGGGTCCGTCTTACGCGAATCGGAGTCGTGTGACACGCCCGTCGACGCGTCGTGTGACACGCGTTCGTTCTCCTCGTGTTCGGCCCCGGAATCCGGTGATACAGCCGCTGAATCCTGTTCTAACGTGATGTTTACGTTCACGTCTTGCGCGCGCTGACGAGTAAACGTCTCGTCGAGTCTGTCGGTGACGATCGCGTCGACACGTTCCGCGATGAACTCGTCGATGCTGTCCGTGTCTCCCGTCGTGTGAGACACCGCTCCGTCGGCCGTCGAGGATTGACCCTCGCCTAAGTACTCCCGGAGGGCTTCCCGCATGACCTCGCTCTTGGAGGCGTCGAACTCCTCGAGTTGCGCGACGAGGTCGTCGTCCGCGCGGAACGTGATCTTACTCATACGACTCGTCGGACACGATGATCCCCGAGTAATTAAATCTTCCCGCGCTGTCTGACGGCTGTCTGCTGTTAGTCCTCTCTGGGGTCGAACCCGACCTCCCACGCTTCCGCGCAGTTCGGGCAGGTGATCGTGTAGGTGTCTGATCTGAGAAGATGCGACTCGACAGTGATCTCGAAGCTGTCGACATCGCGCGCACACTCGATGTGGAACCCTTCCCCACAGTGGTCACACATGACAGACTTCTTCGCGTTGGTCAGCCGGCCGTTACAGTATGGGCAGTCACCGAGCACCGTACTACCGTGTATGACCACCGTTAGTAATATTCTTTCGTGCTCTTTCCCGTGTCACGACCGGCCGTACCCCTATCGAATAATAACCCTTAAGTCCGGACGGCGGATGCCTTCTCATGTAACCGCCCTTAGCTCAGACTGGTAGAGCAGTCGACTGTAGATCGACTTGTCCCCCGTTCAAATCGGGGAGGGCGGACTGGACTTTGACACCTGTGAGCGACGGCGAACGGTGTCGAATCCGAGCGACGACTGACCCGATCTGAACACGCCAGCCGCAACCCGCGCAGGGAGCAAAGCGACTGAGCAGGAACGTCTGGCATCTGTTCAAATCGGGGAGGGTGGACTCCTCTTCCAGCCGATCCGTAGCCGACTGTCGATCAGCTTGTCGCTGTCCTCGTGGAGCCCTCTCGCGGTTACAACGGGTGGTTCACTCCGTCAGCCGATCCGCAGTCTGTGAGACCTCGTCCACCGTCGCGGCCTGTTGTTCGGTCGCAGCGGCGATTTGCTCGACCTCTTCGACGACGGTATCGGTCTGTTCGACGAGTTCGTCGAGCATACTCGCAATCTCCTCGCTGCTCGCGGCTTGGTCGTCTGTCGCAGCCGAGACTTCTTTGATGCCGTTCGCCGTCTCGCGGACAGCGTCGGTGATGTCGTCGAGCAGGTCCATCGCTTCGCTGACTCGTTCGATCCCGTGTTCGATCTGCTCTGTCGTCGTGTCGAGGCTCTCGACGGTATCGGTCGTATCAGCCTGAATGTCGGCGACCAGCGCTTCGATCTCGCTGGCACGCGCCTGGGAGTCGCCAGCCAGCGACTTGACCTCGTCGGCGACGACGGCGAACCCGGAGCCGGCCTCGCCGGCACGCGCCGCTTCGATCGAGGCGTTGAGCGCGAGGATGTTCGTCTGCTCGGCGATGTCGTTGATCACGTCGACGACTTCGTCGATCTCGCTGACGCGGTTCTGGAGTGCATCCACGTCGTCCGCGACCTCGTCGACGGCCTCACCGACACCATCCATGACCTCCATTGCATCGTCGGCAGCGGTCTGGCCGTCCTCGGCGAGGTTCCGAGCGCGCGTGCTGTTTGATTCGACCTGTGAGGCGCTCGCGGCGACCTCTTCGATGGTTGCGCTCATCCCGGACACCTCTTCGGTGATAGTATCGATGTGTTCGGCCTGTTCGTCGGTCAGCGCGGATATCTGCTGGGTACTCTGTGCAACGTCGTCGGCGGAACGACGTAGTTCGTCCAGTGGTCCCTCCAGGTCCTCCTCGACTTCCGTTGCCAGTCGTTCACGGCGGGCGACCTCTTCGCGGACCTTCTCGTTGTAGGAGTGAATATACGTATCCGCGACCACCTGCATGTCGAGATTGATGATACGCAGGACCGACAGGAGTTCTCGTTTGAACGCGCCGACCTCCTCGGTGATAGCTGACTCGGCCGAATCGGGGAGTGGTGCCGAGTCGGCTGTCGATCCCGTGGCCGTGCTACCGTCGGCTGTGTCGGCCCATTCGGCTTCGAGTCGGTCGCGCATGCGGGATTCGAGTCGATCGGCAAGCAGTGGTAGGATCAGGTCGTAGTAGACGCCGTACTGGCCGATGTAGTGTTTCATCGGCATTTCGAGGATGTCGTGGAGCTTCCCGATCCGGGCGCGGTCCCGGAAGTACTCCTGGCCGTACTCTCCACCGGCGAGCGTCGCGAAGTACGCTTCCTGTGTCTGTTTGAGCGCGTCGATGGCCTTCGGTGATCGTTCGATGACTTCGATGGTCTGGTCGTGTTCGAGGAGGTTCTCGTAGAACTGCTCGCCGATCGCTTCTGCGTGGTCCTCGAACGTGTCTTGGAGCGCTCGCAATCGGTCGACATCGTCCTCGCCGAACCCGATGAACGCCTTGCGCCAGGCGACCTCGTCTTCGTCGAGACCGATGTCGGACATCAACTCGTCGGCGTCGACTTGGTCGTTCAGACCACCCTCTCCGAACATCTCCGCATAGTCGTCCATACGATGGGACTATGATGGGTTGTAAAAACGATTTGCATACCACTCCATAGATGACACGACGGACGCGGGGGACCGGTTCTGTCGGCTGGTTCGTCTCACGGAACGGACGAACCGGCCGACGCGGACCGCGTAAAACGTCCTGAACGATCTCCGGCTTTTATATCCAGGTGGGGTGTATCGCCGACGTGGTCGTCGATGGATGTCCTTGACAAGGCGAAGGTCGTCTCCGGACTGGGGACAGCGGACCGACAGCCCTACGTCTGCCTGTCCTGCGGGAGCGCCTTCGAGATCCAGTACCACTCCTGTCCGGCCTGTGGCGGTTACGACATCCGCCGGGCGAAGTGGGTCGAGTAGCTGTCGGCGTCCACATGGCACGTCCGACGCGACCCGCACGAGCGGGCTCACGCCCGTTTTCTGATCGCGCCCTCGTAGGAAGGCATTAGTGGTAACCACGGCTAGCCCGAGGTATGAACCACCGATTGCTCGGTTCGACCGGCTACGGAGTGACAGATGTCGGCTTCGGGACGTGGAACATCGGCGGCGACTGGGGCGACGTGGACGCCGAGGAGGGCCGCGAGGCAGTCCGGGCCGCCCTGGACGCCGGCATCGATTTCATCGACACCGCCGACGTCTACGGTGACGGCTTCAGCGAGCAACGCATCGCCGAAGTACTGGACGAGCGAGGAGTGCGGGACGAGGTCACCGTCGCGACGAAGGCGGGTCGCCGACTCGACCCACACACTGCCGACCGCTACAACTACGAGAACCTCTCGCGGTTCGTCGACCGCTCCCAGGAGTACCTGGGGACCGACACGCTCGAACTGGTGCAGCTGCATTGCCCGCCCACGGAGGCGTATTACCAGCCCGAGACCTTCGAGGCGCTGGAGCGCCTGCGCGAGGAGGGGGAGATCGCCCACTACGGGGTCAGCGTCGAGAAGGTCGAGCAGGCCCTGAAAGCCATCGAGTACCCAGGGGTCGAGACGGTCCAGATCATCTTCAACATGTTCCGCCAGCGCCCGGCGGAGCTGTTCTTCGAGGAGGCCGCTAGGCGGGATGTCGGTGTCATCGCGCGGGTCCCACTGGCCTCCGGGCTCCTGACCGGAACGCTCTCCCGTGACATGGAGTTCCCGGAGAACGACCACCGGAACTTCAACGTCGAGGGGGAGGCCTTCGACCGCGGGGAGACCTTCGCCGGCCTGCCCGTCGAGGACGGGTTCGACGCCGTCGACGCGCTCCGGGGACACGTCCCCGAACGGATGAGTATGGCCCAGATGGCGCTGCGCTGGATCCTCGATCACGACGCGGTGTCGACGGTCATCCCGGGATCGACGACCCCGGAGCACGTCCAGGCCAACGCGGCGGTCAGCGAGATGGCACCCCTCTCGAACCAGACCCACGGGGCGGTGCGTGACGTCTACGAGGACCACGTGTACGACGCTGTCCACCACCGCTGGTAACGATTACTGTCGGTTTACGTACCCCTTTTCTACCCGTACCTTCGAGTTGGAATCCGGACCGATACCATGGTGGGTGGTAAAAACAAGTGGCTGCCGTATTGCGATTTAGATACGAAATCTGACTGTAAACGCGAATCGAAGTATACATTTTCTGGTAGATTCTCGGTCCAGTAGTAAACTAAAACTGATATTTGTCTGACGGTGTCCCGTCGTTCCCGGGGGAGGTCCCGACGCTGCCTCGCTCACCGGACAGTTCAAGTACGATTGCAGTAACTACGCGAACGTGGCACTCTCCTTCGACCTGTTCGGGACGCTGGTCGCGGCCGACCGACCCAGTACGCCGTGGGATGCCGTCGCTAGCGCGCTGACCGACCGTGGGATCGCGGTCCCGGACGATTGGGAAGACGCCTACCGGAGCTCCCACCGCGAGTACGAACGTGGCCGGGAGGCCCCGCTACCCGAACACGTCCGCCTCGCCTTGGAGAGCCGCGGTGTCGACGTTTCTGCCCGGGTCGCTCGGGACGCAGTACTCGACGCCTTCGACAGGCCGGTGACCGTTCGGCCCGACGCCGGGGCGGCGGTTACCGCTGCCCGGGAGCAGGGACCGGTCGCGGTCTGCTCGAACTGTAGCGTTCCGGGACTCGTCGAACGGACGCTCGACCGTGCGTCGCTCGGCCCCTTCGACGCCGTCGTCACCAGCGTCGACTGCGGGTGGCGGAAACCCCACCGTGAGATATTCGCGGCGACGGCCGACGCGCTGGGCGTCCCCCTCGCGACCTTGGTCCACGTCGGTGACGACGCCCGTACCGACGGCGGTGCAGATCGGGTCGGCGCGCGGTCGGTCCTGATCGACGAGACGCCGCTCGCGACGGTCGCGAGACGCTGTCGGGAGGGGTCGCTGTGAGCACGGCCGCGGGGCTGGCCGTCCTCGTCGCCGCCGCGTTGGAAGGTGGCCTCGGAGAGCCGCCTACCCGCTGGCACCCCGTCGCCTGGTTCGGCGTGCTCGTCGGTGCCGTCGACCGCCCGTGGGACCAGCCCCTCGCCGTCGGCGCACTCGCCGCGGCGGCGCTGCCGCTGGGTGCTGCCGCCGGCGTCGGGACACTCGTCGTGGGGGCGGGCACGGTCACACCGATCCTCGGCGTCGCGGTCGCCGGTGCCGTCCTGTTCCTGACGACGAGTCTCCGGCGACTGCTGTCGGCAGCGAACGCCGTCGTCCGGGACAGCGACCGGGATGTCGCGGCTGCCCGGGAGGGACTGTTGGCGCTGGCCGGCCGGGACGCGGCCGACCTCTCGCCCGGCCTCCTGCGAAGCGCGACCGTCGAGAGCGCGGCCGAGAACCTCGCCGACGGGCTGGTCGCGCCGCTCGGTGCGTTTGCCCTCGCCGTCGTCCTCGCGCCGGCGGTCGGGCTCCCACCGCTGCCGGCTGCCGCCGGCGCTGCCGCCTGGGTCAAAGCGGTCAACACGATGGACTCGATGCTCGGCTACCGATCGAAACTGGTCGGGACGCCGGCGGCGCGGCTCGACGACGTGGTGATGTGGCTCCCGGCCCGGGTCAGCGCGCTGTTGCTGGCGGTGATCTTCCTCGACTGGAGGTGTCTCTGGCGCGCCTCCCGGTGGCTCGATCGGGTGCCGTCGCCAAACTCCGGGTGGCCGATGGGGGTCGCCGCGGCAGCCCTCGACAGTCGCCTGGAGAAGCCCGGCGTCTACGTCCTCAACGCCGACCGCGACCTCCCGTCGGTCGCCGGCGCACGCCGTGGCATCCGCCGGGTCGGCGCCGCGGGCGTGCTGGCGTACGTTGTCACCGGGGTGATCGCGTGGTCCTGACCGCGCTTCGCGGGGCGCTGGGGTTCCTCTCGCGGCTCCCGGTCGGACACAGCGAGGCCGCCTGGAACGCCTTCACGGCGAGCCCGACGGCGTTCCCGCTTGCGGGCTACGTCGTCGGCACACTCGTCGCCGTCCCGTTCCTGGCGACTGGAGCCGTCCCCACGCCGGTCGTGGCGGCGGGCTACCTCGTGGCGGTTGTCCTCGTCGTCGGCGTCAACCACCCCGACGGCCTCGCGGACCTCGGCGACGCCGCGGCCGTCCACGGCGCGGCCAGCGAGCGACGCGAGGTGATGCGTGACACGACCGTCGGCGTCGGCGCCGTCCTCGCGCTGGGCACCGTCCTCGCGGTTCTGGCGCTCGGGGCGCTCGCGACGGCCGCGCTCGCCCCGCTCGTCGCCGTCGCGCTCGTCGTTGCCGCCGAGGTGAGCGCGAAACTCGCGATGGCGACGGTGGCCTGTCTCGGCCGGCCGAGCCACGAGGGGTTCGGCGCGACCGTCGTCGGCGACAAGCGACCCGTCGACCTGGCCGGCCCGCTGGCGGTCACCATCCCCGTCGCCGTCCTCGCCGTCCCGGGGACCGCCGTCGCCGTCGTCGCCGGCCTCGCAGTCGCCGCCCTCGTCCGGCGGTGGGCACACGCTCGCCTGGACGGTGTCGGCGGCGACGTGTTGGGTGCGACGAACGAACTCGCCCGAGCCGCTGCGCTCCACGCCGGGGTCGCGGCGACGGCGCTTCTCGGGGAGGTGGCGCTGTGGACGCGCTGGTGATGTGTGGGGGTCGCGGGACCCGACTGGACAGCGACGCCGAGAAACCCCTCTTTCGGGTCGGCGGCGTCCCGATGGTCGACCGCGTCCTGGCGGCGGTCCGGGAGAGCGCCGTCGAGACGGCCTACGCCGTGACGTCACCGCAGGCCCCGGGGACCGCCACTCACGTCGACGCGCCGGCCATCGAGACGCCGGGCGAGGGGTACGTCCCGGACCTGGAGGCGGCGCTGTCGGACGACCGGCTCTCGCGGCCGGTCCTGACAGTCGCCGCGGACCTGCCGCTGCTGGACGGGCCGGTCCTCGATCAGGTCCTCGCGCGCCACGACACCGGATCGCTGACGGTGCTCGTCCCGGCGGCGCTGAAACGCGAGCTGGGCGTCAGCGACGACACGACGTTCCGGCGGGAGGGTCGGGAGGTCGCACCGACTGGCGTCAACGTCGTCGGCGACGACGGCGACGACGCGGTCCTGTTCCACGATCCTCGGCTGGCGATCAACGTCAACACGCTGGCCGACGCCCGCGTGGCGGGTCAGCGCCTGTAGGCGCGAAAGCTTCTCCACGGTGCCGACCGTCCCGAGGGACATGGACCCCGATACGGTCGCGGCACTACGGGCGCAGGGTGGGATCGACGGCGCTATCGACGCCGACGGCCGGGTACCACACGGTAGCAGCGACGACCCGGAACTGCTGGATTTCAGCGCCAACACGAACCCAACGACTCCCCCTGGCGTGACCGGGGTCTTCGAGGACGCGTTCGACCGCGCGCGGAGCTATCCCGACGACGGCTATCCCGAGTTCCGGGAGGCCGCCGCGGCGTTCGTCGACTGCGAGCCCGGCCAGGTCGTCCCGACCGCCGGCGGCCTGGAGGCGATCCGGTTAGCGATCCAGACGACGGTCCGGGCCGGCGACGCCGTCCTCGTCCCCCGGCCGAGTTTCGGCGAGTACGCACGCGAGATCCGTCTCCAGGGGGCCGAGCCCGCGTTCGTCGCCCACGACGACCTACTCGATGCGGACCCCGAGCCCTACGCGCTCACGATCGTCTGCAACCCGAACAACCCGACCGGCGAGACCGCCGCCCCGGACGCGCTCCGGTCGTTCGCCGACCGCTGTCGGGACGCCGGGACGACGCTGCTGGTCGACGAGGCGTTCCTCGGGTTCACGGACGACCCGTCGCTGGCCGGGCGTGAGGGGGTCGTCGTCGCCCGCTCGCTGACGAAACTGTTCGGTCTCCCCGGCGTCCGGATGGGGTACGCCGTCGGGACCGGCGATCACCTGGAACGGCTGGTGACGGCGCGGCGCGCCTGGTCGATGAGCACCGCCGCGGCCGCGGTCGGCACGCACTGTTACGGACAGACGGCGTTCGTCGACCGCACGCGCGAGCGGGTCGACCGCGAACGCGAACGGATGCGCGAGCGCCTCCGGACCCGGTTCGGCGTCGCTCCCTCCGACGCCCCGTTTCTCCTGTTGTCGGTGTCCGACACCGACGTCGACGCCCTCCTGACCGAGGCCCGCGAGGCCGGCATCGCGCTCCGGGACGCGCGCACCTTCCGCGGGCTCGACCGTCACGTCCGTGTCGCGGTCCGCACGCCGGCCGACAACGACAGGCTCTTGGAGGCACTGGCGGTGTGACGTTCCAGACGACAGTCCGGGAGGGGGTCTGTCAGCTCCGCCGGCCCGGTACCCGCTGGCTGTCGACGGCGTGGGACGGCGGCTACGTGCGGGCCGACGCCGCCTACAACGTCACGGTCCCGACGGCGTTCGACCGGACCGACCTCGACGCCTACCGGGCGGAACGGCTCGGAGCCGCCGGCTTTCCGGTCGGGCCGACGCTGCTGACCGGCGTCCGGATGGCCGACGCCCGCCGTGCCCGCGACGGGCCGGTGACCGTCGTCGCCACGGCGGGACTCTCGAACCCCGCGGTCCTCCCGGTCCACGCGGACCGATCGGCCGCCGACGAGGCCAGCACCGGCACGGACGAGTGGCGTCCCGGCACGGTCAACCTCCTCGTCGGCGTCGAGCGGGCGCTGGACGACGGCGCGCTGGCGACGCTCCTGGCGACCGCCGTCGAGGCGAAGGCCGCGACGCTCCAGGCGCTCGCCGGCGTCCCGGGAACGACCTCCGACGCCGTCCTCGTGGGTTCGGCACCCGACTGCGAGCGGGCCGGGTTCGCGGGGAGCGCGACCACGGTCGGGGCCGCGACGCGGGCCTGTGTCCGGGACGCCGTCGCTGCGAGCCTCGATAGCCACTACGACGACGGCCCGCCCGTACCGGCCGACACCGACCACGGCGTCGTCACCGACCGCCAGACAGATGTCGACCGCCCGTAACCTCACGGTATGGACGACAACGACGCCGGCCCGACGGCGGAACCGATCGAACCGGCGAGCCCCGACGAGTTCGGCCTCGTTCAGGTCTGGTGGGGCGACGGGAAGGGAAAGACAACCGCCGCCCTGGGGATGGCGACCCGGGCGGTCGGTCACGGCTACCGGGTCCACCTCCTCCAGTTCATGAAAGGCGGGACCGGGACGGTCGAGGACGTGCGGGGCGAGTACAACGCCATCGCGGCCCTGCCGGGCTTTTCCTACGAGAACGCGGGCCACTACGGCTGGCACGGCTTCCTGGACGGGAGCGACGACGACGAACACGCCGCACGCGCGAAAGGCGCCCTCGACCGCGCTCGCGAGATCGTCGACGCGACGGCCGAGGCACCCGCAGACGAACCGTTCGGTGCCGACGCGCCGGCCGACACGGGCGTCGACATGCTCGTCCTCGACGAGGTGCTGTACGCCGCCAACCGCGGCCTGATCGACCCCGAGGACGTCCTCGCGCTGATCGAATCCAAACCCGACTCGCTCGAACTCGTCCTCACCGGGGGACACGACCGGCCGGCGTACCTCTTCGACCACGCCGACCTCGTCAGCGAGGTCAGCAAGGTGAAACACCCCCTCGATGCCGGTCACTCCGCGCGCAAGGGAACGGAGTACTGACTCGCCGCCGAACCACTCTTGTCCGTCGCCCGCGGAACGGTCGATAGATGCCGGACGCGCGGACGATACTGGTGGCCGGAACAGCCTCCCACGTGGGAAAGAGCACTGTAGCGGCGGGACTCTGCCGTGTGTTGGCCGACCGTGGTCGATCGGTCGCGCCGTACAAGGCCCAGAACATGAGCACGAACGCCCGTGCGACACCCGGTGGCGAGATCGGCGTCTCCCAGTACGTCCAGGCCCGGGCGGCCCGCGTCCCCCCGGAGACGGACCACAACCCTGTCCTGTTGAAACCGCGAGGGGACGGGGAGTCCCAACTCGTCGTCGACGGCGAGGCCGTCGCGGACGTTCCGGCGGGACAGTACTACGATCGATACTGGGACGACGCGCTCGGGGCCGCCCGCGCGGCCCACCGTCGACTCGCGGCCGACCACGACGTGATCGTCGCCGAGGGGGCGGGATCGATCGCCGAGATCAACCTCCACGACCGTGACCTGGCAAACGTCGAGACGGCCCGCTTTGCCGACGCCGACGTCCTCCTCGTGGCCGACATCGAGCGCGGCGGCGTCTTCGCCTCGCTCGTCGGTACACTGGAGTTGCTGCCGACGGATATCAGGGACCGAGTCGTCGGCGCGGTGATCACGAAGTTCAGAGGCGACCGATCGCTGCTCGCGCCCGGGCTCGACGCCTTCGAGGACCGAACGGGCGTCCCGGTCCTTGGCGTGCTCCCCCACGACGACCCCGGACTGCCGGAGGAAGACAGCGTCGCACTCCCGCCGGTCGGGCAGCAGGCGATCGAGGGAACCGACGACGGCGTCGCCGACGCGGAGGCGGTTACCGTCGCCGTCCCACGGTTGCCCCACATCTCGAACTTCACCGATCTCCAGCCACTCGCCGCGACACCGGGCGTCCGTGTCGCCTACCTCCCGCTCTCGGCCTCGCTGACCGACGCCGACGCGGTTGTCCTTCCCGGGAGCAAGAACACGGTCGACGACCTGCTCGCACTCCGGGAGGCCGGCTTCGACACGGCGCTCTCGGCGTTCGACGGCCCCATTGTCGGGCTCTGTGGCGGGTACCAGATGCTCGGCGATCGTATCCACAACGCCGACATCGAGGGGACCGGCGACAGCGAGACAGTCGAAGGACTGGGGTTGCTCCCCGTCGAGACGACCTTCTCGCCAGAGAAGACCGTCGAACGTGTCACCCGCCGTCTCGACGGGGTCGGTCCATTAGCCGGTGCGACCGGCGTCGTCGAAGGATACGAGATCCACATGGGTCAGACGACGCCGACCGCCGACGTCTCCCGGCCGTTCGACTCGACCGGGGCAGCGACGGATACGGTCCTCGGAACCTACCTCCACGACATCTTCGCCAACGACGAACCGAGAGTTGCCTTCGTGAAAAATACGATCGAAACGGCCGGAACGGAGTATCAACTGGAGCTTGACTGTGATCGGGACAACGCCTACGACCGGGCGGCTGCGCTCGTCGTCGACCACGTCGACCTCGGGCCGTTGGGTATCGACTGAGTTTTTTCAGCCGCAAAACCTGCGAAGTTTTTTGTGCGAGCGCGAACCCAGAACCGCCATGGTCGAAGTCTTCGCCGTCGCCAGCGGGAAGGGTGGGACCGGGAAGACCACCAGCACGGTCGCCCTGGGGATGGCACTGGCCGACCGGTACGACGTGACCGTCGTCGACGCCGACACTGGGATGGCTAACCTGCTGTTTCACGCGGGCCTCTCGGACGTGGAGACGACGCTCCACGACGTCCTCGCCGGCGACCGCCCGATCGGTGAGGCCACCTACGACCGCTTCGGGATGAGGGTCGTCCCCTGCGGAACGAGCCTCGACGGGTTCCGTGACGCCGATCCGAAACGACTCCGTGAGGCCGTCGCGACGCTCGCGACCGACACCGACGTCCTGCTGTTGGACTCCCCACCGGCACTGGATAGTCGCGCTGCGGTCCTCCCGATCGTGATGGCCGATCGGATCGTCGTCGTCCTCCAGCCGACGATCCCCGCGATCTCGGACGGTCTGAAGGTTCAGGAGTACGCGAGTTCCTACGGGACCGGTGTCGCCGGTGTCCTGTTCAACAAGGTCCGACCCGACGAGGACATCGAGGGGATCGCCGAGAAGACCGAGCGGTATTTCGACGGACCGACCCTGGCGACAGTGCCCGAGAGCGAGCAGGCCCGCGAGGCCCGCCGCGCCGGCCGGCCACTACTCGCTCACGCACCGGAGTGTGACGCCGCCGGCGCGTTTCGCCGTGTTGCAGACGGACTCTCCGTACAACCGGTTCCCTCGGAGACTGTGGCCGATCGGGTCCGCAGTGCCGTCATCCCCGAACCGCCATGAACCTGTCCCGCGGTCGCTTGGAGAAGTCACGCGTCGTCGCTGACCCGCGCGACACACTCGCCGAGGCGCTCGACCGGGGCTTTACCGGCTACACGGTCTTTGAATCCCAGGACGCGCTTCTGCTCGACGCCGACGGGCGGGGTGTCGTCACGTTCGAAGACGGCGTCCCGACACGCGCCTACCACACCGGTACCGAGCGGGGCGGCCCGCCGGCGCTCGCGGACCTGGCCGTTCCCGGGCCGTACCACGTCACGATGTACGCGACCGAGTCGTCGGTACTGTCCGACTCCGGGGACGACGTGATTCCGCCCGGGATGGCCGCGGAGCGACTCGCCGGGGACCCAGCCCTGGCACGGAGCACACGACGGGCCGCACCGACGGAGCGGCGACGCGCTTCGACGGACGAGAGAGCGGACTCGACCGAGGAGTCGACACAGGGAGCGGTCGAGGCCTTCCTGGAGAACGAAGCGAAGATCGAAGCGATCCGCGAACAGGCTCGTACGGAGGCACAGGAGCGTGCCGAGGAGTGGGACCTCTAGTCGGTCCGAACGGGAATCCACCAGACACGCGAGCGCCCGCCGACTTTCTTGCTCGTGATATCAGTCTCGTCTTCGAGTGCGTGTAACTTGTTCAGTGCCGTTCGGCGAGAACAACCCAATCGATCGGCGATCTCCGACGCGGTCAGTGGCTCAGCGTAATCCTCACGCTGCTTGAACACCTCGATGACATCCGATTCAGTGTACTGGATTTCCCGTCCGGGTGGTGACATATCCACACCGACGCCCCGATGTTACTTATAGATTGAACCGGCACGACCCGACAGTCACTGCCCGGTGACCGTCGGGTCGTACCCGTGGTCCGGAACTTGGTGTTACAACTGCTGTAACATGTGTTCGGGTCAGTAACACAGTGCAGTGCGTAGATATAGGTCGGTATCGGTTTCAGTAACGGACGCCCTTCCGCTACGGCGTCCACGGGTGCCCCACCTGACGCTTCGGCCCCTCCTTCATCCGCTGGTCGCCGCCATCCGTTTTCACTCCGGTGCCGACAACACGGTCCCGAGCGGCGTCGCAGCCGCACGGTACTGTTCGAACTGGTCGATCGCCCACTCCCGTGCGACGGGGTCCTCGACGACCAATGCCACACGGAGGTTGTTCCCGTCGTCGTAGGCACCCAGACAGCACCCGCGGTCGTCGACGACGAGCCCGAAGTCGAGCGACGATTCGTGGACGTAGAACTCGATCGATTCGTGGTCGATCCCCCGTTCCAGTTCCTCGCGGAACTCCCGTTCGGAACGCTCCAAGACGCCGTCGTCGATGATCGATTCGATCCGGACGCCTCGTTCCAACAACGTTGCAGCAGCCTCGTTGAACGTCGCTGCCACGATCGGGGAGATCGTCTTGACCGGCCCTTCGGCGTCGGCAAACCAGTCGGTGAGCCGGTTGACGGGTGCGAGCGGCGTCTGTTCGCTGCTGACGGTTATCCTTCCGGCGTCGAAGACGATATCGGGGAGTTCGTCGCCGATCGGTCCGAGATACTGCGCAAGCGGGCCGAACTCCCTGGCTCGCTCGGCCTCGTTCACCAGTGCGGCGTACCGTTCGTACATCCGTCGACCGGTTAGCGTCAACCGGTAGTCCCCGTCGACTTTCCGGACCCACTGCCGGTCGCTACAGCCAGCTAAGATCCGTTGGATCGTCGTCCGCGTCGCGTCGATCCGTTCACACAGTTCACAGGGACGCGCCGGCGACTCGGCCAGCGCGGAGACCACGGCGAACCGTGCGGGTGAGCCGGTCAGAAATTGGATGTCCCGGTGAACTGCATCCCGTGTCATTACTACGACATACGGCCGTACGGTAAAGAATGACTCGGTCGTGTCCAGTCGCGTCCTCAGCCAGTCACCGGGACGACGACGGTGACAGCGGTCCGACCCCGCTGTGTGGTGACTGTCACGTCGAACCCGACCGCCAACACGTGGGTTCGTCCGGTGCGCTCCTGGACAGCGACGCCCCGGTCGGTCCGACACGGTCCGAACGCACGGTTCGGACCGCTGGCACAGTTCGAACGTTGCCAGGCTGTCGCGGCCGTCTCGTTGTAGCTCACGTTCCGAACTACGCCCTCCCGGACGCCTGCTGTCCGGAGCCGATCGAGCGTCGGTGCGAGGGTCCCGCGGACGGCACTGACTGCGGCACTGCGGCGGGACCAGCTGTAGTCCCGTGGAATGCCTCGACTGGCTGCTGGCACCGACCGTTCGAGGACGCGTAGCGTCGCGGCGGTCGGATCGTCGTCGTCGGCTGTCGCATGGACGTCCCCGTGATAGCCGAGTTGTAACGCCGCAAGCACCAGTAGCGCGATCGCGATCGCGACCAGTACCGCGGCGACGAGGACGAGCTGTCCGCGTTCGCTCACGCGTACCACACCTCGACGCTGACCTGTCCGGCGCCAGTCGGGACGACAGCCGTCCCTGTCACCGTCTGTCGTGGCTGGGCGAGGCCGACGCTCCCATGTGGTGTCTCGATCCGAAAGAGAACGTTTCCGGGGAGAATCCGTTCGACGCGTCGTTCGAGCGCTCCGCGTTCCCGATCGAACGCTGCCTCGCTCGCGACGACTTCCCGGAGCCGTGTCGACCCACCGTGGCGTGGCTGTTCGTTTGCCAGTACCGTCGCCACGTCGGTAGCGTACGCTTCCAGTTGTGGGCCGCGGGCGTCCGCCGCCGGTGGTCCAAGCGCGAAGCCGAGCGTGACGCTCAGGATCACCACGACGCCGATAGCCACTTCGAGTACCGACAGCGGTAGCTGTCCCCTACGCATCGACGGTCACCACCAGCGTCGCCTTCGTCGTCCGGGGCGGTGCGTACTTTACAGTCACCGAGCCTGCTGGGACCACTCCGGCTCCCTCGAAACGCAGTTCCGTCGTTTCGTAGGGGACCAGCGACACGGTGAAGGTCCCGTTTAGCCCGCTCCGGTTGTGCAGGACGACCCGCTCGTCGGCTCTGACCGTCCAGAGTTCCGTCCCAGGCGGTGTCGAAACCGTGATCGTCGCGCTGTCGGTCCGGCGGGGCAACGTCACCGAACCGCTCCCGGTTACGTTCGGGGTGACCGTCCGTGTCTCACGACGCTCGACGAGGACGATCCGCCGAACCGTCGTTCCCCCGCTCGTCGTTCCAGTCGCTGCCAGCCGTGAGCCGTTCAGCGAGACTGCGACGGTGGTATTCCGCGCCGGCGGAACCGATCGAACGAGTCGTCCCCGGTCGAATGTGGCGACCCGTGTCGCGTTGAGGACGTTGGCGCGTGCCGCCAGCGGTCCCGCCGGAGCCACGAGCCGATCGGCAGTCGTCACGGCCAGTCGCCGTTCGTCGGCTGTTCGATCGTGTCCGGAAAGCGTTCCGTCCGCGACTGCCAGTGCCAGTCCGGTTACGACGGTCAACAACACCAGAGCGACTGCGAGCGACGGGAGTGAGGTCTGTGCTCGTTCCGCCGCGGGCCTGTCCAGTGATTCCCTCATGAATCCCCCTCCAGTGTCACCGTCACGTTTCCCCGCCCGCCGGTTACCCTGACGGTCGTCTGCTCTCCGCTCTCCCAGGCTCCGTCGAGGCTGTCGACCCGGCTCGGAAGGACCGGCTGGACACGCCCGTCGATCGACGGGTCCGGGTGGTCGAGGACGAGCGAATCACCGTCTGTCCGGATCGTGTAGGCGGCTCCGTCGATGGTCGCCGGCAGATCGACCTGGACGCTGGCGGTCACGGTCCGCGCTCGCGGTGGCACCGCCGCTTCGATCCGTGCCGCCGACTGCACTAGCGTCCGCTCTCCGAGTTCACTCCCCACTGCGGACTGATACTCAGGCACCACGCCGCCGTACAACGTCGTCGTCAGGAGCCCGATGTAGAGGACGACGATACCGAGCCCCAGTAGCTTCTCGACGACCGTACTGAGTCCACGACTATCCATGTGCTACCTCCGTTCGCATGTCGTGGACGACGAGATAGACGGTCTCCCGTCCGCCGACGCTAGCGACGACGCTCGGCGTCCCGTCACCGTCGATATCGCGGGTCCGCGTCGCCAGTCCCAACTGGCGGAAGTACCGCCCGAACGCCTCGGGTGTCGCCGTCTCGATCGCGATCCGATAATCGGCCCTGGGGAACCGCTCCCGAGTGTGGCTGACGTTCGTCCGGAGCCGTGCGGTCACGGTATCGCCGGCGACCGCACCGCCGCTGGCGTTGAGCCGTGGTGCCCCGACGACTAACGTGTCTTTCGTCCGTGTGACGGTCAGCGACGGCTCGCGAACGAGCCACGCCTCGTCGGGTCGACCCCGAACCACGGCGCCGCCGACGAACGCTGTTCGGGCGCCTGACGTGGTGTAGACGAGCGCGTCTATCGGGACGACACGGACGACACCGCTGGCGTTTAGCACGCGTAGTTCCCGCTCGGCGCTCCCGACGTGTCCGTCGGTGAATCGGAGCTGTGTTGTCCCCTGGCCGGTCCGTTCACTGGGTTCTAGCCCGTTTTGAAACGCATCCGCGACCCGCGTCGCGTCGGCCGTGGCCGTCTGTCCGTCGACGATGCTGCCGACCGTCGCGGTGAGGCCGCCGAGCGCGACGTGGGTCAACCCCAACAGGAGGACGACCCCGACGACGTGTGACTGTGCTCGCCTCACAGTAGTCCCACCCCAGCGTAGACGACGTAGCCCAACACGACCAGCAGACTGGAGTGCAGCAACGCCTCGTAGACACCCCGACTGGCGGTTCCAGCGAACCAGCCACAGGAGACCATCGTGGCCTGCGTGACGAGATAGAACCGGCGACGAGCACTGGCAGGATCGATCGCTCTCGGGTTCAACGCGATGCTCTGTCCGCCGGTGACCGCCGACAGCTGTGCGAACCGGTCGAGGACGTAGACGTTTACCGCCACGGTGATACAGACGACGAGGAGCGCGGTCGTCCAGCCGACGGCGACGTAGACGAGCAGCGCCGACCGGAGCGCCTTCCGCTGGTGATAGAGTTTCCCGATCTCCGTCTGGAGCGTCTCGAATATCTCCTCGGCGTCGCTGCCGGCGTCGAGGGCACCGACGACGAGCCCGACCGTCTGCTCGGCCAGCGGCGTCCCGACCCGGTCGACGAACTGATCGAGCGCCGCGGCACGGCGGTCCGCCGAGGCGTCGGCGGGGCTGTCGCCCAGGTCCAGCGTGAAGGCAAGCGCCCTGACGTCGTCGGCGAGCGCACCGAGTTGGATGTCCTGTGCGACACGTTTGACTGCGTCCGGGAACGGCCGCCCGAGTGCCACGTGCCCCGCGACTGCGTGGACGAAGTCCTGTATCTCTCGGTCTTTGGCGTCGTCTCGTCTCGCACGGCGGATCGAGACCACTCCGATCGGGAGGCCGACGGCCGCGTACGTGAGTATGGCGACGTTCAACGGCCCGTACCCCAGCGCCCACAACCCGGCTGCGATCGGTCCGCCGATCGGGAGACAGACGGCCGTCGCACTTGCCGGGTTCGACGGCGCAGTCGCCAGGATCGAGACGAGGTTCTCCGGACGGCTGTACGACGGTGCTGCCGCGTTGTGTGGCCGGAGCGTGACGACGACCGCGGCCGAGAGTGCGCCGGCGGCGAGGACGAAGACGGCACTGCCTGCGACGACGACGGTCTGTGTCGAGACCGACCCCACCGGGGTCGAAACAGCTCTCGACAGCCCCGGCGCGAGGACGCTCATCACCGTCACGATGAGGACGACGAGTGCGGGGAGGATCAGCAAGACGACGAACAGTTCCGCGAGCAGTTCGAGATACCCCGTCGCTCGCTCGTGGCGCCGACTCTGTTGGTGTGAGAGGAGCCGTCCTTCCATCTCCAGATATCCCTCCAGCGCTTCGGCGCTCTGGTTCGCGTGCTCCCGGAACTTCAGCAGGAACGGCGCGAGGAGGTCCCGAGACGGAGTTTCGCTCGCCACTCGCTCTAACCCTTCGTCGAGGCTCCCGGTCAGCGCGGCCCGGTTGAGCGCGCGTCGGAACGCGACGGCGGTCTCGCCGTACGCGTCCTGTTGGGCGACCGCTCGCAACATCGCTCGCTGATCCTGTGCCCCCGCAGCGAGGACGCGGAGGTACCGGACCGCTCCCGGCAGTGTCGACTCGATGTCGGCCCGCCGTGCCGTGGCGACCCAGGCGAGGTATCGACCGCCCAGCCTGAAGACGACCCAGCGTGCGAGGGTCCCGACGACGAGCCCGACACCGGCGGCAGCGACTCCACGCGGGACTGCGGGCAGCTGTACACGATCGAGTACCGGGAGGCTGTTGCTCCCGGCCGTCGTGACCGCGTCGACGGTTGCCGGCGGGAGCAGTGCGACAGCCGATGCGGCCACCGCCCCACTCGCCAGACAGAGTATCCAGGAGAGTGCGTACAGCCGTGCCACGTACAGACCGAAGTCGACGTCCGGGTTCGCTTCTCGATACAGCTCTCGCGTACGGACGTGGCGAGTATCGTCCGCGTGATGCCCGAACAGGGCATACAATCCTCGGTCGAGCAGTCCGAGCGTCCCATCAGTCGTCATCGCTCACCCCTGTCTCGACTCCAGCGCCGTCCGCCTCCGCCTGTCGGCGCAGTCGCTCGACGGTCGCTGCCTCGTTGGTCTGGAGATCGGCCAGGACGCCGAACAGGTCGTCGAAGTCCCGACAGCCTTCCCGAACCAGATACTTGACGTACCGATGGCGGCGGTGGAACCGATCCTCGACGGTTTCGACGGGTTCGTCTCTGAGTCGCCCGAGTCGTTCGAACACCTCGGTCCGGACCTGGCGGTCCTCGTCGCCGAGTGACGGGTGGTCGTAGCCGACGGCGTAGCTCCCGTCGGACTCTCGCCAGCAGACCGTATTGTAGTGGAGGACGGTGCCGTCCTTCCGGATCGTGCCGGCCCGGTCGCCGCTCTGTGGCTCGTCGACGAACTCGACCACCTCGCCGACGTAGCGGTCACCGTCGATATGCCGCGGAAACACGACCAGATCGATCTCTTCCAACAGATAGGTCGGGACTCCCTTCTCGATGCTGCGATTGACGAGCGTCTCGATGTCGTCGGCGTGTGTCGTCCCGATGACGCCGTGGCCGGTGTTGAGCGCCTCTGCGAACGTCTCGAACGACGCTGGCGTGTTGATCTCGGCGATAACCTCGATATCCGGGTTGAGGTAGTTGCATTGTGTCATCAGGTCAGCCATCGTCACGCGCCGGTGGTCGCGCTCGTGGTCCCGTGTCGTCAGCGACACCCCAGTTTCGTGTGGAATCCGGACCTCCCGTGACCCTTCATCCATACTGATCGGACGGTCACGGTAGGGGATGAACGGCATGTGGGCGTTCATCAACGTCGTCTTCCCGACACCGGTTGCACCCGAAAACAGGACGACGCCGTGGGATTCATAGAACAGCCACAGCAGCGCGACCAGTTCCGTCGGCAGCGAGTCCCGCTCGATCAGATCGACTGGTGTCATCGCGTCGGCTGACTGCTTGCGGATCGAGATGTGTGGGCCGCCCTCGCTGATCGTCGGGAGCGCGACCGCACAGCGGACCGTCTCGTCGGCGTCGTGGACGGCTTCGCTGTCGGGATCGACGTTGACCTTCGCACTCGGGTTCGAAGCGTTGAGTTCGGTCCCGTCGTCAGTCGCCAACTGGGTGACGACGTTGACGAACCCCTGTTCGGAGTCGAACTGGAGGTTCGTCGGGACCCGGCCGTCGTGGCCCAGGTCCGCCCGGGGGAGCACTTTGATCCGTTCGCCGACGCGGTTCGCTTCGATGTCTTCGAGCGTCGGATCACGGATCGGAACTGTCAGTTGTCCGTATCCGACCAGATCACGGAGGACGTAGTACAGCAGGTCGTCGAGGCGGCCGTCGGAGAACCGACTGTCGACCGGTGGGACCGCCAGGTCGAACTCCGCCAGGGCGGCCCGCAGTCTGTATCTGGCCGCATCGAGCCACTCGGTCGTGTTTCGGACCGTCAACTGTCGTGCGAGCAGTGATCGGGCACGCTCGCGGACGAACTCGACGCGGTCCTCGACGAGTCCGTCGACGTTTGTCTCCCAGATGCGCTCTTTACACTCCTTGATGAGTGTCTCGTCGCCGGGCAGTAGCGACGGTTCTCTGACGGCGTATTTCGTGGTGAACGGGTCCGACCCCAGTAGGTGTTCGCGGTAGACGACGACCGGGATCTCGAACTCGTGAAACTCGACGGTGTGGCGCTCGACGCGCTCGCTGGTGAACCGATCGATGTAGGACGGATCGGTGTCGAGGTCGGTCTCGGCGGGCGCGTAGTCGGCGGTGTGGACGACGACCCCGTCGTCGTCGATATCGGCGACGTCGATCCGGTCGTCCAGTGCGTACGGCGTCAGTTCGCCGAGACACGCCAGCGAACAGAGTGCGTGGTATTCGATGCGGCGACGGCCGGCCGGCGAGCAGTCGACGAGCCGGTCGATCACCTGCTGGTGTTTCGGGTCGAATCCCCGTTCCATCCGCTCGACAGCACCTTCTCTGGTCCGTGGCCGCTGTCGTTCGGCCGTCTCGAAATAGCTCTCGACCGTCGCGAGTGCCTCGGCTTCCCCGGCAGCGAGGACCGGTTCACGGACCTCGTAGCCGAACCCGTCCTCGCGCGAGCGGATGGTGACGACGACGCCAGGATAGAGTTCGTCTTGCTCGCGGACCGACGGCGCGTACCAGGCGTCGGTGTCGTCGGGCGGAACCGGCGACGGAACTGACCGTCTCCCTCCTCCCTCGGTACCCCCTCGATTGCTCATCTTGGAGAGGTTTGTCTACCGATTTAATTTAAAACTTAGGGAAGAGTATAGAATCGGTCGTCGGCAGTTTCATCGAGCGATGTCGGTCACTCTCTGGCCCGGGTCGACTCAGGCCTTCGCGCCGGCGACGCCGCTGCCGATGGCGGCGCCACACTCGGTACACGCGACGAGATAGAACCGCTTGGAAGCGGCGAAGAATCCGGTCGTCGCGTCCATCTCGACGAACTCCACGTCGTCCTGTGCGTCCAGAGTCGCCTCGCATTCGGGGCAGTGAACCATTGGTGGGCGATCGTGATTCGGTTGTCGGTAGTTCTCAGACGGCACCACCGCCACCGGCCTTCGCGCCGGCGACGCCGCTGCCGATCGTTGCGCCACAGGCGGCACAGTTGGCGGTGTAGAACCGCTTGGATGCCGCCAGGAACCCGGTCGTGGCGTCCATCTCGGAGAACTCGATGTCGTCCGCCTCGGCCAGGGTTGTCTCACATTCAGGGCAGTGTACCATACACGCACCCGTACTCGGTCGGCGAGCAAATAGCTGTGGGCTGGCTCAGTAGTGTCGGAACAGCAGTTGCCGGACGTCGTCTTTCGTCCGCACGCCCGTCGTCGTCCCGTCCGGGAGATCGACCTCGTAGGGCTCCTCGCTAGTCTCGCTTTTGCGCCACTTGTCGTCGTGTTCCCGGAGGAGCCGGTTGGCCGCCGCGAGGACGCCGCTGGGGCCGTTTCCACCTGTCTCCCCGTCGTCCGTGTCGCCGTCCGTGGCTTCGTCGTCGGTCACGTCAGTGGTGTCGTCGGCGTCTGCGCCATCGGTATCGTCGTCCTCGTTTTCAGGGGTCGCCGTGCCGGCGGACGTAGCGTCGGCGGTGGGACTGTCCCCGTCGTCCGACGCCGTCTCGTCACCGTCGACCTCCACACCGTCGAGGCGGCGTGCGAGTTCCGCCGGTCCAAGTGTCGTCAGGAGCTTCCCACGCATCTCGTCGGCGTTGATACCGCTGCCCGGGATGTCGTCGACGGTCGAGGCGATCTGCTGGAGTTCGGGGTACTCGGCCGACGCGATGCGGTCGTAGGGGCCGCGCTCTTCCCCCTGCTCGTCCGGCGGCGTGTACGTGTCCAGCAGGTAGTCCAGCGCGTCTTCGACCGTCGTGTGGCCGTACGTCTCGACGAAGGCCGCTTCGACGTCGGCACGGACGGCTTCGAGTTGCTCCCGTTGGGACTCGGTGATCGATAGCTCCGGCATCGTTCGGGGCAACGGCGGCCCGCGGCATAATTCGTTCCCCGTCCGAGACGGGGGTCCCGGCGTCGGTTACCCGAACAACCGCTCCAACAGGCTGCGGCTCCGGTGTTTCTCGGCCAGCAGGACCGAACATTCCACGTCGTCGACGACGTCGAGCACGAGGGATCCCGACATCAGCCGCCGGAGCAGTCCCTCCTCGGTCGCGCCGATCAACACCAGTGTCGCGTCCTCGGCGGCCGATTCGATCGCGTGCTCGACGTCTCCGGTTTCGATCCGGCGTGTGGCGTCCGTGAGTTCGTGATCGGCAGCCCAGGCGTCTAGGAAGTCCCGCGCTTCGGCCTCGGACTCGTCGCCGCTGGCGACGTTCAACAGCGTCACTTCCGAGCCGTATTCGGCCTGGAGCAGTCGCGCGATCTCGGCCGAGAGATCCGAGTCCGGACCGCCGGCGGTCGGCAGGAGGATTCGCGAGGGGTCGAACCCGCGGTCGCGCAACACCAGGAAGTCACACGGCACCGACTCGGTCAGTTCGTCGAACGCGGACTCGGCGCGGCCCGGCGAGCCGTGGGCGTCCGGCCCCCACCCCATCACGACGAGGTCCGCGTCGTGGGTCTTGGCGGCGTCGAAGATCTCGTCGAACGATCGGTGGGAGATGATCGTGTGTGTCTCGACGTCGACGCCGAACGTCTCGGCGTCCTCACGGGCACTCTGGAGCAATCCGGCCGAGGTCTCGTCGATCTCGTCGGCACGCTCGGCAGCGCCGGCCAGGGCGGTCTGGTCCGGTACCGTGACGATGTGGGTCGCGACGACTGTCCCACCACGCTGTTTGGCGATGGCGCTGGCAAGCGTGATGAGTTCCGTCTCGTGTTCCGGGTTCGCAAGCGGGACCATCACGCGGTACTGACCCCCGTCGGGTTGGACCCCCGCGGCGGCGTTGACCGCAGCGTCGGGCAACTCGTCCGAGCGCGAGAGGATGTGCTCCGAGAGGATGCCCTGCTTCTCGGTGCGGGTCCGGGCGTAGCCGACGTACCAGAGGACGGCCGCACCGGCGATCCCGAACGTGAGCAACAGCGCCTCGCCCGGGACGAAGGCGAGCAGGGCGAAGGACAGTATCGTGCCCAGGATCGGCAACAGCGGGAACAGCGGGACGGTAAAGTCCGGCGCGTACTCCTCGGGTGCGACGACCCGCATCACGATCAGTGCGATGTTCAACAGCCCGTAGATGATCAGGTGGAGGCCGGAGGCGGCACCGGACAGCAGCGCGATGTCGCCGATCACGATGAACAGCAGGATGAGCCCGCCGGTGATCCCGATGGCGCGGTAGGGCGTCCCGAAGCGATCGTGGATCTCGTTGAGCGCCGGCGTGACGATACCGTCCCGTCCCATCGCGAAGTTGATCCGCGAGGACGCCAGGATCGACGCGTTCGCGCTGGAGGCCGTCGCCAGCAGGCCGCCGAACAGCAACGCACCGCCCATCAGCGCCCCCTGGAGGTACTCCCCGATCTCGACGACGGCGATGGGTCGTGGCTCGTCCGCCGGGATGTCGACGAACAGGTCAGCGATGAACCCTTGGGGGACGGCCGCGCTCATGACGACCAAGACCAGCGCGTAGATGACCGTCACGAGGACGACGCTACCGATGACCGCACGCGGGAGGTTCTTTCCCGGGTCTTTGATCTCTTCGGCGACGCTCGTGATCTGGACGAACCCCAGATACGAGACGAAGATCAGTCCCGTCGTCTCCAGTGTCGTGACGACGTCACGGGCGGGCGGGAGGTTCGCAGGGTCGGCCCGCAGCGTCCCCAGGAAGGTGAACACCGCCAGGATGGCCACCAGGAGGACGACGATGACGTTCTGGAGCCGACCGGTCTCCTTGGCGCCGACGTAGTTGATCGCGACGAAGAGGGCTCCGCCGACCAGTGCGATCAGTTGGATGTACGAAAGCGAGAGCGGCCCGGCACCGACCGAGCCACTGAGTCCGAAGATCCGTGCGATGTAGCGGCCGAAGCCGACCATGTAGAAGGCGCTGGCGAACGCCAGGCCGAGCCAGTTCGCCCAGCCGGCGACCGAGCCAAACAGCGGCCCCAGCGCGTGGTTGACGTAGTAGTACGCACCGCCCGAGCGGGGCATGGCGGTCCCGAGTTCGCTGGCCGACAGCGCCGTGAACATCGCGATGACACCCCCGAGGACGAACGCGACGGCGGCCATCGAACCGGCGTTCATGATCGCCTCGCCCGGGAGAACGAAGATCCCGGCCCCGATCATCGTTCCGACACCGATCGTCAGCGCGGCCAACGGGCCGAGATCCTTCGCGAGGTCCTCGTCACCCATCGCCGTCTGTCACCTCCGTCGTCGACTCGGCGTCGGGCAGCACGACCACCGGGCGGTCGTTCTCCGTGACCAGGCGCAGTGCCACGTCACCGGTGATCAGTTGCACGAACCGACTCCCGCCCCGTGGTGTCACGACGACCGCCGTCGCGTCGTGGTCCGCGGCCGCCCCGAAGATCGTCTCGACGACATCGGTTCCGTAGCTGATCTCGGTCTCGATGTCCCCGAGGACGTCCCTGGCGGCCTCGAACATCTCTTCGGCGGCGAGTTCGCGCTGCTCGACGCCGGCCTTGTCAGGTGCGCCGCCGGCCTTCTCGATGACGTTGATGACGACGACCTCGCCGTAGTCCTGTCCCGCGAGCGCCCGTGCGGAACTCGCTGCGTCCTCGTCGCTGTCGACCGGGAGGATGACCCGATCCAACAGGTCAGCCATGGTAGGACCTCCCGTCGGGGGGCCGATGCTCGTGGCGATCCAGCGACCACATTGCGGCTGACCGGTTCATATCCTCCTCGAAGCACGGACGCTAGTTAACGTTCACGTCTGGCGGTACCTGTGAGATAGAAACCCACTTTACGCGGCCACCTGAAGCGGGCAGACATGAACGACGCGGAGGGTCGCGCGTGTACGTAATCATCGTCGGTGCCGGCGAGGTCGGCTCCGCCATCGCCGAGAGCCTCGCGGACTCGCACGAGGTGGCCGTCGTCGACGTCGACGGCGACCGGGTCGAGAAGTTGATGTACGACGTCGACGTCCTCGGCGTCGAGGGCGACGGTGCGGACTTGGATACGCTCCAAGAGGCCGGAATCGACGGGGCGGACATGGTGATCGCCAGCACAGACAACGACGAGACGAACATCGTCACCTGCGGGACGGCAAAGACCGTCGCGGACGTGTTCACCATCTCCCGGGTCAAGAGCGCCCGGTTCCTCCGGACCTGGGAGCACGCCGAGGGAGCACTCGGCGTCGACCACATGGTCGCGACGAATCTCATGACCGCAGAGACTGTCAGTCGCGTCATCGGGCTCCCCGCGGCAAACGACGTCGAAACCTTCGCTGGCGGCATCGTCCAGATGGCCCAGTTCGAGATCATCCAGAGCAGTCCGGTCACTGGCCAGACCGTCGAGGAGGCCGACCGCTACGAGTCGCTTACCTTCGCCGCGATCATCCGGGACGACGATGTCGTCATCCCCAGCGGGGACACCGTCATCGAGACGGGCGACGACGCCATCGTCATCGGCAGCCGCGACAGCGTCCAGTCGTTTGCACACGACGTATCGCCGGCGCTCGACCGCGCTCGCGACGTACTCATCGTCGGCGGCAGCGACATCGGCTACCACACTGCACGCCTCCTCCAGGAACGCGGACTCAAACCCCGGTTGATCGAGCGCGACCACGAGCGGGCACGGGAACTGGCCGAGCAACTCTCCGGAACGACCGTCCTGGAGAGCGACGCGACAGACCGCGAGTTCCTCGAACGGGAACACGTCGAGGACGTCGACGCCGTCGTCGCGGCCCTCGATAGCGACGAGAAGAACCTGCTCGCCGGACTGCTCGCCAAGCGTCTGGGCGCCGACCGGGCCGTCGCGATCGTCGACGCCGGGGAGTACGTCGAGCTGTTCAAGGAGGTCGGCATCGACGTGGCGATCAACCCCCGAGAGGTCACCGCCGAGGAGATCACCCGGTTCACCCGGGAACACCGTGCGGAAAACGTCGCGATCATCCAGTCCGACCGCGCCGAGGTCCTCGAAATCGAGGTCGACGCCGACAGCGTGCTGGCCGGGCGTCCGATCCGGGAGTCCGTCGGGGACCTCCCGGACGGAGTCGTCATCGGCGCGATCACCCGCGACGGCGAACTGGTCATCCCCCGTGGTGACACTGTCATCGAGCCCGACGATCACGTCGTCGTGTTCGTCGACGCCGCGGCCCTCGACGAGGCCAGCGCGAAACTGTGACTCTCACCAGTACGGGTCCGGGATACGGGGACCTTCGTGTCGATTGGCGGGCCTCCGTTTCGCTGGTCGGGACCGTCGTAAAGTACCTCTCGGTCCCGCTGGTACTCCCGTTGCTCGTCGCGCTGTACTACGGTGACGGGATCACGACGTTCGGTGTCACGATCGTCGTGAGCGTCGTCCTGGGCGTCGCGCTGGAACAGTTCGACGCTGACCCGGATATGGGTGCCCGTGAAGCGTTCCTGATGGTGTCGCTCACGTGGCTGGCCGTCGCGATCGTCGGCACCTTCCCCTACCTGATTGCGGGCTACGGGACCGAGTCGACGCTCGCGAATCCGGTCAACGCCCTCTTCGAGTCGATGTCCGGGTTCACAACGACCGGCGCGACCGTGATGGGTTCGATCGGGTTCGAACGACACTCACACGCCCTGTTGCTGTGGCGCCAACTCACCCAGTGGCTCGGCGGCATGGGGATCGTCGTTCTCGCCGTGGCTATCCTTCCGGAACTCTCCGTGGGTGGTGCCCAACTGATGGACGCGGAGGCACCCGGCCCGGGAATCGAGAAGCTCACGCCACACATCGCCGAGACCGCCCGCGTGCTCTGGCTCGCGTACTTCGGGTTTACGCTGCTGGAGATCGGCCTGTTGTACGGCGCCCACGTGTCGGGGTTCGCGCCGAACATGGGCGTGTACAACGCGGTCGCCCACGGGCTGACGACGCTCCCGACGGGCGGCTTCTCCCCCGAAGCCCGTTCGATCGAAGCGTTCTCCGCGGTCGTCCAGTGGATCGTCATCCCGTTCATGGTCGTCGCCGGCACCAACTTCGCGCTGATCTGGCGCGCACTCAGGGAGGAGCCGCTCTCGCTCCCGGCAGACAGCGAGTTCCGCTTCTATACGGGCGTGATGGCCGCGTTCACGGCCGTCATCGCCGGGCTTCTCTTTGCCGGGGTCGGCGCCGGGCTGGAATCCAGCCCGAGCGGCGTGCCGACCGTTCCGGGCAACGCGGAACGAGCGCTCAGACACGCCACGTTCCAGGTCGTCTCCATCGTGACGACGACCGGCTACGCGTCGATGGATTTCAACACCTGGGGCCAGTCGACGAAGGCCCTTCTGCTGTTTGCGATGTTTCTCGGTGGATCGGCCGGCTCGACCGGCGGTTCGATCAAGGTGATCCGCTGGCTGGTCATCATCAAATCGTTGCGCCGCGAGCTGTTCACGATCGTCCACCCCGAGGCCGTGACGCCGGTCACGCTGGGCGGACGGGCGCTCGACGAGCGGGCGATCCGGGGGATCTACGCGTTCACGTTGCTGTACGTCGTTCTCTTCTTCCTTAGCGTCGTGCTGGTGTTCCTGGATACGGTGCGGGTCGGCTACTCGGTCTCCGTACTGGAGGTCATGTCTGCCGTCGCGGCGACGCTTGGCAACGTCGGTCCGGGCTTCGGTGCTGTCGGTCCGATGAACAGCTACATCGACTTCGCCCCGACCAGTAAAGTGTACCTGATCCTGTTGATGTGGGCCGGCCGGCTGGAGATCCTGCCGGTGTTCGTCCTGTTGACGAGGGCGTACTGGCGGTCCTAACGCCGCCAGAACGTCGGGGTGAACACCGCCAGGACGGTGATGATCTCCAGGCGGCCCGCCCACATCAGCAGGATCATCACGAACTTCGTCGTGTCCGGCAGCATGAGATACGAGCCGAACGGTCCGAGCCGGCCAAACGCGGGGCCGATGTTCCCGATGGCCGCCAGGCTCGCACCGACGGCCTCCAGGGCGGTCAGTTCGATACCGACTCGGGCAGCATCGAGGGCGATGAACACCGCACCAAGTCCGAACAGCAGGAAGTACAGGAGCGTAAAGCCGACGACCCCTCGGATCGCCTTCTCGTCGATCACGTGGCTGCCCAGCCGGATCGGCTGGACGGCTTCGGGATGGGTCACCTGGAACAGCTCGCGGCGCAACGACTTGAGAACGATGAGCCAGCGGATCACCTTGATTCCCCCGCCGGTCGACCCGGCCGACCCCCCGATGAACATGGTGAACAGGAGGACGAGCTGTCCGTGTGTGTCCCACTCGGCGAAGTTACTCGTCGCGTATCCCGTGGAGTTCATCAGCGAGCCGACCTGGAAGGCGGCCTGTCGCAACGCGTTCCAGAAGGTCCCCTGCGTGGTTCCACCGGGCGAGACGGTCGGTGCGGCCCGGAAAAACAGCAGGCCGGTGAGCACGGCTGTCAGGACGGCGATGGCCCCGGCGTAGGCACGGAACTCCCGATCACGGAGCGGCCGTCCCAGGTCGCCGTCGAACAGGTGCCAGAACAGCGCGAAGTTGGTGCCGGCGACGACCATGAACGGGATGACGATCCACTGGACGGCCACCGAGAAGGCAGCGATGCTGTCTGCCCTCGTCGAGAAGCCGCCAGTCGGAAGCGTCGAGAACGCGTGTGCGATGGAAGTGTACAGGTCCATCTCCGGGGCGTAGCCCAGCACGTGCAGGCCGTACAACAGGACCGCGAGCAGGACGGTGAACGCGAAGTACGCCTGCCAGAGGATACGGGCGGTCTCGGCGATCCGGGGCGTGAGTTTCTCCAAGGTGGGACCGGGCGCTTCTTCGCTGACCAGCTGTGCACCGTTGACCGACAGTTCCGGCAGGATCGCGACCATCAGGACGATGATCCCCATGCCGCCGAGCCACTGGGTGAGTTGGCGCCACAGCATCAGCGCGTGGGAGTGGCTGTCGGTACTGATCGAGCCCATCACGGTCGCGCCGGTCGTCGAGATGCCCGACATCGCTTCGAAGAGGGCGTTGACCGGGTCCGCCAGGGTCGACTCGGTCCCGTAGCCGGCCAGGACGTACGGCACCGCGGCGACGACGGCGACGACGAACCACGCGAGTGCGACGAACAGCAGCGCCTCCCGGGACTGGAGGTCTTCGTCCCCGTCGAGCTGTTCCAGCCCGAATCCGAGGCCCACGGCGACGATGATCGAGATCCCGAAGACGACGACGTCCTCGCCGTAGACGATCGCGGTTACCAGCGGAACGAGCATCGCTACCGAGAGGAACTTCACGACCGTTCCGGTCAGTGCGACGCTCTTGTGCCAGTTTACGACAGTATTCATAACGCGTGACGACCCCGCTCGGCCGGGTTGATCCCGGTGGATTCTGTCTGGAACATCAGTTTTCGGCGCTCTCGTCGCGAGTGCCGACCGGACTCGTCGATCGATCGGCCGTGACAGGCGTCACTCGCACACGCGGGACTATTAAAATTGGCAGAGTCACGCCGATCGCTGCGCCGCTGTCGAGGAGTATCGGGAGATATTGAGAGAAGGGAAAGGCTGATACGCGCGTCCGGCACACTCCCGACCATGCCACGCGAATCGTATCAGGAGCGGCTCGAAACCCTCCGTGAGGACGTCCTCTACATGTCCGAAGTCGTCCTCGAACGCTTCCGGCTCGGTCTCAACGCGCTCGAACAGAAAGACGAGGAGCTCGCCTGGGAGGTCATCGACGGCGACGACGAGGTGAACCAACTGTATCTGGATCTCGAACAGGACTGTATCGATCTGCTGGCGCTCCAGCAACCGGTCGCTTCGGATCTCCGGTTTATCGCGGCCTCGTTCAAGATCATCACCGACCTCGAACGGGTCGGCGACCTGGCGACGAACCTCGGCGAGTATTCGATGGACGCCGAGCGCGACGTGTTCCCGGAGGTCGACATCCAGGATATCGGCACGGCCGTCGTCGAGATGATCGAGGACGCGATGGTCGCCTACAGCGAGGAAGACCCCGAGCAGTGTTACGCGATCGCCGAGACCGACGACGTCATCGACGAACAGTGCGAGGACGCCTCGGAGGCGGTCGTCCGCGACCTCATCGAGCGCCAGATCGACGCAGACTCCAGCGAGACCGACATCGAACAGCTGATGGCCGACGTTTCTCGGCTCTTGCTGACGATCCGTGACATCGAGCGCGTCGGCGACCACGCGGTCAACATCGCCGCTCGAACGCTGTACATGGTCGAGAACGACGACGACCTGATCTACTGACCGCGACCGACGCGTCTAGACGAGACTCGTCCCGTCGAACTCGCCGCGGTCGTAGTCGTGGTCCATCAGCGAGAGGACCGTCGGTGCGATGTCGTAGAGGTCGGCGTCGTTGATGCGGGCGTCGTCGTCCTCGACGAGCAGGGTCGCGTTGTCGAAACTGTGCATCCCGTTTCGCGGGCCGACGCCGAAGACGTCCTCGGAACCTTTGAAGCCGGCCTTGAGGTCGAAGCCGTGGTTCGGGACGACGACCAGATCCGGCGCGATGTCCTCGTGGTCGCCGCGGAACGCGTCCTCCTTGGTGACCACGCGATCGGCGACCGGGTTCCCGTCGGGGCCCTCGAGCGCTTCGAGTTTCTCTTTGAGTTCCGAGCGGACCTGTTCGTACTCGTCCTGTGGGACGCTCCCGTTCGGTTCCCGTCCTTCGAGGTTGATGTAGAAGCGACCGGGAATGAGCGAGTACGCTTTCGTGTCGTCGCTGATGTCGCCCAGTTCCGAGTGGTCGTCGTCGTGGAAGTCGAGCCACCCCTCCTGGCGGAGCCACTCGTTGCAGTGGACCTCGTAGTCCAGAGCGGTGAACCCGTGGTCGGAGGCGACGACCATCGTCACGTCGTCGGGGAGCATCTCGCGGAGTTTCCCCAGGTAGTCGTCGACTGTGCTGTAGAAGTTCAGGAACGCCTCCCGGTTGTCCGTCTCCTCGACGTAGTCTTTGAACAGGAAGTGGTTGACCCGGTCGGTGGTCATGAAGACGCCGAAAAAGAGGTCCCAGTCGTCCTGCTGGACGTAGTGTTTGAACGTCTCGAAGCGCTTCTCGACGGTCTCGTGGGCGTCCTCGACGAACTCGGTCTTGTCGTCGTCGTGGCCGAGTTTCGCGTTGACGTCGATCCGGTAGTCCGTCTCTTGGAGACGGTCACGCAGGTCGTCGGGATAGGCCGCCTTGTCGACGCCGGGCGAGAGAAAGCCCGAGACCATCCGTTGGACGTTGCGCTGGGGCGGGAACGTGACGGGGACGTTCAGTACCGTCGCGTCCCGACCGTCCTCGGTGACCCGGTCCCAGAGACGCTCGGCCTGGACGTCCCGGCCCATCGGGACGTAGGTATCGTACGACCCGACCTCGCGGTCCTGGAAGCCGTAGACGCCGGTCTGTCCCGGGTTGACGCCGGTGGTCAGCGACGGCCAGCAGGCGCTGGACTCCGGGGGAACGATGCTGTCGATCGCGCCGCCGCTGCCGTCTGCGGCCAGTTCCGTGAGGTTCGGGAACACGTCCGGATGCTGGTCGATTAGGCTGTACGGTACGCCGTCGATACCGAAAAACGCGACGCGTGGGCCGTCGTCGCCCTTCAAACGGTCGAATAGTCCCATGCCCCTCTTTACTGGTGACGGGGACAAGAAGCTTCTTTTCGCAACAGCGTCGGGAGAAGCGGCAACCTGTACACCGGTGACAGTGTCACTCGCCGGTACCAGCGTTTTCGGGAACGACTGTCAAGTGGTCGATTCCGGGCGGTTCACTGTCTGTCGGCTCCGGAACGACCGTCGGGTGGTCGAGTGCTGCGTCTGTCTGATCGGTCGCCATCACACCGACTACTACCAACCCCTCCCCCTAAAAATTACCCATGCTCATAAATCATCGGCAACACCCGCCGATATTATCGATGAGCATGGCTCGTCGGGAACGGACCGCCCGGCTCAGTCGAACTGCTCGTCGTAGAGGTCCTGCGCGTGCTCGATGGCGTCTTTCGCGGCCTGCTTGTCCTCGAAGCCCTGGGTCTCGACTTCCTTGCCCTCCTCCAGGTTCTTGTAGGTCGCGAAGAACTCGTCGATCTCGTCTAGGGTCTGCTGGGGGATGTCGTCGAGGTCCTCGATGTGATCGTAGCGGGGGTCCTCGATCGGGACAGCGATGACCTTGTCGTCCTGTTCGCCGTCGTCGTCCATCTTCATCAGCGCGACCGGACGGGCTTCGATGATACAGCCGGGGAACGTCTGGTCCTCCACGAGAACGAGGACGTCGAAGGGGTCCTCGTCGTCGTAGTAGCTCTGCGGGATGAAGCCGTAATCGGAGGGGTAGTGGACGTTGCTGTGGAGCACGCGGTCCAGCACGACACCGGGAACCTCCTTGTCGTACTCGTACTTGTTGCGCTCGCCTTTGAGACACTCGACGACGGCGTAGATCTCTTCGGGCGGGTTCGGTCCGGTTTCCAGGTCTTCCCAGAGGTTCGTCATCATCCGCGAGTGTGCCGCGCCGGCAAAAATCACTTTCGTCATCGGTTTACCCTGGGCCACAAGATATTTCCTCAGCCCTCGCAGAGTAATAGCGAGGCGACGGTTCTCGCGATGCCGATACAGCTATGACACCCGTAATTATCCAGTTTCCCGACAAAGGCTTCGTCGTCGTTAGTGTGGCGCTGTCTGGCACATATTCCTTATAGGATGATTGAGTTAACAAGTGTTAAATAGTTTGACGACATGTCTATATCCATGTCAGAGGCACAAACAGTCACTAGCAGTCCGGGCATCGCGAAAGAACTTACCGCTTTCCAACAGAACATCCTCGTCATCCTGTCGGAGGAACCACGGTACGGCCTCGCGATCAAGCGGGAACTCGAATCCTACTACGATGACGAAGTCAACCACGGTCGGCTCTACCCTAACCTCGACGACCTCGTCGAGATGGGGCTCGTCGAGAAGAGCGAACTCGACAAGCGGACCAACCAGTACTCACTGACCGACGAGGGGAAGGAAGCTGTCCTCGACCAGCTCGGATGGGTGTTCTCGAAGTTCGCTACCGACGAGAGCCGTGGGGACGAACTCCACGACCTGGTCGACGCTCAGCGGTAACTTCAGCGTTCGGGCGACCGACTTTCGGCTTTCTCGACGGCTAACTCGACGGACTCCTCGAGCAGCGACCGCTGTCTCTCGGTCGGCCAGGCGTTGCGCCTGAAGTAGTCGGTCTCGAACTCGGCCAGCTCCGCCGGTGTCGCGTCGGCGATCGGTTTGGCGTAGTGGTTGCTCATGAAATCCGCTAGCGCCTGTGCCGTCGCACCGTGGACCTGGCCGTGGTCCTCGGCAACAGCCTCGGCGACCGCTTCGTTCGCGTCGGCGACGTCGGCCCACTCGTTCGGATCGCCGGTCCCCGAGAGCTGGCGTTCCACGCCGCGGTCGATGTCCTCGACACGGCCGGGTCGGATGACGCCGTCCTCGACCCACTCCTGTGGGTGGCAGACGAGGACGTCGCCCGTGTCGTCCTCACGAACGCGAGCGGTGTACTCGTGTGCTGCGAGCAATGTCTCACGGTCGTCTCGGTAGGCCGCCGCCTCGTCCTCGTCGACGGCCTGGCGGGCGAGTCTGGTGAGGCGTTCGGCCTCCTCGATCACGTCGGCTGGCAGTTCAGTCATCGTCGAGTGCGTCGTTGGCTAGTTCGTCGGCCCGTTCGTTTATCTCCCGTGGAACGTGCTCGATCGACCAGTCGTCGAACCGCTGGAGGAGTTCCAGCACTGTCACCCGCTTCTCTCGCAACTCGGGGTCGTTGGTGTCCCACTCGCCGCGTATCTGCTTGACGAGCAGGTCGGCGTCGACGCGGATCTGGACCTCCGAGAAGCCGTAGTCGGCGGCCACCTCCAGAGCGTGTATCAGCGCGTCGTACTCGGCCTGGTTGTTGGTCGCTCGGCCGATGGTCTCGCCGGCCTCGGTGACGATCCCGCTGTCGTCGACGAGTACGTAGCCGATGGCGGCCGGTCCGGGGTTCCCGCGGGAGGCCCCGTCGGAGTACAGGTGGACTCGGCCGCCGTCGTCGCGGAGCACCCCCTCCAGCCGTGCGGTGTCCCCGCCCTGGACGACGACTTTCCCGTCGTAGGCGACCGCAGTCGCACCGCCGTACTCGGCACGCCAGCGCTCGTGGTCGGTGTTACCCGATTCGACGGACACACCTGCGGCTTCGAGTCGCTCGCGTGCAGTCGCCTCGTCGCATTCGATGACCGGCATCGTCTGTGGGTGACCGACCTGTCGGTATAGCGGTTGTGATCGGTCGGAAAACGTCCTGTCGTCAGTTCCCGGACCGACCGGCGATCCGTTCGGCACCGGTGCGGCGGCCTTCCTCCCCACCCATGTACCGTTCGGCCAGCGCCGCCACGCCGGCGAGGGTCAAGACGAGGCTACAGACGAGTTGGATCGTCAGGAACGGATCGAAGTTCGCGAACACGAACGGGGACCCGGCCAGGACGAGCCCACAGACCACTGCGGTGAGTGCGCCGACAGTACTGGCCTGTTTCCCCGAGGAGATCCGGTAGGCCGAGTGGGCGATCGCGAGCGTACCGACCTCACCGAGGAGTACGTTGATGAGCGACTGTTGATGGGATGGCCGGTACACTCCGACGAGTCCGATAATGACGAACCCGAGGAGCGCCGCGATGATCGTCCCCAACTTGAGTACGGTGGTTCTCGTTTCGGACATTATTTATTACACCTGTTGTTACTCGACCCACCTACGTAATAGTTGCTGACGTTCGTGGGGACAGGTTCATAGCGGCCAGGGACCAACGAGCACCGAATGCGCCTCGACGAGTTCATCGACGAGTTCGAGCGCGACGAGGCGGCACAACGGCGTCGCCTGGCCGCCGAGAAGTCCTACGCCATTACGGACCACCTCGAAGACGTCGAGCGACAGGTCCAGGAGGCCGTCCAGGACGACACGCTCGTCGGATCGACGGCCCCGGAGATCTTCGTCGGTCGGTCGGGCTACCCCAACGTCTCGACGGGACTGCTCTCGCCCGTCGAACCCGACGCGGCCGCCGAGGGGTTTGCCACCAGCAGCGACTGGTACGACTCGGGGCTGGGTATCGAGGACGTCCTCCAGCGACGGACGGGACTGCTCAACTCGGCACAGTCGCTCTCGGTCGACTCGGTCCAGCAACGCGGCAGCGCCTACGACGTTTGGGACGGCTTCGTCGGCGTTCAGCGGGAGGTCGCCATCGCCGACCACCCCGTCGACGTGGAGGTCGGGCTCGACGGGACACCCGAGATCGACGTGGGGTTCGACGACGTGCGGACGCCGACCGGCCCGCGGGCTAGCGCGACCGGTGCAGACCTCACGGAGAACCCCCACGTCCCGCGATCGGTCGAGAAGACGCTCTCGGACGACGACTGGGCCGCCGAAGGGGCGATGACCTACCTCTACCGGCGCGGGTTCGACGTCTACGACATCAACACGATCCTCTCGGCGGGCGCGCTGGGCCAGGCCAGCGAACGCTCGCTCGTCCCCACCCGATGGTCGATCACCGCGGTCGACGACACCGTCGGCCAGTATCTCCGGGGGAGCCTGCAGACGGCCGACACCATCGACAAACCCGAGCTCTGGTACAACGAGTACATGGGGAACCGGTACTGGGTGCTGCTCGCGCCCGGCCGCTGGGAGTTCGAACTCGTCGAGATGAAAGCCCCCGAGAGCGTCTGGAACCCCCGGCCCGGGAGCGGCTACTACCTCGCAAGCGCCTACGAGGGCTACGAGGGACGGACCGGCTACGTCGAGGAGACCGCCGGAGCCTACTATGCGGCACGGCTGGCAGCGCTCGAACACCTCCAGGAGCGCGGGCGGCAGGCCAAGTGTCTGGTCCTCCGGGAGATCACCGACGACTACTGGGCACCGGTCGGCGTCTGGCAGGTCCGCGAGGGCGTGCGCAACGCCTTCGAGGGGGAACCGGGCGTCGGACAGTCGTTCCGTGAGACGCTCGACGCGATCACCGATCAGCTTCCGAGCGGCTTGGGGCCGTTGCGACGGAAGTCGGAACTGGTCGCTGGGCTCCAGTCACAGCTCACCGACTTCTGAGGGCACAACGCTGACGACGGTCGGCCTGCAAGCGACGGTATGGTCCCGCTCCTCTTCCCGGGCATCCCCGGTGGTATCGAACTGCTCGTCGTCCTCCTGCTGATGGCGTTCTTGGTCGTGGTCCCCGGCGTTCTCTTCCTGGCTGTATACCTCGTCGGGAAGCGCCGGGGTCGCTCGGAAGCGTCCGAAGCCGGCGACCCGGAGCCGTAGTTCTCTCAGTGACTCCCGGGTCGAAAAGTACCCCACGAGAGTCGAATTGTCCGATTACAGACCTGCTGACGGGCAAACCGGTCCGCTTATCGGTCCCAATCTGTGAGCGCTAGGCGTGTCTCCGGAGCGAACTGGCCCCGATATGTCCGAGCGACTCACCAGCCGTGCCTACGAGATTACCGTCGACGACGGTCGCGATTCTTTCTTCGCGCTCAGTATCGAGGGCGACCACGAGGCCGAGTGGCTGGCCTCTGATACCGTCTGTGCGCTCGAAAACATGCGATAGCTCTCCGAACACTTTACTCGACGGGCCGACCAGATCGCGGCATGGTTCTGCTCGGACAGGCCGGCCCGGGAACCGGCGACCTCGCCGTGATCGCGCTGTTGCTCGTGGCGATGATCGTTCCCGTCGTGATCGTCCTGGGGGTCGCCCTCTTTCTCACTCGCGACGAGTGGACCGGCGACCGGAACGACCACGTCGACAAGGAACTCTCGGCGGATCTGGGCACGGTTGGAACCTCGGAGACCGACGACCGCCAGGCCGAGTCCGACGGCCCGCGCGACGGCGAGTGACCGAGCCGATCACTCGGTCGGGACCGGACCGGTTCCGATGGCGTCCCGGACGGCGGACTCGAACTCGCGGCGATCCGAGAAGTACGGCACGTCGACGGCTTCGAGTACGTCGGCGAGTTCCCGGGGACCGTCCGGAGTACGGATGGTCGTCTCGCCCTCGCGGTCGACGATGGTACTGTGTTCGATACCCCAGGTGAGCCGCGCGGAGACACGGGCCAGCGGCGCACCCTCGACGTCGGGACCCTCGCCGAGTTCGACGGCTGGTTCCTCGTCTTCCTCGTCGTCGCTCATATCTGCACTGTGCCAGTCGGTTCGATTAGTGTTTTCGGTGTCGGTTGCTTCCCCGACCGTCATGCGCGTGTCTGACGGGGTGTTTTGCCGCTTGCGGTGCTAGAGCCCTCTATGACTAGTCTGAATGACGTGTACGACGGGGAGGTCGGACGCGTCGCATCACGCCGCCAACAGGTCGTCGGGATGGGGCTGTTTCTCGCGGGGGCCGCCGGGCTCGTCGCGGCGATCGCGTTCGCGACCACACCGATCGGCCAGCGGTTCGAACTCAGCGAGTACGCGGCCCGGGAGGTCGCCGGAACGGTCGCCGGGCTGGGGTTGCCGGCGGTCATCCTCGGCGTCTTTACCGTGTTGCCCTCCGGCCGTCGGACCCGCGCCGCGGCGGCGTTGGGTACCAGCGTCGCCGTCCTCGGCGTCGCGTTGTTCCGGAGTATCTACCCCTACAACTGGGTCGAGTCGGCGCCGCTTCTGGCACTGGGTGTCAGTATCGTCTACTCGCTCGGCATCCTGGCCGCGTTCTGGGCGCTGTTCGCGGCCGTCGCCACGTTCAAGACGCGCACCGACCCCGGCGGGACCGCACGGATGGAGGTCACCGAGTCGGGGACCATCCGCCTCGTCGAGGACGCAGGGTCGGTCTCGTCGGTGGGCGGTGTCGGCCTCTTCGGTGGAGAGCCGGACGGGGACGTCGAGACCCAGACCAACCAAGCGAGCCAGTCAGCCGCCCGGAGTGACGGGAGCGGGACGACGGAGCACCAGCCGGCGAGCGGCGGTGGCGGGCAGTCTCCGGACCGGCCGGACTCCGGCCCACAGCGCTCGGAACAGCGGACAGGCGAGACACGGCAGTGGGACGACCGCACTGACTCGACCCTCGACAGCGACATCGCACAGGCCGGCCCGGAGTCGACGCCGACCGCAGACGGCGGGACCGAGAGCGTCTCCAGTGATCCGATCACCGACACTGCGGTCCGCCGTGGCGAGCCGGACATCTACTGTGGCAACTGCCGACACTTCCAGTACGTGATGCACGACGACGATATCGTCCCGTACTGTGGGTTCCACGAGAAACTGATGGACGACATGGACGCTTGCTCGGCCTGGACGAACAACGACTAACGCGGAACCCTGGCGTTTAACACGATCCGGCGGTGTAAGGAAGAGCAACAATGAAATTCTGCGACGAATGCGGCTCGATGATGAAGACGGAGGGTGACAGCTGGGTCTGTGGGAGCTGTGGGTACGAGACGGTCCGCGACGAGGCGACCGACCAGCAGGCGGTGACCACCCAGGGCCAGGAGGAGTCCGAGATCGTCGACACCTCCGAGGTCGACGCCGAGGACATGGGTCCGACGACGGGCGCGCGCTGTCCGGAGTGTGGCAACGAACGGGCCTACTACGAGATGAAACAGATCCGGGCCGCAGACGAGTCCGAGACGCGCTTTTTCACCTGCACCGAGTGCGAACACAAGTGGCGCGAGGACGATCACTGAGACAGTACCGTGCCCGACGACGCCGCCTTCCCGACTGTGCCGGACGATGCTCTGGCCGACGGCGGCTGGGAACTGATCGACGAGAGCGTCGAGACGGTGTTCCAACTCTCGGCGGCGAAAGTCGAGGGAGCGACGGAACTGTACGACGACGTACGGACGCGGGAGACGGCGGAGGCGGCGACGGGGATCGACCGCCAGTGGCGGTTCTTCTTCGCGACGCGGCTCTCCTTCCGGCCACCGCTGTCGCCCGGGATCGGCCCGGCGATGATCCTCCCGACGGTCCGATCGGAGGCACAGTCCGCCTTCGCGGACGAACTTCGGGATCGGGGGTTCGAGAACGTCGACCGCGGCCGGACGGAACGCATCCGGGTCGGGACCGGGGACCGCGCTCGCGTCCGGCGATACACGGCCTCTATCCCGCTCGCGGAGACCGACGCGACGCTCGCCATCGAGGGATGGGTCGCCGTCTGGCACGGTGACGGCTTCCGGATCGCAGCCGGTGCGTATCCCGACCGGCCCGTGGCCGACGTCCTCGGCGTGGACTCGGCTGCGGAGGCGCTCGGGCGGTCGGGCCGGGACTACCGGGACGAGCTGTTCGCGCTCATCCGCGCCGTCGAGTGATCGCCGCGAGCAGCGGGCCCTCGGGGACGAGTTCGACCGGTCCCAGACCCAGCCGGCGGGCGAGAGGGCTCGGATCGGCGTCCGATCCCAGGCGAGCGATCGGCACGCCACGGACGCGGAGCTCCGCGGTCAGCCCCACGGACGCCAGCGCGGCGGCGCCGTCCATCGCCCGGTCACCGTACTCCCGTCGCAACGCGAGGAGGGGTCCGAACCCGTCGAGGTCGGCCGCCACCAGGTCGCCGTAGCCGGTCAGCGTGATCGGGCGCCCGTCGACTGTCACGGTGAGGTCGGCGTCGACTCCGAGCGACGGGCGCCCCTCGATGACGTCGAGTAACTCGGCGACCGTCTCGACGGACTCGCCGGGCTGGCGCTTGGATGCCGTCACTGGCTCACTCTTCTTCGCGGGTCGTGATCGTCAGTGTCCCGTCGACGCGCCAGTGAGCGTGGTCGGCGTCCTCGCCGGCCTTGCTGGGGACGTCGACTTCCATGTCCTCGAAGTCGTACGTGATCTGTGCGTTGCGGCCGGTCAGTCGGTCGTAGAGGCTGATCGCGAGTTCGGGCCAGGTCGTCGTCTCGGTGGGTTCTGGGTCGCTCATCTATCCACCTGTACGGACCAGAAGGGTTTGAAACCCCCGCCCGCGGTCAGGGCCGGCGCGCGACGGTGAGATAGCCGGTGTGACCGACCCCACCCGTCGACGGGCGCGAGCCGCGGTCGTCGAAGTCCATCTCCCGCTGGATCGTATCCAGCGTCTCGATGCCGTCGAGACCGACCTCGCGCGCGGCGGCGACCGTCTCGCGGGTGTTCTCGACGAACGGGGAGTAGACCGCCAGGGACCCGCCGCGCGCGAGCAGCGTCGGCGCCCGCTCGACGACTGTCGGTGCGTCTTCGGTGTCCAGTGTCAGCGCGTCGAAGCCGGCGAGGTCGTCTAGATCGTCGGTCACGTCGCCGGTCCTGATCTCGACGGTGTCGGCGACGCCGGCGACGGCCATGTTCTCCCGGGCGACCGCGGCGAAGTCGGCGTCCCGTTCGTAGGTCACCACCTCGGCACCTGCCCGGCCCATGTAGGCGGCGAGGATGCCGGTCCCCGTCCCGGCGTCGAGGACGCGGTCGCCGCCGGAGATACCGGTCTTGCCCAGGACCAACCCCACGTCGCGGGGCATCATCGGCGCGCCGGTCCGTTTGAGGTGGGTAAAGAGGTCCGGCCCGCGCAACGCTCGGACGGTAAAGCCCGTCCCGAGATGCGTCTCGACGACGTCTCCGGGCGCGACGTCTTCGGGGACCTCCAGGATACCCAGGTCGGACTCGAAGCGCTCGCCGGGTTCCAGCAGGTACTCGCGGTCCTCGTGGACGAAGAGGTAGGCCACGTTACTCCAGTTGGTCGACCGCGTCGGCGAGGTCGCCGTCGTTCGCTTCGAGCGCTTCGCGGGCGGTGTCCTCGTCGACGCCGGCGCGCATCGCGACGAGTTCGACGTCGTCGGGATCGACGCCGTCGTCGCCCGTCTCCTCGGTCTCTTCGGCGTCTTCCGCGGTCGCGTCGCTGGTCTCGCCAGCGCCCAGTTCGCGGGATTCGGGTTCACCGACGACTTGGTAGGTCTTTTGGCCCTGCGCTTCCATCAACTGGACCTCCGCGTCGGTGAAGACGAGTTCCTCGTCGGGCGTACGGATAATTACCTCTTCGGCATCGATGTCGTCCATGTCGATGCCCATCTGTTCCATCATCTGTTTCATCTTGCGCGGGTTCATCCCGCCGCCTCCGCCGAACATACCCGAACTGCGCGTTCCGGTCGGAAAAATATAGCGACCCGCCGTCTCGCGAGCGATTCCGCCCGCGGCCTCACCCTTCGATGCCCTGACGGACCTTCACTGCCATCCCGGTCTCGAAGTCGCCCATGCCGTCGCCGGGCAGTTCCGCCCGTCCGACTGCTAGCAGGGTGCCCTCGGCGTGCATCACGAGCACCTCGTCACCGGGGCGCAACTCCGGATCCGCCCGCTGGACGAACTTCGCGAAGACGTTGCGTCCCTCACGGACGAACGGTTCGCTCTCGTCGCCGACGACGACCCGGTGTCGCGGGGCCGCGAAGCCGTCCGCGAGCCGCGTACCGCCGGCCGGCCCGAGCCTGAAGCGGCCGTCGTTCCCGTAGGTCACCACTCGTCCGTCCCCGTCGTGGACCTGGCGCGGCCGGCCAGAGGAGGTGTGGGTCACCTCCAGATCGTCCGCCGGCGTGAACAGCGTCGCCCCGGCGCCCCGGCCGAACTGGTAGTCGGCAGAGCGTCGGAGCCCGCGGAGCTCTCGGTCGGTCATGGTTCCCCTGGACGGGCCGCCGACAACGGTGTTTCGGTCTTCGAGCGTGTGAAGTGCCCACAGTATTCGGGGTATTTATCATGATTTATCGTATAGCCCTCCGGCGGTTTTGGGGAAATTTATACCGGATGAAGCCAAAGAGTATCCACATGGCAACAGACACGCGAAAGGTCGCGCTGGGTGCGCTGCTGCTGATCGTCAGCAGTGCCCTGATTCTCGGCACGGGACAGATATCGCTGAACGTTCCGGTGTACGCGGCAGCCCTCGCCGCGCTCGGACTGGCCGCCGGGGCGCTTCTGGTCGGCACCTCCGAGGACGGCCGCGCCGTCTAGAGGAGGAACCGGTCGGTATCCTCGCTCAGGTCGACGAACATATCGACGGCCTCCTTGAGGTCTTCCGAGGAGGACTCCTCGAAGCCCATCGCCTCGACACGACAGCCTTCGTGACGGAGATACCGACAGAGCCGTGCGAAGTCGCCGTCGCCCGTACAGAGGACGACCGCGTCGTTGTGTTTCGCCAGCGTGACCGCGTCGAGGCTCATCCCCACGTCCCAGTCGGCCTTCTTCGACCCGTCCTGGAATGTCTTGATGTCCTTGATACGGGTCTCGAAGCCGATGTCGTCCAGTGCCTCGAAGAACGTCTCCTCCTCGGGGGAGTCGGCGCGGATGACGTAGGCGATCGCGCGGGTCAGTTCGCGGCCGTCGACGGCACCGTCCAGCAGCGACGAGTAGTCGATGTTCCGCGAGTAGATGCTCTGTGCCGTATGATAGAGGTTCTGCGCGTCCGCGAGGACGGTCACGCGCTGTCCAGAATGAGAAACTGTCATACCGATGGTTGTCCGGCCCGTAAAAATAGGCTTTCGGGCGCGGCGTGCGGGAACACAAGGGCTAAGTTCCTCACGATCTGTCATTCTCTCATGCGACGGCCCACGACCGACCAGTCTGTGACCCTCCCCCGCCAGCGGGCCGTCTCCCTGCCGAAACGCAAACGCACCTTCTAGTGGCTCGTGGCGGGCGTGGCGCACCCGTCCCGGGTCGGTTCCGTGCACCGCCAACCGGACGACATATCCCGACGCGATACGACACCCCAGCAATGACAGCGATCGACTTCCGCGGCGTGTACCCCGCGATGTGCACGCCGTTCCACGGCGACGAGGAGCGCAGTATCGACTACGAGACACTTCAGGAAGACGCCCAGCGACTCGAAGCCGCAGGCGTCGACGGCCTGGTCCCGGTCGGTTCGACCGGCGAGTCGGCCACCATGACCCACGACGAACACATCGACGTGGTCGAGGCGGTCATCGACGCCGTCGACGACGTTCCCGTCATCGCCGGCACCGGCAGCAACAACACCCGCGAGGCGCTCTCACTGTCCCGCCGGGCGGCACAGGCCGGTGCCGACGGACTCCTGTTGATCTCCCCGTACTACAACAAGCCCGAACAGCAGGGACTGATCGACCACTACACCACGATCGCCGACGAGGTCGACTGTCCGCAGATCGTCTACAACGTCCCCTCCCGCACCGGCCGCAACATCGAGGCCGACACCGCGGTCGAACTCGCGAGCCACGAGAACATCGCGGCGTTCAAGGCCGCGAGCGGCGACATGGGACAGATATCGGAGATCGTCGAACGCACGCGCGACGAGGAGTTCGCGGTGTTATCCGGTGACGACGGGATGACCCTGCCGATGCTCTCGGTGGGTGCCCACGGCTGTATCTCCGTAGCCGCGAACGTCGAACCCGAGCGGACCTGTGCGATGGTCGGGGCGGCACTGGCCGAGGATTACGAGCGCGCACGCGCGATCCACCACGAACTCGGCCCGCTGTTCCGCGCGCTGTTCGTCGAGACCAACCCGATCCCCGTCAAGGAGGCCATGCGCATCCGCGGCTACGGCCCGGCACACGTCCGGTCGCCGCTCACCCGTCTCTCCGAGGAACATCTGGACCACCTGCGGGACGTGTTGGCCACCCTCGAAACCGAGGACCTCGAAGACGAGTACGCGGAGGCGGAGCGATGACACGCGTCGCCGTCAACGGTGCGACCGGCCGGATGGGGACGACGGTCATCGAGACGGCTGCCGACCGTGGCCTGGAGGTCGTCGTCGGGTTCGATGTCGAGGCCGGGGAGGTCTCCGGCGTTCCGGTCGTCGAGAGCGACGATATCGCGGCGACGCTCGACGAGTACGAGGTCGACGTGGTTGTCGACTTCTCGATCCCGGCGTCGACGCTCCCGCTGGCGGCGGCCTGTGCCGAGACCGGCACGGCGCTGGTCGTCGGGACGACCGGCTTCGACGAGGACGAGATGGCGAGCCTGAAAGACGCCAGCGAGCGGACGGCGCTGTTGAAGGCCACCAACTTCTCGCAGGGCATCCAGGTCCTCCAGCGACTGGTCGGCGAGGCCGTCGCCACGCTGGACGACTACGATCTGGAACTCATGGAGACCCACCACAACGGGAAGGTCGACGCCCCCTCGGGGACCGCAAACACGCTCCTCGAGACAGTCCAGAAAGAGCGCGACGTCGATCCGGTCTACGGCCGTGAGGGCCACGCGCCCCGCGAGGACGACGAGATCGGCGTCTTCGCCCGCCGGGCCGGCGATATCCGCGGCGAGCACGAACTGATCCTGGCGGGCAACGACGAGGTCCTCTCCTTGTCTCACCGTGCCGAGGATCGGGGCGTGTTCGCCGCCGGCGCACTCGACGCGGCGGACTGGCTCGACGGCCGTGACGCGGGCTGGTACGACTTCGGCGCGGTCGTCGACGCCTGAACGCCGACGATATTCGGGACTGCTAAACCACCGGGGCGGGTACCGACGGGTACGATGCTCGGACAAGACCTCGAACAGAACATCGGGGACCTGTGGACGGCCTACGAAGAGGGTGCGACGATCGAAGACGTCGAACCGTCGCAACTGGACACGCTCGATACCTTCCTGGCGGCGCTGGAAGCCGGTGAGGTACGGGCCGCCGAGAAGGTCGACGGCGAGTGGCAGGCCAACGAATGGGTCAAACGTGGCATCCTGCTGAACTTCGCGTTCCGGGAGACCCGGAGCCGAACCTACGGCGGCGTCGACTACCACGACGTCCTGCCGTTGCGGGACACCGACGACCTCGGCGAGCGTGGCACACGGAACACACCGGACGGGACGACCATCCGCCGCGGCGCGTATCTCGGCGAGGACTGCATCATGATGTCGCCCTCGTTCGTCAACGTCGGTGCCCACGTGGGCGACGGGACGCTGATCGACTCGTGTGACACCGTCGGTTCCTGTGCTCAGATCGGCGAGAACGTCAAACTCGGCGCGAACACGCTGATCGGCGGCGTCCTCGAACCGGTCGAGAGCGCCCCGGTCATCGTGGAGGACGACGTCTCGCTGGGTGCCGGCTGTCGCGTCACCAGCGGCTTCGTCGTCGGCGAGGGGTCGATCGTCGGCGAGAACACGCTGTTGACGCCCCGGATTCCGGTGTACGACCTCGTCGAAGACGAGGTCATCTACGGCGAGCTACCGCCCGAACGGCGCGCGTTCCAGCGGTTCGTCGACTCCTCCGTCGGCGAACACGACCTCTTCGACGGCGGGGCCTACAAGCCCGCCGTCGTGGCGACCGACGTCGAGGAGGAGACGCTGGAAGCGACCGAGAGAGAGGACGCGCTTCGGGAGTAGCGAGGCGCTGAGCGTAGCGAAGCGCCTCGACAGCGATGCGGTGAGCGAAGCGACTCGCGGAGACAGCGAGGCCGACCGTAGGGAGGCCTCGACAAAGCGCAGCGGGGAACGGAGTGACCCGCGAGCAGCGAAGCATCTCGAACCGGAACGCGAACGGAGTGAGCCGTAGCGGGCGTTCAGACCGAACCGGTGAGGTCCCGATAGAACGCGATCGGCGAGCCGTACCGGTCGTCGGGGTCGGGAGCGAGCGCCCGGCGCAACACCGGCTCGACCGCCTGGGAGACGTCACTGACTGGCTGGGGGGTCCGGAGCTGTCCGGTCCGAACGGCGGCCTGCGAGTCCGTGGCCGTCTCCTCGACCGGCGTCGTCTCACAGAGCAGCCAGTAGGCGATCGCGCCGAGTTGGTAGACACTCGTTGTCGGTCTCAACTGCCCGTCGAGCTGTTCCGGTGCGGTGAACGGGCTCCCGTGGTCGACGCCCAGGGCTTCCCGGACGGCCCACTCGATCCCCCAGTTCGAGACCGTCGCTCGCCAGCCGCTGTCGCCGCCTTTCAGGTGGATATTCGCCGGGTAGAGTCCACAGACCAGGAACGACGAGTCGGCGACGGTGGTGACGGCATCGACGACGTCACCGAGAACGTCGAGCCGGACCTGGACCGGGAGGTCGGTCCCGATCTCGGCGAGGGTGTGTTTCCCGACGCGGTAGGCCACCCACGGGGTCGGCGCGGTCCCGGATTCGTGGACCGTCGCCACGTGGGTGCTCTCGTCGACTGTCTCCCAGCGTGAGAGGCGCTCGGAGAAGGCCGGCTGGACGCCCTCGTCGGTACCGTGCTTGCTCGACACCGCCAGGATCTCGGCGCGGGTCCCGCCGTCCCACGGAGTCGCGTACCGGTTGACGACACCGTCGGTGTCGATGAACTCGACTTTGGTCACGTCGGGGATCGACGCGCCCAGTTGTCCCGGGCTCGCGGGACCGACGTAGTCGACCGCCGTCCCGTCGGTGGTCGTCTCGGGAGCCGTCTCCTCGGGATCGTCTTCCGCCTCGGGCGGTGGGACCGACTCGATCGCTTCCTTGCGGAACCGGACTCCCGATCGGGTCACGTCGTGGCGCAGGAACCGGTGCTCCCGCTCCTCGTAGGTCCGGCCCCGACGGTCGTACGCGTGCAGGTGTTTGAAATCGTAGCTCCGCTGGAGTTGCTTGCCGTGCGTTCCGGCGGCTTCCCTGGAGTCGTGGACCGCCATGGCGCAGGTTCCAGCGTCGGGGACGACGGTCCAGGCGTCGACCAGGTCGTCGTACTCGACGACCAGGCACTCGAACAGCGGGTTCCAGTACACTTCGCTGACGCTCCGGGGGCCGTCCCAGCGGACGGCACAGGGGTGTCTGTCGGCGTCCATCTTCGATTTCGCGCTCCGGACGGCGTCGATCTGTTCGCCGTGTGTCGAAAACGTCTCCCCGTCGCGGGCACCCCGGCGGTACTCCTCGACGAGCCACACCCGTCCCTGTTTGACGATCTCCAGTGGTGGCTTCTGTGGCACGTCCGGTGGCATGGCCTGACGAGTGCCGGCCGCGCCCCCCGCGCGGCCGGTTGCTCTTGACACAGTAACATCGCCCCTCTGATAAGTATGTGTCGCCGAGGGTGTCCGAATCCGCTGGCAGACGGGTGTCTCCGTTCCAGAGCGGAACCCTTGTTACTCGCCGACGCCGTGTCTCGTGCAATGAGTCACCCCTCGCCGCCGGTCCGTCGCCTCGCGGACTGGGATCACGACCGACTGTCCCGACTCGCTGCCGAGCACGGGACGCCGCTGTACGTCGTCGACCTCGACCGCGTCGCGGAGAACTACGAACGGTTCGCCGCGGCGTTCCCCGACGCCCACGTGATGTACGCCGCCAAGGCCCACACCGGGCGGGCGGTGCTGTCGACGCTGCTGGAGACGGGCGCGGACATCGAGTGTGCCGCCTGGGGGGAACTCCAGCGAGCGATCGACGCCGGTGCCGATCCCGACACGCTCCAGTACACCGCCGTCAACCCCCCGGACCACGACCTCGATTACGCCGTCGACCTGGCGGCCGACCACCCGGGACTGACGATCACCGGGGGCGCGCGGGATACCTTCGACCGCCTCGAAGCCCGGGGATACGACGGCCGCGTCGCCATCCGGATCAACCCCGGTATCGGTACCGGTCACCACGAGAAGGTGGCGACGGGCAAGGACGCGAAGTTCGGGATTCCCTACGACGAGGTCCCCGATCTCGCAGCGGAACTCGACGACCGGTTCGACCTCGTCGGTATCCACGCCCACGCCGGCAGCGGCGTCCTCCACGACGACTTGGACGACCACTGCCGTGCCATCGCGAAGGTCGCCGAGATGGGGCGGACCGTCGAGCGGTCCCACGACCTGGAGTTCGTCGACTTCGGCGGGGGCTTTGGCGTCCCCTACCGCGAGGACGAGGAGCCACTCGACATGGATGTCGTCGGCGAGAAGGTCCGGGATGCGGTGGGTGACCTCGACGCGCAGATCAAACTCGAACCGGGACGGTACGTCGTCGCCGACGCCGAACTGATCCTCACCGCGGTCAACACGATCAAGGAGACGCCGGCGGCGACCGTCGTGGGGGTCGACGCCTCCCTGGCGACGCTGATCCGCCCGGCCATGTTCGGCTCCTACCACCCGATCCGAAACGTCTCAGCGCCGGGTCGGGACGCCGACCCTGTCTCCGTGGGCGGGCCGTGCTGTACGAGTGCCGACGTGTTCTGTACGGACCGGCCGGTCGCCCGGCCCGAACGGGAGGACCTGCTGGCGATCGGTAACGCCGGCGCGTACGGCTACGAACTGGCGAACCAGTTCCACTCCCAGCCCCGGCCCGCGGAGGTCGCCATCGAGGGCGACGAGACGCGAGTCGTCCGGGAGCGGGAGACGCTGTCGGACGTGACGCGGGTCGAACGATGACACGGGAGTTCGACCTCGACAGCTTCCACCGGGCGGCCGTCGAGACGCCCTCTCACGAGGACGTCGATGCGATGCGTGAACTGCTCGTCGAGACGCTGACGGAGGCCGGCGTCGACCCGACCGTCGACGAGTTGGGTAACGTCGTCGCGACCCGCGGGAAGGGAGCGGGAACCCACCTCGTGCTCAACACCCACATCGACACCGTCCCACCCCACCTCCCTTACGAACGTCGCACGGAGCCACCCGGACCCGACGAGACCGTCGACGGCAGCGGCGGCGAAGGGGACGAGGGACCCCCCGCCTCGGAACAGTCGAGCGGTGACCAGCGGGAACCGCGAGATACCGGCGACGTGGTCTGTGGTCGCGGCGCGTGTGACGCGAAGGGGCCGCTCGCTGCGCTGCTGGAGGCGTTTCTCACTGTCGCCCCCGGCGACGGGCGGGTGACGCTCGCGGTCTCGATCGACGAGGAGACGACACAGACCGGCGGGGCGCACCTCGCCGAGACGGTCGACGCCGACGGGTTCATCGTCGGCGAACCGACCGGGCTGGACGTCTGTACCGCCGCCCGCGGCCAGTTCGAGGGGACCGTCACCATCCACGGCGAGAGCGCCCACGCGGCGGACCCGGGCAGCGGGCGGAACGCGATCCGAGCGGCCGCGCCCGTGCTCCAGGCGATGGAGAGCTACGACGAGCAGCGCGGTCCCGCCGATCACGACGTCCTGGGGCGGCCGATCCTGACAGCCTCGATGATCGAGGGCGGCGAGGCGACCAACCAGGTACCGGCCGAGTGTACGATCACGTTCGACCGTCGGAGCGTCCCGCCCGAGACGAGCGACCAGTTCTGTTCGGACCTCGCCGACCATCTCGGCCAGTGGTTGCCCGACGGGATGGCGCTCTCCGTGGAGTTGATCAGACCCGACACGCCGTTTCCGGAGGCTTTCGCCACCGACGAGACGGACCCGCTGGTTCGCACACTCAGCGAGGCCAGCGGCGGTGATGTCCGGCCCTTCGGCGCCGCGACCGAAGCCTCCTACTTCGCCCAGCGGGGGCCGACGGTCGTCTTCGGTCCGGGCGAGTTGAGCGACGACGCCGGCGCGGTCGCACACTCGAACCGCGAGTACGTCCGGCTCTCGGCGGTCCGGACCGCGGCGCGGGCGGTCCGTGAGACCGCCGAACGGCTCCTGTAGATCCGTCGCGTTCCGGTCAGTCCTGTGGGTTCGGCTCCACGCGCCCGTCGGCCTCGGTGAGCGTCTCGCTCACCTGGGTGTAGGTCAGGACCAGCGCCACCAGCGCGAGGACGGCACCGACGGTAAAGGGCGTCGAGAACCCACCGAGGTTGAACAGGACCCCGGAGGCCAGCGGACCGACAGCCACCCCGAGCCCGAACGCCATCGTCAGCACCGAGAGGGTGGTCCCCGACCCGCGCTCGCCCGCCAGGTCGCCGGCCAGCGCCAGCGACGGCGCGAACACCAGCGCGACGGCGATCCCCTGGACGAACCGCGCGGCCAGCATCAGCCACGGGTCCGTGACCACGCCCTGTGCGAACACCGCCGGCACGAGGACGACGAAGCCGGCGACGACGAACGGCCGCCGGCCGATCCGGTCGCTGGCCCGGCCGATCGGGACCTGCAGGAGGACGTTGGCGATGACGACGGCGGCGAACTGGACGCTGAACATGAACGTCGACTCGTCGAGACGCATCCGGATCGGGCCTTCTAGCGTGGCAAACAGCGCGATCGTCGTCGCCATCAGGAACGTGCCGATCCCGAGGACGAACACCGAGTCCAGTCCCCGTCCGTCGGGGTCCATGACGGCGATCGAGAGGTCCTTGCTCGCCGCGTCGGCGGCGACGGGCGGGTCGCTGATGAGCACCGCGACGAGCACGAAACTGAGCAGGGCACCGCCGACGGCGACGGCAAACGCCGCGTTGAACCCCGAGAGCGCGGTCCCGAACAGGTCGTAGACGACGACGCCCTCGGCAGCGAGTCCACCGGTGATGACGATGCCGGCGACGATCGGGCCGAAGCCGAACCCGATCAGCCGGAAGGTGTTGAACACGCCGAAGTTCCCCCCGCGCTCGCTGTCGCTCTCGGCGTAGTCGTTGACCAACGCGATCGTCGCCGGGATCGTGAAGGCGGCGCCGATCCCCTGGAACGCGCGCGCACCCAGGACGGCCCAGTAACTCGACAGGAACGGGTAGGCGGCGCTGCCGATCGCAAACAGCACCAGTCCCGTCAGCACGAACGCTCGCCGTCGGCCCGTCCGATCGGAGAGCCGACCGGTAAAGGGCTGTCCGAAACTGTTCAACAGGCCAAACAGCGAGAGCACGAGTCCGATCAGCGTCTCCTCCCGGAGGACGAACCCGAAGAGTTCGCTCCCGACGATTCCGGTCAGCGTCACCTGCCCGCTGGCGATGTACAGCGGGAGGACGATGATGAGAAACGAGTTCCCCAGCGCGTCGGCCATCCGGGCGAACGCCAGCGTGAGGACGCGGGTGTCGGTGCCGAGGACCATCTACCACCAGGGTTGGACTGGCCTGTGGTGAGCGTTCCGATCACGTCCTGGGGAGGTACCGATCAGGCGTCGTCGGCGAGTTGCTCGGCGATTCCGGTATACCCCGTCGGCGTCAGCGCCGAAAGCTCCGCTCGCACGTCCTCGCTCACGTCCAGGTCGTCGATCATCGCCTGGAAGTCCGCCATCGTGACCTGCTGGCCGCGGGTCGCCTCCTTGACCTGCTCGTAGGCGTCCGCGAACCCTTCTCGGCGGAGGATCGTCTGGACGGCCTCGCCGATGATCTCCGGTGTCTCCGCTAGCTCCGTGCGCATCACCTGCTCGTTGGGGACGACCTTCGCCAGCCCGTTCTGGCACTTGCTGTAGCCGACCAGACAGTGCGCGAAGGCGGCGCCGACGTTCCGTTTGACCGTCGAGTCCGAGAGGTCACGCTGGAGGCGGGAACTGGTGACGTAGTCGCCCAGGAAGGTCAGATCGGAGTTGGCCTTCGAGAGGTTCCCTTCGCTGTTCTCGAAGTCGATGGGGTTGACCTTGTGTGGCATCGTCGAGGAGCCCGTCTCGCCCTCGACGGCCTCCTGGCCGAGATAGCGGTCCGAGACGTAGAGCCACATGTCCAGGTCCATGTCAAGCAGAACGTTGTTCGCGCCACGGAGGGCGTCGAAGACGGTCTGGAGGTCGTCACAGGGGTTGACTTGCGTGGTCAGCGGTTCGTGGTCCAGGCCGAGGTCCGCGACGAACGCCCGCGAGAACGCCGGCCAGTCCACGTCCGGGTAGGCGGCGTGGTGGGCGGCGTAGGTCCCGGAGGCACCGGCGAGTTTCCCCGAGAGATCCTCGGCGGCCCGCTCGATCCGACCGATCGCTTTCCCGAGCCGGGAGGCGTAGACGGCCATCTCCTTGCCGAAGGTCGTCGGCGTCGCGGGCTGGCCGTGCGTGCGGGCGAGCATCGGTACGTCGCCGTAGCTGTGGGTCATCTCGACGAGGGTGTCTCTGATCTCGCGCAGTTCCGGGACCAACACGTCGGCGACGGCCAGTTTGACGAGCAGCCGGTGGGCGAGGTTGTTGACGTCCTCGCTGGTCAGCCCGAAGTGGATCCAGTGGTCGGCGTCGAGGCCGTCGGGCATCCCAAGGCGGACGAAGTACTCGATCGCCTTCACGTCGTGGTTCGTCGCGCTGTACTCGCCGTACCCCTCCGTCTCCAGTTGCTTGACGACGTTCGCGTCCTCGTCGTCGAACTCCTCGTACAGCGCCCGCAACGTCGTGCGTTGCTCGGTGCCGACCGTCAACGGTGTCGCGTCGAGGTCCGCGAGCGCGAGCAGGTACTCGACTTCGACCTGGACGCGGGCGCGCATCAGCGCCCGCTCGCTGGCGTACGGGACGAGCGGTTCGGTGTAGCGGGCGTACCGGCCATCGAGCGGCGATACGGCGGTGAGTGGCCCTCTCTCGGTCATGCGAGAGGGGACGCGAGAGGCGCGAAAAAGCGTGTCGTTACGGGTCGCCCGCGGCCTCGGTCTCGTGGTAGTGGTGTTTGTACCGGGAGAGTTTCCGGTAGAGCGCGTAGCCCACGACGGCGTCGAAGACGACGACGAAACCGACGAACGTCAGGAGGTTCCAAGGGACGATCCTGGGGAGGTATGTCACAGACGTGTTGTAGATGGCGTGGACGAGTGCGGCGATGAGGATGCCCTTCACGACGATTGGCCCTTTGTTCTCGGGGTTGAACTTCGCGAGCCCGAGGTAGTAGCCGGCAAACGAGGAGTAGAGGACGTGGCCCGGGCCGACGAACGCGCGACTCGTCGCCGTCTGGACTGCCGCCAGCACCGGTTCCGCGGTCTGTGTCGAGGTGGCCTGGAGGTAGCCCTGGGAGATATACAGCAGGTTCTCGATGGTCGCGAACCCGAGGCCGGCGACTGCGCCGTACACCACGCCGTCGACGACGGCGTCGATGGTGTCGAACGCGCCGACTCTGATCCCGAGCCACTTGACCGTCTCCTCGATCGGGCCGACGACGACGAAGAAAAACAGCGCCATCCCGACGACCGGGACGAGCCTGAACAACGGCTGCAACAGCGTGTTGAACAGGGCGGCGATACTGGCGAAGACGATCGCCAGGACGAAGGTGATCGCCAGGGGTTCGATCGGCTCGCGGATCGTCGGATCGTCGTACCAGAGATAGCCGACGATCGCGAGGGCCGGCAGCGCCGACAGCGTCGCCAGGACGCCGACCGAGGGCCGGCGAACGACCAGCAACACTGTCGCGGCCAACTGGGCGAAAAAGAGGAGGACGCCGACGGCGATCAACAGCCATCGCCGGGAGGCGTGTAAGAGGCCGTACAACGACACCGATACCCGATCGAGTGGTGACCGTACGTCCCACGAGGCGATGTCGTAGAGGTCTATCGAGCCGGACAGCGCCGCCTTGACGGGGTCGGTCTGGTCGTCTGTCACACCAGGGTGGTCACGAGCCTGGCACCTCAGCGTTTCGGCGAGGGCGGTCCCACGGCTCAGAACTCCAGTATCGCGTCCTCGGTGACGACGATATCGAGCAGGCGCGTCGGGACCTCGTCGTAGCCCGGGTTCAGTACGTCGAACCCCTCGGGCGGTTCGAGCGTGACCTCGGAGGGCGAGCGGTACGTGTTCTGGAAGGTGAATCCGCTGCCGATGAACTTCGAGGAGGAGGCCACGACGGTGACGGACACGTCCTGGTCGGCGGCCGTGGCGACGATCGGGTAGGTCCCGATCCGGTTGTACAGCCGATCGTCGATCAGACAGTTCATCCCGACGAGGACCCGGTCACACTCCCGCAGCGCGTGCCCGGCGGCACCGTCGACGACGAGCGTCACGTCGACGCCGTCGCGATCACTCAACTGCCGTGCCGTCCGCCGACCGAGATAGCGCGGCCGTGTCTCCGTGACGTACAGGTCGAACTGCGTGCCGTTTTCGAGTGCCCGTTCCAGCGTCGCCAACACGGTCGAGGAGCTCCCGTGTGTCAGCAGGACATCGCCGTCTTCGATCAGCTCGGCCCCCCGGTCGGCCGCGGCGGCCTTACTGGATTCGAGTTCGGTGACGACGTCTTCGACGACGCTCTCCAGGACTGCCTTGGCCTCCGCAACCGTGGTCGGGTCCGCCTCGGCCACCGATTCGACGATCCGCTGTTGGGTCGTATACAGCGGTGCGTGCGAGCGGTTCGCCCGCTGGAGGGCGCCGCTGTTGCGTTCGAGCGTTCGCTGGAACTCCTCGACGCTGTGGGCCTCTCGCTCGGTGAGGTCGAGCAGTGCGTTCGCGGCCTTGACGGCCACGATCGAAGCGCTCTGTGTATCCATCTCCTCTATCTCTCGAACTGTCTGGTCGATCATGACGGATGCTGTGATCGCAGACCGTATAGCTGTTCCCAGATAGCGTCGGTCCCGACCCGATCAGGAGAGCCAGCCGTAGTCGTCGGTCGACTCGCCGAAGCGGCCGTCGGGTGGGTCGTAGCGGTAGAAGTCCTGACCGAGCGCGATCCAGGCGATCCCGTAGAGGGCGGCCGCGGCCGGGATCGCCTCGTACAGGAGAAAGCCGATCGTGCCGAGCGCGAGCAGAACGCCCAGCCACGGGGGCTGGATTCGGGTCCGAACCAGGCCAGTTGCCACCAACAGCGACCCTACGGACAGGCCAAGCACGCCGACGGCCAACACGCCGTCGCCGCCGCCGGTCGCGAGCCGGAGTCCCTGTCCGACCGCGAAGACGAGGCCGGAGAGGCCACCCAGCCAGGCGCCGGCCGTCCCGGGTCGTTTCATGCGCTGGCCGTAGAACTCCTCGACGGCGTAACAGCCGGCGACGACGCCGACTGTCGAAACGACGATGGCACCGACCAGCGGGGTCGGTGTCTCACCCAAGACGTGTGCCGCGCCAGCCCAGCCCGTCCAGAGGAGGCCACCGACGGCTGCGACAGCGCCCGCCAACTGGCTCCGTCCGTTCGCCATACCCGAGGCTACGGGGCCGGCTACAAAGGGACACCGACACGGAACCGTGCCGGCGCTCGGCTCACTGTCTCGGTCCGTCCAACGCTCGTTTCGCAACTACTTTGCGCGCTCCCCGCAGCCACTCAGATATGAAACTCGCCGGTATGGCCAGCAACCGTGGCCGAAACCTGCTGAACATCGCCGACCGCGCTCCGGGCGGGGCGGAGTTCGCTGTCGTAGTGACCAACGACGGCGACGCCCCGGTCCTCGAAGCCGCTGCCGAACGCGGTCTCCCGACGGAGGTCGTCGAGCACGACTCCGAGGAGACCCGCGAAGCCCACGAACGGCGCGTCCTTGACGCGCTCTCGAAGTACGACTTCGACCTCGTCGCCCTGGACGGTTACATGCGCATCCTCGGCGAGACGTTTCTGGACGGGACACCGACGACGTTGAACGTCCACCCGTCGCTCCTGCCGAACTTCCCGGGAGCCGACGCTCACGAGCAGGTACTCGAATCGGGCGTGAAAGTCTCGGGCTGTACGGTCCACGTCGTCGACGAGACGGTCGACGGCGGCCCCATCGTCACCCAGGAGCCGATCCCCGTCTTCGAGGGCGACGACGAAGCCTCTCTGAAAGAGCGGGTCCTCTACGAGGGCGAGTTCACCGCCTACCCGCGGGCGATCAAGTGGTTCGCCCAGGACCGCGTCACCGTCGAGGACGACGGCACCGTCACCGTCGAGGGCGACGAGGGCGGGGAGTTCCCGGCTCGCCGGATCGTCTCCGACGACCGCGCCGCCGACCTGCGCTACGGGGAGAACCCCCACCAGGACGCCGCGCTGTACGCCGACACCACCGTCTCGGAGGCCAGTGTCGTCCACGCCGACCAGCTCAACGAGGGCGCGAAGGGGCTGTCGTACAACAACTACAACGACGCCGACGGCGCGCTGAACCTCATCAAGGAGTTCGAGGAGCCCGCGGCGGCGGTCATCAAACACACCAACCCGGCCGGCTGTGCCACCGCCGACACGCTCTCGGAAGCCTACACCGACGCGCTCTCGACGGACCCGATGAGCGCCTTCGGCGGCATCGTCGCGCTGAACCGCGAGTGTGACGCCGACACCGCCGAACGGATCATCGACTCGTTCAAAGAGGTCGTCGTCGCTCCCGGGTACACCGACGCCGCACTGGACGTCCTCTTCCGGAAGGAGAACCTCCGCGTGCTGGACGTGAGCCCCGTGAGCGGCCCGACGGACGAGTCCGGCCGATCCGACAACTTCGAGGTCACGGACACGCTCACCGAGAAACCCCTCGTCGGTGGCCGACTCGTCCAGGAACGGGACACCCAACACCTCTCGGCAGCGGACCTGGAGGTCGTCACGGAGCGTGAACCCACCGACGACCAGATCGAGTCGATGCTGTTCGCCTGGCACACGCTCAAACACGTCAAGTCCAACGGCATCCTCTTCGCCAGAGGGACGGAGACGGTCGGCATCGGCATGGGGCAGGTCTCCCGGGTCGACGCCGTCCGCCTGGCCGCGATGAAAGCCGACGAGCACGCCGAGGGGAAAGACGCCGAGGGTGCCGTGATGGCATCGGACGCCTTCTTCCCGTTCCCGGACGGTATCGAGGAAGCCGCGGAGGCGGGGATCGAGGCCGTCATCCAACCCGGTGGCTCGAACAACGACGATTCGGTCATCGAGGCCGCGGACGAACACGACATGGCGATGGTGTTCACCGGCCAGCGGTCGTTCCGTCACGACTGAGAACGGCGACCGCGTCTCCCCGTGACCGTCGTCCCCGTGACCGTCGCTTCCCGTGTCGTCGGCACGGTGACGCAAGCCATTTGACGTGACTCCGACTAGTGACGGTGTGACCTGGCTCTCCGAGAACCGCCACTGGCTGTTGTTCGCCGGTGTCGTCCTGACGACGCTGGGAACTGTCGGAGTCGCCGTCGCCGGCGTCGTCACCACGCTCACGACGCTCGTCAGCGGCGGCCCCCTCCTCCCGACGCTCCCGGCGTTCATCCTCGGAACGTTCCTGCTTGCGGGACTCGATATCGTTCTCGTCGTAGCGCTGGTGGCTGAACTGGCCAGCCGGGCCTCCCTACCGAAGAGCCAGCGGGTCGCCGACGGACTGAGCCGACTGGAGCGGCTCCTCCCGCCGCTGTCCGCGCTGGGACTCGCCGACCGGTTCGAACCGCCCGAACCGACCGTCGAGGAGCGCCGCGAGGAACTCACACGCCAGTACGTCGAGGGGGAACTGAGCGAGGCACAACTCGAAGCGCGTCTCCGCTCGCTCCTCGACGAGGAGACGGCGGATCGGGACGCACCCTCGGCACGTGCCGTCGTCGACGAGCGGGCCGTCGCGGAAGCCGACGGAGATGGCGGCACCGACGAGACGGTGACGGGGCTGGAGGCCGGAGAACGGGGCCGAGAGACGGAGCGGTAGTCGCCGGCGACGAACGAGCCGTCCCGCTCGATCACCGGTTCGAGTGACCGTGTCGCCGCCGGCATCACTGGTCCGGCTGTCGAGCCACCGCTGTTTTTGCTCCCCGGGGTCCAAGACGGACATATGAGCGATTACACGGTCGTCCGCATCGACGTCGACACGGACGTGGTCAGGCGGGCGGCGAGGGTGGTTCCCGGGGTCGAGGTGCCCGCGGAGTTCGATCCCGACTCGAAGCGAGTGACGCCGTTCCCCGGTGGCACCGACACGAGCGCCGACGAGGTCGATCCGGCGGCCGGGCGGACAGAAACCGGCCATATTCGATCGCTGGTCGGCGAATACGGGCTGCTCGCCGCTGGCGTCGCCCTCGTCGGTGTCGGGGTGGCGACGGTGAGTCTGTGGTGGTACCGGCGCCGGAACCGCACGGGCGAGCAGTCGGTCGACGACGGAGCCGAGCGCCCCGCCTGGGGGGAGACGCCCCCTCCGGCGGACCTCACGGCAACCGAAGGCCGGCACACGAGCGCCGAGCGCGTCCGGAGTCCCGACGATGTCCCCGGCGAGGACGTCACTGGCGTCGACGAGATCGGTGGCACGGAGCCGACCGAGTTCGACACTGCCGTCGGGGAGACGGCGACCGAAGAGCGCGACGCCGGAGTGTCGGCCGACGACTCGAACGCTGCCGTGGCCGAACACGACGAGTCGAGTGAGAGCGCACCGCACGAGTCGGTCGACGACCCGAACGCCGCCGAGGGTGAGCCGACCGACGACGAGCGGACAGCCGAGGCCGACTCTCGCTCCGATGACGAGTCGTCCCCGGACAGCTCCCCGCCTCCGGGAGCGAACGGGAGCCTCGACCGGGCGCCGCTGCTGGGCGTGGCCTTCGTCGCGCTGAGCGGTGTGGTCGTCCGGTGGCTCCAGCGGGAGTCGTAGGTCCGACAGGCTAAAGCGCGACGACGTGATTACCGCGAGCATGGAGTTCCACGAGGCCGCGAACTTCCTCTTCGAGTTGCGCCGGTTCGCCTCCCGACCCGGAACCGACGCCACGGGGGACCTGCTGTCGTCGCTCGGAAACCCCCACGAGGGGCTGGACTGTATCCAGATCGCCGGGTCGAACGGGAAGGGGTCGACCGCCCGCATGGTCGAGCGAACCCTGCGGGAGGCCGGACTGGACGTCGGCCTCTACACCTCGCCCCACCTCGACGACGTCCGCGAACGCATCCGCACCAACGGACGGAAGATCCCCGAGAGCGCGCTCGTGGAGTTCGTCGAGACGGCCGAACCGCACCTCACAGCACAAGGCGCAGTCGGCGAGTCGCCGACCTTCTTCGAGACGCTGACGGCGCTGGCACTCTGGGAGTTCGACCGCCAGGACGTCGATGTCGCCGTCCTAGAGGTCGGGATCGGCGGCAAGTACGACGCCACCAGCGTCGTCGATCCCATCGCTAGTACCGTCACTTCGGTGACGCTCGAACACACCCACATCCTCGGGGATACCGTCACCGAGATCGCGACGGACAAGGCCCACGTCGCCCCCGACGACGCCCCGCTGGTCACCGCGACGACCGGCGACGCGCTGGCAGCCGTCCGGGAGGTCGCCGGGGACGTGGTGACCGTCGGCGACGGTGACGCGGACGTGACCGTGACCTACCGCGGCCGCGAGGGACTGGAAGGTGCCGTCACCGTCGAGGGCCCCGACTGGCGGGTCGAGACCCGCCTCCCTCTGCTGGGGGCACACCAGGCGACCAACGCCGGCGTCGCGGCGACGCTGTGTCGCCAGGTCGCCGACGTTTCGCCGACCGATCTGGAACGCGGGTTACGGAACGCCCACTGGCCCGGCCGCTTCGAGGTGATGGGCGAGGACCCGCTGGTCGTCCTCGACGGCGCGCACAACCCCGGCGGCGTTGAGCGGGTCACCGAGACACTCGGAACCTTCGACTACGACGACCTCCACGTCGTCGTCGGTGCGATGGTCGACAAGGACCACGAGCGGATCGCACAGGCGCTGCCGGCGTTCGACCACGCCGTCGCCTGCCATCCCAACGTCGACCGGGCGGAAGCCTCGGACGTGGTCGCCGAAGCACTCCGGACGACGACGGACGCGACCGTCGAAACCCGATCGGACGTCGCCGGCGCTGTCGGGATGGCACTCGACGCGGCCGACCCCGACGACGCGGTACTGGTCACCGGATCGCTGTACGCGGTCCGGGAGGCCCGAACCCGGTGGGCGCGACCGATGGTCCCGAAACGCGTCGACTCGATCCCGGAGGCTCGCCGGACGCTCGAAGACGCTCACGTCACCGAGGCCGGTGCCTGGCGGATGCGCGGGAAGGGCGTTCACCGCGTCCTGCGGACCCGCGTCCAGCCCCGCCAGGGCCAGTATCTCAAGGAAGAACTGCTCTCGCTGGGCGGGGAGTGTGCGATCTCGGGGCTGAACAACCAGGACGAGGAGAACGTCGATATCGTCATGATGGCGACGATGGCCCAGTTCAAGCGCCTGGCCGACAAACTCGACGGCCAACCGTACGGCCTCTCGACGTTCGCCGACGAACTCCGGGCGGCGCTGGACATCCAACAGCCGGCCGAGGACGGCGACTACCCCTGGTCGGACGGGACCGCCGTCATGGGCATCCTCAACATCACGCCGGACTCGTTCCACGACGGCGGCGAGTACAACGCCGTCGAGGACGCCGTTTCCCGTGCCGAGGGGATGATCGAGGCCGGCGTCGACATCCTCGACATCGGCGGGGAGTCGACCCGGCCCGGCGCCGACGTGGTCCCGGTCGAGGCGGAACGCGAGCGGGTCGTCCCGGTCGTCGAAGCCCTCGCCGACCACGACGTGGCGCTCTCGGTCGACACCCGGAAGGCCGCCGTCGCCCGGGCGGCCTTAGACGCCGGCGCGGACATCCTCAACGACGTCTCCGGGCTGGAAGACCCCGAGATGCGGTTGGTCGCCGCCGAGTACGACGTCCCAGTCGTCGTGATGCACTCCATCGAGGTCCCGGTCGACCCCGACAGCGACATCCACTACGACGACGTCGTCACGGACTGCATTGACGCCCTGACCGAGCGGGTCCTGCTGGCCGAGAAGGCCGGACTGGACCGCGAGCAGATCATCGTCGATCCCGGCGTCGGCTTCGGGAAGTCCGCCGCCGAGAGCTTCGAGTTGCTTGACCGACTCGACGAGTTCCAGGCGCTGGGCTGTCCGATCCTGGTCGGCCACTCCCACAAGTCGCTGTTCAGCCTGGTCGGCGAGGAGGCCGGCGACTGTCTGGAGGCGACGATCGCCGGGACGACGCTGGCCGCCGAGCGCGGGGCCGACATCGTCCGGGTCCACGACGTCCCCGAGAACGTCGCCGCGGTCAACGTCGTCCAGGCGGCCGCGGACCCGAGCCGGTTCGACGACGACTAACTGGGCCGCGCCCCCGATCACTCCCCGTCGACGGGCGTCTCGACGACCTCGGATTCGGTCTCGTTGACCCTGATCCCCTTCGAGGCGAGATGTCGCATCTGTCGGCGGACGAAGTCCTCCTCGGTCGTCCCGCGGGTCGCCAGCACGACCATCCGGGCGTCGCCGGCCGGCCGCATCGTCCGCCCGGCCCGCTGTGCGCCCTGGCGGCGCGACCCCCCGAGCCCGGAGGCGACGATGGCGAGTTCGGCGTCCGGCAGGTCGATCCCCTCGTCGCCGACACGCGAGACCAACAGCGTGTCACGCTCGCTGCGGCGGAACTCGTCGAACAACTTCTCGCGGCGCGCGTGGGGCATCTCACCGCTGATAAAGGGAACGTCGATGGCCTCGCTGATCGCCTCGCCCTGGTCCAGGTACTCGACGAAGACCAGCGCCTTCGCGGCCGGGTGCTGTTCGAGCGTGTACTGGATCTCCTCGATTTTCCCAGTGTTCCCGGCGGCGGCCTGCCGACGCCCGTGGCCAGAGGTGGTGGCGTACTCGCTGCGCTCGGTGTCGCTGCCCCACGGGACCAGACGGATCTCGACTTCGGGTTCGGCGACGTAGCCCTCGTCGAACAGTTTCCCCCAGTCGGTGCCGATCGGCGGGCCGACGAGGGTGAAGATCTCCTCCTCGTCGTCGCTCTCGCGGGTCGGCGTCGCGGTCAGGCCGAGGCGGTGTTTCGTCTGGAGGTCCGCGCTGCGGCGGTGGATCGGGCTGGGGACGTGGTGGACCTCGTCGTAGACGATCAGTCCCCACTTGCGCTGGTCGAACAGCTTCCGGTGGCGGTCCATCCCGGCGGTCCGGTAGGTAGCGACGGTCACCGGCTTGATCTCCTTGGTACCGCCGTGGTACTCGCCGATGTCGTCGTCGGTCAACGTCGTGTGTCGGACCAGTTCGTCCCGCCACTGTGTCGCGAGTTCCCGCGACGGAACCAGGATCAGCGTCTCGCCGCCGATGGCCGCCATCGCACCCATCGCGGCGACGGTCTTACCCGAGCCCGGCGGCCCGACGAACACGCCCGATCCCTGGTCGGTAAAGCGCTCGACCCAGTCGGCCTGGTAGTCCCGGAGCCGCAGGCGAAGCTCCATCTCCAGGGCGTCGCCGGTCTCCAGTTCGCGGTCGTCCCTGACGGGATACCCGGCCTCGTAGAGGGTCCGTTTGACTGCGGCGGTCGCGTCGGCGTTGACCCACGACTCCGAATCCGAGATGGGTGCCCGGAGGTGGTCGTCGTCGAGTTTCTGCCGGGCGACGTTCCCCATCAGATCGTCGTTCTCGGCTTCCAGGACGACGTAGCCGTCCTCGTGGGTGTAGAGCCGGAACTTCCGGGCCCGTTCCCACTGGCTGGTCACCCACTCTTCGAGGTGGGGCGAGCGCTCGCCCAGTACGTCCCGCATCGTCGCGAGGAGGTCGTCCAGGGACTCGTGTGGGGCCGCCCAGATGTCCTCCTCGCGGAGTTCGTAGACGTACCCGCCCGAGCGGTTGGTGTCCTGCAGACGGGCGAACTGCGAGAGCTGTGCCCGCGTGAACTGGTGGGGGTGTTCGACGACGATCTCGCGCCGATCGGGGAACAGGACGACCCGCTCGCGGTCGGTCACCTCGGCGAGGTCGGCCGGATACCACACCGAATCGATGTCGGCCACGTCCTGGCGCTGGATGTCGCCCTCGGCCGCGAGGGTCTCCAGTGCCTCGCGAGCCTCGTCGGGCGTCAGGTCGGTCTTCCGGGAAAGCTCAGTCGCCGTCAGGTGTGGACGGCCGACTGCGTCGATGGCGTCGTAGACCGCGTCCAGTTCGATTTCTGGGTCGTCGTCCGACGCCGCGTCTCCCGCTGTCTCGTCGGCCGGGTCCGGTGCCTGCGTCTCGTCGGCGGTCATTGTCTCCGGTAGCGGCGGGAGGGGGAAACGGGTTTCGTTGCGCCTCACCAGAGACCGTGTTCGGCGACGAGTTCGTCGTAGATGGCCTCGTATCTGCCCCGGACGGCGTCGTGGTCGAACTCGGCGAAGGAGTCGTCGATGTCCCGGCGCTCGTGGTCGGCCGACTCGACGATGGTGTCGGCGATCTCCTGAGGGTTGGTCACCCGGAAGGCCCGCTCGCGCTGCTCGACCAGTTCGTGGGCGCTCGATTCGGCCTGGTACTCGACGATCCCGAGACAGCCACAGGCCATCGCCCACAGCAACTCGGTGGCGAACTGCTCGCGGACGGCGGTCTGGACGAACGTGTGTGCGCCCTTGTAGATCGAGACCCGGCGCTCGCGGTCACACTCGCCGACGAAGGTCACGCGGTCGTCGATCCGGAGGTCCGAAACCTCCTGCTCGTAGGTCGCCCGCTCGGGGCCGTCGCCGACGACGGTCGCCGACCAGTCCCGGTCGCGTAGCTCGGCGAGTCCCAGCAGGAGCGACTCGACGTTCGCGCTCTCGTCCAGCGGGTGGGCGTAGACCACGTCGATGTCCTCGGCCGGCTCCGTCTCCCGGACCGTCGACATGTCGATGCTCTCGGGGACGATCCCCGTCGCGCCGTCGTAGCCACGTTCCCGGAGGTGGGTCCGTTGCATCTGCGCCGGGACGGTGACCCGGTCGGCCCACCGCAGTGCCAGTCCTGTTGTCCGGGAGCGGGGTAGCGGCTCGTCGCCGAACCAGTCGACGGCGACGGGCGCTCTGGCGAGTGTCCCGCCGAACCCGGCCGCGAGCGCGATCCCCGGCGGGTGTGAGAGTGCGTGGATCACGTCCGGGTTGTGGCCCGCGAGCAGTGCCGGGAGCCTGAGACAGAACGAGGGCTCGGTCGGAGTGGCGGTGACCGCACGGTAGGCGACGTCTTCGGGCTCGAAGCGGCTGTTCTGTCCGTCCCACCACTGCGCACAGAAGACGGTGACCTCGTGGCCGGCGTCGGCCAGGTGGGTCGCGAGCCGTTCCAGCCGGCGTCGTCCCTCGGTGTCACGGTGGTGGGGCGTCTCCATGGCGACGACCGCGACACGCATACCCGTCGGCACACGGGGGGCGGTGAAAAAGCCACCCGTTCGCCACAAAGCGTTTTTGCCGTCGGACGCCTCGATTCCGCCGTGTACGAGTACGACCTCGAACGCTATCTGAATGTCCACAGCGCCTACGGCGCGTCGCTCGGCCCGGACGGACAGCTCTCGTTCCTGATGGACACGACGGGCGTCGCCCAGGTCTGGACCCTCGACGAGCCGTGTGGCTGGCCCGACCAGCGGACCTTCGCCGACGAGCCGGTGAGTTTCGTCGACTACTCGCCGACCAGGCCGGAACTGGTCTTCGGGATGGACCGGGGCGGCAACGAGCGACTGCAACTGTATCGACTCGACGAGGACGGCCGGGTGACGAACCTGACCGAGCGGCCGGACGCCAAACACCGCTGGGGGGGCTGGCACCCCGACGGCGACCGGTTCGCGTTCGCCTCGAACCGCCGCGACGAGGCGGTCTTCGACGTCTACGTCCAGGAGCGAGAAGGCGACGCCGAACTCGTCTACGAGGGCGACGGCTGGTTCTCGGTCGGCGGGTGGTCGCCCGACGGCGAGAAACTGGTCGTCAGCGAGGCCCACTCCAGTTTCGACCAGGACGTCTCCGTCCTCGACGTCGACAGCGGCGAGTTGGACCACCTCACCCCACACGAGGGCTCGGTCCGATATACGAGCGTCTCCTGGGGACCCGACGGTGAGGCGCTCTACCTCGTTACCGACGAGGGCAGCGATACGCTCTCGCTGGCGCGGCTCCGACTGGACGGCACGCTGGAGACGGTCCGGGACGGCGGCGAGTGGAACATCGACGGCGTGGCGCTGGACCGGGAGTCGGGCCGGCTCGTCTACTCGCGCAACGTCGATGGGTACACCGAACTCACCGTCGGCGAACTGACCGGCCCGACGGCTATCGAGGAGTTCCCGGCGCCGGACCTTCCGGGCGGGCTCGCCGGCGGCGTCTCCTGGGGGCCCGACGCCGAGCGGTTCGCCCTCGGCGTCACCGGCCGGCGACAGAACACGAACGTCTTCGTCGTCGAGACCGAGACGGGCGAGAGCGAGCGCTGGACACGGGCCTCGACGGCCGGCATTCCGCCCGAGACGTTTATCGAACCCGAGGTCGTCCGCTTCGAGTCGTTCGACGGCCGCGAGATTCCGGCGCTGTTCTCGCTGCCAGCGGACCCTCCAGCGGGCGAGACGCCGGTGATCGTCGACATCCACGGCGGTCCCGAGAGTCAGCGCCGCCCCTCGTTTTCGGGGCTGACCCAATATTTCCTCTCGCGGGGCTACGCCGTCTTCGAGCCAAACGTCCGCGGGTCGACGGGCTACGGCAAGGCTTACACCCACCTGGACGACGTCGAGAAGCGCCTGGACTCGGTGCGGGACCTCCGGGCGGGCGTCGAGTGGCTCCACGACCGGCCGGCGGTCGACCCCGACCGTATCGTCGCCATGGGTGGCTCCTACGGCGGGTTCATGGTCCTCTCGGCGCTGACGGAGTACCCCGACCTGTGGGCGGCCGGCGTCGACGTGGTCGGCATCGCCAACTTCGTCACCTTCCTGGAGAACACCGGCGACTGGCGGCGCTCGCTGCGAGAGGCCGAGTACGGCTCGCTTGCGGAGGACCGCGAGTTCCTCGAATCCATCTCGCCGATCAACAACGTCGACCGGATCGCGGCACCGCTGTTCGTCCTCCACGGAGCGAACGACCCCCGTGTCCCGGTCGGGGAGGCCGAACAGATCGCCGAGCACGCACGCGAGCAGGGCGTCCCGGTCGAGAAGCTCGTCTTCGACGACGAGGGTCACGGGATCAGCAAGCGCGAGAACCGTATCGAGGCCTACAGCCGCGTCGTCGACTTTCTCGACGAGCACGTCGACGCCGACGAGTCGTAGTTTCTGCCCGTGAAAACGACGTGCCGGATTTATGTCGGCGCGGTCGCACGTCGGGCACATGGAGGGGGTAGACCGGGCACGGGAGCAGGTCCAGGAGCGGCTGGACCGCCTCACAGCGGGGGAGCAGTCGCCGCGAATCAACCAGGAGACGGTGGTGACGACGGGCGATCGGTACCGGGCGGCGATCGACCGATCTCTGGAGGGTGTGTTCCAGGTCCGGGTCGCAATCACCAACAACGCGGGCGAGGTACTGGTGCGGCCGGGCGACGACGGGATGGGGCTCCCGTGCGGGGAGACCGACCCGGGCGAGCCGATCGATGCGGCGGCCCGACGGATCGCACGCGGGCAGGCCGGAATCGACTGTCGCCCGCGTGAGGCCGTCGAGGCGACGATCCGCGGGATCAGACACGAGGACGAACCCGGATCGGATGCCGTCTATCGGCTCTCTGTCGTCTACGCGGCCGACGCGGCCGATCCGGATGCTGCTCCGGAGAACCACCGGTGGGAGCCGACCCATACCGTCGACGCACCGCTGTGATCAGATGACGCCCGTGACCGTCGCGGCCTCGATCGCGGCTTCCTCGCTCATCCCGTTGCCCAGGATCGTGTAGCGGTCGCGGATCTCGTGGGCGGTCGTCAACGCGTCGACGACCGTCCCGTCGTCGATCCCCAGTTCCTCGGCGGTCGTCGGGGCACCGATCTGTGCCAGCGCGTCGCGGATATTGCGCCACATCCCCTTCTCGCCGTCCTGGAGGTACGCCGTGATGATCGAGCCGACGCCGACCTGGTGGCCGTGCAGTGCGGCGTCCGGGACGAGCCGGTCCAGTTGGTGCGAGAAGAGGTGTTCGGCCCCGGACGCGGGCCGGGAGGAGCCGGCGATCGACATCGCGACCCCCGAAGAGACCAGTGCCTTCACAACGATCCAGGCCGACTCCTCCAGACCGCGTTTGACCGAGCCCGCGCTCTCGACGAGCATCTCAGCGGTCATGCGAGCCAGCGCGCCAGCGTACTCCGAGTACTCGACGTTCTGTAACCGCTGGGCCAGTTCCCAGTCCCGGACGGCCGTGTAGTTCGAGATGATGTCTGCACAGCCGGCTGTCGTCAACCGCCAGGGGGCTTCGGCCAGCACCGTCGTGTCGGCGACGACCGCCAGCGGGGGCTCGGCGGCGACGCTGTGGCGCGTGTCGCCTTCCGGAACCGATCCCCGGCCCGAGACGATCCCGTCGTGACTGGCCGCGGTCGGCACCGAGACGAAGCCCAGGCCGAGGTCGTCTGCGGCCATCTTCGTGATGTCGATGGCCTTCCCGCCACCGACGCCCAGCAGGAAGCCGGCTTCGACGGACTCCGCGTAGTCGATGACCGTCTCGACGGCGCCGAAACTCGCCTCGTCGATGACGATCTCGGCCGGATCGTACCCCTGGTCGGCGAACTGCTCGACGACGCGCTCGCCGGCCACGTCGTGGGGTGTCGGGCTGGAGACGACCAGCGGTCGGCCCGCGAGGTGGAGTTCCTCGACTGCGTCGATCGTCTCCCCCAGGACGCCGTGGCCGACCACGACGTTGCGCGGGAGCCGAATCCAGGTGCGCTTGTCGAACATACCTGCCTCTCGTCCCCGCGGTGGGAAAACGGTTTGTCCTCCTGTCGATCCCATCTCGCGGATAATTCGATTCAGACGAGTCGGAAACAAACGTTTGGAACGTCTCCTCACGAAGATTTTCCCAAAACGATAATTATAATCACTGATTGGGGTGGAACGCGATGGCACATCACAACGACACGACCGAGGGGACGCTCGGGGAGACGTCCCGTCGGACGTTCATGAAGGCGACCGGTGCGGCGACGGGGGTAGTCGTCGCCGGCACCGGGACTGCGGCGGCACAGACTGACGTGGACGCGATCATCGACGAGTTGACGCTCGAACAGAAGGCGGCCCAGATGACACAGGTCGCGATCAGTTCCTTCGAACCCGAGCCAAGCGAGTCGAACGTTCCCGACAATTTCGGGGTCGACACCGTCGGCGAGTACTTCAGCGACCTCGGCGTCGGCTCGATCCTCTCGGGCGGGGCCGAACCCCCCTCCTTCCAGGCGTCGGACGTCGTCGAGGGGGTCAACGACCTCCAGGAGTACAATCTGAACAACTCCGACCACGGGATCCCGTTCCTCTACGGCGTCGACGCGACCCACGGAAACGTCCTACTGGAGGGCGCGACGGCGTTCCCACAGCGGATGAACATGGGCGCGACCCGAGACCCCGACCTGATCGCCGAGGCCGAACGCCACACCAGCGACGCGACGGCCTCGATGGGGGCACACTGGACGTTCGCGCCGACGACGGACCTCCAGCGGGACCCACGCTGGGGCCGGTTCTTCGAGGGGATCAGCGAGGACCCGAAACTCACTGGCGACATCTCGCGGGTTCGGGCGGACGCACTGGAGGACGACGACCGGCTGACCGCCTGTGTCAAACACTTCGCCGCGTACTCGACGCCCAACAACGGCAACGACCGGGCGCCGGTCGACACGTCGCTGCGTGATCTCCGGACGAACGTCATGCCGCCCTACCGCGACGCACTCGAATCCGAACCCGGGACGGTGATGGTAAACAGCGGAGCGGTCAACGGCAAGCCCGCCCACGCCTCCCACTGGCTGCTGACGCGGATGCTCCGGGACCACTACGGCTTCGAGGGCGTGGTCGTCTCCGATTGGGACGACCTCAACCGGATGATAACCAACCACGACTACGCGCCGGACTTCCGGACCGCGACAAAGGAGGCGATCAACGCCGGCGTCGACATGTACATGATCGGTAACGGGGGTTCGGCACCCGGCCCGGTCCAGTACGTCGACACCGTCGTGAGCCTCGTCGAGGACGGCGAGATTCAGATGGACCGCATCGACGAAGCGGTCCGTCGCATCCTGGAACTGAAGGTGGACCTCGGGCTGTTCGACCAGCCGACAGTCGACGAGTCACGCATCGGCCAACGGCTCGGCGGCGCGGCCGACACTGCCGAACAACTGGCCAGGGAGTCCCTCGTCCTGCTGAAAAACGACGACGGGGCGCTCCCCATATCGAGCCAGGACGACGTGTTACTGACCGGACCGGGCGTCGACAGCAACGGCAACAACACCCGGGCACTGATGCAACACGGTGGCTGGACGCTCGGCTGGCAGGGCGCCAGTGCCGGCGGCCCGTACCCGAGACAGAACCTACTGACCGACGCGCTCCGGGACCGGGTCGCGAACCTCACCCACGTCCCGACCGCCTACGACAACACCGGCTGGTGGGCCGGCCAGGGTGACGGACCCGACCAGCAGACCGACGAAAACGGGAACTTCGACTTCACGGAGAGCCAGCGCCAGCGGGTCGAGGACGCGGCACCGGACGCCGACGCTGTCGTCGTCGTCCTCGGTGAGGGGACCCACAACGAGGGCTTCGGTGACCGCGACGAACTCGTCCTCGACGAGGCACAGCAGGACCTCCTCGATACCGTCGTTTCGGCCGTCGACGACTCGACCCAGGTCGTCGGCGTCTTCCTTGCCGGCAGCCCGCGTGGCTCCCCGGAGACGTTCTCGAAACTCGACGCGGCGCTGTTTGCCGGCCAGCCCGGGAGCGACGGCGGCCCGGCGATCGCAGATACCCTCGTGGGCGAGTACAACCCGTCCGGAAAGCTCGCGTTCAGTTGGCCCGAAAACGTCGGAACGGCACCGGTCCAGTACAACCGCTACGACCCGACCTCGACCGGTGCGACCGACAACACCCCGATGTTCGAGTTCGGTCACGGGCTCTCCTACACCGACTTCACCTACGAGTCGGTCTCGGTGACACCGCCGACCGTGGGCAACCCGGCCAACAGATCGGAAGTCACAGTCACGGTCGAGGTTCGGAACTCGGGCGAGATGGCCGGCGAGCACGTCGTCGAACTGTACAACACCCAGTCGTACGGGTCGGTCCTCCAGCCGATCCGCCGACTACTGGGGTACGAACGGGTGTCGCTCGACGCCGGCGAACGGACGACCGTCGAGGTCACTGCCGACCTGCGTGCGCTGGAAGTGGTCCCCGGTGACGTGCTGGCGCTCGGTCCGAAGGTCGTCGAAGCCGGCGAGTACGAACTCACGGTCGGACAGGGCGGACCGACGACGACCCTTACCGTACAGAACACGGCGAGCATCACCGATCCCGATCCGGTACCCGGCAGTGCGGACGCACAATCCTCGACCGCTCGGAGCCAGGACCCGACGATGGAAGACGTCGTCGACCTGCTGAAAGAGGCACGCCGCTCGTCCTGATCGGCGCCCTTCCCACCCACACTTATATTTCCGCTCGGTGAACGTGTCGCTATTCCGGTGCGAGAGTGACGATGAGCGACCACGAGCGTATGGATACAGCGACCCTCCGGGAGACACTCCAGCATTACGGCCTCTCCGAGACGGAGGCGGAGACGTACCTCGCGGTCGTCGAGCGCGGGTCCGCGACGGCGAGTACCATCGCTGACGCGGCCGGCGTCTCGACGAGTTACGTCTACGATATCTGCGACCGGTTGGCGACCGAGGGGTTCGTCAGCGTCGAGGACCACCGGACGCCGACGCGCATCCGGGCGGTCGACCCCGCAGAGGCGTTCGGTGCACTCCGGAGTGAACTCGATACGGTCGAGTCGGCAGTGACCGCGCGGTACGAGCAACGGGCCGACGACGACAACTCCTTCGAGGTCGTCAAGTCCCGCTCGACGATCGTCAAACGGCTCGAACAGTACATCGACGCCGCCGAACACGAGGTCGTCTTGCAGATCCCGTCCCGGCGTCTGCCGGAGGTCAGAGAGAGCCTCCGACGGGCCCGCGAACGCGGTGTGTTGGTCCTGTTGACCCTCTCGCCGAACGATCGATCGTCGGGGGACGAACCCGATGACTCGCCGTCGTCGCTCGATCTCGACGGTGTCGCGACCGTCGTCCGGATCGGTCTCGGCGGTGCGCCTTCACTGCTGTCGATCGACCAGCAACGGGGGTTCGTCTCGCCGGCGACGATGCTCAGTTGGGACCACGACGAGACGCGGGCGATCACCTTCTCCCAGGAGGCGATCGCGGCGGTGTTGGTCGGGTCGTATCTGGGGAACTACTGGCCGATCGGCGAGACAGTCGCGGTCACGCGGCCGCCGGAGCTACCGCTGACCTCGCGGATGTTCAGGCACAGCGTCCTCGCGGCGACGCTGCATCGGCGTGCCGGCCAGCGACTGACCGCGGAGTTGTACGCCCGTCCGACCGGGACCGACGACCCCTTCGAGACCATCGTGGGCGAGGTCGTCGACGTGCGACAGAACCTGCTCGATCCGCCCGACAGCGACTTCGGCTTCGAGAACTCGCTGGTCGTCGACACCGGCGATCGGCGCGTCTCCGTCGGCGGGATCGACGCCTTCCTAGAGGAGTACGAGACCAAACAGACGACGCTCCGGCCGGCGTAGCTCACTCGTCCAACCGCTCGATGAGGGACCGTTCGACGGTCCGGTCCGGCCCGTGGTCCCGCCCCGTCCGGCCGCTCGCTCGGTGTTCGGCGACGGTCCGGTCGAGCGCGGTCGCGTGGTCCGTCGCGGACCATCCCAGCCCCCGGAGCTTCGCGGTCGACAGGAGATGCGGCGGCCGCCGGTAGATCGGGAAGTCGGTCGGCTCGATCCCTTCGGTCGCGAGTTCGCGAGCGCTTGCCCCGACCGTCTCCACGTCGGTCGCACAGGTCTCGACCAGCAGGTCGATCCACTCGGCGAGCGTCGGGGCGTGTTCGTCGCCGACGTTGTAGGCCTCGCCTGCGGTCCCCTCCTCGGCGACGGTTCGCAGGGCACTGGCGACATCTTCGACGTAGACCATCTGCCAGAGGCTCAGCCCGTCCTGGGGGACGACGATCCGATCGTAACTGTCGACGCGGTCGATCCAGTACGCGAACCGCTCGGTGTAGTCGTGTGGGCCGTAGACCACGGTCGGTCGGACGCTCATCGCACGGACGCCCGCCTCGGCCGCCGCGAACACCACACGGTCGCCTTCGGCCTTTCGTGGGCCGTATGTCTCGGTGCTGTCGGTCATCGCCTGTTCGGGCGAGCAATCCGTAAGCGGCGTCTCCCCCTCCCGTTTCGGCGTCCGATCGACGCCGTAGGCCGCGCCGCTTGAGACGTAGACGTACGTGCTGTCGGCGAACACGTCCGTCGCTGTCCGGACGTCCGCCGGGAAGTACGCGACACAGTCGACGACGACATCGGGGTCGACGGTCTCGTGGGCGCGTTCGAGCGCGTCGCGCTCGCGCCGATCGCCGGTCACCTGCGAGACGCTGTCGTCGTCGGCGAAGGGGTCGTCGTGGCGGCCCCGGTTGAACGTCGTGACGTCGTAGCCGGCGTCCCGGAACTCCTCGACGGTGTATCGCCCGATGAACCGTGTCCCCCCGATAATCAGCGCGGTCTCCATATCTCGGCTATCGGACGGGCGGAAGAAAACGAATGGGGTCAGTCTCGGACCGATCGGCGGCGATCACCGTCCGACTGTTCGACGAACGCCAGTCGCTCAGTCGTCGGTCGAGGCCGCGAAGTCGGTCTCCGAGGCGTCGGCGGCCGCGGTGGCCGAGGCCGGCGGCTCGTTGCGCACGTCGTCGCGCTCGCGGTCGGAGATCACCTCGGCGTAGGCGTCGGGCATCACCTTGGTGAAGTTCTCGACGACAGTATCCCAGTCATCGAGCAGTTCCGCCGCCCGCTCGGAGTCGGTGTATGCGGCGTGGTTCTCGACCAGTCGGGTGATCATCTGGCGATCTTTCCCCTCCAACTCGTCCATGATGGTTACCATGCCGGTGTTCGCCTGTTCGGCGAAGGTACCGTCGGGGTCGTAGACGTAGGCGACGCCGCCGGACATCCCGGCCGCGAAGTTCTTCCCCGTATCGCCCAGGACGACGATAGCGCCGCCGGTCATGTACTCACAGCCGTGGTCGCCGACGCCCTCGACGACGCCTTTGACCCCGGAGTTGCGGACGGCGAAGCGTTCGCCGGCCCGCCCGTTGACGTAGATCTCGCCCCGGGTCGCGCCGTAGAGGGCGACGTTGCCGATGACGATGTTCTCGTCGGCCGCGTAGGTGGCTTCCTCGGGCGTGTTGACGACGAGTTTCCCGCCTGAGAGGCCCTTGCCGACGTAGTCGTTCGCGGTCCCGGTCAGTTCCATGGTGACGCCCTTCGCGAGGAACGCACCGAAGGACTGGCCGGCGGTCCCGTCCATGTCGACCCGGACGGTGTCGTCCGGTAGGCCCTGTTTGCCGTACTCCCGGGAGATGCGGTTCGAGAGGGTCGCGCCGACGGCGCGGTCGACGTTGTCGATCCCGGTGTCGATGGCGACCGGTTCGCCGTTCTCGATTGCCGGTTCGGCGGCTTCGATCAGGTCCCAGTCCAGTTGCTCGTCGACGTCGTGGGTCTGCTCCTGTTGCTTGTAGCGACCGTCGTCGCCGGCGGGTTCGGCGATCACCGACGAGAGGTCCAGCTTCCGTGCTTTGGGCTGTTCGACGTCGTCGCGCATCTGGAGGACGCTCGCGCGCCCGATCATCTCGTCGATCGACTCGAAGCCCAGTTCGGCCATCAGTTCCCGGAGTTCCTGGGCGACGAAGGTCATGTAGTTGATGACGTGCTGTGGCTCGCCGGGGAACCGGTCGCGGAGTTTCTCGTTCTGGGTGGCGACGCCGACCGGACAGGTGTTCTCGTGGCACTGGCGGGCCATCACACAGCCCGATGTGACCATCGAGGCGGTCCCGAAGGTGTAGCCCTCGGCGCCGAGCAGGGCGGCGACGGCGACGTCGCGGCCGGTCTTCATCCCGCCGTCGGTAGTGATCTTGATCCGGGAGCGCAGCCCGGTCGCCCGGAGCATCTGGTTGGCCTCCGCGACACCCAGTTCCCAGGGGAGCCCGGCGTTCTTGATGGAGGTCTTCGGCGAGGCGCCGGTCCCGCCGTCGTGGCCCGAGATGTGGACCACGTCGGCGTTGGCCTTCGCGACGCCGGCCGCGATGGTACCGATGCCGTCTTCGGCGACCAGTTTGACGTTGATGTCGGCCTCCGGGTTGCTCGCTTTCAGGTCGTGGATGAGCTGTTTGAGGTCCTCGATGGAGTAGATGTCGTGCAGCGGCGGCGGCGAGATGAGCCCGACACCCGGCGTCGCGTACCGGACGTGGGCGATCATCTCGTTGACCTTCATCCCGGGGAGATGGCCCCCTTCGCCGGGCTTCGAGCCCTGTGCCATCTTGATCTGGAGTTCATCGGCCGAGGCGAGGTAATCGGAGGTCACGCCGAAGCGCCCGGAGGCGACCTGCTTGGTCGTACACTCCTTCTCGGTGCCGAACCGCTCGGGTGGTTCGCCGCCCTCGCCGGTGTTGGCGTTGGCCCCGAGGCGGTTCATCGCGATGGCGTTGTTCTCGTGCATCTCCGGAGAGAGCGAGCCAAGCGACATCGCCGCCGTCTCGAAGCGCGTGACGATGTCTTCGACGGGCTCGACGGCCTCGATCGGGACGGACTCACGATCCGAATCCAGTTCCAGCAGCCCGCGCAGCGTCTGGAGCTGCTCGTTTTGCTCGTTGATGAGCCCGGCGAACTCCTTGTAGATATCGTAGTCGCCGGTGCGGACGGCTTGCTGGATCTTCCCGACTGTATCGGGATTCCACTGGTGGTGGATGCCGTTGGAACGGAACTCGTACTCGCCCTGTCGGGGCATATCGGGTTCGTCCTCGCTCCAGGCCACGTCGTGACGCTGGAGGAGATCCTCCTCGATGTCCCCGACGCCGATCCCCTCCGTCCGGCAGGTCGTCCCCTCGAAGTACTCCGCGATGAAATCCGAGGAGAGCCCGACGGCCTCGAAGATCTGAGCGCCCTGGTAGGACTCCACCGTCGAGATGCCCATCTTAGCCATCGTCTTCAGGAGGCCGTCCTCGACGGCACCGACGTACGCGTCGATCGCATCCGCTAAGTCCGCGCCGTCCGGGCCGGCGACCAGGTCTTCGATGGTCTGGTAGGCCAGGTAGGGGTTGACCGCGCCCGCGCCGTAGCCGATCAGCGTCGCGAAGTGGTGGACCGCACGCGGATCGCCGGACTCGACGACGAGGCCGACGTGGTTTCGCAGCCCGTTGCGGACGAGGTGGTGGTGGATGCCACCGACCGCCAGCAGCGACGGGATCGGGACCCGGTCGTCGCCGGCCGCTCGGTCCGAGAGGACGAGGATGTCGTGGTCCTCGGCCGCCGAGTCGGCAGCCGCCCGGAGTTCCTCGACAGCGGTCTCTAAGTCAGTCCCGGGCTCGTAGGTCATGTCCAGGACCTTCGTCGACATCCCGTTCTCGTCGATCTCCTTGATCGCCTGCGTCTCCTCGTCGGTGAGGATCGGCGAGTCGACGACGAGCTGGCGGGCGTGTTCCTTGCTCTCGTCGAGCAGGTTGCGTTGGAAGCCCAGCCGCGACTCCATGGAGGTGACCAGTTCCTCCCGGATGTAGTCAAGCGGCGGGTTGGTCACCTGTGCGAACAGCTGTTTGAAGTAGGTAAACAGCGGGCGGTTGAACTGCGAGAGTACCGACAACGGCGTGTCGTCGCCCATCGAGCCGACGGGGTCTTTCCCCTTCTCGGCCATCGGTTCGATGAGGTGGTCGACCTCGTCGTAGGTGTACCCGTACATCGCCTGGTGGCTCCGCAGGCCGCCGACCGCATCCTGTGGCGTGTTGTCGTCGCGGTCGGCGATCTCCTCGATGTCGACCTGCTCCTGGTCGACCCACTCGCCGTACTTCTCGTCGGTGATCTCGTCGAACACTTCGGCGTCCGGGATGACGCGCCCCTGCTCGGGGTCTGCGAGGAAACACTGGCCGGGCTGGAGACGGCCGCGTTCGCTGATATCGCCCGTGTCGTGGTCCAGCGCGCCGGCTTCCGAGGACATCACGAGCGTGTTGTCTTTCAACACGTCGTACCGGCAGGGACGGAGTCCGTTGCGGTCGAGTACGGCACCGATACGGTCGCCGTCGGTCGCGGCGACGAGTGCGGGGCCGTCCCAGGGCTCGACCAGCGACGCGTGGTAGTCATAGAAGTCACGCCGGTCGCCGGAGACGTTGTTCATCTCGCCGCGCCAGGCCTCGGGAATGAGCATCCGGAGCGCGTGGGGGAGATCACGGCCCCCCTGCAGGAGCAGTTCGAGCGCGTTGTCGACGCTCGCCGTGTCGGACTGCTCGGGGTCGTCGATGATCGGCTTGATCGTCTCTAGATCGCCCTCGAAGGTGTCGCTCGCGATGTCGGTCTCGCGGGCGCGCATCCAGTTGATGTTGCCCTGGATGGTGTTGAACTCGCCGTTGTGGATGATCCGGCGGTAGGGGTGTGCGAGGTGCCACGCGCCCAGCGTGTTCGTCGAGAACCGGGCGTGGACCATCGCGAACGTCGATTCGAGCCGTTCGTCGGTGAGGTCCGGATAGTAGTCCGGGAGCTGTTCGGCGGTCAGCAGGCCCTTGTAGACGACGACGTCCGTCGCCAGCGAGACGACGTAGAACCGTTCGTGGCCCGCTGGCTCCTCGGATTCGACGGTGGTTTCCAGCGCGCGTCGGCCGACGTACAGTTGGTTGTCGAACTCGGAGCCGGTGGCCCCCGTCTCGGAGGTGACGAAACACTGGACGATCTCGGGTTCGGAGTCCAGTGCCGTCTGGCCCAGGCCGTCGTTGTCGGTCGGGACGGACCGCCACTCGACGACCGACAGCCCTTCGGCGGCCAGTTCCGACTCGACGAGCCCTTTCAGATCGGCCGCTTCGTCCTCGTCTTTCGGCAGAAACAGCGTCCCGACGGCGTACTCGCCGGGTGCGGGGAGATCGGCGTCGACCTCGTCGGCGAAAAAGTCGTGTGGCGTCTGCAACATGATTCCGGCCCCGTCTCCGGTGTTCGTCTCGGCCCCTGTCGTCCCTCGATGTTCGAGGTTCTCCAGAAGATCTAGTCCGTCCGATACTACCCAGTGGTCACTGCCGCCGTCGAGGTCCATCACTACCCCAACGCCGCAGTTCGACCGCGCGTCTGTGGGGTCTGCGAGCCCGGCCTCACTCGCAGACTCACCCGTAGGTCGCTCAACCATATGTGCATAGGTCTCTGGAAAACGAGCACAAGAGGGTGTCCCTCAAGGTATAAGTGTTCTTAAATCCCACATTAGGACATTTATATTATACACGAAAAATAAGGATGGTCACTCCGTCACGACCGATCGGCGCGTGGACCGGGACAGCGGACCGAGTTCGTCTCAGTTCGCGACACGGGCGGGGGAGGGCTCTTCGATGCCGGAGAGGTAGGCAGTGAGATCGGTCGTTGTGATGATTCCGACGACGCCCTCGGTGTCGTCGACGACCGGAACGTGGTGGATCCCCTCCTCGATCATCAGGTCGGCGACCCGTTCGATGGATTCGTTTACCGACGTCGTGACGACATCGGTCGTCATGTGGTCGGCGACCGTGACCGCACTGGGCCGCCCGCCTTGCGCAGCGATGCGGACGAAGTCCGTCGAGGTGAGGATCCCTTCGATCCGGTTCTCGTCGTCGACGACGACGACGGAACTGATCCCTTCGTCTAACAACTGTTCGGCAACCGATTCCGCGGACGCATCGGCAGCGACGGTCGTTACAGGTGAGGACATCAGTCGGCCGACAAAGATATCGTCCATGCCTGGCGATACCATGGGGCCGGGTTTAAAATTGTCGTCCATTACAGTTCCGAGACGTCGTTCGGTGAGGGTGGCGTTGCTCGACCGGCCCTGTCAAATGTTGATATATTGATTTCTTCGCGGAAATCTGTCCGCCGTCTTCCGTTTGTATGACCCTGGTCTGACGGCACTTTATGTGGTACCAGCGGGGATTACTCCCTGGGGGCATGGAGAAGGTCACACGCTCCCTACCCCACATTCTTCCGGGCTACTGGGACGCTGCTGGCCCGAACCGTCGTCTGTACCTCCGGCCCAGATATACCAGTAGTGGCGTCCCGAGGACGGTCGGCCAGAGCCAGCGGACGACGGCCGGGAGAACGAGGACGTTCACGGCCGAGAACGCGGAGACAGCGGCGATGTAGCCGGCACCCATCCGGATGACGTTTTGGCCGACCCACTCGCCGGGTTCGGGGGACGTTCTGAACGACCGCACGTCACCGACGGCAAAGGTCGCTCCCAGTCCACCGAAGACCAGAATCACGGTCGCGAACCCGTTTCCGTCGAGATACCACAGGGTCCCGACGATCAGGAGCCCGACGCTCGCGGCACCGAACAGCCCCAGTGCGACCCAGTCCGTCCGCTCGGGCGCGTCCGTCGGCCGCTTGCGCGAGAGGACCCGATAGCCCGAGAACGCGAAGTAGAAGCTGAAAACCGCGACCAACGAGAGGAACAGTCGGAACGACGTCGGGTCGAGGGCGTACAGCGCCAGCGACGTTCCGGAGACGACTGCCATGGCGTAGACGTAGGCCATCCCGGACTGCCGGTGCCGACGGCCACCCTTGGCAGTGACGAACGCGCCGAGCCCGCCGCCCAGCGCGACGAACCCGGCGACGACGTGGGTACCGAGCGTCAGGGCTTCTACCAGTGTCATTGGATAGTCGTTCCGAGCATCGGTTCGCCGGTTGTGTGAGCAGGGTAATAACTCTGTTGAGCGAACACTCACTCGTCTCCCGAATCACGGAGTTGTCCTGCTCTCCGCCGTCTCGGCTCACGTGTCCGCCACGAGACCGTCGACGTAGGCTTCCCATCCCGCCCGGAGGTCCGCGCCGACGTCCATCCCCAGTGCGACGTGGAACCCCGTCGATCCGTCGGCCGCGGCCAGGAGGAACGCCGCGGTCGCTTCGGGGTCGACCGGCCGGAACGTTCCCTGTTCGATACCGTCGGCGACGATCTCCGTCAGCGTCTCCAGCGTCGCCGACTCCAGTGTCTGCAGTGGCCCCCGTAGCGTCTCGTTGTGGGGCGCGTGCGAGAGCAGTTCCATCACCGCGACGTGGACGCCTGCGCCTTCCTCGCCCGGTAAGCGAAAGAGGGACTCACAGGCCGCTCGAAGTCGGGTCTCCGGGTCGTCGGTGTCGATGTCGGCCAGTTCCTCGCCCAACTGGCCCGCGGCGAACTCCAGAAACGCCGCGATCATCCCGTCTTTCGAGTCGAAGTGATAGTACAGTCCGGCCTCGCTCTTTGGATACTCCGCGGCGATCTTCGCGGTCGTCAGTCGTGCATAGCCGTGTTCGGCGAGCGCGGCCCGTACCGCCTGCGCGATTTCGGCCTCGGCATCGGCCGGTACTGAGTCGGTCATACGACTAGGTGAGTGTTCACTCCATACCACCTTTTTCATCGTCAGGTGTCCTCGCGACGTGCTGTGGCGCTGTCAGGACCGTGGCGGCATCCGTCGTGAGTTCCGTCAATCGGCTCGCTTTTCCCGCCGTATTCCGACGAGATCGGCACTGAACACTGGGAAAGAATCAGCGATTGATCTCAGCATTCGACCGTTGCGGGCGGCTCCAGGCCGGTAGACGGCCGCTCAATTCGTGACTGTCCCTCGTTCGAGACACCCAAAGGGCTGTTTGAGTCTGCCCAAAGACTCTCTTTCGTCCCCGCACACCGCCCGATATGGTTCGACGGAACGTCCTCGCGGTTGGCGGTTTGGTAGTCCTCCTCTTGTTAGCGGGGTGTTCGGCCGCAGGCTCATTCGATATGGAAGCGGCGACCGACGGCGGGATCGCCCAGGAAGCGAGTCGCACAGTGCCCGAGACGGCTGACGAACCAGTGGAACACGGTGCGGTGGTTCGAGCTGCGATCGAAAACGGCTCAGCGACAGCCCGGAGCCGGGAGCCGCTGGTTGCCCCGGGGTTACCATTCAGGAGCGAGGGGCGATACTACAACGTCTCGTCGTCAGTTGTCGACCGACAGCCGGGGACGTTCCACAGACTCGGCATCGACTACAACGGGACTGCCCAGGACAGCGCGACTGTCGGTTACGAGAATCTCTCGGCCCGCGACCGAACGGTACTCAGCCAGGTGTTGCCTCCGGTGACCGTCGCGAAAAAGCCGGGTCCCGACTACTATTTCGATGGAACGTACACTGCGACCGAACGTAATCAATCCACCCTGCTGGCTGCCGATACCGAGGCGGTTCGGTATGAGGGTGAAACGTATCCCATCGTCGTCACGGAGACTGATTCGGTCACCCTCCCGACCCGTGAGTACACTGCAACTGTCGTCGCCAATACCACCGGGGCGTACGCCCAGCAGCTCCGGTCCGAATACGTCTTCACGCTCTCAGGGCTCTCAGACGCCGAGCGCTCGGTCGTCACGGAAGCTATCAACGACACCTACTACGCGAACACCGATCGGGACGAGGCGTTTACAGCGGTGTTGGAGCGGTTCCGACAACGAGACGCGATTACGCAAAACGAGTACCGGGGAGTATGGTTGGTTCGCTACGACGGTGAGGTCTACGTTGCCGAGCTTTCGTACGAGGGATTCGATATGGAATAGGCCGGGAAGCTGGCGGTAGATGACGAGCGCCGCTCTGTTACGACACCCGCTGTCTCTCGCGGACCGACTCTCTCAGTTCTCGCACGGTTCCGGCCGTGTCTCCCCGCGTTTCCGCGGGAGCGAGGGAAGCGATCGGGACCCTCTGTCTCGAAGCAGTGAGGTCAGTAAGACTTCGCGAAGTACGCCGTCTCTTCGCTCGGTTCACCACAGATCGCACACTCGTCGTGGATCGGTTCCTCGTCCCGGTCGAGGGGGACCATCACGATCTCGGCGGCGATGGCGTCCTTGATCGGCTCCTCACAGGCCTCGTCACCACACCAGCCGGCCTTGACGTAGCCGCCGTGCTGGCCGATGGTCCCGAGGATCTCCTCGCGGGATTCGGCCTCGCGGATCTCGCCGTCGAGCGTCTCCTCGGCGCTCGCGTACAGTTTCGCGTGGACCGTATCCAGATGGTCCTGGGTGGTCTCGGCGATCCCCTCGCGGTCGACGGTCTCCTGGTCGCCGTCGGGGCGGTGGACCAGCGTCGCCTCCTCGTCGTCGACCTCGTGGGGGCCGACCTCGATCCGGAGGGGGACGCCGTTGAGTTCGTGTTCGTTGTACTTGAAGCCGGGATTGCGGTGTTCGCGGTCGTCGAGGTCGACGCGGACGCCGCCCGCCTCCAGTTCGGCGGCCAGGTCGGCGGCGTACTCGATCACGTCGTCTTTGGTGTCCTCCTGCCAGATGGGGACGACGACGACCTGCGTGGGGGCGACGGCGGGCGGGAGCACGAGCCCCTGGTCGTCGGAGTGAGTCATGATGAGCGCGCCCATCGCGCGCCAGGAGATGCCCCACGAGGTCGTGTGTGCGACGTTGTCCTCCTCGTCCTCGTCGGCGTAGGTGATGTCGAACGCCTCCGCGAAGGAGGTCCCCAGGTAGTGTGAGGTCGCGGCCTGGACCGACTTGCCGTCGGGCATCAGCGTCTCGATGGTCGTGGTCGTGTGGGCACCGGGGAACTTGTCGTGTTCGGGCTTGCGACCTTTCAGCGGCGGCATCGCCATCACATCCTCGTAGAGGCGCGCGTACTGGTCCAGTCGGGTCATCGTCTCATCCCACGCGCCGTCCGCCTCGGCGTGGGCGGTGTGGCCCTCCTGCCAGAGGAACTCCTTCGTGCGGAAGAACGGTTTCGTCTCGGTGGCCTCCCACCGGACGACCGAACACCACTGGTTGAGTCGCATCGGGAGGTCTCGGTGCGAGCGGGTCCACTGAGCCATGAAGGGCGCGATGATGGACTCGCTGGTCGGGCGCACGGCCAGTCGCTCTTCGAGTTCGTCGTGGCCGCCGTGGGTCACCCAGGCCACTTCGGGGTCGAACCCCTCGACGACGTCTTTCTCCTTCTCTAGGTAGCTCTCGGGGATGAAAAGCGGGAAGTAGGCGTTGTCGACGCCGGTGTCCTTGAACCAGCCGTCGAGGTGGTCCTGGATGTGCTCCCAGATCGCGTACCCGCGGGGCCGTGTGACGATGAACCCGCCCATCGGTGCGTAGTCCGCCAGGCCGGCCTTCTGTACAACTTCGGCGTACCACTCGCCGGTCGCGTGCTCCTTGGACTCGGTGATCCCGAGTTCCTGCTCGCCGCTCATACTCCTACTCTGACACGGGGGGGATAAACCCACTACGCTTCCCGCCGGCCACACTGAAAGACCCTGCTCGCAAGCGCCCGTGACAACCACGACCGTCGGGAACCCGCCGGGCTACTCAGGCCCCGATCGTCGTCAGCGAGGCGACCGAGTCCGCGATCCGACGTTCCATCCCGGTCCCGGTGAAGCTCGGTGCGGGATCGACGTCGACGGCGTAGAAGCCGTCCTCGCCGCGGACGAAATCGACGCCCAGTGCACGGGCCTCGAACCGGTCGAGCAGTTCACGGACCTGTGCCGCGAGCGTGATGTCGACGTCGCCCTCGCTGACGAGGTCCGTCTGTCCGGTCAGCTTCGACCGGGTGGTCAGCACGCGGACGTGGGTCTCGCGGCCGTCGTCGACGGCGTAGTACTTGTAGTCAATCGGGTCCGTCCGGACACGCTCCTGATAGAAGTCCCCCGGACCACCGAGTGTCGGCTGCCCGGTCCAGCTGTATCGTTCCCGCGCAACGGAGTCGCCAGCCGGCTTCTCGAAGGTGATCGCGGGAATCCGACAGCCAACCGCCTCCAAGGCGTTGAACGCGACGAGCCGACAGGAGAGTGCGGTCGTCGGGACGAAGCCGTTCCACGTCGGCACCCCGACCCGGTCGGCGTAGTGGAGCGCGGCGAACGACTCGGGTCTGACCGTCTCGTTGACCAGCGCAGCCAGATCGCCGATCTCGGCGTGAGTGACCCGCTCCCCCGGATCGAAGAACACCACGTCGAACCCCCGCGCTGCGAGGCGCTCTGCGACCGGCCAGAAAACCGGGTGGGTACGCTCGCAGATGAACCCGATCGTATCCATATCGGGCGGTCGAAGGGGGGCGACAAAAAAGTTGGACGGTCACTCGACGGTGAACGGGCTCGCCCCTTCGCGCCAGGGCCACCCGGGGAGCCTGGTCTGTGTGCCAGCCGCCAGGGCCGCATCGAGGTCGTCGACGCCGGCCCCGTCGGTCTCGTCCCCGTGGACGTGGACGTCCGCGACGTGGAACGTCGCTTCGGCCAGCAGTCTGAGCGGTTGCCCGCCGGCGATCATCGCGGCCAGTTCCCGGCCCAGCAGTTCGTCGACCACGAACCCCGGATAGTCGCCGTCGACGTCGAGCCTCCGGAGCAGTCGGACCAGCGTCGCGACGTTGACCGCGCGGTCGCCGTCGGAAAACACCGCCCCGATACAGTCGTCGTAGGCCTCGACCGAGACCGGTGACACGTCGACTTCGAACTGATCGCCCAGCCGGGAGCGGGTCTCGTTGACCAGCGGGACTACCACCGGCGCGCGCTCGCGGACCCACTCGGACTCCTCCTGGACGACTTCCTGTGTGATGTGCATACCCCGATATCGGTGTCAGGTCCCTTCGCTGTGGCGCCGCGGGACCGGGAACGCTTTTGTCTCGTCCGACGACAGCACCGGTATGTCCCGCGCCAGATCCGTCCGCTCCCCGCGGCCGCTGTTGGGTGCCGCGACGGTGGTCGCCGCCGTCGCCACGGCCGGCAGCCTCTTTCTCTCGCTCGGACTCGGACTGACACCCTGTCGGCTCTGCTGGTACCAGCGCATCCTCATGTATCCGCTGGTCGTCGTGGTCGGTGTCGCAGCCATCGAGGAGCGATCCGGTGTCGCTCGGACCGTCCTCCCGCTGTCGGTGTTCGGCCTGGCTCTGGCCGCCTATCACTCCTGGCTCCAGGTGACACAGACGACGTGTTCGGTCGGTGTCGTCAGCTGTGCGACCGTCCAGTATCGGCTGTTCGGGCTACTGACGATCCCCAACCTCTCGCTGCTGGCGTTCCTGTTGGTGACCGGGATCGTCGCCGTCGCCTCGTGGCGGACCCGCCGGTGAGGGCACAACGGTTTTGCGTCGACCGGGCGTCGGCCCGAATATGGAGTACACACGACTCGGTTCGACGGGAACGACAGTCTCGGAACTCTGTTTCGGTACCTGGCGGTTCGGACGCGAGACCGGCGGTGTCGTCGAGACGGACCGCGAGCAGGCCCACGAACTGCTGGACGCAGCCTGGGAGCGGGGGATCAACTTCATCGACACGGCGAACGTCTACGGCACACCCAACGGCCGTAGCGAGGAGTACATCGGGGAGTGGCTCGAAGAGTACGACCGGTCGGACTTCGTCATCGCCTCGAAGGTGTACTTCCCGTTCGACGGCTGGGGCGAGCCCGGACCGAACGACTCCGGACTGGGCCGGAAACACATCCGCGAACAGGTCGAAGGAACCCTCGACCGCCTCGGCACTGACTATCTGGACCTCTACTACATCCACCGCTGGGACGAGAACAGCGACATCGAGGAGACGTTGCGGACGCTCAACGACCTCGTCCGCGAGGGGACGGTCAACTACCTGGGTGCGTCGACGATGGCCGCCTGGCAACTGACGAAGGCCCTCTGGAAGTCCGAGGTCGAGGGCCTCGAACGGTTCGAGGTCACACAGCCGCTGTTCCACGCCGGCTACCGGGACGACGTGAAAGAGTACCTCGACGTGTGTGCCGACCAGGAGATCGCAGTCTGTCCGTACTCGCCGCTCGCTGGTGGCTTCCTCACCGGGAAGTACGAACGCGCCGACCCCGACGACCCGACGAAGTTCGAGGGACCCGAAGGTGCGCGCGGTGACATCTACGACTCCTTCGAGGACTACTACCTCTCCGAGCGTGGCTGGCACGTCCTGGAGGAACTCCGCGCGGTCGCGGACGAACTCGACGCCACGCCGGCACAGGTCGCACTCCGGTGGCTCATCGAACAGCCCGATTTCACCTGCGTCCCCATCGTCGGCGCGCGCACGGTCGACCAACTCGACGAGAACGTCGGCGCGGTCGACGTCTCGCTCTCGGACGACCAGTTCAACCGGATCGTCTCGGCCCGCTACGCCGGCGACGGTCGCCGCTGGGGTCACCGAACGTCGTAACCGGCGCTGTACCGCCGCTCAGTCGCTCGCCTCGGCCGGGTCGACGACCTCGCCGCTGGCCGGATAGACGCCGATCTGATCGCAGTGGTCGGCCAGCGGACACGCGTCCGGATCGTCCAGACAGGCGGGCTTCCGTGCGCTGCAGTACTCTCTGCCGAACTGGATCATCGCGGTGTGGCCGAAGCCACATTTCTCGGCCGGAACGGCCGCTTCGAGGTGCTCGCGGACTTCCTCGTGGTCGGCGTCGGCCGGTGCCAGTCCCATCCGGCGGGCGATCCGGTGGACGTGGGTGTCGACGGGGAAGACGCCGCCGCGGCCGCCGGCGAACAGCAACACGCAGTCGGCCGTCTTCGGGCCGACACCGTTGAACGCGAGCAGTCGATCCCTGACCTCGCTTGGCTCGCCGTCCTTCACGAACGTGTCGAACCCCGTCTCGCCGCCGTACTCCTCGCGAACCCCTTCGGCGATGGCGATGATCCGTTCCGACTTCTGGTTGTACAGCCCGGCCGCCGAGATCGTCTCGGCCAGCTCCTGCTGGTCGGCCTCGGCCAGCGCCGCCACGAGGTCGCCGCCGCCGTACCGGTCGACGAGCGCGTCGTGGGCCGGCTGGCTCGCCTTGTCGCTGGTGTTCTGACTGAGGATCGTCCGGACGAGACACTCGAAGCCGTCCCGACCGCCGTAGCTCTTCTGCCAGTACAGCCCGCCGAGCGCGTCGACGACCGCCTCGGCACGGGTACCGGCGGTGCCGGGGTCGAAGGCGTGTTCCTCGCCGCCGCCCGTTTCCCCGCCGCTGATGTTGCGCTCCGGTTCGGGATCTCCCATATCGGACGCTTGGACCCGACGATCAAAAACACCGGCTTCGGCGATCCCCGCCGCACCGTCCGTTCCGCTCAGTCGACACGCAACGTCAGCGTGAGGTCGGCACCGGCCGAGAGCGCGTCCACGAGGTCCCGGTCGACGTCGCCGGCCGCGGCGTCCGCGCCGACCATCACGGTCCGGTCGTCGACGTAGTCGCTGGTTCGGAGGACGTGGCTCCGGTCGCTCTCGAAGGTGAGATCGGGGTGGCCCGTGCCCGTAATGGTGGTCTCGTGGCCGTCGACCTCGATCGTCGCGGTGATCGTCGCGTCCCCGTCCTGGCAGGCGTCGACGAACTCGTCGTCGAACGCCTCGGGGACGCGGTCGGCCTCGACGCCCAGGATACAGTCCCCGGCGGGTGTGAGAAAGTCGTCGCTCGTCACTTCGAGGGTACTGGCGTGCTCGCCGCTGACGTTGTCGTGCCCGTGGGCGTGGACGACTTCTTCCATACGCTCGCTGGAGCGGCGACGCACTTCAGCGCGCGGACTCGGAGCTGAGAACGGTCACTGTCACCGCTCCACACGAGCACTCGTAGGCAGCCCGGCGGCCGTGCTCGGTCTCGAAGACGAGTGCCGGTTCGTCTAACCGCCGGCTACACGTCTCGTCCTCACAAGTCGGCGTTCGGAGGTCGTCGAGTTCGTCCAGCATATCCCGAAGTAGGATGGCCACCGATGTTAATGCGAGCCATCCCCGGAGTGAAAGTGAAAGTGGATCTACTGAGCTTTATATATTGTTCCGTACCTGTGTCAATCGTTCACTCGGCCGTTCTCGGGTGTGTGAGGCGAAACCACGGTATCGGTTCCACCGGAATATTTAAACAACTCCCCCTGGTATGTTCAGTTACCAGAACGCTTCCGCGTTCAGGCAGTATCGCTTTCCGCCCAACATGAGAGGGAACCCTTGTTATTGGCGTCAGCCCCTCACTAGCGGATCGACTGGCTATCCGGAAGCGGTGATGGCATAGAGGTTTCAACAATGGCAGACTCGATAGACGAATCGAAAAACGTCACAGTAACTGAAGAGGATCTCGAAAACAAATCGAAAGGCGAGCTCATCAAACTCGCCGGCCAGCTCCGCGACCGACGCAACGAGCTGAACCAGATGGCCTCCGAGCGGGCCTCCAGCCGCGACGACCTGAACGCGAAGACGCGCGAGAAGGTCGACGAGGCTCAGGAGCACCGCGAGAACCGCGACGAGCTCAACGAGCAGGTCCAAGAGCACAAGGACAAGCGCAACGAGCTCAACGCGAAGGCCAACGAGCTGTTCGACAAGGTCGACAGCCTCAAGAACGATCTGGAACTCGACGAGGGCAAGTCGGTCGACGAGCTCAAAGACGAGATCGAAGATCTCGAATTCAAGCAACAGACCGAGGTGCTCTCCTCCGAGGACGAGAAAGAGCTGATCGAGAAGATCGAGGAGAAACGCGAGAAGCTCCAGGAGAAGACGGAGAAACTCGATCAGACCGACGATCTCGAAGAGCTCAAGGAAGAGGCCGAAGAGGTCCGCTCGGAGGCGTCGAAGCACCACCAGAAGGTCACGGAACTGGCCGACGAGGCCCAGAAACACCACAACGAGATGATCGAGGCCTACCGCGAGGCCGACGAGATCCGTGACGAGGCCGACGAGAAACACGAGGAGTTCGTCGAGGCCCAGGAAGCGGCCGACCAACACCACGAGGACTTCGTCCGCGTCCAGAAGCGCCTGCGCGAACTGGACAAGAAAGAGGAAAAGCAGGAACGCTCCGCCCGCGAAGAAAAGCAGGAGGCCGCCAAGGAGGAGGCCGAGGAGATCTACCAGAAGTTCAAGGAAGGCGAGACCCTCGACACCGAGGACCTGATGAAGCTGCAGAAGGCCGGCAAGCTGTAATCTGCGACTGATTCTCTCTCGATTTTCCGGACTATAGATGCATCTCTGGACCGTCCCGGTACTCTCTCTCGTCACGCTCGTTCCGACAGCTATCGGCGGTGTACTCTTCGGTCTCGCGTTGGCGGCCCCGCCCGGACCGATGAACGCCGTGATCGCCGAGGAGAGCGCGGTCCGTGGCTGGCGTGCCGGGTTCACCGCCGGTCTCGGTGCGATGACGGCCGACGCGTGTTTCTTCGTCCTGGCCGTGCTGGGTGCTGCAACCGTCGTGACGAACACGCCGGGACTCCGTCGTGTGATGATCGCCGGCGGCGGGCTCCTGATGCTCTGGTTCGCCTACGGTGCTGTCGGGGAGGCCAACGCACTCTCGACCGCCGAGGCCGACGTCGACGAGGAGAGCCAGGGGTTCCGGAAGGCGCTGGTCCTGGCGTTGACAAACCCCTACCAGGTCGCGTTCTGGCTCACCGTCGGCATCGGATTGCTAGAGACGGGGAGCGTCGACGTCCTCTCGTATCTCCCGTTCGTCGGAGCGGACCTGGGTGGACTGTTGGTGGTCCAGACGGGTCATCCGGTGTTGCTCGCGGGGTTTTTCGGCGGGATCGTAGTCTGGATAACGGGGTTCCCGGCGGCGATCGTCGCCGCTCGGCGACGCGTCGAACGGCTCGCTCCGATCGTCGCGTGGGCCAGTGCGCTCGTGCTCGCGTCGTCCGGGGTCCTGTTCCTGTTCGAAGCGCTATGAGTCACGCATTCCGGTCGCCACGTCGTCGATGGGGTCGTCGGCGGCCATCTCCGAGACCTCCATTTCGAGCCACTCCTGGAACCAGCGGGTCCGTTTGAGTCGCTTGTGAGCGATCGATTCGGCGGTATCACTCTCGACACGTTCGCGTGCGTCGTAGCCTCGCTCGATCACGCGGTCGACCATCTCGGCTGCGTCCATGTGTGTCCGGGACTCGTAGCCCATCCGTAACAGCATGAGTGCCGTTCCGTTGGCACCGACCTTATCGAGGACGTCGGCCTCGATGAGACACTGGGTCTCCAACGGGAGATCGGCCAGATCACCCTGGTACGAGTGGTCGGCGATGGCCGAACACACCTCTTCGACGAAGGACTCGGGGTAGTCCCCGTGTGCACGGAGGTACTCACGAGCGATACGTGCCCCGGCTTCGGCGTGAACGTCTTGGTCTGCTTCCAGTTTCGCGATGTCGTGAAACAGGGCAGCGACGCGTGTCACGTCGACGTTTGCACCCTCTTTACGGGCGATCTTCGTCGACAGGTCGACGACGTTGAGGATGTGATTGAACCGGTACTCCGCCGAGTGCCAGGGGTACCATCGCATCCGGCCGCCCTCGTCTTCGTTCTCGACACTAGCAGCCAGGTAGTCGTGGACGAAAACCCGCATCGCTTCGAACTCCTCGTCCGAGACTGGTGACTCCCTAATTTCGACGCCCACAGAACCACCTCCGCCGACAGATTCTCGTATTCATCTTATAACTAGAAAGGCACGTTCGACTCTTTAGCGTTACGACAGACTCTTGGCTTCCGGCGACAGAGAGTGCTGCCGGTCAATACAGCGGTAACGGGACAGAACAGCCTGGGTACCGAAACGCACGATGGTTGAGCGAGCAGTGGTACCCAGCTCGACAAGTCGGACGGACAGGCGGTACAGAACAACCTCTGGCTCGGTAACGGGTCGGCGGAAACTGTGTCGCTATCTGTTCACCTCCATCGCTGATTAGTCCATCTTTGTGCAGATATATAAGACTTTTCCGGACGTAAATTGGATTGTATAATGAATTTGTTGACGTACTAGTGTACGGGCACTCGTCACAGATTCCCGGCTGGTGGGCTGTACGTTTATGTCCATTCGTGCCGACGGTTGACATATGGATATCCGACCAGCGGAACCCGCGGACGGGCCGGCAATCAGGGATGTCGCACGGCGCTCGCTCCAGGCGTCCTATTCGCTAGGGCCACAGGCGATCAACAGCGCCATCGAGGAGTGGTATGACGAACAGCGGCTCGCCGAGACGTTGGCTGACGAGGACCGTCTCCTGCTTGTCGTCGAACGAGACGAACAGGTCGTGAGCTTCTCCGAGAGTGTCCTCTCGGCCGAGGACACCGGCACGCTCCTGTGGATTCACGTTGACCCAGCACACCGTGGCGAAGGACTCGCTTCGACGCTGTTCGATGCCACTCGGACCCACCTAGAAGACCGTGGCGCCGCCCACCTCCGCGGCCGTGTCCTCGAGGACAACGTCGAGGGCAATACGTTCTACACGGAGCGTGGGTTCGCACACGTCGGCACCGAGCAGGTCGAGATCGACGGCCGAACGTACGTCGAAAACATCTACTCCGAGGCCGAACAGCAGGGCCGTGAACCGATCGACGACGAGAGTAACCGGACTGTCTACGTGGACCACGACGCCCACGAACGTGGTTCGATCGCTCCTTTCCACGTCGTCTTTACCGACGAGGAGGACGACGACAAATACGGCTACTTCTGTAGCAACTGCAAGACACTTGCCAACGCGATGGACTCGATGGGACGCATCGAATGTGATAACTGTGGGAACGTCCGGCGACCGCTTCGGTGGGACGCAGCGTACCTCTAGTCGCTGGTATCGTTGAGCCCCGGTGACCGTCCCGAACTGTCCCGGCGTGCTGGTTTGAGCACTAACCAGTAATACAGGCCAAACAGCACCAGCGCGACACCGACACCGATGAGGATGTCCCCGGCGAGGAGTCCGGTCGTGAGATGTGCCGGCACTAGCCCACCGTCGATTACTGTCTGTAGCTGTGGCATAGTTGATCATCTATCCGGACCGAACAAAAACCCGACTTTCGTTCCCAAACGGTGAAAACCGTATTCGACGACGCGAGACGCCGACAGCGGCGACCGGATCGACTGGGTGGTGGCTCCGTGGTCACCGGTGTGAGTCAACGGGCATCGGACCGGAACACGACTCGTTGATCACCCCCCGGAAGGTTCGCATCCGCGGACGATGCTTTCGCTTCCTGGACCGTTCGCCACAGAATAGTCCCGGGCGGATTCGAACCGCCGTCAAGGGCTGTCTTCGACGCCCGGTCGAGACCGACCGTCTCCAAAGGCCCTTATGATTGGCCACTACACCACGGGACTTCGCCGCTCGCCAGGAGAAACAATCCCCGGAACGCACTTGAACGCTTCGAGTCAGTCGCTGATGACCTCGGCTTCCGTCTCCAGCAGGCCACAGACGTCCTCCTCCGCGCTGAAACAGTCGGGACACTGGGGTTCCCGATCGATGATCGTATCGAGGCGTTCGGCGACCGTCTCGTCGATGACTCCCTCCAGTTGCTTTGCCTCGGTCCTGAACTCCTCGACTTCGAGCACCTCGACGAGGAACCGTTCGATGATACAGTAGTTCTGGAGCGCGTCCCTGGCCTGTTTGATCCCTTTGTCGGTAAGGTCGACTCCCTTGTACTTCTCGTGCTCCAGGAGGCCCCGGTCTTCGAGTTTCCCGATCATCTCGTTTGCGCTGGCGGGACTCACGTCGAGTAGGTCGGCGACGTCGCCGGTCGATGCTGGACCGTCGGACTGGTCCTGGACAAGGTAGATCGCTTTCAGGTACTGAGCTTGGGTGTTCATCCGTGGTCCTCCATCAACTCTGTCACGTCTTCGACGCCCTCGGCCTCTTCCTCGCGGATCTCTTTGAGTACTGTCAACAGCCGCTCTCGGTCGATGCTAAACTCCACTTCGGAGGTCTCGATCGCCTCGATCAGATCGTCGTAGAACTTGTAGGCGGTCTCTTCGTTGCACAACTGGTCGTAGAGGATGCCGTCGAACTCCTCGTCGGTCTCGTACTGGGCCTCGACGAGCGTCTCGATGTCGTCGAACGGAACAGTGTCGGCGTTCAGTTCCTCGACGAGGCGTTCGAGACGTTGGCGGTGGTCGGCCGACTCGGCGACGGCGTGGTCCAGCAACTCGGCGACCGCCGGATCGAGCGGTTCGTCGCTGGCCTGGGCGTGCTTGTGCGAGCGTGCCTCGACGACTTCCTCGAGGACCACGCCGATCTGGAGGAGCCGGGTGAGCTGGTGGTCCGAGGCGATCGGTGCCTGGAGGCTCACGGCGATCCCTCCGGCCAGTAGTCACGTGCCGAAACAGTCATGTTCGCCTCTCGGGTGGGCGTCGACTTAAGCCGTTCCCTGTCGGATTCGGTTTACGGGGTCGTGGTTCGACTGTCACCGTCGAACAGGCCGCTCGCTCGATCTCGTGTGATTGGTTGTGGGGACTCGGCGGCTGGATGCCCCGAACCGATGGAGCACTCATACCGACCGAGTCGAAACGCTCACTATCCGGGCAACGGTGGTGTAGGCCAAGAGATGACCGACCCAGGCTGGCACGAAGACGCCGTGATCTACACGCTCGACGTGAAGACGTTCAACGACAGCGACGGCGACGGCTGGGGTGACTTTCAGGGGCTCATCGAGAAACTGGAGTATATCGACGAACTGGGCGTCGATTGTCTGTGGCTGCGCCCGTTCTACCCCAGCCCGCTCCGTGACAACGGCTACGACGTGGCCGGGTACCGCGACGTCGACGACCGATTGGGGTCACTGGCGGACTTCCGCGAGTTCGCCGAGAAGGCCCACGAGCGAGACATCAAGGTCCTGACCGACCTCGTCTTCAACCACACCTCCACGGATCACGAGTGGTTCCAGAAGGCCCGCGAGGACCCCGAGTCGAAGTATCACGACTACTACCTCTGGACCAGCCACGTCGACGACGCATACGACACCGTCAACATCTTCCCCGAGTACGAGGACGGCGTCTGGACCTACGACGAGACCGCCGGCAAACACTACTTTCACCAGTTCTACCACCACCAGCCCGACCTCAACGTCGCGAACCCGGCGGTCCGCGACGAGATGTACGATGTCCTGCGGTTCTGGCTCGATCAGGGGGCAGACGGCTTCCGGATCGACGCTGCCCACCCGATGCTCCAGGCGAAAGGCCACAACGCTACGACGGAAGGCGTCTGGATCTTCGAGGAGATGAAAGACGTCGTCCGGGCCGAGAAGGACCACGCCGTCCTGCTGGCCGAGGCCGACGACCAGCCCGACGAACTGGACTACTACTTCGCCGACGGCAACGCCTTCGACCTGATGTTCAACTTCGTCCTGAACGCCCACATGGTCTACGGACTGGGGGTCAGAGACACCTGGCCGCTCCACCGGGCGGACGAGATCCTCCCGGACATCTCCCACGTGGGACAGTGGGCGAACTTCCTCCGTAACCACGACGAGTGGAACCTCCTGAAACTGCCACAGGAGGCGCTCGAACACGCCCGGGAGTACTTCGGACCCGAGGACGGCTCTTCCTGGATCTTCGGCCGTGGGCACCGGCTTCGGTTGGCGGACCTCCTGGACGGCGACCACGACCGCATCGCGATGGCCCACAGCCTCCTGTTCTCGTACCCCGGCACGCCGGTGATCCTCTCTGGCGACGAGATCGGGATGGGGTCGGATCTCTGGCTCGAAGAGCGGGAGTCGGTCCGCACGCCGATGCAGTGGGACGACAGCGAGAACGGCGGCTTCTCGACGGCCGACCGCGAGGACTGTTACAACCCGCCGATGGTCGGCAACGAGTTCAGCTACGAGCAGATCAACGTCGCCGAGCAACAAGGCGACCCCGACTCGCTGCTCTCACAGGTCCAGCGAATCGTCGAGACGCGCCAGGAACACCCCGCGATCACCGACGGCGACTTCCACATCGCCGAGACGGGCCACAAGGACGTGATGGTCCACCGGATCGATACCGACGACCACGCCTACATCTTCGCACACAACTTCGCCGGCGACTACCGTGAGTCGGTTCTTCAGTGGGAGGTCCCCGACGCCGACACCACGACGGAACTCGGCCCGGGCGGCTACCACGTCGAGGACGGCGGCGTCACGTTCCTGCTGGACCCCTACGACTACGTCTGGCTCCACGGCGACAAGTCCGACTGGGACTGAGCCGCCGCGTCACTACTGCCCGTCGGTTCCCGCGGGCGGCCACTCCGCCCAGGGGACGTCCCGACCGGGATAGGCGACACGCTCGAACGGCCACGCCCTCGCGATCCACTCTCTGGATGCCGTTTCGATCGCTGCCGCAAGTCCACGGTCGATCGCCGCGTCGGAAACCCAGTAGTATACCGCCGCGTCGTACTCGGTCACCGTCGTCGGTTGCACGTACAGACAGCCCAGTTCGACCGTTCCCTCGGTGTCGAACACCCCGTAGGTGAACGCGTCCCGCCGCTGGTGTTCCTTGTAGTGCCAGCAGACGTCGACCCGGTTTTGCGTCTCCGAGAGTCCCGTCGGCCACTCGTCGTCCGATCCGAACGTCCCGTGTAACCGCTCGCCGCTCTCGGTCACCGCGTCGTAGTCGAGACCGGCGTCGTCGGGCGTCAGCGGACGGAGCAGGAACTGCTCCCGTTCCAGTCGGTCGGGAACGCGTTCGGACGGGTCCAGCAAGTCCGGCGTCTCGAAGGGCATACGTCCGGGGACACGCGACACGGATATCGTCGTTGTGGTCACGCAGTCTCCGGCGGTCCCCGAAGGTCAGGCGTGTTTCGCGGCGAGGACTTCGATCTCGTCGATCTGTGGCCCCTCGACGAACAGTTCGTCGGCCCGCTCCATCAGTTCGGCCGCGATCTCGCCGTCGAGGTGTGCCTGCCGACCGTCCTCGTCGGGGAACGTATCGAAGATGCCGAAGGTCGTCTCGTCGAGTCGGAGCGCGAACCACGTCGTCGTTCCCTCCTCGGCCTCGGCCTGTGGGAGCGCGGATTCGAGGAACTCGGCGACTTCCTCGGTCTTGTCGGGCTTCGCTTCGAACCGTGCCTGGAGCGCGTAGTTGGATTCGCTCATCGCGTCCGAGACGTGGGACCGAACGTGAATAAGGGGGTACCCTAACGGACCGCGGAACGGCCGCTCTCCCCAGTCGAGCGGCCGCTGGTCGAACGACGGCGATAAAAAACCGCGATCGCGGGTCGGGTTACTCGGTGAGGCGCTGGACGATCAGGTCGTCCAAGTCGTCGCGGAGTTCGTCGACCGCGACCTCGTCGAGGACGGGGACGAAGAACCCTTCCACGAGCATGTTCTTCGCGCGCTCGGGGTCGACACCGCGGGAGGTCATGTAGAACATGTCCTCCTCGTCGACCTGCCCGACCGTTGCGGAGTGGGAGGCCTCGGTGTCGTGGTTGTTGATGATGAGTTTCGGCGAGGCGTCGGCCTCGGACTCGTCGCTCAGCATCAGCGTGTTCTCACGCTGGTAGGAGGAGGTGTCCCAGGCCTCGGTGCCGACGTCTTGGACGCCCTCGTAGACCGAGCGGGCCTGGTCGTCCAGCACGCCGCGGGTCACGAGGTCGGCGACGGTGTGTTCGGCCTCGTGCCAGACTCGGCTCGCGATGTCGAAGTGCTGGTCGTCGTGGCCGAAGAAGGCCCCGACGATCTGGGACTCGCTGGAGTCGCCCAGCAGGCGCGTCTCGACGTTGCTCTTGGTCAGCCGGGAGCCGATGTTGCCGTCGATCCAGTCGACGGTACTGTAGGTGTCGGCGTGGCCGCGCTTGACCTGGTAGTTGTAGGTCTCCTCCGAGAGGTTCTGGAGCGTGCCGTACTGGACGTAGGCGTTCTCTCCCGTGACGGCCTCGACGACGCCGGAGTAGTACCGTTCGCGCGCGGTTTCACCGCTTCCATCCGAGGCGTCCTCGCCGGTGGTCTGGCGCTCCAGGATCGTCACCGACGAGGAGTCTTCGGCGACGACGAGCGTGTAGTTGAACAGCGACCGGCTGTTCATCGTCGTCCGGATCTTCACGTCCTCGGCGTCGACGCCCTCGGGGACGTAGACGACGGTCCCGGCCGAGAACAGCGCCGTCGACAGCGCCGTGAGGTAGTCTCGCTGTGGATCGACGACGCTACCGAAGTGGTCTTCGATCAGGTCGCCGTGTTCGTCGAGCGCCTCGGACCACGAGAGGACATCGACGCCCTCGGCGTCGACCCGGTCCTTGTCCTGTGCGTACTCCAGCGGGTCGACCAGCGTCTCGTAGTCTAAGGCGTCGAGGTTCGTCCACTTGCGGCCCGGCGTCTGGATGACGTCGGGCATCTCCAGCTCTTCGAGCGCCTCGAACGCTTCCAGCCGCGTCTCCAGCAGCCACTCCGGCTCGTCCAGATCGGCCGAGATCTGCTCGACTTGCTCCGCTGTCAGTGTCGCGTGTACCTGCGTGCTCATTGTTATCCGAGCGAACCCTCCATCTCCAGTTCGATGAGGCGGTTCAGTTCGACGGCGTACTCGATCGGGAGCTCCTCCGTGATCGGCTCGATGAAGCCGGCGACGATCATCTGTTTCGCGTCGTCGTCGTCCAGTCCGCGGGACTGGAGGTAGAAGACGTCCTCGTCGCCGATCTTGCCGACGGTCGCCTCGTGGGCGACGTCGACGTCCGACTCCTGGATCTCCATGTACGGCATCGTGTCCGAGGTGGACTCGTTGTCGAACATCAGCGCGTCACACTCGACGGACGTCGAGGAACCCTCGGCGCCGTCGGCGATGTGGACCAGTCCGCGGTAGTTCGTCCGGCCGCCGTCCTTGCTGATGGACTTGGACTCGATCGTCGATTTGGTGTCGGGCGCGTTGTGGTAGACCTTCGCGCCGGTGTCGATGTCCTGGCCCTCGCCCGCGAAGGCGATGGTGATGTGGTTGTCCGTCGCCCCCGGCCCCTTGAGGACCGTCGACGGGTAGAGCATCGTGGCCTTCGAGCCCATCGAGCCCGAGACCCACTCCATCGTCCCGTCGGCCTCGCAGATGGCGCGTTTGGTGTTGAGGTTGTAGGTGTTCTTCGACCAGTTTTGCACTGTGGAGTACTGGACGTGGGCGTCCTCGCCGACGAAGACCTCGACGCCGCCGCTGTGGAGGTTGAACGCCGAGTATTTCGGGGCCGAACAGCCCTCGATGTAGTGGACCTCGGAGTTGTCCTCGGCGATGATGAGCGTGTGCTCGAACTGGCCCATCCCCTCGCTGTTCATCCGGAAGTACGCCTGGACGGGCATGTTGACCGTGGTGTCCTCCGGGATGTAGACGAAGGAGCCACCGGACCAGACGGCCCCGTGGAGCGCGGCGAACTTGTTGTCGCTCGGGGGGACACACTTCGTCATGAAGTGTTCTTTGACGAGTTCTTCGTGCTCCTGGACGGCCTTGTCCATGTCACAGAAGATGACGCCTTTCTCCTCCCACTGTTCCTGCATGTTCTGGTAGACGATCTCCGACTCGTACTGAGCGCCCACGCCCGAGAGGGCGTTCTTCTCGGCTTCGGGGATGCCCAGTTTGTCGAAGGTGTCCTGGATCTCCTCGGGGAGATCCTCCCAGTTCTCGGCGCCGCCGCGTGTCTCGATGTCGGGCCGGATGTAAGGGACGATGTGGTCGATGTCGACCTCCGAGAGGTCCGGTGCGCCCGGCCAGCCGGTCGGCATCGGCATCTCCTGGAACTGTTCGAGCGCGCGCAGACGCCGCTGGAGCATCCACTCGGGCTCGTCCTTGTCTTCCGAGATGACCCGGACGGTCTCCTCGGTCAGCCCCTTCTCGGTCTCGAAGGCGGCCTTCTCCTCCTTCTTGAACTCGAAACGGGCTTCGGTGTCGGTCTCTTTGAGATGGTCTTGATCTGAACTCATATGTTGATTTGGTGGTGTAGACTGATGGGCGTTACGCGGCCTCGTAAACTTCCTCGCGGACCCAGTCGTAGCCCTCGTCTTCGAGCTTCTCGGCCAGCTCCGCGCCGCCGCTCTTTGCGATCTTGCCGTCGAGCATCACGTGGACGTGGTCGGGCTCGACGTAGTCGAGGATGCGCTGGTAGTGGGTGATCTGGAGGATCCCCGCGCCCTGCTCGTCACGGAGTGCGTTGATCCCGTTGGAGACGTCCTGCAGACGGTCGATGTCCAGCCCGGAGTCGATCTCGTCGAGGACGGCGATCGACGGTTCGAGGATCGCGGCCTGGAGGACCTCGTTCTGCTTCTTCTCCCCGCCGGAGAAGCCGGCGTTGAGATAGCGGGAGGCGAACTTCTCGTCCATGTCCAGTTGCTCCATCTTCTCCTGGAGGATCTCCTGGAACTCGGCGACGCCGATCTCGCCCTCTTCGACGTTGCCCTCCATCGGCGAGGTGTCGTAGCCCGCGGCGTCCTCGTTGGTGTCCTCGGACTCGGCTTCCGCTTCGTCCTCGTCCTCGAAGAGTTCCTCGCGTTCTTCGAGTTTGGCGTTGAGTGCCGTTCGCAGGAAGTTCACCATCGTGACGCCTTCGATCTCCGCGGGGTACTGGAAGCCCAGGAAGATGCCCAGTGCGGCCCGCTCGTTGGGTTCCAGATCGAGCAGTTCCCAGGTACGCAGGTCGTCGGGGATGTCGACCTCGTCGCCGAACTCGTCGTCCTCGAGGTGAAGCAGTACCTCGCCGTCGGTGACCTCGTAGGCCGGGTGGCCGGCGATGATCTTCGCCGTTGTCGATTTCCCCGAGCCGTTGGGTCCCATCAGCGCGTGGATCTCGCCCGACTCGACTTCGAGGTCGACACCGCGAAGGATCGTTTCACCGCCCTCTTCTGCGACTTCAGCGTGGAGATTGTTGATTTCGAGTACTGCCATGGTGGTCTCTTAGGTCAACCGAAATGTAGGGCGTGACGCTGATAATAGTTTCGAGTTTCTACGCTTCGTTTTCCGAATCGAAAAGCGATATTCGGATATGGGAAATCCCGTTCGGTCGGTCCGGAATCACGGCCGTCGGCCGGTCGGACCCGGAGCGGTCACTCGCCGGCGGTCGGTGACACCGGCCGCACGGCGTCCGGCACCGCTTCGCAGTCGATCCACTCGACCTCGAACGAGCCGCGGTACTCGAAGACGAGTCCGACCAGCGGGTTCGTCACGGTCACGGCGATGCGGAACTGTTCGGTCTCGTCGTCGTACCACTCGTGGACGGTCGCCTGTGCGGAGAGCGCCAGCGGCAACGGCACGCAGGTCCCGACTGCGTACAACCGCTGTGGCCCGGTCGTGATCTCGATGCCGCCCCGGTCGCTTACGGCCAGGTCGATGTCGACCGCGAGATGGTGACGCGTCCCGAGGTAATCGACGATCCGCTCCCGCTCTTCGCTGTAGATCATCGCGGCGTCGAACCGCCGGCGCCGGGGCATATCGAACCGCCGCAGCCACGTCACCGTCTCCCGTCCGAACGCGTCCTCGTAGGCGTAGTTCCGGATCGTGAACGGGACCGCGGTGTTCTGCTCGGGGAACATCGTGTTGTGTGTCGCACCGAACCACAGGAACGGCAGCAGGTGTGGCCCGCCGTTTCGGACGTACTCCATCGTCCCGCGGCCGATACAGGCCACGCCGTCGGCGCTCGTGAACCCGAACCGCTCCTGGATCTTCGGGTGCAGCGCCGTGAACTCCTCACCCAGCGCCCGCTCGTAGATCGACCGGCCGTCGGTACCGCCCACTCGGGGGGTCTCGTCGTCGAGTTCGACCATCTACGGTCCCGTCGTCAGCCGCCGTTATAATCGCTCTGACCGGAGCTACATGAACTGGCCGAGCCCGGTCTGTTCCTGGCCGCTCTTGACCTCCTCCCAGGAGATGTCCAGGGCTTCGAGGATCCGGGCGATCGGCCCTTTCAGCGTCTTGTCGAGCATCTTGTCCCAGTCGACCTCGAACTCCTCGGGGATCTGGTCGGCGTACTCGAAACAGATCACGTCGGGGTCCCGGCGGAACTCCCCGTACAGCGGGTCCTGTGCCGGGTCCAGCCCCTGCTCGGCCTCGATACGCTCGAAGAAGTCCGAGTGGACCCGATCCAGGTAGAGACGCTTCGGTTTCGACCCGCTCTGGAAGTTCGTCCCCAACAGGAGGTTGGCGTACTTCGCACCCCTGACCTGTGCCGTGTCGGTGTCGTAGTTGTCCAGTTTCTTCCCGATGCCACCGGGGATGCCCACGTCGTCGAGGTCGACGTTCCCGGCCTGGTAGTCCTCGATCACCTCGCCGACGTACTCCTTGATCGACTCGGCGTCCTCGCCGTGGACGATCCGGTCGATGACCTCCTTCTGGACCCGCTTGGTGATCGGCGCGATGTCCGACCGCTGGTACTCGAAGCCCGTGATGTCGATGTCGTCAACGTCCTTGCCCTCCTTCCAGACGATGTGGCCGGCGTAGCGTTTCTTTTTGCCCGCCTGGAAGAACCGCCGGTAGAGTTTCTCGAACTCGATCTGGAAGCGGTGGTCGTCGGCGTTTAGCCGGTCGCTGGCGAAGTCGTCGTAGGAGGCGTTGATCGTCTCCTCTAGCTCGAAGCCTTTCTGGATCGTCGCCGCGATCGTCTCTAACTCCGGTTCGTCCATCTCGGGATGTTTCTCCCGCATCGCGTCGGTGATCTCGACGCTGCTATCGATATCCTCGGCCGAAACATCCCCCAGCTGTAACATGACGGAGTCGGTGTCCCCGTATACGACCTCGTACCCCTCGCCTGCGACGACTTCGTCGGTGTAGTCGATCACGTCCCGACCCGTAGCGGTGACGGCTGCGCCCATCTCCTTGTCGTACAGGCGGAACCGGTCCCATCCCAACACGCCGTACAAACTATTCATGATCACCTTCACTGCCGCTTGTTGGCGGTCTAAGCGCTCGTACTCCGGATTGTCGGGATCGAACGAGTTCCGCCGCTCCTTCTTCTCTTCCCGTTCCGTCAGGAGTTCGTCGACCATCTCCCGGATGACGCCGTCCGGCTCCTTCCGGAAGTGGGTCCCGTTGGGTGCGCGGTAGGTCTCGCCGTCGTAGCGCTCGGGATCGACTTTCGTCTCCGGGCTGGCGTTGGTCGTCACCATACACATCGGGTACAGCGATTTCAGGTCCAGCACCGTGACGTTCTCCCGGACGCCGGTGATCGGGTCGAAGACCGCTCCTCCCTCGTAGTCCTCGCTCTCCTGCTGGCCTTTCGAGGGCAGTGCGAACTCACCGTGGAGTTTGTGGAGGACGTACATGTCGACGGCGTCGCCGGGGGTGGTCGCGTCTTCGAGCTTACAGCCGACGAACGTCCGGACCTCGTCCCAGAAATCCACGATGTCCTGTTCGCGGTCGAGTTCGACACAGAGCTCCACGTCACGGAGGTTGTACTCCAGCAGGCGCTCGGGGTCGTCCTCCCAGAGATCGCCGATGTCGCCGGCGTACCGTTCCTTGCCGACGCCGAGTTCCTGCTCGCCGACGGCGTCCAGCCGGTAGGACTCCAGTTCGGTGAACTGCGTGCGCTTGTAGGCATACAGGAGGTCGAAGACGACTCGTCCCTTGATGTCGGGCCCCTGCCAGTCGCTGCGCCAGACCTCGTCGACCCGCGAGAGGCGGTCGATGTCGAGGTCGTAGTCGTGGTCGAAACTCCGGAGTTCATCGAGCCGGTCCAGCAGGTACGGTGCGTCGAAGTCGTCGAAGTTCCACCCCGTCAGCACGTCGGGATCGGTCCCGACGATGTAGTCGACGAACGCCTCCAGCATCGCCTCCTCCCGTTCGAAGATCCTGACGTCGACGTCGAGGTCGTCGTCGCCGATCGGGTCGTAGCCGGCCAGCGCTTCGGGGCCGTCGACGCCTTCGGGCGACTGATACAGCCAGAGGATGTACTCGTCGTCGTAGGAGTCGTGTGAGGTGAGACAGACGATCGGCTCCTCGCCGTCTTCCGGAAAGCCCGAGCGGTCGTCGACCTCGATGTCGAAGGTGTTGACTCGCGGATCGGCACTGGCCTCGACGGGGTCGACCTCGCTGTGGTGGACCGTCAGGCTCCCGTCCTCGCTCTCGCGGGCCGGCACGCGGACGCCGCTGGTGATGTCCTTGTCGATGAGCAGGCGGTTGGGGAAGAGGATGTCCGCCTCGTAGTGGTCGAAATCGTCCCGCATCTGGCCCACGTCCCGTGGGGTCTGTCCGAAGATCTTGACCAGTCGTTCGCCCCGGATCGACTCGTAGGGCTCGCCGTCGGCGTCGGTCTCCTCCCAGCCGGTGATGCGGTCGTACTGGCGGAGTTGGTCGGGCGAGACCGACGACGCGGGCGCGTAGAAGTACGGCTTGAACTCGTAGATCTCGGCGTGGACGGCCTCGTTGTCGTCGGTCCGGCCAAAGACGTGGACGACGGGGAACTCGTCGTCGCCCCGTCCCTCGACGGTGTAGTCGACCTGGGTCACGACGAACTCGACAGTCTCCTCGACGGCCGGGAACTGCTGCTCGTCGATGTCGACGACGGTCGCGTGGCTGTCGTCGTTTCCGGCGACTGCTGCCGCCTCGTCGGCCGGCCGGTCGTCGCTGGCGCTCCCTCCCGTGAAATCCCCGAGGGCTCGCTGACTCTCGTCACTCATTGGCCGTCCTTCGAGGTGCCCGATGAAAACACCGGCGGTCGAAATTGTCGTGGGCAGAAAGTATATGTTATGCTGTGTCATACCGGACGACGAAGTCCCATGTCGCACCACGCATCCCCAGACGGCGAGGCGGACCGGTCGGAGCAACTGCGTTCGGAGCCGGCGCTCCCGGACGCGATCCAGACGACGGAGACCTACGAGGTGGACAACGGGACAGTGTTCTACGACGCCCAGAACCCGCTCGCGTGGCTCCAGTCGGACGTGACGATGCCACTGGACGAGATCAACTGAAGCGCGTCGGAGCCCGCGGTGTCCGACCGCCCAGCGGCCGCGACAGACCGGGAACGCTTTTTCGCTGGGCTCCCGTAGCACGGTCGTGGTCCTGCCCCCCGACGAGGACGACTCGGATTCCGGCCCGAGTGTCGTCAACGAGAAGAGCGTCCACGAACCCGAGGAGTTCGACCCCGACAGTCTCGGGCCGTCAATCCCCGAAGCACCGTCAGCACCGGAGCCGCCGCGGGACGGCTCCGCCAGCGAGATCTCCGGGTTGTTCTGGAAACTCGTCGTCGTGTTCAACGTCGCGCTGTTCGGGCTGTCGGTCGGCCCGATGATCATCTACTTCGAGGGGCAGACGGACCGCGGCGTCCAGGTGTTTCTCGTCGGCGCTATCGCCTTTGCCTACGGGTACTTCCGCTATCGTCAGTTCATGAACGACCGCGAGGACGACGACGGTGACGAGGACACGGACGACGACAGTGACGAGTCGGCGTCGCCCGACACGGAGCCGATCGAACGCAACGGCTAACCGTCGACCCCGGCTACAGCCCCGTATGCGAACCGTCCGCGACGAGTCGGGCACGCGCTATCTGCTGCTCAAACGGTCCAGCGACGCGAGTCTGGTCAGAGACCCCGAGACCGGCGAGCGAACGCACGTCCCCAACGACCGACTCGAACCCGTCGAGGGCGAGTCGCCGCTGGAGACCGCCGCGGCGGCGGTGTCAGATCCGGTCCGTCGACTTCTCACGGCAGCCCACGACGACCGCTCGCTGGGGCTGCTCGTGGAACTCGACGCCCGCGGGCCGCTCGCGGTGACGGATCTGCTGGGCAGCTACGATCTCTGTGAGAGCGACCTCCACGGCCTGCTCGGGGAGTTCCGCGCGGCCGGGCTGGTCACGGAGGCGTCGGTCGCCGGCCAGCGGGGCTACGACGCGACCGAGACGACGGCCGACGCCCTGGCTGCCCTCGACGCCCGTTAGACCAACTCGGCGACGGTCGCCTCGACCCGTTCGACACGCGAGCGGTTCGTGGTCGCGTCTTTCTCCACCCGGACCAGATCGTCGGCGGCCCCGACGAGTTCGTCGTCGTGGCTGACCACGAGGATCTGTTCGACGCCGACCTCGTCACGCATGTACTCGATCAGGTCGAGCAACCGGGTGACGTGGCCCGAGTCCAGGAACACCGTCGGCTCGTCGAGGATCAGCGGCGGCATCGGTGCCGACCCCTCGATCCCCTCCGCGAGCAGCCGGTAGATCGCACACCGCAGACTGAGGTTGAACAGCGCGCGTTCGCCCCCCGAGAGCTGTTCGGGCTCCAGCGGGTCGCCGTCCTTCTGGTAGACGGTCAGTTCGTACTCCCCGTCGAGTTCGATGTGGGAGTACGAGTCGTTCTGGTAGACCAACTCGAAGGTCTCGTTGAGCATCCGTTCGAGCGTCTCGACGTTTCGCTGGCGGAGTTGTGCCCGCAGCGTCCCGTACATCTCCTGGAGCTGTTCGGCTTCGTCGTACAACTGCTCCAGGCGGTCGAGGGTCCCGGCCAGCGATGCCCGTCGCTCGCGCAGCGACTCCAGTTCGTCAAGCTCGGAGCGGACGCCGCCGATGGCGCTCTGGAGGTCGTCCCGGCGTTCGCGCAACTCCGCCAGTTTCGCCTCGGCCTTCTCCACGTACGCCTCGGCCCGCTCTTTCTCCGAGCGGGCCTCCTCGACCCGTGACTCGTCGACTGCCTCGGCCAGTTCCTGTTTCCGTTCGCGTTTCTCGGCCAGGCGCTCGCGGCGCTCGTCGTTGACCTCGGCGAGCTGTGCCCGCCGGCTACGGAGTTGCTCGATGTCGTTCTCACAGTTCTCGATCCCGTCCAGTAGCTCCAGTACCCCCTCTAACTGTGCGATCGACTCCTTGACTGTCTGGTGTTCCTGGTTGCACTCGCCGATCGTCGACCGGCACTCCGCGGCCCGTTCCCGTGCCGCCTCGGCGGCCTCGCGTTTCGCGTCGGCCTCGGCCTCCAACTCGTCGGCGTCCGCTCGGAGTTCGTCGACGCGTTCCTCGTCGTCGTCCAACCCCGACTCCTTCTCCTCGATCAACTGGACGACCGTCGAGCGGTTGTCGCGGAGCCGTGCCAGTCGGTCGGCGGCCTCGGCCAACTCCTCGGCCGCTTCGAGGTCGTCTTCTAGGCGCTCGACCGTCTCCCGAGCGTCGGCCAGGTCGGCTTCGAGGTCGGCGATCCGCTCGCGGTCGTCCTCGATGGACTCGACGTGCGGTGACCCCGTGACGTCCTGGCCACACTCGGGACATTTCCCCTCCTCCAGCAGCGCCTCGGCCTCGGCGAGCGAGGACCGCTCGTTCTCCAGTCGCGTCTCCAGTTCGGTCACCCGCTGGCGGGTCTCCGCCAGTTCCGTAGCGACCGACTCCCGGTGGGCGTCGACCCCGTCCCGGTCGATCTCGGCGGCCTCGAAGGTCGCCTCGACCGACTCGATCTCGTCGTCGATCTCCGAGAGTTTCTCGCGTCGCTCGGCGATGGTCTCGCGTGTGTCGGCCAGTTCCGACTCCAGTTCCGCGGCGCTCTGGCGCTTCGTCTCCACACGCGAGGCCAGGTCCTCGGCCTGTTCGGTCAGGCTCTCTGCCTCGCCGCTGTGTTTCTGTGCTTCGACCTTCTGGCTCTCGATGCGGGATCGCAATTCCTCCCCCCGTTCGTCCAACTCGTCGATCCGGGCCGTGACGGCGTCCCGGTCGGCGCTGTCGAGTTCGGTCTCGGTGACCTGCTCGTCGAGATCAGCCCGCAGTGAGTCGCGGTCACTCTTGCGCTCCGAGAGCTCGTCTTTGAGCTGCTCCCGTTCGCTCTCGGCCTCGGTGATCGTCGTCTCCAGGGAGTCGATGTCCTCGGTCAGTTCCGCCAGTTCGGTCTGTTTCTCCTCGTACTCGTCGAGGACGGACTCGGCCTGATCGCGGGTCTGTTCGGCGGTCGACTGTTGGTCCTCGATGCGCTCGATGTCGGACTGGACCTCGTTGAGTTCCGTCTCTAGCCCGTTGAGTCGCTCGTGGAGGTCCTGTGACTCCTTCTCGTCGATCTGTTCGTCCAGTTGTTCGAGCCGCTCTTGTTTTCCATTTCGGACACGCTTGACCCCCACGCGGGCGTCGCTGGCCCGTTCGCGGTACGTCTCCAGTTTCCCGAGTTGCAGGAGGTCGTCGAGCATGTCCTGGCGGTCGCTCGCAGTGGCGTTGATGAGCTTGTTCACCTCGCCCTGCCGGACGTACGCGCAGTTGACGAACGCCTCGCTGTCCATCCGGAGGAGTTCGGTGATCCGAGCGCGCACGTCACGCGCCCCCTCGAAGGTTCCTGTGGGCGTTTCCAGGACACACTTGGCGGTCGTCGCCCGCTCGCCGGTCGCCCGGACCCGGCGGGTCAGATGGTACTCCTCGCCGGCGTGGGTGAACCAGAGATCGACGGTGCAGTCGTCGGCGCCCAGCGTGACCACGTCCCCGAGGGTCTCGTCGATCGCTCTCGCGCCGTAGAGGGCGAAGAAACACCCCTCAAGCAGCGAGGACTTCCCGCTGCCGTTGAGTCCGTGGATGACGGTGACACCGGGGGCTAACCGCAGGTCGGCGTCGTCGTAGCATTTGAAGTTCTCCAGCCGGACGCGCTGGAACTTCATCGCTTCCCCTCCATCAGATAAACTCCTCCATGCTCGACTGGTCCTCGCCGTCCCGTGTCTCGGCGTCCGCCGGCGAACCGCCAGTCGTGGACCCGTCCGCGCTCGATTCGTCCGGTCGGCGCTGTTCCGGTCCGCTCCCGTCGGTCGACTCGGACGCAGCCGCGTTCGGCCCGTCGTCGGCAGTCAGCGCCTCGGGGTCGTCCTCGATCAGTTCACGGACCCGCTGTTCGACCGTCGACGTGACGTTCGCGTCGGCCACCTTCGAGGCCCGGATGGTTTCGTCGATGTCGCGGGCGGCCTCGCTCAGCCCCAGTTCCCGGACCCGTTCGGCGACGGCGTCGTCCGGGTCCGCGAAGCTCACGTCCGTCTCGTCGGTGTCGGCCGCCAGCTCCCGGTGGTCCGTGACGCGGGCGACCAGCGCACCCGCATCGAGGGCGAACTCCTCGACGCTGGCCGGGGCGATGGGGTCACCGTCGCCGTCGATGCTCACGATGACGACCGCGTCCGCGACGTCGTACTGGCCGACCTGGCTCCGCACGCGGTCGATCCCCTCTTCGGGCCCGAGGTCGACGTCGACGTAGACGAACTCCCGGGTGTCGAGCCCGCGTCGGGTGATCCGGACCTCCCCGTCGAAGGTGACGATGTTGTACCCCCGGTCCTCGCGTTCGCTCGCGCTCGCGCGCTCGGTCGATCCGCAGTAGGTGACCCAGGCGTCGGCGACCGCCTGTTTGGCGGGTGCGTGGTTGTCTCCCAAGAGAAGCGCGTCGAACGCCACCGAGGACTCGTTCAGGACGACCTCGGCGTCCCAGTCGCCGTAGTCGAAGGGCTGGAACAGCCCGTGGGTGACGAGCGCGGCGTGGTCGGCGTCGTGGGGGGCGAACTCGTAGGACAGGGAGTCACGCTGGGACCGCGGGACGAAATCGAGCCCGTAGAACGCCGTATCGCCGACCACGGTCGGCTCGTCGTCCAAGCGGGTCGCGAGCCCCAGCGACTCGTAGAGGTCGAGCCACTGTGCGTCCCGCTTTGCCTCGTGGTTTCCCACGACGGCGAGAAACGGGATATCGGCGTCGTCGAGTTCTTCGAGAACCGAGAGCGTCCCCATGATGTCGGTCAGGGAGGGACGACGGTCGTGGAACAGGTCTCCGGCGTGGACGACGGCGTCGACCCCGTCCTCGATGGCGTCGTCGACGACCTGCCGGAACGCCGCCAGGAAGTCCCGGCGACGCTCGGGGACGTGGTACTGCTGGTACCCCAGGTGGGTGTCGCCCGTGTGTATCACCCGTGTCATTCGTCCGTGCGTATGCCGTCCCCGCCTAAAGAGGTGTTGCGACCACGGTGAAAGTGGTCACCGTCGCCGCGGTCACTCGGACGAGGGTTCAAATACCAACACGGGGCCAACCGCGGACATGGCAGACAGCGAGACACTGTCAGAACGGGTCAGTGCCGTCGAGCGAGCGATGACCGAAGGCGAAAAGACGCTGCCCGACGCCGAGGCCGTCGCGGAGCTAGAACCCAGAGTCGCCGACGTCGAAGACCGATTGGCCCTGCTGGACGAGCGAGTGACCGAGCTGGAGGCCGCGACCCAGGCACTCCGTGGCTACGTCGGCTCGGTCAAATCGGTCAACGAGGACGTCGAACAGCGTGCCGACGCCGCGCTGGCAGCCGTCGACCGACTCGAAGACCGTCTCGAATCCCGGCAGGCGCCACGGGAGCCAGATCCACAACCGGATGCCACCGGATCGACAGTACAGGATCGGCCGGCGATACAGCAACGGTCACGCCGCGCCGAGGGCGGTCGGTCCAGCGAACACCGCGAGCAGTCCCCGGCTCCGAACCGCGATCAGATCGACGGACTGGCCGACGTGGATCAGACAGGGACACCGCAGGACGGCACAGGCCAGGACGCCGATGGAGTCAGACCACCCAGGACAGTCGGTGACGAGTCCGGGCGGACCGGCGGATCGCATCGCTCCGGCGAGGACCAAACTCGGGCCGGCGTGTTGGCTCGCATCCGGTCGCTGCTGTGATCGTCCGGCTGGTCCTCGCGGTCGTGATCGCGGCGGCACTGATCGGCGCGAGTATGCCGGGTATCAGAACTGTCCGGGCCGACCACGCCGACGCGACCGTTGCTCGCCAACTCGATACGCTGTCGACGCGGCTCCAAGCGATGGTCGAGCGCGACGATCCGGCCGTCGGTCCCGGTGCGCAACTGCGAGTCGACGTCCGGCTCCCACACCGATCGTTCACCCGGAGCAGGATCCGCTCCCTGTCGATCACCACCGACAGCAACGCGACTGTCGCGACCTGGCGCGTCGGTGACCGCGGTCAGACGCGACGACGGCTCGTCGGCCTCCCCCTCCGGACGACGGGAACCGACCTCACACTTCGGGGCGCCGGAACACATCGCCTCGTGTTCGGTTACCGACTCGACGACGGACGGATGGTGGTGACCGTCCGGCGATTTAAATCGGATGCCGGGGCCACGGTGGACCATGCGTGACCTGCTACTGGGTTCGACCGACGAGCCCGACTGTCGCTGTCGGACGACAGTCGACGGTTCGTTGCTTCGGGTCGACGCAGGCGACTGTCCGGGTGGGGGCGACCTGGCCGCCGAACACGCCTGCCGGGCGACCGTCGTCGAGGCGTCGAGCGCCCGCTCGATCGACCGAGTCGTCACGAGCGACTGCGGACTAGAACGGGCTTACCTCGACGGATCGGCAGCACTGCTGTGTGCCGCCGGTCGGTTCGCGGCCCGTGTCGCCACGATCGACGAGCGACTGGCCGACCGGGCACGGACCGATCCCCTGGCAGCAGCCGAGGAAGCGGTCGGGCGGGCCGGCCCAGTCGCGACCATGGCGGCAGAGACGGGGCTCGCCGTCGCGAGCGAGCGGTCGAACGACTACGAGACCGCCCTGAGCGCCTACGTCGGACCGACAGTTAGCGACGCGCGGGTCGCCGAGACACCGCCAGGCGACGCGGTACTCGTCGATCGGTGGCGGACCGAGACGGAGGCGGTCGTTCGGCAGTACGAACGCAGCGGTGAGATGGATCGCTACCACCTAGAACCGCGTGAGTCACGGTTCGAACCTGCGACGACCGAACTCCTCTCGGAGGCCTACGGCCGCCTCGCGCGTTCGGGAACCGGTGACACGCTGACACCGTATCAGGCCGCGAGTGCCGTCGCTGAAGACGGGGCCACAGCCGCGACTGTCGGCTCCGTACTGGCCAAACACACCGAGGGGGTAGGCATCTTACAGGACTTCTTCGTCGACCCGCGCGTCTCGGACGTCTTCGTGACCGCCCCGGCCGCCCAGACGCGGCTCCGGGTCCGCGTCGACGGCGAGACGATGGAGACCAACGTCAGGCTCTCTGTCGAGGGTGTCCGGGCACTGGCCTCGCAGTTCCGCCGGTCGAGCGGCCGGGCGTTCTCCCGGGCAAGTCCCACGCTCGACGCCACGACGAGCGTCAACAGCCGACGGATCCGCGTCGCTGGTGTCGCCGACCCGGTCAGTGACGGGTCTGCGTTCGCCTTCCGGGCCCACGATCGTGAACTCTGGCGGCTCGCAGATCTCGTCGCCAACGGAACCATGCCAGCTTCCGTTGCGGGGCTGCTGTCGGTCGTCGTCGAGCGTGGCGGCGCGTGTCTGGTCGCGGGCCCGCGTGGTGCTGGCAAGACGACCACGCTGGGGGCGTTGCTGTGGGAACTTCCCCGTTCGGTCCGGACAGTCCTCATCGAAGACACGCCGGAGCTCCCGGTCGAACAGCTCCAGGACGACGGCAGGGACGTCCAGGCACTGCGGACGACGACGTCAGACGGTCCGGCTGTCGACCCGGCCGAAGCACTCAGAACGGCGCTCCGACTCGGCGACGGCTCGCTGGTCGTCGGCGAGGTCCGGGGTGAAGAGGCTGCGGTGCTCTATGAGGCGATGCGTGTCGGTGACGGAGACGACGCTGTTCTGGGCACGATCCACGGTGGTGGGCCACAGGCCGTCAGAGAGCGCCTGGTGACCGATCTCGGCGTTCCCGAGCAGTCCTTCGCTGTCACTGATCTGGTCGTGACGCTGGGACAGTCAGACGCGACCGGCGATCGGTTCGTCCAGCGTGTCGACGAGGTCCGGGACCGGGAGCACGGTGTCGTGTTCGAACCACTGTTCGCCCGGGACGGTGACACGACGGAGCCGACCGGCGTTCTCGATCGGGGAAACAGCCGGTTGCTCGACACACTTGCACGACCGCCCGAATCCTACAGCGAGATACGGTCCGTAGTCGCGACTCGCTCGGAAACGATTCGGGATGGTGGCGGCAGCCATACAGACACTGCGAACCTCAGCCGGGAGCAACAGCTGTGAGCGGCGCGTCTCCGTCCATATGGGCGCTCTCGGTGTCGGTCCCCGAGTCATACCGTCGTGCCTGTCGGCTTCTGGACATCGAGACGACTCCCGAAGCGATCCTGGTGGTGAGTTACGTGATCACGGCGGTACTCTCCGGCGGTGGCATCGCGGTGGTCGTCCTCTTCGGGAGCCGTGTGGGTGGGATCACCCTCATCTCGCTGGCCGGCTTCGCTCTGATCGGTGGCCGGTACGGCATCGAACTGGCGGCACAGGCGCGACGTATCCGTGCGCTCGGTACCGCGCCCTCGCTCGTTACCAGGCTCGTCCTCGCGGTCGAACTGTGGCCGACAACCGAACGGGCGGCGGCGTTCGCGAGCCGGACGGGATCGGGACTGCTCGCCGAGAGCCTTGCGACCCACCACCAGCGGGCGCGTGACTCCCCTCACAGCGGCCTTCGGACGTTCGCCGACGAGTGGGGGGAGACGTTCCCGGCGCTGGAACGTGCACTTACCGGTGTCGAGCGTGCCGCCGGAGCCCCTGCCGACGAACGGAGCGAGATCCTCGCAACGACGCGACGGCTGTTACTCGATGGCACGCGCGAGGAGATGGCCTCCTTCGCCGCTGCCCTCCGGGTCCCGACGACGGCGCTGTACGCGTTCGGCGTCTTGCTCCCGCTCGCGCTCGTCGCGCTCGTCCCGGCCGCTGGGATGGCAGGGATTCCGGTCACCGGCTCGTCTCTGGTCGCCGTCTACGTCGTCGTCCTCCCGTTGGGACTCGTCGTCGCCGGTGCCTGGCTTCTCGCCAAACGGCCTGTCGCGTTCCCACCGGTTACGGTCCCTCGGAGTCATCCCGAGGTCCCCGACAGTCCGTGGCGTGGCCTCCTGGCCGGTCTCACGGTCGGCGGGGGCTGTCTCGCCCTCGGAACTGCACTGCTCCCAGTGTGGGGTGTCCCTGTAGCCGTGCTCGGGTCCGGGATGGGGACAGCGCTCGTCGTCGCCTACCGTCCGGTCGTTACGGTTCGAAAGCACGTCGTCGCGGTCGAGTCCGCTCTCCCGTCGGCACTCCAGGCACTCGGCCGACGGATCGATCGCGGGGAAGCCGTCGAGACGGCGATAGGGACCGTCGCCGACGAGAGTCAGGCCCCACTCGCTGCGGTGCTGGACGCAGCGTCGTGTCGCCAACGGCGGCTCGGGCTCACCGTCGACGAGGCATTCACCGGTGAATACGGTCCCCTCGCGACGCTCCCGAGCCGCCGCGTCCGTGAGGCGGTAGCACTGTTGTCGGCGGCGGCCACGATCGGCCCACCGGCAGGCCAGGTCGTGACCGAGATGGGGGAGCACCTCTCCGATCTCCGCGAGGTCGAAGCAGAGACTCGCCGAGACCTCTCACAGATCACTGGGACGCTCACCAACACGGCTGGGCTGTTTGGCCCGCTCGTCGGAGGAGCGACGGTCGCCCTCGCCGGTTCGATCGGCACGACCGGTCCGGTTTCGACTGTCTCTGTCTCGGTGCTTGGCCCCGTCGTGGGCTGGTATATTTTGCTCCTCGCCGCTGTTCTGACGACGCTGGCAGTCGGCCTCCGTCGTGGACTCGATCGCGCGCTCGTGGGATACCGTGTCGGGCTGGCACTGCTCTCGGCGACTGTGGCGTACTTCGCGGCTATCACCGGGACGGGACTTCTGGTGTAGGTTTAAGTCCGATACCGTGGCCAGACCGGTCTATGTTCGACGCACCGATCGATACGGTCACGCTCTGGGCCGGCGTCGGAGCGGTGAGCGTCGCCGTCCTGACTGTGATCGCACAGGCACCGACGACCGCACCACCAGCGGCAACGGCGACAGCGGCGGCTGTCGACGAGGTGACGACGAGTCCGGCAGGCTCTGTCGAACGACGACCGCTTCGTGCCCAGTACTGGTCCCTCGACGGCCGGCAACTCGGGTTGCAAAACGAGGGGGGAACGAGCCACGCAACGCTCCATCGGGTGGCTATCCCGGCCGGGGATCGTCGACTCGGGCAAGTCCTCGATGGAGCCGGTCCGGAGACGGTGTTCTCGTCGCCGGCTGAGTTCCACCAGGCGATCGACCAGGCTCGGAACCGATCCCGGAACACGCGCTGGTGGTCCGCACCGGACCGGCTGACCGCTCGGCACGTCGCTTGGGGGGATGTGGATGTCACACTTGTCGGATAGAGCTACTGCAGAGCCACTGGCAGCACTCGTCGCGGTGTTCGCCGTTACGGCCGGTATCGCCCTGTACGCGGGCGTCATCGACGAGGCACTCGCCGGTTCTCAGGCCGAGCGAAACCGGGCCGCGCCGACGGCGGACCTGATCGAACGGAACCACTCGACGGTCGGGCTCTTCGATCCCTCGGGACTCGCTCAGTCACTGTCTGCTGTCCCCGACGGGTACTCCGGAAACGTCACAGTCCGGGCTGACCGAACGTGGGCCGCGGGGCCGGCACCACCGGCGAACACTGACAGTGTCCGACGATCAGTGAGTATCCGTGCTTCCCCTGGCATCGTCCAGCGTGGGACGCTCCGTGTCTCGGTGTGGCGATGAGTCGCGCGGTGAGTACTGCTGTCGACGCGACAGTGTTCCTCCTGTTCGTCGGTGCTGCAGTGGCAGTCGTCCTGAGCGGGACGGCGGCCGAACAGCCCCGAACCGGTAACCTGGCCGCCGAGGACGCCGAACTCCTCGCGACCAGCACTGCGACCGTCGAGTACAGCCTCTCGACGCGCGGTCTCGGGACCGACCACTCGGCACCGACCTGGGTCGCCAACGGGACCGCTCGCCGACAGCGATCGGCACACGGTACGGTCGCAGAGCTACTGGGGGACGGGGCCATGCGGTCAGCCGCGGTTAACGGCCAGTCGCTCTCACGCTCCGGGATCGGTTTCAAGCGAACGCTGTCGGCGACGACACAGCGACGACTCCAGGAGCGTCGGCGATTGACGGCTGTCCGGGTCCGGTGGCGGCCCTACCGGGATGCGCCGATCGGCGGGACCTACCACGTCGGGGAGCAACCGCCACGTGACGCGTCCGTTCGAGCAGGATCGGTGACGGTCCCGAGCGGGATGGACAACGTGACAGCGGCCGCCCTCAGGGCTGCCCGGTCGTCGGGGTACGACGGAGTCGCGACCGTCGTCGCACGGGCCGTCGTCGACGGCCTCTTCCCGCCCGAACGCACCCGACTCGCACTCCACGGTGACTATCCGGCCGACGTGCTGACGGCCGCTCGATACCACCGGACGGCCAACGCTACTGGTGCCGCCCCGCTCGCTCTCGGCCAGTCGAACGTCACGACACTGAATCGGAAGCTGACAGGCGCACTCGCCGAACTCCTCGAAGCCGACATGCGAACACAGTTCCGCTCGCCGACCGCAGCGGCACGGGCGACCGAGACACACCGCGTTCGAGTCACCGTCAGGACGTGGTCGCCGTGATGGACGACCGCGGGCGGATCCCGTTCGCGCTGCTGGGCGTGTTGTTGCTCGTCAGCAGTCTCACACTCGCACCGTCGCTGACGACACGACCCCCGGTCAGCGAGACGACGATCGAGCGGGCTGTCGACCGGACGACCGCCGAGACACAGACGGCAGTCAGAGACGGTGTCTCGACGGCCGGCCAGCGAGCGGCCGCAAACCCGGTCGTGACGCCGGCAAACACCACCGCCGGGCGTGCGCTCAACCGCTCGACCCCGTTCAGGGACGCGCTGCGGATCAGAGTGTATCTCCAGGTACGGGACCGCCTCGAACGAGTCGGCTACGAACGCGAGCGGGTCACCGCTACCGCGTCGCTCCCGCCCGTGACCAACACGAGTTCGCTGCGGGCGGCAAAGCGCCGTGTCGAAATCCGACCGGCCGGACCCAACGGGACGGCGCTTCGGGCGACCGTCGAGAACGTCACGCTCCGGGTTCGACGCGGTGACAACGTCGTCGAGCGACGGCAGGTCTCGCCGACAGTCGTGGTCGCGACGCCCGTATTGTCGCTCCACGAGCAGGTCTCGACCTACCAGGCACGGCTGAACAACGGTCTCGACAAACCTGGCTTCAATCGGCGTCTCACCGCTCGACTCTACCCGATGGCGTGGGTTCGTGGCTACGCCCAGTACGGTGGCGTCCCGATCTCGAACGTCGTCGGCAACCGCCACGTCTCGTTGGCTGCCAACGGTGCCCTCCTCGGCGTCCAGCGGTCGACGTTCGGGCGGAGCGATCCGGCCGGACGACGGGCGCTGACGGAGGCGACCGCAGTCACTGGGATCGAGGACGTTATCGGCGGGAGCAACCCCTCGGTTATCACGAAGAAAGTGCTCGATCAGGCGAGCTACCGGCCACCGGCCAGCGATATCGGCCGTGGCAACGCGAACTGGAAGTCCCCGCAACCCACCGAGAGTATGCGAACCGGGATCAACCAGACCGCGGACAGGGCCTTCCGTGACGTCGCCGGCCCGTCGAAACTCCGTGCTACGACAGCCGCCGCCTACCGTGTCGAGGCACGACTCGTGACCGATACCCGCCGACTCAGAGGCGGCAAACCGTCGATGCCGGCGTCTCCCGGTGCGAACTGGACGCTCGTCGACGACCGGACGACCGACACGACGACGGTTCGAAACGCCAGTGGCGCGGTGTCGGTACCACAGGGCTGGCACCGGCTCGACGGCGTCGCTCGGACAGTCCAGGTGCAGTACCGACGAACCGCCGAGTGGACCAACGGTTCGGCCACACGGACGACAGTCACCGACCGGACTGCCAGCTACCGCGTCGGTGTCGCACTGGTCGGGCGCCACGATAGTCAGTCGGTGGCCCCGGCAAACGGTATCTCGACAGCCCACGATCCGAGCGGTAGTCCGCTGAACGGGTCGAACCTCGCGGACGTCGAGTCGAAAGCCAAACAGCGGTTGGTGACGGATGCAGGTGGCTACAGCACGATCGTGGCCAGTGCTGCGACAGGCCGCGTTTCGACTGCACCGGTCGAGATCCGGGCGGACCGCCCGCCGGGTCTTCGGTCGTGGGTGTACCGTGACCTGATGGGGCTTCGGGAACGCGTTCGGAACATCAGTGTGACAGTCGAGCGGGGGAAGATCGGGACGTTCGAGACGAACCCGCCCGGCCGACTTCTGGAACGACTGGAAGCCCGTCGCTCGGCCCTGGAAAACGTGCCGAGGACGTACAACAGTACCGCACAACGCGCACGAGTTGCGGCCCGGATCGCGTATCTGGACGCGGTCGAGAAACGGCTTGCGGACCAGTACCGAAAGCGCATGAGTAGACGGGACCTGTTCGACTCCCAGCTACAGCAACGGACGGGTGGTTCGATCCGGGACCTCCGCCGTGGGTTGACGGCCCGACGGACGAAGGTACCGCGAGCACGCCCGGTTCCGGAGGGAATCGCCGGTCCAGTCAGAACGCGCGTCGACGCCCGCCCGCCGTATCTGACGCGAGCGAAACTGAACGAGAAACAGTATCCGGCGCTGAACGGAACCGAACACCCGCTCGTCACGGAGAACATCAACGTCTTCACGCTCCCCTACGGTAACGCTGCCTCGGAACTGACGAGTATGATCCTCGCGACGAACGACCGGACCCGGCTCTCGACGGCTGCGACGGCGCTTCGGGCAGCGAACGCGACGATCGACAACGGGCGCACTACGACCGTCTCGGGCAACGCCACCAACGGGACGAGTCGGAACACGACGACCGTCACGTTCCAGCCCGTCAACGCGACCGTCGTCTCGCGGCGCGACCGGCTCCAGAACAACGTCAGACTGATAAACGGTTACCTCGCGGACCAGATGGTCGACGTCGTCGCGACCGAAACGACGGCGAGCGAACAGGAGAGCAGGACCATCGTCGCCGACGGACTCGATCGGTGGAACACGACTCACGAGCGGGCAGCGGCCCTGACGGACGGCCGTGCAGCCCGTCACGTTGGGACCGTCGCCGCGCGTCGACAGAACCTCTCGCGGTCGGAACGCGACTGGCTCCGCCTCAGGCTCTCCGCCCGCCTCCACGAGGAACGGAACGAACCGCGTATCGGCCCGCAGTCGAAGCTGGTCAACGAATCGGCGTCGGCGACCCGATCGGTCGCCGAGACGGCGATCACGACCGCGATCACGGAGACGACGAAGTTACAGGCCGAACAGCTCGCGAAGAAGCGACTCGGGACGGACATGCTCCCCGCGGGCCTCCCGGTCGCACCGCCGGTCATGCCGTGGTACGCGACGACGAACGTCTGGTGGGTCTCGGTTCGGGGCGAGTACGGGAGGTTTGCGGTCACGGCGAACCAGGGACCACCGTCGGCCCCGGCCGGGATGACGACCTACGCGCGAGACGGTGATGCCGTCGCGATCGACGTCGACGACGACGGACGGGACGAACGGCTCGGGACTGCCGACCGGATCTCGTTTGCAGCCGAGACCGGAGTCGTCGTCGTGGTCCCACCCAAGCCACGGGGTGTGGGTGACAAGGACGGCAACACCGTCGAACGCTCGCCGGGCTGGCCGGACGCGGGCGACTGAGAGTGACAGCCACTAATACCCCCCGTCCGTACCACGCACCATGCTCAGAGCGGAGTTTCCGGACGCGGCCGAGCAGTCCCCGGGGGAGTTGCTCGCGGCCTACGAGTCGGTCCTGGCGGGGACGGTCGACGCTGCCGGTGTCAACACTGTCGCCGAGCAGACGGGGCTGGACCGGGCCGTGATCGAGGCGTTGGCAGACGGCGAGGGGGCGGACGTGACCCTCGCGGACGCGGCGGCCGTCCTGGCGACGGACCCGGACAGGCCCGACGCGGGAGCGATCGAAGCCGAGGCACGCGACATCCTCCTGATGGGGATGACCACGGCCGTGATGGACGTCGAGTCGCTGGCTTCCGGGATCGACAGCGAACTCGACGCCAAAGAGATTCAGCAGAAGATCGAGGGGCGATACCCGGTGACACTCGCCGAGTACGCACGTCTCCACCAGTACATCGAGAGCCGGAAACAGTGACCGAACGCGTCGTCATCCTCGGCTGTGGCTACGTCGGGCTAGAACTCGGGCGACAGCTGACGCCGGCACACGAGGTCGTCGGCGTCCGTCGGTCCGAAGCGGGACTTGAGGCGGTCGCCGAGGCTGGTCTGGAAGCGGTCGAGGCCGATATCACGGACCCGTCGTCGCTGGATGCGGTCCCGGACGCCGACTGGCTCGTCTTCGCGGCCAGTTCCGGAGGCCGCGGTGCCGAGGCGGCCCGGGAGGTGTACGTCGACGGCTTGGAGACGGTGATCGATCAGTTCTGGAGCCGCTCGGACCCGCCCGAACGGCTCGTCTACACGTCCAGTACTGGCGTCTACGGCGACCACGACGGCGATTGGGTCGACGAGTCGACGCCGCTCGCTCCTCAGACGGAGAAGACCCGGGTCCTCGCGGAGGCCGAGCGTGTCGCCCGTGAACGGCCGGCAGAGTACGGTGGCCACGGGACAGTCGCCCGCTTCGCCGGGCTCTACGGTCCGGACCGATACCGGTTGGACCGCTACCTAACGGGGCCGGTGACGGCTGGCTATCTCAACATGATCCACCGGGACGATGCGGCCGGTGCCGTCCGGTTCCTGCTTACGGAGGACCACCGGGCGGAGACGGTACTGGTCGTCGACGACGAGCCCGTCGAGAAGTGGGCCTTCGCGGACTGGCTCGCCGAACAGTGTGACGTGGAGTTCCCGCCCAAGCAGACGAAAACCGAACGGTTGGCCGACGACGACCTCTCCGAGACGGCCCGCCGACGCATCCAGACGAGCAAGCGTTGCTCGAACGCGCTGTTGCGGGAACTGGGCTACGAGTTCGCGTTCCCGACCTTCCGTGAGGGATACCACGCGGCCGTCGAGGCCTCCCTCGAGTAGCGACGGGGGAACATTCTTATCTGGTCCCGCGGGATGTATGTGGTATGACACCAGTGGTGGCACAGCTCGATGGTCGGGCTGATGCCGCTGTGGCAGCGGTCAGAGACCAGCCCGTCCTCGCCGCGGCAGTCGTCTGTCTCGTCGTGTTGCTCGCGCTCGCGGGCTGGCTGATCTGGCGGCACCTCTGTCGGACTCCGGCAGGCCGATTTCGTGCTGTTCTGGCCGACTACGAGGAGATCGCCGTCCTCATGCATCCCAACCCTGATCCGGACGCGATGTCCTGTTCGCTCGCGGTCGCCGAACTCGCCGGCGCGGTCGACACGGCGGCGACGATGGTGTATCCGGGCGAGATCCGCCGTCCGGAGAACCGTGCTTTCGAGACGGTCCTGGACCTGGAGTTCGAACGGATCGAGTCGGCCGGGGAGATCGGTCCCGAACAGATCGTTCTCGTCGACCACAACGAGCCACGGGGGTTCCCGGGGGCCGAGACCATCGACCCCGTCGCTGTCGTCGACCATCATCCGGGCAACGGGACCGGGACACGCTTTACCGACGTACGGACCGACGACGGCGCGTGTACCACCATCTTCGCCGAGTACTTCGCGGAACTGGACTGGGAGTTCTACGAGGTCGAGACGGGTGTTGGCGACGGGACGTTCGACGGGACCGACGTTCCCGACGAGATGCTTCCGTCCCACGTCGCGACCGGGATGCTCTACGGTATCCAGTCCGACACCAGATCGCTGACCAACGGCTGTTCCTCTGCCGATTTCCGGGCAGCTTCGTTCCTCTATCAGGGGATCGACGGGGATCTGCTCAACCGCATCGCGAACCCACAGGTCGACGCCGAAGTCCTCGACGTGAAAGCGCGTGCGGTCACCAACCGTGACGTCCGGGCACCCTACGCATACAGCGACGTCGGGGAGGTATCGAACTCCGATGCGATCCCGCAGGCCGCAGACGAACTGGAGACCTTAGAGGGTGTCTCGGCGGTCGTCGTCGTCGGTCAGAGCGACAAGACGCTCCGGCTGGCGGGGCGGTCACGGGACGACCGGGTCCACATCGGGCGAGTCATCGAGTCGGTGCTCGACGACGTACCGATGGCGGAGGGCGGTGGCCACGCGCGGATGGGTGGCGGACAACTGTCTGTCGACCATCTGAACGGGATCGGACCGGGCAACGGCATCTCCCGTGACGAACTCCGTGAGCAGTTGTTCGACGCGATGAGCGGACAGCAGTGACGACCCTTTTGCGCCGCCGGCTCCAAGCACCGCTATGGCAACACGGGAGGCGACCTGGGCGTACCGGGACGACCACGACGACTTCGCACGGACGTTCTATCGACGGTTCGGGGACGGTGTCGTCTCCAGCATCGGCGTCGGCACGTACCTCGGTGACCCGACCGACGGGCGCGACGACGCCTACCACGACGCTGTCGTCACCGCCTTGGAAGGCGGGATCAACCTCGTCGACACGGCGATCAACTACCGCCACCAGCGCTCCGAGCGGGTCGTCGGGCGTGCCGTCGCGGACGCCGATGTCGACCGGGAGGCCGTCGTCGTCGCGACCAAGGGCGGGTTCGTCCCGTTCGATGGCGAGCGGCCCGCCGATCCCGGTGCCTTCGTCCAGTCGACGTATCTCGACACCGGAATCGTCGACCGCGAGGACCTCGTCCGGGGTCAACACTGTCTCACGCCGGCGTTTATCGACGACCAGCTCGATCGGTCGCTGTCGAACCTGGGACTGGAGACGATCGATCTCTACTACGTCCACAACCCGGAGACACAACTGGCGGCCAACTCCCGTGAGGCGGTCTACGACCGACTCGAAGCGACCTTCGAGCGGCTGGAGGAACGGGCTGCGGCCGGCGACATCGAGCACTACGGGGTCGCGACCTGGGAGGCGTTCCGGGTCCCACGGGACCACGACAGCTACCTCTCCCTGCCGGAAGTCGTCGAACGGGCCAGAACAGCGGCCGACAGCGCCGGCAACGCTGCGACCCACTTCCGGGCAGTCCAGCTCCCGTTCAACGTCCGGATGGCCGACGCGTTCACGGTCGAGGCACACGAGGGGGCGGACGGTCCCCAGTCGGCGCTGTGGTTCGCCCACGAGGCGGGGTTGGACGTGTTCACGAGCGCCTCGATCATGCAGGGGGAGCTCGCGGACGCGATCCCCGACGATGTCGCCGCGCGGCTCGCGGGCGAGACCGACGCGCAGCGAGCGATCAACTTCGCACGCAGCGCTCCCGGCGTTACCTCGTCGCTGGTCGGGACGGGATCGGTCGAGCACGCGAGGGAAAACGTCGATGCCGGCCGGTACGAACCGCTCGGAGCGGACGCCTTCGACGCCGTCTTCGAGTGACTACCCCAGCTCCTTCCACTCGCTGCCACATTCGGGACAGCGGCGGACCTTCCCGATATCGTCGGGGTTGTTGTCGGTCGTCAGCGTCTCCTCACAGGCGGTACAGGAGAGTCGTCCGTAGTTGTCCTTCTCGACGTCGCCGGCCCGCAGCGCTTTCCTGACCGAGTCCATGTGTGGGCGGTTGTCACCGGGGAGTAAAAAGCCCGCGGCGGATTCGGAAGGTTTGTCTCTCCCCGTGGCCCAGGCGGGGACGTGTCACGCCGTTCGGTGTTCGGATCGCTGCTCGGGTTGGTCTTTCTCATCAACCTGGCGAGGGTCGTCTTCGCGCCGTTGATCGAGCCGATCAGGGCGACGACCGGGGCCAGCAACGCGACGCTCGGGCTGTTGGCGACGATGGTCTGGGTCGGGAGCGCCGTCCCGCGGCTCCCGACTGGGTTCCTGCTCACCCGGATCAGCCGGGCACAGGCGATCTTCGGCTCCGGCGTCGTGTTGACCGCCGGCACTGTCTTCACCCTGTTCGCCCCGACGCCGCGGTTGCTCCTCGTCGGAGCGCTGACGATGGGGTTGGCAAGCGGGGTCTACATCGTCGCCGCGAACACGCTCGTCAGCGAACTCTTTCCGAGGACTCCCGGCCGGGCGCTGGGCCAACACGGCGTCGCGAGCCAACTCGCCGCTCTGGCCGCTCCCGGCCTGGTCGGTCTGGCGCTTTCGCTCGGTAGCTGGCGGTTCGTCCTCCAGTGGATGGCCGTCGGCGCCGGCGCGACGACGGTCGTCTTCACGCTGATGGCCCGCCGAACCGAGTTTCCCGACGCCGGCAGCGAGGATCGGGACGTGATCGGCGCGATCAGCGCCCAGCGGCGGATCGTCCTCACTGCGGTCGTCGCCCTGGGACTTACGACGATGATCTGGAACGGGTTGTTCAACTTCTATATCACCTATATCAAGACGACGGGGCTCTCGGAAGCGACCGGACGGACGCTGCTGCAGGTCGCCTTCGGTGCCGGCGTCCCGGCCTTCTACGTCAGCGGCCGGTTGGCCGACCGCCTGCCGAACATCCCCTACCTGCTTACGATCCTCGCGGCGTTTACCGGCTGCATTATCGTTCTCCCGACTCTCTCGGGCTTTTGGCCCCTGGCGGTTGCCACCGCCGTCACGGGGTATGTCATCCACAGTATCTTCCCGGCCGTCGACACCTACCTCCTGGGATCGTTGCCGGATCGTCACCGGGCGAGCGCCTACGCGGCCTACGGTGCCGGGATGATGGTCTTCCAGGCACCCGGTAGCGTGGTCGTCGGCGTGCTCCTGGACAACGGCGTTCCGTTCGGTACTATCTTCCAGTTGATGGCCGGCACGTTGCTGGTCGTTCTCACGACACTGGTCGTGTTACACGCCGACGGACGACTCCCCAGCGGGGCGAAGGCCTGACGGCTCGGTAACGCTGAAGCCACCGGCGTCCGGACGGTCCGTATGGACATCTCTGCCGACGAACTGGCCGGCATCGTCGACCTCTTCGACGCGCTCTCCCGAGCGGAACTCGGGCGGGCGTGTGCCGAACTCGCGTTCAAACGCGGGGAGGACACGGACCCCGCCGCATACGACGACGTGATCGACGCCGCCGTCGAGTCGTACCATCTCGTCGGTGTCGACGCCGACGAGGCGGAGGCGGAGGTACTCGTCGTCGGGCCGACCGCCTTCCCGACGCTTCCGGACGGGGCCGGCGACCTGCCACACATCATGGACGTTCCCGATCGGGACCTCTCCCGTGACCGCGTCGTCGAGGCCGTCGAACGCCAGTTCCGGGCCGACGCGGCGGCGGCGATCGACACCGGCGACGAGGACCGGATCGCGGATCTTCTAGACGTGAGCTACGACCTCGACGCCTGGGGTGCGGTCGATCTCGGTGCCGCGCGTGATCGGCTCGATAGCGCTTGAGCGCAGTATCTGTCGGTCGAATCGCCGTGCTACGTATTAGTGGATGTGCAAACACCTATAACAGCCTAGACGAAACGGTTATTGGATATTCTGAGGTATTTGTTCACACGACACATGCCCCAACAGTCGACGATCGACTCGGCGAACGACGGGACGACCGTCAGGATGACTCTGTGGACGCGGCAACCGGTCTGTGGGACGCGGACGACCGTCCTCGATCGGCTGGGACAGCTCCGTAGCCAGGGTGCGATCGACGGGTTCGACGTGGAGACCTGGCCCGACGAGATCCGGCTCGACGGTGAGACCACACACGACGAGATCGTCGCGACGTTCGAGCGGTTCGGGGACTGGGCGAGTGACCACGGCGTGACCGTCGAACCGCCGTTCGAGACTCGACAGGTCTCTCCCCTGTTGGGCACCTCGTATCGGGTGTTGCGGCTGCCGGTGATGGTGCTTGCCGTCTACGACGACGAACTGGCGGGAGTCTATCCCTGTACCGACGGGGCGGAGACGACGACGATTCCGGACTTTCTGGATGCCTACGAGGCGGACGGCGGTCTCCCGGCGACGGACGCCCACGCTCTCAGCGGCGACTGACTGGCCAGTGGCACCGTCGACCAGCCGACTTATTGTCGTCCGCTTCCCACAGAGCGTATGGAGTTCGACCGGATCGGAGACCACGAACCGGTGGTCGTCGACGACGAGCGGCGCGAGGCAGCCGTCGTCGCTCCGGTCGTCAGTAGCGACGAGGAGTCGATCCTCTTCACGAAACGCGCGGATCACCTTCAGGACCATCCCGGGCAGATGTCCTTTCCCGGTGGCGGTCGCGAGCCCGAGGACGCCGACCTCCTCCAGACCGCGTTACGGGAGGCGAACGAGGAGATCGGCCTGGACCCGCGTGCGGCAAACGTCGTCGGACGGCTCGACGACATCCGGACGGTCACCCACTACTCGGTGCGACCCTTCGTCGCTCGCATCCCCGAACGTGACTACGTCCCGAACGATCAGGAGGTCGCCGAGATCGTCTGTCTCTCGGTCGCGGCACTGACAGATCTGGACAACTACGAGTCCGAACAGCGTGACCACCCCCACTACGGGGAGATCCGGTTGCACTTCTTCTACGTCGACGGCTACACGGTGTGGGGAGCCACCGCACGGATGCTCGTCCAGTTGCTCGAACTCGGGACCGACTGGCGGGCGCCCGCCGAACCGGATCGCTACGCCGGCCCGGACGACGACCTCCCGCCGCGGGTCCGTGACGAGGTGGAGTGACCGAACCGATGACGGTGGCCGTCGTCGGCGGTGGGGCCGTCGGTCTCGCTATCGCCGGATCGCTCGCGGAGCGAGGCGCGACTGTCACGCTGTACGAACGCGATCGGCTGGGGAGTGGAACGACCGGTCGGGCCGCCGGCATCTGTTACGACGCCTTCGCCGACCCGGTGGACGCGGCGGTCGCGGGCCACGCGATCGATCGGTACCGCGAGTGGGGCCTCCTGACCGACTGCCCGTACGTCTGGCTCGCTCGCGACGCCGACGACGCCGCGGCTATCGATGGACAGGTCGACCGGATGCAGTCCCACGGACTGGCCGTCTCGCGGCTCGCGCCCACCGAGTTGGCCGACCGCTACCCGGCGCTCGACACGGAGGCGGTCGTCACCGCCGGTATCGCGGCCGACGCAGGGCTGCTGGACCCGGACGCGGCCGTCGAGTTTCTCGCCGAGCGTGCCCGCGCCGCCGGGGCGGCGATTCGAACCGGGACCGAGGTGTCACTGGCCGGTCCCCGGACGGTCGAGACGCCCAGCGGGACCGACACGGTGGACGCGGTCGTCGTCGCGGCCGGCCACGCGACGGCACCGCTGGTCGGGGCCATCGGCGTCCCGCTCGCGCTGGAGACCTATCGCGCACAGGCGCTCCGGACCGACGCGGTCGGGGCGACGCTGCCCGCGCTGTACGACGCGACCGCGGAGTTCTACTGGCGGCCACAGGCGGAGAGCCTGCTGGTCGGTGACGGCGCACACGCGGCCACCCCCGAAGACTGGAACCCCGACGCGGACCCGTCGTTCGTCTCGGGCGCGCTCGAACGGGTTGCGGACGCGACGACGCTCTCCCCGACAGCGACACGGTCGTGGGCCGGGATCTGTACGGCGACGCCGGACCGCGATCCGCTGGTCGGTGCCGTGGCCGAGGGCTGTTCCGTCGCGACAGGGTGGCACGGTCACGGGCTGATGTGGGCACCGGCCGTCGGCGACCACGTCGCCAGCGTCGTTCTGGGAACGGCGTCGCCACTCCCGGAACAGTTCGCCACGCGGGCTGATCCGACCCGCTTCGACGGCGACGAGGCGTTCGACCCGCTGGGTGACCCGACGCGGGACTGGTGAGGCCGGTCAGGCGTCGCCGTCGTCGCCCTCGTCGGAATCGTGGTCGTCGGTCGCTCCTTCCTCGTCTTCGGGAGCGGTGTCTTCCGCTTCGACTTTCGGGACTGTCACCTGCAGCGTCCCGTCGGCTTTCAGCGTCGCGGTCGCGGCCTCGGCGTCGACGACCGCGTCGGCCGGCAGCGTGAGCGAGCCGTCCAGGGACAGCCCGCGACCGGGAAACAGCATGTCGAACCCGTCGTGGAAGTCACGGAACCGATCGATCCGGACCTCCACCCGGTCGTCGACGTATCGGACCTGAACGTCGGAGGCGGTCGCGCCCGGTGCGTCGAACACCACGAGGTAGGCGTCGTCGGACTCCAGGAGATCCGCCGGCAGGGGCTTGCGCTCCTGGACGCGCGAGGAGGCGCGGCCGACGTTCTCGAAGACGGCGTTTTCGAGGGTTTCGCCGAGCTCGCGGATCATAGCTCGATCGCCTCGAGACAGTCGACCCCCCCGCAGTACGGGCAGGCGAAGTCGGCGAGCCCGACATCCTCCGGCATATCGTACGTGTAATGCAGCTCGAACATGTCGAGTTCGCAGTCGTCGTCCGTACAGACGACTTCCATCGTGGCGGGCATACCGATTCGTTGGTTCGTCGGGGACAAACCGCTTTCGGACGGGTATCCACCCCGACGCCACACCGGGTCCGAAGGTTCATGGCACTGCCGGTGAACGTGTGGGTATGAACGAGGGCGTACTGGGGGTCGACTTCAGCGGCGCGAGCGCGGCCGGCGACGCGCTCTGGGTCACCGAGGCGACGCCCACCCCGCGAGGGCTTCGTGTCGACGAGTGCTACCGCGCGAGCGACCGCTGGGGCAGCGACCGCGAAGCCGCACACGCCGGCCTCCGCGAGCGGATCACCGACGACGATATCGGGACGGTCGGGATGGACTTCCCGTTCAGCCTCCCCCAGACGGTGTTAGACGCCCAGTGTGGGGGCAGTTGGACGGGCCTGTTGGAGTGGCTCGGCGGCTCGGAGGGTCCCAACGACCCGCGGTCGTTCTCCCAGCGCTGTCGCCGGACCGCCGAGATGGCCGTCGAGAAACGCGACGTCCGGCGGGAGACCGACCTCCGCCGTGGGGCGCTCTGTCCGTACACCAACCGCACGCGCAGCATGACCCTCTACGGCGTCCGGGACGTGCTGGGGCGGCTGGCCCAGCGGGCCGACACCGCCGTCGTGCCGATGCAAGACGAGACCGGAGAGACGACGACGCGGGTCTGTGAGGTCTACCCCGCAGCGACCTTCAGCTGGCTTGGCTGTTACCGCGAGGGGTACAAGAACGTCGAGGGCGCCCGCGACCGGCGTGGGGCCAACGTCGACGCCATCTCGGACTGTAGCGTCCTCGTGGGCGCTCACCGCCGCCAGTACCTCGACAACCACGACGCGTTGGACTCGCTGGCCGCCGCAGTCACGACGGCTCGGGTCGCCGACGGCGCACGGCCCACTCCCGCCGGACCGGTCACTGAAGGCTGCATCCACGTGTAACCCGTCGGAGCCGAACGCGGCATATTTCCGCCTGCGGCCGGAACAACGGCTATGTCTGAGGACCACGGTGGGTTCGAGGGCGTCCGCGAGAACGTCGACGGGCATCCGATGGTCAACCTCTTCGGGTACGCGACGCCGTACTGGCTCCGGCTGCTCGCTGGGATCCTCGCTGCGTTCTGTACCCGCTTTGCCCGGCTCGTTCCGCCCATCGTCGTCGCCGCCGCCATCGATCGGGTGATCCTCAACAGCGGCGAGCCCGGACTGTTGACGACGGCCGGGCTGCTCCCGACCGGCAGCATCACCGGGGAGGCGGCACGCGTCGCCTTCCTCCAGCGACTCGTCGTTATCGCCGCCGTGGCGTACCTGATCCGTTCTGTCACGCGGTTCGTCTCGCGGTACCTCCTGCAATCGACCGCACAGAAGATCCAGCGTGACCTGCGTGACGACACCTACGACCACCTCCAGCACCTCTCGATGGACTTCTTCGCCAACCACCAGACCGGCGGGATGATGTCGATCCTCAACAGCGACATCAACCGGCTTGAGTCGTTTCTCAACACGGAGTTCCGCCAGCTCATCCGCGTGGTCGCCACGGTCGGCGGGATCGCTGCCGTCCTCTACTGGCACTCCCCGACGCTGGCGCTGATCGCGCTGGCCCCGGTCCCGATCATCGGCGTCGCCAGCGGCTATTTCCTCACCTGGATCGAACCCCGCTACCGGTCGATCCGCCGGACCGTTTCGCGGCTCAACACTCGCCTGGAAAACAACCTCAGCGGCGCGCCGGTCATCAAGGCCTTCGACCGCTATGCCTTCGAGCGCAAGCGTGTCACCGAGCAGAGCCAGACCTACCACGACGAGAAGGTCGGCGCGCTGCGCATCCGGCGGGCCTTCTTCGCCGGGCTCCGGCTGCTGACCGGGGTCGTCTTCGTCGGCATCCTTTACGTCGCCGGGATGGATTTCGTCACGAGCGCGCCCGGTGAAGCGGCCCTCCAGACCGGGACCTTCGCGCTCTTTTTCCTCTATCTCCGCCGGCTCTACTCGCCGATGCGCCGGGTCGGGAAGTCGGCGAACAAGTACCAACTCGCCAAGTCCAGCGCCGAACGTGTCTTCGGCCTGCTGGGACAGGCCCCGACGATCACCGACCCCGAGGACCCGTATCGACCCGACGACATCGATGGCCGCGTCGACTTCGAGGACGTGACCTTCGGCTACGATGACGACCGACCGGTCGTTCGGAACGTCTCCCTTTCCGTCCCGGCGGGCGCGACCGTCGGGCTGGCCGGCCCGACCGGTGCCGGGAAGTCGACGCTGCTGAAACTCGTCCCCAGGTTCCACGACGTGGATTCGGGCGCGGTTCGGGTCGACGGGGTCGACGTCCGCGAGTACGCGCTCCAGTCGCTCCGTGACGACATCGCCATCGTCGAACAGCAACCGTATCTCTTCTCGGGGACCGTCGCGGAGAACATCGCCTACGGCGACCGGACAGTGTTAGACGGGGAGGCCGACGGCGACGAGGCCGCACGCGAGCGCGTCCGGGAGGCTGCCCGGGCCGCGGAGGCTCACGCCTTCGTCGAGGACCTGCCCGAGGGCTACGACACTCAGATCGGCGAGCGCGGGATCAAACTCTCGGGGGGCCAGCGCCAGCGTGTCGCCATCGCCCGCGCGCTGTTGAACGATCCGGAGATCATCATCTTCGACGAGGCCACGAGCGACGTCGACACCGAGACCGAGGAGCGCATCCAGGAGAGCATCGAGCGCCTCGTCGAGGACCGGACGGCCTTCGTCATCGCCCACCGCCTCTCGACGATCCAGGACGCCGACCGCATCGTCGTGCTCGACGACGGGGAACTCGCCGAGCAGGGGACACACACCGACCTCCTGGCCGCCGGCGGCGACTACGCGGACCTCTGGGACGCCCAGGCCGACGAGGGGCCGGTCAGTGCCGACGACTGAGAGCGGGCCAAGCGCTATTGTCGCCGCCGACGATGGACTCGTATGGAACAGGAACCGCCCGGGTTGACCCGCATCCGGCGGGTCGCGCGACTGCTAGACGACAGCGTCGGGGTCCCGCTGACCCGCTACCGCGTCGGCCTCGACGCGCTGCTGGGGCTGGTCCCGGTCGCCGGTGACACCGTCACGGCCCTGCTCTCGCTGTACATCGTCGTCGAAGCCGCTCGGCTTGGCGTCTCCCTGCGGACGCTCGCCCGGATGGTGCTGAACGTCGGGCTGGACTTCGCCGTCGGTTCGGTCCCGGTGGTCGGGGACCTCGTCGACGCCCTCTGGAAGGCCAACGAACGGAACGCCGAGCTGGCGGCCGCCGACCTCGCCCGGGCCGACCAGACACCGTTTTAGGCGTCGAGCGTCAACCCCGGGCTATGACCGACCCCGAGACGCTCTCCGTGACTATCGTCGACGGCTACGTCGACGAACCTGCACACTTCGGGGTCCCGCCGTACATCTCGACGTATCCCCGGTACGCCGCCGGGGCACTCGTCGACGCCGGCGTCCCGAGCGAGCGGATCACCTACCACACGATCGACGAACTCCGCGAGGAACGCCGCCGCTGGCAGGCCGTCGAGGAGGCCGACCTCATGGTCTACGTCGGCGGGATGACCGTCCCCGGCAAGTACGTCGGCGGGACCCCCGCCGAGCCAGACGAGGTCCGGGAGCTGGCCTGGACCGCCGAGGGGACCTCCATCATCGGCGGCCCCGTCCGGTTCGGCGTCGGCGAGGCCAACGAGGGCGCGAGCGAGACGGCCAGGGACGATCTGGACTTCGACTTCATGGCGATGGCCGACGTCGAGGCGGCCGTCTTCGACCTCGTCGAGTCCGGCCTGGAGGGGTTCAACGACCGCTACCGCTCCGTCGAGGAGGAGACCCGCTGGGCGCGGGCCGGCGCGTTCGTCGTCGAGCACCACCCCAACCATCCGGAGTACCTCATCTGCGAGATGGAGACCTCCCGGGGCTGTCCGTACCGCTGTTCGTTCTGTACGGAACCGATGTACGGCGACCCGGACTTCCGCCCGCCCGAGAGCGTCGTCGACGAGGTCGACGCCCTCTCGGACCACGGTGTCAAGCACTTCCGTCTGGGCCGACAGGCCGACATCCTCGCGTACGGCGGCGACGGCGAGGCACCGAACCCCGACGCGCTCCGTCGGCTCTACGGGGGCATCCGCGAGGTCGCGCCAGACCTGGAGACGCTCCATCTGGACAACATGAATCCCATCACCATCGTGAAGTGGCCCGAGAAGGCCCGGGAGGGGATCCGGATCATCGCCGAGCACAACACGCCCGGCGACACGGCCGCGTTCGGCCTGGAGTCGGCAGACCCGGAGGTGATGAGCGACAACAACCTCAACGTCACCGCCGACGAGTGTTTCGAGGCCGTGAAGGTGGTCAACGAGGTCGCCGGCTGGCGGCCCGGTGGGGATGGGGACCCGCGGACCGATGCGGACGGGTCAGCACCGAACTTCGGCGAGGACGCAGCCCCTCGCCTCCCGAAACTGCTGCCGGGGATCAACCTCGTCCACGGGCTGAAAGGCGAACGCCGGGAGACCTTCGAGCACAACAAGCGGTTCCTCCAGCGGGTCTACGACGAGGGGCTGATGCTCCGTCGAGTGAATATCCGCCAGGTGATGGCCTTCGAAGGGACCGACATGGCCGAGACCGGCGCGGACATCGCCAACGACCACAAGAAGCTGTTCAAACAGTACAAACGCGAGGTCCGCGAGGAGATCGACAACCCGATGCTCCAGCGGGTCGCCCCGCCCGGAACGGTGCTTCCCGACGTCCATCTGGAGTACCACCAGGACGGCAAGACGTTCGGCCGCCAACTCGGGACCTACCCGCTGTTGGTCGCCATCCCCGGCGAGCGCGAACTCGGCCGGGTGCTCGACGTGGCGATTACCGACCACGGCTACCGATCGGTCACGGGAGTCCCGCACCCGCTGGATCTCAACGCCGCGTCGATGGACGAACTCCGGGCCATACCGGGGATCGGCTCCCAGACCGCCGGCAACATCGTCGTCGAGCGTCCTTACGAGTCGGTCGATGGCGTCGCCGACGCCGACCTCTCGAAGTTCGTGACTGCCGAGCGATCGTAACAGAAAACTCTTGGCCCCAGTGGCGTCTACCGTGTTGCAATGAGCGACATCGAGGTGAGCGTCGTCCTCCCCGCGTACAACGAGGAGGACACCATCGAGGAGACCGTCTCGGTCACACTGGAGACGCTCGCCTCCTTCCTGCCGGCCGGCAGCTTCGAAGTCATCGTCGCCGAGGACGGCTGTGACGACCGGACACCGGAGATCGCGAGCCGTCTGGCCGCCGAGGACGACCGCGTCCGTCACGTCCACAGCGACGAGCGACTCGGTCGGGGCGGTGCCCTGGAGTACGCCTTCCAGCGGGCCGACGGCGGGACGCTCGTCTACTTCGACACCGACCTGGCGACGGACATGCGCCACCTGGAGGAACTCGTCGAGAGCGTCCGATCGGGGGCCTACGACGTCGCGACGGGGTCACGCTGGCTGCCCGAGAACCGGGCCGACCGCCCGGCCAGACGGGGCGTCCCGAGCCTGGGATACAACACGCTGGTGCGGGCCGTCCTGCGCTCGAAACTGCAGGACCACCAGTGTGGGTTCAAGGCCTTCGACAGGGACGCGATGGAGACGCTCGCGCCGATGGTCGAGGACGAGCACTGGTTCTGGGACACGGAACTGCTCGTGAAGGCTCAGCGAAACGGGTTCCGCGTCAAGGAGTTCCCCGTCGACTGGACGCCCAAGGGCGACTCGAAAGTCGACATCGTCCGGGACGTCTTCGGGATGGGGAGCCAGGTGTTGCGGACCTTCTGGGAGCTGTCGGTCAGCCCGCGGATCACCCGCCGGGTGTCGCTGGGGGCCGGCACCCTGCTGGTCGTCGTCGCCCTCTTGTTGATGACCCAGTATCTCGACCCCCGGACGGTACTGGAACGGATGGCCGACGCGGACCCCGCGATCGTCGCCCTCTCGGGAGCGGTGTACGCCCTCTCGTGGCCGCTGCGTGGGATCCGGTACCGGGACATCTTGGACTCGATGGGGCATCACGAACGCTGGGAGTTCCTGACCGGTGCGGTGTTCGTCAGTCAGACCGGGAACCTCGTCTTCCCCGCGCGGGCCGGCGACGCCGTCCGGGCCTACGTCGTGAAGGCGCGCCGCTCGATCCCCTACCCTACCGGCTTCGCCTCGCTGGCCGTCGAGCGCGTCTTCGACCTGCTGACGATCACGCTGCTTGCCGGTGTGGTGCTGATCGGGTTGGCGGTCACCGGGTCGGCCGACACACTCTTCGCCGCGCTGGCCGGCGACGCCGTCGGCGGTGACACGGCCAGCAGCGGCCAGACGGCCGTCGTCGTGGCGGCGGCGGTCGGACTCGCGGCCATCGGCGCGGTCGCGGCCATCGTCGCCAGCGCCCGCACCGACCGGAACTTCGTCCGTGCCGGGGTGGGGCGACTCAGCGACGACTCCTACGCCGACTACGTCGCCGGCGTCATCGAGGGGTTCGTCGCCGACATCCAGACGGTGACCGCCGACGGGGCGGCGTTCGTCCGTGTCGGCCTCGGTAGCCTCCTCATCTGGTCGCTGGACGTGCTCACGGCGCTCGTCGTGTTCCGTGCCTTCGGCCAGTCGCTGACGCCGTCGCTGATCGCCGTCGGCTTCTTCGCGGTCAGCGTCGGCAACCTCGCCAAGGTACTCCCGCTTACGCCGGGCGGCGTGGGGCTCTACGAGGGCGCGTTCACGATCATCGTCGCGCCGCTGACCCCCGTCGGCGTGACGACGGCGCTCTCGATCGCCGTGGTCGACCACGCGGTCAAAAACGCCGTCACGGTGGTCGGCGGTATCGTCTCGATGGCGTGGCTCAACGTCTCGCTGACGAAAGCCGTCGAGGAGTCACGGAACGCGAGCGAAGTCGAACCGGAGGCCGAGGCGTAGGTCCGGAGCCGTCGGGGGTCTCCCGTCGATAGCTGACCCGTCCTGATCGACGCCACGACGTTCGGGACCGTCGGATCGAAGTACCACCGAGTTGTACAACTGTAATATGAAACGGGTCACACTCTACCGGGCGCCGACGACCGCCGCCGACGTCGAGGCCGTCGGCGACTGGCTCGACGATCGGATCGACGCGACCGTCCGGGTCAGGGACCGGTTCTGTTCGCTGTACGGCGACGACGGGCTCGCCGAGACGTTCGCCGACGCACGTGTGCTGGACCCCTACGACCGCGCGACGGGAAACACGATGCTGGGAATCGTCCGCTACGAGGAGCGTGCCCTGGAAGACCCCGAGCGGGGCGGCGGCGTCATCTACGACGGCCTGGCGGTCCAGCGCGCGCTGTACGAACGGGTACCGGCCGACGAGCGGACGCTCGATCACCTCCATATCCCGGTGCTCGACCGCGTGGTCGGAACCTGGGGCGACCACGACGGCCGGTGGCACAAACGCGTCAACGTACTCGGACAACCGGGAGTGGTCTCCGTCCCGGGACTGTACGAGGCGCCCGCGAAACCCGAGCAGTACTACAAGGAGAAACAGCAACACGCGATGGTCTCGGGCGACGCGCCACCCCGAGAGGTGCTGGAGTCGGCGGTCGACGGCGAGTTCCTGGTCGCCGACGATCCACGGACGACCGATGCACTGAAGGGATACGTCCTGCAAGCAGCCCACTACCTGTCGACCGGCGAGGCGTTCTGTGACGAGTCAGGCTGTCGCCTCCACAACGCCCATCGACAGCCCGGTGTCGTGGCCGCACAACTCGACGACCCCGAGTTCTGCCCGCGACACGCCGATCGCTACCGGGTTTGACGGGACACCACGCCGGTCGTCCCCGACTGTCCATGTCCCTCTCTACCACTCGCCGCGATGTCTGGCTCGTCCTCGGGAGCGCCGTCCTTCTGGGTGCCGGATTGGGCCTCTACTACGTGCTGGCCTGGCCGGTCAAGATCGGACTGAACTACCGGGTGTACGACGCCGCCGCGCGGGCGGTCCTGGCCGGCCGAGATTTCTACGCGGTGACGCCACCCTCCAGCCGGTTCCACTATCTCTACCCGCCGGTGACGGTACTGGCGTTCGTTCCGCTCGCGCGACTTGGGGAGTGGCCGGTCGGTTACGCGATCACGACAGTGCTGACGGTCGCCGCCAGCGGCTGGCTGACGCGCCTGCTGGCCGGGTACGTCGAGTCGATGGGCTACCGAGTCCCGCGGAGCGACCGGCTACTCGTGGGTGCGTTCGTCCTCGCGTCGGTCCACGCCGTCCCGTCGCTGGCCTACGGCCAGGTCAACCACCTGCTCGTGGCCGCCTTCGCGGCCGGACTCGTCTGGCTCGACCGGGACCGCGAGTGGCTGGCCGGCGTCGCGCTCGCGCTGCCGGCCTTCGTCAAGGTGTTCCCGGCGGCCGTCGGCCTCTGGTTGCTCTACCGGCGTGCCTGGCGGGCCATCGTCGCCGCCGTCGGGACGGCAGTGGCGCTCTCGCTTGCCGGCCTCGCAGCGTTCGGACCGGCCACCTACAGGACCTACGTCTTCGACGTCCTCCTTGCGCGACGGGACACGCAGGCGTTCGTCGGCGGCCTCGACCCGGGAGTGAGCTACGTCACGCTCCGCCGGCCGCTGTCGGTGCTGTTCCCGACCGTCGATCCGACGTGGTACGCCGCCGGTGCCGCGGCGCTGCTGGCACCCGCGGTGGCCGCGCTGTACTGGCGCACTCGAACCACGACCGACCGGCTGGTCGCGCTGTACGGGACCCTCGTCGCGATACTGCTGTTTTTCCCGTCGCTGCTCCTGTACTACGTCTACCTGACGTTCCCGCTGGTCGTGCTCCTCTACGACCTCCCCCGAGGATGGGGCCGCCGGCTGTTCGTCGGCGGGACGCTGCTCGCGACACTCTCGCTGTCGTTCAACGCCGTCCCGCGGTTGGTCGACCTCCTCCCGCTGGCTCCCGAGACCGTCACGCAGATCACGGTAACGCTCCGTCCCGTATTCACGCTCGGAACGCCGGTCTTGTACGGTTGTCTCCTCTCGCTCGTCGGTTGTCTCGTCTATCGGCTCGAACGAGAACCGACGCCGGGAACCGCGGACGCCGCGTCGCCGGGGACGAGCGACTGAGCGTCAGGCGACAGTACCCGACAGCAGTCCAAGATAGCCGCCGGCCAGCGTCTCGTACCGGCGGTCGACGGTCCGTTCGGTGAGTCGTCGGCGTGCGGCCCGAACTCGCCGCTCGAAGGCCGTCGCCTGCGAGTCCCGCGCCAGCCGGCTCCCCGGCGAGGAGAGTCGGACGAACCCCTCGAAGACGACGTTCAGCGGGAGCGCGACGGTCGCGTCGCTGCGCTGGAAGTTCAACAGCGCGATCCGACCGCCGGGACCGACCGCGTCACACCACCGGTCGACGACTGGTTCGGGGTCGGGGAACAGGCCGGCGACGAACGTCGCGAGCACCGCGTCGGCGTCCCGGATCGGCGGGTGCGCGGCGTCACCCTGGACGTAGTGGACGCCGTCGCCGGCCCGGTCGGGGTGCCGGCCGGCCCGGTCGAGCATCCCCCGCGTGAGGTCGACGCCGACGACCGTCCCCCCCGGGCCGACCTGCTTCCGGAGGGACGGGACGTTCGCGCCGGTGCCACAGCCCATCTCGACGACGGTGTCCCCGGCCGACAGGTCCAGTGATTCCACGGCCCTCGCACGCCAGGAGCCGACGAAGGGGAGCGAGGCGAGGGCGTCGTAGAGGCGCGCCCACCGCCCGTAAAACGACCGAACGTCGGTCACAGCAGCTCACGTGTGCGCTCGGCGACGGTCCCGGCGTCGGGACCGAGCACGTAGACGACCGGCTCGACGCCCATCCCGCCGGTCTGGTAGAGCACGTCGGCGTCGGGCGTCTCGGCCAGCGCCTCGGCGACGCCGGTCTCGACGCTGGCCTCGGCGTCGAACTCGGCGGTCGTGTAGCCGGCCTCGGAAAGCGCCGTCACGATCGACTCGTCGTAGCGGACGTTCAGGGCCGCTCGCGCGTCGCTGCCGGCCGCGCGGGCCGCCAGCAACACCGACGCGACGTGTTCGCTGACGCCGAACTCCGGATCGGCCGGGATCGTCGCCCGCCCTTTCACGTCGAGAATCCGTCCCGGGACGGCGGCGACGTCCTCGATGCTGTCGCCGTCGGGCAACGCTTCGACGAGGTTCGACCCCACCGCGGGGATCAGCGTCGCGAACCCGCTCGTGTTCTCTAAGACCTGGAGCCCCCGCCGGACCGACGAGAGCGCCTGTTCGGCCGCCCGTAGCGTCGAATCGGGGTCGTGGACGGCGAACTCCCCCTCGTACTCGGCCAACTCCGGCACCCGCTGTTCGTGCAGTTGGGCCAACAGCCCGCCGCGTTCGAGTTCACGGATGAACACCTCCGTCTCGACCAGCGCCTGGACCGAGGTCGTCTCGCCGGCCGCCAGCCCGTCGGCCAGCCGCTCGACGAGTTCGGCGAGTCCGCGGTGGTCGAGCAACGCCTCGTTGCGGTCGACGTTCCCGTGGACGTACTTCGAGACGGCGCTCTGGCTGATCCCGAGCAACTCGGCGACCTCCGACTGGGTGAGGTCTCGCTCCCGGAGCGCCTCGGCCAGCAGCGACCGGAACGTCGGCAGGAACTCCTCGACGACGACCTCCTCGATGAACCGCATCACTGATCGCCTCCGAACTCGCGATCCCCCTGTATCTTGCTCGCCTGTGGCCCCTTCTGACCCTGGTACTTCGAGCCGCGCTCCTCGCCGTATGGCCGATCGGCCGGCGTCTTCAGTTCCGTAAAGGTCAGCTGCGAGATGCGCATCCCCGGGGAGAGGGCCACGGGCGCGGTCCCGAGATTCGACAGTTCGAGGGTGATCTGGCCCTGGTACCCGGGGTCCGCCAGACCGGCAGTGGCGTGGACCACGATCGCCAGACGGCCAAGCGACGAGCGCCCCTCGACGTGGGCGATGAGGTCGTCGGGGATCTCGACGCGCTCGTAGGTCGTCCCCAGCACGAAGTCGCCGGGGTGGAGGATGAACTCGTCGTCGTCATCGACGACCGTCTCCTCGACGTAGTCGGCGACCTCCTGCTCGCTGTTGGGGTGGATACACGGGATGTTGGCGTGCTGGAACTCCAGGAACTCCCGGCCCAACCGGAGGTCGACGCTGGCGGGCTGGATCTGGATGTCCGGATCGTCGAGGGGTTCGACGACCAGATCGCCGTCTTCGAGGCGCCGCAGGATGTCCGCGTCCGAGAGGATCATTACCCGAGGTAGGGCGACCCGGCGCCTAAAACGTCCCGCCTCGGAGCGCGAGCCATCGCGGTGGTCAGACGAGCACGACGAGGGCGACGGCGACGACGATGGCCGTCGCCACCGCGCTGAACCGGTCGATACCGTGGGCGACTCGGAGGCCGGCCGCCCAGATGAACGCCTGCCAGGCGGCAGTCCCGATCTGGACCAGGAGGACCGCGAGCCCGGAGACCCCGCTCTGGAGCGGGCGGAGTCGGGCACCGAGCGCCGCCAGGCTATCGATCGCGAGGTCGGCCTGGAGGCCGTACACCACGAGGGCCGCGCCGACGACGACGACGCCGACCAGCGTTGGCACCAAGCCCCAGGCCGCGACCTCCAGCGTCGCGCCGAACGTGCCGCGTCCGCCGCCCAGTTTCGCTCCGAGGAACAGCGCCGCCCCGAGCACGAGCCAGAGGACGAGCACGGCCAGGAAAAGCAGCGGGAGCGCGTCGGTCACCGCCGTCCGGAACTCGCCGGTGACTCCGTTCCCCAGTCCCCGAGCGAACAGCCACAGCGAGGCGCCGACGACGCTCGTCAGGACCAGCGAGAACAGGGTTGCCAGTCCGGCCCCGAGGACGCCGTTCAACTCCGACTCGCGGTCCGCGAAGAACTGTCGGGGCTGGGTCAGGAGTCGCAGCGCCATGGGGTGTCGTGGGGGACTCCACGCCCATGGTGTATGTACCCTGTGGTACGTGCAACCGGTCGGGTGCTCCGAGGGGGCTTTAAGTACGGGTCGCCATGTTGGGGTATGAAGCAGGCCATCGTCGCTCGTGTGGACATCGGGATGGGCGAGGGGAAACTCGCCGCCCAGGTCGCACACGCCGCCCTGTCGGCCTTCGAGGACGCGGGTCGGAAGGCCCGGACCGCCTGGAAAGGCGAGGGCCAGAAGAAGGTCGTGCTCAAAGCGACGAGCGAGGACGAGCTGTTCGAACTCGCCGATGCTGCCGAGCGCGAGGGCCTGCCGCATGCGGTCGTCAGAGACGCCGGTCACACCGAGCTCGATCCCGGGACCGTCACTGCGTTGGCGGTCGGTCCCGCAGAGGACGAACTCGTCGACCGGGTCACCGGCGACCTGCCGCTGTACTGAGGACAGTGGCGGCCATACCACCGGTATGGTTATATACAAGAAACCCTAACCTCAGGTGAACAACAGAGAACACAGATCATGCAAGGAAACGAACAGCAGGCGTACGACCGCGGGATCACGATCTTCTCGCCGGACGGGCGCCTCTACCAGGTCGAGTACGCCCGCGAGGCGGTCAAACGCGGCACCGCGAGCGTCGGTGTCCGAACTGCCGACGGTGTCGTACTGGCGGCCGACCGGCGCGCCCGGTCGCCGCTCATCGAGCGCGACAGCATCGAGAAGATCCACGAGATCGACGACCACGTCGGGATCGCCAGCGCCGGCCACGTGGCCGACGCCCGGCAACTCATCGACGTGGCGCGCCGGCAGGCTCAGGTCAACCGGCTGCGCTACGACGAGCCGGCCTCCGTCGAATCGCTCACGAAGGAGATCACCGACTACATCCAGCAGTACACCCAGACCGGCGGCGCACGGCCGTTCGGCGTCGCGCTGCTGGTCGGTGGCATCGAGAACGGCGAGCCCCGCCTGTTCGAGACGGACCCGTCGGGGACCCCTTACGAGTGGCAAGCGGTCGCCATCGGTGGCTCCCGCGAGGACATCCAGACCTACCTCGAAGAGGAGTACACCGACGAGATGGACCTGGAAGCCGGCGTCGAACTGGCGCTGCGCTCGCTCGCGTCGGTCAACGACGACGGCCTCGACGCGACCGGTGTCGACATCGCCACGATCGACGTCGAGACCGAGCAGTTCACGAAGCTCGAGGAGGACGACATCGCCGACCGCCTGGCCGAGTTCGAACTCGGAGGTGAGGAGTGATGTACGATCCCGACAACCGCCTGACCGACGCCTACGAGCCACAGGTCGGAACCATCCCCTCGGACGACAGCAACCGCGACGAGGAGACGGTGACCAAGACGGGGACGACCACGGTCGGTATCAGCACCGACGAGGGCGTCCTCATCGCGACGGATCGACGCGCCTCGCTGGGCGGCCGGTTCGTCTCGAACAAACAGGTCCAGAAGGTCGAGCAGATCCACCCGACGGCCGCGATGACGCTGGTCGGCAGCGTCGGCGGCGCTCAGTCGTTCATCCGCTCGCTGCGCTCGGAGGCGAACCTCTACGAGGTGCGTCGTAACGAGCCCCTGAGCATCCACGCCCTGTCGACGCTCGCGGGCAACTTCGCCCGCGGTGGCCCCTTCTTCGCCATCAACCCCATCATCGGCGGGGTCGACGAGGACGGCAGCCACGTCTACAGCGTCGACCCGGCCGGCGGCGTCCTGCAGGACGATTATACAGTTACGGGCTCCGGGACCATGGTCGCGACGGGGACCATCGAGGGCGAGTACGACCCCGAGATGAGCCTCGAAGAAGCCCGTGAGCTGGCGATCCGTGCGGTCCAGTCCGCCGCAGAGCGTGACACCGGTTCCGGGAACGGAATCGTCCTCGCCGAGGTCACCGAGGACGGCGTCGAGATCGACCGGTTCGAGGACTACGAGTCGGCGGTCTGAGACTGTCACCGACCGGTTTTCGCGTTCCGACGCGACGAGATCAGTCGAGTCGCGTCGCCTCGTAGACGCCCGGCATCCCCGTCTCCCGAACGCTCGCGGTCACTTCCTCGCCCTCGTCGGCACCCCGTTCCGCGACGAGCGTGATCGGTTCGATGGGTCGTCGCAGCAGAAACGCCCGGACGCGTTCGAACCACGACGGGACACCACCCTCCCGACAGACGAGGACGTACCGCGAGTCGGCCAGCTCTTCGAGTTCGGGCTGGAGGTCGTAGTCGTCGAGATCCGACGGCTCGACGACGTGGATGACTTCGCCGGTGATCCGCTCGGTCATACCCGTGGCTCGGGCTGGAGCCATATGTGTGTCCCGTGTCCCGAACTGGTGTGTGAAAATCCCGCATTATACCGCTATATAGTCGCTACTGGCCGCAATTCCCGGAACTAAGTACCCGCCGACCGTGCGAGTCACCCATGGCCACCGACGGCGAGGAACCGGTCGACCTGCTCGATAGCTTCCGGCAGTTCTTCGCCCTGGAGCGGGACGTGCTGGTCCTCTCGCTGTCGATGCTCGCTTTCAGCCTAGCGTTCCAGATGACCGGCCGGTACGTGCCGGAGTACCTGCGCGTCCTGGGCGCGAGCGCGAGCGTCATCGGTCTCTACGGCAGCGTCGGCAACCTCATCAGCGCCGTCTACCCGTATCCGGGCGGTGCGATCTCCGACCGGATCGGCTCGCGGCTGGCGCTGACGGCCTTCGCCGTGCTGGCCACCCTCGGTTTTGGCCTGTGGTATCTCGCTTCGATCGTCGGCGATGTCGCCGTCGGCCCGCTGCAGGTGCCCGCCTGGGGACTGGTCTTCGTCGGTCTCTTCCTCGCACAGGCCTGGAAGTCCTTCGGGCTCGGGGCCACCTTCGCCATCGTCAAACAGGCGGTCCCGCCCCAGCGGCTGGCGATGGGGTTTGCCAGCACGGAGATGTTCCGCCGGATCGGCTTCCTGTTCGGCCCGCTGCTCGCGGCCGGCCTGCTCGCGCTGACGCCGACGTTCTCCGGGGGGTTCCAGTCGATCCTGCTCGCGGCGATCGCGTTCTCGCTGGTCGCGACCGTCGCCCAGCACGTCCTCTACGACGCCAGCGAGGACTCGCTGGGGAAGTCCTTCGAGGGCGTCGGTCAGGTGCTCGCGGACCTGCGGTCGATGCCCGCGCCGCTGCTCCCGCTGTTGGTCGCGGACACGCTCGTCCGGTTCGCCAACGGGATGGTCTACGTCTTCTTCGTCATCGTCGTCACGGACTTTCTCTCCGTGGGGTTCTCCGGGTTCGGGCTCTCGTTGCGTCCCGACGCCTTCTTCGGCGTCCTGCTGGGCGTCGAGATGGTCGTCGCCATCCTCTCGATGGCGCCGGTCTCGAAACTCGCGGAGTACGCCGGCCTCAAGCCCGCCGTGGCGCTCGGGTTTTCCGTGTACGCACTCTTCCCGCTGGCACTGATCTTCGCGCCGGCCGACCAGTGGCTCGTGATCGCGCTCTTTGCCTACTCCGGGCTACGCTTCGCCGGTTTACCGGCACACAAGGCGCTGATCGTCGGTCCCGCCGAGGCCGACGCCGGCGGCCGCGTCACCGGTACCTACTACCTCGTGCGCAACACCGTCGTCATCCCCAGCGCCGCCCTGGGCGGCTGGCTCTACGGCAGCGAGTGGGCGCTCGGTATCGCCGGCCGGACCATCAGAGCCGGTCCGCAACTGGCCTTCCTCACCGCCTCGGCTGTCGGCCTCCTCGGTGTCGCGTACTTCATCGCGTTCGGCGAGGAGTTCGACGCCTACGACTGACCGCCCGCACAACGCCAACGCTAAACCCGTGCCGACGAAGGAGCCACTAACAGATGCGCGAGGCCCACGCGATCGAACAGTCGGTCGGCATGGAGTACTACGTCAGTGACGCCGACGGCGTGGGCGGCCACCTCAGGGAGTCACCGGCGGACTTCCGGGTCACGGAACTGGAGGCGTTCGACACCGAACCCGTCGACGCCGACACCGGTGCCTACCCCCATCTCGTCGTGCGTGTGGAGCTGCGCGACTGGGACACCAACGACTTCGCGAGTGCGCTGTCGGACCGGCTGGGTATCTCCCGGGAGCGGGTCTCCTGGGCGGGGACCAAGGACAAGCGCGCGGTCACCCGCCAACTGTTCTCGGTCAAGGGGATCGACGCCGAGGCTGTCCCCGCGATCGACGACGCCGACATCGAGGTGATCGGCCGTGCCGGCCGGCCCATCCTCTTCGGTGATCTGGCTGGCAACGCCTTCGAGATCGTCGTCCGCGAGGCGGACGCACCGGACAACGCCGCGTCGGTACTCGGCGATCTAGCGGCGTTCGGCGCCGGCGAGGACGGGGACGAGGGGTCCGGGAGGGGCCTCCCTGACGACGAACGGACCGTCGGCGTCCCCAACTACTTCGGCCAACAGCGGTTCGGGTCGCGCCGGCCAGTCACCCACGAGGTCGGCCTCCAGATCGCCCGCGGGGAGTGGAAAGGTGCCGTGCTGGCCTACGTCGGGAACCCGAGCGAACGGGAACCGGCGGATACCCGCGAGGCACGGGCCTACGTCGACGAGACCCACGACTGGGCCGGTGCGCTGGAGCGACTGCCCCGTGCGCTCGGCTACGAACGCTCGATCTGTCACCGGCTCGTCGAGAACGGTGCCGGGACCCCGGCGGACTTCCGGGACGCGCTGGAGGCGGTCCCGTCGAACCTCCAGACGCTGTTCGTCAACGCCGCCCAGTCGTACGTCTTCAACCGCATCCTCTCTGAGCGGCTGGCACGGGGGCTTCCGTTCGACCGCCCCGTCGAGGGCGACGTGGTCTGTTTCGCCGACGGTGACGCGCCCGAGGGCCTCCGGCTCCCGGACACCGACCGAACCCAGCGGGTGACGGATCGACGCCTGCGGACCGTCCAACGACACTGTGCGCGTGGACGGGCGTTCGTCACAGCGCCGCTGATCGGGACCGAGACGGACCTGGCAGACGGCGACCCCGGAGAGATCGAACGGGCGGTGCTCGCCGAAGTCGGCCTGGAACCCGGTGACTTCGACCTCCCGGGGGAGTTCGACTCGACGGGGACCCGCCGGGCAGTCCTGCTCCGGACCGATCTGGCCGTCGCCCGCGACGGGGACGACCTGGCGTTTTCCTTTTCGCTCCCGAAAGGGAGCTACGCGACGGTTCTACTGCGGGAGTTCCGCAAGGGCGACCCTGCCGTGTGACCGGTTCACAGCTCTTCTGCTACCTCCGAGCCGCTGACCTCTTCGGGGATGACCACCACGTCGGCACCCACACGCCTGGCCGTCGACTCGTACATCCGCTCCCCGACCCGGACCACGAGTCGTGCCTCCGGCGCCAACTGGCTCACGGCGACGCCGATCTGGATGTTCGCGCTCGAATCGTCGATGGCCGCGACCACCGCCGCTGCACGGTCGACGCCGGCTTCCTCCAAGACCGGTTCCCGACGCGCGTCGCCCGCGACGACCAGCGTCGACTCGTCGATGCGCTCCCGCTGGCTCTCGTCGGATTCGACGACGACGACCGACCGCCCACGGGATCGGAGCCGTTCTGCGACTGTTCGTCCGAACATCCCGTGTCCACAGACGACGACGTGGTCGGTGAGTTCCGCGATCTTCCGTTCCGTTTGCATACGTCTGAGTTCCTCCTCCAGTCGGCCGTCGAAGGCCGCGTCCAGCGCCGATTCCCCGACCCAGATGCCGGCGAGAATCAACGCCGTGAACGCGACGACGGCGAACCCTTTGGTCGTCCGCTCCGGTCCGTCGTGGTGTTCGAAGTACAACTCGATGCTGGTCGGGTCGAGCAACCAGAAGGCCGCGTCGACGACCGAGATACCGGTCAACGCGACGAACCCGGCGATGCTGGCGGCGACGACCGCCACGAACGCCGTCAACGGTCGCGTCGCTGCCCGCACCCGTTCTCGCAGCGATCCGAGCGGTCCGGCACGCACGGGAGTCTGTTGGACAGCCGAGCAAAAAATGTGTTGGCAATGCACATGGTCGAGCGACGGACCGCCCCGCTTATCCCCGGCAGGTCCCGTATAGACGACCATGGACTGTCGGCAGTGTGCGACGCCGCTCTCCCGACCGGGCGATTACTGCCTGGTCTGTCACACTGCCAATACGGAGGTCGTCGTCCTGGAACTGGGCCGGGACCGGGCGACTGTCTCCTGTATCGCCGACGACGAGGTCGTCGGCCAGCGAACGGTGACGACCACGCCGGAGGGCGGGGGAAGCGACCAGTCGGCCGTGGTGGAACTGCGCAACTTCGCCGGGCTGATCGCAGACGAGGTGCGCCGGAAGCGACCGGAGGAGGTGTACGTCACGGGGGATCGGGCCGTCATCGGTGCCGTCCGGGGCCAACTCCACTACGAGTTCTACCGGGTCGAAGGCGACGACCCGGTCCAGCGGGTCCTCGACCGCCGCGGCGAACCCGCCCTGGAGGTCGTCGAGGCGTCGCTGGCCGAGAAGCTCGGCGGGAGCCACTCGACGCTGATCGGCGGCCGGACCGGGCAGCAGGCCCTCCAGACCGTCGCGGACCATCCTCACGTCAAGAAGGTCATTCCGGGGCCGATCGACGCCAGCGGCTCCGGGGCCCGTGGTGGCGTCCGAGCGAAGGCTACGCGGGCGGACGCGAACGGGAACGTCCGGGTGTTGATCCGGGACGGCTCGAGCGTTCAAGAGAACCGTGTGGTCACGACCGCCGGCGACCGCGAACTGGGTGAACACGTCCGTGCCGATCTCAACGAGGCGCTTCAAGCGGCTGAACTCCAAGAGTAACGCCCGTCCACCGACGAGGGTGACGTTGGCCCGTCAGACGAACTCGGCGAGCAGGAGGAGGACACTCGGCGCGGCCAGCAACACCAATCCACCCAGGATCAGCAGCGCCGGCACGACCAAGAGCCCGGCATCGGTAAACAGCCACATTCCTAGCCCGGCGATCAGGACGACGAGTCCCACGAGACGGAGGACCCAGGTGACGATGCCCTCGAATCCCGAGTCCGCGACGATGTCGACGACTTCGAGTGCTTCGTCCATACAGTTCGAGGGTTCTCGACACGAACGCTTAGAAGCTGTGGCCGTTTTTATGTTGTCTGACGTTAATTGAGAGATATTATGATTGCATAAATACTATCTCTCTCAGGTGCCACTTCTGGCTCCCGTGTCCCCTGTGAGTCTATACCGAACGGAACCAGCCGCGGAACTCGCTCTCGAAGGGCTTATGTGGACGCTCGGCGGACAGCAGAACACTATGGCCAGCAAAAAGGGACGTACCGGAAGCGCCGGCCGGTTCGGTGCTCGCTACGGTCGTGTCTCACGCCGCCGCGTCGCCGAGATCGAAGCGGAGATGAACGAAGACCACACCTGCCCGAACTGCGGTGAGGACCGTGTCGACCGGCAGGGAACCGGTATCTGGCAGTGCGGCTACTGTGAGTACACGTTCACCGGCGGGAGCTACAAGCCCGAGACGCCCGGTGGCAAGACCGTCCGCCGCTCGATCCGTGCCGCGCTGGGAGAAGACGAGGAGTAAAGAGTCTCCATCGACACACACAACGTATGAGCTACAAGTGTTCTCGCTGTAAGCGCGACGTGACGCTCGACGAGTACGGTGGCGTCCGCTGTCCGTACTGTGGGCACCGGGTGCTGCTCAAGGAGCGCGCGCCAGACATCAAAGAAATCAACGTCGAGTGAGCGGTCCACACACCACTGTTCTCTCCGTTCCGTTCGACTCAGCCGAACGCGCTCGCCGGGTCGAGCGCAGCGTCCGCCCCGAGATCGGTGCGATCGACGGTGACAGGACGACCGCGACGCTCGTGCGCGAGGGGGACACCGTCGAGATCACGGTGACTGCCGACGACCTCGTCGCGCTGCGAGCCGGTTGTAACACCTGGCTGACGCTGGTGGGGACCGCTGAGAGGGCCGATACCGGTGCGGGAACGGTCCAGAGCACCCGAGAAGGATAGTCGGGAGACAGTGTCCGAAGCCTCGTCTAGGTAGCTAGATAGTCAGTTGATACCCGGGGCGGTCAATCGTATCGGTGTATGTCAAACCGTAGTACCGACGGTTCAACGGGTGAGCAGTGGCAGGGAATGACGCCACAGGACCGTGGGTTCACGACGCCGATCGTCGACGACGTCTTCGACATCCTCGCGGACTGGCGGCGGCGCGCAGTCTGCCGACACCTCTCGACGGCCGACCAGCAGGCTATCGATGTCCGTCCTCTCGCCGTCGCCGTCAGCACCCGTGGACAGTCGAGTTCAGTCCCCCCGACCGACGCAACCGTCGACGCCGTCGAGACCGAACTGATCGAGACACATCTCCCGAAACTCCACGACTTCGGCGTACTGGATTTCGACGAGCGCAGCGAAACGGTCCGGTACTGGGGAGCGCCCACCGTCGAGAAGTGGGCGGAACACGCCGATGCCGTCACCGACCACCGGGAGTTCTGACCGACAACCCCTTTGGATCGCCGGTCGACCGTCGCGTATGCATCTTCCGCCTGTCGGCCTCGGGACGATGGGAATCTCCGACGCATCGACGGTCGCGACCGCGATCGAGATCGGGTACCGCCATCTCGATACCGCACAGATCTACGAGAACGAAGGTGTCGTCGGCGACGGGATCGCCGCGGCGTCGATCGACCGCTCGGAGCTGCTCGTCGCGACGAAACTGTGGGTCGATCGTCTGGCCGGTGACGACGTCCGGCGGGGAACCGAAGCGAGTCTCGACCGGCTCGGGCTGGACGCGGTCGATCTGCTGTACGTCCATCGCCCTCGCGGCGACTACGAGCCGGGCGGGACGCTCCCGGCACTCGATGCGGTCCGGGAGGACGGACTGGCGACCCACGTCGGCCTCTCGAACTTCGAGCCCGAGCAACTGGCGACCGCTCGCGAGCATCTCGACGCACCTATCGCGGCCCACCAGGTCGAGTTCCATCCGTTCTTCTCCCGTCGGGAGTTGCTCGCGGACGCACAGACTCACGGCTATCCGCTGGTCGCGTACTCGCCGCTGGCGGGCGGGGCTGTCTTCGACGATCCGACGATCACCGACATCGCGGCGACCCACGACACCACACCCGCCGCCGTCAGCATCGCCTGGGTGCTCGCTCACGACAACGTCGTCACGATTCCGAAAGCGTCCTCCCGCGAGCACCTGCGGGCTAATCGCGAAGCTGCCGAGTTGGACCTGGACGAGAGTGAAATCGAGCGGATCGACGCGATCGACCGCGAGCAGGAACTCTATCCCGAGTAGGGGCCTGCCGCTCAGGGTGAAAGCGTGGGTTTAACACTGCGGACCTCGACCGTCGGAGTATGCAAGGAAATCTCCCACCCGAAGCACAGGAGAAGCTCGAGGAACTGCAGGACCTGCAGGAGACCGCACAGCAGGTCGCCGCACAGAAACAGCAGGCCGAGACAGACCTCCAAGAGTCACAGACTGCCCTGGACGAACTCGACGACGTCGAGGACGACACCGTGATGTACCGCGAGGTCGGCGAACTGCTGGTCCAGACGGATCTCGACGAAGCGCACGACGACCTCGAAGAGAAGGTCAGCAACCTCGAAGTCCGCGTCGAGACCCTCGAAAAGCAGGAAAGTCGCGTCCAAGAGCAGTTCGAGGAGCTCCAGAGCGAACTCCAGCAGATGCTCGGTGGCGGCCCCGGCGGCGGCCCGGCAGGCGGTCCCGGCGCAGGCGGCGCATAAGGCGATGCCGACAGACGACGAAGTCGTCGAGACGGCCGCCAACGCGGCCGAAAACGTCGTCTTCTCCCGGTTCGATGTCGGCGAGATCGAGGACATCGACGTAACCGTCACGTTCGAAGACGGGGTCCTCGACGTGGACGTCTACGTCAACGCGCCGGATACCAACGCCGACGAGCGGCAGGTCGCCGACGACGCCGCGCTCGCCGCACGCGGGGCGGTCGACGACCTGTTCGACTAGTTCTGTGGCCGGTCCTGTCCGGTCCGTTCGCTCGCGAACCCGGTCCGGAAGGCGATCCAGGCCAACACGCTGACGAACAGGATCGGGGGGAGAATCATGAACCCCCACAGCGGATCGAGCCCCCAGCCGAGCAACAACACGAGGTCGAACAGCCCCAGGAAGAGAAACGGGGCGACGTACTTGGCCGCGCGCAGGCGGTCGACACCCACGTCCGCCTCCTCGTCGTCTTCGAGGAGATCGGCGGTCGTCCGGGCACGGTTTTCGGCCCCCATCCCGCGTTCGGCGGCGTCGTCCATGTGGCCCGCTTGGGAGTGGACGGCCAAAAGTACCGTGTTCGCCGCCTGTGCGACGATAGCGACAGTCGGTAGCGGGGTATACATTTTCATAGCTCCGTCTACAATCCCGGGGTATGGAACACGAGGCCACGGTCGAGGGCGTCGGTGTCGGCGTCGACGACGAGGGGACGGGGACGCCGGTCGTCCTCCTCCGTGCGCGTGGAGAGATCGTCCCGATCTTCGTCAGCTCCGACCAGGCGCAGTCGATGCAGTTAGCGATCGACGGCGAGCCGTTCGAACGGCCGCTCACGCACGATCTCCTCGTCGAGATGGTCGCGGAGTTCGGCGGTGCGATCGATCGGGTTCGTATCGACGATCTGGCCGACGGCACCTTCTACGCGAAGATCGACGCCGAGCAGTACACGGAGGACCGCCGCCGGGATCTGGTGTTCGACGCACGTCCCTCCGACAGCATCGCGATCGCGTTGCGCGTCGATTGCCCGATCGTCGTCTCCGACGAGGTCGTCGACCAGGCGGGCCGCCCTCCCGAGGAGTTCGAACGGGAGGACGACGACCCCGGCTTCTGACCGAGAGCGAAACGCTTCTGTCCGCTGGCCTCCCAGCGGTTGTCGATGAGGTACGAGTCGGTCGTCTTCGACAACGACGGCGTCCTGTTGACCCTGACGAGTACGAGGACCCATCAGGCGGGGACCCGGGACGCGTTCAGACGGGTCGGCGTCGTCGATCCCCGGCCCGACCATCTGGAAGCGATGCGTATCGGCGTCACACCGGACCGACTCGACGCGGTCTGTCGCCACTACGGGCTGGACCCCGAGCAGTTCTGGAGAGCTCGGGACCGAGCGATCTCGGAGGCCCAGCGGGCGGCGATCCGGGCGGGAGAGAAGCGTCCCTACGGCGACGTCAGAGTCCTCGATCGGCTCGACGGGCCACTGGGCGTGGTCTCCTCGAACCAGCAGGCGACCGTCGATTTCGCGTTCGACCACTTCGGACTGGATCGACACTTCGGGACTGTCAGGGGTCGCCCGCCGACCGTCGGGAGCCTCCGACGGAAGAAACCCAGTCCCTACTACATCGAACAGGCACTGGCGGACCTCGGTGTGACCGACGCGCTGTACGTCGGCGACAGCGAATCGGACATCGAGGCGGCCCGGCGGGCGGGCATCGACTCGGCGTTCGTCCGCCGGCCACACACCGTCGACACCGACCTCTCCGTGACGCCGACCTACGAGGTCGATGGGTTAGACGCCGTCGTCGATATCGCCGAGTAACACACTCCCGCGGGTGTACCTGGATAGCTCTCAGTACCGTCTGATCCGGCTGTCGAACGGGGCCTCGGTGTCCGTCTGCGACTCGAACGCCGGTCGAAACAGGAGCAGGCAGCTGCTCTGTTGGTCGGCGACACGGACGTGTGCTCGACTCAGTCGTCGGCGACGAGCCGTTCGCTGTCGTCGGCGACCAGTCGGTCCATCGCGTCGACCATCGCCCGGACCGACGCACGGGTGATGTCGGAGTCGCTCGCCGAGACTCGGACGTGGTCGTCGCCGCGGGACATCTCGATCTCGACGGTCACGACCGCGTCTGTCCCGCCGGTGATCGCGTCGACGTGGTAGTCCTCCAGGGTCGCGTCGGCGGCGTGAGAGAGTGCGGTTTCGGCGGCGTTCATCGCGGCGTCGACTGGCCCCGAACCCACGGAGGCCTCCTTGCGCTCCTCCCCGTCGACCGAGAGCCGGACGCTCGCTGTCGGGGTGTCAGATCCGGAGACGGCCGTCAGGCCGAGCAACTCGACGCGGCGATCCTGTTCCTGGCCGGTCACGTCGTCGGCGATCGTCAGCAGGTCGGCGTCGGTGACCCGCTTGCCGCGGTCGCCGATCTCCTTGACACGGGCGACGATCTCGTCGAGTTGTTCGTCGGTCACCTCGACGTCGTGTTCGTCCAGCGCGGCCTCGACGCCGGCCCGGCCGGCGTGTTTGCCCAGCGCGAGGCGACGCTCCCGACCCACCTTCTCCGGCGGGTAGGGTTCGTACATCGCGTCGTCTTTGAGCGTCCCGTCGGTGTGGATACCGCTCTCGTGGGTGAAGGCGTTCTGGCCGACGACGGCCTTGTTCGGGGCCAGCGGGATCCCGGTCCGGCTGGCGATCAGGTCCGCGAGGTCGTGGACCTCGGTCAGTTTCATCGTCTCGACGCCGTAGCCGTGATCGAGTGCGATCGCGACCTCCTCCAGGGCGACGTTGCCGGCCCGCTCGCCGATGCCGTTGATCGTCCCGTGGACCAGATCTGCGCCGGCGGCTACGGAGACGAGCGCGTTCATCACGGCGAGTCCGAGGTCGTCGTGGGTGTGGGTGCTGACTGGTCCCAGGTCGGCGAGCCGGGAGACACATTCGAGTGCCCGGTCCGGCGTGGCGTGCCCGACGGTGTCGGCCCAGCAGATGCGGTCGGCACCGGCATCCAGCGCGGCCCCCAACAACTCTTCGAGGTAGTCCAACTCCGCCCGGGAGCCGTCCTCGCCGATGACCTCGACCCAGAGGCCGTGGTCGGTGGCGTACTCGACTAACTCCATCGTCGCGGCGACGTTCTCCTCGCGGGAGGTGCCGACCTTCCGCTCGACGTGTTTGTCGCTCGCGGGGACGACGAGGTTGATCCCGTCGACGTCACACTCCAGCGCGAGGTCGATGTCGTTTTTGATGCCACGGCAGAAGCTGGTCACCGTCGCGTCGAGGTCGAGTTCGGCGACTCGCGAGATCGTCTCGCGCTCGCCGGGGCCGGTACAGGCGCTGCCGGCCTCGATGACGTCGATCTCGGCGTCGTCGAGCTTGCGCGCGATCCGGGCCTTGTCGTCGGGCGTCAGCGAGACGCCGGGGGCCTGCTCGCCGTCGCGCAGGGTCGTATCCAGGAACTGTACCTCACCGACATCTGTGAGGGCACGCGTCGCTGGGTGCCCTCCGAACAATGGGTTCTGACTCACAGAAAATCCACTTCCATCACACAGCGGGACGAATTTCTCGGCCAGCCGCCTTGCGGCGACTTCCTCTATCCTCCGTCGGGTATTCCGACATAGTGGTGACTACTCTAACCTTCATGGTCTAAAAGGTGGCGGATGCGCCGTGGTCACTTGACGACGACCGTATCCCCCTCGCTGACGCCCTCAGCGGCCCCTGCGGGCAGTTCGAGGACCGTATCCGCGTTCGCCCAGCCGACCGACCGCCAGGGGTGCATCGTCTTTTTCGCCTGGACCACCCCGTCGGCCAGCCAGATCACGTCGAGCGGGAACGCCACGAACAGCATGTGGATGAACCGGCGACCGGTACCGTCGAACGGAAAGACCAGGGCGTAGTCGTCGGGAATCGACCGCCGGAACATCAACCCCCGGGACTGCTCGAAGGCCGATTCGGCCCGGTCGACCTCCGTCGCGAGCGTGCGGGCGGCACCCTCGGGGTCGTGGACGACGCGCATGTTCCCGACCCAGGACCGAGGGGGTGTTAGCTGTTGTGGCTGCCGGGCACGTTCCTATCTGGTGGGAACCCGTTCCGGGATTCATACCCCGGAAGCAGTGACCTTCGGATATGCATCGAGGTGTCGAGTCGGTTCGGATAGCGATGGCTCGGTTGCTCACCCGTCCCACGGAGCGGCAATGGCGGATCGGCGGGACACTGGTGTTGCTGGTGCCCGCGCTCGTCGTCGGGTCCGCGACCGTGATCAGGCTCGGCGGTCGATCGACGCCGGCGGAGGGACAGGTCGTCGCGAGCGCGGCCCTGGCCTGTATCGTCGCCCCGTTGGTCGTTGGCGCCCGCTGGCTCCTTACGAATGATCTTGACAGCGGCGCGGTCCGACGACTCGTCGCGTGGTCGCTGGCCGGGTCGCTCCCGATCACGACGCTTGCCCTCGTCGTCGTCGCGTACCAGCGTGCACACGAGATCGCCCTCGCCGACCCGTATCTCGTCACTGCCTGGGTAGCCGGGACCGGCGCGGTCGGCGGCCTGTTGACCGGTGTCTACGATGTTCGCCGGGAACGCGAGCGACGACGGAGCGAACGGTCACGG